>NZ_AYMP01000029.1 GCF_000633515.1 Morganella morganii H1r | reverse complement strand
GTGGCTTTTTTGCGTTTGGGGAAAAAGAAAAAATATTTTTCGCCTGAATACGTGTTCTGAACCGGATAGCATGAATCAAAGTTTGCTAAGATAGTGACGGACAGAAGCAAACAGTATCGGGGTCATCGTTGAAAGAGAGAAAAAACTGGTCTGTCCGGTATGTCGCAGGGCATCCGGCACGACAAATCCGTCCCATGTCAGCTGATATGCTGGGTAACGGATTACCGGTTGGTTTACCATTATCTGCACCGGAGCAAACTATCCGCGTTGTGGTCTGGAATATCTATAAGCAACAGCGTCCTGACTGGCGCAAAACCCTTGATCGTATTCTGCATGACACCCAACTTGTGCTGCTTCAGGAAGCGCAGCCTTCTCCTGAGCTGGTCAGCCTGGCCGGAAAACATCAGCTGGTTGCTGATCAGGTTCCCGCGCTGCATTTTCAGCAGCATCCTTCCGGTGTGATGACACTGGCAACCTCTCATCCAATCTATTGCTGCCCGTTGCAGCAGAAAGAACCCTTATTGCGTCTGCCGAAATCAGCATTAGTTACGGTATATCCACTGCCGGACGGACGCCAGCTGATGGTAATTAATGTCCATGCTATTAATTTCAGTTTTGGCGTGGATGTTTACCGGCGTCAATTGAATACGGTTGGCTCTCAGATCCGCTGCCATATCGGGCCGGTGATCCTCGGCGGTGATTTTAATGCCTGGAGCAGACAGCGAATGAATGCCCTGAAGCGTTTTGCCCGCGCTCAGGGGCTCAAAGAAGTGCTGTTTCCGCATGATATCCGTACCAAAGCATTTGGTCACCCGCTGGATTATCTGTTTTATCGCGGATTTAAACTGGTTTTATCGGACGTTATGCAGACAGATGCATCTGATCACCATCCTTTGATTGCAGAATTTCAATAATTCGGTTTGTATCAAAAAAAATATATAAATATAAATTATATAAACAGTAATGATTAACTAACTGCTATAGTTAACTCCGTGTTGATGTTGTGTGTGATTTATTTAATTTTAATGTTAAATAATTAACCGGAGAAATTAAATGCAGCGTATTGTTATTGTTGGCGGCGGCGCCGGCGGCACGATGGTCGCAAATATTCTGACCAGAAAGCTGTTAAATGATATTTATCAGAAGAAAGTGGAAGTTGTCCTGATTTCAGACAGTGAATGGCACTATTATAAACCTGCGTTTATGTATGTGGCTTTTAATCTGTATCTGAAGGAGGAATTACGGAAGTCACAACGCTCTCTGCTTCGCCCCGAAATTCAGTTTATTCATGATCGTGTCGAGCATTTCGATTTTGCATCACAGACGCTGCAGGGAAAAAGCGGCACCAAATACGGATATGACTATCTGGTGATCGCGACCGGCTGTCAGCCGAGACCGGATCGGATCTCCGGAATGAAAGAAGCCGCCGACCATTTCTATCAGTATCAACCTGCCCGCCAGCTGGCTGAAAAACTGGCGAAATTTGAAAAGGGCCGGATTTTTATCACCGTTTCTTTCCCGAATACCCCGAATGTTCCTCACCAGTGCGGTATCGCACCGATGGAAACCACGCTGATGCTGGATGATTATTTTCGTCAGCGCCGTGTCCGCCAGGATATCGAAATCGTTTATACCTACCCGACAGTATCTCAATTATTGCGTAACTGCCTGTTTATGCAGAAAGATGTTTGTGAAGTACTGCCGGCGATCTTTCAGGAGCGCAATATTCAGGCCCAGCGCGGTTTTACCCTGGAGCGAGTCTGCCCTGAAAAGAAAGTTGCCTATTCCAAAGAGGGGGAAGAGCAGCCGTTTGATCTGCTGATAGGTACGCCGCCGATTTCTGCGGTGGAGTCGGTACGCAATACCGGATTATCCGACGGCGACCCGGAAGAGGGCTGGCTGCCGACAGATCCGGAAACGTTGCAGGTATACGGGCTGAAAAACGTGTATGTTCTCGGGGATACTGTGGATCTGCCGATCAGTAAAGCCGCGGGCAGCTGTCATAACCAGTCAACTGTCGTGGTGGATAATATTATCGGCGAGATGCGTTTCGGCTATACCACCGCCATTTATGACGGACGGGTTCAGGCGGTCGCGCAGATGGGACTGAATGCGGGGATGCCGCTCCAGTATGATTATAAGCATGATGTGTTACCGACACCGGCGACAAAGCTGGGCGGCCTGCTGCGTACCGGTTTTAACCGCGGGCTGTACTGGTCAACCGTTCGCGGTCTGGTATAACGGAGGAAACTGCAATGTCTGCAACAGAACAGATGAATGAACAGACTGCTGCGCCACAGCCTGAATTATCCGCAGCGACAGCGGAAAAACTGGCGGTGTTAATGCAGCTTAACCGCTTTGATAATGTGATCGATCTGCTGTCGCTGGTCTCGGATCTGGTCGATATTATCGGCAAGAATGAGGTCAATAAACTGGCGGATAATGCGGAATCGGGTATCGCATTATTGTGGGAAAGCGGGCTGGCGCTGAACAAGGCCAAAATGGAAATGATGTACAGTGATGAAAAGTACAATTTCCGCAATACCTATAAATTACTGAAAGATCAGGACACGCTCAAAGGCATCAATATGGTGCTCAGAACGTTACAGATTATGGGCTCCCGTATTCAGCGCATCGACAGCGAACCCTGATACCGGACATAAAAAAAACCGGGTGTTGTATTCACCCGGTTTCGTGTTTTCAGAACAGTGAGCTGTCCGTCTATACCCGTTTTTTCACACCGGCAAAATAACCGACAGTCAGAATGACCACCCAGGCAATTCCCACCATCAGTGCCACACGTGTATCCGGGAAGTAACCCAGCAGCGCAATCACAAAGACCATAAAGGCGATGGTCAGAGCGGGTGCAACCGGCCACATCGGTACCGGGAATTTCAGGGTTTTGACCTCTTCCGGTTTCATCTTCCGGCGCATTGCCACTTGTGATAACAGGATCATCAGCCAGACCCAGACGGTCGCGAAGGTGGCGATGGAGGCGATAATAATGAAGATTTTTTCCGGGATCAGGTAGTTCAGAACCACACCGACCAGCAGAACCGCACTCATCACCAGAACTGTCATCCACGGCACACCGTTTTTAGTGAGCTTCATAAAGGATTTAGGCGCCTGACCTTCCTGTGCCATGCCGTACATCATCCGGCCTGCACCGAAGATATCACTGTTAATCGCAGATACTGCGGCAGTGATCACGACCAGGTTCAGAATATTGGCCGCGTAAGAGATATTCAGTTTCTCGAAAATCTGCACAAACGGGCTGCCGTTATGGCCGATCTGGTTCCACGGGAAGATACACATCAGAATAAACAGTGTCAGCACATAGAACAGCAGAATACGCAGCGGTACTGCGTTGATCGCTTTCGGAATGGTTTTTTCCGGGTTCTGTGCTTCACTGGCGGTGATGCCGATAACTTCAATACCGCCAAAGGCGAACATCACAATGGCCAGTGAGGCTATCACCCCGCTTATTCCGTTCGGCATAAAGCCGCCGAATTCCCATAAGTTACTGATACCGGTAGGATGTGCGGTTTCCTGGCCGAAGCCGAACAGCATAATCGCCGCACCGCCGACAATCATGGCGATAATCGCGGTCACTTTGACAATCGAGAGCCAGAACTCCATTTCCCCGAATATCTTTACGTGACATAAATTCAGCGCGCCAATGAAACAGACAATGCCCAGTACCCAGATCCACTGATCGACATCCGGGAACCAGAGCTTCATATAGAAGCCGAAGGCGGTGACGTCCGCGAGACAGACAATCAGCATTTCAAAAACATAGTTCCAGCCGGTGAGAAACCCGGCAAGCGGCCCCATATAATGGCTGGCATATTGTGAAAATGAACCCGGTACCGGATGGTGGACTGCCATTTCGCCCAGCGCACGCATCACCATAAAGACTGCCGCACCCCCGATAAGGTAGGCCAGCAGAACAGCAGGACCCGCCTGCTCAATAGAGGCTGCCGAGCCGTAAAACAGGCCGGTGCCTATCGCCGATCCGAGAGCCATAAAGCGGATGTGCCGCCCTGTAAGCCCCCGTCGTAGCGCCGTATTATTTTCTTTCATGTATTTAATCCTGTCGCTGTCGTGATGAGCAGCGTTTTTACTGATGTGAAACGCGGTCAGAGTCAACCCGGTACTTTAACATAAAGAGTCATGCTGACGGGATAATTATCTGCAATAATACGGTTCTGAACGTAAGGAACAGATGAGTGATGCAATACCCTATTAACGAAATCTTTCAGACATTGCAGGGCGAAGGGGTTTTTACCGGCGTTCCGGCAATTTTTGTCCGCTTGCAGCGCTGTCCGGTCGGGTGCAGCTGGTGCGATACCAAACATACCTGGGAACAGCTGCCGGAAAAAAACTGTTCAGCAGAAGACATGATGAATAAAACAGAGGAGGACGACCGCTGGGCCTCTCTGGATGCAGACGGCATTATTATGCAGTTTGAGGCGAAAGGTTATACGGCCCGCCATGTGGTGATCACCGGCGGTGAACCGTGTTTATATGATTTGCGGCCGCTGACGGCAGCGCTGGAAGCGCGGGGTTATCAGTGCCAGATTGAAACCAGCGGCACACAGCCGGTGCAGTGCAGTGAGAAAACCTGGGTGACAGTATCCCCGAAAGTGAATATGCGCGGGGGTTATGATGTACTGACGCCTTCACTGCGGCGGGCTGATGAGGTGAAACATCCGGTCGGGCGGCAGCGGGATATCGACGAACTGGATTTACTGCTGGCAAAACTGCCGGGGGATAAGCAGCCGGTGGTGGCATTGCAGCCGATCAGCCAGAAACCGGCAGCCACCGCACTCTGTATTGAGACCTGCATCGCGCGCAACTGGCGTTTCTCGATGCAGACTCATAAATATCTTAATATTGCCTGATTATTCGCCGCGGTAAACACAGCCTGCGGTACAGGTCTCTTTGACCAGCACGGCACTCAGCATTGGCAGCAGCGGTTTGGTCTGCTGCCAGATCCACTGTGCCAGCACTTCACTGGTCGGATTTTCCAGCCCCGGGATCTCATTGAGATAGTGATGATCCAGACGGTCATAAATCGGTTTAAACGCCTGTTTGACCTCAGCAAAGTCGATCAGCCAGCCGGTATGCGCATCCACTTCACCACTCAGCTCCAGACGGACAAGAAAGGAATGCCCGTGCAGACGCCCGCATTTATGGCCTTCCGGGACATGCGGCAGGCGGTGGGCGGCTTCAAACTGCAACTCTTTAAAAATCGTGGTGGTCATAACTCTCTCCGGATAATGACGGTATGGCGTAATAAAAGCGTCATTTTACGCAATATTCAGTGAAAATGTTACCAAAAAACAGTAAAGTGACGAATAAATAACAGAAGTATCCGGCTATTTTTTATCGACAACACCGGTGCTTTTCTCTATGTTGGAGCGTCAGAATAATAACGGATACACTCATTTACCGGGTTTACTATGACATCGCCGACCACAATCTCTCCGCTTGCCGCGCCTGACTGGCAGTACCTGCAACCCTTACTTGATACACTGACACCGCAACAGCTGAACTGGTTATCGGCCTGGTGCCGGGAACGGGCAGCGGCAGCGCCGTCTGCGGCAGAACGGGAACCGGCAGATATTCTGCTGATCGCCGCGTCCCAGACCGGTAACGCCCGGCGTGTGGCGGAATCCCTGCGGGATCAACTGTTCAGTGCACAGCGGGCGGTGCGTCTGGTAAATGCCGGGGATCTCTCTCTTTCCGGATTTCCGGAATCACCGCTGGTGGTACTTATCTGTGCGACCACCGGGGATGGTGATGCGCCGGAAGAAGCCCTGCCGCTGTTTCATTTCCTTCATTCTGTTCAGGCACCTTTGCTGACAGAAACCCGTTATGCGGTGCTGGCGCTGGGCAACCGGGCGTATCCGCAGTTTTGTCAGGCCGGAAAGAATTTTGATAACCGCCTGCATGCCCTGGGGGCACGGCGGATCCTGCCGCGTGCCGAGGCGGACAGTGATTATAAGGCCACTGCAGATAGCTGGATCTCTCAGCTGATCCCTGAGCTGCTGAATCTGACACCCCCGGCAGATGCGGAGAAGCTCAGCCGTTTTGCTCACAATGCCGTGGTGCAGATTGATTCACAGCCGCACCGGCGTGACAAACCACAGTCTGCGGTTTTGCGCCGCGCTGTGCGCCTGACCGCACCGGAGTCGGAAAAGCATGTCTGTCAGATTGTCCTGGATATCGGCGGCACCGGTTTGCGGTATCAGACCGGTGATGCGCTGGGGGTGTATCCGGAAAACAGCCCGGAGCTGGTCAGCGAACTGCTGGGACTGCTCTGGTTCGACGGTACTGAGCGCGTCATGCTGAAAGGAAAATCGTATTCGCTGCGTGACGCCCTGCTGACGCAGTGTGAGCTGACCATCAACAGTGCGCCGGTTGTGGCGGCTTACGCCCGCCTCAGTCACGCGCCGGAACTGCTGGACATGATTGCGGATCCGCAGCAGCTGACAGCGTATGCACAGCGCAGACCGGTGGCGGATATGGTTCGTGAGTTTGCGGTGCAGACCTCCGCACAAGCCTGGGTGGATTGCCTGCCGCCGCTGATGCCGCGCCTTTACTCTATCTCCTCGTCGCCGCTGGTCTCGCCGGATGAGGTGCATCTGACTGCCGGGGTGGTGGAATACCAGACGGACGGGCGCTCCCGCTACGGTGCGGCAACCCGTTATCTGACACACCAGTTACAGCCCGGGGATACGGTTGCCTGTTTTATTGAGCATAATGATCACTTTCGCCTGCCGGATGACCCGGAAAAACCGGTGATTATGATAGGACCCGGTACCGGTATCGCACCGTTCCGTGCTTTTCTTCAGCAGCGTGCGGCTCAGCAATCCGGCGGAAAAAACTGGCTGATTACCGGCAATCCGCATGAAAAAAGCGATTTTCTGTATGAGACAGAACTGACAGATTTTGTGCGCCGGGGTGTTCTCACGCAACTGACAACCGCCTGGTCGCGGGATCAGCCGCAGAAAGTGTATGTGCAGGATAAGCTCTCTGAAATGCGGGAAACCGTCTGGCGCTGGCTGGAGCAGGGCGCGTACGTTTATGTGTGCGGGGATGCCTTCCGGATGGCAAAAGACACGGATACCGCATTACTGGATATTATCCGCAGTGAAGGGGCGATGTCCGCAGAAGAGGCTCAGGTTTTTCTGAACGGATTACGGACAGCGAAACGTTATCAGCGGGATGTTTACTGATCTTCTGTCTGAATAACGGACGGAACAGTAGCATCTGCGCCGATCTTATGGGAAGATTAGCCGATCTTTTCGGGGGCGGTGATGGGCAAACTGACGCTATTACTTTTAGTTATTCTGGGCTGGCTGCAATATTCATTGTGGTTAGGGAAAAACGGTATTCACGACTATGTACAGGTCAGTGAAGATGTTGCTGCATCAGAACAGGTAAATGCGAAGCTCAAAGCCCGTAACGAACAGTTATTTGCTGAGATCGGCGATCTGAATGACGGGCTTGAGGCTATCGAAGAGCGCGGTCGCAGTGAATTAGGCATGATCAAGCCCGGTGAAAGCTTTTACCGTATCCTGTCCGAAAAACGGACACAGCAAAACGCGCAGTCACAAAGTCGCAGTAACTAACCGCTATGACACTACTTTCTTCCGCAATGACCGGTGCACAACCGGTACCGGACTTATCCGGTATTTCTGATGATGCTCCGGTTACAGCGCTGATCCCGGCTGCCGGTACCGGTACCCGTATGCAGTGCGAATGCCCCAAGCAATACCTGACAATTGCCGGAAAAACCATTCTGGAACATACCCTCGCTATTCTGCTGGAACACCCGCGCATCACACAGGTGGTGGTGGCGCTGCATCCTCAGGATACGGTGTTCAGTACACTACCGGTGGCACGTCACCCGCGTATCCGGACAGTCACCGGCGGTGGTGAGCGGGCGGATTCTGTTCTGGCGGGTCTCGATTATCTGGCGGAGCATACCCCGGAAAACAGCTGGGTGCTGGTGCATGATGCCGCGCGTCCTTGTCTGCAACTTGCGGATCTGAACCGGCTGCTGGCCGTGATGTCAGACACACAGACAGATAACCGCGTGCAGGGGGCGATTCTGGCCTCGCCGGTACGCGATACCATGAAGCGGGGTGTGGCATCTGCCGGGTATACCGGTATTGATCATACCGTTGAGCGCACACAGTTGTGGCATGCCCTGACCCCGCAATTTTTCCCGCTTCATCTGCTGCGTACCTGTCTGCAGCAGGCGCTGTCCCGGCAGGCAGTGATCACCGATGAAGCCTCCGCGCTGGAATTTTGCGGCTATCAGCCTCTGCTGGTGTCCGGCCGCGCGGATAATATTAAAGTCACACAGCCGGAAGATCTCGCACTTGCCGGGTTCTACCTGTCCAATAACAATAAGGAACAGACAACATGATGAGAATAGGACACGGTTTTGATGTTCATGCCTTCGGCGGCGAAGGCCCGATTGTGATTGCGGGCGTCCGCATTCCTTACGAACAGGGATTACTGGCGCATTCTGACGGCGATGTCGCCCTGCATGCGGCCACCGATGCATTGCTGGGTGCGGCAGCGCTCGGGGATATCGGCAAACTATTCCCGGATACTGATCCTGCCTATAAAGGTGCGGACAGCCGTGTCCTGCTGCGTGAGGCATTCCGCCGTATTCAGGAAAAAGGCTACAGACTGGGCAACCTGGATGTCACCATTATTGCCCAGGCACCGAAAATGCTGCCGCATATCCCGCAGATGCGGGTGAATCTGGCGGAAGATTTGCAGTGTCATATGGATGATATCAATGTGAAAGCCACTACCACCGAGAAACTGGGTTTCACCGGCCGCAAAGAAGGGATCGCCTGTGAGGCGGTGGCGCTGCTTGTGAAGGTTGAAGCATGAGTCTCCCTGTCAGCTATTTCCACGGTAAACCGGCGGCCACCGGGGTGCTGAAAGCACAGCCGGAAGATTTTCTGGTGCAGGAAGATCTGGGTTTTGAACCGGACGGCGACGGTGAACATGTGATGGTCCGTATCCGTAAAACAGGCTGTAACACGCGGTTTGTGGCGGAAGAACTGGCGAAATTCGTGAAAATCGCCGCCCGTGCTGTCAGCTACGCCGGGCTGAAAGATCGTCATGCGGTCACCGAACAGTGGTTTTGTCTGCAGATGCCGGGAAAAGAAACACCCGATTTCACACAGATGCAGATTGAAGGCTGCGAAGTGCTGGCAGTTAACCGCCAGAAACGCAAATTGCGGATCGGTGCGCTGAAAGGCAACCAATTTACTATTGTGCTGCGCCGGATCAGCGATCGTGCCGCGACAGAACAGCGTTTACAGCAGATTGCACAATCCGGGGTACCGAATTATTTCGGTGAGCAGCGTTTCGGGCGCAATGGCCAGAACCTGCATTTCGCACAGCGCTGGGCTGACGGTGAAATCAGTGTAAAAGATCGCAGCAAACGCGGTTTTTATCTTTCTGCCGCCCGCAGTGCCATGTTTAACGCAGTAGCGGATGCCCGTCTGACACAACATCTTCAGGCAACCGTATTACAGGGTGATGCGGTACAACTCGCCGGTCGCGGCAGCTGGTTTGCGGCTCAGGCGGATGAACTGGCGGATGTGCAGCAGCGGCTGGATAACCGTGAACTGCGTATTACAGCGCCATTGCCGGGCAGGGGGGATTTGGGCTCTCAGGATGCCGCACTGGCCTTTGAAAACGAACAACTGGTGCCATGGCATTCTCTGTGGCAGCTGGCGGCGAAAGAGGGGGCGGATAATGCCCGGCGTGCGCTGATGCTGTATCCGGAACATTTCGCATCTGAATGGATGGATGATGAAACCGTCCGTTTATCCTTTTTCCTGCCGGCCGGCAGTTTCGCCACCAGTGTTATCCGCGAAATTATTGAGCTGGAAGCGGATCAGGCCGCAGAATTCAGTGAATAATCCACTGACTGATTAACATAAAGAAGGGGCGGAATAATTTCCGCCCCTTCTTTTATTCCGTTTTTTATTTAGCTTTTGCTGCGGTAGCTTTGTCTGTTTCTGCCAGTAACGCTGTCAGATAAATTTTTGCATCCACCGGATCTTTGCCCGGCAGTTTCACCTGATACGGTTTACCGCTGACGGAGGAGCCGGATGCCACTTTATCCACAAACTGCTCTGCGGTGCTCAGGCGTTTTTTCGTTTTGCTTAATTTCAGGCGCAGATGCGATTCCGCGTCGGCGGCATTATGCTCACTGCTGTTACGGATAAAAATCAGCTGTTCCTGCTTCCCGGCGGCAGTCAGCAGGTTCTCCACTCGGGTCTCTTCCTGAGGTGACAGCGCAAATGCCTCTGAGACCAGAAGCAGTCCGGCAGCCAGTGCGGTGAACAGGGTTGCGGTAATTCGCCGGCAGATAGCCATGCAGAAATCCTTTCGGTGATAAATAATAGCAGTATCATGCAGGTGAATATGAAAAAAGCAATCAGACTAAATCTGTTATAACCCTTTTTTATCGCGGCTAACTTGATAAAATAGTTTTTTGACGTGATAAATGAGCTGCTGCTGACAAAAAAGGATACCGTTGTGCTGAGAATTCTGGTGAGTAATGATGACGGCGTCAGTGCGCCGGGGATCCGGACATTATCTGAGGCGCTGCGGCGTACTTACCATGTGCAGGTGGTTGCGCCTGATCGCAACCGCAGCGGGGCATCCAACGCGCTGACACTTGATCGCCCGCTGCGTACGGTGGTTCATGAGAACGGCGATATTGCGCTGGTGGAAGGCACACCGACGGATTGCGTTTATATCGGCGCTAATCTGCTGATGCGCCCGCGTCCGGAGATTGTGGTTTCCGGCATTAACTGCGGCCCGAACCTCGGGGATGATGTGATTTATTCCGGTACGGTTGCGGCGGCAATGGAAGGTCGTCACCTGGGATTACCGGCGATTGCGGTCTCCCTGAACGGCGAAACGTATTATGATACGGCGGCAGAAATTACCTGTCGTCTGCTGACCATGTTACAGCAGGTACCGCTGCGGGCCGGTAATATTCTGAACGTGAATGTCCCGGATATCCCGCTCAGTGAGATAAAAGGAATGAAAGTGACCCGCTGCGGAACCCGCCGGGCACCGGATGTGGTTTATACACAGATGGATCCGAAAGGGAATCCGCTGTACTGGCTCGGTCCTCCGGGGGAAAAACTGGACACCGGCCCGGATACCGATTTTGCGGCGGTGGATGCAGGCTATGTCTCCGTCACGCCGTTGCATGTTGATCTGACCGCCTACAGTGTGCAGGACAAATTAGAAGACTGGTTACAAAAAGCAGGGGTGATACAGGAATGATCCGCCGGGTGGTACAGGATCTGATTACACAGTTACGTCAAGCCGGGATCCGCGATGAACGTCTGTTACAGGCGATGGCGGCTGTCCCGCGGGAGAATTTTGTCGATGAGGCGCTGACACACAAAGCTTACGACAACACCGCACTGCCGATTGGCTGCGGGCAGACTATCTCCCAGCCGTTTATGGTGGCGAAAATGACGGAACTGCTGGAACCGGCTCCGCAGGCGCATGTGCTGGAGATTGGCACCGGATCCGGCTATCAGACGGCGATCCTTGCACACCTTGCGGCGCATGTTTACTCTGTTGAGCGGGTGAAAGGGTTACAATGGCATGCCAAACGCCGTTTTAAACAGCTTGATTTGCATAATATTTCCACCCGTCACGGTGACGGCTGGGAGGGCTGGCCGTCCCGTGGTCCGTTTGACGGCATTATTGTCACCGCTGCCGCCAGCGATATCCCTCCCGCACTGCTCAGTCAGCTGGCGGATAACGGCCGGATGGTGATACCGGTGGGGGAACAGCAGCAGATGCTCAAGCTGATCCGCCGCCGGGGCAATGACTTTCATACCCAATCGATCGGAACTGTCCGGTTTGTTCCCCTGGTTCACGGGGATCTGGGATAAAAATGGCTATTTTGGTAACAAGACTTTTTCATTTCGCTTAGTATCTGTTTTAATAATACAATCCTGCCATGCGGTCTGCGGCTGCGTGGTGACTTTCTGATTGTCCGTTTTCGCACTATTTCCAGTTTCGGGAGAAGGAATATGAACTCAAGAAACCCTATGAAAACAATACGATGGGTTGCAATTGGGTCACTGATGAGCACAGTTCTGGCCGGGTGCTCAACGCCGTATCATGCCGCACCAATCAGCAGTGTGGAAGAGAGCAGCAGTGCACCGGTAATGACAGCAGGTAATGATAATAACAACTCATCTGTGTCGACACCGATGCCGGTACGTCCTCAGCTCAGTTCTGCCAATAACACACAACCGGTCAGCGGGAGTGTGCAGCAGCCGCGTTCTGCCGGGGTGCAGACCAGCAACAGTGGCCGGATTCAGTATAACCGTAATTATGATGCGATCCCGAAAGGCAGTTACAACGGAAATACCTATACGGTTCAGCGCGGCGATACCTTATTTTACATTGCCTATATCTCAGGATCTGACTTCCGTGAACTGGCAGCACAGAATAATATTCCTGAACCGTACAGCCTGAACGAAGGGCAGGTGATCCGGTTAAGCAATGGCGGTGGTAATACCATTGCACCGGTCAGCAGCGGAACTCAGGTCGCGACAAATAGGAATACTCCGCAAAACAGGGTGGTTGATTCTCAACCAACTAATGCGTATTCTGAATCAGCAGGCGCTAAACCGGCCGGCGGTAAGATGCTCTCATCTCAGGTCACCGCACAGGCAAAAGCGAATAACGGTACTGCTGCTGCGACAGCAGCAACAACGGCTGCCGTTACCGCACCGGCAACAACAACCAGCGCGCCTGCCGCCGTAAATAGTGGTTCCTTTAAATGGGGCTGGCCAGCGGAAGGCAAAGTCATTTCCAACTACACAGGACCTACCAGCGGTAACCGGGGTATTGATATCGGTGGTACACGTGGACAGCCTGTTTTTGCTTCAGCGCCGGGTAAAGTGGTGTATACCGGTAACGCGTTACGCGGCTACGGCAATCTGGTCATCATCAAGCACAACGATGATTTCCTGACAGCCTACGCGCATAACGATTCCATCCTGGTTAAAGATCAGCAGGACGTCGCAGCTGGTCAGAAAATTGCCACGATGGGCAGCAGCGGAACCACATCTGTCAGATTACATTTTGAAATTCGTTACAAGGGAAAATCAGTCAACCCGCTGCAGTACTTACCGCAGCGATAAACGGCAGAACAGCTTGTTCTGCCTGAATTATCGGGGTAGGAGCAAGCTGATGAGCCGTAATCCACTGAACGCTAACGAGTTATACGACGAAGATTTTGCCGCCGGGCAGAATGAAGATGAAGAGCTGTTTGATGAGAAACAGCTGGCAGAGGAAAGTGAATCTGACGATCCCGGCCCGGACATTGAGTTCGTGCAGAGTGTCAGCCAGCGTGTCCTGGATGCTACTCAGCTTTATCTTGGTGAGATAGGCTTTTCACCGCTGCTCAGCGCAGAAGAAGAAGTTTTTTTTGCACGGCGCGCCCTGCGGGGTGATACCGCAGCGCGCCAGCGTATGATTGAAAGTAACCTCCGTCTGGTGGTTAAAATTTCCCGCCGCTACAGTAACCGGGGGCTGGCGCTGCTTGATCTGATCGAAGAGGGTAACCTCGGGCTGATCCGCGCGGTGGAGAAATTTGACCCCGAGAAAGGCTTCCGTTTTTCTACCTATGCCACATGGTGGATCCGTCAGACGATTGAACGGGCTATCATGAACCAGACCCGCACCATCCGTCTTCCGATTCATATTGTCAAAGAACTGAATGTTTATCTGCGTACCGCCCGTGAACTGGCACAAAAGCTGGATCATGAGCCGACAGCGGAAGAAATTGCTGAACAGCTGGATAAACCGGTAGATGATGTCAGCCGTATGCTGCGTCTGAATGAGCGCATCACCTCAGTGGATGTCCCGGTGGGTGCGGATTCAGACAAAGCACTGCTGGATATTCTGTCTGATGAAAATGATGTCACACCGGAAAACCGGCTGCAGGATAACAACATGCAGCAGAGCATTGTGAAATGGCTGTATGAACTGAATCCGAAGCAGCGGGAAGTACTGGCGCGCCGTTTTGGTTTGCTCGGCTATGAGGCGGAAACGCTGGAAGATGTCGGACGTGAGATTGGTCTGACCCGCGAACGTGTGCGGCAGATTCAGGTGGAAGGTTTACGCCGCCTGAAAGATATCCTGCATAACCACGGGTTATGTGAGAATTCACTGTTTAACTGAGTGATCAGTAAAACTGCGTTCTCAGAGCAGTTATAAATATTATTCATGCAAAAGGGGGGAATTTATTCCCCCCTTTTCTTTTGTCCGGCTGTCAGAGCATCTCTTTCAGGCGGTAGAGCCAGTCCAGCGCCTGACGCGGTGTCAGTGAATCAGGGTTAATCCCCGCCAGTGCATCCAGTGCCGGTGCTGCTTCCTCCGGCGCATCCAGCAGATTCATTTGCGGTGTTTCCACATGACTGGCCGTCGCATTCAGTGACAGTGATTCCAGCTCGCGCAGCTTCTGCTTCGCGCGTTTAATCACATCACGCGGCACCCCGGCGAGCAGTGCAACCGCAAGGCCGTAACTTTTGCTGGCTGCGCCATCCTGTACACTGTGCATAAAGGCGATAGTATCACCGTGCTCGACCGCATCCAGATGGATATTGGCCACGCCTTCCAGTTTCTCCGGCAGTGTGGTCAGCTCGAAATAGTGGGTGGCGAACAGTGTCAGTGCTTTGATACGGTTTGCCAGGCTTTCCGCACAGGCCCAGGCCAGCGATAAACCATCATAGGTAGATGTGCCGCGCCCGATTTCATCCATCAGTACCAGACTCTGTTCCGTGGCGTTATGCAGGATATTGGCGGTTTCGGTCATTTCCACCATAAAGGTGGAGCGGCCGGACGCCAGATCATCCGATGCCCCGACACGGGTGAAAATCCGATCGACCGGGCCGATAACTGCTTTTTCTGCCGGCACAAAGCTGCCGATATACGCAAGCAGTGCGATAAGCGCTGTCTGCCGCATATAGGTACTCTTACCGCCCATATTCGGGCCGGTGATAATCAGCAGGCGGCGCTGTGGTGACATTGCCAGCGGGTTAGCGATAAACGGCTCTGTCAGCACATGTTCGACAACCGGGTGGCGACCGCCGGTGATCTGAATACCGACTTTATCCGTCAGTTGCGGACAGGTGTAATTGAGCGTTTCCGCGCGTTCAGCCAGGTTGGTGAGCACATCCAGTTCCGCCAGGGTGTCTGAACTGCGCTGAAGCGCTTCCAGATGCGGCAGCAGCAGATCAAACAGCTCATCATAAAGGGCTTTTTCAATCGCCAGTGCTTTGCTCTTGGAGGTCAGAACTTTATCTTCATACTCTTTCAGTTCCGGAATGATGTAGCGCTCGGCATTTTTCAGGGTCTGGCGGCGGACGTAATGGATCGGCACCAGGTGGCTTTGCCCGCGGCTGACCTGAATATAGTAACCGTGGACACCATTAAACCCGACTTTCAGTGTATCGATACCGAGTTTTTCCCGTTCGCGGATTTCCAGTTTGTCGAGATAATCACTGGCGCCGTCCGCGAGAGCACGCCACTCATCCAGCTCTTCATTGTAGCCGGGGGCAATGACACCGCCGTCACGCACCAGTACCGGCGGCGTTTCAACAACGGCCCGCTCCAGCAGAGCCTGTAATTCATCAAACTGTCCGATACGCTGTTGCAGTGTCTGAATATACGGATCAGATACCGCGCTCAGCTGAGCCTGAATATCGGGATACTGTGAAAAAGCATGGCGCATCCGCGCCAGATCACGCGGGCGGGCGGTACGCAGCGCCAGGCGCGCCAGCACCCGTTCGAGATCGCCAATCTGACGCAGAACCGGCTGTAAATCCGGGCTGATTGTCATCAGCGCGGCAATCGCCTGCTGGCGGCTGGCGAGCACCGCTCTGTCACGCAGGGGGGAGTGCAGCCAGCGTTTGAGCATCCGGCTGCCCATCGGGGTCACGCACAGATCCAGTACGGAGGAGAGGGTATTTTCGGTGCCGCCGCTGAGGTTCTGGGTAATTTCCAGATTGCGGCGCGTGGCCGCATCCAGAATCACATTTTCCTGAAGATTTTCCAGGGTCACACTGCGGATATGCGGCAGTGAGGTGCGCTGGGTATCTTTAACATATTGCAGCAGACACCCTGCGGCCTGTAAGGCCAGCGGGGCATTTTCCACGCCGAAGCCGTGCAAATCCCGGGTGCCGAACTGTAATGTCAGCTGCTGGCGGGCGGTTTCCAGTTCAAATTCCCACAACGGACGGCGGCGCAGCCCTTTCTGATTCTGAATAATGGCGAAATCTGCCATATCTTCCGGATAGAGCAGTTCCGCCGGACGGGTACGCTGCAATTCCGCCGCCATCGCGTCTTTATCCTCTAACTGGAGGATACGGAAACGGCCGGATGTGATATCCAGAGTCGCGTAACCAAACCCGCGCGCATCCTGCCAGACCGCAGCGAGCAGGTTATCCTGGCGCTCCTGTAACAGGGCTTCGTCACTGACCGTTCCCGGTGTGACGATACGGATCACCTTGCGTTCCACCGGGCCTTTACTGGTGGCCGGATCGCCGATTTGCTCACAGATGGCAACCGATTCCCCGAGCTGAACCAGTTTTGCCAGGTATCCTTCAACCGCATGGTGCGGGACACCGGCCATCGGGATCGGCTGACCGGCGGTCTGACCGCGTTTGGTCAGTGAAATATCCAGTAACTGTGCAGCCCGTTTGGCATCATCAAAGAACAGCTCATAGAAGTCACCCATCCGGTAAAACATCAGAATATCCGGATGTTGTGCCTTGAGCCGGAAGTACTGCTGCATCATTGGTGTGTGAGATTCTAAATTTTGGCTGTCAGTCATGGGGTTATCTATATTAACTTATTGAATTAACTTGATTCTGTGTTTTTTTATTGTCTCATAAGATCTCATTATATCTTATAAAATATCACAGAATCCCATATATAAGTGTAGGTTAAAGTATAGGTTGTTGGTGGTGATATGGTATAATGGGCATAACAAAAATGGCAACCTACACTTTTCACTAAAAATCTTTAATTATCTTATAGTCAGCGCTAAACAAGGTAACACTTATGAGCCAAAAGCAGCCAGCAAAACCTTTATCAACGAAAGCCATTGAGGCAATGAAACCTGCCAGTAAAGATAGGTCTGATACAGGTGAAAATACAGGTTTACGTGTATTTTGTGGCGCAACAGGCATTAAGACATTTTTCTACCGTTATAGTAGCCCAGTTACACACAAACTTGTACAGCTAAAGATCGGTAATTTTCCTCAAATTTCACTGAGTGAGGCGAGAGTTAAGTTACAAGAGTTGAAACAGTTACGTCAATTAGGTCGATGCCCTGTCACTGAGCTAAAAGAAGAAAAGCAATATAAAAAACAAGAACAACTCCAGCCGCAAAAAAAACAGTTAACAGTAAAAGAACTTGTTGAACTATACTTAGTTGAACGGATTGAAGATCGTAAAGGCAAAGACGGTAAAATTATTTCTGGCTCAAGAAAGAAGAAAGGGCAAAAGGAAGTTCGTCGCATGCTTGAAGCCGATGCTGTTCGTGTTTTAGGTGAGCTTATGGCGCATGAAGTGATCCGAAAAGATGTGATAGAACTCGTGCGTGAAATTGATAGGCGAGGCGCTAAGGTTCAAGCGGGTAATGTATTACGTGAACTGTCGGCAGCCTATGAGTTTGCAATCGGCCTAGAGTATTTCGAAGATAATTTCGCTAACCCTGCTTTATTGGCGAAATCGAGCTTGCAGCAAGCTAAGTTTAAACTAACCAGTAATAAAGGTACTCGTTATCTAGATGATAATGAACTCAAGAAATTTCTAGCGTGGTTGCCTAGTTCTGCTTACACCAATGTTGTGAAAAATGTTTTCCGTCTGACGCTTTGGACAGGCTGCCGAACTGGTGAAGTGTGCGCAATGGCTTGGGATGATGTGGATCTTGAAAAAGGGACTATTCATCTGAAAGAAACTAAGACAGGAATTAAGCGTTACGTTCAATTGCCTCATCAAGCAATCACTTACTTGAAATCAATGCGCATGAACTCCGATAAATACCTTTTTCCATCTCAAGTAACAAAGTTACCCATTCAGCAAAAGTATTTAACAGAATGTGCATGGCGTTTACGCAAAGAAGGCAAGATGCTAGATATCCCTGATTGGTCACCTCATGATTTACGCCGTACAGTGCGTACAGGCTTGGCTAAACTCGGTTGCCCTAATGAAGTGGGCGAAGCGATACTTGGACATTCACGTAGCGGTATCGCAGGAACCTATGATTTATACAGTTATGAGAGTGAATGCAAGGTGTGGTTACAGAAATGGGCGGATTGGATAGACAATCAGTGTTAAAATTTATTAGAATGTAGACATAGATTATTAATATAAGAGCCCAAATTTTGATTAAAATAAGTAGTAAAAATGCTAATGAGTCAAAGCTTTACACTATTTTATTATTGATACTAGCTATTTTAGGAGTGTTATTAGCGTTTATTAGTGATGATGTAAAAAAGTTTTTTATGGAGAACTTTTTATGGACAGCTTTAACTGTACTAATATTAGGAGGAGCAGTTTTTTTTAATGCTCATTATTCACTAACTTTAAAAATTGTCAAAAGAAAAGATTACGACAAAGAGTACTCAGTTAAGGATCTAGATAAAATTAAGGGTAAACACCCTATAGTTGCTATCATCGGTCTTTCTGAAGTAGGGAAAACAACACTATTAGATTTGATTTTACATAAAAAAAATAAAAATGAAAGGACTCAAAGTGTTTATGGAAAATTAGAAAATTATAAAGGACGTAGTTATTATTTCTATGATATGAAAGGTGAGAGTCATATACAAATTAGTCAGGTATTAGAAAGAGCCGACTGCGCTTTATTTTTATTAGATCATAACTTAGGCGGTGTTGATGAGAATATTAATGATAGCAGAATAAGTTCAAGTAATAGTTTGATAAATAGTCTTTATTCTACACGTGAAAATAAACATGTCATTCCGACATTGTTTATTTTAAATAAATGTGATTTATGGGGTGGAAAATGTGAATTAAAAGATTTATATAAGGATGAAATGGTTAATTGGGATAAGTGGTTTCAGTTTAAGTCTGAATGTGTTTGCTTCTCTACAAAAATGGAAGCTAACAATTTGAATTTAACTGTAAATAAAATTTACTCGATTGATGATATCTTATTGTTTATAGAGAAAAATACAAATGTATAAAAAATTTTTTAAACCATTAGAGTTAAATAATATACCGTTTAACTTTTCTTTGACGTTCTCTGTAGATGGGAAAGATACCCTTTGTATTTACAATGATAGAGTTTTTGCTTTAAAATCATATGGTTATATTATTTCAGGTGAAGAAGGAACGATGATGGAAAAAGGATTTTTTCCTAATTTTAGTAGACTATTTTTCGAGCCTAAAGCAGATGATAATTTAAATTATATTGATTCTAGGAATACATATGAAGATCTAATACAAGATGGAGCTAGGAAATCTCGTATTTATTTTTCATGGGAGGGTGTTTGTGATCCTCAAGGTATAAAATTAATGAAAGAAAAATTTTTTAATAATGAAAAGGTCATTTATTTTGATTTCATTAAATGGTTAAATGTACAAAGAATAATATCCACTAAGGAACGAGACTCTCTTCATAATCATGGAGACATATTAGTAGAGGATCTGTATGATGTGAATGATCGTATTGAAAGAGATCTTGAAGAAAGGATTTCAATATTGGTATATCAGGGAGTAAAAAGGACTAATTATTTTAAAAGTAAAATTAAGAAGTTTAGGTTAAGTATATTCACATTAACTTTCATCTATATTATGGTGATTTCATATACTGTTTTTTATAAATTGTTATGATACATTGTTAAGTAAGGTGGTAACCATATCTAAAATATTTATATTTGGTGTTGTGTTTTGTAAAATATTATAGCTTATTAATATACGCGAATTGACTTTTCCAATAAATTAAATATCGCAAATAATCCCCTCCGTCCTCTTGTAGCCCATACACCAACGGTTTCATGCTTTTATGAGGTAAATCAGGCCACTCACCAATCCCTTTTGGTTGATGAATATTTTCTTCACTTAGGCTTTCCCATCCTGCTTCATTCGGTACCCATAAACCTTGCCATTCTTCTTGTGCTATTCGAGGTAGCTTCCAACAGGGCTGATAGCTAATGCGCCCATATTGTCGTAACACGTCCAATGGGGTTTCAGGGCGCAGCGTGGCAAGAAAACGGTAAGAACTGGCGTTGTTGCGAAGTGTATCCTGATAAATATCATCGCTGTGCGTATCAATCAGGTATTCAAACGGTGAGACAGATTTCAATATATTGGCTGTACCACCTTCAATCTCGATTTCTTCAACTCAGACTACAATACGTTGCCAGACGATAGCCTGAATCAAACAACGGTATTCCAGTGATTGAGTATCCAGCGGTGATTCAGTGAATAATGGGGTTTGGCTGTCTCAATAGGTGCAGCAAAGCCCGATGCATCAAAAGAGCCGTAGTGAGTTGGGTATCCCAGCACTTCACGTTAATCGTATTGATTCAAAGGCGTTATAACACCGAGATAATCTAGTTGATGAATGATCCGCTCAGCACGATGAAATCCTATCCGAAAATGGCGCTGTAAACGTCTCGGTGACGCTCTGTTAATGAGAATGACATAATCAATGGCTTTCGCTATTAATGGGTCGTAACTATTGTCTAAAGTGTTGTGAGTGTCTAACTGCATAATGCCTCTTATGGAGTGACGAAAATACAGTTAATAAAACACAAAAGGGAACTAAAGGATACTACCCAATGTCTTCTTGTTTCATATTCAACGCAACTTTTAATAACGTTTTTCTTTTTTCAACGGGCAGTGATTTATAGATTTCAAGTAAGAGATTAAGGTCTGTACCTTCTGCGGACATGGTGTTTTGCTTGATGAACTCTTTTTCATCTGTGTTTAGGATCACCTTAAAAGCATCAATATGATAGAGATCGCCACGCTTGTTTGGGTTCTTCTTCCGAAGGTGAGGATGAAGCGCGGTGATAGACTCTAAGCGGACTCTAACACCTTTAGCGGTTGTCGGGATATCCATGTCTGGATATTCAGGATAATGAGTGGGATTACTGGCTTTTTCTTTACCAATCGTTGCCAATTCCCCACTGGTAAACCATTTATGAGTATCTGAATTAATTTCTGAAAGGTGCTTTTTATCAGTCATGATGATTTCTAAATATATATATATCAAAGGGATAAAATAACCACACTAGAAAGATGCTAAAATCATAAAGATACCTATTGATAATTCCCTTTAATTAGTTTCTAATATGAATGGAATTAAACAGTGGAGTTATTACCGTGTCTAACCCTGTAGCATCTCAAAAAAAGCCCCGAAAAGGAAGTGCCACGGATTGGCACCGAGCGGATATTGTGGCGGCATTGCATAAAAAAGGCATCACACTGGCGCAGTTGTCCCGGGAGCATGGTCTTTCATCCCGAACATTGAATAATGCGCTGGAAAGGTCATATCCACGCGCAGAGCAGATTATTGCTGCTGCGATTGGAACGACGCCTGAGAAAATATGGTCGAGCCGTTATACCAATAAGCTACCATTAGATAATCAAGGGTAGTTGAATAACCCAACTAGCTGCTACTACATATCCGTAGAAGTATTGCAGCATTTCTGGCGTCAACACCATGGAAAAAACCTTAATTCATTTAATTGAAGGAATAGTTATGTCTATTAAAAATAAATTACAGAAAATCCGAGAAGAAAACGAAGCCAAAGGATTGAACGATCCTGCTTTATTTAAACAGCGTTTGCTCAAAGGTGATTTTGGACTAGCGAAAACGTTTTGGTTATTTTGGTTTGTCCCTGTTTTATTACTGAATATTTGGGAGGCATTGAGTAGTTCTACAGGCACAATATTACGTATCGATGTAGTCACATTAATATGGAGTGGATGTTGTTTGTTTTTTGTGAGTAAAACGCAGGGGCATAAGGTGTGGAAAATGATTGCATTGGCTGTTATTGCACTGGATGCCGTATTTTCGGTATTAGCCTTGTCCATGTTTGCATGAGGGGATTTTCAATATGTCAAATCGATGGGGAGTGCGGGTTATCATAAGTCTTTTATTCGGATTGCTGGTGGGGTGTGATTCGAAGACACCAAATTGCAGTAGTGAAGAAACACAAGCACTTGTTCAACAAATTGTACAAAGAGAGTTAGTTAAAGCGTATCCGAAAGTCCCTAAGGATAGATTAAATTCACTGAAAGTGAGTTTGAATGCGATACGAACACAGGCATATGATACTGAAAGAGATAGTTACTCTTGTGTCGCGGATCTCATGTTTTCTCGATTGGGGCAGAGTAATACGACACCAATTACTTATACGGTTCAAAAAGTCGATAACGAACAGCAATTCTATGTTCAGGTTTACGGGCTTTAATTGGCTAATATAGCTATTCAAAAGGGGAGGAGGTGAATTTCTTTCCCTTTGCTGTTTTTCATAATATTCAATCAATATTCCTCACATGACTCATAATTATTAATATCGCATAACCACCTGATAATAAATAATTTTATTGTTTATGGTGAGTTTTTGATGTATACTATTATAGCAGTAATTACATCCATTTTTAACCAATCATGATGTGATTGCATCCATTCTTGCTAATTTAACTCTATTGAGAAGGACATAATAATGACGATTATCCAGTCAGGGCTTCGCTTGCCCATAAATCCAGCATTAGAAACGCTGTTAATGTTTGAAATACAACAATCTCCAACATCGACACTTTCCGATAATGCGATAGTTTTTAATTTTCGTGATCCGTTTTACTCTCCGGAAAATGGGGGATTTCACCCAATTGAAATACGTCTCTTTCAACTTGATAGTGTGTGGTATTACGATTACATCACCGATTTTGCGTATATGGGGACGGTATACCCTGAACTCGAAAAAGAGTTTGATGTGTGTTGGCCTCAAGGGTATCTCTATCACGTTACTTTGGGGGACGTTGATGAGCGTGCTGGTGCTGAGTTTTTTACTTTATGGCAGCGAAACTTTATTGAGTATTATCATATGGGCTGCTACACAGTGAGTATTCAATGGCAGCGTGATTAAGCCGATTTTTAGTCAGTAATGAGTATGATGCAGTAAAACCGAATAAGCACTGAAATTTTTTCCACCAGCGCTGGTGTGTTTATTCATCATCACAAAGAGATTAATGTTAAAGTGACGATGACATGACACAACCTGACCTTCTCCCTGCCAAACAAGGCCACCTTGATGGCTTATGTGGTATCTATAGCATTGTTAACGCCCTAAGCTTGCTGTATGGCACTGGAATACGTCGCCGTCGGCTCTTTCGCTACCTACTTGAACAATACCACCAGCATTGGTCTGTACTTGAATGCATTACAGACGGTATTTGTGAAATTGAGATGGATTACTTGCTGAGTACCGTGAAACGCTATAACACTAAAACGAAAGCAATGAATGTCAGTATGCCGTTTCGTTATCAACGAGGCTTCAGTAGTCATCGAATATTACAGTCCTGCCAGCAGTTTCTTGATGCCCCTACAGGGAAGCAAGCGATAATATTATGTGATCAGTATCATTGGTCTGTCATTACTCAGATTACCGATACAGAGGTACATTATTTTGATAGCTGTGAGCAGCAGGTGATAGCCCGTGACCAGTTTATGCTCAAGGCTCATGTCCGGCGCACTCAATTGATCAAATCAGCGATATATTGGCTAAAGACTGACATGGAGTGATAAATAATGGAGCGTAAGGCAGACCCCTATAAAAATAAAAGTCATAATACTAGAATTTGACATTGTCATTATTACGTTAGGAGCGTTAAAGACGCAAGTAGGCACTATATTGAGTATTAATTTATGAAACAGAAGTATAGTCATTTGTGGTTGAACTTATGAAGATTATTTATGATGTAATCAATCGAACTCATTTCTAATATACATTGTTCGCTCCATTCGTTGTAATTATTTGGAGGTGTGATGTTTTTTTTCTTTAATTTGTTTTTGATATAAGGTATGTTTTTTCCTTCATATAAGTAGTTTGAAATTAATAAGTGGGATTGATAGAGCTCTTGTGCTATTTTATTCTTCTTAAGTATTGCAGAAAAATGAGTTTCAATAGATAATCGCTGAATTAGTTCATTTATTATTATACAATATTTTTCCTTTTTATTTTCATCCTTGGTGCGTAAATTGTTAGTGGATAATTCATTTAATGTGTCTTCGGATGCTTTTGTAAAATAAATAGTGGCTGAGTACTTGCCAAATCTATCTTTTAAATTATTAATTCTTTTATCTTGCCTTTTGCTTTCTTGGGCATGGATTTTTTTTAGTTTTTGATTTTTATTCATTTTAACCTCGATAATGATTCTGGTATGACTGAATTAGGATGCCGTGAATATCACGATGTTAGAGTATAAAAGAAAAATAGTGATATTCACAGTAAAACATGTGACATTCACGTTGCCATAATAAATGATCTTTTAAGTTGATAAATTTTTAGAGGAAGCCTCATGCGTGAATTTCACGCAAAATATCCCAGTTTTAAGCAAACTAGAATGGTAATAGGGGTGTTTAGGCATTTTTAGTACCTAAAAAAGTAAAAAAAAACAATCTTGTAAATAAGAAATCCGATTCATAACGAAGAGGATTTCTCATATGAAATCATCAAAAATTCTGCGCATCAAAGAGGTCATTGTACGCACAGGTTTATCAAGAGCCACTATTTATCGCCAGATGAATAAAAAGTTATTTCCCCCAAAATTCTCTCTGACAGGGATCGGCGGGAGAGCCGTTGGTTGGCTTGAGGGATCTATCGATGCTTGGATTGCGGCACGAGCAGAGGAGGGCAATGATGATGTTTCTCTATAAGCCTGCTACAACCCCTTCATATGATCCAACACGGATAATAATGATAAGTAATGGAGGTAGCTATGACTATCTCTAAAATACAATTGGATAATTTGGATAAGTCAGTATTGATTTATAATACCTTAAATCATTATCAGATGAAGCATCGGTTTGATAAATTAAGTATAGTCGGAAATATTAAAAGCAACAGACTGGATGATTTATATAACAGGTTGAGTAAATTAAAAAGTGATGAATGTTACATTGTTAAACGGGGTAAGGCTACGGCGGAGCATATAAAAGATCTGTACCTTTATCAAATTGAAATAATAAATCGGTGTAATAAAAAGCAAGTGCTAGTCATTAATTATATTCCAACGGGAAAAGATTTTAAAGATATGGAGGGATATAAAGGGCGAGGGGCAATAAGAATAGAGATTAGTCCTCAACATTATACTACTGATGATATTACTAAATTATTTGTTTATTTAGGGAAGAGAGAACGGATCGGGAAATATTTGTATCATTTGTTAAATAGGTCATGGATAACTCGTATTGATTACGCTTTAGATATCTATGATATGCGGCTATCCGATTATCATATTGGTTATTTGGCTGCTCGTTCAGGTGAGCATTATCCTAATGAGGGCGAACTTCAAGGGCAGCTACTGGGCAGTAATAAATCGGAGTATCACTTGTCTTGCTATGAAAAAATAGATGTCGGAGATGAGCTAGTTTCGTTAAACACTTTACCTGATGAGGAATTGCAGATCAAAGTCGCTAATTGGCGTGATATTCGACATTATCGGCAATTCTTGCGTCTAGAAGTTCGTTATAAGCCCAGAAAGAGGCTCATGTTACGGGATCTCCATGGTCTTCATAACCTATTGGCGCGGATGCAGTTTTATCAAAAGCCATTATCTGCCAAAAGTGGGGACTTAAATTGGGAAGCCCTGCTCGTGAACAGGACATTGCCAGAATTGCGTCAGTATATTCAGGATACATACCCGGATACTTCTAAGAAGCAATTGAAGCGGTTGGAGAACCGATTGAAAAGCAATCAGGTAACACTTTTCAATAAAGATGACCTTTGGTGTGATTTGCATTTATTGATTGATAAATTGGGCATTTTAGGTAAGCCGCAGTATTGGCAGTTAAAATATCGGAAAAAGTGGCTTGAAAGCCAAAAATCCTCGGTTAGGCCAAGGCCAAGGCGCAGACGCATAATTATGTGATCACATGGAGAGGGCTCTTCAGTACGACGGAGAGCCTTTTTGTATCCTTTGAAATTCGGATATGAAGGATGAAAAAAACACGTCAAATTGCAGTAGGCATGGTTATTTCAGATGCCAGAGCGAGGTTGCCCGTTTAGCAAGCAGGTATACCAATACATCAGAGGGCAGGGTTATATAAGTAGGGTATACAATAGAAATATATATATGTATGAGCATCCCTATGCTCAATAATGTTTAGAAATTATCATGTTGGATGATAATCAGTATGCTCATGTTATGACAATATATAGCTATAGAATGGGGGTTCGGAGACTAGCTGTTCTGCCTATACCGTGAGTTATTGGTGTTAACGGATAGTATAGAGCTCACGGCATGGGATTTGGCGAACCCTCTATTATTGCTGTTCATATCGTCAAAAGTGGGGTTAGGGGACTCCATAAAAAAGCATTTGTGTAATTCAGTTTACTATTAACTACATGGTAAATTGAAATGAAAGCATATTGCACCGAAGATAACATTCTTGTCACTGAAACTACGCTTAAAACCTTTAAAGAGATAGTTTTAAGCGTTCCCTTTGATAATTCAGTCGATCAACGTCTAAAACCTACCTATTACCGTGATATTGCCTTGTTCTTACAGCATATTATCTGTAGTGCTACGGTTAGCAAAAATACGAAGAAAAAAGCGAGATTTAAAGGAAACAAAAAGTGGACATATTCTGTGCCGTTTCCATCTGAATTGGGGAAAAATAAAGTTCCGATGGTTTTCATGCAAAATCGAGACCTCGGCTTCCCAAGAGCATTAGAACTTTTAGCTAAAGCTAAAATCATTAAAATTTTTAGGCATAAATATTGGAATCATAAATGCCGCGAATTAGCATTATCAAAAAAGATATTAAAAGCCTTATTCCCCGGTAAACGCAAGGACTATCTTAAGCGTACAGACCGTTATACCTATTTGACGAATATTTTTGGTAAGCGCAATAAGCCAGAAACTTTGTATGAATTGATGTTAAAGAGCCCTCACAATGTAAAACCGCCCAAACATGAGACATCTAAGCGTGCTATTGAGAATAAACAGTTCAGAGAGCGTGTTACCGCTGTTTATCAGCAGTTAGAGCCTTTACCGATTAATCTTGATAAGTTACAGGCCTATTGTAATGACCATCCATCAGCTCGGAATAAAGGATTCTATGCGAATTTTATCTCTCATTTGGTAGAGGTGGGAGTTAGGGTTATCAGTGAAATACCGTTAATTGTTGAATATCAGCAAGCGTATAAAACAGCTAAGGTGGGTAGCCGTTCTTTTGAGGTGGGTACTGGTTTTCAGTATTTACCCAGCAAGATGAAATGGGTATGTTTAGCCAAAGGGTACAATTACGATATTAAAGGTTGCCAATTGGCTATCCTAGCGCAAGAGTTTAAAAAATACGGCATTAGTACCGATTCGCTATCGGTACTAGAAACAGGCTTTATCAAGGACACTCTAGGGCTAGATGATGATCTCATTAAAACTATCCGCTATGGTACTATATTTAATGTAGGCTCTGTCAGTTTGTCAGCGAAGGGAAGTATGGTGAAAAAGCTACAAAAGCTCTATTCCTACGATTCTGTATCAGGAATACTGAAACATTGGAAATCTGAAACCACAGAGCTTCACGACAGTTTAAACCAACTCCTTGACGAGTATCTAACGACAGGAAAAGAAAATAGGTATGGACTGTCTGTGGTGAATGCCGTAGGACAACCATTCAATACAACCAAGCGAAAAACAAAAAACGGGGAGTGGAAGGAGTGGCGTCGTGATGTGATGAAACGTAAGTTACTTGCCCATATGATTCAAGGCTTAGAGAGCAGAGCAGTTTATGATTATGTAAGCTCGCACGGCGGTGTCTGCGCGCTAGAACATGATGGATTCGTGAGTTTACATGAGTTGTTTGATGGTGATTGGCAACATCCATATTTAGAGATAGTGCTGAAACATGGTTGCTAATAGTAAATCGAAGTTAAAATTAATTTTGGGGGATTAGTTTGTCCTATCTCAACCGCACAGAATCATACTTAATTAAGTGACAGTTCTGTGCCAGGAGCGGAACTTGCTTACATCATGCTATGTTAGTTTGCTGGGAGCTGATCAAGATGTTCTCTGCGCCTATGCTTCAGCAACACCTTCCATAACTTTTCAAGGAATAGATAAATGGCTCGTAAATATGTTTATGGTGATAAACCAATCCGTACAACAACCGCTGAGATAGTTGAAAATGAGTTTGCTGGAAAGGCTACGGCTGCTCAGGTTGATGCAATTTTAAAGAAAAGATATCCACATTACAAAGACAATACTTATTTGAATCTGATAGTTAACGCAGTTAACTGCAATCGTGGTCACTGGAGTTTTAACAGGACAGCCAGACGAACAGATGATGCCACCCATCGCCACCATGAATATGACCGACTTTTCAAGCGAGGAAACGTTTTCGAGGTCTATGATCCCGCACTTCATGGTGTGTTTGAAATCTATGAATCTTCAGACGGCAAATGGCTAACACGTCCGGTTAAAAGTGAGTTTGAAAAGGCCATAGAAACAGCGTCTCAACTTACCTCAGAACAACGTAGAGAGAAGTTAGCTACAGCCAACACCTCGCCAGAAAGGTCCATTATAAAGAGCTATATCTTCAAGCGTAATCCCCTCGTTGTAGCAGAGGTATTAGCCTTAGCTGGAGGTAAGTGTCAAAACTGCCTACGTGACGCACCATTCAAGCGGGAAGATGGTAGTCCGTATCTTGAAGTGCATCACGTGGAGTGGCTTGCTAACGGCGGAGAGGACTCTGTTGAAAATGCTATTGCACTCTGTCCGAACTGTCACCGTGAAGCACACTACGGCGCGCTTGTGTTGAAACCGGTTAATATTAAGTAGTCTCCTTATAGCCCTCAACGTCTGCTCCTCGCTCAAAACAGCCATTTGAATTTTACATGTGGGCAGGTTCATTGGCCGCACTCAGCCAGCCGGGGCACATACTAATGTATGTTCCCTGTTTATCTTCCCTTGCCGCCCTCCTGCATCTTGAATTACGTTAGGTATAAAGAGCAGGGCATTCCGGTATAAACTCTGAATGCAGGCTTAATACGGTTTCATCCCGAGCTGTTAGCTGCAACTTGAAAGCTATAGGGTATATGGTATCGTACGCGTCAGAAATACCTTTAAAGAGCCCTTCACGGTGGAAAAAAAGAAAACCTTCCTGCAGCAGAAAAGCGGCTTACACCCGCGTAACCGTCATCGTTCACGCTATGATTTCCCAGAGCTGATCGCTAGTTGCCCTGCACTGGAGCCGTTCGTCAAGCCGAACGCTTGGGGCGACATCTCGGTAGATTTTGCCGATCCTGCGGCGGTTAAAATGCTCAACCGTGCGTTGCTGCAACATTTTTATGGCATTGAACACTGGGACATTCCCGCCGATTATCTGTGCCCGCCGATCCCCGGGCGTGCCGACTATTTACACCATCTGGCCGACCTGCTGGCGACCAGCAACGGCTGTGAGTTCCCTCGCGGTAAAGGCGTGGCGATCCTTGATGTGGGTGTTGGTGCTAACTGTATTTATCCGATTATTGGCCTGCGTGAATACGGCTGGCGTTTTACCGGTTCGGAGATTAATCCGATATCGCTCAATACGGCCAAAATGATCGTGGAAATGAATCCGACACTGAGAAATGGCGTGCGCCTGCGTTTACAAAAACACCCCGAATGTATTTTGAACGGCATCATCGGCGTGGCAGAGAAATTTGATGCCACACTGTGTAATCCACCGTTCCACAGCTCTGAACAGGAAGCGCAAGCCAGCACCCGCCGCAAACTACACAAGCTGGGTAAAGGCGAGGTAGCCGACACGCCGGTACAGAACTTTGGCGGCAAAAATAAAGAGCTATGGTGTGAAGGCGGTGAAGAAGCCTTTGTGCGTAAAATGGTAGAGGAGAGCGTTAACCTGGCGCAAAACTGCCTGTGGTTCACCTCGTTGATTTCTAAAAACACTACCTTGCCTTCGATTTATCACGCGTTGAAGCTGGTGGGTGCGGCCGAAGTCCGTACCATTGAAATGGCGCAGGGGCAAAAAATCAGTCGCTTCGTGGCCTGGACTTTCCACGACGCACAACAGCAGGTCGCCTGGGCGACAGAACGCTGGCGTTAATTTCCCTGGTGCCGGTTATTTGACTGGCACCGATAAAACTTAGCATTTCCCTTTCAATTTCTACACATCCCATGAGTCTCCTTTCCTCCCTCCTGTTTTAAATGACTGGCAGAACTAGGCAGTACTCACTGCGGCATTATTCATCGAATCCGTTTCTGCTAAAATCTATCGTACATGAAGAGGATCGGAAGTAATTCACGGTCAAGCAGCTTAGTCAGCCCCCATTTATTGGTGCTTAGAATTGTTCGTAATCCTCTATCAGAGGCAAGAACATCAGGTGGGGGCTGGATAATACAAGTGGCAGCGACCGTGAATGTCCGATCTTCGTTCAAAGCAGACGGAAATGAAGTGACATGCGCTGTAAAATTTTTAACTAGAAAAGTAATCTATGTTGCCATATAAAACAACGATGATAAAATGTACTATTACCGGTTTGAAGTGAGGCGTGAGACTACCATGAAAAAGAACGAATTAATTCAAGCAACAAGACCAACTCGTACTCAACTTATTCGCTCGGTAGCAACCTCTACAGCGATTGAAACAGGGCAGGAGTCCCGTCGCCTTGAAGAAGAAATGAAAGCGAAACGTGAGAAGTTTGGACACTTGAAACTGGCGATTTAGCTTTCTTTTAAGGCTTCGTTAACCCAATATTTCATGGGTTCATAGTTAAGGTTTAACCCTGCGTGGATTGCTGCAATATACTGTTCAGGGTGTTGAGTCCAACTTTCATAGTCTAACGGCTGGAAACCAGCTTGTACTGCCATCACATCTGCGAGTAAACGCGATAAGCGCCCATTTCCTTCCCTAAATGGATGTATCAGAATTAACTCCACATGTACCGTGGTAATAGCCTCTATGACTTGTTCTCGGCTCATATTGGTGCAAGGTGTGTACTTCGCTAGAAACTCTTTCTCGAATTGAGCAAGTAACTTTGCAACACGTCCCGCAGGGGCAAACATAAAGCCACCCTTGCTAATATTCACCGTACGTAACTGACCAGCCCACTCGTAAACATTCCCTAACCATTGGCGGTGCCAACGCTGAATAAGTGATACGGTAATTTGCTCAGTGGGAATTTGTTCTTCAAAAATGACTTGATACAGTTTTTCTAACAGGACAAGCTCTGCATCATTGATATCATCAACGTTTGAAAGCCCCAGCTTGTTAGCCAGTACCTCTTCATCAGAACCGTCAGCAAATTTTCCTTCGCTGTTAAACACATCGTATTTATTCATATAAGCGTGTTCTTGTGGTATGGGTATGAATTTTGTACGTTATAATGCTAAAAACATCAAATAAATAATAACTACCTATAAATCAACGGATTAATTAAGTGTAGGTTAAATTGTAGGTTTTTCTGGAAAATTAATAAATATCGTTACATTTCAACGTTAACACACCCATGCATCATGGGTGTATGGGAATCAAAGTTTTGGTTGTCAGTCATAAGAATTCTGTTAACACTCTGAAAGAATTACGGTTTATCAACTGCCCGTTCCCGGGATTGTCTTCATTAATATACCTAAAATAACACAGATTATGATGAAAGAGAGGATTCCTTCCCGCACTGCGGTGAATTATTGAAAAGGGTGGAGGAAGATCGCAAACCGGGGGAAGATGAGAAGATCACGCGGAAAACCGCGCAATATACGTTTACGCGGCTTCCTCATTCCGTGTTGTTCTGTTCCCTGAACAATCACGTCAGATTTATACAATCAGACACTGCTGAGAATTTAAAATAGTATATTGAATTATATTTTAAATATTAATCCAATATCCGGAGTAACGAGTTGTATCTTATTATAATATTATCCGGTTAAATTAAATAAATATTACTAAATGATATTTTATTGTTTTTCAGTTACACGAATAGAGGTTATAGTATATTTACCGCTTGCATCTTCACCACTCTGATAAAAATACAGATGTCCGGCGATAAAGAAGAAATTAAATGTCTTACGATCATCGATAACATAGTCAAATTCAAATGTACTGACCAGTCCGAGCGTTGTGGTTAAATAAACCTGCATGGTTTTACCATCTAAGTCAACGCAGCAAAGATAAGTCGTTGCAGTAACATCATCATAAGCTGACTGAATAATATCATAGTAACATCCGAAGTTTTTACTGACGATACTTTCACCCAGAGTACCGTTTTCATAAATAGGTTTGATCAGATAATTACCCTGCTCATCTTCTACCAGAAGGAAATTTTTCTTACCAACATTATAAGAGACAGTCTGTGGATAAATATGACCTAATTCACCTTTTTCAACCATCGTTAATTTTATTTTACGAGCCATAATATTACTCCTTTTATATTAATTGCACTCCGGTGTGGTGCATTTATAGTTATAAGGAAATGGCATAATGTCCGCAATGTTGAAAGTTAATGATCTTATTATTTAAATTATGTAATCTAATATAAAATATAGAGTATTACTATACGGGGGATATTATTCCCTGTATAAATTACATGTCCTGAGAGTATCTGGTTGATAATAACAATAAGTTACTGTGATTATGGATGATAATAACGTTACGCACATAGCCATTATTGCTTATTATCGCACGTAAAGTCCGGAATTTATCAAAATTAGCCGTTAGAATTCATCACCATTTAATTAAACGAAACCGGCTTATATTATGTTACGCCCGATATTTCACACTCTGATTATTACCGGCTCTCTGAGCCTGAGCGCTTTTTCTTATGCTGACGGTCCGACTCTGTCGTTAAGTGTCAGCCAGTCCGGCGGTTCTGCACAAAATGATGATGGCTCTCCTGATGCCACCCGTCCTTCTGAATCCAAATCCCGTATTCTGCCTATCTGGGGTGATGAGGCCCGCGCCCGCGGTTATGATCTTCCCGGGCCTTTTGGTGTAGGTTATAACTATATGAATCTGCGGCAGGATATTGTTGTGGATAAAATCGGGTTTATTATGCCGAAAAACCCCGGGACGGCGAGTGCATTATCAGTCGATGCGGGTCATACCCGGGAAAAAAGTGAAACCCATATGCTGAAAGTGGATTCCTGGATTTTTCCGTTTATGAACGTATATGGCTTATACGGTAAAACCAAAGGTAAATCCCACACTATGCTGAATGGCGGTGCCTTTGATCTCGGGTTTACAAAATTGCCGCTGGAATTTCTGGAAGGGCAGCCGTTTGATTTGGATTTCGAAGGTAAAACCTATGGTGCCGGTATGACGCTGGCCGGCGGATATAATCAGTTTTTCGGCACCGTTGATCTTAATTATACCAAAACCAATCTGGATATCCTTGACGGCGATATTAAAGCACTGGTGATTTCTCCGCGGGTTGGTTATGAATTTGTCTTTTCACCGTTAATTACCGGACAGGGGAACACTAAATTACAGGTCTGGACAGGGGCAATGTACCAGGATATTACCCAGCGTTTTAAAGGGGATATCAGCGGACTGAGTTTACCGGGACAATTTCAGGACTTTGTGGATGCGCTGGATGATCCGGGAATGAAATTTGATGTTGAGCAGCATCTTGCCCATAAATGGAGCAATCTGGTGGGAGCACGGTTAGAAGTGACCCGCAATTTTAATATCACTTCCGAAGTGGGCTTTAATAACCGTAACAGTTTCTTTATTTCCGGAGAGTTCCGTTTTTAATGATATGTCGTTATTGCGCCGCCGGGCTGGCATTTGCCGGTCTGGTGGCAGTTCACACAGCAAAGGCCGGTTATTTACCCTCACGGGAACAAATTGATGATGCACTGTCCGGACTGGGCAGTAATAATCAGTTTGATCGCAGCAAAACCATCGACTGGGGGGTATTACCCGGGCCGTTTTATACCCCTGAACTGGAAGCCGGTATCGGGGTGGCGCTGGTCGGCATGTATCAGGCGGATAGTGATCCGGACAGTAAAATATCCACCTTATCCCTCAGTGGTTTTGCCTCCTCAACCGGGGCTTTCGGGCTGAACCTGAATAATTACACCTATCTGGATAAGGATAACTGGCGTTTTTATCTCAGCGGCACAATCAATAATGTGCCGACGGATTACTGGGGAAAAGGGTATCAGGCCGGGCGCGTCAGTGATCATTTCGGTGAATATAAGTCACAGCAACTGCGGCTGACGCCGTCACTGCTGCGCCGTGTGGCGGATGATACTTATCTGGGGTTAGGCTGGGATTTCAGTACACTGAATGCCGCCTCGCCGGATAAACCGTTCAGCCGCTATATGGATGATCATGATTATGACCGGCATGCGGTCAGTTCCGGGGTCAGCGCCACCTTCAGTTATGACAGCCGGGATTTTCTGCCGAATGCCCGTCAGGGACAGGCGCTGGATCTGCGTTATACTTATTATGCGCCGTCACTGGGCAGTGATACGCGGTTTAATACCACAGAGATTCAGTACAACTATTATTATCCGCTGGATGATAAAACGGTGCTGGCGTTTGATAACTACGCGCGGTTTGCATCCGGAGATGTGCCGTGGGATCAGTACTCCCGTTTGGGTAACGGGCGGCAGATGCGCGGTTATTACGATGGCCGCTATCAGGATAATCATGTCTTTGCCTCACAGGTGGAGTACCGGCGCAAGCTGGACTGGCGGCACGGTATTGTGCTCTGGGCCGGCGGCGGGACGATGAGTGAGAGTGCGCGTCATCTCGGCGGCGGTCACTGGCTGCCGAACGCGGGGGTGGGATATCGTTTTGAATTCAAACCACGGATGAATGTGCGGCTCGATTTTGGTGTCGGGAAGCAGAGCAGCGGTTTTTATTTCCAGGTCGGGGAAGCATTCTGATGCGGGTATTTATCAGCGCAATTGTCATGATGGTGCTGTTATCGGGCTGTCAGAGCCGGATGGCGGATGTGCCGGTTATCCGCGCCGATCTTTCTCCGCAAACCACAGAAACGGCAGCTGAGGCATTTCCGGTTGCAGATGAGGTGAGTACGCCTGACGGGCTGCGTCCCTGCTGTGCATTCGGCTATGATCTGCGGGCAAAACTGGGGCCGGTTCCGGTGCCGTTTTACATCATCGGTAATGTATTGACCGCCGGTTATTTGGGGGAGCATGTCTACAATGACAGCTTCTGGTTTGGCGTGGCGGACGTTATCGGTCTGAGTAATGAAAACCTCGGGATCATCTATTCCCGCCACGGCGGATTTATTGATATTGCCCATGTGCGGGATACCGCTGATTACACTTATTATCTGTTCACGCAAATCTATCCGCACCTCGGTGAGGCCCGGATGCTGACTTTGCCGGATGAACTTTCTTCCCGCCGTATTCAGTTCCGTCATTTTACCCCGCCGCCGGATCCGGCAGAGCGCTATACCCTGAGTGTGTATCTTGCCGCGCGGCTCGCGTTTCGCCTGGCGGCATGGCATGAAATTGCCCAATGGTATGGCTATCACTCTGTTCCCGGTTTTTCTGAGGAAATTTCGGCATTTACCCCTGAAGATCTCTATTCCAATCTGCTGGGGGCGCGCCTTGCCATCACCTTACTGTTACAGGGGCACGGCGGATCAGTCGCTGATTTTAACCGCGGAATGGAGGGTATTCTTCCGCAGGCGCTGGCACAGCTGGATGCACAGCCCGCTGCTGTCACCCGGCAGATGTTTGACAGTATTGACGGGCTCTGGTGGGATAAACGGCAGCGGGTACCGGAGAAGTTTCTGGTGCTGCGCCGGGATTACAGTGTGAGTGATGACCGGCTGCCGTCACAGCCGGCGCAGGAAACCGCCGCCGGGATGCGGCTTGCGCTGCCTCAGCATTACCGGGGCCGGCCGCTGGCGGATTTGGCGTCATTTGAATTATGGCGGACAAACTCTCCCGGAAATCTGCCGGTAACCGCACTGCCGTTTACCGAAGCGGATTTTCCGGCACTGACAGCGCATGCGGCGGCTGAGGATAAAAAAACAGCGCCGGTGTCAGTGCAGCGAAATCAGTAACAGCGGGAGAACCCGGCCGGGCAGGGATTCCGACGGTGTTTCCCCGATGCGGATAGCCCCCTGGCGGATATAAAATGCCTCCGCATTCGGGTCGGCATCCACCAGAAGGGCGCTGATACACTGTGTCCGGGCGGAGGAAACCGCCCACTGATACAGTGCGCTGCCGATCCCCTGATGTAAATAATCCGGATGCACAAAGAGTTTGGAGAGCTTTCCGTTCTCTTCCTGGCGGTTGATGGTCAGTTGCACAACACCGGCGATTTTGCCGTTAATTCGTGCGGTCATCAGCCGCGAACGGTCAAAATCAGCGGAGGTAATGGTCAGTTCATCCCGGCAGGTCGCCATAAAGGTTTCATCATATCCCCAGTGCTGTTTTGAGCGCAGACACAGGCGGGTCAGATAATCCGCTTCATCACGCTGAGGCGGGGCGAGTAAAAAAACGGGTGCTTCTGTGGTCATAACGATCGAATCCGTGATTTTGCTGAGACGAATAATAATAGCAGATCAAATGTCAGCCTGCGTAAGCCGGCGGTGTGTTATTTCACCGCAGGCGGATATCATTTTGTACCGGGGTTATCAGCGCGGAAAAGCTGAACGGCGGATTGTGCATCTGCCCGGTATTACAGTGACGTAAAAAGCGCGATGCCCTGAGCGGCAGCAGATCCGGACGGCCGTGACAGCCCAGTGTCTGTAACTGACCGGGCCACTGTTTTGCCGCCTGTTTCAGGTGCTCTGCCGGATCACCGGCGATCAGATTAAAACCGTAAGGCAGCCAGTGTGACGGTTCAAATTTCCTCTGTAATGTCAGTCCCCAGCCGGATGCCCCGCTGTAAACCGGCGGCCGGAAATCCGGTGCCAGCACATGACGCAGTGTCAGCTCCCGTGCCTTCATCATCTGCAGTAAACGGATATGCTGCGGCAAACGGGGCAGTTCATCCAGCACCTGTGACAGCGAGCTGTACAGCCGTTCCGCCATCATCGGACTGTCGAGGAGAATAAAGCGCGGCGAGTTGCTTACTTCCCTGAAGAACAGGCAGGTATCCCACAGGATCAGTTCCGGGGCAGGTAAATCCGAGCCGCTGATCGCCATTGCGCTGATCTTCGGCCCGTTTTCGGTCAGGCGGATATGCGGCGGGGTGATTTTCCGCCAGTGACGGATCAGGGTATCGGTTCCGGTCACCACCACGGTATCGGTATCACGGAGTAACGCGGTCTCACTCTGCGCCGGATCGGCAAATTCACAGGCGATGTTGTCCGCCCCCGGTTGTCCGCACAGCATCGTGAGCCAGTCGCTGAGGTTACGGGCTCTGATACGGACAGCGGTACCGGTGATATAAGCAGCGATGACCAGCTCCGCCGTGGTCAGCGGGTTATGACCGTTATCAATAATCAGCACACGTTCTGCCGCATACCATTGTGTGCCGCTGAGAGCACTTTCTGCGGCGGTATCAATGGCGCGGGTGTCAGCCAGCCACTGCAGACGCATCTGACAGAATGAGTGTGTGGCCGGGTCGGCGGAAAATACCGGTTTACGGCTGAGCATTGCCGACAGGCGCTCTTTGATGGCTGAAATGCGCGTACTGATAGCGTTTGTCATCCTATTTCATCCCCGCTGAAGCTGTCCCGTGCCGTAATACTGCCCCGGAAATATATCCAGGGCAGCATGCTGCCGCAGGCACAGCCGGTGCCCTGTTCACAGACATCGGTCGTCAGCAGGCGCTGGGCGGGCAGCGGTGTGAGCAGCGGGGTATTCAGCTGTAACAGGCCGGTATTGCCTTCCGCTGCCGGATAGCCATTCTCACCAACCAGCATAAAGCGGGCAAACTGCGGAATATGGAAATGCCCTTCCTGACAACTGATATAATGCAGCGGGTGTGCCGGTGTACTGTAGATTTCACGGATGATGACGGACGGTGCCAGCAGTGTCTGCGGCAGTTTATCGGTGATGATCCTGCGGTGGCTGCTCCGGCCGTGACTGCTCAGTATGCGGATATCCCCTTTCAGGGCAAAAGGTGCCGGGCTGTGCTGTGCGAACTGCACGGCATGATGTGCGGCGGCAAAGAGATACACCGGATCACATTTCTGCGCCCATTCCATCAGCACCGCCCAGGCCAGCACAGTATTCGGCTGACCATCAGAAAAAACAGCGGTAACGCACTCTTTTACCGGTGCAAACTGCGTCAGCTCAGGAAACCGCGGGGTGTCGTATTCATTGTACGGAGAAGACGGGTGCCGGGAAGACGGCGGTGGTGTCAGCAGCAGGAAACGCGCCGGACGGGTGTCGGTGAGTCCGCTGAGGCGGAGAACGGATGCCATCGCCCGTGTAATGGTTCCCGCGTGCTTTTCATCGGTATGTGTGGCAGGGCATCCGTTGCGGAACAGGGCTGCGGGAATGACCGGCGCGGGCTCTGCGTTATCCAGCAGGGCATAGGACGGATTATAACGGCAGTGATAATTGTCAGTCTGCTCCATCGCTTTCTGATAACGGGTCTCCGCTGACGGGGTCAGCGTCGCACAGGGCGACGGGTTCTCCGCGAACTGTTCAATTGCACCGGTGTCCGCAGATACCGGCTGTACAATCTCCTTTTGCATCATCTCCCCTGATAGCACTGATAAAAACGGCGGGGTCAGTATATAAGTATTCGTTATGCGATAATTCTTAATTAGGCAAAGAATACACTCAGGAAGATGATTCCGGTCAATCGGTTACCAGTATCCGAGGAGTTTCCACCACAGGCTGCCAACGATAATCCAGATAACCAGGTTGACGATGCTCATCACCAGGCCGGTTTTCCACCATTCACCGAGTGTGGTGTAACCGGAACCGAAAATAATCGGCGCAGTACCGGTACCGTAATGAGTCAGTGACATCATCAGCGAGGAGGAAAACGCCAGGGTCAGCCCGAGCAGCATCGGCGGTGCGCCGAGTGCCAGCCCTGCGGCATAAAACGCGGCAAACATGGCGGTGATATGCGCCGTGGTACTGGCAAAAAAGTAGTGGGAATAGACATAGAACAACACCAGCAGCAGCATCCCGCCGGTCCAGCCGATCCCGAGATGATCAATACCGCCGCCGACCGTCAGGGAGACCCAGGTTATCAGCCCGAGTTTGCCGAGGAACGATGCCATCATCACCAGCGCGGCGAACCAGACTACCGTATCCCACGCCCCTTTGTTTTTCAGCACATCATCCCAGCTCAGCACACCGCTGCACAACAGGGCGGCAAGGCCGATAAAGGCGGCGGTGGTCGGGTTCACATTATGTTCACTGCCGAACAGCCAGCCCGGAACGCCGGCCCACAATGCCAGCAGCAGGATAAAGACCGCGAGTGTGATTTTTTCCGGCAGGGAAACCGGGCCGAGTTCGCGGAGCCGCTCACGGGCAAAATCCGGGGCATCCGGGGTGGCGGTGATCTCCGGTTTATACAGAAAATAGATCACCAGCGGCATGGTGATCAGTGAGATCAGTGCCGGTAAAAACGCGGCCACTGCCCACATCGACCAGCTCAGTTCCGCCCCTGTTCCTGCTTCCTGCATAATCAGTGACACAATCAGCGGGTTAGGTGCGGTAGCGGTGATAAACATGGCGGACGTGATAGGGTTGGTATTGTAATTCACCAGCGCCAGATAACGGCCGATTTTCCCGCTGGTACCGTCATCGGCTTTTGAACCGAAGCTGTCCGCGATAGAGCGCATAATCGGATGGATGATCCCGCCGCCGCGTGCGGTATTACTGGGCGTCACCGGTGCCAGCACGGTTTCGGCGATCGCCAGGGAATAAGCGATACCCAGTGTTTTCTTCCCGAACAGGGAAATAAAATAATACCCGATACGCGCACCGAGCCCGGTTTTATTCAGGCTGAGGGAGACCATAATAGAGACCCCGATAAGCCAGATAAGCTCATTGGAGAAACCACTCAGAGCATCAGCGAGTGCGGCTTTCGCGGAGCCGGGATTGGTCACGCCGGTCAGGGCGACGAGGGCAATCGCGACCATGGAGACCGCCCCGATTGGCATTGCTTTACCGATAATCGCGGCAATGGTGCCGACAAACAGTGCGAGCAGATGCCAGGCATTCGGATCAACACCATCGGGTACCGGAACAGCAAACCAGATAATACAGGTAATAAGAACTGCAATTAAGGAAGGAACAGGTTTCAGCGGAGTCAGTTTATTCATAGGTCCGTCCGTGGTAATTGTATTTAACTGCCGGAGGGTGACGTATTTATACTGAGTAATGAAGGTATAGTATATTACAACCGGTAAATAACCGTGCTTTGATTTACTGACCGTAATCAATATTATATCAGATGCCGGTTATTTTTATGTAACAGAAAATAACAGGCATAAACAGGAAGAAAAGTGAGGGGAGTTAAAGTACCGGAATATAATAATCCACACACAGATGCTCCGGCGGATTATCCGTTATCGCTTCAGTACGGGTATATTTTTCAATATCCAGACCCGGACGGCGGCATAATCCGAGTTGTGGTAATGCGTATAAATACACATTGAAGGTAAAGTCACGGTAGTCACGGAATAAGCCGTCAAAGTGGAATTTTGCATATTTCCCGCGGTTAATCACCGCCGGTATTAATGCGTTTTCCTGTACAATAAAGGCCGGATCATCCACCCCGATATGATAGCCGATAGCAATACATTCCGGTTGATCCGGTGTTCTGTCATAGGCGGTGCGGACATAACAGTACGGAAGGTCCGGTGACACCAGACGGATAAAGTCCCGCCAGAATGTCGTGCGGATCTCTTCATGCAGATGGCCGATTTCATCCAGCGGTGACTGGTAGTGATAGCCCTTTTCCATAACAGGGATCTCGTCCAGCATAATAATGTCCGGTTGCGGCAGCGGCGGCATTTCCAGCTGTACCGGCGGTTGCAGCGTTGTCAGATCCCAGTTGGGATTGCGGCGGTATTCTGTCGGGGTCATATTAAAGACCGCCTTAAAACGCCGGGCAAAAGATTGCTGGGAATCAAACTGATACTTCAGTGCGATATCGCCGATGTTTTGTGTGGTCAGCCGTAATTCGGTGGCAGCTTTTGTCAGACGGCGGCGGCGGATATAGCCTGCCAGCGTCATGTTGGTAAACCGTTTAAAAATCCGCTGAAAATACCATTTGGTATAGCCGGAACGTTCAGCTACCACATCCAGTTGCAGTGACTTATCCAGGTTATGCTCAATCCACAAAATAATGTCTTTTATCACGCTGAGATAAAAGGCATTGTCATCCTGTTCTTTATCGGTGACCGGTACGGAATCAACGGATTCCGTGACAGTGTTATCATGTTTAAGCATAAGGATTTCCGTTTATTGGCACCCAAAAAAATACTATGATACGATTACATACTGATAGTATGTAACAGGGCATTTTTACCATGAACACACTGACCAGGCAACAGGAAAATTCAGCACGGACGCGGCAGGCATTACTGATTTCGGCACACGGACTTTTTATTGAAAAAGGCTATCAGTCCGTTTCGATTGATGAAATTGCCCGTGATGCCCGGGTCACAAAAGGGGCGTTTTATCACCACTTTAAAAGTAAAAGTGACCTGTTATTGCACTGCTATGAAATACAGCTGCAAAAAATCAGTACTGTCCTCGGTAATATTGAACCTCTGGCGGATAAATGGGAAGAGCTGCAGCTTGTTGTCTGCAGTTTCATGAATTATCTGGAACAGCATTACCGGGAACTGATTCCGGTTCAGGAAGTGATGCCGGTCGCCGGGTGGTATGAATTTGAGGATATTAACCGGCGCTATATCAGCAGCCGGGTGGATAATATTATCAGTCAGCTGAAGGCAGAGCAGGTAATTAAAGAGTATGACCCTTATCTGTTATGCAGTCTGATCCACGGTTTTATGATGCATATTACCCTGAATATTAAAAGTCTCGCGGAATTCCCAGGCTTTAAAGATGATTTCACTGAAATTTATAATAATTTCCTGCAGACACTGAAAAAAACACCCTGACGGAATATACCCGCTGACGTCATGTCAGCGGGCGGATAAAAACAGGGTAATGGCAGGAACCAGATCCGGGTGCAGCGGCAGCGCCGGATTATTGTAACTGCCGATGGCCGCCGCACAATCAGCAGGGGTCGCTTTCAGAACGTGATTCATGGTTGCTATCTCCGCATACTGATTATCCGGTGCGGTACGGATAAGCCGTTCGCCGTTTTCCGGAGGGATTTGACAGTCATGACCACCCTGAATAATCAGTCCCGGAACGGTCACTTTTGCCAGCTCTTCTGCCGGGTCATACTGCATCCACGCCATAAAATAGCGTTGTAATTCCGGGGCGAACAGAATATTGAGAGACGGCGGCACATTCTCCGCGGTTTTCTCTGCTTTCAGCCGGTCAATCACATCGTTGATATAGGTCAGTGCTTCCGGCGGGAATGGCTGAGTACGCATTTGTTTTTTCAGGATAATATCGATGGTATATCCTGCGGGTGAAACCAGGATAATCCCTGCCGGTTTATGCTGTTGTGCCATCAGGGTGGCAAATAACGCCCCTTCGCTGTGGCCGAGCAGATACACCGGGGTGTCCGGATAGCGCTTTTGCAGAAAATCAAACCACGCCTGATAATCACTCAGATAACCGGCAAAGGTGATATCTGCCGGGTTAACGGCTGCCGCACCGGCACCCGTTCCGGCTTTGTCTGTCCGCAGTGTGATATAACCGGCATCACTCAGGGCATCGCCCAGCATCCGCAGATTATCGGTCTGACTGCCCGGGCTGTTACCGTCCCGGTCCACCGGGCCGGAACCGGCAATAAACAGGATGACACCTTTCGGCGTGCTGTTGTCCGGCAGTGTCAGTGTGCCTTTAAGGCCGTTTATTTCAGCCGGGATATCTTTCCCGGCGACAGCCGTTTGCAATGAAATAAAAATAATCAGCAGGGCGGTAAAACAATGGCGTAAAACAGCAGTCACGTTAATATCCTGATTAAGTTAGGGCGTGCTTTTAAATGTCATATGAATAATTTTCAGTCCGACCATACCGAGAATAATACCGGCGGTTTTATCAATCCAGAAGGCACAGCGATTAAATTGCTGACGTACTGCGGGACGGGTCAGAAGATACATAATCAGACTGTCCCAGATTAATACGGCCATCACCATCCAGAGTGCAATACCGGTTTTAAATAGTGCGGAATTATCCTGACTTTCCAGCACAACAGTAAACAAACTTAAATAGAATAATAAATTCTTGGGATTTAACAGGCCGGAGGATAAGCCGATCAGAAATTCTTTGGTGAACGTACTCTGCGGATGCGTATTTTTATCTTCTGCTGCCTGTGCCATCAGAAAACGGTAATCAGATTTCCTGGCCTGTAATGCCTGCCATGCGATAAAGAGCAGGAATACTCCGCCAAACAATTTAATCAGAATCATCAGTGTGACAGATTGTGCGAGGATAGCGCCTGCTCCGGCCAGACAGAGTACAATATACAGCGCATTGGCAGTGGCAATACCGGAGACAACACCGAATGCCACCCGTCTGCTGTTACGCAGGGTACTTTTTATAATCAGCAGAAAATCAGGCCCGGGGCTTATCAGAGCGATAAAGTGAGCGAGCGCCACAGCAAAAAAAATTATCATGATGATTATCCGGCACAGAAATAAAGTAATAAAAAAAACATATCACTGAACCGGGGATTGTCATACAGAAATATTGTCAGGGTGCACATAATGCGCGATAACATCACCGGATGACGAATAGTTAAATATTAATAACGAATTAAAATAATCTGCTTTTTTACTATTCTTCTGTTTGTGACAGTAATAATGCAGATTGGTGATAATAAAAAAGAAACGTCGGAAAATACATGTTATTCCCCGGCCGTATAAATCATCATTCTGTTATTTTCCGGCTTTGCCTGATTATTGTGTTTTTCTGCCCCGGCGTTTGCCGGTAATTTATCCTATGCCGGGTAAATAAGGATTGATAACATCGGGACTGTGTTCAGAACAATATGATGAGACCGATTATGAAAACCGCATTAAAACTAAGTGTATTAGGTTCTGCCGTATTATTAATGGCCGCCTGTGACAGCCTGGATCCGGACAGCACGAAAAATGAATTCTGGTACAGCAACCCGGCTGACACCACACTGACCTTTAAAGTGGATGATAAAGAATACACCACCGAACCGGGTACCACCGGGAAACTGACATTATCACCGGGTATGCACAGCATTGAGAATGCGAAGGGTGAGAAACAGAATTTTATGGTGTATGACAATAACAGCGGCGGCATTATTAACCCGGATAATCACGTCTATTATATGCTGTCTGAGATCTATGCGGTGGAAGGGCAGAGCGATCGCTTTAAACCGGCGCTGTATGATGTCACCATTAACGGCCATGATTTGCAGATGCCGGTACGCAGCAGCAATGCCACCCTGATTGACCACAATCTGTTTAATTGCAGTTACCCTGTCGGTACGGCGTTCCCGGCAGAGATTACCACCAGTAACCGCCAGTCTGCCGGCAATATTAAAACCAAGTGTTTTGATAAAGCAGAACTGATGGCCTATATCGAATCGGATTACGGCGAAAAATTACAGCCGGTTGCGCCGGGTGATGAGCTGAAAGACTCGGTGAATATGACCTTCGATTACACTATTCCGGAGCCGCAGTTTAAAGATGCGGAAACGCAGAAACAGGCCCTGAAATTAACCGGGCTGCTGAAGCAGATTAAAGAATCGGATAATCCGGATATTCATGACGATCTGAAAAAAGAGATCCACCAGACCATGATGGATCTGGTGTCTGCTTCCGCCGGGTCCGCGTCATCCAATACGGTGGCGGAAAATGAATACTACAATACCTTTATCACACAGACCGGTAATTTCAGCGGTTTTGGTATTCAGCCGAAATAAGTGTTTTTTCACCGGAGATGTTAAAGGCGGCATGTGATGCCGCCTTTAACATTAATTTTTTTAATGAAAAATAATAAAGTGATGATTTTATCAGCAACAAAAAATTAAACAATAAAAGAGAGGGACATCAAATAAAAAAAGAGTATGATTTCAGGAGAGCCGTATTTTTCATCTGAAAACCGGCCGGTAGTATAAAAAAACAACATCATTGTTAATGTGATGTAAAAAATGGTTTAAAATACACTTTATTACGTAACATCTGTTACGGAATCCTTTATCTGCAACAAAGTAATGGCGGAATAATGTACGGTCCGCCCAGTAAAATAACACATCACTATGTCAATAGCGGTGTATTTTATTGTTCATTTTGTTAAAGGCAGATGTCAGTTTTGTTCTGAACTCCCTCACTTTCTGCTCATGATTTTTTCTGCGGCTGTCAGGCTCAGAAGAAATTAATCAGATTTTTTAAAGTCTCCGGGGGATTAAGTACATCAGCATTATGGAGATAGTATGAAGTCAAGAAGTTTAACAACCTGGATTGTGGCTGCGTTATTTATCGGGGTGATTGTCGGCTTTGCGCTGAATAAACTGGCCACACCCGGGTTTAATCAGCAATATTCCGCTGATATCTCAGTGGTGACGGATATTTTCCTGCGATTGATTAAAATGATTATCGCGCCGCTGATCGTCTCCACGCTGGTGGTGGGTATTGCGAAAATGGGGGATGCGCGGACACTCGGCCGGGTCTTCTCCAAGACACTGTTTTTGTTTGTCTGCGCTTCTTTTATTTCGATTACACTCGGGCTGGTGATTGTTAACCTGCTTAAACCGGGTGCGGGAATTAACTTTGTGGCACCGGCGGATACGGTGGTGGACAATGTGGCGACCGCCGCGTTTTCGGTGAAAAATTTTATCGCCCATCTGATCCCGACCAGTATCGTTGATGCTATGGCCCGTAATGAGATTTTGCAGATTGTTGTTTTCTCTATTTTTATGGGAATAGCGCTTTCCGCAATCGGTGAGAAAGGCAGACCGATTCTGACATTGCTGGAGTCCGTCGTCAGCCTGATGCTGAAACTGACCGGCTATGTCATGTTGTTTGCCCCGCTGACGGTGTTTGCCGCCATTTCCGGTATGATCGCCGAGCGCGGGCTGGTGGTGCTGCTGGAAGCCGGTATTTTTATGGGTGAATTCTACCTGACACTGGCAACATTATGGCTGGTGTTAATCGGCCTGGCGGTACTGATCACCGGGCGCTGTATTCTGCGGCTGACCAAAGGGATTACCGAACCGGCGCTGCTGGCATTTACCACCTCCAGTTCCGAAGCGGCTTTCCCGGGCACACTGAAGCAGCTCGAGCAGTTCGGTGTTTCCAATAAAATTGCCAGCTTTGTGCTGCCGATTGGTTATTCCTTTAACCTCGTCGGTTCTATGGCGTACTGCTCTTTCGCGGTTATCTTTATCGCCCAGGCCTGTAATATTGAGATTTCCATGGGGGATCAGATAACCATGCTGCTGATCCTGATGCTGACATCCAAAGGTATGGCCGGTGTGCCACGTGCCTCGCTGGTGGTGATTGCCGCCACACTGACACAGTTTAATATTCCGGAAGCCGGATTAATTCTGCTGATGGGCGTCGATCCGTTCCTCGATATGGGCCGCTCCGCAACTAACGTGATGAGTAACGCCATGGGCGCCGCGATTGTCGGACGCTGGGAAGGCGAACATTACGGGGAAGGTTGCCACGGAAAAGCGCCGGTAACGGTTGTTGATATGGCAGAGCCGGAGCTGCTGAAAAAAGCAGGCTGAAAACGTATTTCAGGTATGAAAAAAACACAGGTGCGGGTTTTCACCTGTGTTTTTTTATATCTGACGTTTGTATCTCATGACCCGCTTAACACTTTTACATTTTCATTGATCTGTATTTCTGTATTAAGATCTCACTTTTTATAAAATAAACTTTAGGTTTTTATTTTATAAATTTAATCCAATCATCAAATGTAACGACAATATGTTATTTTCTCATTTTAAAATCGTTAATTAATAGTTTATCTGGTTGTTTTGACATTGATTTTTTAATTGTTAAACAGTGGTGTTATACCGGTCTGTTCCTTCATGAAATTCACCAACTTCTTCATTTTAATCATTTGTTTTCGTGCACAATAAGCCACCATAATCGGGACAGGTAATTTTATTTTTTAAATTATGAGTCAATAGGTTCTTCATTTTTCTGATTTAATACGAGTGAATATAATGACAAATAAAACTTTTGAGTATCAGGAGCCATTCCCGTTATCGGAAGATAAAACGGACTATTATTTGCTGAGCAGGGAGCATGTTTCCACGGCGACATTTGAAGGCCGTGAGATGCTTAAGGTTGAACCTGAAGCGCTGACGCTGATTGCTCAGCAGGCCGTGCATGATGCTTCCTATTTCCTCCGTCCGGCACACCAGAAACAGGTGGCGCAGATTTTAAGCGATCCTGACGCCAGCGAAAACGACAAATATGTCGCGCTGCAACTGCTGCGCAATGCGGAAATTTCTGCCAAAGGGGTTCTGCCGAACTGTCAGGATACCGGTACCGCGACTATCGTGGCGAAAAAAGGCCAGCAGGTGTGGACCGGTGTCAATGATGCGGAATGCTTATCCCGTGGTATCTACAACACATTCCAGCGTGAGAACCTGCGTTACTCACAGAATGCGGCGCTGGATATGTACACGGAAGTGAATACCGGCACTAACTTACCGGCACAGATTGATATCCTGGCCACCGAAGGCGCGGAATATCACTTCCTGTTTATCAACAAAGGCGGCGGCTCTGCCAACAAAACCGCGCTGTATCAGGAAACCAAAGCGATTCTGGAACATGATCGCCTGAAAGCATTCCTGATCGACAAAATGAAGTATCTCGGCACCACTGCCTGCCCGCCGTACCATATTGCGTTCTGTATCGGCGGCACCTCACCGGAAATGAACCTGAAAACGGTGAAACTGGCATCAACCAAATATTATGACAATCTGCCGGATACCGGTAATGAGCTGGGACGTGCCTTCCGTGATCGTGAGCTGGAGCAGGAACTGCTGGAAGCCACCCGTGAGTTCGGTTTCGGTGCTCAGTTCGGCGGTAAATATTTTGCCCACGATATCCGTGTGATCCGCCTGCCGCGTCACGGCGGTTCCTGCCCGATTGGTCTGGCATTGTCCTGTTCGTCTGACCGTAATATCAAAGGGAAGATCACCAAAGACGGGATCTGGCTGGAGAAACTGGAATACAACCCGGCAAGCTACATTCCGGAATCGATGCGCAAAGAGAATGAAAGCGACATGGTCAGCATCGACCTGAACCGGCCGATGGCGGAAATCCTGAAAGAGCTGAGCAAATATCCGGTCTCCACCCGTGTCTCTCTCAGCGGCCCGCTCATCATTGCCCGTGATATCGCGCATATGAAACTGAAAGAGCGTCTGGACAGCGGACAGGGATTACCGCAGTATTTCAAAGATCATATGGTGTACTATGCAGGTCCGGCGAAAAAACCGGAAGACCTGGTTTCCGGCTCTCTCGGCCCGACCACCGGTAACCGGATGGATCCGTATGTGGACTTGTTCCAGTCGCAGGGCGGCAGTATGCTTATGCTGGCAAAAGGAAACCGCAGTCAGGCGGTGACCGATTCCTGTAAAGCACACGGCGGCTTCTATCTGGGCAGCATCGGCGGTTCTGCGGCGATTCTGGCTCAGGAATATGTGAAGAGCCTGGACATTCTGGAATACCCTGAACTGGGTATGGAAGCGGTCTGGAAAATGGAAGTGGAAGGGCTCCCGGCCTTTATCCTGGTGGATGATAAAGGGAACAACTTCTTCGAACAGGTTCAGACGAAAAAATGTGAGAAATGCGTGGCAGGCCAGCCTGCCTGAGCCAACACTTTCCCTGAGGAGTTTGCATGAGCGACGAACGTTATCAACAACGGCAACAGAAACTGAAAGAGCATGTCGACGGGCGCGTTGCCGCGGCTCAGAAGACCGGCGGGGTCCTGATGGTCTTCACCGGTAACGGGAAAGGGAAATCCACAGCGGCCTTTGGTACCGCGACACGCGCCGCCGGACACGGTATGAAAGTGGGCGTGGTGCAGTTTATCAAAGGCCAGTGGGAGTGCGGCGAGCGCAATGTGCTGGAAAAACTGGGGGTTGAATTTCATATTATGGCCACCGGTTTTACCTGGAACACGCAGGATAAAGAAGGCGACACCAAAGCGGCACAGGAAGTATGGCAGTTCGGTAAAGCAATGTTACAGGATCCGTCTTATGACCTTGTGGTGCTGGACGAACTGACTTATATGGTGCGCTACGGTTATATCGACCTGGATGAGATTATCAGTTACCTGAAAAACCGCCCTGAAAACCAGAGCGTGATTATTACCGGCCGGGGATGTCACCGGGATATCACAGATCTGGCAGACACCGTCAGTGAACTGCGTCCGGTTAAACACGCATTTGACAGCGGCATTCAGGCACAGAAAGGTATCGACTGGTAATTCATCCCGTAAATACAGTTTGTCATTACAATCGCTCCGTTGATACGGGGCGATTTTTTTTGCCGGTACGGCAGTGTTATGGCTGTTTTTCAGAATAGACTGCTGGTGCCGGATAAACCTGTATTGATATTTTCAAAGGCAGGAGATATACCCTGTAAAAAACGGAAACGAATATAATGAAATTAAAGACACTCTCTGCTCTCGCGGTATCTGCTGTTGTTCTGGCCGGTTGCCAGAATATGAATTACGACTCGCTGGCACAGTCCGGTGGTCAGTTATTTCAGGCCGCAACCCTGACCGATGCGGATATGGTGAAACTGACTGACGGCGCCTGTAAAGAGATGGATGCCCAAAACCAGGTCGCACCGGCATCAAGCCAGTATACTGCCCGTATGAATAAAATTGCCAAATCATTGGGCTCTGACGTTAACGGCACCAAAGTGAATTACAAAGTGTATATGACCAATGAGCCGAATGCCTGGGCGATGGCGAACGGCTGTGTCCGTGTTTACAGCGGCCTGATGGACATGATGAATGACAATGAAATCGAAGGTGTTCTCGGGCATGAATTAGGACATGTCGGTCTCGGCCATACTAAGAAAGCCATGCAGGTGGCTTATGCTGCCGTGGCGGCAAAAACCGCAGCAGGTTCAGCGGGCGGTATTGCATCCCAGCTGAGTAATTCTCAGTTTGCTGATATGGGGGTAAAACTGGTGAATGCCCAGTTCTCTCAGCATCAGGAAACGGAGGCCGACAATTACTCTTATGATTTGCTGAAAAAACGCGGCATTTCCACTGAAGGTCTGGCGACCAGTTTTGAAAAACTCGCGAAAATGGATAAAGGGCAGAACAGCATGTTTGATTCTCACCCGCCGACCACAGAGCGCGCAGAGAATATCCGTAAGCGTATCGCGGAAGATAAAAAGTAATTATTCCTCATAATAAAGACGTGATACTGTTTGGTATCACGTCTTCACAAAATAAGATTCCGGTTAATCATAAATATCGCCGCGCCAGCCAACTTTTACTATTAAAACAACAAGTTCATCATCAATAATATCATATATGGCACGGATATCTCCCATCCGGTAACGATAGCGGTTAGTTGTTCCCTGCATTGATTTTATATTAGGTCCTGAACGCGGACTCTCTTTTAAAAGAACTAATTTGTTTAACAGCCGCTTCCGGTATACATTATCCAGTTTTTTTAATTCTTTTTCAGCTTTCGGGGAGAATTTAACGTTATACATTATTTATTCTCCTCTAATAACTGCTCCAGCGTTTTAAAATTTTTGATACTTTGTCTGGTAAAACTCAGCCTTTCCATTTCGGCCTGCTCTGCCAGTTTTTTATCAATTTCGTTGTCGTTGCGTTCATCCGTAAACTCAGGGTTATCCATTGTTATTCCTTTAATAGATCATCCAGTGATATGGTGTCTGAATCATGGCTGTAACTGACAGCACTATCTTCAGCATCTTCAATTTCGTTTATCTTATTAATGATAAACTGATAAAGTTTGGGTTGGATTATGACACCCGCTAACTCATTATTATCATCATAAATAAGGATATCCTCACCTTCTGATAAATCCGGATTTTTTATCATTGAAATGATGTTTTGATTAAAATTGTTTATGCTGACTTTCATGTTTGCCTCGTAAAATAATGTGATATGAGATAAGTATATCAGATTGTCAGTTTGGCAATGAAATAAATAATGATAAAAACAGGCTTGTACATAATTTATCTGCGCGGGTAATATAGCAGGCGATATATGACGGGTTCAAATATATCTTTTTGTGAAGTATTTATATTTATTTTGATATTATATTTTTATATTAAAAAACAGAGGTGACGTATTGTTATCCGGATAATGCAGACAACAAAAAGCACGCCCTCTGTATCAGCAGAGGACGTATTGATTAAGACAAAATCAGTTCTTTTTCCCGTGATTTCTCATGGATCCAGTCACTGAATTTCCGCAGATTGAGTGATCCTTTTTTGTCCTCTTTATAAGTAAGGACAAAGCGGTTACCGGTACTCATCGGCAGGTCGCACGGGATCACCAGATCGCCGTTTTCCAGATCTTTCTGGATAGCAAAACGCGGCAGTAATGCCACGCCGAGATTTGAGCGGATAGCGGAGATCAGCATCGAAAGCAGATCAAAGCGCGGGCCGACCCGGGTTTTCGGATTGTGAATGCCGGAGAGCTGGAACCAGTCACTCCAGGCATCGAGGCGGGTGGTCTGATGCAGCAGGGTAAACTCTTCCAGCACCTGGCTGGTGGTGAGTTTGATACTGTCATCCCGCCACAGCATGCGGCTGCAGACCGGTACCAGCTCTTCCTCAAACAGATATTCAAAATCCGGCCACGGATTACAGAAATCCTCACGCATGATCGCCGCATCGTATTTCAGGCTGGTAAAGTCTGCCGGGGTGGTTAATGCGCTGATACTTAATGCGATTTCCGGGTGTTTCTCCCGGAAGCTTTGTAAGTTCGGGATCAGCCAGTGTGTACTGAAGGTCGGCGTTACCGCCAGTTCAAACAGCTGCTGTGATGACTGCCAGGACATAATATCCCGGGTGTCTTTCTCCAGCTTATCCAGCGTGTCATGCACCAGTCCGAGGTAATGTTTTCCGGCATCACTGAGGAAAATGCGTTTGCGGACATGATGAAACAGCGACACATTCAGAAATTCTTCCAGCGCGGCTATCTGACGGAAAACCGCGCTCTGGGTCAGTGATAACTCTTCCGCTGCCCGGGTGTAGCTCTCATACTGTGCAACAGCTTCGAAGGTGATCAGTAAATCCGTTTTCGGGATCTTCTTTCGCATGGCGTTTTACTCCCTAAAAATATAATCCATTTTACCGGGTGGGGGATGGCGGCAGAGTGAAACCACTCCCGGCCTGATGCCCCATATGACAATACATGCTGCATGCGGCATTAATAACGGACATGGCTAATGCCGCACCGCTGCCTTCACCCAGCCGGAGATCCAAATATAAGAAAGGTTTCAGACCGAGCTGTTCAAGCGCGATACCCGCGCCTTTCTCGGCAGAAAAGTGGGACGGGATCAGATAGTCCCGGACAGCAGGCGCCAGACGGCAGGCCGCGATGGCGCAGGCGTAAGATAAAAAGCCGTCGAGCACGACAGGAATACCGCAGACGGCGGCACCCAGAATCACACCGGTCATGCCGGTCAGATCATACCCGCCGACTTTGGCAAGCACATCAATAGCATCTGCAGGATCCGGCTTGTTCACCGCGATAGCCTGTCTGACGATCGCTTCTTTGTGCGAGACGCGATCCAGCGGCAGATTGGCGCCGATACCGACGGTATCATGCGGATCAAGCCCGCACAGGACGCTGATCATCGCAGACGCCGGGGTGGTATTGGCGATCCCCAGTTCCCCGGTGCCGACAACGCGGATCCCGGCGGCAACCCGCTGTTTTACCAGCTCTGCACTGGCAACCAGCAGATGCTCTGCATCGGCATAAGACATTGCCGGGCCTTTGGCGATATTGCCGCAGCCGCGTGCCAGTTTCAGGGAAATCATGTTATCGATCGGATCGCAGTCAATGCCGATATCCACCGGCAGTACGCTGGTGCCGCTGCTGCGGGCAACCGCGCAGACACCGGTCAGCTGTTTCTGGATATTGCGCGCCTGGATAGCAGTGACTTCCTGCGGGGTAACGGCGACACCTTCTGCAAATACGCCGTGATCCGCACACATTACAATAATTTCTTTCGGCAGATTATCCGGATGGTCAATCCCCGGCATGCCGGCAAGATGCACCGCCAGATCTTCCAGGCGGCCGAGACTGCGCGGCGGCTTGGCCAACCCGTTGATATGCTGCTCTGCCGCCTGCATGGCCGCGTGATTCAGAGGCGGGATCGCGCGGATCAGGTCTTTCAGTGTTGTCATTGTTTTTATGCTCACATTCTGTTTTTATAATCAAACAACAGGCGTAAAACGTGATCGCCCGTTAAACACAGCTAACGTCATAAATCCGTCGCGGCATTCCGCCACACTGTAACTGTCCTGTTCACAGGGGAATTGCCACATGGCCTCTGCGGGCAGGCCGAACCAGCGGGTGATGATAAGCCCGAGCACGCCCTTGTGGGCGACAATCAGCCGGGTTGCCGGGGTGTCTGATGCCTCCCGGCGCAGTTCATCCGCCAGCGCCTGAACCCTCGCCGCAAACTGCGGGAACGGCTCGCCGCCGGTCGGCGCGGCATGCAGCCAGTCATTCATCCAGGTCTCCCAGTCCGCCGGGAAACGGGCGGCAATCTCACGGTAATGCTGCATTTCCCACTCGCCGAAGTGCATCTCATTGAGGCGCGGGTCGCAGTGATAGTGATGATTTTCCGGGGCGCGGATGTATTCCGCTGTCTGTCTTGCCCGCTGTAATTCACTGATCAGTATAGTATCTATATGAATATCATGCAGATAAGCGGCCACTGCGGCTGCCTGGCGGTGGCCGTGTTCCGTCAGCGGCAAATCGGTGCTGCCGTAGAACAAGCCGTCTTTGTTCCCGGCGGTTTCCCCGTGGCGGACAAGAATAAAGCGGCTGATACTCATCCGCTTACACCCAGAACAGCGCGAGCAGGAAGATAATTTCCCCGCACTCTTCAGCGGCACCAAGTGTGTCCCCGGTTTGTCCGCCGAGGTGGTGGCGGAAATAACGCCCCAGCCCGTAAATAATAAAGGCGGTGATAATCAGTGCGCCGAGGGCTTTCATTCCGCCTGCAACCGTGACAATCACCGCGCCGGTGGCGAGAGTGATGACAAACCGGTGCAGAGTGATACGGCCGATATAAATATTGCCCATGCCTTCCCCTTCACGGGCGTAGCGCTGGTTGTACATCACCAGTGACATACAGGTGCGGCCTGCGACCGGGGCGCAAATCAGCAATCCGGCAGCGGCGGTCAGGGAAAGGGAAGAGGAGGCGAGAAGCTCATACGCGGCAGCGGATTTCGCCATCAGGGCAAAAATCAGTGCCAGACAGCCATGTGTACCGATGCGGCTGTCGCGCATGATCTCCAGCATTCTTTCGCGTTTGCGGGCGGAGAAAATACCATCACAGGTATCTGCCAGGCCATCGAGGTGAAAACCGCCGGTGATCAGGATCAGTGCCAGTACATAGGCCAGCGCGGCGATCAGCGGACTGTGAGTCGCCTGCGCAATCCACACCGTCAGCAGTGTTGCAATGATCCCGGCAATCAGTCCGACCACCGGAAAAAACGGCACACCGCGGCCGTACTGCTGAAACTCCGTACCTTCACTCCAGCGCTGCGGCACCGGAATACGGGTAATAAACTGGAGTGTCGCCCACAGGTATTTCAGGTTCATTTGATCTGAACTCCGATCCCGGAGACCACCAGCCAGACCTGTTCGGCCTGACGGGCGAGTTTTTGGTTAATACGCCCGGCGATATCGACAAAATGGCGTGCCAGCCGGTTTTCCGGTGTGATGCTCATTCCCAGTTCGTTGGTGACGATATACACCGGGCATTCACTCTCTTTGCAGGCATCAATAATATGGTCGATTTCGCTGTTGATGCCGATCTCCAGTTTTGCATAATCCAGCGTGTCCGGGTCCGCACCGCCCGAGGCATCATAAAGCAGATTGGCAATCAGCGTGGTGATACATTCCAGCATCACCCCCTCGCCGGGTTTGCGTTCATAGCGGATAGCATGAGCAATGTTTTTAAAACCTTCCCTGGTGCGCCAGTGCTGCGGACGATCAGCCTGATGTCGCGCCACGCGGGCGGCCATTTCATCATCCGTGATAACGGACGTGGCGATATAGAGCGCACTGTGACAGCGGTTATCCACCAGTTCTTCGGCAAAACTGCTTTTACCGCTCCTGGCTCCGCCGGTGATTAAAATCATGCTGTTTTCTCCTTGTGTGCATACATCAGACGGCAGATTTCATCAATATTGAGGTGTTCCCGCATCTGCTGCGCCAGAATATTAAACTGCTGCTCTTTGTGCAATGCATAGTCAAAGATGCTTTCCGGCAGCGGCTCCAGCCCTTTCTTTTCCCGCAGCTGATTAAGCAGCGGACGGGTGAAATTGTTGCGGTCAAAAATACCGTGCAGATAAGAGCCCATCACACTGCCGTCCGGGCTGACCGCGCCGTCAGCATGGTTGCACGGCTCGCGGTTTTTCTCATGCATCTGTGCAAACGGGATGGCATCCGCACCGGTTTCGGACACACCCATGTGGATCTCGTAACCGCTGATCGGTTCACCCTGACAGGCAGACCAGATCCCCGGCAGTGCGCCGCACACGGTTCCGGCGGTTTGGGTGGTATTTTTTTCCGGTGAGAAGCGGGTGGTGATATCGAGCAGTCCCAGTCCCGGCAGATCGGATAATCCGGATTCGACATCATCATAAATATGTTTGCCGAGGATCTGATAGCCGCCGCAGATCCCGGCAACCGGTGTGCCCTGTGCATGGCGGGTGAGAATGGCTTTATCCATTCCTTTCTGGCGCAGCCACAGCAGGTCACCGAGGGTATTTTTGCTGCCGGGGATAATCAGCAGATCCGGCTCACCAACCAGCAGCGGATCGGATTCATAACGCAGACGGACATCCGGCTGGGCGGCAAGGGCATTGAAATCGGTAAAGTTGGCAATGTGCGGCAGCTGAACCACCACAATATCCAGCACTTCTTCGGTTTTGCCGTCATATTTGCCGACCTGTAACGCGACACCGTCCTCATCTTCCAGATCCACATCCAGCCACGGCAGCACGCCGAGCACCGGTACGCCGGTCAGATCTTCGATTTGTTTTATGCCCGGCATCAGCAGGGCGACATCACCGCGGAATTTATTGATGATCACGCCGATCACACGGGCGCGTTCGTCGTCTGTCAGCAGGGCGAGTGTGCCGTAAATGGAGGCGAACACACCACCGCGATCGATATCCGCTACCAGGATCACCGGCGCGTCTATCATCTCCGCCATGCCCATATTCACAATGTCGCCGTCGCGCAGATTGATCTCCGCCGGGCTGCCCGCGCCTTCCAGCACAATGATATCGTGCTCAGAAGCCAGGTCATTGTAAACATCGCGGATCATGGCTTTCAGCTGCGGTTTGTAGAGGTGATACTCCGCAGCATCCATATTCTGCGCGACTTTTCCCATCAAAATAACCTGGGATTTACGGTCAGAGGTCGGTTTGAGCAGAACCGGGTTCATGCGCACATCCGGTTCGGTACCGGCAGCTTCCGCCTGAAAGATCTGAGCACGGCCCATCTCTTTGCCGTCACGGGTGATCCCCGAGTTCAGTGCCATATTCTGTGATTTGAACGGCGCACAATGATACCCGTCCTGAGAAAAAATCCGGCAGAATCCGGCGACTAATACACTTTTTCCGACATCGGAAGCCGTACCCTGGATCATCAGTGAAAATGTCATGCCATTACCTCGTGTGTTCCGGCGGCGGGGGTTGTCTGCTGCTGCAATTGTGCAAACAGCGCCTGTTCAGTTTTGCACAGCGGCAGTCCGGTTTCGCAGTGGAGTTTGACCAGCCACGGCTGTTCCAGCCCGGCGGCAGTGATCATCTCTTTTTGCAGGAAAACGGATTCCGGCGTGCCGTGGCCGCACACTTCGCCGTGCGACATCACATAAATACCATCACAGACCTGATAAATCAGATCAATGTCATGGCTGGAAATCACAATGTGTTTACCGGCCGCGGCAATACGGGCCAGCAGATCGATCATCTGCTGACGTCCGGCCGGATCCAGCCCCGCCGTCGGTTCATCGAGCAGCAGATAGTCTGACTGCATCACCAGCGCCCCGGCAATTGCCACACGTTTTTTCTGACCGAAACTCAGGTGCTGCACCGGTTTGTCGCGGAAGGCGAGCGCATCCACCAGATGCAGTGCCTCATCGGTACGGCGTTTGATTTCATCCTCTTCCGCCCCGAGATTGCGCAGGGCGAAAGCGATATCACTGTCCACATCCGTATAGAAAATCTGCATATCCGGATCCTGAAAAACGGTCACCACATGCTGACGCAATTCCAGCAGGGATTTTTTGTCGTATTTCAGCGGATTACCCCGCCAGTTCACCTGACCGTCCTGCGGTTTCAGAATACCGGACAGGTTCATAAACAGGGTGGATTTTCCGCAGCCATTGGCACCGATAATCCCGGTGACCTGGTGTGCGCTGAAATCCATTGTCAGGTTTTTCAGGATATTATCGTCCTGATAGCGGAATGTGAGACCGCTGACTGATAATTGCGGGTGATGATTCATAGGTGGAAATCTCCCTGATAGAGCTTCACATTCAGTGCGACAGACATTTGCTGATAGCGCATCATCACGCGGGAAAACAGCATGGTGACCAGCATCGCCAGTGAGCGGTAGCCGGTGCGCAGGTTGCGGTAGCCGAAGCGCAGGGATTGTGCGTGGTAAATGGTGGCGGCTTCTTCCAGAAAGATAAAGATAAAGCGCCAGGTCAGCAGGATCTGCTCAATCAGCACCAGCGGCAGACGACCGCGTTTCATCAGTTTAATCAACTGCTCAAACGGCATATTGAGCATAAACCAGAAGGTGGCAGCGAGAGCCGCCATGCTGCGCCAGAAGGTCTGATTGGCGGTGGTGAGACCGGCGGGATCGAGGCCCACCCAGTAGTGACCAATCTGAACACCCCACAACAGCGTATCCGGTGTGCGGGCAAAAGAGATAATAATGGCCACCAGTCCCACCGCCAGAAAACTGAACGGGATCAGCAGCCATTTAAGATAGCGGAGCGGCGATACCCGCAGTAACCAGCAGGTAAACGCCGCAATACACAGCAACAAAGCCGCCTGGCCGGCTGGTGGCAGGCTCATCGCCAGAACCATCATCACGACCCAGAAGGCGAATTTCACCCCCGGGTCACGCTGACGCCAGCGGCTTTGATAACTCAGTGCATCAAGGCTTTGCATTTTTCCGGCCGCTGCGGTAGTAACCGAGCACGTAGAAAATCACTGCAGTGCCCAGACAGCCCTGTAATGTAAACAGCAGACTCTCGATTTCACCGCTGGCCGGTTCGTACAGAGACTCAAACCAGGGTTCATAATCCGGCGCGATAGCCAGGATCTGCTGTTCTGCCTGATCGTCTGAACCGCCGTATTCACCGCCATGATCGATAAAGAACGGGATGATAAAAATTGCGACAGTCAGAAACAGTAAAATCAGTGTCTTTTTCATGAATGCACCTCGTTACCCACCAGGTTACGTTTCACCAGCTGATCATAAACCAGTACCGTCAGCAGACCTTCCGCAATCGCAATCGGTACCTGGGTCAGACAGAAGATACCCATGAATTTCAGGATCGCTGCACCCATCCCCATCTGCGGATCCGGGAAAGCAACCCCGAGCTGTACTGAAGTGACAAAATAGGTGGTTAAATCCGCTATCACCGCGACAAGGAAGACGCAGATATCCTTACGCCAGCCCAGTTTGGTGGTAAAACGCCAGACCAGATAACCGGCGATCGGTCCGATAACCGCCATCGACATGCCGTTGGCACCGAGGGTGGTCAGGCCGCCGTGTGCCAGCAGTAACGCCTGGAACAGCAGCACGATGGAGCCGAGCACAGCCACCACGGATGGCCCGAACAGGATCACCGCCAGCGCCACCCCGGTAGGATGAGAGCAGCTGCCGGTCACTGACGGGATCTTCAGCGCGGAAAGTACAAAGATAAAGGCGCCGCACAGTGCCAGCAGAACTTTCTGGTTGGCATCTTCCTGAACAATCGCTTTAAGGCGGACAATCCCCGCGCCGAGGAACGGCAGGAAAATCAGCCACCAGGCAATCGCCCACATCGGCGGTAAAAAGCCCTCCATGATATGCATGGCAAAGGCTTCCTGGGGTGCAATCATCAGCAGAATAGTGACGGCGGCACCGGTTAACGAGAACTGCGTGAGTTTCTGTTGCATAACAACCTCACCGAATTATTTCCGGGTTTTATTAATTAATACCGTTGAGAAATAAGGCAGTGTCTGTTCGTCGTCGATCTCATCCAGGCGCCGCCAGCACTGTTCAGTTTCCAGTGTGGCATCGGCCATCAGGATGGCATGATCAAACAAATCATGGCGGCGGAGCAGATCGCGTACCTGTTGTAAACGACCATAGACTTTCATTAACACAATGCATTCATGATGTGTAATCGCATGTTCCAGCTCTTCAGGAGATGCGGTACACGACATGACAGCAAGGCTCTGGTTTTCCATTGCCAGCGGGACAACGGCCCGTGACGCGATAGCCGCAAACGAGGTCACGCCCGGAATCACTTCCAGCCATGGCTGATTGCCGATACGCTCCAGCAGGGAAACCCAGGTACTGAACAGCATGGAATCCCCCAGGGTGATAAAGCCGACTTTTTTACCGTCAGCCACATCCTCCTGAATCGCTTGTGCGACGTCATCCCAGACTGCTTCTTTCGCTTCCTGCGAGGCTTTCATCAGGAAGTGATAGGTTTTCACCGTAGTGTTACCGGTGATATACGGGGTGACAATGGTATGCGCCAGGCTCGGGGCATCTTTTTTACCGGCCGGGGCATACAGGATATCCAGCTCACTGATAATCCGTGCACCGCGCACCGTGATAAGATCGCTTGCGCCGGGACCGGTGCCGATAGCGTAAAGTCTGCCCTGTGGTTTTTCTGTTTGCTGACTCATGTGCGGATCTTACTCCCCGTTATCCATTGTCTGCGCCAGGTGTTCGACAAACATCTGACGGATCATATTGTTTTCACCCATGCCCTGTAACCACGTGGTGGTTTCAATACCGGCCCGTTCCAGCTGTGTTTTCCAGGAATCTTCCTCATCGGAGGCCATATCATTGATGGCATGATCACCGGCGACCAGCATCAGCGGCATCAGGTGTACTTTGCGGATGTTTTCGGCTTTCAGGCCTTTAATAATCAGGTCGATTTCCGGATAACTTTCCACCGCACCGACACGTCCCGGGAAGTCGCTGTTGGTCATCATGTGATCCAGACAGGCATAGGCAGAGAAGGCGTGGTGAGTGGCGCCGTGACCCATAAAGACCACACGCTCGCCGGCTTTCAGTTCCGGCATCTGGAAGTGCAGGGCATCAATCAGCTGTGAGTAATCCTCAAAACTGCTCAGCAGCGGCTTGCCCACGCGCAGATAGCGGAAGAACGGACGGTATTTTTCGACCTGGCTGACGATCTTTTCGTACTCGTCCCCGTTAATCACATGCAGTGACTGGATAGCCACATCCTCATAACCCTGCTCGTGCAGATGGCGTAATGCCTCTTCCGGGTTACTGATATGCAGGTTATCGCGCTCTTTTAACCTGCGGATAATCATGCCGGAGGTGAAGGCGCGGAAAAAATCACGGCCGGGGAACGCTGCCGCAAGCTGCTTTTCACAGCTTTCGATATTTTTTTCACGGGTTTCCGCGTAACTGGTGCCGAAACTAATCACTAATAACGCTTTTTTCATCTCATAACCTCAGTAAATCAACAGACAGAAAAACGGGATGCCAGATACTGCTCTATCCCGCAAAGATCCTGCAATTCAGTCACATCACCGGACACCCGGGTCTGCGGGCGTACCACGACAATGCAGGGAATTCCCAGCGCCAGACAGGGGGCGACTTTCTCACTGAATCCGCCCCGGGTGCCGGACTCTTTGGTGATCACCACATCCGCACCGCAGTAGCGGTAAAACGCTTCATTAAACTCCGCCGGAAAGGGCCCTTTGAGGGCAAAAATCTGGTCAATGGTCATCCCGTAAGATTCGCACTGCGCCAGCACCTCCTGTGTCGGCAGTACCCGCGCCAGCACGGTTTTTCCCGGCAGACGGGCAAGATAATCCGCCAGCTGTTTGCTGCCGGTGGTCAGCAGGATACGCTGACCGAGTGTCATGGCAATCTCACAGGCGCTGTCGATGGAGTCCGTTTTGTAAATCAGCGGGTTATCAACCGCATCAATATCACTCGGACGGTTATAACGCACCAGCGGAATACCCAGCTCACGCTGCACCTGCAAAATAGTGTCGCTGAGCACGGCGGCGTAAGGATGCGAGAGATCCGCCAGCAGGCGGATCCCGTGGCGGCGGCAGTATTCCGCCATCGCCTGTGCATCCATGCGGCCTTCCCGGATCTCACCCTGTAATCCGGCTGCCTGCTGACGGCCTGCAGCGGTGGCGACCGAGAGCCGGTAGCGGACTCCCTGTGCATCCAGGCGCTCACAAAGCAGACGGGCATCACTGGTCCCGCCGAAAATCAGCAGTCTGCCGTCATTCACAGTTTATATCCCCGCGGTGTGATCATCAGGTCATCACTGATATAGGTGGATTTATTACCGACAATCACCAGGCTGGTCATATCGACACGCTCATATTCCATCTCACCGAAGGTGGTGATCCATTTCTCTTCTTTTTTACGGGCAGCGGCTTTCACCACGCCGACCGGGGTGGTGGCGGCTTTGAACGGTGCCATCAGTTCAAAGGCACGGGCCAGATGACCTTCGCGGCCCAGGCTGCGCGGGTTATAGAAACAGATAACAAAATCGGCTTCGGCGGCGGCTTTGATGCGTTTCTCAATCACTTCCCACGGCGTGAGCAGGTCGCTCAGGCTGATGTGGCAGAAGTCGTGCATCAGCGGGGCACCCAGCAGGGAGGCGGCGGCGATACTGGCGGTAATGCCCGGCACCACACGCACCTGAATATCGCGCTTCTCTTTGGTGACGATTTCGAGGATAAGCCCGGCCATACCGTAAATCCCGGCATCACCGCTGCACACCATCGCCACGTTTTTACCTTCCTGTGCAAGCTCAATGGCCAGATGGCAGCGTTCGATCTCTTTGCGCATACCGGTTTTGATGACTTCTTTGTCGCCCACCAGAGGTTTCACCAGATGGGTATAGGTTTTATACCCGACGACCACTTCCGCTTCTTTCAGTGCGGTGACGGCTTCTTCGGTCATCATGGCTTCACTGCCGGGGCCAATGCCTATAACGGTTAACATACTGTTTCTGCTCCTAACGTAATGGTGATCCCCCGGGTCTTACAGGTTTGCCCTATCAGACAGCCTTTGCTCATCAGCCAGGCGACCGGCCGGGAGACACTCCCGACACCCGTGGTTTTTTTAACAAATTCCGATTCCGGGAACTGTGCCGCCACAGGGGCCAGCTCCTCAGCACTGAATACGGTAAACGGCACCTGATAACGGGCAGCGAGCGCCAGCAGGGCGGGCTCCTGCGCTTTCAGGGTAATACTGCCGATAGCACGGACGGCTTCCGGCAGCAGATTGTTCTCAGCCAGTTGTTCAGCAAACAACTGCTGAACCTCGTCTGCCCCGGTATCTCTGCGGCAGCCCATACCGGCAATAATCCGGCGCGGGATCAGTTTATACACCGGCACCGGCAGCATAATTTCCTCGCGGCGGTAACTGACACACACCAGCGCATCCAGTTCCGGCAGAGTACGCAGATCCGCCACCGGGATAAGTCCCGGTAAGGCGTATTTATCCTGCTCCGCCGCCATATCCGGATGCCACCAGATGCCGATACGATCCCCGCTGACCATCATCTGGTTCAGGGTTTTGACAGTAGCGCGGAAATTGGTGAACGTGGCATTCATCTCCTGCGCCAGCAGATCAAAACTGGTGACCTGATTGACATCGGTGGCGGTGGTGATCACCGCCTGACCGCCGATCCGGCCCGCCAGCCAGGTGGCCAGTTCATTAGCCCCGCCGAGATGGCCGGAGAGCAGACTGATCACATGCTGTCCTTTCTCATCCATCACGATCACGGCCGGGTCACTCATTTTGTCCTGAATCACCGGTGCCAGTACCCGCACGGTAATGCCGGTTGCGCCGATGACAATCAGAGCGTCATTCTCTGCAAATGCCTGCTGTAAGGTGGCGGCAAAGCCGTCACGGAACGGTTCAAAGCCGTCGGACACCAGTTTTTCACTGGTGTAACAGGTCACCGGCAGCAACGGGCGGATTTTTTCCGCCAGCGCTTTGCCGCCCGGTGTCAGGCAAAACAGCGCAATGCGCTTACCGCGAGGCTTTGCGGTACTCATGGCTGAAGCCTGCGTCATACAGTTTTGAATAGTGATACTCGCCGCCGAGGAACGGCCCGACCAGAATCAGCGCGGTTTTGCGGATTTTTGCTTCGCGCACGGCGACGGTGATCTCCGCCAGTGTGCTGCGCAGCACCTGACAATCCGGCCAGGTCGCCTTATACACCACGGCGACCGGGGTGGTTTCCGGATATCCGCCTTCGGTCAGTTGTTCCACCACGCCTTTGATATCCTGAACTGACAGGAAAATCGCCATTGAGGTCTGGTGAGCGGCAAAGCTGCGCAGACTCTCTTTCGGCGGCATCGGCGTACGGCCTTCGATACGGGTGATGATCAGGCTCTGGGATACTTCCGGTACGGTGTATTCCACGCCCAGTTCGGCTGCGGCACCGAGGAAGGAACTGACGCCCGGGATCGCGCTGAAGCCGATATTGTGTTCCGCCAGTACTTCGCCCTGTTCACGGATAGAGCCGTACAGGGAGAGGTCGCCGGTCTGCAGGCGAACCACCAGTTTGTGGCTTTTCACGCCGTCAACCATCACAGTGATGATGTCGTCGAGGGTCATGGCGGCGCTGTCGTAGCTTTCGACACCGTCTTTGCAGTAGTCCAGCAGATCAGTATTGATAAGCGAACCGGCATAAATGACGATGTCAGCCTGTTGTAAAATACGGTAGCCTTTCAGGGTGATAAGACTGATATCCCCGGGACCGGCTCCGACAAACCAGACTTTCTGACGGTCAAACTGTTCAGCCACAACGCGCCTCCTTACGGCAGGAAATAAGATAGGTAGGATTATTCGGTTTAAAATAATAACTGTGTCCCAGCGCGGTCATATTTCCGGCCTGTAATTCACAGCAGTCCAGTTCGCTCACCGCACACTGTTTCAGGTGCGCAATGGCTTGTGTCAGGTTATCCAGCAGGATAAAGGTCATCACCAGGGTGCCGTCGCTGTGCAGATGATCGAGAGACCAGTCGATAATCTCCGTGAGATTGCCGCCGGTGCCGCCGACAAACACGGCATCTGCTTTTCCGGCCAGTTCCACCGGCGCATATGCGTCAATCACGCGGATCTGCGGGCAGCGGAAATGGAGGCAGTTCTCTTTGATAAGCGCAATCGCTTCCGGTTTTTTCTCAATGGCGATAATCTCAAGCGCCGGGTGGCTGAGTGCCGCCTCAATTGAAACACTGCCGGTGCCCGCACCCACATCAATCAGGCGCTGTGCGCCCTGTAAATCCAGCCGCGACAGGGCAAGTGCCCGCACCGGTTCTTTGGTCATCGGGATCTGTTGTCCGCGCAGAAACAGTTCGTCTTTCATCAGGCCACACTGCCTTGTTTATCAATTAACACCACATTCATGTCGTAATCCCCGCTGACATCGTCCGCATTGAGGATGGTGATCCGTTCATTGCGGCCGGAGAGGTTTTCTCCGATGATCATCCGCCGGGTCTGGCCGCGCTGACGGATTTCGGCGGCGATTTCTTTCGGGCCGATCTTACTGTCCGTCACCATGCCGATACGCTCATGGGCGAGCAGCCAGTCAAAATCCGGGCTGCGGTTGTGGCTGCTGGTGAGATAAATATCATTCATATCCATCCCTGCCCGGGAACACAGATATTGTACGGAGCTGATGCCCGGCACTATCTGAACCTGATCCGGGGCGAAGGTTTCACTGATGCGTTTGCCGATACCGAAAAACATCGGGTCACCGGAAGCCAGAATGACAATGCGGCGATCAAGACGCTCTGCTATCCAGTTCATCAGGCCGCTGATATCCGCATCAATAACACGGGTTTCGGTGGTCAGCCCGGCAAATTCATCCAGATGGCGCTGACCGCCGATTAAAATGTCTGCGCCGGAAATCACATCCGCTGCCCGCCGGGTCAGATACGCTTCTGAGCCGGGGCCCACACCGGTCACATAAATCATCGGAATCCCTCCGTTATGGCGCTGAGCGGCCGGTTGGTCCCCAGCACCTGATTATCAAACGAGAACAGAATGGCATCACAGTGCGGCGGCTCATCGGAGAAACGCAGCATCTGATTAATCCGGTCACAGATTTTTTCCGCGATCCGCGGATAGACCGCCTGCCAGCCCTGCGCATTGATCAGTTCAATCGCCGCTTCGGTGGTGGTGCAGCCGTCCACTTCCTGTAATAAGGAGAGCGGGGCGCCGATCAGGGCCAGATTGGCGATCAGGGTTTCCATCCGTGCATCCGCAATATGGCTGTGGGTATGGAAAATGCCTGCCGCGATTTTTACCAGCTTGCCGAAGTGCCCGAGGATCACCACCTGCTCAAACTTCAGCCGCGTGGCCTCCTGTAACATATAGCCGACAAAGTTACTCATGGTGACGACATAGGAGCCGTCCAGCCCGAGCTGTTCGCTGACAAACCGTTCGCCGTGGTTGCCCGGCACCAGGAAAACGCGGGTCATGCCCAGGGCGCGTTTCATTTCCAGTTCGATGGACAGGGAGCGTTTCCAGCTCTCTTCCGACATCGGCGTGACAATACCGCTGGTACCGATTACGGAAATCCCGCCGAGAATACCGAGACGACCGTTATAGGTTTTCTTCGCCCGCTCTTCCCCTTCCGGGGCAAAGATGGTGATATCCGCCCCCCGGTTCGGGCCGATGACTTCGCGGACCGCCGCTTCAATGGTCTGACGCGGCGTTTTGTTGATCGCCGCGTCACCGATCGGCAGGCCAACACCAACCTTCGTCACCCGGCCGACACCTTCGCCGCCGTCAAGGGTGATAATGCCGCTGTCATTGACCGCGACACGGGCGAAAATCAGCATGCCGTGGGTGGCATCAATATCATCCCCGCCATCTTTGCGGATGGCAGCGGTGGCGGATTGTCCGCAAATCAGCGGCTCTTCCACATTCAGGTTCAGTGTCACGCCGGACGGCGTGACAATCGAAACCTGCTGAATCACTTCCTGACGCAACACCATCAGCGCAGCCACTTTGGCGGCGGCAGTGGCACAGGAGCCGGTGGTATACCCCTTTCTCAGTGCTTTGCCTTTGTGCCAGACGACGCCGGTGCCGTTATCGTCAGGTGCTGTGGTGTTTTCCTGCGTCATGATTACGCCTCCGGCATCCGGTAGAGGATGGCGTTAATAATCGCGGCGGCCACGTTACTGCCGCCTTTGCGGCCGAGTGCGGCGATACACGGCAGAGAACTCTCCGCCAGGGCATCTTTGGATTCTGCCGCGCCGACAAAACCGACCGGCACACCGACAACAGCAACCGGTTTTTCAGTATGTTCCAGCACACGGAACAGGGCTGTCGGCGCATTCCCGAAAACAAAAATTTTCTCACCCGGCTCCTGCATGGCGATATCCACAGCGGCCATAGAGCGGGTCATCTGCTGTTCTTTGGCGGCAGCGACCACTCGCGGGTCACTGACATAGCAGCGGCACTCTGAGCCGTATTTCGCCAGGCGGGTTTTGTTAATCCCGGACAGTGCCATCGTGGTATCGGTATAAATGGTGCAGCCGCGCAGAATGCCGTCACGGAGGATTTCAATCACACCGTCAGAAAAATGCAGGATATCCAGCCAGTCAAAATCGGCAGTGGTATGAATAGCGCGTTTGATAATCGCCGCGTGATCATCACTGGCGAAACGGTATTCCGGCCGCGTTTCGCGGATAATGTCATCAATGATCAGAAAACTGTTTTTTTCGATTTCCTGCGGCTGTTGTATGTAACTCATAATTTTCCCTTACAAAATCCACTGTGCCAGAAGATGAATGACGGCAAATAACGCCAGTGCGGCTGAAGAGGCAACCCACATCAGCCGGATGGTGCTGAGAATATCGTCTGTATTGATGTCGCGGGTGTTGTCACCGATCCACGGTTTATCAACCAGCTGCCCGAAATAGGTATTCGGTCCGCCCAGCTGCACACCGAGTGCCCCGGCGACCGTCGCTTCGGACCAGCCGCTGTTCGGGCTGCGGTGATTGGCGTGATCACGTAACCCGGTGCGGAAAGCGTCCCGGTAACGGTATTTCAGAACAAAGGCGGCGAAGGTGAACAGCAGCCAGCTCAGACGCGCCGGAATATAGTTGGCAACATCATCCGCACGGGCGGAAAACATGCCGATATCGCCGTACTTTTCATTTTTATAGCCGACCATCGAGTCCAGGGTATTCACCGCTTTATAGGCCATTGCCAGCGGCGCACCGCCCAGTAATAAAAAGAACAGCGGGGCGATGACCCCGTCGGTGGTATTTTCCGCCACGGTTTCGGTTACCGCGCGGGTGATTTGCGGTGGCGTCAGCTCCCGGGTATCACGCCCGACGATCCACGATAATTTTTCACGGCTCTCAGCCGGATCATTCGCTTTCAGCGCGTCATATACCCGCATTGCCGCATCCTGCAAACAGCGGGTGGCAAGAACGGTGTAGGTCATCCAGATGGTGACGAGCCAGCCGAGACTGGTTTCCAGATAAAACGCCAGCGCCAGCACACCGTAACTTACCGCCCAGGTGCCGCCGACGATCACTATCCACAACACGGCTCCGCCCCAGCGCAATGCCGCACCGCTCTGACAGCGGCGGCGGATCACGCCTTCGGTTTTGCGGATGGCGTTGCCAATCCAGCGGATCGGGTGCGGCCAGTGCTCCGGGTCACCGAGGCGCCAGTCAAGCAGGAAAGCTGCCAGCCAGCTGAGCAGTGTCATAACACACTCCGTGCAAGGGCAAACCAGTGATCCAGTAATCCCGGACGCTGGGCAAAATGCACATGCAGATAACCGGCAAAGGTGTTACCGATCTGATAACCGCCGTGCCAGCGTTTGAGGATTTCGCCGTCGCGCTCTTTGATAAACTCAAAAGCAGGCGGCAGATCAGTGGCAAAATCAGAATAATGAAACTCATGGCCGCGCAGGCGTTCACCGGCACAAACCAGTGTGGTGTCTGTCAGTGCGGTGCCCTCACAGTAGCCAAAGCGTTTCAGGCGGTTACCCATAGTGCTGTGCCCGGCAATGATGCCGGTCATCGGGAAGGTGTTGCCGCTGCTGTCTGTCAGGGTTTCACCGAGATACATCAGCCCGCCGCACTCCGCATAAACAGGAACACCGCGCTGATGCGCCGCCAGCAGTGCGTCCCGCATCGCGGTGTTAAATGAAAGTTTTTCAGCATAGACTTCCGGATAACCGCCGCCGATGTAAATCATATGGCACGGATCCGGCAGGGTGCTGTCATTGAGCGGGCTGAATGTGGCAATCTCCGCGCCGCTCCGGCGCAGTAAATCGAGATTATCGGGATAATAGAAGTTAAAAGCGGCATCATCCGCTACGGCGACAGTCAGCCCGCGTCCGGCACCCGGTGTGGCGAGCTGTATTGGAGTGCTGTCTGCCGGCGCCTGCCAGTGTGTCAGAGAAAGCAGCTTATCCACATCAACGGTTTTTTCTATCTGATCAGCCAGATGCTGCCAGCGTTCTGTTTGTTGTGCCTGCTCCTGCGGCGGGATCAGTCCCAGATGACGGGAAGGAAGTTCAATATCGTTCATTACCGGCACGTAACCGATTACCGGCACATGGCAGTAGTGTTCAATGGCGTGTTTCAGGAGCTGAAAATGGCTGTCACTGTTAACACGGTTAATCAGTACCCCGGCGATATTCAGTGACGGATCAAAATGCTGAAATCCCATCACCGTGGCAGCAACAGAAGTGGACACCGCTTTACCGTCGACCAGCATAATGACCGGGCAGTCCAGCTGTTTTGCCATCGCTGCGGTGCTGCAATAGTGCAGGTCGGTGCCGAAGCCGTCATACAGTCCCATCACGCCCTCAATCACACCGGCGTCCTTGTCCTGCATATAATGGCGGAATTGCGGGGTCAGAACAGACTCCGGCAGCATAAAGGCATCCAGGTTACGGGAAGGTACGCCGGTGACGGCGGTATGCCAGCTGCTGTCGAGGTAATCAGGGCCGACTTTGCAGGGCTGGACACGCAATCCGCGGGCACTGAGTGCCCGCATGATCCCGAGGGTGATGGTGGTTTTTCCGCAGCCGCTGCTGGTGCCCGCGACCACGAAGACCTGTTTTTGTGCCTTATCCATACGCTACCTTTGACACGGTGTTGTTGCCAAAAAAACGTCCTGATACCAGGAAAGCAAAAAAGGTTAAATAAATTAACCCGGTGAACTGTCTTTTTATTTTCATGATCATAAGCAATACGGAATATTGCTGAACAGCGATGTAAAAATGTAATGATCATTTAATTAACATTGCCGATTTTTGATATAGTGATTTTTTTACGGCTATTTATATTCAGGTTTAATAAAACATAAAATGCTGTTTTTATATATCTGCTTATTACAATTTGTGATTCTCTTCACACAAATACTTGATTTGTGATCAAGATGAATAAAATGCAACTATTTTATTTTTATAAACATATGCAAATATGTTAATTAAATGATCTTGTTTTTATTATTTGTTAATGATAATTTCATAAATAACAGCTGTTTTGTTGATTATAATGACCTGTTTTTATGAGGTGAATGTAAAAATCCATTTATTTCAGTTGTTTGAAAGTGTATGATCTACTTGATTTTTTTTCATGAACTCTTCCGTTGTGTGAACGTATTATTGAGATATTAGTCATATATTTTTTCCTGTGATTATTTAATAATACAAAATATTAAACAGAATTGTCTTTATTACGCATTTATCGTGAATAGATCAAAGAATAAAGTTCACGGGTAATTAATACTGCTGTCCAACTACAAAACATCATTAATAAATAGTATTTTTTATCGCCACCAGGTGTTGTGCATAACGAATAAAATGATGTGATTTTTTCATGTTGATTAATCTGATTGATAAGGCAATAAAATGAGCAAAGGTAAAGTATGGCTGGTCGGAGCCGGGCCCGGAGATGCATCATTAATTACCGTAAAGGGACTTCACTGTATACGTCATGCCGAAGTGCTGGTGCATGACCGTCTTGTCAATCCTGAGCTGATCGCCTGTGCCCCGGCGGACTGCAAAATCATCAATGTCGGTAAAACACCGAATCACCATCCGGTGCCGCAGGAAGAAATCAATGTCATCCTGGTGAAATATGCCGCAGAAGGTAAAAATGTGGTGCGCCTGAAAGGCGGGGATCCGTATGTGTTCGGGCGCGGCGGCGAAGAAGCGGAATCCCTGGCACAGAACGGCCTCGATTTTGAGGTTATCCCGGGGATCAGTTCCTCTATCGGCGGGCTGGCGTATGCGGGGATCCCGGTGACTCACCGTGATCACGCATCAAGCTTCCATGTGGTCACCGGCCATATGTGCCAGGGGAATGAGCCGCAGAACTGGAATGCGCTGGCTGCCCTTAACGGCACGCTGGTGATACTGATGGGGATGACCCGTCTGGCTGAAATCAGTCAGTTACTGATCGACGGCGGAAAATCACCGGATACCCCGGCTGCCGTGGTTATGTATGCCAGCCAGCAGCGCCAGCAGGTGGTTACCGCCACCCTTGCCACCTTACCGGAAGAGGCTGCGCGTCATAAATTACATCCGCCGGCATTGATTGTCGTCGGTAATGTGGTGAATCTGCACCAGATTCTGGCATTTGCTGCCACACAAATTGATATTACGCAGGAAGCGCCATCAGAAGCTGCGTCATAGTATTATCCTTAAAATAATAAGCATCCGGCTGTATGCAGGTGATACTGTGTGCAGCCCTTACATTTGGAGGAGGCTATGAGCGAACACGGTGGTAATGTGGTAGAGGTGGCTGAGCTCCTCGGCATCTCACCTGCATCTATCTTCGATTTCAGTGCCAATATTAACCCGCTGGGGCCGCCCGAGCGGGTTAAAGCCATCATCCGCGATAACCTGTCTGTTATTGAACGCTACCCGGATATTGAATACCGCTATCTGCATGCCGCACTGGCTAAAGGTGCCGGTTGTGAGCTGGGGCAGGTTATTGCCGGTAACGGGGAGACGGAACTGATTTACGCGCTGGTGCGCCATCTCAATCCTCACAGCGCATTACTGTTAACCCCCGGATTTGCCGAATACCGCAGAGCACTGGAACAGCAGGGCTGCGATATCATCGAACACCCGCTGACGGAAGAGAATGATTTCCAGCCGGATGAATCCCTGCTGGCGGATATTGAAGCCCGCCGTCCGGACTGTGTGTTTATCGCCACGCCGAATAATCCGACCGGCCTGATGCCGGATACCGCGCTGCTGCACAAACTGGTGTCCCTGTGTGAATCCCGCCATATTCATCTGATTGTCGACGAAGCATTTATTGATTTTTTGCCGGAGGGATCACCGCTGACAGCGCGTCTGCCGGAAACCCGCTACCTTTATCTGCTGCGGTCGCTGACAAAATTCTTTGCCATTCCCGGTCTGCGCCTCGGCTATCTGCTGTGCGGTGACAGTCATATCATCAGCAACCTGAAAGCCTGGCGTGAACCGTGGACGATCAACGGCCTGGCGGCGCTGGTGGGTGAGGTGTTGCTGGATGATGAAAACTATATCCGCAAAACACAGGATTTTATTGCCGCCCAGCGGGAATACCTGTGCAATGAACTGCGTCAGTTTCCGTTGCTGAAAATCCGGCAGCCGTCGGCAAACTACATCTTTATCCGCTGCCTGAACGGTGTGGAACTTCAGTCCGCGCTGCTGAAATATAAGCTGCTGATCCGCCGCTGTCAGAACTACCCGGGGCTGGATGGCTCTTATTACCGGATCGCAGTCCGCAGCCAGGCGGAAAACCGTCATCTTATCGGCGCATTAAAACAGGTATTTCAACATGGCTGAGGCACATTGTCCGGCATCCTGCGGAGAATTGTTGCAGGGATGGATCCTCGGGGGCGAAAAACTGGTTTCCTGCCCCATCAACTGGTACAGCTATGTTTCGGTGGAAGAGGGTGTTCCGCTGGGGCTGGAACGGCCCCGCATGCGCCAGATGCTCGAGCAGGTACTGAAACACCTGGATATTGTCCCGGAAGCCACCGGCATGCTGCGGATTGAATATGAATCCACCATCCCCGTCGGTAAAGGACTGGCCAGCAGCACGGCAGATATTGCCGCCACCGCTCAGGCCACCGCGCGTTTTTACGGCCATGAATTATCACCGGAAACCCTCGCAGAACTGTGTGTGGCGGTTGAACCGACAGACAGTACCCTTTTTTCCTCTCTGACTCTGTTTGATCACCAGGCGGCACAGACACAAATATCACTCGGCTGGGCACCGGATCTGAAACTGCTGCTGCTGGAAAGTCCGGATGTGGTACTGACGGAAGATTTCCACAAGCGCGACCGCCGGGCGACACTGCTGGCGCGGGAACCTCTGCTGGCTCAGGCCTGGAAACTGCTTACCGCCGCCTGTGAACAGCAGGATCCGCAGCGCCTGGGCGAAGCAGCTACTCTGAGTGCGATCGCCAGCCAGGATCTGCTGCCCAAACCCGGCTTCAGTGAGCTGCATGCCCTTGCAGATAAAGGAAAGATTTACGGCCTGAATGTTGCCCACAGCGGCAGCGTCGCCGGGCTTATCTATGATGATACACTGCACGACAAAGATTTTATTTATGACTGGATCCAGCGGCATCAGCTGGACAGATTTTACCCTCAGGTGCATGAGGTGAGTATGGCACCCGGCGGGGTCCGCTAATCCTCCTCCATCCGCGTCATTCTTCAATCCGCAGCTGTGTTGGCTGCACTCAATAAACCGGGTCACATACTGATGTATGCTCCCCGGTTTCTTTCGTTTGCCGCCTTGCTGCAAATTGAATAATTTAGCGGATGACCTCCTGAGTTTATTTTTATTTAACGTCCTGACTCCTGTGGAATGATATTGAATATCCACGGTTTTTTATCATGCCAAAATAAAAGGCAGATAACCGGCAGAGAAACGAAAAGCATGCGCGTCACGGATGACGGGGCTGAGCATTCCCCCTCAATTTAACGCGCTGCCCCACAAAGTACGTTCCGCTTTGCTGCGTCCCGGCAACGGGCAGGATATGATTCAGACAACTGATTCTGACGCTGTCCGCAAAGGAGACACTATGCTGCGTTATCCGCTTTTTTGTGATTTACAGGGAAAGACCTGCCTGATCGTGGGCGGCGGGGAAGTCGCCGTCCATAAATGCCGCGCACTGTTACAGGCAGGGGCGCATGTTACGGTGATTGCGCGCTGGTTCCGCAGCGATTTCACCGCTCTGGCGCAAAACCCGCATCTGACGCTGACAGAAGCGGATTTTGATGCCGCACTGTGGCCGCAAGGCTGCTGGCTGGCCTTTGCCGCGACGGACTCGCCGGAGGTGAATCAGCAGGTGCTGGAACAGGCCAATGCCCGCCACTGCTTCTGTAATGTCACTGACGCGCCGGAAAGTGCCTCATTTATCTCCCCGGCCACCATTGATGTCCCGCCGGTTCAGGTCGCGCTGACCTGCGGCGGAAACCCGGTCTATACACAGTTCCTGAAACACCGTGTCATGCAGGCAATTCCGGCGGATGCGCCGGTGAAACTGCGTGCCGCCGCACGACTGCGTGAGCAGGTAAAAGCCACTAATGCTTCCCGCGATGCCAAACGGCAGTTTTGGCAGACGTTTTTTACCGATACTGCCCTGGAACAACTTCTGCCGCTGGAAGATGATGAACTGCTGACTGACTATCTCAATTACCTGCTGGCTCAGTTTACCGAAGAACACGGAACGCACTGAAAAAATAAAACCCCGGCACCGAAATAGTGGTTCCGGGGTAATTATGTGAGCTGAATGGTTTATTTCAGCCACGGGATAACAAAAACAGAACAGTGTTTTTATCATATTAATAATAAAATTTTTACTTTTTTGCATCATTCATTTTTTTATTTCTTTATGACATTCTGTTCTGTGTTTTAATAAGATATCCGTCACACTATTTCGTCATTATTTATCAAAACATATTCACGTAAAATATACTATAAAATATAGTTTAAACATTAAAATTTAATTGCTATTTACGGTGATTTCAATAATATAACGACGATCACAAAATCAGGATTGATTTATTCGCTATTAGGTTTAAATAATTGTTAATTAAAGTTTTTGTTTGTTGTTTTTAATGGTATCCATATGATTTATATGAAAATTTAATTGTGATCTGCATCTTGTTTTATCTCCCACTGAAAACCATTCCATTTTTGCAAGATATCCTTACTTTATATCAATTGTTTTTAAATCCCCTGAATTGCACATTATCATCAGTGGAAAGTTAAGGAATTAAATAGGGATGAATACCAGATTTGTACTTAGATACTTTCTTAATTAATACCAAACGGATTTAACCGGTTTTGTTTTAACTTTAATTCCGAACATTCAGTTTATTTAGAGGTATATCATGCAGAAGCCTACCATTGTTATTGGTGTAATTGGTGCCGATTGCCATGCCGTCGGTAACAAAGTTTTAGATCGCGTGTTTTCCCAGCACAATTTTAATGTGATTAACCTGGGTGTCATGGTCAGCCAGGACGAATATATCGATGCCGCTATTGAAACCGGCGCACAGGCAATCGTTGTTTCCTCTATTTACGGTCACGGCGAAGTGGACTGTTTAGGTATGCGTGAGCGCTGTATCGAACGCGGTCTGGGCGAAATTCTGCTGTATGTCGGTGGTAACCTGGTTATCGGTAAACAGGAACCGGCTGAAATCGAGAAAAAATTCAGCGACATGGGCTTTAACCGCGTGTTCTTCCCGAGCACAGACCTGGAATACGTCTGCGATGTCATGAAAAAAGACATTGAAAAAAGCCCGGCCCGCAAAGAAGGAATGACCGCGTAATGATCAACGTCTCGATAGATATCGGTTCAACCTGGACAAAAGGTGCCGTGTTCGACGTGGGAAGTGATGATCATATTGAATTAAAGAATTATGCCCTGACCCCCACGACGATTGACCATCTGGCAGACGGATTTTTCACTGTACTGAATAAAATCCTCAATGTGTCTGATGCGCGTCCTTTACTGGAAGCCGGGAAAGTTAACATTAACTATTCCTCTTCCGCCAAAGGCGGGTTAGCGGTAGCGGCACTGGGTCTGGTTCCGACAATCACCCTTGAGTCAGCAAAAGTCACTGCTCACTCAGCGGGCGCAAAAGTGTCTCAGCACTTTGCGTACAAGCTCAACCGGACTGATATCCGCAAACTCGAACAGACACCCCCGGATATTTTCCTGTTCACCGGCGGAACGGATGGCGGTGACGTCGGATACGGATTACAAAACGCGAAAATGCTGGCGGAATCCGATCTGAACTGCTCCATCATTTATGCGGGTAACCGTGATATTCAGGACGATATTGCTGAGATCCTCGGCCATAAAGAACTGACTGTCGTTAACAACATTTTACCGAGTCTGGATAGTCCGAACCCGTTTGATGCGCGTAAAGCTATCTGTGACATCTTTCTGAAAAAGATTGTGAAGGGCAAGGGACTGGACGTCATTGTTGAACAGACCGGCGAAGAGCCGCGTCCGACACCATTCTCTGTCTTTGAGTTAGTACAGCAAATCCGTGACAACGTTCCCGGCTGGGAAGAGTTTGTGCTGTTGGATATGGGTGGCGCAACGACGGATATTTATTCGTCCTGCAACAACAGTTTACTGCCGGATACCATTTTACACGGGATCCCGGAGCCGAAAGTGAAACGGACTGTGGAAGGTGACCTTGGCATGCGTGTATCGGCGGTGATCGCCGGTGAGGCAGGCCGCGAATTAGCCGAAGCGCAGTTTGTAAATCATCCGGAGCAGCTGGATGCCTTTTACCGCTACACCCGTTATGTCAATGAGCACCCTGATTATCTGCCTCAGACGGACGAAGAACGTGTTTATGACCATCTGTTAGCCGGTATTTGTGTCGCACTGGGAACTGAACGCCATGCGGGCACAAAACAGCAGGTGACCACCTGCGCAGGGACGGTGGATTTACAGATTGGCCGTGATTTATCACGGGTCAGCAAAATCATCGGTACCGGCGGCTGGTTGTCGCGGACTGCGGATTTTGACATCAGACAGTATATGCGGTACCGCAAATTCGATAACAAAGGCCGTCAGATTTTGCTGCCGGACGAATTTGAGTACTACCGGGATTCACAAGGGTTATTTCCTCTGTTAGCCAACGTCGCCTGCCGGTATCCGAAAGCAGCAGCTCAGACCGGCGTGCAGATTTTGACCAGATAGCAAGATTATTGGAGCCATTAAATGGAACTGAAGAATAAAAAAATTGCAATCGACGACTTCATGGCCGAGCGCAAAGACGTATTAAAGACCTGGGTGACAGGGAAAGACGTGGAAAACTTTGAAGATGGCGTCAAATATCAGGCGACTATCTCTGAAGATAAAAACTTTGCCAAAAAATTATTCGAAGCTGACCGTGACGGCATCACATTAAGCCAGCCGCGTGCAGGTGTTGCCTTAATCGAAGAGCACATCGAGCTGCTGAAAAAACTGCAGAAAGAGTGTGACCTGCTGCCGACCACTATCGATGCGTATACCCGTCTGAACCGTTATGAAGAAGCGGCGGTCGGTATTCAGAAATCTGTTGAGGCCGGTACATCCAAACTGAACGGCCTGCCGGTGGTTAACCACGGTGTTGCAGCCTGCCGTCACATCACTGAATCCCTGGATAAACCACTGCAGATCCGTCACGGGACGCCGGATGCACGTCTGCTGTGTGAAATCTCCATGGCGAGTGGTTTCACCAGTTACGAAGGCGGTGGCATCTCCTATAACATCCCTTACGCAAAACGTGTCACCCTGGAAAAATCCATCCGTGACTGGCAGTACTGCGACCGCGTCATCGGTTTATATGAAGAAAACGGTATCCGTATCAACCGCGAACCATTCGGTCCGTTAACCGGTACGCTGATCCCGCCATTCATTTCTCACACTGTGGCAATTATCGAAGGTCTGGTGGCGCTGGAGCAGGGCGTTAAATCCATCACCGTCGGTTACGGCCAGGTCGGTAACTTAGTGCAGGATATCGCGGCAATCCGCTCCCTGCGTGAACTGTCTCATGAATACTTCCGCGCTTACGGCTACGAAGATTATGAGCTGAGTACCGTATTCCACCAGTGGATGGGCGGTTTCCCGGAAGATGAATCCCGTGCGGCAGCCGTTATCTCCTGGGGTGCGGCGGTTGCCGGTATGTCCGGTGCAACCAAAGTGATCACAAAGTCTCCGCATGAAGCATTCGGTATCCCGACTGCGGAAGCGAACTGCCAGGGTCTGCGTGCCTCCAACCAGATGCTGAACATGGTCCGCGATCAGAAATTCCCGCCGTGCAAAGACGTGGATCTGGAAGTGGAACTGATTAAACGCGAAGTCCGCGCAGTGATGAAGAAAGTTCTTGAACTGGGTAACGGCGACATTGCCGTCGGTACTGTCCGCGCATTCGAAGCCGGTGTTCTGGATATTCCGTTCGCTCCTGCGATGTGTAACTCCGGCAAGATGATGCCTATCCGCGATAACAACGGCGCAATCCGTGTGTTCGACGCAGGCGCGGTTCCGCTGCCGGATGACGTTCTGTCCATGCACCATGATTTCGTTGCTGAGCGTGCCCGCGAAGAGGGTCGTGAAGCTTCATTCCAGATGATTATTGATGATATTAACGCAGTATCTCACAGTAAATTAGTAGGAAGACCATAATGAAAATTAAACAGGCATTGTTCACGGCGGGTAACTCATCCTTCTATTTTGACGACCAGCAGGCTATCAAAGACGGCGCAGGTCACGACGGTTTCGTTTACACCGGTAAGCCGGTCACTCCGGGCTTTACCGCAGTGCGTCAGGCGGGTGAGTGTGTGTCAGTCCAGTTAATCCTGGAAAACGGTTCAGTGGCAATGGGTGATTGTGCCGCGGTTCAGTACTCCGGTGCGGGTGGTCGTGACCCGTTATTCCTGGCGGAAAACTTCATTCCGTTCCTGGAAAAACACATCAAACCGCTGCTGGAAGGCCGTGATGTCAGTGAGTTCCGCAACAACGCTAAGTTCTTCGATGAACTGAAAGTGGAAGGCAAACAACTGCATACCGCTATCCGTTATGGTCTGTCCCAGGCTCTGCTGGACGCTGCAGCACTGGCAAGCAACCGTCTGAAAGCTGAAGTTGTGTGCGACGAGTGGCACTTGCCGGTTGTGGCTGAGCCGATTCCTCTGTTTGGTCAGAGTGGTGATGACCGCTACAACGCTGTGGACAAAATGATCCTCAAACACGTTGACGTTCTGCCGCACGGCCTTATCAACAACGTGGATGAAAAACTGGGCCGCCAGGGTGAAAAACTGCGCGCTTATGTTGAATGGCTGGCCAAGCGTATCGTTGAGTTACGCACAGAAGACACTTACAAGCCATCACTGCATATCGACGTTTACGGCACTATCGGTTTAATTTTCGACAAAGATCCGATTCGTTGTGCGGAATATATCGCAAGTCTGCAGGAGCAGGCCGGTGATCTGGAACTGTACATCGAAGGTCCGGTTGACGCAGGAAACAAACCAGACCAGATCCGCCTGATGAAAGGCATTATGGATCACCTGAAAAAACTGGGTTCCAAAGTCAAAATCGTTGCTGACGAATGGTGTAACACCTGTCAGGACATCATCGACTTCACGGATGCCGGCTGCTGTGACATGGTTCAGATCAAAACGCCTGACCTGGGTTCTGTTCACAACATCGCTGACGCGGTGCTGTACTGCCAGAAACACGGTATGGAAGCATACCAGGGCGGTACCTGTAACGAAACCGACGTCAGTGCGCGTACCTGTGTGCATATCGCGATTGCAACACGCCCGATGCGTATGCTGATCAAGCCGGGTATGGGCTTCGATGAAGGTATGAACATCGTTCATAACGAAATGAACCGCACACTGGCTGTACTGAAAGCGAAAGCATAAGGAAGCATTATGTCCAGGACATTTAAAATCCTGTCCCCTACTGCCATCCTGGGGTACGGATTTCCGGAAGAGAGTTTTATGAAGGCGATGGAAGAATCGCCGGATCTTATCGCCGTCGACGCCGGGTCTTCTGACCCGGGTCCTCACTACCTCGGTTCCGGTAAAGCCTTTACTGACCGTGCCGGGGTAAAACGCGACCTGCGTTATATGCTGAAAGCCGGTGTGAAAAACAATATTCCGGTTGTCATCGGTACTGCCGGTGGTTCAGGTGCACAGCCTCATCTGGAATGGTGCCGTGAAATCATTCTGGAACTGGCGAAGGAAGAAGGACTGTCATTCAGGATGGCCCTGATCCCGGCGGATGTTGAGAAGAAAACCGTTCACGAAGCGCTGGATGCAGGCAAAATCACGCCGCTGGCGTTCGTGCCTGAACTGACGCATGAAGTGATCGACGAAAGTACCTATATCGTTGCTCAGATGGGTGTCGAGCCGTTCCAGGAAGCACTGGCAGCCGGTGCTCAGGTTGTGCTGGCCGGCCGTTCCTATGACCCGTGCTGCTTCGCGGCTCTGCCGATTATGAAAGGGTTCGACGAAGGCCTGGCACTGCACTGCGGTAAGATTCTGGAGTGTGCGGCAATCGCAGCCACCCCGGGTTCCGGCTCCGACTGTGCAATGGGTATTATCGACGAAACCGGTTTCACCCTGAAAGCATTCAACCCGATCCGCAAGTTTACGGACACCTCAGCAGCGGCTCACACCCTGTATGAGAAATCCAACCCGTATGTATTACCGGGACCGGGCGGTGTGCTGGATCTGAAAGAGTGTAAGTTTGAAGATCTGGGTAACGGGCAGGTTCGTGTAACCGGTTCACGCCATGTATCAACACCGTATACCGTTAAACTGGAAGCGGCACGTCCGGTCGGTTACCGCACCATCACGATCGCCGGTACGCATGACCCTATCATGATCGCCGGTATGGATAAGATTCTGGCGGAAGTGCGTAAAAGTGTTGAGAAAAACCTCAGCATCGACCCTGATACCGTGAAAATGAATTTCCATCTGTACGGTAAAAACGGTGTGATGGGTGATGCAGAACCTGAAACTGTCACCAGGAGTTATGAGCTGGGTATTTTACTGGATGTTGTTGCGCCTACCCAGGAGCAGGCGGACAGTATCTGTTCCCTGGCACGTTCCACTATGCTGCACTACGGGTATGATGGCCGTATCGCCACCGCAGGCAACTTAGCCTTCCCGTTCTCTCCGTCGGATATCCGTGCCGGTAAAGTGTATGAGTTCTCCATCTATCATCTGATGGAATACACCCCGGATATTAAATTCACATTCCGTATGGAGAATGTAACACCTGAAGGAGTGGCGAAATGAAAAAGTCAATTTTAGAATTAGCCAAAGTTGTGCGTTCTAAAAACTCCGGTCCGTATGAAATTGTGATGGATATTTTATTCAAGGATAAAGAAACGTATACCGCGGTAAAAAATTCAAAACAATTTAATAAAGACGTAGTTGCCGGTCTGTACTGTGTGAAACCTGACTTTATCGATAATATTGTCTGGTTCGACCCGGCGAATGCTGTAAAAATTGTAATGCCGAGACATATTGTTTCTGGTGCTGTCGGAGATACCGATGTTTATGGTGCCCAGCAACATGCGCCTTTATTAAAAATGGAATTTGATATTTAACAATATCAGTCATTCAATATCTCATTAGTACGACAACTCGGTGTGGCGTACGGGGTTTCCCTGTACTCCGCATCGATTTCAGAAACAGAAATCGTCATTTTTCTCAGTGTGTTGTATAAATTTATTTAATATTTAAAGCCACGGAAGGCTGGGTAAAAATAACTGAAATAAAATTTCAGAGGATATTAAGTAAGTTGAGAATAAATGCGACCCAACACAGAATGGAATTATTATGAAATCGAAGAGTTTAACCACTTGGATAGTCATTGGTCTTATTGTCGGTGTGATTGTCGGCTTTAGCTTTAATGAAATGGCATCTGCTGAATTTAATAAGGTCTATGCAAAAGATATCTCTATTATTACCGATATCTTCTTACGTCTGATTAAAATGATTATCGCCCCATTGATTATATCAACACTGGTTGTTGGTATCGCGAAAATGGGTGATGCGAAAACGTTAGGTCGTGTTTTCTCCAAAACACTGTTCTTATTTATCTGCGCATCCTTTATCTCAATCCTGTTAGGTCTGGTTATTGTTAACCTGTTCCAGCCGGGCGCGGGTATTAACTTCGTTGCAGACACTGCCGGTGCGGTTGAAGGCATGGTGGAACCGGTTCCTTTCTCCTTCAAAACCTTTATTGCGCATGCGATTCCGACCAGTATCGTTGACGCGATGGCGCGTAACGAAATTCTGCAAATCGTTGTATTTTCCATCTTTATGGGTATCAGTCTCTCCGCTATCGGTGAGAAAGGTATGCCGATCATCAACGTACTGGAATCCCTCGTCAGCCTGATGCTGAAATTAACCGGTTACGTGATGCTGTTTGCGCCGCTGACAGTCTTTGCCGCTATCTCCGGTATGATCGCAGAACGCGGCCTGGGTGTACTGGTCAGCGCCGGTATCTTCATGGGTGAATTCTATTTCACACTGGCGATGCTGTGGGTGATTCTGATTGGTCTGGCTGCACTGGTTGTCGGCCGCTGTATCTTCCGTCTGACCAAAGGTATCACTGAGCCTGCACTGCTGGCATTCACCACATCAAGTTCTGAAGCGGCATTCCCGGGGACTCTGGAAAAACTGGAAGAGTTCGGTGTTTCCAACAAGATCGCCAGCTTCGTACTGCCAATCGGTTATTCCTTTAACCTGGTCGGTTCAATGGCTTACTGTTCATTTGCAGTTATCTTTATCGCTCAGGCATGTAACATCACCCTGTCTATGGGTGAGCAGGTTACCATGCTGCTGATTCTGATGCTGACCTCGAAAGGGATGGCCGGTGTACCGCGTGCGTCTCTGGTGGTTATCGCGGCGACCCTGAACCAGTTCAACATTCCGGAAGCGGGGCTGATTCTGCTGATGGGTGTGGATCCGTTCCTTGATATGGGCCGCTCTGCCACTAACGTGATGAGTAACGCTATCGGGGCTGCAATGGTCGGCCGCTGGGAAGGCGAGCACTACGGTGAAGGCTGCCGCGGAAAACCAAAGTCAGTTATTGAACCTCCGGTGTCACAGGCAACATCAGCCTGACCGGGCGTTCAGAAGAAACAAGACAGGCGCGGTACAGGGGATACCGGTACCGCGCCGCAATAAAAAACCGTTTTATGTGTCATGTATTAAGCGCAAAATACCCTCAGTTATTTTGCGCTTTTTTTTGTGTAAGATTATTGAGATACCGCTGAAACACTCACTGTGCCATCCGTCACCTTAACCGCAAAGGCGGCGACGGAATAGGCGGCGTCTTCCGCACACAGCCCGTCCGTCAGCCGGAAACGCTGTTTTTTCAGCGGGCTGACAATCCACAGTTCATTGTTGTGTTCCGCAATTAATCCGCGCGACAGCACGCTGGCCTGCGCAAAGGGATCGATATTGCTCAGAGCAAAAATACGATCGTCCGGATAAGGGCGAAACAGTGCCACCTGAGCATCCCCGACCAGCGCACATACGCCGGTTCCCGGCGTGATATCACTGACCTGACAAACCGTAATCCATTGACTCATGATTATTCCTCCCCGATCAGAGTGACAGCAATCCGCTCTTCCGGGCGGGCCGGACGATGTTGTAAGCGCTCACTTACCATTTGAACATCCGGATCCGGCAGCGGGCTGTTAATAAAGTGACTGAAGCGCTTGCGGGCATGCGGGTTGTTTACCGTTTCCTGCCACTCACAGGTCACTTTTTCGCGCAGTTGTGTCAGTTCCTGCTCCAGCTGAGCATTCAGCCCCAGTTTGTCGCTGACAATCACATCCCGCAGGTAATCAATCCCGCCCTCGAGGCTTTCCAGCCAGGTGGATGTCCGGCTGAGTTTGTCGGCGGTACGGATGTAAAACATCATAAAGCGGTCGATATAGCGTATCAGAGTCTCTTTATCGAGGTCAGCCATCAGCAGATCGCCGTGGCGCGGTTTCATGCCGCCGTTTCCGCAGACATACAGGTTCCAGCCTTTGTCAGTGGCGATAATCCCGATATCTTTGCCCTGCGCCTCTGAACACTCGCGGGTACAGCCCGAGATGCCGAACTTCATTTTATGCGGGGTGCGGATGCCTTTATAACGGTGTTCCAGCTCAACGCCCAGCGCGGTGCTGTCACCGACCCCGAACCGGCACCATGCCGTGCCGACACAGGTTTTCGCCATCCGCAGTGCTTTGGCATAGGCGTGCCCGGTTTCAAATCCGGCGGTGATCAGTTTTTCCCAGATAGCCGGTAAATCCTGCTTTTGCGCCCCGAACATAGCAATGCGCTGTGAGCCGGTAATCTTGGTATACAGATGATATTCCTGCGCAACCGCACCGATGGTCAGTAAACCTTCAGGGGTGATTTCGCCGCCCGGCGAACGCGGGATCACCGAATAGGTACCGTCTTTCTGCATATTAGCGAGGAAATTATCGTTGGTATCCTGTAGCGGTACCAGGTCGTCGCGCAGAATATAGTCATTCCGGCAGGATGCGAGCAGGGAACCGATAGTGGGTTTGCATACTTCACAGCCGTAACCTTCACCATAGCGGCCCAGCAACTCATCAAAGGTCGTGATTTTTTCCACGCGGATCAGGTGATACAGCTCCTGGCGTGAATAGGCAAAATGTTCACAGAGGTGATGATTCACCTCAATACCCAGATTGGTCAGTTCGGCATTCAGTACCTGTGTGATCAGCGGAACACATCCGCCGCAGCCGGTTCCGGCTTTGGTTTCCGCTTTGATATCCGCCACCGTCTGGCAGCCGTTATGAATGGCCTGAATAATGTCCCCTTTGGTGACATCAAAACAGGAGCAGATTTGCGCGCTGTCCGGCAGGGACTCCACGCCGATTGCCGGTTTACTGCCGGCGTGGGCGGGCAGGATCAGAACATCCGGGTTTTCCGGCAGTTCGATGCGGTTCAGTGCCAGTTGCAGCAGATTACCGTAATCTTCGGTATCCCCGACCAGCACCGCACCCAGCAGATATTTATTATCATCACTGACAATCAGCCGCTTATAAACCTCATTGGCTTCATCGAGATAAATATAACTGTGGCAGCCGTCGTCTGTCGCATGTGTATTGCCGATACCACCGACATCCACACCCAGCAATTTCAGTTTTGCGCTCATATCCGCGCCGGTAAACTGATTCTCCTGCCCCAGCAGATGATCCGCCGCCACCTGCGCCATTTTGTAGCCCGGTGCCACCAGTCCGTAAGTTCTGCCGTGCCATGATGCGCATTCCCCGATAGCATACACATCCGGGTCAGATGTCTGACACTGGTCGTTAATCACCAGACCGCCGCGCTCCGACACGGCCAGTCCGCACTGGCGGGCAAGCCGGTCGCGCGGGCGGATCCCGGTGGAGAAAACGACAAAATCAGTCTCCAGCGACGAACCATCGGCAAAATGCAGCACTTTGCGGCTCTCTCCGCTGCCGGACTCTGTAATTTCCGTGGTGTTTTTGCCGGTATGTACCGTTACACCCATCCGCTCAATTTTTTGCTTCAGTTGTTCGCCGCCGAGCGCATCAAGCTGTTCCGCCATTAATACCGGCGAAAATTCAATAACATGCGTTTCAATACCCAGATTTTTCAGGGCCCCTGCGGCTTCCAGTCCCAGCAGACCGCCGCCGATTACCACACCTTTACGGCTGCGGCGGGCACAGGCCTCGATGGCATTGAGATCTTCAATCGTGCGGTAAACAAAGCAGTCGCGGGTATCACTGCCTTTAATCGGCGGAACCCACGGATAAGAGCCGGTCGCCATCACCAGTTTGTCGTAATGCACGGTGCGGCCGGTATTGGTGTGCAGCACCTTTTCCTGACGGTTAACGGTGATCACCCGTTCATTGGTTAATACCGTAATATTATGTTTCTCATGGAAACCGGGTTTGACCAGCGATAATTCTTCTGCCGTATGATGGGAAAAATAGGAGGAAAGATGCACGCGGTCATAAGCGACACGCGGCTCTTCACAGAATACGGTGATATCGAACTGTCCGGCGTCCGCTTTATCGGTAAGCTCTTCGGTAAAGCGATGACCGACCATGCCGTTACCGATGATTGCTAACTTGACGTTGCTCATTTCAGCCTCAGATTTTGTGTGGGTTAAGGCTAAAAATACGGCGATCCCGGTTTTTCTCATTGATGTATATCAAATGCAGCTTAATCAATTCAGCTTATGTAAATAGTTGCTTTAAATAATTTTTGTCAATACTCCTGAAGAGGTATCTGTATGTGGGGGGCTCCGTTATATTATCTGTCTTTATATATTAATTGACATATTATTTTTTAAACCGGTTATTTTTACTCATTTAATGGTGAACAAATATTTCATAATATATCGTACGGGTTCCGGATTGAAATTAAATGTCATTAATAACAGATAATGGTATATTTAACGAAAGTAAAGGGAACAGTTTAAGAGGAACGGATACCCCATGCATGATGAAAAAATCGTTTTCAGTGATATCGTTGTTGACAAAGATGATGAAATTCATGATGTGAAATTTCACGGAAAATCCGGAGAGTATTTCAAAATATGGATAGTTAATCTGTTCCTGACAGTCCTTACTCTCGGGATATATTCTGCCTGGGCGGCGGTCAGAAAACGCCGTTATTTTTACGGTAATACTGATATCGGCGGGTCACACTTTGATTATCATGCCGTACCGCTGAATCTTCTGATGAGCCGGATTATTGTTATTGCGTTTATACTCTTTTATGTTTTGTCAGGTTTAATTCACCCGATATTACAGCTTGGTATTCTGCTGATTTTATTTATTTTATCACCGTATTTTATTTTACGGGCCTGGCGGTTTAATACCCTGATGTCTTCATTCCGGAATATCCGTTTCAATTATCATTGCCGCTTTGCTCAGGGGTACTGGGTAATACTGGTTATGCCATTTTTATTAATCACTATGCTGGTTATTGCCGTTATTGCAGGCGGAACAAGTGCCACCCTTATGCGGTGCTCCGGGCCCGGCGGGTGTGATGCGACAGCAGGTTTCATACAGGGCATTATCCAGATGATTATTATTCTGGCCGGTATGTTTCTGGTATTTGCCGTACAGGCCAAACGAATTTATGATCTGTTTTTCAATCAGTTATTCTATGGGAAACAGCCCTTTGCTATTCAGTCAGAACTCAAAAAATTTCTTCAGTTTTATGTGATTGCAGCGCTGATATTACTGCCTTTTCTCTGCTTAAGCGGAAGCATTATGTGGCAAATGATGATGACGGTAGCAATGGCAAATTATTATCAGATGACGGTTTCCCCGGTATCGTTTGCGGCGAATGTGGTATCCATGTATCTGATTTTTCTGTGCGGGCTTATTGTGACTTCCGCTTATCTGCGTGTTGCGGTTATCCGCTATGTCTCCGCGCATGTTTCTCTGGGTAACATGCTGCGTTTCCGGTCAGATATTTCGCTTTTTCCGTATCTTATGCTGATGTTCACCAACAGCCTGATGGTTATTTTTACGCTGGGATTTGCAACACCTGTCGCGCAAATCCGCCATGCCCGCTATATGGCCGAAAATATGAAAATTATTGGTGATATGTCACTGGCAGCGGTCAGCGCGCATGATGAAAATAAGGGCAGTGCGGTTCAGGATGAAATAGTGAGTGCCTTTGATATCGGGGTCTCTTTGTGAAAATAACCGGTGAGTTTACGTATGCGGGAAAGGCAGAGAAGCATGTTGCTTATCTTGAGGCTGATAATGAAAATACCCGGCTGAGAGTCACTGTAAACGGGCATACTCATGAGTATGCCTTTTCTGAAAGCCGTCTTTCTCAGCCGCTGGGCTCATTACCTGACTCACTCTTTTTCCCTGACGGGAATTGTTTTACCGCTCCCCGGAATGTTCCTCTGCACACGGTTGTCAGCAGTAAAAAAGTGTCCGGCGCTTTTATTCATGCCTTTGAGAAAAACAAAATTGCGCTGATTGGTTCCGTTACCGGCATCGTCTGTGTATTTCTGCTTTATTTTATGGTCTTTATCCCGGCCGCTTCATCGGCTATCACAAAAATCGTTCCTGATGATTTCAGTCTCTATCTCGGGAAATATTCACTGGAATTAATTGACGGGGAATATTTCACTAAAAGCCGGTTACCGGCAGAAAAACAGCAGGAAGTCACTGATCTGTTTTTATCGGTGATTCCGGATAAATTAAAGCAGGATAAGCTGCCGCTGAAAATCGTATTCCGTCACTCAGAAGACGGGGCGAATGCATTTACTCTGTCTGACGGCACTATCATTGTGACGGATGATCTGATTAAAATGATCGATCATGACGATGAACTGGCGGCCATATTACTGCATGAGATGGGGCATCATTATCACCGCCATGTTATGCGTTCTCTGGTTGAATCGTCAGTGCTGGCCATTACCTTTATGTGGTTCACGGGCGATGTCAGCGGGATTGAGGACACCCTGGTGCATTCCGGCGGTTCATTATTGGCTCTCAGTTATTCCCGTAATATGGAAACGGATGCGGATAAATTTGCCGCGCAAGAAATGAAGGCGCAGCATCGCTCACTGAAAATGATGATATCTGTTTTTACCAAATTATCAGATTCAGCAGATGATGACGAAAATTCATTTCTCAGTACACATCCGGGCTGGGAAAGCCGTATTAAGGCCATTGAGAATCAGGAATAATCATCCGGAGTATTTGTAACCATCTGTTTGCCGGTCTGTTTTCACGACAGCCCGGTCTCTGTGCTTTTGCCGCCGGATATATCACGTCCGGTAACCCGGGCAAGGCAATCCCCGTATTTTGCGTATTACCGCATCAGAAACAATCCTGTCACAAATAACAGATTCAATTCCCGTGCCTTTTTCCCGGGTGATCGTTGTTTGTTACCAAATTAACAATTCTGCCAATTAGTGATCTGTTTCAACATTTAATCGTGATTGCCGATTTTTGTTATCCCCTTTTTAAGAGTGTGACTAGGATTGAATCAATTCTTATGAGGAGAGTGACGAGGTAAGCACGATGGAAAAGGAACGTATCATCCAGGAATTTGTTCCCGGCAAACAGGTCACGCTGGCGCATCTGATTGCGCACCCGGGCAGTGATCTGGCGAAAAAAATCGGGGTTCCCGGTGCTGAAGCCATCGGCATTATGACACTGACACCCGGTGAAACCGCGATGATTGCGGGTGATCTTGCCACAAAGGCTGCCGGTGTGGATATCGGCTTTCTTGACCGTTTCACCGGTGCGCTCGTGATTTACGGCTCTGTCGGCGCAGTGGAAGAAGCATTGATCCAGACTGTTCGCGGGTTAAGCCAGCTCCTCAATTATGCCATTTGTGATATCACCCGCAGTTAGCCGGGTGCAGTTAAGGATGCCGTCTGAATGAAACGAATTGTGTTTGTGGGTGATGTGGGTGCAGGAAAAACGACATTATTCAATGCGTTGCAGGGGGATTTTGATCTTGCGCGGAAAACACAGGCGATTGAGTTCAATGATGAGGGCAGTGTTGATACACCGGGTGAATATTTCAGCCATCCCCGTCTCTACCATGCACTGATTAATACGCTGGCAGATTGTGATGTGCTGGTTTATGTCCACGCGGCAAATAACCCTGAGTGCCGGATCCCTGCCGGATTACTCGATATCTATCCCCGTATGCGCCGCTTTGCGGTTATCAGCAAAGCCGATGCACCGGATGCGGATGTACCCGCCGTGCGCGAGTTACTCTCCACGCGGGGATTTGAGGAACCGGTACTTGCCATCAACAGCCTTGATCCTGATGACGTCCTGAAAGTGAAACAGTTTTTGGCCACAGCCGACAGCCAATAAGAGGAATATCCGATGAAGAAACTAATAACGGCCAATGACATCCGGGAAGCACACGCAGCGGGTAAAACCCGTCTGGATGTGGTGCTGAAAGAGAGCATTGTCACGCCGGAAGCCCATGTTGTGGCTGAACAATTGGGCTTTGTGATTTGTGAGGTCGATGCCGCACAGAACAGTACACCGGCCTCTGCGCCGCCGGCCGCAACCGCCGGAACAGAACCCAATATTTCATCCGCAGAGCGTCAGAAAATCCGCGAGTGCATTATCGCTCAGCTGCCTGACGGCAATGTCACCGAAACCCTGATTGCACAACTGGTCGATAAAGTGGTGCAGGAGCGTATCGCGCAGATTAAAGCGAAAGTGGCGGCATTCAAACCGGCGGAAGAGAACACCGATACCCCGAATACCCAGAGCTATCGCAGTGTCACCGGCAAAGGCGGCATTAAAGTGGTCGACAGCAGCTCGGTGAAATTCGGTAATTTCGATGGTGCGGGTCCGCACCGTGTCGGGATTGCGGATCTGATCACCGCGCAGGACAACAGCAGCATGGCTGCCGGGTTTATGCAGTGGGAAAACGCATTCTTCCCGTGGACACTGAACTACGACGAAGTGGATCTGGTTCTGGAAGGCGAGCTGCATGTGCGCCATCAGGGCGAAACCATGATCGCGAAAGCCGGTGATGTGATGTTTATCCCGAAAGGTTCCGCGATTGAGTTCGGCACACCATCGACTGTCCGTTTCCTGTATGTGGCCTGGCCGGCTAACTGGCAGGATTGCTGAGGGGTATCGCCATGACCTTTATCACTGAAGACTGGCTGCGGGATAACTTTACGCTGAGCGAAGGCAGTGAAATTCATCTGCCTGCTGACAGCCGGATGACACCATCCGCCCGTGAGCTGATCGAAAGCCGCCGTTTACAGGTGAAATTTCAGGATAAACAAGGTCGTCTGTTTGTGGAAACGCCGGATGAGTCCGGTAAAACCGAAACGGCTGTCCCTGACCTGAAAGCGGTACACGGGTTAACCAGTAAGGATAAAGCGGATGTCGCGGCCTGCGAATTATGCCATCAGCCGGTGGCGAAAAAGCCGGACACGCTGACACACCTTAACGGCCACACCATGGTGGCAAAAAATGATCCGCGTCTGGCGTTCCGCGCCGCGCTGGATGCCACTATCGCCGAAGCCGTCTGGTTACAGACTGAATTTGCACAGATGCCGCTGAAAGGCTGGCTGGCGGATATCCGCTCTGTGCTCGGCAATATTATGCGCGCCGATGCGCTCAATGAACCGCTCGGTGAGCAGAGTATTGCGGATCTGAACGCGGATGAGCTGCACAAGCTGTCTCATAATCCGCTGAAATACCTGGGTCATGACCATATCGTTCCGGATGTGAGTCACGGCCGTGATGCGGCGGCACTGAACCTGCTGCGGACCAAAGTCCGTGAAACGGAAGTCAGTGCGGCACGCATTTATATCGATTGTTATTTTCAGGTCATCCGCCCTGACATTATGCAGGCGCTTAACCGCCTCTCCAGTGCGGTGTATGTCCTGATGGTGATGGTGGTGCGCGAAGGCGGCGTAATGACCGCACAGGCTCTGAAACAGGCTCTGATGCAAGGGGGAACACATGCTCATTGAACGATGCCGTCAGCAGGCAAAACTGAACCCGCCGCGGGTGGTTCTGCCGGATGCGCTGGATGAGCGCGTGATCCACGCCGCCCGTTATCTGAAACAAAATGGTCTGGCGGAGCCCGTTCTGCTGGCAAACCCGTTTGCGCTGCGTGATTTCTCGCTGCGTACCGGTGTCATTATGGACGGCCTGAGCACTATTGATCCGGACAGTGCGGATGAGTGGCGCGCAGAGTTTGCGGATGCCATCACCGCGCGCCTCGGCGAAAAAGCCCCGGAAGATGCGGATGAGGCCATGCGCCAGCCGCTGTGGTTCGGTGCCGCCATGGTTGCCGCCGGAAAAGCGGATTTATGTGTGGCGGGGAATATCTCGTCAACTGCCGCTGTTCTGCGGGCCGGGCTGAAAGTGATCGGCCTGAAGCCGGGCGTGAAAACATTATCATCTATTTTCATCATGTTGCCGCCGGGAACGGAAGGCAATGTGCTGGGTTTCGCGGATTGCAGTGTCGTACCTCAACCCACTTCTGCACAGCTGGCGGATATTGCGCTGAGCAGTGCGGAAACCTTCACGGCAATCACCGGTGAAACCGCGCGTGTGGCGATGTTGTCTTTTTCAACAGCAGGCAGCGCGAAACATCCTAATGTGGCGATGGTGCAGCAGGCGGTGGAAATTATTCATGCACGCGCCCCGCAGTTACAGGCGGATGGTGAACTGCAGTTTGACGCGGCATTTGTGCCAAGTGTCGCTGCACAAAAAGCCCCGAACAGTGAGTTAAAGGGGCGGGCAAATGTCATGGTCTTTCCGTCACTGGAAGCAGGCAATATCGGTTACAAGATTGCCCAGCGTCTCGGCGGTTACCGGGCACTCGGCCCGCTGATTCAGGGATTAAATGCACCGGTGCATGATTTGTCACGCGGCTGTAATGCCCGCGACATTATTGAACTGGTGCTGGTAGCACAAACACAGTTAGCTCAGGCCGGACAACCTGTCCGCCGCACTGAAGCAGAAAGCGTTATTTAAACCGGTCCCTGATGGGATCTCAATGAGAGGAAAATATCATGGAAGCATTAGGACTGATCGAAACTAAGGGTCTGGTTGCATTAATCGAAGCATCCGATGCGATGGTCAAAGCAGCGCGCGTTAAATTAGTCGGTGTTAAACAAATCGGCGGTGGTCTGGTCACAGCCATGGTGCGCGGTGATGTTGCAGCATGTAAAGCAGCGACTGACGCAGGTGCGGCAGCAGCTCAGCGTATCGGTGAACTGGTCTCTGTACACGTTATTCCTCGTCCGCATGGCGATCTGGAAGAAGTGTTTCCTATCAAAATGTCCGGCGATAAATCAATCGATTAATCGTTGTTAGCGTGGCGTGCTTCTGACGCCACGCGATTTTAATCTCCCCGGTTTTTTTGCTGTCACTCAGACGGCAGGGGATTTTTTTACCTGAAATCCGTAGCCGGCTGTATTCAGGCTGCTGAAATATAAAGAGAGGTGAACATGAAACTGGCTGTCGTTATCGGACAAATCGTGTGCACCGTGCGTCATCCCGGACTGGAATCCGACAAATTACTGCTGGTGGAAATGATTGACCGCCAGGGGCGTCCTAACGGTGAGGTGGCCGTCGCAACCGACAGTATCGGTGCGGGTAATGGTGAATGGGTGCTGATCGTCAGCGGAAGTTCGGCGCGGCGTGCTCAGAGCAAAGAAGCGTCACCGGTCGATCTCAGCATCATCGGCATTGTGGATGAGGCCGTTATGGAAAGTCAGGTGATTTTTCATAAATAAATCGCCGCAACGAGTCACAGAAAGAGGCGTGGGTGAATATGGATCAGAAAGAAATTGAGAATGTGGTAAAAGCGGTTCTGGCCAGCATGAGTGCGGGCACACAACCGGCGGCTGCATCAGCGGCACCACAGCAGGCGGCAGCCTCACAGAATAACGGTTTCGGGGTGTTTGAATCCCTGGATGATGCCGTTCTTGCCGCCAAAGAAGCACAGAAATCATTAAAAACCGTTGAAATGCGTAATCTCTGTATCGGCGCAATCCGCCGTGCGGCAACAGAACATGCCCGTGAACTGGCGGTTCTGGCTGTTGAAGAGACCGGCATGGGCCGCGTGGAAGATAAACTCGCGAAGAACTTAGCACAGGCAAACGGCACCCCGGGTGTTGAGTGTCTGCGTCCTGAAGTGTTAACCGGCGACCACGGTTTAACCTTAATCGAAAATGCGGCATGGGGTGTTATCGCCTCTGTCACACCATCCACTAACCCGGCAGCGACGGCAATCAACAATGCCATCAGCATGATCGCCGGGGGTAACAGTGTGATTTTCGCGCCGCATCCGGCAGCGAAAAAAGTCTCACAGCGCACTATCACCGTTCTGAATGAAGCCATTGTTGCCGCAGGCGGCCCGAACAACCTGCTGGTGACGGTTGCCAAACCGGATATCGAAACCGCACAGCGTTTATTCAAATATCCGGGGATCGGCCTGCTGGTCGTGACCGGGGGTGATGCGGTGGTGGAATCCGCCCGCAAACACACCAACAAACGTCTGATTGCGGCCGGTGCCGGTAACCCGCCGGTCGTGGTCGATGAAACGGCCGATATCGAGCGCGCGGCGAAAGCCATTGTTCACGGTGCATCATTCGATAACAACATCATTTGTGCGGATGAAAAAGTGCTGATCGCGGTTGACTGCATTGCAGACAAACTGATCACCGAAATGCAGCGTAATCACGCGGTATTACTGACCCGCGAACAGAGCGAGAAGCTGATCCCGGTTCTGCTGAAAAATGTTGATGAAACCGGCCACGGCACTGTCAGCCGCGACTGGGTCGGCCGTGATGCAGCGAAAATTGCCGCCGCTATCGGTATGACTGTCCCGGCGGATACCCGTCTTCTGATCGCAGAAACTGACTGCAAACATCCGTTTGCTGTCACGGAGCTGATGATGCCGGTTCTGCCGATCATCCGCGTGAAAGATGTGGATCAGGCGATTGACCTGGCGGTGAAACTGGAAGGCGGCTGCCACCATACCGCAGCGATGCATTCCAATAACATCAGCAACCTGAACCGCATGGCGAATGCCATCGACACCAGTATTTTCGTGAAAAACGGACCGTGTATTGCCGGTCTGGGACTGGGCGGCGAAGGCTGGACAACCATGACGATCACCACACCGACCGGTGAAGGTGTGACCTGTGCGCGGACGTTCGTCCGTCTGCGCCGCTGCACCATGGTGGATTCATTCCGCATCGTGTAAGCCGCTGCGGTGGGGCCTGCGGGCTTCACCGCTTTTTTCCCGGTTAGTGTGAGTTGTTCACGTTAACCCTGACGTTATGTTTTAAACCGGAGGAACCGATGGTTCAACGCAATCAGGAATGGCTGGCATCGCGCTTACAGCGGGCAGCGGAAATCTGTAATCAGCCGCAGGCGGGTGATCACAAAGATGCGCCGTTGTGGCTGGGGATCGATCTCGGTACCTGTGATGTGGTGTCCATGGTGGTCAATGCGGAAGGACAGCCGGTCGCGGTGTGCCTCGACTGGGCAGATGTGGTGCGCGACGGTGTGGTCTGGGATTTCTTCGGTGCGGTAAAAATCGTTAATAAACATCTGGATGCGCTGGAAAAACAGTTCGGTTTCCGGTTTGAGGTGGCGGCAACGTCATTCCCGCCGGGAACAGACCCGCGTATCTCCGTGAATGTGCTGGAATCCGCCGGTCTGGTGGTCGCCAGAGTGCTGGATGAACCTTCTGCGGTCGCTGACATGATGGGGCTGGATAAAGCCGCTGTTGTGGATATCGGCGGCGGTACCACCGGGATCGCGATTGTGCAGAAGGGCGAAGTGACCCGCTCCGGCGACGAAGCCACCGGCGGTCATCATATTTCCCTGACCCTGGCGGGCAACCAGCGCATTGAGCTGGAAGATGCCGAGCAGATGAAGCGTGAGCGCGGTGAAAGCATCTGGCCGGTTATTCGTCCGGTATACGAAAAAATGACGGATATCGTCGACGATCATATTCGCGGTGAGGACGTGACCGAACTGTGGCTGGCGGGCGGCTCCTGTATGCAGCCCGGCGTGCAGCCGCTGTTTCAGGCACGTTTCCCGCATCTTACCGTGGTACTGCCACAGCATTCTATTTTTATGACGCCGCTGGCGATTGCCGTCTGCGGTGTGTCTCAGGGAGAAAACCGTCATGCCGGATAATCGTTTACCCGCGGCTGAGGTTCAGTCCGCTATCTATCAGGCGCTTGATTTGGTGAATGCCCGTCAGGTGCGTGAGTTTTCTGTCCCACCGACCACATTAATCGGCCCGGGTGCTGTCGGCCGCAGCGGGGATGTGCTCGCGGAGCGCGGAATTAAGCACGTTTTTATTATGGTGGACAGCATGCTGTTACAGGCCGGTCTGACCGATGTGCTGGAGCGCAATCTGAGCCGCAGCGGCATTGCGTATGAAATCTGGCCGTGCCCGCCGGGCGAGCCGATGGATAAAGATGTGTTCCGTACCGTTGAGCATCTGCTGAGTGTGCAGTGTGACGGTATTATCGCTCTCGGCGGCGGGTCGGTGCTGGATGCGGCGAAAGCCGTGGCGGTGCTGGCTGCCAATCCGGATCTGCCGCTGGCGGATATGATGCCGGGTGCGGCGCTCAATCCGCGTCTGCCGTTTATCGCTATCCCGACCACTGCCGGTACCGGCTCTGAAGCAACCAATGTTTCCGTGATTATTACTGCGGAAAACCATATCAAACTGGTGCTGGCACACAGCCAGTTACTGCCTGATCTCGCCATTATTGATGCCTGTCTGACACTCGGTGTTCCGCCGCATGTGACGGCAATGACCGGTATCGATGCCTTAACACATGCGATTGAAGCGTATGTGGCGAGCAACGTCACGCCGCTGACACAGGCGCTGGCACTGCGGGCGATCTCCATGATCAGCCACGCGCTGCCGATCGCTGTCGGTCAGGGGCATGATATCAAAGCCCGTGAGGACATGATGCTGGCTTCCTATATGGCCGGGATGGCGTTCTCCAATGCCGGTCTGGGGCTGTGCCACGCGATGGCGCATCAGATTGGCGCGGCATACAACATTCCGCACGGCAAGGCGAATGCCGTCATGCTGCCGCAGGTAATGCGTTTTAACCGCCTGGTCTGCAAACAGGCGTACAGCGAAATTGGTCATGCGCTGACTCAGCGGCCGATGACCGACATGGAGGCCATTGAGGCCGTGGAACAACTGATCAGTGACGTGGAACTTGCGCAGACGCTGCCATCCCTGGGCGGAAAACGTGAGGATTTCGAGGGGTTTGCCAAAGCGGCGTTGCAGGATATCTGCATCAAAACCAATCCGCGCACGGTCACAGCGGCTCAGATAACGGCGATTTACGGGTCAGCCTGAGTCAATCAATAAGAACAGCCTGCGCGACAGGCACGGAAGGAGAAGGGTATGGGCATTAATGAAATCATCATGTACATCATGATGAGTTTTATGCTGATAGCAGCCGTGGATCGTATCTTCAGCCAGTTCGGTGGCTCAGAGGCAATCCTCGGTAAAATCGGCCTGGGTAAAGTCGGGAAAGGCATTGCCGGTTCCGGTGAACAGTTCGAAGAAGGCTTTATGGCAATGGGTGCGCTGGGTCTGGCAATGGTCGGTATGACCGCGCTGGCACCGGTGATCGCCATGCTGCTGGGGCCGGTGATTATTCCTGTGTATGAAATGCTGGGTGCGAACCCGTCAGTGTTTGCGGGCAGTATTCTGGCTATCGATATGGGCGGCTTCTTCCTCGCGAAAGAGCTGGCAGGCGGTGATGTGGCAGCGTGGTTATATTCCGGCGTGCTGCTGGCATCCATGATGGGTGCGACCATGGTGTTCTCCATCCCTGTTGCGCTGGGCATTATCGAGAAGAAAGATCGCCGTTTCCTGGCTCTCGGTGTGCTGGCCGGTATCGTGACCATTCCGGTCGGCTGTATTGCCGGTGGTCTGGTGGCGAAATTCTCCGGGGTGGAAATTGACGGTCAGGTGGTGGACTTCAGCATGACCATGCTGCTGGTCAATATGATCCCGGTGATCATCGTGGCGGCACTGGTATGCCTCGGCCTGAAATTCATTCCTGAGAAAATGATCAACGGCTTCCAGATCTTCGCCAAAATCCTTGTCGGTATCATCACTATCGGCCTGGCGGCTGCAGTAGCGAAGTTCACGGTGGGCTGGAACCTGATCCCGGGACTGGATCCGATTTTTATGACAGAAGGTGATGTGCCGGGCCAGGTGATGCGCGCCATCGAAGTTATCGGTTCTATTTCTGCGGTGCTGTTAGGGGCGTACCCGATGGTGCTGCTGCTGACCCGCTGGTTTGAAAAATCCTTTATGAAGATCGGCAGCCTGCTGAAAATCAACAACATGGCGGCGGGCGGTATGATCGCGACTCTCGCGAACAACATCCCGATGTTCGGCATGATGAAGAAAATGGATACCCGCGGCAAAATCATCAACTGTGCATTCTCCGTGTCCGCTGCCTTCGCACTGGGTGACCACCTGGGCTTTGTGGCCGCCAACATGGCACCGATGATCTTCCCGATGATTGCCGGGAAAATTATCGGCGGTATCACTGCGATTTTCGTTGCCATCATGATGATGCCGAAAAATATTGAGCAGGAAGATGCGGCTGCGGCGGCTGAAGACGCGGCTGAAAGTGTCGCGGAGGAGAAATAAGCATGAAAACCCTCGAACTCTTAAGTGTCGGTATTGACGTGGGCACCACCACCACACAGGTGATTTTCTCCCGTCTCGCTCTGGTAAACCGCGCGGCGGTGTCACAGGTGCCGCGTTATGAGTTTGTGGATCGCAAAATTATCTGGCAGAGCCCGGTGCTGTTCACGCCGGTGGATAAAGATGGCCACCTGCGTGAGGAAGAGCTGCTGGCACTGGTGCTGGAGCAGTACGCCGCCGCCGGGATGGACCCGGCGACGATCGACTCCGGTGCCATCATCATTACCGGTGAAACCGCCAAAACCCGCAATGCACGTCCGGCAGTGGTCGCGTTATCCCAGAAACTCGGGGATTTCGTGGTCGCCACCGCCGGTCCGCACCTGGAATCGGTGATTGCCGGTTTCGGATCCGGTGCCCAGACACTCTCTGAGCAGAAGATGGCGCGGGTACTGAATATTGATATCGGCGGCGGCACAGCAAACTACGTGCTGTTTGAAGCCGGTCATGTGATCAGTTCCGCCTGTCTGAATGTCGGCGGCCGTCTGTTCGAAACAGACAGCAGCGGACGTGTCACTTATGTGCATGCGCCGGGCCGTCTTATCGCCCGTGACTGCTTTGGTGAGCAGACCGATCCGATGTCCCTGACACCGGCACAGCTGAATACTATTGCCGACCGTATGAGTGAGTTGCTGTATGAAGTGATCAGCGGCAACCTCACCCCGCTCGGGCGTGAGCTGCTGATGACAGACGGTCTGCCTGCGGAAAGCAGCTTTTATGCGGTCACACTGTCCGGCGGTGTCGGGGAGTGTTACAGCAATCCGGAAAGCGGCAATGATTTCCGTTTCGGCGATATCGGGCCGCTGCTGGCACAGGCGATTCACCGCAATGCGGATTTCAGCGCGTTACCGATGCAGACCCCGGCACAGACTGTCCGTGCCACGGTGATCGGCGCCGGTGCGCATACGTTATCCCTGTCCGGCAGCACCATCTGGCTGGACAGTATCACGCTGCCGATCCGCAATATTCCGGTGGTACATCCGGCGCTGGGCCGCGCGGATGATGAAGATCTGGTGAATACCTGGAGCCGTGCCCTGACGCAGATGGATCTTAATCCGCAGCAGGATCTGTATGCGCTGGCCTTACCGGAATCACTGCCGACTAACTACGCTTCGGTACAAAGCTGTATCGATGCCCTGGAACGCTTTACCAAAACATACCCGAACACCATGCCGCTGCTGGTGATCGCGGGACAGGATTTCGGTAAGGCACTGGGCATGCTGCTGCGTCCGCTGATGAACGGCCGCGAACTGGCTGTTATCGACGAAGTTATCACGCACACAGGCGACTATATCGACATCGGCACGTCGTTATTCAGCGGCTCTGTCGTCCCTGTTACTGTTAAATCACTCGCATTTCCTTCCTGAGGGAACGTAATATGAAATTGAAAACCACGCTGTTTGGTCAGACCTACCAGTTCCGGGACGTGAAAGACGTTCTCGCGAAAGCTAACGAACTCCGTTCCGGGGACATCCTGGCGGGTGTCGCGGCAAGTAACGCACAGGAACGTGTGGCAGCAAAACAAGTGCTGTCTGAACTGACTATCGCGGATGTCCGCAACAACCCTGTCGTTCCGTATGAAGAAGACTGCGTAACCCGTCTGATCCAGGACGATATCAATGAAACCGAATATAACCGGATCAAAAACTGGACTATCGGTGAGCTGCGTGAGCATGTTCTGAGCGACACCACCTCTCTTGATAACATCAATCTGCTGCGCAAAGGCCTGACTTCAGAAGTCATCGCCGGGGTGGCAAAAATCTGCTCTAACGCAGACCTGATTTACGGTGCGAAGAAAATTCCTGTCGTGAAACGTGCGAATAACACCATGGGTCTGCCGGGTCACTTCAGCGGCCGCTTACAGCCGAACGATACCCGTGACGAAGTGCAGAGTATCGTGGCGCAGATTTATGAAGGCCTTTCTTACGGCTGCGGTGATGCGGTTATCGGTGTCAACCCGGTAACGGACGATGTGGATAACCTCAGCCGCGTGCTGGATGCTATCTACGGCATCATTGATAAATACGATATCCCGACTCAGGGTTGTGTGCTGGCACACGTCACCACACAGATGGAAGCCATCAAACGCGGTGCGCCCGGCGGCCTGATTTTCCAGAGCATCTGCGGCAGTGAAAAAGGTCTGCGCGAGTTCGGTGTTGAGCTGGAAATGCTGGACGAAGCCCGCCACGTCGGTGCGCAATACAACCGTATCGCTGGTCCTAACTGCCTGTACTTTGAAACAGGACAGGGCTCCGCACTGTCAGCGGGCGCTCACTACGGTGCTGACCAGGTGACCATGGAAGCCCGTAACTACGGCCTGGCACGTCACTATGATCCGTTTATGGTGAACACCGTTGTCGGCTTTATCGGACCTGAATATCTCTATAACGACCGCCAGATCATCCGCGCCGGTCTTGAAGATCACTTCATGGGCAAACTGAGCGGTATCTCCATGGGCTGTGACTGCTGTTACACCAACCATGCGGATGCGGATCAGAACCTTAACGAAAACCTGATGATCCTGCTGGCCTCTGCGGGCTGTAACTTCATCATCGGTATGCCGCTGGGTGATGACATCATGCTCAACTACCAGACCACTGCGTTCCATGACATCGCGACTGTCCGTCAGTTACTCGGCCTGCGCCCTGCGCCGGAATTCGAAGCCTGGCTGGAAAAAATGGGTCTGATGGAAAACGGGCATCTTACCAATCGTGCCGGCGATCCGTCACTGTTCTTCTGATTTTCGGGGTAAATCACCATGGATCAAAAACAAATTAATGACATCGTACGCAGCGTGATGGCTCAGATGGGACACACGGGCGAAAACGTACAGGCGGTTGCTGCGGCAACGCAGGCTGTGCTGAATCAGGGTAATACGTCCGCTGAATCCGTTGAGTGGGATCTCGGTTCACCGGAAGCGAAACAGTGGATCGGCGTGCAGAACCCGCACCGTGCGGAAGTGTTACAGGAACTGCGTAACAGCACCGGTTCCCGTGTCTGCTCCGGCCGTGCCGGTGTGCGTCCGCGCACCCAGAGTCTGCTGCGCTTCCTGGCTGACCACTCGCGATCCAAAGATACCGTACTGAAAGAAGTCCCGGCGGAATGGGTGAAAAAACAGAACCTGCTGGAGTTACAGTCTGAAATCACAGACAAAAACCAGTATCTGACCCGTCCGGATATGGGCCGTATTCTGAATAAAGAATCCATCGAACTGCTGAAAACCAAGTGTGTGCAGGCGCCGGATGTGCAGGTCATTATCTCTGATGGTCTGTCCACCGATGCGATTACTGCAAACTACGACGAAATTCTGCCTCCGCTGATGAAAGGCCTGGAGCAGTCCGGTCTGAAAGTGGGTACGCCGTTCTTTGTCCGTTACGGCCGCGTGAAAATTGAAGACCAGGCCGGTGAAATGCTCGGCGCGAAAGTGGTTATCCTGCTGGTGGGCGAACGTCCGGGGCTGGGTCAGTCTGAAAGCCTCTCCTGCTACGCGGTGTACTCACCGACAGTGGCGGGTACCGTGGAAGCAGATCGTACCTGTATCTCGAACATTCACCGCGCAGGGACACCGCCGGTGGAAGCCGCCGCTGTTATCGTCGATTTAGCCAAACGCATGCTGGAGCAGAAAGCGTCCGGTATCAACATGAACCGTTAACGGGGAACTGAATATGCCTGCATTAGATCTTATCCGGCCGAGCGTGACAGCGATGCGTCTTATCGCCAATGCACACGAAGATTTCTGCCGTGAACTGAAATTACCGAAACACATCCGCAGCCTCGGTCTTATCACCGCAGACTCCGATGATGTTGCTTACATTGCCGCTGACGAAGCCACCAAACAAGCCCTTGTGGAAGTGGTTTACGGACGTTCCCTGTATGCAGGGGCGTCAAACTCACCATCACCGACCTCCGGTGAAGTGATGATTATCCTCGGTGGCCCGAACCCGGCAGAAGTCCGCGCGGGTCTGGATGCCATGGTCGCCAATATCGAATCCGGCGCGGCATTCCGGTGGGCGAATGACAAAGAAGATACCGCATTCCTGGCACATCTGGTCTCCCGTACCGGTTCTTACCTGTCTGATGGTGACAAAGTTAAACACGGTGACCCGATTGCCTATCTGGTGGCACCGCCGCTGGAAGCCACATTCGGGATCGATGCCGCACTGAAAGCCGCAGATGTGCAGCTGGCTACCTACGTGCCGCCTCCGTCAGAAACCAACTACTCAGCAGCCTTCCTGACCGGCAGCCAGGCAGCATGTAAAGCAGCATGTGATGCCTTTACCGAAGCCGTTCTGGATATCGCGCGCAATCCGGTTCAGCGCGCCTGAGCAGTGCAGTCAGTCGTCAGTTCAGTCATTAACACAGGAGAAAGGTCATGATCGATTCACTGGGATTACTTGAGGTATACGGCCTGGTGTCCGGCATTGATGCGGCGGATGCGATGCTGAAGTCGGCCAATGTCCGCATCCTTAACTATGAAATGGTGATCCCGGGGATGGTGACGCTTGTTGTTGAGGGCGATCTGGCGGCGTGCCGTGCGGCGGTGGATGCGGGCATTGCAGCCGCAAACCGCACCGGTAAGGTGATCGGCCATAAGGTCATCGGTCGTCCGGATGGTGATACCGAGTGGCTGGTCACCGGTTTCAGCGGTGTGCCGGTGAAGGTAAAACCACAGTCTCCGGCACCGGCTCCGGCAGCGACAGCAGTGTCTGCCGCCGCCCCGGATGCGGATGCCATGATGATCTTTGCCGCTGAAGCCAAACACCGCCACGGCGTGACCGCCGGAGAAGCGGCCATGCATTTCAGCTGCCTGATAGAGGACAGCCGTGATGTGCTGGAAGACCTGTTTAAACAGGGCAAACTGCGCAAGCGCGGCAGCCGCTACCGGGTAAAACAGGAGGGAAACCGCGATGAGTAATCTGATGCCGGGTCTGCATGAGTGCGGGCCCGAAATCATTCGTCAGCGTGTGCAGGATGCAGGGGTTGTCGGTGCGGGCGGGGCAGGTTTCCCGACCCACGTCAAACTGGCGGCACAGGCGGAAATCTATCTGGTCAATGCGGCGGAATGTGAGCCGCTTTTGCAGGTGGATCAGCAGCTGGCTGTCCGTGAAGCGGATGCGATGATCCGCGGTTTGCTCTATGCGATGCGGGCCACCGGCGCGAAAGAGGGCATTATCGCCATCAAAGGCAAGCATCAGGCTGCCATTGATATCCTGAATGCCCGTGTGCCGGATTCTGTCCGTCTGCATATCCTGCCGGATGTTTATCCGGCCGGTGATGAAGTGATCACCATCTGGCTGGCGACCGGCCGCCGTGTGCCGCCTGCGGCACTGCCGCTGTCTGTCGGCGTGGTGGTCAGCAATGTGCAGACCCTGATCAATGTCGCGTATGCCGTTGAACAGGAACAGGCCGTGATACACCGTGTCCTGACGGTGAACGGCGCGGTTCATCATCCTGTTACCGTTTCCGTCCCGGTCGGCACCACACTGCGTGAAGTGCTGGCGCTGGCAGGCGGATCCACCATCAGTAACCCGGCGTATATCAACGGCGGGCCGATGATGGGCAAATTACAGACATCCCTTGATGATGCTGTGACCAAAACCACCGGCGGCTTATTAGTCCTGCCGGATGACCATATTTTAATTCAGCGCCGGACCCGTTCGGAGCGCACGGTGATCAACCAGGCGCGTACTGTATGTGAACAGTGCGGCATGTGTACCGAGCTCTGCCCGCGTCATATGATCGGCCACGAACTGCCGCCGCACCTGATTGTCCGCGCGGTCGGTTATGAACAGATCTCTGCGCCGTCAGCCGTCGTTGCGGCACTGACCTGTTCGGAATGTGCGATTTGCGAAGCCTGGTCCTGCCCGGTGGAAATCTCGCCGATGCGCCTCAATCAGATGCTGAAAGTGAAGCTGCGCGAAGAAGGGATCCGCTATGAAGGTGAACTGCGCCCGGAAGATCCGATGGCTCAGCACCGCATGCTGCCGGTCAAACGCCTTGTCCGCCGTCTGGAACTGACGGAATTTATGCACAAAGCGCCGATGACTGATGAGATCTACGCGCCGCAGCAGGTGATTATCCCGTTACGCCAGCATATCGGTGCCCCGGCGGTACCGGTTGTCAGCGAAGGGGATAACGTCACGGCGGGCATGCTGATCGCCGCTGTCCCGGAAAAAGCACTGGGTGCGCCGGTTCACGCCAGTATCAGCGGTGTGGTTCGCCATATTGACAGCATGGCTGTCACGATAGAGAAGGAATAACTATGCACAGTGCAATTGCGATGGTGGAACTGTCCAGTATCGCCAAAGGGATGGAAGTCACTGATTTTATGCTCAAAAGTGCGGAAGTCACCCTGCTGATGGGCAAAACTGTGTGTCCCGGCAAATATGTGGTGATGGTCGGCGGTGATGTTGCCGCCGCACAGCAGGCAATGCGCTGCGGTGTGGAAAAAGGCGGAGCCCAGGTGGTGGATGAGTTTCTGCTCAGTAATATCCACCCGGATGTACTCCCGGCTATCGGCGGTGTCACCGATGTGAATGCCCGCGAAGCCGTCGGGGTGGTGGAAACCTTTAGTGTCGCGACCTGCATTGAGGCGGCGGATTTTGCTGTTAAAGCAGCCGGCGTCACGTTAATCCGTCTTCATATGGCGTATGGTATCGGGGGTAAATGTTACTTTGTGATGAGCGGCGATGTTGCAGACGTCGAAACCGCCAAAAAAGCCGCATCACAGGTCGCCGCAGATAAAGGTGCGCTGGTTTACAGCATGGTCGTACCGAATCCTCATCCCGATTTCTGGCAGCAATTGGTCGCTGGTTAACATTTATGGCGGCCGTTCATTTTGGGGAAAAAATAATGATGAAAAAAATCACACCCGATTTACATCACCTTAATGATGAAGTGCCGCATGACCGCGATCTCAGCCCTATCGTGATCGAGCAGAATTTTACACAGCGTTATACGCATGATGCTTACGAACAGGCCTGTTCCATCACCGCCTGGCAGCAGCTGTATGATCAGCTGACGCCGGGCCGGTTTGAAGGGGAACTGACCGAAACCCTGTTTGACGGCCTTCAGGTGTTCCACGAATACACCAACCTGTCTCTGCGCCAGTCCTGTATGGTCTGGCCGAATGCCTTCTGGTTCGGCATTCCCGGGGAGCAGCAGAATACCGGTTATATCGGCAATCAGATGCTGTGCCGCCAGAAAATCGCCGTGCGTCCGGGCGGGAAAGAATTTGAACTGAGCACGCCGGATGACTATCACATTCAGGGACTGGTGATTTCTCACGATATCCTAAAAAAACACTCAGTGGTGCTGCAAAACCCGGAGCGGCTGATGAATCTGCTCAGCGAAAACCCGGCTGTGGGCGTGAACCCCTTCAAAAAAGAGGCGATCTGGCAGTATATCCGCCATGCCCTCTGGCACTCCAAAATTGAGCAGGAACGCAACCGTACTGTCAGTCGTGTCCTGAGCCACAATCTGCTGACCGCATTTCTCGGGTTACTGGAAGATGCCAGCACCGTGGCGGATGAGCACTACACCAACCGTGTGAACTATCTGAAACTGGTCTCCAAAGCCCGTGAATATCTGTTTGAGAACGCCACCGAACCGGTGACCGTACTGGAATTGTGTAATGAGCTGTATGTCAGCCGCCGCACGCTGCAGAATGCCTTCCAGCAGGTGCTGGGGATCGGCCCGAATGCCTACCTGAAAACTATCCGCCTGAACGCGGTGCGCCGTGAACTGGTCAGCCCGTATTCAAAACAGACTACCGTCAAAGACGCGGCAATGCAGTGGGGGTTCTGGCACCTGGGGCAGTTTGCCACCGACTATCAGCGTCTGTTTAATGAAAAACCGTCGGAGACGCTGAGCCGTCGTCTGATGTGATTGTTGTTCTGCTTCCGCTTTCTGACCTGCATCGTGTTTTCTTTCCGGCAGGTCAGAACGGCTTCTTCTGAGTCATCGTTGTAAAATCCCGCTTCTGATCTCATTTTCAGCATCTTGCTGTGAATATTTTCTGTAAGGAGAATTTAAATATCTAATTAGTTCTATATTTATTAATTGGCTATTTATAATTCTACTGAGCAACGGAGTATTCAGGTATGAAAAACCGCAACAAGATTCTGCTGTCCGCGTTGATATCTCTATTTATGACCCCGGCGTTTGCACTTCCTTCCGTGACGGTTCTGGCCACCGGCGGCACCATTGCCGGGGGCGGGGAATCGTCGGTTTCGTCCGGTTATCAGGCCGGAAAGGTAGGCGTCGATGCGCTGATTGATGCCGTACCGGAAGTCAAAGCACTGGCAGATCTCAGTGGTGAGCAGATTGTGAATATCGGTTCACAGGATATGAATGACAAGGTGTGGCTGACGCTGGCAAAAGAAATCAACCGGACCTGTGATAAAACGGACGGATTTGTTATCACTCACGGCACCGATACGCTGGAAGAAACCGCGTATTTTCTTGACCTGACAGTATCATGCCATAAACCGGTTGTACTGGTGGGGGCAATGCGTCCGTCTACGGCGCTGGGCGCGGACGGCCCGCTGAATCTCTATAATGCGGTGGTTTTGGCAACGGATAAATCGGCAGCCGATCGCGGTGTTCTGATGGTGATGAATGATAAGGTGGTCAGCGGGCGGGATGTGGTCAAAATGAATACCACGGAAGTGCAGGCGTTTGAAGCGGTGAATGCCGGCGATACCGGATTTATCCATAACGGCAAAGTGACCTATTATCAGGTTGCACCGCCGCGTCAGGCCGGTGCGGTGTTTGATATCAGTAACCTCAGCGAACTGCCGAAAGTCGGTATTGTTTATAATTATGCCAATGCGTCAGATGCACCGGTAAAAGCCCTGCGGGACGAGGGAAACGCCGGGATTGTCAGTGCCGGGGTGGGTAACGGCAATATGTATAAAGGCGTTTTTGATGCATTAGCGGCGGCAGCCAAAGAGGGTGTGGTGGTTGTCCGTGCCAGCAGGGTGCCAACGGGCTATACAACACGCAACGCGGAAGTGGATGATGATGCTTACGGTTTTGTGGCTTCCGGCAGACTGAACCCGCAAAAAGCCAGAGTATTGCTGCAACTTGCTCTGACACAAACGAATGATCCGCAAAAAATTCAGTCATTCTTCGAAAAATATTAATTAAATTGCTTTCAGACCGCAGTCTCTCTCATAAGTGGCTGCGGTTTTTTATTATCGGATCGGTTCTCATGTTTTTGTTGTTATGTTATAACATAACAATTAATGAGCTCCGGGTGATAGTTGTCTTTAATGAGAATTAACAAATAAAACAAAAAAGACACAGCTGCCTACAGGAATTTAAAGAAAAAAGGGGCTGAATCTGTCCGTATTCACAAAGCGGGAAAAAGAACGCTTCTCATATTTACCCATTGAATTCATTCAGTATATTGTCTGTTTCTGAGTCAGGGAGACTCTGTCTTCACGGCATGTATCACAACAAAATAATAAAAGAGAAAGGTATGAAATCAGTTAAGTTTGCATTGGCACCATTATCCGCCATGGTGTTGTTATCGTTCTGCGCACACGCCGGAACTCAGGGGAATAATGACGACACAATTATTGTTAAATCCTCGACCATAGAATCCACCACCGTTAATGAACTGGCTGATTACGGGAACAAATTACAGGTTATTACCCGTGAGGAAATTCAGCGTTCCGGGCCGTCATCCGATTTAAACCAGGTATTACAGCAATATGTGCCGGGATTATATGTTTCGATGGGACAAGGGGCTTACGGCTACGGGAAATATTCCTTTATGGGCGGCCGTCCGGATGACACCTTAATTCTGATTGACGGTGTTCGTCTGAACAACCGCCTGTTCGGCGGGATCTATCTCGATACTCTGCCGCTGATTGCGATTGACCGCATTGAAGTGTTACAGGGGGCGCAGAGTCTCTCTTTCGGTACTCAGGCGATCAGCGGTGTGATTAACATCGTTACCAAAAAACCGACCTCAGAGGTGTTGTCCGGTGAATTCAGTGTCGGTGCGGATACGGACAAAGGCCGTTACGGTGAAGGGTATATCGAGAAAGCGTTTGATAACGATATCGGCAAAACTGGTCTGATGGCGTGGGTAACCCGCAGTAAATCAGATGGTTACCAACCATACCGTGACAGTGATTACAACGGCACGATCGGTCAGAAAAAGCGTGGCTATGACGTGACATCTGTTGGTGTCCAGGTCACCCAGACTATTGCGGATGCCGCACAATTGCAGGGATTCTACCAGTACACGCAGGCCGATCTGGATATGGTGTCCCCGAACCATCACCGCCAGGCGATGAACAAACGTGATCACCATCTGGCGACGGTTTCCTTTGAGCATTTCCTGAGTGCGGACACCAGCTACGCCATCCGTGCACATCTTAATGACTGGAATACCCGTTATGACCGCAGCCGCTATCTGGCGGACGGCTCCGTAGATATCCAGAATGACGATTCTTACTGGGGATTCCGGGACTACGGCGTTCAGGCACAGATCAAATCTTACCTGTTCGGGGATAACGAGTTTGTCCTCGGGACGGATAACCAGTGGTACAAAGGTAAAGATGAGGTCATGAAGATCGAAACGGATACCGCGAAAGCCAATGCCCTGTATTTACAGGTACGGCCGGATATCCCTGTCTTACCTGAGCTGAAACCTAGCCTCGGCGTGCGTTATGAACGCTTTGAAGGCGGTCAGGATGCGACTGTCTGGATGGCAAGCACCAAATATGAGGTGAATGAAAAGCTCAGTTTACGTGGCCAGGCGGGAACGGCATTTAAACTGCCGAACGCTGAACAGTTGTTTGTGAATGATGAAAGCAAGCAAACCATCGGTGATGCCAATCTGAAAGCGGAAACCAGCAAAAACATCGAAGCTGGTTTTGATTATCTGACGAAGTGGGAAAACGGTGGTGCATGGCAGTTCGGTGCAACGGCTTACGCCCGTGAAATCAATGATCTGATCACGACAGTGAAAGTCGGTAAATACGACAAATGGGTGAACGGTGATGGTGAAATCCGCACCAAAGGCGTGGTGCTCTCCACAAAACTGAACTTTGATGAATCCTGGTATGTCTCCGGGGATATCACCCGTAACTGGCTGGATACCAAAAACGGCGCGACACTCAACGATATCCCGGAACTCTTTACCCGCGGCCGCATCGGTTATGACGCTCCGGCGAAACAGTGGGGTGCGGAACTGGCTGCCCGCTATGTGGGTGAGCTGAAATCCGGCAATGATACCTACGGCCATTACACCGTGTTTGATGCCAGCGCGTATCTGTATGTGGATCATGCGCAGCAGCATAAGCTCACGCTGCTGGTGGAAAACCTGCTTGACCGCGATTATCCGGCGGGACTGACCAGCAACGGCCTTGAAAAAGTGGATAACCTCGGCCGTCCGTTAACCGCTGAACTGCGTTACACCTACCGTTTCTGAGGACACTGAGCTATGGGAAAGAATGTCACACTGTATCTGAACACATTGCAGAATGGGGCGTGCTTATCTGCGGATTTCTGGCTGTCGCTCAGTGAGAAGGGCTTTCCCGGTGATACCGCCTGCTGTGCGGACAGCGGGGCGGTATTGCATCAGCTGAAGGAAACGATCACACCGGATACCCGCTGTGTCCTGCTGATGGTGCTGACCGACCCGGCACAACCCGCTGAAAAACTGATGTCTCTGACCCCGGCGCTGGAGCAGGAAATAGCAGCGCATTACCCGCAGTTACGGGTATTCCGGAGTTTGTGTGTACTTACCGGGGCGGACGCGGCGGCGGATGCCAAACAGGCCGGTGAGGTGATGACGGAACTGGAAAAGCAGTCGAACAGCCGTGAGCCGAAAGCGGAATCCAACCCGAACTGGGAAAAAACACCGCCGTACCGCTATCACCTTTTCTTCTGTATGGGACCGCGCTGTGTTTGTCGCGGTGCCAAATCCCTGCTGATGCAGCTGCGCCATCAGCTTGCGGCACGTAACCTGTTTGAAAATGAAAACGGCGTGCTGCTGACCCGCTCTCACTGTCAGTATCCCTGCAATCAGGGGCCGCTGGTAACGGTCTATCCGGATAATTTATGGTACCGGCTGACCACACCGGAAGAGATCCACCTGTTTGTGTCTGAACAGATAGAACAGGGAAGAGTGGTGCCGTCATTGCTGGCGGAGCATAAATAAAATGAAGATTGCCCGGTATGCTGTCAGTGTGGTCCTTTTGCTGCTGTCTGCAGGGGCTGCGGCGGGAAATAAATGCGATCCGCTGTGGGATAAACCCGCGCCGCCGCAGCATATCATTGCCATGAATCAGCACGCTGCGGATATGGTGCTGGCGCTGGATGCCGGGCCGCAGATGCTGGGCGTGAGCTATATTGATGATTCAGCCGAGGCACTGAAATCAGGGCGCTATCACGGCATTCCGGTTTTTTCAGCCAAATACCCCGCCACCGAGAAATTGATCGCCTCCGGGGCGGATTTTGTCGTGGCCGGGTTTTCCTCTGCCTTTATGGCATCGATGGGCGGGCAGGATGATCTGCAACGTGCCGGTATCGGCAGCTATCTGATGGCATTTGCCTGCGAACGTCAGGCATACAGCGGATTTGACAGTATTAAAATGGATTTGCAGCGCCTGGGGCGGGTCCTCGGGCGGGAAAAAGAGGCGGATGCCGCCGTTGCCCGTATCGATGCCACGCTGGCGCAGGTAAAATCCCTGCCGCCGCTGCCCCGGAAACCGGTGATTTTTTATCTCGACAGCCAGAGTGACACCCTGATGTCACAGGGAAAGAAAGGGTTTATGACCGAAGTTATCACCCTGGCCGGGGGCGAAAATGTGTTTATCAACATGCCGGTGGCAGGTATTCACGTCTCCCCGGAAACCCTGCTGGATAAACAGCCGGATTATATCATCCTCGCCGATGCGGTCTGGTCACCGGCAGAAAAGAAGAAAGCCTGGCTGGCGAATCATCCGGCGCTGTCTCACCTCGATGCGGTTAAAAATAAGCGCTATATTGTTATCCCGTTCAGCGGCGTTTATCCCAATGTGAAAAGTCCGGATGTGCTGCTGACGATCGCGGAGGCGGTCAGACAGTAATACCGGCGGAACCCGGTGTTATTCTTCGTCTGTCTCCAGATTACGGATAAAACGGTAATCAGCCGACGACGGTTTCAGGCGGTACAGCGCCGCCGGACGTCCACGCTCCGCCCGTTTTTCACCGGTATCGATCAGCAGATCGGCCTGTTCGAGACGGCGGCGGAATGATTTTTTCTGAATCGGCTGACCAATCAGAATTTCATGAACGTGCTGTAATTCCGGCAGGGTAAAGGTTTCCGGCAGGGCAAATCCCGGCACAACGGAATAGAGCGATTTCTGGCGCAGCCGCGCTCTGGCCTGACGGATAAGTAACTGGTGATCAAACGCCAGTGTCATATTCTCTGCTTCATCCAGCGGTATCCATCTGACTGAATTCACCGTATTAATCTGTTTTTCGCACGCCTGCATGGCAATCAGCGCGGTATAGCAGACGGTGACTGACCAGCCGCGTTTGTCCCGCTTATCATTGCCGACCGTACATAACTGCTCAATGTACGGTGGTGTCACACCGGTTTTTTCCCGCAGTTTGCGCAGTACGGTATCTTCCAGCGTCTTATCCTGTGCCTCATCCACAAAACCACCGGGCAATCCCCATTTGCCTTTCTCCGGATGTTCCGCGCGTTCGGCCAGCAGCACATGCAGGGTTTCATTGTGATAAGTGAAAAGCACAGCATCAGCGGTCACCAGGGGCGACAAAAAATCACGGCGCTGATAACCGGCGAGGTAAGTTTGTTCATCCATTTGCGTCACATCCTGAAATCGGGATAAGTTATTCTATTGTAAGGAGAGAAATCCGGATTGCAAATTAAATGTCATTCAGACACTAATTCAGCTTGACACTAATAGTGTCAATAAGTCACTATATAGTTATTGTCATAACGACACTAATGAGGTGATACTATGTTTAATTTAAAATTCTTTAAAGCTGACCCGTCCACATTTGTTATCCGTTCCGTGAACGGTCATGTCAAAAGTCAGGGACAAGGGCTGAGCTTCTGGTACAACAGTGCGACCACATCGATCGCCGCCCTGCCGTTAAGTGCGCAGGAAACCCCGTTTATTTTTAATTTCCAGACAGCAGATTTCCAGAGTCTCCGCGTTCAGGGACAACTCTCTTTTCAGGTCAGTGTGCCGGAAAAAACGGCCGGGGTACTTAACTTTGTGCTCAGCCGGGACGGAAAAACCTACGCGACCGACGACCCGATGAAACTGAATGACCGGATTGTCCGTGCGGCACAAACCATTATTCAGGCGGAGATCCAATCCACGCCGCTGCGCCGCGCATTATTGTTAAGCCAGTCGCTGGTGGCGCTGGTGCAGTCACGTCTGTCACAGCAGGCGGCGGTTGAGGCGCTGGGGATCACCATTCTGGATTTCTCTGTCACCGCGATTACCCCGACACCGGAAACGGCCCGCGCACTTGAGGCGGAAGCCCGGGAATCCCTGCTGAAAGAGGCGGATGATGCGATTTATGCGCGGCGTAAATCCTCCGTTGAACAGGAGCGCACGATCAAAGAAGCGGAGCTGGAGACCGATCTCTCTGTGCAGAAAAAAGAGCAGCAGATAGAGGAATCCCGGCTGGAAAACGAACGCACACTGCTGCGCGAACAGGCGGCAATGGCACAGGAGCGTCTGGCGGCGGAGATTGGTGAGGAGCAGCAGCGTCAGACACTGGTTTCTCTCAGTGCGGATAATCAGCGCGTTCAGTCCGACGCCGATGCGTATGCCATTGAAACCAAAATGAAAGCGTACCGTGAGCTGCCGGTGGAGAATCTCAAAGCCCTGGCACTGAGCCGGATGGCGCCGGAGCAGCTGATGGCGATGGCCTTTGAGTCACTGGCACAGAATGCCGGAAAAATCGGTGAGCTGAATATTGCACCGGATATGTTCAGCCAGATGATGAAAAAAGGGAGCAAAGCATGAGCCGCCGGGATGAGGTACGGTTTGTTCTGGTCACACAGAAAACCCGGCTGCAGGAGCTGATCGCCCGTTTCAATACCTGGCCGCAGGCGAAGTTTTATCTGGAGCATAACGGTATCTCCGTGAGTGATTATCTCGCGGAGCATGATCGCTACCAGGCGCAGCTGACAGAGGCGAAACGTATTTTGCTGCAGGCAGGACAGGTACAGGTTCCGGATCGCACGCTGCTGCCGGGGTATCAGTTTTCTGACCGCGATATTGTTGTGATTATCGGCCGCGACGGGCTGGTGGCGAATACCCTGAAATACCTGAACGGCCAGCCGGTGATTGCGGTTAATCCTGATCCGGAACGCTGGGACGGCATACTGCTGCCTTTTGAGCTGCCGCAGCTGGAATCGGTGGTGACGCGGACACTGAACCGGGATATGCCGTCGAAAGCCCTGAGTTTCGCACAGGCGGTCACCAATGACGGACAGAAGATGCTGGCGGTCAATGATCTGTTTATCGGGCCGAAAAGTCACACATCGGCCCGCTATATTCTCAGTCACGGCGGGCAGGCGGAAACGCAGTCTTCCTCCGGGGTGATTGTTTCTACAGGGCTCGGCTCGACAGGCTGGCTGCAGTCGGTTCTGGCCGGTGCGCTGGGGGTGACCGGCGGCAGTTCACATCCGCTGCGTGCCGGGATCGCCTGGGATGAAAAGCGGCTGCAATACAGTGTGCGCGAGCCTTTCCCGGGGCGGACATCCGGAACCTCACTGGTTTTCGGGGCGGTCGATAATACGATGACATTACAGCTTGAATCACAGATGCCGGAAAACGGGGTTATTTTTTCTGACGGGATAGAGTCCGATTTTCTGCATTTCAATGCAGGATGTATTGTCACAATCGGTATTGCGGATATACAGGGAAGGCTGATGTATGAATAACAAACTCATGCACCGCCGGGCGGCGGATAACAGAACGGGGCACATCATGTGCCCCGCAGGGAAATAAACCGTATTTACTGAATGATCAGATAGCCCAGCCACCCGCATAGAACGCGACTAACACGATGGCAATAATTACCGTGCCGGTGTTGAGTTTGCGCCACTCTTTTGCGACCAGACGACCAATCACCAGGGTGACATAGCCCAGCATAATCCCGGTGACGATATTACAGGTCAGTACGATAAATACCGCACACACCAGCCCGGACATGGCATCGACAGAGTCGTCGAAATCCAGTTTTGCCACATTACTCAGCATCAGCAGGCCGACATACATCAGCGCCGGTGCGGTTGCATACCCCGGGATCAGGTAAGAGAGCGGTGAGAAGAACAGGATCAGCAGGAACAGTACGCCGACGGTCACGGCAGTCAGCCCGGTTTTCCCGCCTGCGGCTGTCCCCGCCGCAGATTCAATATATACCGCCGCCGGGGAAGCACCCACCGCACCGGAGATAATGGAGCTGACGGAGTCCACGGTCAGCGCTTTGCCGCCGTTGATAATCTGATTGTCTTTGTCCAGCAGGTTGGCCTGTCCGGCGACGGCGCGGATGGTGCCGGTGGCATCAAACACTGCCGTCATCACCAGCGCCAGCACACTCGGCAGAACGGCAGTTTGCAGCGCACCCATAATATCCATGCTGAAGATCAGGGATTTACCGTCCGCGCCACTCAGTGACGGCATGGCGATCAGCCCCTGGTAGGTGACGTTCGGGTCAACAATCAGGCCGATAACCGAAATCCCGATAATCACCAGCAGGATCCCGCCCGGCACGTGCATTTTTTCCAGGCTGACAATCACCGCCAGCCCGATCAGCGACATCGCCACCGGGAAGGAGGTAAATGCCCCCATTGCCACCGGCAGACCTTCCAGCGGGTTTTTGATCACCAGGCCGACACCGTTGGCGGCAATCAGCAGTAAGAACAGACCGATACCAATCCCGGTGCCGTGGGCTATCCCCATCGGCAGGTTGCGCAGGATCCAGTTTCGCACCCCGGTAACGGAAATCAGGGTAAAAATCACCCCCATCAGGAAAACCGCGCCGAGTGCAACCGGAATACTGATTTGCTGCCCGAGCACCAGGCTGAACGCGGTAAAGGCGGTGAGTGAGATAGCACAGCCGATAGCCATCGGCAGGTTTGCCCACAGTCCCATCATCAGAGAACCGATACTGGCGACGAGACAGGTGGCGACAAAAATAGCGCCCGGCGGAAACCCGGCTTTACCGAGCATGGACGGGACGACGATGACAGAATAGACCATGGCGAGGAAAGTGGTGACCCCGGCCAGGATCTCCCGTTTGACGCTGCTGCCGCGGGCGGAGATTTTAAAGTACGCATCAAGTGCGCCTTTTGCTGCCGCCCCGGTGTTATCCGGTGTTGTATTATCAGACATAATTGCAGACCCCGAGAATGAAATGAAAATGTGTTTTAATCACAGCATTGGTGTGCGTCAGGTCCGTTCATAGACCAGGCGTCCATCGATGTAAGTCCGGTAAATCGTGCGGTCATCACCAAGCGCAATCATCACAAACAGTTTCTCCGCCAGCGTGCGTGAGTTGTCATAACGCAACTGCTGGAGCGGGGTTGCGGTCGGTTCAAGTACCACAAAATCCGCTTCTTTGCCGGCGGCAAAGTTACCGATACAGTTATCCAGTCCTAATGAATGTGCCCCGCCGAGGGTGGCGAGATAAAAGGCTTCAAAGGCGGTTAAACAGGTTTTCTGCAACTGCATCACCTTGTAGGCTTCACTCAGTGTCTGCAGCATGTTAAAGGTCGTTCCGGCACCGACATCGGTACCGATCCCGACTTTCACTTTTTTCGCCAGCGCCTTTTTCAGGTTAAACAGGCCGCTGCCGAGATAAAGGTTTGATGTCGGACAAAATGCCACCGCCGAGCCGGTATCGTGCAGGCAGTCCCACTCTTCTTCCTCAAGGTGGATACAGTGCGCAAACACGCTGCGTTCGCCGGTCAGTCCGTAGTGGTGATAGACATCCAGGTAGTTTTTACTGTCCGGATAGAGCTCTTTTACCCACTCAATTTCTGCTTTATTTTCATTAAGATGAGTGTGAACCCACGTGTCCGGATACTCTTCGCGCAGCCGCTGACATACTGCCAGCTGTTCCGGGCTGGAGGTCGGCGCAAAACGCGGGGTGATGGCGTAGAGCAGACGCCCTTTTTTATGCCAGCGTTCGATCAGTGACTTACACTCTTCGTAGCTGCTTTCCGGTGTGTCGGTAAGATAGTCCGGTGCGTTTCTGTCCATCATCACTTTACCGGTGATGAGACGCATATTGAGCTGGCTCGCCGCATCAAACAGGGCATTGACCGATTCCGGGTGAACAGTACTGAAAACCAGCGCGGTCGTGGTGCCGTTACGCAGCAGTTGTTTGATAAAAAACGCCGACATTTCACGGGCGTAATCAATATCCTGATACAGTTTTTCGGTCGGGAACACATGGCGGTTGAGCCATTCGAGTAACTGCTCGCCGTGAGCGCCGATCATTTCGCTCTGCGGATAGTGAACGTGGGTATCAATAAAGCCCGGCACCACCAGTTTCCCGGTGTAATCGCGGACACGGACGGTTTCCGGTATCAGATGCTTCCCGTCTTCCCACTGTCCGAACCACTCTATTTTTCCGTGCCGGATTAGCATCAGGCCGTCATCAATCAGGCGGACTGCATCGGGCAGATCGTCCATCGAGGTCACTACGCGGGTGATATCCAGGAACTTCCCGCGTACCGCTTTGACGGTATGTTCAGACGACATAGCTGACTCCTCTGCTTACAAAAAGCCCTCACCGGAACCGGCGAGGGCAGGGTTGATTTAATTATATTTTGCTCAGGCCGCGCAGGATTTTTTCCGGCGTGAAGTGCCATTCACGCAGCCAGACGCCGCAGGCATCATGAATTGCAGTGGCGATAGCCGGTGCCGCACCGTTAACCGCGATTTCCGAGATGGATTTTGCGCCGTACGGGCCGACCTGGTCATCACTCGGCACCAGGAAGGCACGGAAGTCACGCGGGATATCGCCGATCTTCGGTGCGCCGTAGGTTTTCAGATCGCGGGTCAGTGGTACACCTTTGGCATCGTAGCGGATCTCTTCTGACATACTGTGGCCGATGGCCCGCATGGAGGCACCGTAAATCTGACCCAGGGCCAGATCCGGGTTCACCGGCGTACCGCAGTCGAGCAGGGCGTAGAATTTATCCAGACGGATTTCACCGGTACGGGTGTTCACCGCCACTTCGGCAAAGTTTGCCCCGTACGGGAAGGCAAAGTCGGGTGTGATATAACTGGCACTGGCCACCAGCACACCAAACCCGGTACCGCCCTCGGCAGCGTGTGCCAGATCCCCGAACGTGATTTCGCCTTTCTTACCGCGCACCACACCCGGTGCCGCCAGGGTGACATCCTCCACCGGTTCGCCGATTTTCGCCGCGCCGTGGAACAGGATTTTTTTGCGCAGATTCTCTGCCGCCATTTTCGCCGCGTTACCGGAGAAGCAGGTGCCGGAGGAGGCATAAGCCCCTTTATCGAACAGCGCGTGGTCAGTATCCCCGGAGATAACATGAACATCATCCGGGCAGCAGCACAGTACTTCGGCGGTCAGTTTTTTGACCACGGTATCGAGGCCGGTTCCGATATCAGCCCCACCGGAGTGGACGATAAAGGTACCGTCAGATTCCAGTTTGACCATACAGTTTGCCTGGTCGATATCCGGAATCCCTGATTTCTGCATGATGATGGCCACACCGCGTCCGGTTTTCCAGTCACCGTTTTGTTTGCGCGGGGAATCCCAGTCGATAAGTTCACGGCCTTTTTTCAGGATCGGGCCGAGGGCACAGCTGGCGGCAGTCGGTACCGAGGTCGGCATTTTCCCTTCCCCGATAGCGCCGAGGATCTTCAGTTCCTGGCCTTCATGCACGCGGTTGGTTTCAATCAGATCCAGCAGGTCGATATTCAGTTCTTTTGCCAGTTCAGCCAGGATCATGGTCAGGGCGAAGTTGCCTTTCGGTGCCCCGTAACCCTGATATGCGCCGGTCGGACAGATGTTGGAGTAGTAAGTGGTCACCTGAAAATCGACGTTGTCACACGGATAGAGCGGCAGTGACAACGCCGGGCCGTTACTCGGTACCGTCAGTGAGTGGTTACCGTAAGGGCCGGTGTTCGCCAGGAATTCCATATTGATGGCGGTGATTTTCCCGTCTTTTTTCGCGCCCAGTTTGATTTTTACTTTTGCCACATGGCGGCTGGTGTTCGCGATAAACTCTTCTTCACGGGTGTAGCGGAATGAGACCGGACGGCCGGTAACATACGTCGCCCACGCGCAGACTTCTTCCAGCAGGATATCCTGCTTGGAGCCGAAGCCGCCGCCGACACGCTCTTTAATCACATGCACTTTGTTCTGTTTCAGACCGAGAATACGCGCCACCTGGCGGCGTAAGTGCCACGGTACCTGAGTGGAGGCGTGGATCACCAGACGGTCACCGTTCATGTAGGTGTAGCAGATATGCGGTTCGGTCGGGCACTGCTGAACCTGGCGGGATTCATAGGTGCGCTCGATAACGGTATCCGCTTCCGCAAAGCCTTTATCCAGATCCCCGATATGGCCGTGAACACCCGCAGCAATGTTTTTGCACGGTTTTGCGCCGATCGGGAAGTTAATCTGTAAATGCTCGCCGCGATCTGCCGCATTCTTATTTTGCTCTGCCAGGTCAGCCGGCGCGCCGTTAACATAAATTACCGGCTCATCATGTACCAGTGGTGCGTCGTCAGCTTTGGCTTCATCGATAGACATCACCGGCTTCAGCACATCATAGCTGACTTCAATCAGGGATAAGGCTTTCAGTGCGATCGCTTCGTTTTCTGCCACCACAGCGGCCACGCGGTCACCGACGTGGCGGAGTTTTTTACCGAACATGCGGCGGTCAAGCGGAGACGGCTCCGGCGCACTCTGTCCGCCCGGGGTGTAATACACATCCGGACAGTTTTTGTGGGTGATCACATGCACCACGCCCGGCAGCGCTTCTGCTTTACTGACATCCAGACGGGTGATCAGCGCGTGAGCGTGCGGGCTGCGCAGCATTTTGATAACACAGGTATTGGCCGGAATGCGGTCTTCCACATAGCACGGTTTTGCCTGCACCATCACGGCAGCATCGGTTTTCGGCGTGACTTTCCCGACAACGGTCAGGTCATCACGGAACGCCGGGGCATTATCGGCTTTGTAGTGCGGATCTTTGCGGCGTTTTACCAGCAGATCAATGACTTCATAGAACTGCTGATAACCGGCGTCACGGCTGAACAGTCCGGAAAGGGCATCATCAATCTGGTCGCGATCAGGCTCCGGAATACGTTTGATAAGATCAGTCAGGATCAGGGCAGCCGCCGGGTCGTTATAACCGGACTGGATCACCCCCACATCGACCATCGCCTGCTGAACATCACTTAATTCATTCCATTTACCGAGTGATTCGGCGGTTTCAATCACGGCGCCTTCCAGCTGGGCGGCGATCAGCAGTGATGCGTTGACAATACGGCCGTTGAATAAAATGGCATCAGAGCCTGCGAAGCCATAGCCGTCATCACTGTTACGTACAGAGTGCATACCCAGGCTGAACAGAATGTTGCGGACGTTTTCGCCCGGAATGCAATCGGGTGAATGCGGGGTGCCGTTAAGTATAAAATGGACGTTCATGTCTTATTCCTCCCCCATTTGCCGGCAGTCTGTCAGCAGGTCTGAAACTAAAATTCCGGTGATATAGCGTTTATATTCTTCGCTGCCCAGTAAATCCGCTTTCGGATTCACCGCCTGACTGACGGCTTTCTCCAGCGCTTCCCCGCTGAGATTTTTCGCCTCAACCTGCGGCAGACGGCTGATGCCGCAACCGGCACCGTCAACGGCGATCCGCTGTTCATTATTGCCGGTCAGTGCGACAGCGGCAGTGACCACCGCCCAGCCGTCAGCGGTTTCGCGGACAGTACGGGTGGCACAGCGGCGGAACGGATCCTGTAAAATCAGATGGGTGATCAGGCGGTCATCCGGTGCGGCGAGATAACTTTCCAGCGGGATCACATCATTGCTGGCCAGCTGAACCTGAGCATCCAGCACCAGCAGCACCGGCAGCAGCGCATGCTCGCGCTGACAGGCGGCGATCTCCCCGCCGATGGTGGCCTGGTTACGGATATGGCGTGAATAGACAAAACCGAGCGCGTCATACAGCGCACGCGGGATCAGCGGGCTTTCACGCAGTGCTTCCAGCGTGACAACCGCGCCGATACGCAGAATACCGTCCTGCCATTCGATGGATTTCAGCGGCAACAGTGACAGTGAAATAGCGACGGTGCAGTCAGTTTTGGTCGGTACCGCATTCAGTTTACTGCCGCCTGCAAACCAGACAGCGTTTTCCTGAAAGCGTTGTTTCAGCTCAGTTGCCTGCGTTAAGGTGGCAGGGCGGAAAAATTGTTCGATCATGGGTTACCCCTACATTGCTCTTCAGACCTGCGGCAGTGCCGCAGGTCATGGTTTTTTTATTACAGTGCGTCCATCCGGGCCCACATCTTTTTCGCGGCTTTGCGTGCTTCTGCAAAGAGCGGTCCGGTATCGAACGGGAACTGACGGTTTTCATACACCATCACACCATCCACCATCACGCTGCTGACACTGTTGGATCCCAGACCGAAGGCCAGATGGCCCGGCAGATTATCCCCGGCGAATGGTGTCGGTGGTGTGTAATCACAGATGGTCAGGTCAGCCTGATAGCCGGTTTCCACGCGGCCGAACTGTTTGCCGAAGTTGCGCGCCAGTAAGCGGTTACCGTTCCACAGGAAGCGGGTGAAGCTGTCCGGCCACATAGCGCCGCCTGCATCACGGTGTTTGAAGAAGGCAAACTTCATTTCTTCTAACATATCGGAGCCGATACCGTCCGTGCCGAGCACCACGTTGTTGTAGTCACCCAGGCGGTGGTTGTAGCCGACATGGTTGTTCATATTGGAGCGGGCGTTGTGAACCAGGAAGCCATCTTTTTTATTCAGCAGCTCAATATCTGCGGAAGAAAGATACAGGCCGTGGGCGATCAGGGTTTTTTCATCAATCAGATCAAACTCACCCAGGCGGATCAGCAGGTCCTTGCCGTATTTGTCGTGGCTGAAAGAGACGTCATAACTGTCTTCCGCCGCATGGATATGCAGGCCGCGACCGGTTTTCTTAATCGCCTCGCGCAGCATTTTCAGACCTTCATCTGCCACGGTAAACGGTGCGTGTGCCCCGATGTGTGCTTCCACCAGATAGCGGGATTTACCGCTTTTGCGTTCGCTGTCGATAAGCTCCGCGAAGGCGATATTCTCTTCCACCCCGGCTTCCAGCTCTTTCAGGCCGCCGTTGCGGTCAGTGGTTTCGTAGCAGGTCATGCCGCGCAGACCGGCTTTCAGGAAGCCGTCGCGCAGGGTTTTCAGGGAACCGGCGATATAGTTTGGTGAGGCATGGTGATCAATCACCGAGGTACAGCCGCTCTTAATCGCTTCGAGAGAGCAGATAAGGCCGCTGTAATAAAGGGATTCTTCATCCAGCGCGCGGTCGAGCCGCCACCACAGGTTTTTCAGGGTGGAGATAAAATCCGGGCTCGGCGCAATATTCGCCATGATGCCGCGTGACAGGCCGGAATAGAAATGGTTATGGGAGCAGACGATCCCCGGCATCACCAGTTTGCCGTTCATCTCTTTGACTTCCGCGCCCGGGTAACGGGAATGAAGCCCGTTACCCACAGCCGCAATTTTGTCACCCTCAATGGCGATATCGGTACCTTCGCGGATCCCCGCCGGTTCGAACTCAGTGATGGTGGCGTTTTTCAGAATCAGCATAATTATTTCTCCACCCGGCCTAACAGATAATGATAGTGTTTATGGACGTGGCTCATGATGCGGCACATCTCTTCCAGCTCCTGAGGAACCTGACTGAATTCCCCGTCAGCACCCAATTGTAATTTGCTGACTTTGCCATCGAGGCGGACAGTAAAGGTGCTGCCGTCGGCCAGGAAGCCCGGGTTGGTGCTGTTTTCGAAATCTTCCGGCAGACTGAAGATAGTGACTTTGTCTTTGTACGGCTTGCCCTGCCACGGACAGAACTGGGCACAGTTGCCGCACTCGTTACACATCGCATCCAGGTGCAGGGTCTGATAACGGTTACGGAAGCCCGGAATCGCCACTGAAATGTTGGCGCGGTTCGGGCACACATCGACACACTTCGCACAGATGTAGTTACATTCCAGGCAGCGCTCTGCTTCCTGTTTCACGAACGCCTCGCGGTCGTCGCTGTTCACCATCTGCACGGCGATAGCGCCTTTGCGGTCAGTGATATCCTGCGGATCGACATTGAGCCAGTATTTACCGCTGTAGTGAGAGAGGATATTTTCACGCGCCAGAATGGCATCCGTTGCACGACCCGCATCACCGATAGCCGCCACGATAGAGGACGGGCCGCTCTGCACATCACCAATCAGGAACACATTGGCACGAGTGGTTTCACCGCTGTTGCGGTACACTGCCGGCCAGCCGTCCTCACCCATCGGCACGCCGATTTGTGACAGCACTTCGCAGTCCTGCTGCTCGCCGATAGCGGTGATCACGCTGTCGATGTTCAGGGTGACGGTCTCTTCGGTCGCCACCGGACGGCGGCGGCCTGACTCATCCGGTTCACCCAGCTTCATGGTACGAACCAGCAGGGTACCGTCAGCATTGAACTGCTCCGGGTTGTGCAGGAACATGAATTTCACATCATCTTCAACCGCTTCTTCATACTCTTCCGGCCAGGCGGGCATTTCTGCCTGAGAGCGGCGGTAAATAACGGTCACATCTTCCACACCGGCAATCCGTTTGGCGGCGCGGGCGCAGTCCATCGCGGTGTTACCGGCACCGATAACGGCAACATGTTTGCCCATTTTCAGCGGCGCATTGTTGTTGTAATCATGCAGGAACGGCAGGGATTTATAGACGTTGCGGTTGTCACCGGCGAGTTTCACGCCGCTGTTTTTATCTGTCCCGATCCCGACCAGCACATAGGTGAAACCCTGTTTCAGCAGTTTATCGACGGTCAGACGCGGGTCACAGCCGTATTCAAATTTCACGCCGTGGTCGGCGACGAACTGAATATCATGTTCGATGGTTTCACGCGGGATACGGAAGTGCGGGATGATATTCGCCACCACACCACCGGCATTGGCTTCTTTCTCAAATACCGTCACCGGATGACCGGCACGGGCGAGGAAATACCCGGCCGCCAGACCGGCAGGACCGGCACCAATCACCGCGACCGGGTTTTTATCACCGGAACCGGCCGGTTTGTGCCAGCGGGCTTTGTACTCTTTCCAGCCTTTTTCCACCGCCACTTTTTTCAGTTCGCGGATATTCAGCGCACTTTCATAATCCAGGCGGGTACAGTTGTACTGGCACTGGTGATCACAGATATGACCGGTAATGGCAGGCAGGGCGTTGCGCTGGTAAATCAGTTCCAGTGCATCCGCATAGCGGCCTTCGCCCAGCAGACGGATATATTCAGGAATGTCCTGTTTGATGGCACAGGCGGTCACACACGGCGCGACATAACAGTCGGTCAGCGGCAGCGGGCCGCCCGCGTCGATTTCCTGGTCTGATTTCCAGTGTTTCTGGGTATATTCCATGCTGACGGCGCGTTCTGCCAGCGCATTCAGTTTACCCGTATCAATCTGCGTCATGCCCCACGCACCGGACTTATCCAGCTCACGCAGACATTCGGTCTGACGCATATAACCGCCCGGTTTCAGCAGGTCAGTCGCCATGGTGATCGGGCGGATACCGGATTCAAAAATATCGCGGATATTGAACTTGCTGGCACCGCCGGAATAGGAAATCGGCAGTTTGCCGTCAAAATGACGGGAGAGCAGCGCGGCAACGTTGATGGAGAGCGGGAACAGTGCGCGGCCTGACATATACATCTCGCCGCCCGGCAGACGCCCTTTGTTATTGATGGTACCGAGGGTGTTGGTCAGTTTGACCCCGAAACCGCGATCCACTTCCTTCGCCAGATCCATCAGACGCTGTAACATTTCCAGGGCGCGATCCAGTTTCAGGTCATGAGAGAACGATTCCTCACTCAGGCCGATGTAATCAAAGCCGCAGGTATCGAGAATTTCACGGACACGCGGGAAGCCGAGCAGTGTCGGGTTCAGCTTCACATAGGTATTGATATGCTTCTCTTCCAGCATGTAGCGGCAGATAGCCTCAATCTCATCCGGCGGGCAGCCGTGCATGGTGGAGAGGGTCACGCCTTTGGATAAATCGCCCGGTATACGGTCAGTCATGGCCAGAAGATCGGCTTTGCGATCGTCAAGACCCAGCGCTTTCAGGAAGCCCGGACGGGAAATAAAGGCTTTCATCTCTTCGCGGTATTTCGTGAAGACCGGCAGTTGTGAGGAATCCATCATGGCGTGGATGTACTGCTGCATGCGCGGCTGTTTAATCCCTTCCAGGTTATAACCGACACTCATATTAAAGATGAAGGATTTGGCCTCGCCTTTGGTGCGCGGGTCAAAAATCGCTTCTAATAAATGAAGGGCAAACCAGGCTTTGAGGTATTCGTCGTGGGCTTTCGGCAGGGTAAATTCGGTGGACCATTCGGTGTTGAAACATTCGTCCTGAGCATCGATACACGGTTTTTCGAGCTCAAGTTCATCGAGGATCTGAACGGTTTTTACCTCGATAAAACGGCCGCCGGTCAGCCAGGAAACCACAATATTCTGAGCAAGCTGAGTATGGGGACCAGCCGCAGGGCCGATCGGCGTCTCGCAGGTTTCACCGAAGACAGACATCAGAGGATGCTGATGTTCTCTGCGGTAAAACTGCCGTTCATTGATACCAAAAATGGAACGGCTCGCCTTATATTCTTCAAAGATCCGGTTCAGAAGTTCGCCGAACGGGACGGGACGCATTATATCTCCCATAAAACTCTCCTTGCTGCAATATGAGGGGGCATGCCGGTGGAGCGGGACATGCAACTGTATGCACTCACAGTTGCAACAATTACGCCAGGATTGTTTAAGGCTGCGGATTTCGCGTTCAGAGAAATAAAAAAATGTGAGTCAAATCTAATCTTAATGTCAAAGTGTGAAACAGCTCGCACAGCGCTAAATGAGAATATGAATCAATAAAAAAGATCTTGATTACCATGGGATTAACATGTGAATAAGATTCTCAAAAAAAGAAAAAATGTATCACATTGATAATAGAAAAATTGCGTTAACAATTAATGTTATTAATGGGATGGGTGTAATAGTGTACATCCGGATTACCCGCGATAATGCTGATAAGCCTCCGGGGTATCGATGTCGGTAATCACGGCATCACTCTGCATAGTCAGAAAACGGTGAGGACCGGCCAGCAGCCGTTTTTTCATGGTATTGCCCGCCGGGTGTGACAGTGCGGCGAGCAGACATGCGCGGGAGAGCAGCACGGGGTGGCCCGGAACTTGCTTGTAACAGGGAAGGAGTGCGGCATCACCGCGCTCTGTCCACAGAGTCTGCCAGATCTCAGGGGTGAGAAACGGCACATCACCGTGGGTGAGAAAACAGTATTCGCTGGTCACCGCCTGTGCGGCCAGGCGCTGCGAGGAGAGCAGACCGGTTTCATAGTCCGGGTTATACAGAATCTGAATGCGTTTTACTGACTGATAGCGCGCAGCCAGTTCCGCACCGCGAAAGCCGGTCACCAGCAGGACCCGGTGACAAAAGCGCAGCGCATTCGACAGACTGGTATCCAGTAAGGTTGTGCCGCCGCTGCCCCACGGCAGCATCATTTTCCACTCACCCATCCGTGAGGAGAGCCCGGCCGCCGTCATTATGCAGTCCGTTTCCTGCGGACAGAGCGGCTTCCGGACTGATAAACAGGATAAAATGGTATCGGCTGAGGTCGGGTGAGACGGCATAATGGGTATAACCTCCGCTGATCAATATTGAAAGTGACTGATATTCAAAGGATTCGGTAATGACGATGACAACGGCTCTCAATACACAGATCCCTGTCCGAAGTTGCGCCACTATACCTGAACCGCTGCGCCGGTTATGTGATACACATCCGGGCGGACACGCAATGGTGATCAGTATTGTCGGGGCGGGCGGTAAAACCAGCTGCCTGTTCTGGCTGGCGCGGGCTTTTTCTCAGTCAGGGAAAAAGGTGATGATCACCACCACCACCCATATGTTTCTGCCGGGGGAAGGATTTCCGGTCATTCTCGCCTGTCACCCGGTCCGCCTGCCTGATGCGGTGACAAACCGCGGCTCATTTGCCTGTTATACCGGCTGGAACCCGCAGAATAACAAGGTGCGCGGCTTTTCTGCCGCTGATATTAACGCCCTGGCGGAACAAAATGCCGTTGATGTTATTTTAGCCGAAGCTGACGGAGCTCGCGGTTTTGGCATAAAAGCGCCGGCTGAGCATGAACCTTGCATACCTGATTACAGTGATTGTGTTATTGCTGTGACGGATGGCCGGCTTCTGGGGGCGCCCGTCGGGCCTGATAATGTTCACCGGTGGTCACATTTTTCTGCCGTTACCGGCTTAAACAGCGGTGATACGCTGGATTTGGCGGCGATAAGCCGCCTGATCCGGCATCCGCAGGGGATGTGGAAATCAGCACCACCGCACGCATTACGGATCTGGCTGATAAACCGCTTTTCTCAAAATGAGAATTTTTCGCCGGATATACTGGCAGACTGGATCCGCGGCACTCCGCTGAACGCTGTATGGTTCGGTGCCGTCAGGGAAGATCCCGCAATTACACACATATTGCAGCGACAATAATATCAATGATAAATGCAGGGATATCCATTGAGGTCTGTTTATGAAAATTTTTACCGAAGCAGCGAAGTTGGTTGAGAAGAATTGCCCGTTTGCCATGGCAGAAATTATTGAATGTTCAGGCAGTACCCCCCGCCACAGTGCGCAAATGCTGGTGCTGGGAGACGGAAAAACCATCGGTACCATCGGTGGCGGCATGGTGGAGCGTAAAGTGATTGAAGAGGCGATCGACGCACTGCATGAAGGGCGATCCCGCATGTTCCACGGCCGGATGGCCCGCAACGGGCAGCATGCTGTCGGCTCTGACTGCGGCGGCGCGATGTCGGTGTATATCGCGGTACACGGTGTGCGTCCGCGTCTGATCCTGCTCGGCGGCGGTCACGTCAACCGTGCCATTGCACAGCTGGCGGCTTTTCTGAATATCGATATTCATGTGGCGGATGTGTATGCCGGTAGTCTTGAGCCGGATCTGTTCCCGCCGTCAACCCGCCTGTGGCACGTGCCTTCATTTACCGATGCCGTTAACCAGCTGGATCCGCAGCCGGAAGATTATGTGATAATCGCCACCAACAGCCAGGATCTGGAATCCCTCAACTGCCTTATCGGCAAACCGTTAAAATACCTCGGATTACTCGGCAGCCGCCGCAAAGTACAGACATTCACCAGACAATTAAGCGAATCCGGGGTATCTGATGCACAGCTCTCCCGGCTTCATGCGCCGGTTGGCTATGATATCGGTGCGGAAACGCCGCATGAAATCGCGGTCAGTATTCTGGCCGAGTTGTTGCAGGTCATGAATGATGCGCCGGGCGGGGCAATGAAACAGAACCCGGCGGAAATACGCAGAGCAAAACGGGTGGTGATCCGCGGTGCGGGTGACCTGGCAACCGGCGTGGCATTACGTCTGTATCACAGCGGTTTTGACGTGGTGATGCTGGATGTCTGTAAACCGACCGTGATCCGCTGTACGGTCTCTTTCGCCCAGGCGCTCTATGACGGCGAAAGCTGCGTGGAAGGGGTCTGTGCCCGCTATGCCCATGATATTGATGAAGTAAACCGCTATCTGAAAGAAGGCACTATTCCGGTGCTGGCGGACGAACACGGCGAACTGTTACCGGCGCTGCACCCGGATGTGGTGGTGGATGCCATTATCGCCAAACGCAACGTTGCCGGTACCCACCGCAAAATGGCGCCCTGCACCATTGCCCTCGGGCCGGGCTTTGAGGCCGGTGTCGACTGTGATGCGGTGATTGAAACTCAGCGGGGCCATCACCTCGGACGGGTGATCACTCACGGCAGCGCGGCACCTAACACCGGTATTCCGGGCAATATCAACGGTAAAACCACTGAACGGGTGTTACGCGCACCGCACAGCGGCATGATGACCCGTCATGTGAATATCGGCGACCTGGTACACGAAGGGGATGTGATTGCCCGTATCGGTGATACTGAGATTCTCTCGCCGATGGACGGCATGGTACGCGGCCTGCTCAATGAAGGGCTGTGTGTGCCGGAAGGGTTTAAAATCGCTGACGTTGACCCGCGCGGCGCACTGGCGGACTTCCGTTCGGTCTCTGACAAAGCCCGTGCTATCGGCGGCGGCGTGCTGGAAGCCATCATGACGCGGCTGAATAAAATGGACAGCGCCCTGAAATGCTGATCACGGATTTTCCGGGTACGGCACCGTACCCGGATTATTCATGCACGGAACAGCATCCCGCCTACTTCCCGGATCAACTGTAAATTGAGTATCACCAGCACCACAGCGGAAACCGTTCCGAGTATGATCGTCAGCCGCGAGTTCACAAACACCCCCATGATTTTTTTGCTCGAGGTCATCAGCAGCAGCGGGATCATTGAGAACGGCAGGGCGATACTCAGAAACACCTGGGTGTAAATCAGCAGACTTTCCACCACATCCTCGCGATCTCCCCACAGGTAAATACAGATAATCACCGGGATCACCGCCAGACCACGGGTGATCACCCGGCGCAGCCACACCGGCAGGCGCAGATGAATAAATCCTTCCATCACAATCTGCCCGGTCAGTGTACCGGTGATCGTGGCGTTCTGCCCGGAGGCGAGCAGCGCCACCGCGAACAGTGTGGAGAGTGTGGCGCTGGCGATACCGCCGACGATGCCCGGATTCTGCAGCGCGTCATACAGCTGGGTGAAACGCCCGAGGTCAGACGGGTCATGACCAAAAAACAGTGCCGCACCCAGAACAAGCAGCAAACAGTTGATAATAAATGAAAATCCGAGCTGGATGTTGGAATCAATTGTCGCAAAGCGGATCGCCTCGCGCAGCCCGGCTTCACTGCTGCGGTCATACTGGCGGCTCTGCACAATAGAAGAGTGAAGATAGAGGTTGTGCGGCATCACGGTGGCACCGACAATCCCCAGTCCAATCAGCAGGGCTGAATCCTGCCCGGCCAGTGTGGCGGTAAAGATTTTCTCCGACGGAATAAAGCCGCGCAGAACCGCGCCCATGTCCGGGTCCGACAGCATCACCTCGTAGGCAAAAATCAGGAAAATCGTTAAGATCAGGACAAACACAAAGGCTTCGATTTTGCGGAAACCGAGTTTCATCAGCACCAGCAGCAGAAACACATCCAGCACGGTCAGCAGCACACCGGCCATCAGCGGAATGCCGAACAGCAGGTTCAGTGCCACCGCACTGCCGATCACCTCCGCAATTTCAGTCGCCATAATTGCCAGTTCAGTGGTGATCCACAACAGCGCAGCCAGTTTCGGCCCGACCCTCGCCCGGGTAGCCTGTGCCAGATCCCGGCCGGTGACGATCCCGAGTTTTGCGCACATTGCCTGTAACAGCATCGCAATCAGGCTGGACAGCAAAATCACCGACAGCAGCAGATAGCTGTACAGCGCCCCGCCCTGAATCGAGGTGATCCAGTTACCGGGATCCATATACCCCACCGCCACCAGCGCACCCGGGCCGGAAAAGGCAAACAGTTTACGCAGAAAACCGGACTTTGCCCCGGCAACCGGCACGGTATTATTGATTTCAGCCAGACTGAGTTGCGGTGTATTCAGCATGATAAATCCATCCGTGATCGTAATGAGAATTATTATCAATATATCCCTTATCACGATGCGGGATTATCACAATTGTGCGATCGTCACAACGGGCGGATTTCGGATGAAACCGGGTACAGGACTTCCCGTAATGCGCTACCCTCTCCGCACAGGCTCTGTGCAAAAGGAAGAAACATGAAAATCGGCAAATACACGGTTTATGCCCCGTTTCTGGCGGATGATAAACCCAGTGAGGCGGAAGTCTGGGGGGCATCAGTCTGGTTATGGATGCTCTCCCCCCGCCACAGCAAAACACCGCTGCGTGCGCTGGCAAAGCTGCTGCTGCCGCTTATCAAACAAAAACAGTATGTTCTGGTACTGGAAAACAGCCAGCCCTGTTTTTTCCTGAGCTGGGGGGCGCTGAGTGCGGAAACGGAACAGCGCTATCTGGCGGGATGTGATGAGTCTGAGTTGTATCAGCAGTTGCGCAGCGGTAACCGCATCTGGTTATTTGACTGGATAGCCCCTTCTGATGAGGAAAATGAGATGGCTGAGCTTATTATGAGCACGATTTTTCCGGCGCAGTGTTTTCGCATGCTGCGCCTGAATGAAAGCGAAAAAAGTATCAGAATCATCGAATTCAAAGGCCATAAACTCAGCGAAAAACAGGCGGCTGAATGGCGGGCCGCCCATCCGGTGATGTATCCGCAGAAAGCACAACAGAATTCACAGGAGCAGAAATGAAAAGAATCGCCCCGGCGGTCATTATGTTATTGGCGGCAGGATGTGCCGATGAAAATATTTATCCTGCCTATACGCCGGATTCCCTGAAAATGCATGCACAGGCTGCGATTAACCGCGATTTTCAGGCGGGGGATCTTGCAGATCTCACTATCAGCAATATTAAAGAAAATCCGCCGTCCGTTACCGGTAAGCGGAGTATTGATTTTACGGTATCCTCTGCCGCAACAAACCGGGTTTATCACTGTATCCGCACTGATTATTCTGTCCGCCGCTTCGGCACCCGCGATCTGAATCCGGAATCACCGGGGCATATGGTCTGTGAGCTGCAGAATAAATCCTGAATTTCCCGCCGGCAATAACCGGTGCCTGATATCACCCGTAATCAAACACACATATTTTACCTGTGTCAGACTCTATTGCTGATATTTTGATGTATGCTGTGAGATATGATGGAAAAATTATCTGAATTATATGATTTTATTACCGCGAGCGCCGTTTTATCGGCGGTGATTCTGGTGGTTATTCTGCTGGTCACCTGGTTTCTCGGGCGGCTCATATTTCTGCGCGTGGCAAAACGTTTGCTGTCGTTATTTACCAACCTGACTGACGACAGCATGATCCACAGTATTGCCAAGAAAAGTGCCTCTGTCGTGGCGGTCACGCTGGTACTGTATATTAATAAGATGCTGCCGACCTTTTCGGCAGAAATGAATATTCTGTTTAATACCGTATGCAGCGCATTCCTGATTATTAATCTGGCTTCACTGGTCAATGACGGGCTGGATATCTTTATTCTGCGCCACACCGGGCGTTCATCGTACCGTAACAGCTCAATAAAGGGGTATATTGAGATCGCCAAAATCGGGGTGTGGATTGTTTCCTTTATCCTGATTATTGCGTTAATGACCTCGCAGTCGCCGCTGATTATTATTTCCGGTTTCGGTGCCGTTGCGGCGGTGCTGATGTTTGTCTTTCAGCACACCTTATTATCCTTTGTCGCCAATATTCTGGTCTCCAACGGTAAAGTACTGAAACTGTATGACTGGATAGAATTACCCGGCAGCAATATCAGCGGTGAAGTGATTGATATTGCACTGCATACCATTACTGTCCGCAACTGGGATAATACGATCTCAAGGATCCCGACAAAAGATTTCCTGACCGAAAAATACACCAACTGGCAGCCGATGTTCTCTTCCGGCGGCCGCCGTATTAAACGCAGTTTTTATATTGATCAGTCCTCAGTATCGTTTGCCGATGAAACGTTATTAGCAGAGCTGCGGAATCAGGAGCCGTTTCGTCAGTCTCTGGATGAAATACTGGCGGAAAATACCGGTTACGATGATGTAAAAGAGTGGATGGCCGCAAAAGGCGTGACTAATTTACAGCTGTTCCGCAAATATCTTCTTAACTGGATCAAAATGCGCGGTGATGTGCGGGAGGATATGTATCTGGTGATCAGAGCCATGTCGCCGACCCCGGAGGGATTGCCGGTTGAAATATACTGTTTTACCCGCTCCACCACCTGGGTTGATTATGAGGAAACCCAGTCACAGATATTTGAATATGTGAATGCGTCGGCAAAATATTTCCGGCTGGATATTTACCAGCAACCATCCGGTCACGACCTGGCAAATCTGCGTTACCGGGCCGGCCGATAATGGTTTTTGTATTTTTGATGACGGTTTGCGATAACGGAAAAGGAAACGAAAAGCATGCGCGTCATGGATGTATTTACAGCGGCTTTTCGTTTTTTTCGTTATCAGCAACTCCCCGGTGCTGATGTAAGTTGCACCTCAAACCCCAGAATCAGGCTCTCCAGGCCGTGCAGAAAGGCCTGCTCACCATCATCACTGTCCATAATGTGAAGCGCTTCCCGCAATAACGGCGGCAGGTGTTCGTCCGGTGCCGCCGGGCGATCGGTCAGAGCGGCAGTATGCTCCTGCTGCTCCAGCACGGCACCAAGTGTGAAATGACTGACCGCCGAAATCGCATACAGCCCGTCACGCAGTGAAAAGCCGTTTTCGGTCATAAAGCGTAACTGTGTTTCCACCGTGTCATACTGTTTTTCATTAGGGCGTGTACCGAGATGCACTTTTGCCCCGTCACGGTAACGCAGCAGCGCCCGGCGGAAACTCATCGCATTGTTGCGCAGAAATGACTGCCAGGATTCCCCCGCCGCAGGCAGTGAATAATCATGATGACGCGCCAGAATTTCCACCGCCAGCGCATCCAGCAGTGCCCGCTTATTTTTCACATGCCAGTAAAGTGTCGGCTGTTCTATGCCCAGTTTCTGCGCCAGTTTGCGGGTTGTCAGCCCGTCAATTCCCGTCTCATTCAGCAGTTCCAGTGCCGCACTAATAACCGATTCTCTGTTCAGCCGTGCCATGACCGTCTCCTCTGATTTTCAGATTGACACTCTATCACTGATAGATATACATTCAAACTCTATCAATGATAGAGAATTAACACAGGATCTGAAAAATGAATAAACCCGCTGTTATCGCGCTGGTGATTACACTGCTGGACGCGATGGGAATTGGCCTGATCATGCCGGTATTACCGTCACTGCTGCGGGAATATCTCCCGGAAGCGGATGTGGCAAATCATTACGGCATTCTGCTGGCGCTGTATGCGGTGATGCAGGTCTGTTTTGCACCGCTGCTGGGCAGATGGTCAGATAAGCTGGGGCGCAGACCGGTGCTGCTGTTATCCCTTGCGGGGGCTGCGTTTGATTACACGCTGCTGGCGCTGTCTGGTGTGCTGTGGATGCTGTATCTCGGGCGGATTATCTCCGGGATCACCGGTGCCACCGGCGCGGTTGCAGCTTCGGTAGTGGCAGACAGTACGGCGGTCAGTGAACGCACCGCCTGGTTCGGTCGTCTCGGTGCGGCTTTTGGTGCCGGGCTGATCGCCGGGCCCGCTGTCGGCGGGCTGGCCGGGGATATCTCACCGCATCTGCCGTTTGTGATTGCGGCAATGCTGAATGCCTGCACCTTTCTGATGGTCTTTTTTCTCTTTAAACCGGCGGTACAGGCAGACGAAAAACCGGCGGAGCAGAAAGCGGAAAGCGCAGGTATCCGCTTTATCACACTGCTAAAACCGCTGGCATTACTGCTGTTTGTCTTTTTTACCGCACAGCTTATCGGGCAGATTCCGGCCACCGTCTGGGTATTGTTCACAGAGAGCCGCTTTGCCTGGGACAGTGCGGCGGTCGGTTTTTCACTGGCGGGACTCGGGGCGATGCATGCACTGTTTCAGGCGGTGGTTGCCGGGGCGCTGGCAACACGGCTGAGTGAGAAAACCATCATTTTTGCCGGGTTTATTGCTGATGCCACCGCGTTTTTACTGATGTCTGCCATTACTTCCGGATGGATGGCATATCCGGTTCTGATCCTGCTGGCGGGAGGCGGGATTGCACTGCCTGCATTGCAGGGAATTATCTCCGCCGGGGCATCGGCGGCAAATCAGGGCAAATTACAGGGCGTGCTGGTCAGCCTGACTAATCTGACCGGTGTGGCGGGCCCGCTGCTGTTTGCCTTTATTTTCAGTCAGACACAGCAGAGTGCGGACGGCACGGTATGGCTGATTGGCACGGCACTGTACGGTCTGCTGCTGGCAATCTGTCTGCTGATCAGAAAACCGGCACAGGTGGCGGTCACCTGCTGACCGGTGCTATACAGGCAGCGCTGTTGTGCGGTATGGTGGACGGCATTCGCGCTTATCGCCTGCCATGATAAGCCTCAGACACAGAGGAACCGTTATGAAATCACGCGCAGCAGTCGCCTTCGGGCCGGGTTTACCCCTTGAAATTGTTGAAATTGATGTGGCACCGCCGAAGAAAGGTGAAGTGCTGGTGAAAATCAGTCACACCGGGGTATGCCATACCGATGCCTATACGCTTTCCGGTGATGATCCGGAAGGTCTGTTCCCGGTGGTGCTCGGTCATGAAGGTGCCGGGGTGGTGGTTGAGGTCGGCGAGGGCGTGACCAGTGTGAAACCGGGCGATCATGTGATCCCGCTGTACACCGCCGAGTGCGGCGAGTGTGATTTCTGTATCTCCGGTAAAACCAACCTCTGTGTCGCGGTCCGCGAAACCCAGGGCAAAGGCGTGATGCCGGACGGCACCAGCCGTTTTTCGTATAACGGTCAGCCGCTCTATCACTATATGGGCTGTTCAACATTCAGCGAATACACCGTTGTGGCGGAAGTCTCACTGGCGAAAATCAATCCGCAGGCCAATGCGGAGCAGGTTTGTCTGCTCGGCTGCGGCGTGACCACCGGGATCGGCGCGGTACACAATACCGCGAAGGTACAGGAAGGGGATTCTGTCGCAGTATTCGGCCTCGGCGGTATCGGGCTGGCCGTGGTGCAGGGCGCACGTCAGGCGAAAGCCGGACGCATCTTTGCCATTGATACCAATCCGTCCAAGTTTGAGCTGGCAAAACAGTTCGGCGCCACAGACTGCATCAACCCGAATGATTATGACAAACCTATTCAGCAGGTACTGGTCGAAATGACCAAATGGGGTGTGGATCATACCTTTGAATGTATCGGTAATGTCAATGTGATGCGGTCGGCGCTGGAAAGTGCGCACCGGGGCTGGGGACAGTCAGTGATTATCGGGGTGGCGGGTGCCGGAAAAGAGATTTCAACCCGTCCGTTCCAGCTGGTCACCGGCCGGGTCTGGAAAGGCACGGCGTTCGGCGGTGTGAAAGGGCGTACCCAGTTGCCGGGAATGGTGGAAGATGCCATGAACGGCAAAATCGAACTGGCACCGTTTGTCACCCACACCATGGAACTGGATAAAATCAATGAAGCTTTTGATTTGATGCACGACGGTAAATCCATCCGCACCGTCATTCATTACTGATAACGTATTCAGGGAGATACTATGGAACGGATTGAACATCACGTCTGTTTCGGCGGCAGCCAGGAAGTCTGGCGTCACCATTCTGCGGTGACCGGTACGCCGATGACGTTTTCGGTGTTTCTGCCGCCGCAGGCAAAAACAGAGAAATGTCCGGTGCTGTACTGGCTTTCCGGGCTGACCTGCAACGAGCAGAATTTTATCACCAAAGCCGGCGCGCAGCGTTATGCGGCGGAGCACGGTCTGGTGATTGTCGCGCCGGATACCAGTCCGCGCGGCAGTCAGGTGGCGGATGATAAAGAGTACGATCTCGGGCAGGGTGCCGGGTTTTATGTCAATGCCACACAGGAACCGTGGAAAGCGCATTATCAGATGTACGATTACATTCTGGATGAGCTGCACACCCTGGTGAGCGGGCATTTCGGCACATCGGAAAAACGCGGTATCTGCGGGCACTCGATGGGCGGGCACGGCGCACTGGTGCTGGCACTGCGTAATCCGGAGGCGTTCCTCAGCGTGTCGGCATTCGCGCCGATTGTGTCACCGTCACAGGTGCCGTGGGGCGAAAAAGCCTTCTCTGCCTATCTGGGAGAGGATAAAGCGGCGTGGGAACAGTATGATGCGGTGAAACTGATTGAATCCGGCCACCGGGTGACGGATGTGCTGGTTGATCAGGGGCTTGCGGATACCTTCTTCAGTAAGCAGCTGAAAACCGGGTTACTGAAATCGGCCTGTGAAACGCACAATATCCCGCATACCATCCGTGTGCATGCCGGTTATGATCACAGCTATTACTTCATTGCGAGTTTTATCGCCGATCATATCGCGTGGCATGCAGCACGTCTCAGCGCATAAACCCGGTCAGCCGGGTTTCTTCTGAGACAGGTATTTAATCGGGACATGCGGCGTCAGCCAGACGCCGTTATCCGCCAGATAAAACGGATAACCGGTTTTATGCATCTCCCCGGCGGCAATGGTCAGCACCACCGGTTTGCCGTGACGGGCACCGACAGCCAGTGCGGTATCTTCATCCGCGCTGAGGTGGACATAGTGCCGTGATCCGGCAATTAATCCCAGTTCACAGATATCACTGATAAACCGGATAGCCGTGCCGTGATACAGACTATCCGGCGGTGTCTGCGGCGGGTAATCGATCGCTACCTGTCCGGCGGAATGCCCCTGCGCCGCACGGATATACATGCCGTCGGATGAGATCGTAAACCGTTTTTTGTCGTTGGTCTCCACCACCTTTTCCAGCGTTTCACGGTCAAACGGTGTGCCGTGAGCAGCAGCCTGACACAGCAGTACAGCGATATCTGTCCAGCCTTCATTATCGAGGCGGATGCCGATGGACGCCGGCTGGTGCCGCAGGACATAACTCAGAAATTTACTGATTTTATCGTATTGATTCATTTTCTTTTTACGGTTTTTACCGGTGATCCGGCAGTGACATCATGGCGGAATTATACGCGCCTGTTGCGGTAAAGGGGAGGAATGACAGCGATAACTATGCGCTGCATCAGACTCTGACGGCGGAATAACCGCCGTCAGGATGGGTTTAAATGGTACTGAGTTCGCGGTTACGGGTTTCCGCGCCGAGGAAAATGACCGCAAGAATGGCGATAACCACCGCTGCACTGAAGATCAGGAAAATGGTGCTGACAGCAAACTGATACTGAATCAGGTACCCGGCCAGCAGAGGGCCGAGGATCCCGCCTATCCGCCCGATTGCGGTGGCGGTTCCCGCGCCGGTGGCGCGGACACTGTCGGGATACTGCTCCGGCGTGTAGGCGTAGAGCGCGCCCCAGGCACCGAGGTTAAAGAATGAGAGCAGCATGCCCGAAATGACCAGTGCCGTGGCGGTTTCCGCGCAACTGAACCCGTAAGCACTGATTGCTGTTCCGGCGAGATAGGTGACCAGCACGAATTTGCGGCCGTAACGTTCAATCAGCCAGGCGGCACTGAAATAGCCGGGCAGCTGGGCGAGTGTCATGATCAGCACATACTGGAAGCTTTTTATCAGGCTGAATCCCTTGAGGATCGCCACGCCCGGCAGCCAGAGAAAAATACCGTAATAGGAAAACACCACACAGAACCACAGGATCCACAGCATCAGGGTGGCGCGGCGGTACTGCGGCGACCAGATCAGCGCCATCGATTGTGCAATGGTGAGTTTCGGGCGCTCCTGCGCGGTATAGCGGGATACCGGCTCCGGCAGTTTTGCCCGCAGCCACAGGGCATACAGCGCAGGCAGGGCACTGAGCAGCATCGCCGTGCGCCAGCCGTAATCCGGGATAACATAATAGGCAATCAGTGCCGCAATCAGCCAGCCCACGGCCCAGAAGCTTTCCAGCAGCACAACCACGCGGCCGCGTTCGTGAGGAGCCACGCTCTCACTGACCAGTGTGGAGGCTACCGGCAGCTCCCCGCCCAGCCCCATACCGATGAAAAAGCGCAGCACCAGCACTACGGCCAGCGAACCGGCGACAGCCGTCAGTCCGGATCCCAGACTGAACAGCAGCAGGGTGAGAATAAACACCGGTTTGCGGCCTTTTCTGTCTGCCATCAGACCGAAAACAAAGGCACCGACTGCCATCCCGGCGGCATTGAGACTGCCGATCCAGCCGAGCTGTGCGGCACTCAGCCCCCAGTCTGCCTGCAGGGCGGCCAGCAGAAACGCCAGCAGCCCGACATCCATGGCGTCAAATGTCCAGCCCATCCCGGCTATCCATAACAGCTTGTTGCGTGAAGTGGCAGACGCTGCCGTGTGTGTCCGGAGTGTCGTCATAGTTGCGGCCTTTTTTATCCGTCAGAAGAAAATATGTTTAGTATACTAAACAATTAACGTGCAAATGTTAATCATAAAATACGGTTTTAAAGAGGCCGTAACATATAAAAAGCCCGGTAAACGGCGGACAGCCGTGCTTTTAAGGTTATTCCGTTATCTTCGTTACGGCAGCTGTTTTACTATGGTGTGTTATGGTGCACACAGCGGCCTGCCGGTATGCGGTGCCGGAATCGTGATGATAATAATCAGGGAGTTACGTAATGGCATTAACCTTTGGCGTTAAAAGTACCCTGCTGATCGCCGGTATGGCGGTAACTGCGGCGGCGGCGGGCAAACCGAATGTCATTGTTCAGGATGTAAAACTTAACAAAGCCACGATTTTCCTGCGCGGGGCAGAGCTGAGTAACAGTGCAACACTGAATCTGCCTGCCGGTGACAGTGATGTGATCCTGACTAATGTGGCCGGAAATATTAATCCGGGCAGCTTATCCGTTATGCTGAATAATGATGATGTCATTATTCAGTCCGTCAATCTGCGCAGCGAAATTGAAAAGCCGGTGTATTCAGACGACATCAATGCCATGAAGGCGCAGATTGAGGAGCAGGATCGGGCGATTCAGCAGCTGAATATGCAGACGGAAGTGAATAACGAACAGCTGGGTCTGCTGCGGGATCAAAATTTCTTCGGCACCGGCGGTGCGCCGCTGACACAGGAACAATCTGTTCAGAAACTGGATTTTATCCGCAGTCAGATGGCAAAAATCTATGCGGAGCAACTGGAATATCACCGGCAAATCAACGAAAAAAACGAAGCACTGGCACTGCTGAAAGCGCAGTATGAAGAGAAAGTCACACAGTTTAAGGCGCGCCGCACACAGCTGGTGCTGAATGTGTCCGCGAAAAAAGCGGTGACAGCGGATCTGGATATCGACTATATCACGCCGGATGCAGCCTGGGCGCCGTCCTATGATATCCGCAGCGCCGGTATGGATAAGCCGGTGACACTGACCTACAAAGCGGATGTGATACAGAACACCGGTATCGACTGGGATCAGGTGGAACTGGTGCTGTCATCCGCTGACCCGGTACAGAGTATTGCCCCGCCGCAGCTTTATCCGCAGTATCTGTCACTGATCAATGAGTATGCCGTGATGGGTGAAATGGCGCCTGCCCCGGTAGCCATGATGGCGGAGGACAAGGATTACAGCCGTAACCGCTCAGTGAAAAAAGCCCCTGCCGGCGGGATCTCGTCGTTTGTTACCGCAGAAAGTAACGGTATCAGCCTGACATACCGCATTGATAAACCGTATTCCCTGCCGTCCGTTCCGGAATCCCGTTCCCTGACCATCAAACAGACGGCGCTGGACGGAAAATACCGTTATATCACACGACCGAAGATAGACGAACATGTGTATTTACAGGCGGTTGTGGAAAATGCACCGGCGCTGAATCTGCTCAGCGGTAAGGCGAATATCTATTTTGATAACCGTTATATCGGGCAGACCTATCTCGATTCCGGCCTGATCACTAATGAGCTGGAACTGCCGTTCGGCATGAATAAAGATATTCAGGTCAGCCGTAAGGTCGACAGTAAGCTGACAAAACAGCCGGGTATTCTGGGCTCTGCGGTTGAACAGAGCGAAGGCTATATGATTACCTTATCCTCTTTTGCCAAAGCGCCGCTGGTGGTAACGGTTTATGACCAGATTCCGGTCAGTCAGGACAGCAATATCCTGGTGAAAGATGTTAAAACCGGAGCAGGAACTGTCAATAAACAGACCGGTGAAGTGGAATGGAAAGCGGAACTGAAGCCGCAGCAGGTAATGGAACTGCCGCTGAGTTATACACTGAAATACCCGAAAGAAAAACCTATCAGCGGTTTATAATTATCGCAGCAGAAAAACGGCCGGGAAGCCCGGCCGTTATATCAAAAAAAGAAGATTAATCGCCGATAACCGTACCGGTTTTACCCTCAATACCGTCTTTGGCTTTATTCAGTAATGTAATCAGCGCTTTGCGGCCTTTTTTACTGCGGCTGAAGGAGAGGGCGGCTTCCACTTTCGGTAACATCGAACCCGGCGCAAAATGTTCCTCATCGATATAGCGCTGTGCATCCGCAGACGTCAGTTTATCCAGCCACTGCTCATTTGGTTTGCCGAAATTGATGGCAATCTTTTCCACGGCGGTCAGGATAATCAGCATATCCGCATCGATCATCTCCGCCAGTTTGGCGCTTGCCCAGTCTTTGTCGATAACCGCATTGGCACCGTGCAGTTTGTTACCGTCGCGGATCACCGGAATACCGCCGCCGCCGGCTGTGATCACCAGCTGATCCGCATCCAGCATGGCTTTGACGGTCTCTTTTTCAATAATATCAACCGGTTTTGGGGATGATACTACGCGGCGGTAACCACGGCCCGCATCTTCGCGCATCTCAAACCCTTTTTTGCTCAGGGCTTCCGCTTCTTCTTTGCTGTAGAACGCGCCGATAGGTTTGGTCGGGTTTTTAAATGACGGATCCGCCGCATCCACTTCCACCTGTGTCACGATGGTGGCAACCGGCTTATTGATACCCCGGTTCAGCAGCTCTTCACGCAGTGCATTCTGCAAATCGTAACCGATATATCCCTGGCTCAGTGCCACACAGACTGACATCGGCAGAACCGGTGATTTGGCTTCGGTTTTGCTGGCAGCCTCAAAGGCACCGGTTATCATCCCCACCTGCGGGCCGTTACCGTGTGTGACCACAACGCGGTATCCCTGAGCAATCAGGTCGGCAATCACGACAGAGGTGGTTTTGACGGCAGCCATCTGTCCCGGAAGATCATTTCCCAGTGCGTTGCCGCCCAGTGCTAATACGATTGTTTTTTTCATCCTTTTTTACCCGTAATAAATGAGTTGAAACGATAATCGGAAAAAATTAATAACACCGGTGCGGAGCCTTAAACGGACGGCGTTTCAGGAAACGACCGCGGCCGGGTTCAGCCGTAAATTCGCCGTCACGGTAAACAATATCACCGCGTGACAATGTGCAGCGGACAGCACCCTGTACGGTCATACCCTCGTAGGGGCTGTAATCTGCGTTATCGTGCAGATCCGCGTGGCGGATCGTGGTTTCCTGCGCCGGGTCGATAATGGTGATATCACCGTCTGCACCCGGGCGGATCACGCCTTTTTCCGGCCAGATACCAAACAGTTTTGCCGGCATCGCACTGGTCAGGGAAACAAAGTGTTCCGGTGAAATCCGTCCCTGCATCACGCCTGCGGAAAACAGCAGTAACATACGGTTTTCAACTCCCGGCAGGCCGTTCGGACAGCGGGTGAAATTCCCGCCGGACAGCGCCAGACGCTGCTGATACGGGAAGGTGCAGTGGTCAGTGGCGACCACATCAATCGCGCCGTCATCAATACCCAGCCATAGGGCATCGGCTTCCCGGCGGTTACGCAGCGGCGGGCTGAGAATAAATTTCAGGCCGTCATCACGCTCATAACAGCGCTCATCAAGGAACAGATACTGCGGACAGGTTTCTATCCAGACCGGCTGGTGGCGGGCTTTCGCCATCTTCAGGTAATCGAGACCCAATCCGTTGGAAAGGTGAACGATATAGAGCGGCGCATTGCCGCAGATATGCGCCAGATTAATCATCCGGCCTATCGCTTCCGCCTCACATTCCGCCGGGCGGCTCAGGGCATGGAAAATCGGCGAGGTTTGTCCTTTCTTCACAAACTCTGCCTTGCGCTGCGCTATCACCGCATCATTTTCCGGATGCACGGTGGTCAGCGCCCCGGCGTGGTTAAGCTGTTGCAGAGCACGTAAAATATCCGGATCATCCAGCTTGTACTGATAGGTCAGATAGAGTTTGAAGCTGCTGATCCCGTCCGCCACCATCAGCGGAATTTCCTTTAAAATATCGTCGTTGATATGCTGGATCACGCCGTGAAAACTGTAATCGATAACGGCGCGTCCTTTGGCGTAGCGGTGATAATTCTCAAGCTGGTGGTGCAGTGAACAACCCGCCGGACCAAATCCCATATGATCGATAATCGTGGTGGTTCCGCCGCAGGCTGCCGCACGTGTGCCGGTGTAAAAATCATCACAGCTGCGGGCAAGGCCGACATCAATATTAAAGTGGGTGTGAACATCAATACCGCCCGGAAAAACATAACATCCCTGTGCATCAATAACGCGGTCATCTGTCTCCGGGGCAATGTCCGGTGCAACCTGTGAGATCAGGCCGTTTTCAATCAGAACATCCTGCCGGTATTGTCCGTCCGCATTGGCAACAGTGCCGTTGATAATCAGTGTGCGCATAGGGGGTACTCCTGAAAAAGCCCCGCACATCAGTACGGGGCCGGTAAGACAAGATTATTTTTTCAGTTCAGCCATGTAGCTTAACGGAATGGCCGCATACATTGCCGCACAGGTCACCAGGTGATCTTTCCAGGTTTTTTCGTTTGGTGCGTGAGCTTCAGGCTCTTTGCCCGGACCAAAACCGATAACCGGAATGCCGTGACGACCCATGATAGAAACACCGTTGGTGGAGAAAGTCCACTTATCAACAACCGGCTCTTTGTTGAACAGGCCGCGGTATGCGCGATCCAGTGTCTTCACGGTGAAGTGATCTTCTTCCACTTTCCAGGTCGGGAAGTAGCACTCTGTCGGATAAACCAGACCGGTCCAGGAAGCACGCTCATAGGTGTACATAGAGACCACGCCTTTCGCGGCTTTGACAGCCGGTAATGCGCGGATTTCTTCCAGTGCGCCTTCCCAGGTTTCGCCCCAGGTCAGACGGCGGTCGATGGAGACTGCGCAGCTGTCAGCAACCGCACAGCGGCTTGGTGAGGTGTAGAAAATTTCAGAAACCGTCAGTGTGCCCTGGCCGAGGAAATCGTCGTGTGCCAGACGTTTTGACAGCTCCTGCAGTTCGCCCAGAATCGGACCCATTTTGAAGATTGCGTTATCACCGCGCTCCGGTGCGGAGCCGTGGCAGCTGATCCCCGGCACATCAATGCGGATCTCCATCCGGCCGCGCTGGCCGCGGTAAATCTGACAATCTGTCGGTTCGGTACTGACCACGAATTCCGGTCTGATTTTGTCCTGCTCGATGATGTACTGCCAGCACAGACCATCACAGTCTTCTTCCTGAACAGTCCCGGTCACCAGCAGGGTGTACTGATCTTCCAGACCTAAATCTTTGATGATTTTACCCGCATAGACCATAGAGGCCATGCCGCCTTCCTGGTCAGAGGTACCGCGTCCGCCGATGATTTCGTCGTTTTCCATACCTTCGTACGGGTCGAATTCCCAGTTCTTGATGTTACCGATACCCACGGTATCGATGTGCGCATCCATCGCGATCAGGTGCGGACCGTGACCGATATAACCCAGAATGTTACCCATCGGGTCGATATCCACTTTATCAAAGCCGACTTTTTCCATCTCTTCTTTGATGCGGTGGATCACACGTTTTTCGTCGCAGCTTTCGCTGGGAATTGCCACCATATCGCGCAGAAAACGGGTCATGTCTTTTTTATAGTGTTCAGCTTTTTTGACAATTTCTTCAAACGGGATTTGCTTAGCCATGTTTCAATACTCCAATTAGTTAATATTTCTGCGCCGGGTTTTTACCTTCCCAGACAACTTCACGGTAATGTTTGGTATCGGTGTCACCTTCGGTGTTGATCACGAGGATGACGGAATCACTGTTCAGGCCGAGTCTTTCCATCAGTTCCGCACGTTCCGGATGATAGTTAACCGCCGCCAGCACACCGAGACCGACTGCGCCGGATTCACCGGAAATCACGCGGCTGTCTTTGCCGTACGGGTTACCGAGGACACGCATGCCGAGAGCAGCCACCGCATCTTCACAGGAGATAAACTGTGTCGCGCAGTTACGCATCAGATCCCAGCCGATAGGGTTCGGCTCGCCGCAGGCCAGACCGGCCATGATGGTGGCCATATCACCGCCGACATTGACGATTTCGCCTTTCAGGCTGGAGCGGTAGAGGCAGTCAGCCAGATCCGGCTCGACAATAATGGAATGCAGATCTTTTGCCCCGAACTCATCGACCAGATAGCCCAGCACACCGCCGGCCATCGCACCCACGCCGGCCTGTAACAGCACGTGGGTCGGACGCTGAATCTTCATCTCTTTCATCTGGGCAACGGCTTCGGCAGCCAGTGTGGTGTAGCCCTGCATAATCCAGGTCGGGATCTTGGTGTAGCCTTCGCAGGCGGTATCCTGAACCACGATCCAGCCGTGTTTTTTGGCATTTTCCATGGTGAGACGGACGGTATCGTCGTAGTTCATATCTGTGACGATACACTCCGCCCCGAGGCCGGTAATGTGATTCACACGTTCCTGTGCGGAGCCTTTCGGCATGTACACCACCGCTTTCTGACCGAGTGCGCGTGCTGCCCAGGCCACACCGCGGCCGTGGTTGCCGTCAGTGGTGGTGGCGAACGTCATTTTTTCAGTCAGGGTGCTTTTGAGTTTCTCGAAAGAGAAATCGTTAATATCCATGTTGTACTTTTCGCACAACAGGTGGGCGATAGCATAAGAGCCGCCCAGAATTTTGAATGCATTCAGATCAAAACGCTGTGACTCATCTTTCACCAGGATATGACGCACGCCGAACAGGGCGGCGAGATCTTTCATGTCATACAGTGGTGTCGGATGGTAACCCGTAATTTTCTCATGAAACGTCAGCGCTTTATGTGCTTCTTCACGGGAAAAAAGCGGGGAGTGTTTGCCGTTGAAATAACGGTTATCTGAAATATCTAACTTCAGTGAGAAGACAGACATAGAGCCTCACCTCATATCATCGGGAAAAGAACCCGGCCGGTGACGGCCGGGATCCGGATTTATAAAATACGTTTACGTGCGTTTTTCAGCAGTTGCTCAAGAACCGGGGCAGGCTGCGGGAATTTGCGGGCCAGAATCATGGCGGAGATGATATATGGCTTCCAGCTGGCTTCTTTGTAAGTGGCGATACGGTATTTCTCGAATACAGCCTCTTCCACTTCCCCTTCCTTACAGGAAACACCGGTGATATCCGCAGGCAGACAGTGCATGTACAGCGCTTCGCCGCCTTTGGTCAGCTTCATCATCTCTTCAGTACAATGCCAGTCTTTGTGGTTGGCGTTCTGAGCCAGGCAGCGCTGCTCAAGGGCTTTCAGGCCGTCATGGTCATTGGCACGCAGCAGTTCGGTACGCTGTTCCATGACTTTGTACGGTGCCCAGGATTTCGGATACACAATATCCGCATCTTTGAACGCGTCTTCCATCGACGTCACCTGCTTAAAGCTGCCGCCGGACTGTCTGGCATTGTTTTTCGCCACATCGATAACGTCAGGGATCAGGTCATAACCTTCCGGATGCGCAAGCGTCACGTCCATACCGTAGCGGGTCATCAGACCGATGATGCCCTGCGGTACAGAGAGCGGTTTACCGTAGCTTGGTGAATACGCCCAGGTCATGGCGATTTTTTTGCCTTTCAGGTTTTCCAGTGAACCGAAGTGTTCACGTAACCAGGCCAGGTCAGCCATAGATTGAGTCGGGTGGTCGATATCACACTGCAGGTTAACCAGCGCAGGACGTTGCGGCAGAACGCCTTCCTCAAAACCTTCATCCAGTGCCGCACCCACTTCACGCATATAGGCGTTACCGGCGCCGAGGTACATATCGTCACGGATACCGATGGCATCCGCACAGAATGAAATCATGTTGGCCGTTTCACGCACGGTTTCGCCGTGAGCAATCTGAGACTTACCTTCGTCGAGATCCTGCTGGGCCAGGCCGAGCATATTCAGTGCAGAGGCATAAGAGAAACGGGTACGGGTGGAGTTGTCACGGAAAACAGAGATACCAAGGCCATTTGTGAATACGTTGGTTGCGATGTTATCGGCACGCAGCCCTTTCAGTGCGGCTGCAATATCAAGCACCATCGTCAGTTCATCCTGACTCTGTTCCCAGGTAAGTAAAAAATCCTTTTGATGAAGATTCGATTTCAGTCTGGCGATATCTTTCAATAATTCATTAACATTTTTCATCTTTAAATCCTATATGAAATGGCCGGTGACAATTGAATATGCAGTGAGAAGAAGACATTTCTGCATGTGTACTGTGACTATTAACAATAAGCATGCCAAATCAGCCGGAATGATCTTCCGGAGGTGAAATGCAGGGTGAAATCGGGATGATGATCACAATTATCAGGGGCTGATGGCCGGGTTATGTGTGATAAATGCGAATAAAAGTTATTTTCAGTAAGGGTGAAAAGTCACCGGAATCAGACCGGTGAGAGGACGGAACGGCCGGAACCGGGGCCAGAATGATAAACACCCCGGCGGATTTATCATATTGATAAAATAGAGTGACGGCGCTTCCAGTTTCATTATCAAATCTGAATAAAAGTGTGATTTTTGTACATGCGTTGGAGTTTCGGTGATAAAACTCTGGCAATCTTGTGCTATTAACGGGTGATAATTCAGCCTGTTGATAAATAACTATAATAAAATCATAAATTTGTCGCGTTATGTACTTTCTTTTAGATATGTCGTTTTAAGAGCATAGGAAGTCGTAAGCATGATCACTGAAAAATCACCATCTGTGCTGATGCAGATACAGCCGACAATTGTTCACTTCAGCAAAATGCTCGCCAGTGTGTTACAGCTTGATGTTGAAATCGTTGATGACAAACTGACAAGGATTGCCGGAACAGGGCTGTTTAACCAGCATCTCGGACACCGTCTGACCAATAATTCCCAGCTGCTCCGTTATGTGCTGGATACCAAAAAAGAAAAGATAGTCACGCACTCCTGTTTTGATCCGCTCTGCCTCAATTGCGCGGATAAAGATAACTGTAAGGAGAAAGCGTTTATCGGTACACCGATCATCTTTCAGGATCGCTGTATCGGGGTTATCAGCCTGGTGGCTGTCACCTCTGAACAGCAGGAGCGCATCCGGGATAACATCCATGACTTCTCGGATTATGTGCAGCATATTTCCACTATTTTTGTGGCTAAACTGCTGGATGAACAGGAAGGCCGTAATGCCGCACAAAAGGTATTACTGAGCCTGATAGAGTTTATGGATCAGGGTGTTCTGATCCTGGATGAGGCAAATCACCTGAAATTTGCCAATCCGCATGCTCTTAAGATCCTCAATGTCCCGCATGAAAAGATTTCCGGCAAAACCATTACCATCCGTCCGCTGACCTATTTCAAGAGTCTGAACCGCGGGCATTTACAGCATATTGTCTCCTGGGAAGGGGAGAGCAATATTATTATCGGGCAGCTTCATGTGGTTAACGGCTGTCAGATGTTCCTGATGGCGTTCCATCAGTCTCACGCGGCGATTGATATGAATGAAGTGCGCCGTGATGAAAACGGATTGCTGATTGAACATCTGGTCGGGGAGTCCGAACCTATCCGTCAGCTGAAACACCTGATTTCCCGCGTGGCGCCGAGCCCGTCGAGTATTCTGGTCACCGGCGAGAGCGGCACCGGTAAAGAAGTGGTGGCGCGGGCTATCCATAAACTGAGTAACCGCAGTGAAAAACCGTTTATTGCCATCAACTGTGCGGCGATACCGGAGCAGTTACTGGAAAGTGAATTATTCGGCTATGTGAAAGGCGCGTTTACCGGCGCGTCAGCCAACGGAAAACAGGGTCTGATTCAGGCGGCGGATAAAGGCACGCTGTTCCTGGATGAAATCGGCGATATGCCGCTGATTGTTCAGGCGAAATTATTGCGTGCGATAGAATCACGCGAAGTGCAGCCGATTGGCTCAAGCCGGACCATCCCGGTCGATATCCGGATTGTGTCCGCGACCAACCAGAACCTGGAGCAGTTTGTCAGTGAAGGCAAATTCCGTGAGGATCTCTATTACCGCCTCAATGTTATCCCGATTGCTTTACCGCCGCTGCGTGAGCGTTACGGTGACGTGGAACTGCTGGTGCATCATTTCCTCAATGTGCATACCAAACGTCTTGGTCTGGTGTATCCGGGCATTTCGGATGAGGTGATGGCGGTCATTAATGCATGGCCGTGGCCGGGCAACCTGCGTGAGCTGAGTAACCTGGTGGAATATCTGGTCAACGTGGTGCCGCCGGGTGAGGTGATTGATATCTCACTGCTGCCACCGAACTTTGCCAGACATGCGGCGCAGATGGTAGGCGGCACTGCCGCACCGGTTCAGAATACCGGGGATATTCACCGCAGTGAAATTACCATTCCGGTCAGAAGTGTACCTGCGGCAGCAGCGGATGAGGATCCGGCACTGCACGGGGAAACCATGCTGGAAGAGATGGAAAAACAGATGATCCGCGAAGCACTGCAGCGTTATGACAACAAACGTCAGGCGGCAGAGGAGCTGGGGATCGGCATTGCCACGCTGTACCGGAAGATTAAGAAGTACGAGTTATCCGCCGGGTAGCGGAAGAAAATGTGTGCCAAAGCCGCACGGATGTTGCCGGTCCGTGCGGCTTTTTCGTATCAGATAACGGTTATGATCTGCTCTTCCGGCAGACGGGATTTCGGCAGTGCAGCGTTAAAGTCATCCTCTTTGCGGTAACCGAGGGACACAACGGCCACCGGTGCCAGCCCTTTGGCGGATAAACCAAATTCTGTATCCAGGGTATTAAAATCCATCCCTTCCATCGGAACAGCATCCACACCCAGTGCGGACGCACCCAGCAGTAATGTCCCCATGTTCAGGAAAACCTGTTTTGCCGCCCAGTGCGGCAGATCACCGAGTGTCTCTTTATGGAGATTAACAAAGAAAGTCCGGCCGCTGTTGTTCATTGCTTTGTGCTCCGGCGTGGCGTAACGGCCGTCTTTGTCTTCCTGGTCCAGCACGCTGTTCATGTAGGCTTCATCAACATCTGTTTTTGCGCACAGCAGCACAACATGTGAGGCATCGGTGATTTTTGCGGTATTAAACTCAAAGCCCGGATGGGTGGATGCGGCGATCCGGTTTTTCCCTTCCTCACTGGCCGCAATAATGAAGTGCCACGGCTGGATATTGACGCTGGACGGGCTGTAGCGCAGCAATGTTTTGATACTGTTCATCACCTCATCACTGATTTTTTTCGCCGGATCAAAGGATTTGGTGGAATAACGCTGCATTACAGCCTGAGTGATGGTCATGATGACGTCCTTATAAGGTAATTTACATTAACCGGCGCAATGATAAACTATGATATGTTTTTAACAAGTACGTACATTTTTGGTATATAGGTACAAAATGGATACTGTCAGAAAGACGCGCTATGAATCGTATGCCTATGAAGCCTGTCCGGTTGAGGCAACACTGGAAATGATGGGCGGGAAGGGCAAGGGAATGATCCTTTACCATCTGATAAGCGGTACCAAACGCTTTAACGAACTGAAACGGCTCCTGATGTTTATTACCCCTCGTATGCTGACAAAACAGTTACGGGAGCTTGAGATGGCGGGGCTTGTCCACCGTAAGGTCTATGCAGAGGTGCCGCCGAAAGTGGAATACAGTCTGACGGACGCCGGGCAGTCGCTGGTACCGATCTTACTGATGCTGAAAAGCTGGGGGGAAGAACATGCCCTGCCGGTACTTTTACAGCAGCAGACACCGCCGTCCTGAAGACCGGTGGTATCTGCTTTCTGCGGTTTACTGGTTACGCTGGAGTTTATCCGTTGCATTGGCAACCATCTGATAACCGGTGCAACGGCACAGGTTACCGGCCAGGCCGTGGCGGATCTGACGGATAGTCAGGGTCTGCCCTTTGTGTTTTTCCAGCAGGGCGGTGGTCATCATAATCAGGCCGGGGGTGCAGAACCCGCACTGTACCGCGCCGCTGTCGGCATAAGCCTGCTGAACCGCAGACGGTTTACCGTGCTTCATCTCACCTTCGGCGGTACGGATCTGCTTACCGTCCGCCCAGACTGCCAGATAGAGACAGGTATCCACCGCGATACCGTCGATAAGTACCGTGCAGGCACCGCACTCGCCGACCGAGCAGCCGTGTTTGACACTGATAAGCCCCTGTTCACGCAGGACATCGGACAACCGGGCTGCCGGTGACACCGTCAGTTCCCGTACCTGTCCGTTGAGTGTGCAGCTGATGGTTTTCCATTCTTTGATATTCATGCGATTTTTTCTCCCGTACGTTCAGCCGCCGCGCGGATCACCCGTTCGCTCAGGACACGGATCAGGTGTAAACGGAACTCTTTTTCTGCCCGCCATGACGTGCGCGGGGCCACATCCTGTTCAATAGCCTGACTGACGGCTTTCAGGGTGTCTGCGGTGACCGGTTTTCCGAGCGCAGCCGCTTCCGCGTGTTCACAGCGGACCGGTGTCGGTGCGGCAACCCCGAAGGCGAGGCGCAGTTCCTCAAAACGTCCTTCTCTGATATCACACAGTGCCGCGCAGTTAATGGTGGCGATATCCATCGCGCCGCGCATGGCATATTTGTAAGCGGCGGAGCCTTTACCGCGGTAATTCTCCGGGGAGAAATGAAACGCAATCAGCAATTCGCCCGGTTCAAAGGCCACTTTGCCCGGGCCGGTATGAAAGCCGCGCAGTGGTCTGCGGCGGATGCCGTCCGGGGTGGCGATCTCCAGCTCTGCCTGATAAACCAGAGACGGACAGGCGGAGTCGCCGCTGGTGGCACCGTTACAGATATTGCCGCCGTAAGTGGCAACATTGCGGATCTGCGGTCCGGCAATGGTGGCTGCCGCTTCACTCAGTGCGGGCAGACATTTATTGATCACCGGGCTGTCAATCAGTTCGGAGAAGGTGGTCGCGGAGCCGATACGGATATGCCCCGCATCATCACAGCTGATCCCGCGTAATTCCGGCAAATCATGAATATCCACAATACGGCGGAAACGTTCATTGAGGTGATGAAGCTGGATCAGCACATCCGTTCCGCCCGCCAGTAATCTGGCCTGCGGATCCGCCGTCAGCAGTGAGACTGCATGTGCGACACTCTCCGCGCGGTGATACGTTTCAAAATCATACATGGCAGTTACCCCCTGATAAGCCCGGCATTAACAAATTCCCGGTACAGCCGTTTTGGTGTCAGCGGGATAGTATTGACAGAAATACCCGTCGCCATACGCACGGCGTTACGGATAGCGGCAGCCGGTGCAATAATCGGCGGTTCCCCCAGGGATTTGTGGCCGTAAGCGGACTGCGGCTCGTAGGTTTCGACAAACCCGCACTCCAGATCCGGCAGGTCAACCATGGTCGGCATTTTGTAGTCGAGCAGGTTCGGATTATGAACAACCCCGGATTTCCCGTTAATCAGCATCTCTTCAAACAGCGCCCAGCCGATCCCCATTCCCATCCCGCCGTGGACCTGGCCTTCCGCCAGCTGCGGGTTCAGGATCCGGCCGGAATCATGCATATTGATGATCCGGTTAATGGTTACCTGACACATCGGAATATCCACGGTGACATCGACAAAAGTACAGCCGAAAGCCGGCGGGTTGGTTTGTGTTTTATGAGAGGATTCAGCAGAGAGCTGGCCGCCGATCTCCTGATGATAAAAACTGTGCATTGCCACTTCCGCGACAGTGGTGACAACCACATCCGGCTGCGCTTCAAGCACGACATTGCCGTCGAGAATGGTCATATTAAACGCGGCCTGATGTGTCATCAGCGAAGCGTGATCGAGGATTTTCTGCCGCAGTGACAGCGCCGCTTCTTTCAGCGCCGGTGCGGTGACATAACTCTGCCGTGAGGCGAACGCGCCGGGGTCAAACGGGGTGATATCCGTATCCTGGGTGGAGATCATCTGAATGGTACTGACGGGGACACAGAGGGTTTCCGCCACCATCTGCGAGAACACGGTATCCGAGCCCTGGCCGATTTCTGTTGCGCCGACCTGCACATTGATATTACCGTCCTGGTTCATCAGCAGACGGGCACTGGCAATTTCCACACCGACCGGATAGGTGTTGGATGAATAGCTGAAACAGGCCACGCCGACACCCCGGCGGATATCCCCGCGTGTTGCCAGCGCTTCTGCTTTACGTTCATCCCAGCCGAACAGTGCTTTACCGCGCTTCAGGCATTCAATCAGCCCCGCACTGTAAATGGTTTTCTTGTTGACCGGGTTGCAGTCACCGGATCGCGCCGCATTGCGCAGACGGATATCCACCGGGTCAATATTCAGCTGTGCGGCGGCATCATCCATCAGGCATTCAAGGGCGAACGTGACCTGTGGTGCCCCGTAGCCGCGCATTGCGCCCGCTGACGGGTAGTTGGTATAGACGGTGGCGGCGGAATAGCCGTAATCGCAGCGCGGATACAGGTACGGGATTTTGTTCCCGCCCGCTGCCGCGATGGAGTGCCCGTGAGAGGCATAGCCGCCGGTATTGGACAGAACATCAAGATGATAGCCGTTCAGTGTGCCGTCGGCGGTCAGCCCCATCTCCGCATCAATATGGAAGGCGTGACGGGTGCGCGAGGCAAAGAAACACTCTTCGCGGCTCAGCTCCACTTTCACCGGAATACCGCCGAGTTTCAGGGTCAGCCAGGCGGCCATCGGCTCTTCCAGCACATCCTGTTTATTGCCGAAACCGCCGCCGATATACGGCTTAATCACCCGGATATGCGACCAGGGAATATCCAGCGCCTGGCCTGTCACACGGCGGACGATATGCGGGATCTGGGTGCTCGATACCACGGAAATCTTATTATCCGCTTCCTGCCAGGCGTAGCAGGTAACGCCTTCCATATGACAGTGCTGAACCACCGGAGTATCAAAATGACCACGGAACTGAAACGGCGACCGGCTGACTGTTGCTCTGGCACTTTCCGCATTGATTGCGGTGCGCTTCAGCAGGTTACCGCTGCTGTGGATTTGCGGGGCATCTGCGGCCAGTGCCGCTTCCGGTGAGGTGATAACCGGAAATTCGTCATAAGTGACGCTGACGAGTGCCGCCGCTTTTTCGGCGGTCAGTTCGTCACGGGCAACCACAATCGCCACACCGTCGCCGTGGTGGCGCACATGGCGGTTCAGCAGCAGGCGGTCTGCCACGTCGCGTTTAGCCGGTTCCAGAGACCAGGCGTGACCGGCAGTGGCGAACGGGATCTGCGGCACATCGTCACAGGTGAATACCGCGACCACGCCCGGCATGGCAAGCGCCCGTGATATATCCACAGAAGTTACCATTCCGTGGGCAATCGTGCTGCGGACATATTTGGCGTAATGCATACCCGGCATCGGCAGATCATCCGTATAGCGCGCCCGCCCTGATGTTTTGCTCAGAGCATCAACGCGCAGGTAAGGTGTACCCAGCGCGCGTTTTCCGACTGCTTCAGACATTATTATTTCTCCGGCTTCAGGAAAAAGTAAGCATGCAGAAAAACAAGCAATAAATACGCCAGCAGAGAGAAAAACAGCAATTTATCGGGGAATTTGTGACTGAGGTAAAAAAAATAAGGGCATCCGGCAGGAAACGGCGAAGTTTTCTGTCCTGCTTTCTCTCAATATGAGAGAAAAATGTGTCGGTATTGATAATTCAGGGATACCACAGAAGCAGAATGATAATGTACAGTTTGATAGCGTTACTAATCATATAATGCGTAATAAACCTGATAAATTCTGTCACTTTTAAATTATAAGAATATAATAGATTACAACGAAAATAATGATAATAATCAGTCCGGAAAAAGGAACGGAATCCCGGTCGCATAATTGAAAAAAAGAGAATCCATAACGGGACTATTGATTTATACTGCCGTGAATCATCCGGGATAACAGGTGGTTATGTATTTGTTCTGTATCTGTCGTTTTATTTTCATATTTACAGAATGGTCGTCTGCGGCGGTTAATCGATTTTATTCGTGAATAAGATATAATGCCGCTTCAGGTACAACTGTGCTTATATTTTTTTATGGTGAACAGATACCGGGTGATACTTATTTTTAAAACTTGTTACAAAATGTCCGGCAAATATCCCGGTACGGTTTTGTAAAGCAAACTGACTAATTTATGTTCTCGCCTGTGATAAACAGAGCAGCAGAGCAGAATAATAACGATGCCAAACCATTGACGCTGACAAGCGTGGAAATTCAGATTGTGCGGCTGCAGTAAGGTGTCCGGATAACAAAAAACAAATAGTTCAGACTTGCCCGTGACGTAGTGTATGTTACATAAGGCTGAGTTGTGACACGTCAGAGTTTATTTTCCCCGGCTCTGGCTATACAATTGGTGCCTATTTTTGCACAACGCAGCAGTGGCCAAATTATTTCTCTAAGGTGAAACTATGTTATCCAAGACAGCACTGAACAAAATGGCGGGGATACTCCTGTTAGGAGGCGTTGTAACCCTGTCAGGTTGTTCATTAACGACACCCTCTGCGCCGAAGCCTGCGGCACAACCGGTTCAGCCGGCGGAGCAGGAGCCGGTGAGAACGACAGCACCTTTGCCAAAACCTGAATTGCAGCAACCCTCCGGACTGATTTCGCCTGAGCTGAGTATGTGTGTCAAAGAACTCGACTCACTAAAAACGATCTCTCCGAAAGATTACAGTCAGATGGTCGCCGGTTTCAGTGAAATCAGCCAGATCAACAAACTGTATCGTCAGCTCGAAAGAACCGCCAGTCCGGATACGCTTAAATTACTGAAGATGTCGATTGAAGCGAAAACCAAAGTGATGTGCGCCCAGGTTCGTTATTATTCTGTTCTGTCTATTGAGAATACCCTGGAGAAGGTTAACGGGTTATGAGACTGAACATCAGGTTGTGTATTACTGTCGCATTGTTTGCGGCAGTGCAACCGGCAACTGCATCTGAATTTAATCAGGTTATTGAAGATTTTGACCGTTATATTCAGACTGAAAAAGCATCAGGCAATTTTCCGGTATCAGTACAGCAACCTGACCGGTATCCCGCAAAGCGGGTTACCCCGCCGGTAAACACGGCGGGTAAGGCCACTCAGTCACAGCGTCAGGGCACACGTAAAGCTGCCCGTACAAAAAAACGCGCTGTTTCGTCCGCGCAGGAAGGCCGGACACAAACAGCTGCTGTACAGAAAACGGACACAACAACCCCGGTACCCGCTGTACCGGCACAATGTGACAATATTGTGGTCAGGGAACCGGTTGTTGTGACAAATCCGGTTCCGATCGGATACCCGCAGTGGTCTCCGGCATATCTGGTCCGTGACAGCCAGAAGTGGAGCGGGAACCACGGCGGATTTGTGTTCTCACCCGTTCCTTCCCGCATGACCTCCTCACTGACTCTTACACCGGAAGTCCTGTTTACCGTTTTGGGTGAACCTTTCCGTTCAATGACGTATTTCTCTGATCTGCCGCTGACGGTTGGCCGTGTGCTGAAACCGGAAACCTGGTTTACGCCGTCGGATCCGCAGAAACAGCTGCATCTCACCCGCCTGACATTACAGGATGTGAAACGCGAACTGGCGTCACTGAACGAAAAGTACCGGAATGTTCAGCGTGATTATGAACAGGTGCTGGCGGATATTGCGAAAAAAGAGACAGAACTGAAAAACCTGACTCTGGCAAATAATGAGTTACAGGCTGCGGCAAAAGGCGATAACGCCAAACTGACCGCAGAGCTGGAACAGAACCGCAAAACGATTGATTCACTCAATCAGCAGATAAGCGAAAACCTGGCCCGTTTTGGCCGGGCTGAAAGTCAGGTTACGGCCCTGACAGCAGAAAAAGCCGATCTTGAAAAACAGATTGCGGCACTGAATAAAGAAAAAGCGATATCAGATAAAAACGTCGCGTTGCTGGAAACCAAAAATGCCGATATGGCAAAAATTACGCAGAAGCTGGCTGAGCTGGAAAAACAGCTGGCTCAGCGGGATGCGGAAAAACAGCAGCTGAGTGACAACATCCTCGCGCTGACCGGTGAAAACAGTAAACAGCGTGATGTACTGAAAAAAGATCTGGACGCACTGACAGCAGAAAAAGCCGCGCTGGAAAAACAGGTAGCCGGACTGAAATCTGATAATGCACAGGCGGAAAAAAATCTCGCCCTGTTGCAGGATAAAAATGCCGATATGGCAAAAGTCACGCAGAAGCTGGCTGAGCTGCAAAAACAGCTGGCTCAGCGGGATGCGGAAAAACAGCAGCTGAGTGACAACATCCTCGCGCTGACCGGTGAAAACAGTAAACAGCGTGATGTACTGAAAAAAGATCTGGACGCACTGACAGCAGAAAAAACCGCGCTGGAAAAACAGGTAGCCGGACTGAAATCTGATAATGCACAGGCGGAAAAAAATCTCGCCCTGTTGCAGGATAAAAATGCCGGTATGGCAAAAATCGCGCAGCAGCAGGCTGAGCTGGAAAAACAACTGCAGGCTCAGGATGCCGAAAAACAGCGCCTGGCAGCAAAACTGCAATCTCAGGAAACCGAAAACGGCAAACAGTCAGCTGATTTGGAAAAACGGATCACCGCGCTGACTGCGGATAAATCCGCGCTTGAAAAACAGGTTGCACAGCTGAATTCAGAGAAGCGCCGGGCAGAAGAGAGCGTTGCACTGCTCAGCAGTAAAAATGCCGATCTCACAAAAATTACGCAACAGCTGACAGCAACAGAAAGTCAGCTGAAACAAAGTGATACCGAAAAACTGGCACTGACCGCGCAGCTGGCGGAGCAGGGCAGCAAAAGTGTGAAACAGAGTGAAGCGCTGAAAAAATCCCTCGGGGATCTGACGGCAGAAAAAGCGGCACTGGAAAAACAGATCACCGCACTGACCGCAGACAAAAGCAGTGCTTCAGCCAAAAACAGCGAACTGCTGAATGCAAAAACAGCGGAAATGGAGAAAACCGCCGCACAGGTAGCGGAGCTGGAAAAACAGCTGAAAGCAAGTGCTGCAGAAAAACAGCTTATTGCGCTTGAATTACTGCAGAAAACCACTGATAACCAGCAGCTGAATGCGCGGCTGCAAAAAGATCTGACAGCACTGACCGCCGATAAAGTGGCGCTGACCGGGCAAATCACCCGTCTGACCGAAGAGCAGGCACAGGCCGAAAAAAATATCGCGCAGCTGAGTGATAAAAATGCTGATCTGGCAAAAGTCACCCGCAGCCTGACGGATACTGAGCAGAAGCTGAAAAATGCCGAGGCAGAAAAGCAGAAACTGGCGGATCAGCTGGTCAGTCAGGATAAAGCCGCCGCAGCACAGGGCGATAAGCTGAAAAAAGAACTCAGCACCCTGGCAGCGGATAAAACCGCCCTGGAAAAACAGATTGCACAGCTGACAGCGGATAAAGCACAGTCTGAGAAAAATGCGGCGCTGCTGAGCGATAAAAATGCCGATCTGGCAAAAATCACCCGCAGCCTGACGGATACTGAGCAGAAGCTGAAAAATGCCGAGGCAGAAAAGCAGAAACTGGCGGATCAGCTGGTCAGTCAGGATAAAGCCGCCGCAGCACAGGGCGATAAGCTGAAAAAAGAACTCAGCACCCTGGCAGCGGATAAAACCGCCCTGGAAAAACAGATTGCACAGCTGACAGCGGATAAAGCACAGTC
>NZ_AYMP01000028.1 GCF_000633515.1 Morganella morganii H1r | reverse complement strand
TTTTAGTTGACCACTACACAGTGATTGTCATTGTGACCAACTCGCGATTACAGCTATCAACGCTGCAGCTAATTAATCCGCCAACCACTCGCCCGTCAGCGGTACACGCAACAATCTGTCCGTTATGGCTAACCGGCGTCAGCCCATTAACAATGGGCTTATTGATTAACTTCGCCATCAGTTATCCTCCTCATCGTCCGACCAGGCTTTCCGCTCTGCTGTCAGCTGGTCAGTAATGCCTTTGTTGTAAATCGTCCCGTCGTCATTCAGTAATACCGGCTGTGTCGCGCAGTAGCAGTTAAACCGGTTGCCGCCGTCAGCGTAGAACGACTCAACTTCCTCGACAGTGAACACTTTGCCGTGTCGTGCCGCATGCCAACTGCGTGTCGTCGGTTTTAGTGCAGATAACCACAGCAGACCGGTGCGCAGCCCGAGCCGCTCACTCGCCCATGTGGTTTCGTTCCAGTTTGCACGGCGTAACGCGCCTACCTGCTCTGTCTGAGCTATGCGCTTTGCATTGCTCATTGAGACATCCAGCCGCTGACTAACGATTCTGGCTGTTTCTCTCGGATTAACACCTCTGGCTATCGATGTGCCGATGATGTTCGACAGGTCAGCGCGGGCAGCATCAGAAATGCCTTTCCAGTCGCTGAACGTTGAGATGAACGCTGCGGCTATCTGGTTTTGGTATGCCGGTTGCGACATCAGATAAGTGAGCGTGGTCTGTGATGCATACGCCTCTGACTGTAGTGACAGATTGGTATACGCATTCAGTGTGCCGCGATCATACTCCGCCGCGACATGGCCGAACGCCCACAGATTTTCACTTCCGCCATCAAGCAGGTACTCATCCAGAATAGATTGCAGCCGTTCAAGGAACCGTGCGTACTCGTCAGGCCGCTCAGCGAGGTCATACGAATAAACACCAGTGTTAGCCCTGATAAGCGAATCTGGTTCGTTCTGTGCGTTTTTAGCGAGGATGTAGCTGTAGAGTGAGTTCTGATTTCGTTCTTTGCCGGTGAGTGACAGGTCGAACAGCTGGCGGAGTGCTTTTTTCAGTCCGTGGTACCGGTTTTCAATGTCGCGGTACATCTTTCTGACAGGCCTTCCTGACTGTGTAGGATCCGCCTTATTCCTCGGTATGATCGGCGACCCTGTTTTCTGGTTCTTTATCATCAGTTAACGGGTCTCCTTTGGGGCCTGTTTCCGGTGGTGCATCCTCTTCGATTGGCTCAAGTTCACCAACTGCGCGGATTTCATTCGGGGTAAATATCGCCATACCGAATGCCTGTTGTGATTTCCACGCAGCATCTGCCATCTTGATCATGTTATCGATTTTGTCAGCTTCACTCGGAGCCAGCATGTCAGACCATGCCAGAGTGATATCACCTGACTCTGGTTGCGAGATAACGCCAAGAGCACACAGGCGACCGATGATTTCAGTGACATACTTTGTCTGAAATCCCCAGCGGCGACCATTCAGACGCTTACCATATGCCGCACCATCTTTATCCCCGGCCAGTACGCCGGTTTGTGTCCCGAGAAACTCAGAAAAAGGGATGCGTATTGTGGTTAGAAATTCACGAACTGCCACCTCCCATGATGGATTAGGATCAGCGGCAGCAACAGAGAGTACATTCATGCGTCCGGCCTGCATTACCGCTGCTGAATCTGTACCACGATTGAGTTTATCGACTTTATCAGCCATCGCTGCGCCAATGTCGTCATATCCCGCCTCCTTTGCTGCTTGCGCAATGTTGCTCATATCGGTAGTAGCATCGAACTCAACAGCAATCTGACGGCTGGCGTTTTTCAGGAATCCCTCAGCGCTGCCACCGGAAATCTTTTCGATATCCAGTAGTTTGTTGAATCCGGCTTTCAATAGCGGGATGCCAGAAAACATGTAATCATCATCTGCGCCCTCGCACAGAATGATCACCCGGTCTGGATGTATTTTCTTTTGCTTTATCGGGCCGTGAATCTGGAGCCCGACAGGTCGCTCATCAAAATCGTAATACTTCGGATTACCGTAGTTCTCAGATGAGATATCCGTTTCCCATTCAGTTACTTTTAACTGCGGCTCCCATAACGGTATCAGGTTAACCAGAGCTTTTTCACCCAGCCGCTTAACCCCGGCGATATCTACCGGCTCACTCCAGTCGGCACCGTCTTTTAACTGGATAACCAATGCCGAGTAGTGACCGACCATATTGCGACGGTCTGCATCCTTAATTCTCGGCCAGAATCTTTTCAGTAACTTGGTAACCGAGGATTCCCACGGTGTTGTTTCCTTGTTTTCTTTCGATTCATCACCATCAATGATAGTCGGATTATCCTGCCAGCAGTCATCCAACAAACGATGGACGGCAGCATGTGCAACCGCGTTACGTTCATAGGCATTGTAGTAATCAGTGAATGACAATTCAGCCGGATATCCGAACTCCTGATAGAGCGTCGTTCTTTTCGTGTTGCTGGAAATGCCGCCTGATGCATACAAAGCCCGTTGCACCGCCATATTGGCGACACTGTTCACGAGCAATTCCAGCCCTTCATTTTTTGTTGTCACTGAAATTCCTCTTAGAAATAGAATTGCGCCGGGCGCTTAATGATCGGGAACTGCTTCACGATGTAATAACCACCTGCATCGTTAGGGTGATCGTTATCAGCCGATTTATCTGGCTCTCCATTCGGAGCCCATACCTGCTGCTCAAGCGACTCCGTGTAGACAGGGCAGCGCTTAACATTCACCTTGTACCGCCGGTCACCGTTTGCATTACAGAACATGGCATTCATTGAGTTAATTCTGTCTTTAACCGGTGGGTTTGACGCATTGACGACCACGTTAAATCCGGCTTGCCGAAGCTGTGCCAAGTCTGTTGCGCTGGCGTTATTTGATTTTCTGGATTCCCCGGACGCATCAGGGTAGATGTAAATTTCACGCGCCTTTTGATAATCACCATCGGCATACAGCCAGAACCGCTCTTTGATAATGCGGATCATATCCGGCGTGTCGTAGGCGTTGATGATTTCTGTTACTGCGTGAGGCAATCCAAGGCGCAGCACATGAACCACGCCAGCCATTTTGCCGACGTTAAAGTCCATTCCGATATACAGTGGTTCACCTGGTTGCTCTTCTTCCTCGCTGTTATTCAGCCTGCGGTCAAAGGTGTGATAGATGGTGCCACTGGTCAGGTTTGTGAATTGTCCGCGCAGATATGCTTTGATTAGCTCAGGGGGGTAAGAGTCCATCAGAGACGGGATGTAATCCGCTGGCAGATTCTTTTCATTGTCGAACGTTGACGCCTGCACCAGACCGTACAGTGTTGTCAACTCAGGTTTATCGCGTACAGCCTTCACGAACTGCTGATAAACGAACTTAAATCCTTCCGGCGTGGTGGTGACATCAATTCCGTTGCGCAGTCCATCAACTTTGTAGCGCATACGGGCAATAATTTTACGCCATGCTTTTTGCGCCTTATCAGCCTTCATGACATCAAGCTCATCAATCAGCGCGTTACCAATCTTGAATCCGACGATTGTCTCTGGCTTCTCCATCGACCGGCAGATTGTTGTGCCGCGATACCGCTTGCCTTCGTAAAAATGAACCTCTTTGTTGCCTTCGTTCACCTTTACTTTCAGGCCCCAATCGAAAGCGACCTCTTCGACAGTGGGATAAAAAATGTCTCTGATCTGCGGATAGGTTGGCGCAAAGTACCCCTGGTTAATTCTCGGATGCTCCCACATCCCCTTACAGATACCGCCGCACCCTACCCACGTCTTACCGGAGCCGAATCCGGCAACATATGCCCTGAATTTATTCGGCATAGCCAGAAATCGCGACTGAGGGATATTAAGGGTCGGCGCTATCATCTTCTCTGACCCTCGCATCTATCACATTGATGTTTATTGCTACCGGTGTCGGTGTATCGTTCTCATCATCCTCCGCCAGTTCTCGGCCGAGCTTGTCTGATTCAAGATTAATTTTGTTCGTTGCCGCTTTGCGGTATTTAGTATCCGCGATAATTTTAAGCAGGCTTTCTTTATCCAGGCCAAGCGTTGATATAGTTCGTTCCAGCGACTCTATCCGGGCAATATTCCGGTCTAATGCCTGCTCCGTATTAACCAGTTGCCGCGCTATTTCGCTGCGCACTTCGGCCTCTTCCGCCGACTCAAAGTCAGTTCGCAATTTGCCAAGAACCTTTGTTACTGAAAGCGTCCTCGCACGGATAAAAAGCAACTCCTGAATTAAATCCAGTCCGGCGGCATCCTCAAATAACTCGTCAGAGTCAGGCATGTACTTTGAATACCCAGAGTGTTTAACTGCGGCTCTGTTACCTGGTGCAAACGGAGGATAATTTGTTACTTTGCGCTTTTGCGCATTGCGCACTGGTCGGGTTTCGGTTTGCGCACTTTGCGCACCTTTCTGCGCAGTTGGTTTTTTGATATGCCTGCGAGCGGTTGCGTAATTCAACTCCTGAGACTCACACCACTCTTTCGGTGATATCCCTGTAGCGGCATGGTCAGACAGGAACTGTTTTTGTAGCTCGCTCCAGTTTGATCCTGCCATAATTGTTCCTTACTGTTTCTCAATCACTGGAATATATCTGATGTCACTGGTTCACCCGGTACAATATATTTATGAGCTGTCCGTACCAACAATGCAGATAAGTCTGTTCGTAATGAGCCGATCTTTCGTTGTTATCAAACTACTCCATGCCGTGCCGTCTTTATTTTGTATGCACACAAAAATGAAACAAAATATGTCAAATGTTTTTGATACTCCCGGAAGGACTTGAAATTGTGGTTTACATCGACAAACGCAGCATCGCTATTTTATATATAGTTTTAGTTACTTGGCATTCGCGTAACTTTACTTTAAAGTAGTAGTCTGTGGTATGTATAGTACTATGCGTTACAGCCCCTCTAACCAGGGACGGTTAGAAGGGAATCGTTACTTCCTTCATTTATTCACGCTTATTGTAAATTCCTGTGATTCCAAAGCACCCTATCTTGTTATGATGCCCCTTAAATTCACTGTAATTAATTTAAGGCTATCCCTTTAGTTTTTTTTCGTCATACCGATAGTTTATATGAGTGCTTATTCATTCATACATTCATATATATCAAAGGACTTAATATGCCACAGATTATTAATACCAACGCCATGAGCCTGGTGGCTCAGAATAACCTGAACAAATCACAGGCTGCTCTGGGTACTGCTATCGAACGTCTTTCTTCCGGTCTGCGTATCAACAGCGCAAAAGACGATGCTGCAGGTCAGGCGATCAGTAACCGTTTCACCGCTAACATTAATGGTCTGACTCAGGCATCCCGTAACGCAAACGACGGTATCTCCCTGGCGCAGACGACTGAAGGCGCACTGAATGAAATCAACGATAACCTGCAGAACATCCGTCGTCTGAGCGTTCAGGCAGCAAACGGTACTAACTCCGAATCTGACCGTCAGTCTATCCAGGACGAAATCGACCAGCGTCTGGCTGAAATCAACCGTGTTTCTCAGCAGACTGAATTCAACGGCATCAAAGTGCTGAGCAAAGATCAGACGCTGAGCATCCAGGTTGGTGCGAACGATGGTCAGACTATCGATATCAACTTAGGCAAGATCGACACCGCGACACTGGGCCTGGAAGGCTTCAGCATTATGGATATGGTCGCTGCAACTGAAGTTACTCAGGGTATGCAGGTTACCAGTGCAACTCCAGGTGCTGAAAAATACAATTTAAGCACAACGGATGTTGCTGATCTCAAGGCTGAGCTGTTTGCTGATGCCGACAAGGCTGGCAAGATGTTTGCCTATTCTGATAAAGATGGCAATACCGCGTTCTTAGGCCTGGATAAAGATGGTAACTGGACTGCTGCTACCGCTGCCGTTAAAGCTGCCACTCCGGAAATTGATGATGGCGCAGGTAACATTACTCCTGCAGCACCTGCTTCAGTCACCTTTACAGCAGTAGCTGATGCTGCTTTTAAAGCTGACTCGGTAGCTCAGGCAGCTGCAAAAAGCCTGGAAACCCTGCAGACCATGGATGATGCATTAGCACAGGTTGATGCCATGCGTTCAGGTCTGGGTGCTTCCCAGAACCGCTTTAACTCTGTTATCAGCAACCTGGATAACACCGTTATCAACCTGTCTGAATCCCGTGCCCGTATCCTGGATGCAGACTTCGCGGTAGAAGTATCTAACATGAGCCGTGCGAACATCCTGCAGTCAGCGGGTACCACTGTTCTGGCACAGGCAAACCAGGTTCCGCAGAACGTTCTGACTCTGCTGCGTTAATCTGTCCTGATATCAATAAGCCCAGCATCGTATATGCCGGGCTTTTTTACATACGTCAGAGACGTTAACAACGTTCTTGGATCACATATGGCTTCCCGCAAGTAAGATATAGACCATCTCACTTATTGCTAATAATCCAATTAAAAAGCCCACTCAGTGAGCAGGCTTTGTGCTGGGTTACCATGGATAAATCTTTCGTACTTGCCCAGGTATTCTTCAAATTAATAAAACTGATACTCATTATGGAATATCCCCGGGTCCATATACATCAGGGAATCTTTTTTCTGAGTAAAATCTTCTACCGCTGGCTCTGGAAATAAACTCTCATAAGGAACATCAAATATATTTATTATCTTAAACACAGTGCTGGCATCTATTTTATTTATTCCACGCTCATACCTTGATATCTGTTGCGAGGATATTCCCAGCCGGTCTGCTAAGTTTCTTGTGGTCATACCGTTACGGCACCTTAAACTACGGATATTCTGACCTACAATAAGATTAATGTCTTTCACAACGCCTCCTAATTAACGCAAATAAAGAGTAATTCACATTGTGTGACATGACAAACAAAATAACCCAAAACTCATCAAAACACAGCGCTTGTTTAGTTTTAGTTTAACTTAGGTCACTACACTAAACCTCGAGTACTCAATTGTGTGATTATGACTTACTGCCCGATTCGCCCCATATCTCTCTTGCGGGGCTTTTTTTGCCTGTTAAAAGCCATGCGGTTTAGCGAGCTGTTATTTATCTTTCGTTTGGTTTTTGTTTAATTTTATTTATATTAAGTCTGTATAATTCACTGATAATAATGTTAAGTTTGTGATTTTGCTGTCCCTTCCGATCTTTCTTGCCCCTTTCCTTGGTTATGGGGCTATTTTTTTGCCCTCTTCGCTTCTATCTCTCGTATTGATCGCTTATCCAAATTGCATGCTTTATGCTATCGGTTCAGCCAGCTAATCATCGGATAAAATGTCCGTTTGAGACTCAAGCCACGGCACCAACTTGTTGTCAGCAATCTTCATGCAAATGAACCCAACCGTCTCATACCCATCTACGCCATCAATGTCTGTTTCAAAGTCTCAATGACCTTTCTGAATGGCAAACAGGAACATACCTTTACCGCTCCAGCCTTCACGATCAATCTTTGCGCCAGCGTGGCTGGCTTCTAATGCTTGACCGAAATTCATACAAACCTCTCTGTTTGGATATAAAAAAGCCCCACTATTTAGCGAGGAGTTACCTCCTTATTTGACTAAGTATTATCCTGGATAGTTTACCTAATGTTATTTCCCTAAAATCCGAGTATTCTGGAGTGGCAGTTATTTCAAACTGTAAAAAAAATGTTTAAATCTTAAATACTATTTGAATATGCTATTAGCCCCTTTTTATTTTAAGGGGCTTTTTTTATCCTCTCCGCTACTATCTCCCGTATTGCTTTCTCACATAAAAAAGCCATCAGTGATTAGCTAATGGCTATAATATAAAATCTCAACATTTTGAGACTTATGTAATCAATAAGAATATATCAACTAGTTAACTTCAACTGCTTGACCGGTGTCATTAATTCGGTAGCACTTACCCGCCTGAATATCTTCACCTTCATAAAATACCGAAATGCGTTGACGAGAACCATCGTGCCAACCAATAGCCACTACGCTATTCTTACCTACGCGGAATGATTCAGGGCTCTGTTCAGCAAATAAAGCGACCTCTGAATTGGTATCAACCTTCCTCGCTTTTTGCGCAACGAAAATAGGCATTGATGGGAGGATTTGTTCCTGCTCATAGCCACTGATATCACTATTCATGCCCGCTGAAAAAAGGTATTTCACGCTTTCTGACGATTCTTTTCGGTAAGAATCGTTTAGAATAATGTCAGAGCCCATCCCCAGTGAAACCAGCCCGCAATTCTCACCAACAGTCTGAATGCTATTTTGTTCTCCCAATGAAACTAAAATCGAATCTTTGGCCTTTACACGCTTATCATCAATGAGTTCGTTTGAGATACGGCTCCGATTACCATCAATAACCGCAGTTACACCAAACTCATATTCAGCCGTTGAATCTTTACGGCCTTTACTTTCATCAAAAAGGACGAAAGTACCTAAACCAACGCGTACATGGTTACTCTCCCCTAATCCGAAAAATCGGTCTCCCTCAGAAACAAAAGAACGTATCTCTGAACCTTCCCCTGTTGTTATAAAAGTATTATAACCAACTGAGTTGAACGCTTCATTCGGATAATCATTATTAAAATCCATTGGATAGTCAGGCCAACTTTGATATCCATTTAATGGAAAATCACTGCTCAGAAGAGCTCTTTCTCCTGAGTGCAAATAAGAGACATATGAAGATTTACCGCAAACAGAAAGGCCTGCCTCCTCAAAGCTAAAAGCACCACCTCCGTGTTCTCCACCAATAACGATACCACCTTCAACTACACCTAGCTGTCCCATAAGCACCTCTCTATTTTATTAATTAACCAATCAACTATACTGGTTAAACATACAGTTAAATGAATTTAAATCAATGCATTTGCTTAAAAATAAGAATTTAATAGATTTATATCTAAAATAATTAAAATATATGCTTAGTAACACTCTTTTTTAACATAATCTCTTAAACCAAGATATTGTCTCTCGAGCGTTTCAAGCTGTTTAAGGAGATGAAAATAATCCGGTTCAGCGTCTCTCGCCAAGGTGGCGGGTCTGCCATCATCCATGCTGGCGGCGGTATCGGCTCCGGCCTTTGGACACTCGGCTTTGATGTACACGCGCTTAGTGCCAGACTTAACAGCATCACGCAGGTTATCAATTTCAGTTTTGGCATTGGTTAACTCCTGCGTGTACATGGTGTCGAGTTCGTGAAGTGACTGAATGCGGGATTTGTAGTCTTTGTTGATGGCGACTTGTTCAGATAGCTGACTGGTCAGTGAATTGCGTTCACCTCTCAGCTTATCAATCCGGATTGCCTGCCAGCTAATAATGACCACTGCAGCGACCACCGCCCACTCACTGAGTTTCACAGCAGCCCCCAGGCTCTCTCGAACACATCCGGTGAATACGGCTGATAACCCAACTCAACGCCGACAATCGCAGTAGCCAGCGCAATGCCGGTCTTTTTGTCTTTGGTGTTCAGGTGGTCATTAATACCAACGCCGATATCCGCAGCTGCACGTTTGATATAGCCAACCGTGTTGTTTTCATTATTTGGCGCATATTTTTTGATAATGGCTTTAACTGAGTTCAGACCGTGTATTGTCTGATACGTCTGAAGCAATTTATAGATTGCCCGGATGCCATACTCAGGAGACTGAAACCGGCAGAAGCGGGATTCTATTGCCGGATCATATGGCAACTGTCCCTGCCATGAATTGCGCGGGTTGTAGTCGATATTACCCGGGTTATTGTTGCGTTCGCCGCGTGCTGGTTTGCTCATTTTTTACCGCCTGAGAATTTTGACCAAAAGAAGTCCAGTGCAAAAGAACCCATAGCGCCACACATACCGGCAGCAAATACCGTGTAATAAAACGAAGCGTTGAGTTCCACAGAAAGCAGCCCACCCATCAGGCCGGAGAACCCAGAAACCATCATCTGCATGATTGCCCCCAGCCAGCTCCAGCGGTAGCCGTTGCGTTTATTGTCAATAATGTACCGGGCTAAGCCACCGTAAAGGGATATGGCAAATATGACACCCCATGCTGTACCGGTGACTTTCAGGTCTTTGTCATCCATCTTTGCCATACCGCCCCCTTCCGGAGGATTTAGTTAATAGGGTGCCGCGCACAGTATCTCTGCGCTGATTACGTTTGTTTGTTCAGGATTCTGTGGCGGCGTATATGGGAAAAATCAGCATAAATATATATTTGAATATATTTATTATAATTTGTTATTTAATATCCTGAAGATACTCTATAATATTGTTTCTGGCGGAATTAAATGCGCCAATCAGGATATACACAAAGTTTAACGCCGGTCGAGCTGTGCTTGTGACCGGCTTTTTTTGTACCTGATATTTGAGTTGTCCGGAATAACCGAATATGTGAGTAGCCAACTCTCAGTTGACAGCTGATTCGAGCTATCCGGTTATTCCGGAAAGTTGAACCTGTAAGTAACCCTTACAAGTTGCAGATATGAAAAAGCCCTCCGGAGAGGGCTGTTATGCATGCTTCGACACAAGGCCGGTTTCCCGCCGGTGTGCGCCGTTTACTTACTTCCTCGCTCTGCATTCTAAAAAGCCCCGCATTTGGCGAGGCTTATAATTCAGGTTAAGCGACTTAAGAGTCATGTAGAGCAACTTACCTGATAAGTATTGTCCATTTGGTCATTGCTGTCAATAGCAAAATTCAGTGATTTTACGCACCTTAGCTACACGTTTACGACTGTTCATTGCATTTCGCAGAGGTTCGTATAGCAACCATTGAGCCGCCTTGAGTTTTTCGTCAACCTCACGGCGACATGTCCGCATAGATGGAACCTTTATTTTCCCTCCTGAGCGCGTGTTCATTTTGCGTGGTTTTGCAACGCCGTGATAGTAAGATGCAATCGACAGCTTGGATGAGCCGTGAGCATAGTAACTGAGCAGTATTCCGTAAGCCTGTGTGTCAGTGGCGATAACTGAATCTACGACCTGAGAAATCAACATTCCGTCATCGTCATTGCACATTGGTCTTGTTGGGTTTTTATCCGGCTCGGCAGTCTGCATGAACTTATAAATCATGTTGATCATGCGAATATCAATCCGGCCTGAATATACCCACGCCCCCCACAACTCAAGCCACTGGTTAAGCCAGTCATACTGCTCTTTGGTGAGTTCCTTTTCTCCGATATAGCTCATCTTACCTCCGGCAAAACAGTGTGTTTGTGGCAGTCGTACCGGGTGCTGTACACCTTCCTCAGTAGCAACTTCCTGCTTTCGCCGACTTCCTGTCGAACCTTGAGATATCCGTCTCTTTTCTGTGTGACTACGTGGTGATACTTTGTTTCACGCCTGAGCCACCTGGCTTCTTCGATTGCTGCCGCTATGTCTGTGAACATGATTTCAGCTCCTTCAGTTTTCGCCGGTACTCATCCCGAATCCGCTCGTAGTCCTCCCGTTTCCACTTCGGCAATTCATGAACACCCATCAGACGGTCGAAGCGTTCCTGACCGATTTTCTCAATCAGCTGCGGCGTATAATTTTCGATGTTTCCCGATAGATGGTTATTACATGGGGCGCATTGCTTATGGACGTTATCCTCATCAAACCGCAGTTCCGGATTGGCTCCGGTGGTTCGATAGTGCCCGGCGTGATATTGACCTGTGTGGTGACGACCACAACTGATACACGGCAGGTCTTTATCCCTTTCCCGGATGTATGCGTTGAATGCGGTCTGTGCTTGTTTTGCGAAATATGAGGTGGGTTTTACTGCTAACTTGCGGATTTTTAGTTTATCTTTTGCTTCACGTTCTTTTTGCTGCTGCTCCTTTCTTAATTTGGCCTCGACCTTTTCCCTTTCCCTGCTTCGTCGCTTTATTGCTAACTCAGCACCATGTTCCGGGCAACACCACCATTCGTTACTGAACTTCGGGTGAAACCATGCCCGGCATATCAGGCACTTTCGCCTTGGCCACTTCATCATACTCCTCCTTCAGTTCGATAAATGTATGATTATAAAAAACTTCGATTAACGGCGATAAAGTGTTCTACTATTAATGATGAGATGTTAATTCTTCATAAAGGAGTTGGTTATGCATAAAGTTATTCTTGTACCTATAGACCTAAATCATAACTATTTGACCGACAAGGTCATTTCTGAAATCAATGAATTCTCAGTAAATAAAAATACACATTTTTATTTCTTGACGGTCATTTCCCCCGCCGAAAAATATAATGAGTATGGTGTTGGATACCCGATGATCACTGAAGATACAAAATTCGAAGATGAAACGTCCAAAGCCATTGAAAAAGAACTAAAAGAAGTTGTAAGTAAATTCGGCATCCCCGATAGCCAGGTATCACTGCTCGTTAAGATTGGTAGTGCTGCCGACATCATAATCGACGTATCTCAACAGATTAAAGCTGACCTTATTATTATTGGCTCCCGCAATCCAAGCTTTAAAACACATATCCTTGGTTCAACTGCTTCATCGTTAGCACATTACGCAAAAACATCCGTATTTATAGTAAGATAACGCATGTTACGCTGCGGGAAACTGTCTTTATAAACAGCGCACCTCCCGCAGCATTGCGTCAATTCTGGTTATGAGCGACCGGCCAAAACCATCTTCGAACGGATGCTTTCTGATTTTTGGTGCTGGTATTTTTTCAGATGCGATAATATTCATCGCCGCTTCAGACATGGCCTCCGTCAGGAAGTGATTTCTCAGCCTGGTAACGGCGTTATCGTCAAATTGGTACACCGGACTCAGATAGCCACGGATAACCCAGCGCCCCACTGTTTTTACGCATCCGATACTTTCCATCTCACGCATGTAGATAGATGTTGCCCTGGTATCAACGCCGATGGCTGCTGACACTGTTTTGTTGGTGAACTCGGTGCAATCACGGCACCGTTTGATGATCTCTACGTACAATTTGTATTTTTCGCTGTTCATCGCCACATCCTATTAACCATTGCTCGTGGTGTTGGTTTCAGATATTTGACTACCGGCAGATACACGGTAACGTCAAAATACTGAGGATCGATATTCAGTGACTTCACCGGGTTATACCCCTTGCGCCTATAGTGAGTGCAGAGATTATCGGCTTCGTCATTGGTGATACGCTGGTGTATGTGAGGTTCTTTCATGCGTCCTGCCCTATTCCTGATACCCGTAATGATTGAAGCTGTATCGCGTTGTGCGGGGTTTTACCCCCTCGCCTATAGCCCACGCCTGCGAATACTCTATTAAGCTTGTCATGCGCTTCTTACTCATGTTTGCGGTACTTTCTCTTGCCAGCGGTACAATCTCTCCCTCAAGTCCCGGAATAAGCGTCCCGTCACGGCCTGTCGCCTTTGCATGTCCGGATACGAAAATACATTTCCAGTCCTGCAATCCCCACGTATTGCCAGCCCATACAATGCCCTGCTCTGCTACGTTGCCGCACAGCGCATGAAACATGTCATTTTGGGGAAGGGTTCGCTTCGGATCGGATATTTTTACTTCTAGGGGGAATTCTTCGTTAAGCGGGAGATTGTCAAGCTCTGCCTTGAGATTTCTGAGTATCTGTATATTCCTGAGAAGGAATGTCTGTTTTTGCATTCAGCCTCCTGAGGTTATCGGTTGCCGTTAGTTTCTTACGGGTGTATTTTAATTTCTTCGGGTCGTTAGCTCAGCCGGTAGAGCAGTTGACTCTTAATCAATTGGTCGGGAGTTCGAGCCTCCCACGACCCACCATTGCGGTCATCGTATAATGGCTATTACCTCAGCCTTCCAAGCTGATGATGCGGGTTCGATTCCCGCTGGCCGCTCCAATCATTTCAAAAAGTCTTCTGTCCTGGGTTATGACGCTACTTAACCTGCCTGCGGAAGCTTTCCCATGTAAAATTGATAACGGTCGGCGATCCCATTCTCAGGCGGTCAATAACCCGATCACCCAATGCTTTTGCCAGTTCGTCAAAATTGAGATTGGTCAGCACACCTACCGGCTTCTTGTTCGATGACCGGCGATCTACCACCTGAAAAATAATAAGTTCTTCGTTCAGGTTATTGCGTTGCACGCCAACATCATCCAGCACCAGTAAATCCACTTCGCACAGGTCGCTGATCAGCTGCGACTCAGTAGTTTTTGCCCCTTTCTGGTATGTCTCACGGACACGCATCATCAGGTCTGGCAGAGTGGCGATCAGAATGCTTTTCCCGTTCCGGATTATCTGGTTGCCGATAGCCGCCGCCAGATGGTTTTTACCGGTGCCGGGATTACCGCTGAAAATAAATCCGCCAAATGATTTACCGAACTCAGCTGCGTACTGCTGTGATTTACTGAGAGCCCGCTGCTGCTCCGGCGTTGTCGCCAGATAGTTATCGAACGTGCATTCCTGGTGTAACGGACTTGTAGTGGTCAACTAAAATT
>NZ_AYMP01000027.1 GCF_000633515.1 Morganella morganii H1r | reverse complement strand
AACACCTCACAGGAAGTGAGCGAATAACTGTATCTCAATAAGGACATTATGAATTATGGAAAATGCAAATCCACGCAAATCGTTTAACCGGTTTGTGTCAAATCATCTGATGGCAACAGCTCATCAGGCGCTGAGAAGCACCACACAGACAGTGGTTGCAAAACTGCTCGGTGTACACGATTCAACAGTCTTACGCAGAACAGAAAAGTTACCGGAGATATGCGAGACATTGGCCGCAGCCGGTATCACAGATTTTGTTTTGCCAGGCGAGAAGAAAATCAGCGAGGAAGAGTACCGGTTTCTGTGGAAGCAGATCGGCGAACTCTCTCTGATGAGAACAAAAGAAAACGCCCCGGCTGTTGGAGCAGCAGAGGCGCATTAATCAATAACTTTTCGAGGTTAATTATGACACAGATTGAGAAGTGGCTTCAAGAGACACCTACAACTGGAATTATGGAATTCCCTGAAGAGTATTCACCTCAGGGGTGGGTTTATATTTTAAGCAATGAGGCCATGCCAAATATATTTAAAGTCGGACTTACCACAACACACCCAAAGAAAAGAGCCAGGGAATTATCATCTTCAACTGGAGTCCCGGAAAAATTTGAAATTGTTAAGGCATTTATATCAGAAAACCCGTCGAGTGATGAGGCTGCAATTCATAAAGAATTGGCTAGATACAGAGTGAATGAAGGGCGAGAATTTTTTAAATGCCCTTTAAATAAAATTATATCTGTGTGTGAGCGCATCATACCTGATGGAAGCGCAGTAAATGTAAATGACCTCACTGACAAATATAACCTAATTTCATTTGAGTCATTCGATAGATTTTCGGACGGCGAAATAATGGAAATATGTGGAATAACTTATTTTGGCGGCGAAAGGGAATGTTTAACAAGGCTTGCATTGTTTGGGGCTGAGTTTGTTCGTCACCTAACAAAGAATAGAGGTGCCGTTGTATTCAATAACAGCACATTCACCGTTTTATTACCGGAGGGAACCGATGAAATCTAATCTAAAGAGGGTTGATTTTGTAAACAAGACCCTTATCCCTGATAAACCGGAGGTCGTCGTGGCTGATCTTTCGAATGGCTACACAAAAACGGCAAACGAGATTCAAAAGTTAAAGCCAAGATTGCGTATGTCTGGACGGGAATGGCAGTGCTTTGAAGCAATCATCTGGCTGACATACGGCTGGAACAAAAAGCAAGACCGCGTAACAAACACTGTTATAGCCGATCTTACGGGTCTTAATGATACCCACGTTTCCAACGCAATTAAGTCGTTAGCGGAAAGGAAAATCATATTCAGTCGCAAGCAAGGCGTGATGAAAATCGTGGGGGTGAATACAGATTTATCGGCGTGGGTTTTAGATAAACCGAAAGCGGTAACGGCCTTACCGAAATCAGTAAAAACATTACCGGAAACGGTAAAAGTGTTACCGAAAACGGTAGCCACCCAATACAAGAACAAGAACAGTATTAAAAACCCTACGTCTGAGAATTCTGTCGAATCCTCAGCCCCGCCGAAAATAAAATCTGTTCCTGTCAGACCTGATGCTGCAGTCAGTTCACCCAAAGGTAACCAGTGGGGAACTGCTGACGACCTGAAAGCGGCGCAGTGGATTTACGGCAAAGTCCAAATCATTTGCCCGACAGCACAGGAACCAACCTGGCACAGCTGGGCGAATGATATCCGCCTGATGAGACAGGTAGATGGCAGAACGCACGAAGAAATCTGCCGGTTATTCCAGTGGGCGAACAAAGACCCGTTCTGGTGCTCGAATGTCCTGTGCCCTGCAAAGCTTCGTGAGAAGTGGCCGACATTGGTGATCCAGAGTCAGCAGCCGGGGAGAGCGCAGCAGAAACCATCCGGAAGACCACGTCTTGATTTTAACAACACCGATTGGGCGGAGGGGCTGAACGTATGAAATCACTCACCACAGCCATTCAGCAGCGTGATGCTGGTGCATTGCGGTCAATGGCAGGGGCTGCACCAAAACCGCAACAGAAAGTTCCACAGGAAGCAATTCAGGTATTCAACGAGCTGTTCCGGCAGTTGAAAGCAACATTCCCGGCCGCAATGGCAAATTTCCAGACACAGGATGACCTGAACGAATTTCGTCGTCAGTGGGTTCTGGCCTTTGCCGAAAACGGAATCCGGACGGTAGAGCAGATTAACGCCGGTATGCGGATTGCCAGGCAGCAGGAGAAGCCGTTTCTCCCGTCACCGGGGCAGTTTGTTCAGTGGTGTAAACAGGCTGACTGCGTGGCCGTTGGATTGCCGGACGCGGACGGGCTTTATAACATGATCATGAAGTTCAGTGCTGACCGCAGCATGTTCCGGACGGCAGAGGATTATCCGTGGCAAAGCAACGCCTGTTACTGGATGGTCACGAAGTTGCAGGCACTGAGTCGCGCGTCTGGGCTTACAGAGTCAGAGCTGAAAAAGCGCTGCGCCCAGGAGCTGGCGGTGATGGCATCCAGAATCAGATCCGGTGAAGAAATTCCGGCGCCGCGTGTGCAAATCCCTAAGCTGCATATTCCGGTACCGAAGGAAAAAGCGCTGGCGCATATTGCAGAATTAAAGGCCAAGTTCGGATTCCGGACGCGGACGGCATAACCCAAGACAGAAGGACTTTTGATTATGGAACCAACGGATTTTGAAAGGTGGTGTGCGGGTGAGATGGGTTATGGATATTCACCTGAATACATTGCGAAACAGAGCAGAACAAATTCACTCGGTGAAAAAGTATACATTCGCAATGAAATTAGCATCAGATATGACGCCTACATGGCCGGAGTTCGCAGCATGCTGCCGTATATGACACCGCCAAAAGGAGATGAAGATGAAGGGTAAGGGAACGGACTTTAAAGCGCTGATGTGGGTGTATGCAACAGAAAGGATGGTGCAGCGTAAGCGTTACATCAAATCCGGTGGCGGCAGAGTGGACTATAACCGCAAATTGCATAAGCCGTACCGGTGCGAGCATGTACTCGACAAGCTGCTCAAAATAGATATGAAAAGATTTTGCAGCGTCATAAAGCAAGGAGCCGAAAATGAAATGGATTAAGACGAGCGAGCAACTTCCTGAAGCTAAAGAGCGTAATTATCAGGTGATCGCATTGTGCAGGAAAAAATATGTCGGCGGGAATTACGACGGTGAGCCGAAGAAAACAATCGTTCAGGATTGGGTTATCCGCCAGTGGCCTAATAACTTTCTGTACTGGTCAGTCATCCCAGCACTGCCACAACCACCGGAGGAGTGATGAAAGCGAAACCAATGTTTGTCAACGGCTATCCATCCACAGACGGTGATTTTAATCCGGTGCGTGTAACCGAAACACAGGCGAGGAAAAAAGCAGCGCAGATGCAATCAGCAATGCGTAAAAAGTCATGGGGTAAGTCGGCTGTGGGAATTGTCTTTGATGCCGGCAGTCACTTCAATGTATCAGTCGGATTTCCTGAGCATAACAAGGTGGTTTGAAATGACAGAGAAAACACAGAAGCTTAAGCCATGCCCTTTTTGCGGGAGTTCGCACGTAGAAGCATTTTGCCAATACGAAGAAGATTGTCCTGACCGGTCAGCAATAGTCCGTTGCCATAGTTGCGATGCCCAATCCGCGCAAATGATTGGCCGCGGTAAAATCGATATGGCAATCGCCGCCTGGAACCGCAGAGCACCACAATGTGAGAAGGAGTAGGGGATGGATGAAATAATTGTAGGTTTTTACTACCTGGCACACCCGCAGTTACCACGGACATTTTCTCTGAATATTTATATTGCAACCGAGCATTGCAAAGTGATTTATCCCTGCAAGCCAACAAAAAAACAAGTCAGGGAGGCCAAGAAAAAATATATACCGTGGCTGAAATCCATTCTCAAAAGGAACAGAAGAACAGGAGGCTAAATGGAAGCAGAATTTCTCTTCCACGAATCAACCAAAGATGCAGCCTGGCAACACCTCAAAGAAGCACTCGCAACAAACAAACCCCACCGAGTAATCATCAAGCCCTGGAAATCTACCCGCTCACTGCCACAAAACCGCCTCTTTCATCAGTGGTGCGGAGAGATAAGCAAGTATCTGTGTGACAACGGCTCTAAATTCACGCCTGAGACAGTCAAGGAAATGCTTAAGCATACATTCCTGGGCTACGAGGTCACTGAAATGATAGACGCCACCACGCAGCATACAGAGCGCGTGAGGACTATGAGAAAAACATCAAAGTTAGACATCGGGGAAATGTTCCACTTCATGGGGCAGGTTGAGCGCTGGGCCACAGGCATCGGTTGTTTTGTGACGATACCCGAGAATTCGGAATATATGAAACTCAAAAGGGAGCAGGACGCATGAAGAAATCAAATTTACTTATGGCTCTGGCTGTTGGCTTGTCGGCGAATGGCCTTGCCTGGGCGCTGCGTGATAGCGCAAGAGCTTATCACTATCCGCTGTCACGTAACCGCATTTCCGGTCACCGGAAACTGAACCGGCAGGCGCAGAAGCGGAGGAGAGCGAAATGACAGAAAAAATGTACCTGAAACTTAATTTAATCATCAGTGCTTTTCGTGACCGCGAAACTCTCACAGCTGCCGATGTCGCAACAGCCATGGGATGGACTAATAACACCGCTAACACAAAGATGCGCATCCTTGAGGAGATAGGAGCGGCAATTCAGGTCAGCCCTGAAAATAAGCGCCCCATTCTGTATGCGGTTACATCCGGCGCGGACGCCTGCCTTGATTCATATTATGCGATGGCGGGTAATCGGTTCCTCAAAGGCTTTGACGCGAAGCTGCGGGAGGCTCGCCGTGGAATGCCAACTGTGCAGTAAAGAACTGGCCGACGATGAAACATGGTTGTGCGACCAGTGCGCCGGTGAATGTCCGCATCTGGAAGTAGTCGGGAAGATAAAGGGAGGTGGTGATGGCAAAGGCAAAACAGCCAAAGCCGAAGAAATGTAAAGTCTGCGACAAAGAATTCCTTCCCTATCTATCCACTAAAAAAGTTTGTTCCATCCCGTGTGCCATCAAGTTTGCAGCCAGTGAAGTACAGCGAAAGGCTGAAAAAGAACGCAGGCGGCAGGACTCCATTGAGCGCAAAGAATTACGCGAACGGAAAGACAAACTCAAATCCAACAGCGATTTAGCAAAAGAAGCTCAGGCAGCATTTAACAGATATATCAGGGCGCGTGACCGTGGAAAGCCTTGTATCAGCTGTGGATGCGATTTGGTTGATGCTTCCGGATATCTGACGGGAAGTGCTACAGACGCAAGTCATTACAGGTCAAGGGGTGCGGCAAAACATCTCAGGTTCAATGTTTTTAATGTCCACTCATCGTGTACCAGGTGTAACCGGCAGTTGAGCGGGAACGCAGTTGAGTACCGAATCAGGCTGATAAAGAGGATCGGCATCGAAAGGGTTGAGGCTATCGAGTCAGATAACTCACCACGGCGATTCAGTAATGAATATCTCAGGCGGGTTAAGCGGATATTTTCAAGGCGAGCCCGGTGGTGTGAACGCAGGCGGAAACTGATGGAGGCGGCGTAATGTTCACAGACATAGCGGCAGCAATCGAAGAAGCCAGGTGGCTCAGGCGTGAAACAAAGCATCACCACGTAGTCACACAGAAAAGAGACGGATATCTCAATGTTCGACAGGAAGTCAGCGAAAGCAGGGAGTTGCTACTGAGGAAGGTGTTTAGCACCCGGTACGACTGCCACAAACACACTGTTTTGCCGGAGGTAAGATGAGACTCGCAGATTTACCAAAATACTTTTCACCGAAGAGTCCTATGTTCAGTGACTCTCCAGCCGCAACAGCTACTGATTCACTTTCAATTACCGATGTCATGGCCTCGCTTGGTTTGGCAACCGCAAAAGCGAGAATGGGTATTGAATTGTTTTTGGCGAAACACGGAATCAATCAGCCGGACGAAGCGGTGGAGAGTCTCTATCAATATGCATTAACTCAGGCGCATAAATACAGCGTTATCCAAAAGCTTGATGAGGATGTTAGAGCATCAGTTCTGCAAATACTCGCAAATTATGCATTTCAGGATTACGCCAGAAGCGCGGCCAGCAAAAAGCCATGCCCTGATTGTGATGGCGGATTCATTGAAGCGGAGGTGTTCACCACGAAGTATGCCACCAAGGCCAGCCATTTCGCGTCATTGTCACCACTGATACCAAAGCGGTTTGTCGGTTCAGCGCGGGAGGTGAGAGAGGTGGTGAAAGTGAGTTGCCCGACCTGCAAAGGAAAGGCGGTTATCAGCCATTCGTGCCGGTGCAATGGGCGCTGCGAGGTGCTGGATAAGGTCGAAAGTGAAAAACAAGGTGTGCCGGTATACAAGACGTGCCCTAAGTGTTCAGGGCGCGGGTATTCCAGATTGAAATTTACCGATGTGCTTGAGCAGCTAAATACCGTTGTGGTGATACCGAAAACGTCCGGCTACGACAATATTAAGCCAGTATTCGAACACCTGGTTGAAGAATGCTTTAAAGAGGAGGCTCATGCTGAAAATATTCTTCAATTCGTAACAAAAAGAGAGTCAATTTCTATAAAATAGCAAATACATAGAAATAACCAATTGACATTTTCGGAATAATAGACCATCATCATTCCAATGCTAGGAGATTTGCAATTCATTCTCCGCAAAATAAAGATATAGCCTCACTTCGGTGGGGCTTTTTTCATTTCTGCAACTTGTAACGATAGCTTACAGGTTCAACTCTCCGGAAATTCCGGTTAACTCAATCTCTGAGCACAAAAAAAAGCCGGTCATAATTTAAATTAGACCGGCAAAAAATATTGTGAATATCAAGCATATGACATGCTAAGCAATGTCAATTACAAATATAAAGAGTAATTTGACTTATGTAAAGCATTTAATATTCATTAATATATTCCAGAGGTCGCCCTGTGCGGCCTTTTTTCATATACGCCGCCACAGAATCCTGAACAAACAAACGTAATCAGCGCAGAGATACTGTGCGCGGCACACTATTAACTAAATTCCTCCACTGTAGGGGGTGAGTATGAAACATATGAACAAAACCCCTGAATTTTGGGAGCAGGTACTCAGTTACTTTTCTCAATATAAAGACCAAGGCGCATTCGCTGTTCTCGCCGGGTCGGTGGCTATCTTCCGTGGCCGCTACAACGGCGGCGGATGGAAGAAGACCCTTTTTGATGGGCTGATGTGTGCAATCTTCGCGTGGTTCGTGAAGGACTTATTGACGCTGCTCGGTCTTAATCCTGACCTGGCATACCTGACCAGTGTGTTTATCGGCTATATCGGCGTGGATACGCTGAGCAAAATAATCAAAGGCAAGGCGGGGGTGAGCAATGACTGAACCAAAATGGATTACTGAAGCCCGGAAAGAGATCGGCGTATCAGAACACACAGCAGCAGGTTCCGCAGCAGTAGATCAGATGTGGGTTGACAGCAAAATGCGCGGGCTGGTTGGCACTGCTCGTAAAGTTCCGTGGTGCGCCGGGTTCGTTAATGCGTGCCTGGAACGTGCCGGTATTCGTTCGACCCGCTCTGATTCCTCCCTCTCCTATCTGGCGTTCGGTGACATGTTGAAAGAGCCTGCATACGGTTGTGTTGTCACATTCTCCCGTAATGGCGGTGGTCATGTTGGCTTTGTTGTCGGCAAGACGGAATCAGGTCAGTTGATGGTGCTGGGCGGTAATCAGTCTGACGCGGTAAATATCAAAGCATTCGGCACAGACCGTGTTACCGGTTATCGCTGGCCGTCAGGTGTACCGCTGGACAATCGTCCGCTGCCGGTTGGCAATGCTGCGCTGTCAGTGAAAGAGTCATGATATGGACACCATGACAAAGGCGCTGACTGGTGTCTGCGGTGTGCTGCTGCTCGGCTTGCTGCTGATGCTGCACCTGTACGGCGGGCTGAAAGATAATTATCAGCTGCTATCCACACAGTTCAGTGAGCAGGTCGCCATCAACAAAGACTACAAATCCCGCATCCAGTCACTTCACGAACTCGACACCATGTACACGCAGGAGTTAACCAATGCAAAAACTGAAATTGATGGCCTGCGTGATGCTGTTAAGTCTGGCGCTAAGCGCGTGTACGTCCGCGCCGAGTGTCCAAAGGCCGGAACCGATACCGCCGAAATCGGACGCAATGAAAGCACCCCACGACTTAGTGAAGCAACTGAGCGAGATTATTGGCGTCTCAGAGAAATGATGGCTGAGAACCTAAATCAGACCCTGTATTTACAGGACTACATCAGAACGGAGTGCCTGAGATGATTTATATCGCAATTCTGGCTGCTTTCGTTGTTGGCTTCTTCGTTGGGTCATTCACGATGAGAGCATACATAGCCGAAACAAAAAGATTTGAGCGATTGATTGATGAAATCGTAGAACGAAACGGCAACTGGCCTCGCTAAATAGCGGGGCTTTTTATTGGAGAAATACTATGGCAGAAAAAGATAAACACGCTGGTTTCGCAGCGGATAAGCACTGCGCCAATCACGCTGGCGAGCACTGGTGGTATAAAAAGATTGAAGGCGGATTTACTGAGTGCTGTGAATACGACAATGAGTGTGAAAAGCACAAAGCTATCCGCGACAAAGAATAACCCCGACAAGGTTAGAAAATTTGTTAAGCCAGCAAAGAGGTGATCCAAGCTATCTTGACATGCCGGAACAGACGGAAGTAACCAAAGTAACGTAGTGATGCGTGATGATGGTTGCGAATTTATGTAAGCCAAAGAATCAGCATCAAATCAATACGACTCACCAAAGGGAATGACTCCCCATCACGTGAGCAAAGCGCATTTCACCCAGTGCTTTAGCACGCACATTAAAACCACCAAGAGCCTTACAGAAAGTGATCCTGAGAACTGCCGCTATGGCTGGCGAGCTCTCTTGGGGCGGCTTTTCTGTGCTAACAGGTTCACTTTCTATAAGAGGTACGCATGAAAGAATTATCAGTTTTTGATACACCGGTTCGCGTTGGCGATGATGGATATATTTCCATCACAGATATTTGGAAAGCTGCCAAGGCAGCAGGTATGAAAGTAGACAACCTGCGTCCCGTTGATTTTCTCAGAAGCCCAGTAACGAAGGCATTTATCAATGAGTTAGTAAAAGGTGGAAATTCTACACCTTTTATTATTTCCAAAGGGCGCAATGGTGGAACGTTCGCAACCAAGTTCCTGGCATATGAATATGCTGGCTACATAGACCCCGCATTCAAAGTTGGGGTATATACGGTGCTGGATAGATATTTCTCAGGCGAGCTTATTTCCGTGGCCAGTTTCATGGCTGAAGCGAATATGGCTGCATATGTTTACAACCAAGAGGCGGCGGTAGTTAGTGACTGTGGGCGCACAATGAATTATTGGGGTAGAGGCGGGCGGAAGTCTCACTTGCTTCATAAGAAACAAGAGGCGGAGAGCCGGCTTCAAATAGCACTGAAATATGAATAGACCGCTCAGCGGTCTTTTTTATGCCTGATGCTCAGATGTGAGCAACGAACCAGTTAATTATTCTGATTGAGGCTGAAATGACAACTATCGCATGGGATGGAAAGACGCTGGCATCAGATAGCCAGGCTCAGGCATCCGATATTATCTGCTCTACATCGGAAGTGAAGATATACCAGCCTCAACCCGGCGAGCATTGGAGCATCTACGGTGAAACGGTATTAGCTATCGGGTGCGCCGGAGACTGTGGTATCGAAAGAGAACTGCAGAAACTGATGTCAGAAAACCTGACTTACGCATCACAGTTCATCCCGTCGACCTCATTCACTGCCATCGCGGTTATCAGCAAAAACCTCGCATACATTATTGGTAAAAGTCAGGGTGAAGACAGGGCGGGGATATCGACACAGACAGAACCCTATGCAATCGGAAGCGGCAGCGTTATCGCCAGCACGGCTATGCACTGTGGTAAAAATGCGGTTGAGGCTGTCCGTATTGCTATTGATATGGATCCTAACAGCGGCGGGCATATTCAGGCGTTTACGGTTTAAGGGGTTGTCCCTGCGTCCTGCCGAACAACAAACCAAACACTACCGAGCCGCCGATCTCCTCTGCCACATTAGCCACGACCTGTGCCACTCCTCACGGTGAGCGTGAGGACATCCAGAATAATCGGTAACACCGGGCTTACGACCCCATAAGGCGGCGACACCTGCCGTGGTGGAAGAAATGGTGAACATCAATCAACGGAGGTGGACATGACTGAAAAATACGAAGTCACAGCAACCAAAAAGGACGGCACGACATATCACGGATTGATGACGACGAAAGAGCCGCGCATTACTAACGGACTGATTGGTATTGCCGGTTTGGACGGCTCATGGACATATATCGCACCGGATGAAATCAGCGACATCAGATACATTCCGATAGTTGAGGAAAAGAGTAAGGAATAATTATGGCACTCAACGATAAACAGGAAATGTTTTGTCGTGAGTACCTCGTAGATTTGAACGCTACACAGGCGGCTATTCGTGCGGGGTACAGTGATAAAACTGCACGCTCGCAGGCTAATCGCATGTTGACAAATGTTGACATCGAAAAGCGCATTCAGGAGTTAATGAGCAGCCGCAGTGAACAGCTTAAGGTTGACGCTGAATATGTGCTGAGGCGCCTGGTTGAAATAGACCAGATGGATGTTCTCGACATTATGACCGATGACATGAGCATAAGGCCGGTATCAGACTGGCCAGCATCATGGCGGCGATATCTGAGTGGCTTCGACCTTGCGGATATGTTTGAAGGGCGTGGCGAAGATCGGGAAATGGTCGGGATACTGAAAAAAATCAAATGGCCTGACAAGGTGAAGAACCTTGAATTGCTCGGTAAGCATATATCTGTTCAGGCATTCCGTGAGCAGGTTAAAAACGAGCATGATGTTGTCGGCACTCTCTCTGATTTGATGGACGAACTATCGGGCAAATAATATGAAGCCAGAGCATTTAGCGTTACTGCGTAATAAGCAATGGCGTCTGAATAATCTGTACTGGATCACCGATAAAGAAGGTCGCCCGGTTCGCTTTAAAATGACGCCTGAGCAAACGGAATATTTCGAAGGCATCCACAACCGCAATATCATCCTGAAAGCCCGTCAGCTTGGATTCACGACAGAGGTCTGCATCATCCAGCTTGACGCGGCAATATTTGAGTCAGCCAAGTGCGCACTGATAGCTCACACCCTGCCGGATGCAAAGCGCCTGTTCCGGGAGAAGATAAAATACGCCTACGAGCGACTTCCTGACGAAATCAAAGCGGCCAATCCTGCGAGTAATGACTCTGCCGGTGAGCTGGTATTCAGCAAAGGCGGTTCGGTGACTGTGTCCGTGTCGTTTCGTGGCGGCACGCTGCGTTATCTGCATGTATCAGAGTTCGGGAAGATATGCGCCAAGCAGCCGGAGAAAGCCCGCGAGATTGTTACAGGGGCGTTTGAGGCGGTTTCAACGGAATGCTTCACGACGATTGAAAGCACGGCAGAGGGGCGGGCCGGTTACTTCTTTGATTACTGCCAGCTTGCCGAAAAGGCCCTGATGCAGGGCAAAACATTATCTCCGCTGGACTGGAAGTTTTTCTTTTTCTCTTGGTGGAAGAATCCGCAGTACGCAATTGATCCGGTAGAGCAATTACCGCAGCGCCTGACTGATTATTTTGATGAGCTGTCAGGTAAGCACGGTATCGCTCTCAACGACCGGCAAAAAGCCTGGTATTACGCCAAAGAGAAAACACTCGGCGACGATATGAAGCGGGAATACCCGTCGATACCGTCAGAGGCATTCCAGCAGTCGGTCGACGGCGCGTACTACGCCAAGCAATTCCGCTGGCTGTACGAAAACAAACGCATTGGTGAAATTCCTGATAACTCACACCTGCCGGTACACACGTACTGGGATATCGGTGTTAGTGATTCAACGTCAATCTGGTTTGTTCGTGAAGTTGGCGAGGAGTTTCATATTATCGACCACTACTCAAACAGCGGTGAGGGCTTGCGTCATTACATGAAGGTGCTGAGAGACAGAGGTTACGACTACGCCAGCCACAATGCGCCGCACGATATTGATAATCGCGAGTTTGGCTCTGACGCCAAATCCCGAAAAGACCTCGCGCGGGAAGGGTACGAAATCGACGGGCAGGTATATTCCATCCGGTTTGAGGTCGTGCCGAGATCATCAGTTGATGAGGGCATTGAGGCAGTGCGTGAAATCCTGCCGCTCTGCGTATTCGATGAAAATAAATGCGGTGAGGGCATAACGCACCTTGAGGCTTACCGAAAAGAGTGGGACGACAAGCGCGGTTGCTGGAAAGATAAGCCGCTGCACGACTACACATCACACGATGCTGACGGGTTCCGTTATTTCGCGGTGAGTCGCCGCAATAAGAAATCACATCTCGGGATGCTGGTTCGCAAACGCTAATGAGGGCAAAAATGGAAGTAAATCAGCATAAGCTGTCATTAGCGGTCAATAACGCTATCAGCGCAGTGGCAAGAGCCAGAGCGAATTACGCATCCGGCGGTATCGGCACAGGGAACACTAAACGCCCGCGCATCTGGCGTGAGTTTGGCTATCCGGAAGTGCTCACATTTGATGATTTTTACAAAGCCTATGACCGCAACGCACTTGGCGGGGCAGCGGTAGACCGGTATATCGCCGGGTGCTGGATTGATGTCCCTGAAATCTTCGAAGGTGATGAAGAGGCAGATCAGGACGGTTCTACTGAGTGGGATAACAAACTGAACAAGTTGCTTAAATCACACTGGGAGCAGATTAAAGAAGCCGATAAGCGCAATCTCATAGGTCGCTATTCCGGGCTGATTATCCAGTTGCGTGACGGTCGTAAGTGGGATGAACCGGTTGATACAGCCGTCATATCCCGACTTAAAGACAAAGCGATTATCAGGCTTATCCCTGCGTGGGAAGCGCAGCTTGATGTGAAACGGTGGAATGAAGCCCAGTTTAGTGAAGATTACGGCTACCCATCACTGTACTCATTTACTGAACTTCCGGTCGGTCAGGAATCGGACGGTTCTCCTGGGCGGATTATCGATATTCACCCTGACCGCGTGATTATTCTGGCTGAGGGAGCAGCTGACGGTAAGTTAACATCCGGCAATCCGCTACTGCGAAAAGGCTATAACAAATTGCTTGATGCTGAAAAAGTATCAGGCGGCAGTGCCGAGGGCTTTCTGAAGAATGCCAGTCGCCAGTTGAATTACTCATTCGGCAAAGAAACCGATTTTAGTAAGTTAGCCGAAGCGCTGGGAACCAATATGGAAGGGCTGGCCGATGCGCTTGATGAGCAGGTTCGCCGCCTGAACGAGAGCATTGATGCGTCAGTGATGATGCAGGAAGGCACTGCAAATGTACTTTCTGTTGCTCCGGCAGACCCTGAACCAACATGGCGAACCGCGCTGGCTGAGTTTGCGGCTTCAATCAATATGCCGGTTAAGGTGCTTATCGGCCAGATTACCGGTGAACGGGCATCAACAGAGGATATGAAAGACTGGGCGAGAACGTGCATGTCACGGCGTACCGGCTTTCTGAAATCAGTCATTGAGTCCTTTGTTTCCCGGCTCTGGACGCTTGGTGTTATCGAGCAGAAAGAGGAGATCACCGTCAGTTGGTCTGATTTACTGGCACCTAGCAAGGCTGAGAAAATCGACACAATGGGTAAGGCGGCAGATATCGCCGTTAAATCGCAGCAGGCATTCGGGTATTCAATATTGCAGGAAAATGAAATCCGCGCGCTGGGTGAGTACCCGACACTGACTGAGTTTGAGAATACCGAGCCACCGGAAACCGGCGAAAAAGGAGATCCGTTAGCTGATGATAAAGAACCAGAGAACAGGGTCGCCGATAATCCCGCGAAATAAAGCCGATCCGACGCAGTCAGGAAAGCCGGTCAGAAAGATGTACCGCGATATCGAAAACCGGTATTACGGGCTGAAAACGGCACTAAGGCAACTATTTGACTTGTCATTCACCGGTAGAGAACGAAATCAGAACTCACTCTACAGTTATATCCTCGCCAAAAACGCACAGAACGAACCAGATTCGCTTATCAGGGTTAACGCCGGGGTTTATTCGTATGATCTCGCAGAGCGTCCTGACGGGTACGCGCGTTTCCTTGAGCGGCTGCAATCTATTCTGGATGAATATCTGCTCGACGGCGGGAATGAAAACCTGTGGGCGTTTAGTCATGTCGTTGCTGAGTATGAGCGCGGCACGCTGAATGCGCATACCAATCTATCACTACAGTCTGAAGTGTACGCATCACAAACCACGCTCACTTACCTGATGTCACAGCCTGCGTATCAGAACCAGATAGCCGCTGCGTTTATATCAACGTTCAGCGACTGGAAAGGTATTTCTGATGCTGCCCGCGCTGATCTGTCGAACATCATTGGCTCAGCGATAGCCAGAGGGATTAACCCGCGCGAGACAGCCAGAATCGTCAGTCAGCGACTGGATGTCTCGATGAGTAGTGCGAAGCGCATCGCTCAGACGGAGCAGGTTGGCGCACTGCGGCGGGCGAGCTGGAATGAAACCACATGGGCGAGTGAGCGATTAGGGCTGCGCACAGGTCTGCTGTGGCTGTCTGCACTGAAGCCGACAACACGCAGTTGGCATGCGGCAAGACACGGCAAAGTGTTCACTGTCGAAGAAGTCGAGGCGTTCTATGCTGACGGCGGCAACCGGTTCAACTGCTACTGCGCGACACAGCCTGTGCTGCTGAATGATGACGGGACGATTTACAACAAAGGGATCACCGATCGCCTGGCTGAAGAGCGCAAGGCCTGGACGACAGAAGAAGATTCATAACACCAAGAGGCCACAACATGAAGTTTTCCGGAATTCATGTTAAATCGCTGGC
>NZ_AYMP01000026.1 GCF_000633515.1 Morganella morganii H1r | reverse complement strand
GCGGGTTCCCCCGCCGTATTTTTTTATGTTTATTCCCCGGAGACAGCACCAGCCTCAATACCGGCGACCACCTCTGCCAGTGCAGTTTCCAGCAACGGCTTGCGCCAGCCGCTCAGCAGCTCCGGCTCTTCGGGGGTATTTTTGAATCCCCACACTTTATTCAGATACTGGTTAATCTGACGGCGCGATGCCAGCAGCTCCGGACTGAATTGTTCCGCTTCACTCAGCTCAGTAATGCGTGCTTTTATCGCCTTAAAGGTTTTGCGGTATAACGGATGATCGGACACATTTTCCACCGGTGCCGGATAGTCAGCGTCATCCTGCGCACGGATCTCTTCCGTTAACGCCAGCAGGCGTCTGCCGTGACAGCGGATTTCCTGCCCTGTCAGCCCCAGTCCGTCCAGCTCACCCAGTGAGGTCGGCATATAGCGCGCCACTTTCCACAGATGTTCTTCACGCACCACAAAATTGACAGCCATATCACGCTGACGCGCCTGTTCCAGCCGCCATTGTGCCAGTTTCTGCAAACAGGCCAGCTGCTGCGGGCGCAGTTGTGCGGCACCGCTGAAATCACGGTAGGCTTCCGCCGGGTCGGTCTGGGTAATACGGCGCTGCGCCATCATGGCACATTCTTCTTCCGCTGACGCCAGGTAACCGGCCGCCCGGACTTTTTCAGTCAGCTTTTCCGCCAGCGGCAGCAGGTAATACACATCTGCCGCTGCATATTCACACTGTTTTTCTGTCAGCGGACGCGCCAGCCAGTCAGTCCTGGATTCACTTTTATCCAGGGTAACGCCGAGATAGGTTTCCACCAGCGTGGCAAACCCGCAGGAGAGCGGATGCCCGGTAAAAGCAGCCAGTACCTGGGTATCCACCAGCGGCTGCGGCACACATTCCATGCTGTTGAAAAAGACTTCGATATCCTCACTGCCCGCATGAAGGTATTTGATCATCTCCGGCGCAGTCAGTAAGGTTTTCAGCGGTGTCCAGTCAGTGATCCCCAGCGGATCGACCAGTGCGAGATGCTCCCCGTCATAAAGCTGAACCAGACCGAGATGCGGATAATAGGTCCGGATCCGGACAAATTCAGTGTCCAGAGCAAGATAAGGTTTGCCGGTAACCTGTTCACAATAGGCGGCAAGATGTGTATCGCTGGTAATCAACTGATAATTCAAAACAACTTCTCTTAGTCTTTGACGACGTGGTTAAGTGATGTGATACAGAATAATTCAATAGATCAGGGTATTTCAATCAATAGTGATAACAGAACAGATAAGCGCCGGTTTTTACCGGCGTTATTATTCTGCGGCCTGATACGGTGTCATGCAACCGGCTGAACATCCGTTTTGTGCTTTTCCTCTTCGCGCAGTTCGCGGCGCAGAATTTTACCGACATTGGATTTCGGTAATTCATCCCGAAACTCAATGAGTTTCGGGACCTTATAACCGGTCAGATAACGGCGGCAATGCAGACGCAAATCATCTTCCGTCAGTAACTTATCCTTGCGGACGACAAAAATTTTCACCGCTTCACCGGAACTGTCACTTTCCACACCGATAGCAGCACACTCCAGCACTGCCGGATGCAGCATGACGGCATCCTCAACTTCATTCGGGTAGACGTTGAAACCGGACACCAGAATCATGTCTTTCTTACGATCAACAATATGCAGGAAACCGCTATCATCAAACTGTGCGATATCCCCGGTGGCAACCCAGCCATCTTTCAGCACTTCGGCAGTGGCATCCGGGCGGTTCCAGTACCCTTTCATCACCTGCGGACCACGAACCCACATTTCCCCCGGCTGACCATCCGGCACCTCAGCGCCGTCATCATCCAGCAGACAGATCTCCGTGGACGGTACCGGAAAACCAATACTGCCGCTGTAGCTTTTCAGGTTATGCGGGTTACCGGCGACCAGCGGTGAGCATTCGGTCAGTCCGTAGCCTTCCAGCAGGTGTTTTCCGGTCAGTTTTTCCCAGTTTTCCGCCACCGCTTTCTGCACCGGCATGCCGCCGCCGACAGAGAGATTCAGAGTGGAGAAATCGAGTTTGTGAAATTCCGGATTGTTGATCCAGGCATTAAACAGCGTGTTTACCCCGGTAATAGCCGTGAACGGGTATTTGCCCAGTTCTTTGATAGTCCCGCTGACATCACGCGGGTTAGTGATAAGCAGATTACGGCCGCCGATTTCAATAAACAGCAGGCAATTCACCGTCAGGGCAAATACATGATACAGCGGCAGTGCGGTGACAATCAGCTCTTTACCGACCTTCAGCTCCGGAATATAGGCTGCGCGCGCCTGCTCGAGGTTTGCCAGCATATTACGGTGAGTCAGCATGGCGCCTTTGGCCACCCCGGTGGTACCGCCGGTATATTGCAGAAATGCCAGGTCTTCGCAGTGAATTTCCGGTTTGACATACTGCATGCGGTAACCCTGATGGATAGCACGGCGGAATGAAATCGCGTCCGGCAGGTTATATTTCGGCACCAGACGTTTGATATATTTGACCACAAAATCCACCAGCGTGGCTTTCGGACGGGAAAGCTGATCCCCCATACGGGTCAGGATCACATGGCGGATTGGTGTGTTATAAACGATTTTTTCGAGAGTGTGTGCAAAATTGGAAACAATCACAATCGCGGCACAGCCGCTGTCATTTAACTGGTGTTCTAACTCTCTTGGTGTATAAAGGGGATTGACATTCACCACCACCATCCCTGCCCGTAAAATCCCGAACAGCGCTATCGGATATTGCAGTAAGTTCGGCATCATCAGCGCGATGCGATCCCCTTTTTTCAGCCCCAGCCCGTTTTGCAGGTACGCGGCAAATGCACGGCTTCGCTCTTCCAGTTTCCGGTAGGTCATCACCTCGCCCATGTTGATAAAGGCAGGCTGGTCCGCAAAGCGCGATACCGCATTCTCCAGCATCTCTGCCATTGAGGCATAGGTGTCAGGATTGATATCTGCCGGGACATCTTCCGGATAGTGTTTAAGCCAGACTCTTTCCAAGGTTTTACTCCTGATTATTGCTGCTCATCTCATGACCCGCCGGTATTAACAAATTATTTACACAAACAAAGTATTTACATAAAACGGCGTTTTCGGATAATTTTTCTGTTTCAGGTTGAGAGTCACATCACTAATTTGTTTTATAACGCCAGATAATAATCGAGGCGGCAAATGCCGCCTCTTAATTTATTCACTGTAATACGCTGAGGATAATCATTCCTGCTTATCGTCGCGGGCGGGATTATACACTCAAATTCGCATCTATGCTGAACTTTAAGGTTACTATACCCGCCAATCCGCGCGATTAAGGTACTAAATAATCCTGCACCACTGCCGGTCCCGGCGGATAGTACCAGCCGCCGCCATAGTAGCCGCCGCCGTAATACCCGTTATGCCAGCGCCACGGATCCGGCCCGTACACCGGCGGCGGCATAATCACCTGCCGTGCCTGGTGCCAGCGCTGGAAGCCGGTGACATCAATGACCGGGAAAGTATAAGGAACATCACCGATCTTACCGGCTTGTGTGCCGTTCATCAGCCCGATGACCGTGACATACTGGTCACGGAAGTTATCCGGCTCCATAAAGCTGTTGATCCGGGCATACATCCGGCCGGTGATAGTTGAACCGAGGAATGGCGCACCGATACTGTCAAGCGGCATCACCGCGATTTCCAGCTGTGTCATATCGGGCTGATTCTGCACGCTGAGCACCCGCCCGCCGAAACGCGCCTCCATTCCTTTATAGGCCTGCGGCGCTTTCTGAACGGCCTGAAAATCCGTCAGCATCGTGGTGCCGCTGCCTTTAATAGACTCCGGGATTGTGGCGCAGCCGGTCAGCGCCAGAGATATAATCACAACACCATACTTCAGACTGCTCCGTAAGCGATTCATCATGATATGAGCTCCTGTGACGGATAGTATTTATTTATTGTGGCTGATGATTGCCGGTTCAACAATTGACACAGGCTATTTTTTTACGTTATTCCCGGCCCGGTAATTTCTTCCAGGTCACTTCGTTGCGCAGATACACCGGCTCCGCCGATTCAGGGGCAGACGTTTCCCCGCAGCTCAGTGCATTCAGTGCAGGCGGCAGCATATCCTGTGCATGCGGCAGCGTAATTTCTGTCATTTGTGTGCTGAGGGTCAGCGTTTCCTGCATCTGCGGATACGCGGCCCAGCCGGTACCGGCCAGACCCCATTCGCCGGTGAGTGCGGCACAGCGCGTGACAAAATCTGCCGGTTTCAGCACCGCTTCCGCCAGTTCCTGCCGGAAGATGCCCTGCTCATCACGGACATACGCTGCGCAGTACACTTCATCCATCCGGGCATCAATGGCAACCAGCACACGGGCGAGCCCGGTGGTACGGAAAACCCCTTCCGCCATGGTTTCCAGTGATGAGACACCGATCATCGGCAGTTCAGCGCCCAGCGCCAGACCCTGGGCGATGCCGACACCAATCCGCACGCCGGTAAAGCTGCCCGGCCCCTGACCAAAAGCCAGTGCATCAAGATCACGGAGAGAGAGACTCTGCTGTGCCAGCACTGCCTGCACCATCGGCAGAATGCGCTGTGTGTGTTCGCGGGGGGTGACGGCAAAATCGGCGGTGATTTCACCATTGTTGTAAAGTGCAACAGAACAGGCTTCTGTTGCTGTATCTAAGGCTAAAATTCGGCTGGACATGCCATAACTCCGGCAAATAAATAAGGTTTATGGTAACAAAAAAATCATAGTAACAGTGACTTTTATTGCGAAACTGATTCAGTGTTATTCCGCTGTGCGGCGCTGTGACTGCCGTGCTGCCAGAAATTCCGCGGCTTTGGTCAGTGAGCGGGTCCGCGGCGACGGCGACAGACTTTTCAGGAAGATTTCCCCGTAAGGCCGCATGACAATCCGGTTATCGCAGATCACAATCACACCGTAATCCTCCGTATCACGGATAAGCCGCCCGACCCCCTGTTTAAGGCTGATCACCGCATCCGGGATCTGAACATCACGGAACGGATCACCGCCGCGTACCTGACAATCTTCCATGCGGGCTTTCAGCAGCGGATCATCCGGTGCGGTAAACGGCAGTTTGTCGATGATGACACAGGTCAGTGCATCACCCCGCACATCCACCCCTTCCCAGAAACTGGCGGTAGCCACCAGTAAGGCATTACCGGAGGAGATAAAATCACGGAGCAGCTGTGTTTTACTGGTTTCTCCCTGCACCAGTACCGGCAGTGTCAGTGACCGGCGGAATTCGGCGGCGAGATCGCGCATCATCTGGTGTGAGGTGCATAAAAAGAAACAGCGGCCACGGTTATGGTTGATCAGCGGACGCAGTTGTTCCGCCAGCTGTTTTGCCGCACCGTACTGATTCGGGGACGGCAGAAAACGCGGCACACAGAGCAGCGTCTGTTCCTGATAATTAAACGGGCTCGGCAGGATCAGGGTTTCAGCGTTATCCAGCCCGAGGCGGCGGGTAAAATGATGCAGATCATCATTCACCGACAGTGTCGCGGATGTAAATACCCACGCCATTTTCTGACTGCTCATCATTTCGCGGAATTTGTCTTCCACGGTCAGCGGTGTCAGTGCCAGCAGGAAATGACGGCCATAGCTTTCAAACCAGTAACTGTAACCGGGGATGGAAACATCTTTCAGCCGTTTGAGCCGGTTGCGGTACAGGGTCGCCCGTTCAAACGCCGCATCCAGCATGGCGGAACGGCCAAGGGAGAGTTTCATTACGTCATAACAAAGTTCCAGCGCATCATCAAGCAATGTGAGCGCCCGCTGAAACTGCGGCTGTGCCAGCAATTCCCGCAGATTACCGCGAAAACCGGTATCACCGAGTGCCAGCCGGAAATCCTGTACACTCATGGTCAGGCGATCCGCACATTTCTGCAGCTGCGCCTGGTCGCGCAGCTCGCTGCGGTAGGCTAATGTGATATCGCGGGTGAGATCAAATAACTGACGGCTGCTGAGTTGCTGACCGAAATACTGACTGGCAATATCCGGGATCTGATGCGCCTCATCGAAAATAATCACATCCGCTTCCGGGATAAGCTCACCGAAACCGGTGTCTTTCACCACGCGATCCGCCATAAACAGATGATGGTTGACCACCACCACGTCCGCTTCCAGTGCCTTGCGCCGGGCTTTCAGTACAAAGCATTCTTTATACTGCGGACAGTCGCTGCCGAGGCAGTTATCGTTGGTACTGGTGATCAGCGGCCAGACCGGGCTGTCTTCCGGAATATCGTGACAGGTGGTGATATCTCCCAGCTCAGTCGCCGTTGCCCAGCGCCGCGCCGCCACTATCTGCGTGAGGGTTTCCGGCTCCATATTGATATCGCCGAGAGTCTGCTGCTCCAGCCGCTCCAGACAGAGATAGTTCGAGCGCCCTTTGAGCAGCGCCACCCTGCCGTCATAATCCAGTGCCTGAACAATGGTGGGGAGATCGCGGTTATAGAGCTGATCCTGCAACGCTTTGGAGCCTGTGGAAATAATGGTTTTCTTTCCGGCACGCAATGCGGGCACCAGATAGGCAAAGGTTTTGCCGGTCCCGGTCCCGGCTTCCGCCACCAGTTGTCCCTGCGTTTCAATTATCCGGCTGATCGCCGCCGACATGGTGACCTGGGCTTCCCTCGGCTGAAAACCGGGAATGACACGGGCTAAGCGGCCGTTTTTTGCAAAATCGTCTGACACGCGTGTTCTCTTCTGACAAAATAGGCGCTAATTATGCCAAGGGTTGAGCAATAGCACCACCTTGCCGTGTAAGAAACTGGATATATTTACAGGAGAGAGAATGACAATTCAGCGAATTGATCCGGAAGACCGCTGGTCTGAAGCGGTTGTACACAACAACACCGTTTATTACACCAGTGTTCCGGAAGATCTGAGCGGCGATATTACTGCCCAGACCACCAGTGCCCTGCACGCGATCGATAAAATTCTGGCCCGCGCCGGTTCAGATAAAAGTAAAATCCTCGATGCGACCATTTTCCTCGCAGACAAAGCCGATTTTGCCGGTATGAATACCGCCTGGGATGCATGGGTCGCGAAAGGCAGTGCGCCGGTGCGCTGCACCGTGGAAGCGGCACTGATGCACCCGGATTATAAAGTCGAAATCAAAGTGATCGCGGCAGTCTGAGTGTTGAGAAAGCAGAGATCTCTGTTAATTCAGTGTCTCTGCTGATAACGGGCAAAAACGAAAAGTCGCTGTAAACACATCCCTATGCGCTCAGGCGTGTCATCCATGACGCGCATGCTTTTCGTTTCCTTTGCCCGTCATCGCAGGTTTACCCGGACACACGGTATCTCTGCTTTTTACTGAAATGAGGATTTATTTCAACCCCGGTGCCTTCCACATCGATGTCGTCAGGCCGGAATCCACCAGCGAAAGCTGATCCGCATACACCTTCTGCCAGTTCTGTTTGGCTTTATCATAAACTTCACGGTGTGCCGGGTTTGGCTGATACTCATGCTGCCACTGCACCAGACGCTCACCCGCCGTCACCATATCATCATATAACCCGACACCCGCTCCGGCGGCAATCGCACACCCCAGTGCGGTGGCTTCTTTGACAACCGGCACCCGTACCGGCACACCGGTAACATCCGCCAGGATCTGGCTCCACAGCTTACCTTTCGAACCACCACCGGCGAACACCAGTGAATCCGCTTTCACACCACTGAATTTTGCAATCAGATCGAGGTTCAGGGAGGAAACAATCGCGGCGTTCTCCTCCAGTGCACGGAACAGCGAGGCTTTGTTACTCTTTTCCGCATCAATGGAGAGGTTAATAAAGGAAGGCGCCGCGTGATACCAGGATTTAAACCGCATCACATCGGAGAAAATCGGCATAATACCGTGAGAGCCGGCAGGCACACGGGCCGCCATATCTTCCAGTAATGAGTATGTATCCACACCGAGGCGTTCGGCAATAATTTTTTCTTCCGCGCAAAATGCATCACGGAACCAGCGCATAGTCAGGCCGGTAAAGAAACTGATGGATTCTGCCTGTACCATCCCCGGGATAACATGCGGGTTGATGCGGGTATTCATATCCGGATCAGTGACCGGTGCAGGCAAATTTACCACCTGCTGCCAGAACGTGCCGCCGAGAACTGCTGTTTGTCCTGCCCGGACCACACCCAGCCCGAGACAACCCAGCTGAACATCCCCGCCGCCCATCACCACCGGCGTGCCTTCCGCCAGACCGGACTCTTTCGCGGCATTCGCTGTGATATAGCCCAGAACCGTACCGGTTTCTTTAACCGGAGAGAGAATATCCGCCCGCAGCCCGGCCATTTCCAGCAGCCCCGGCCGCCAGTCACGGGTTTTCAGATCCAGCATCCCGGTGGTGCCGGCGTTGGAGGGATCGACGGCAAGCTCACCGGTCAGTTTGCAGGCCAGCCAGTCGCTGATCATGGTGAGAGTGCCCGCCTGACGGTAGATATCAGGCCGGTGATGTGCCAGCCACAGCAGACGCGGCATAGCGCCGAGGGCTAAGGTCTGGCCGGAGCACTGATAAACATCATATTCAAAGGTGTTATCGTACAGTTCTTTTAATTCACTGACTTCATGGCTTGAGCGCGCATCCACGTTGGCACAGGCCCAGATCGGTTCGCCGTTGCGGTCATACAGCACAATGCCTTCACGCATCGAGCAGGCTGCCACCCCGGCAATCGCTGAAGCGGGTAAACCGGCATTTTTCAGCGCCAGCGCAATACAGTGACACGCCAGCTGCCAGTTCACCGGCAGATCAAACTCCATCGAGCCCGGTACATCCGGCAGCTCATTGTGACGCCACTCCGCCTGTCCGACCGCCACCTGATTGCCGTGAAGATCAAAAATAACGGCTCTGATACTGCCTGTTCCCGCATCCAGCGCCATCAGGTATTTTTCTGATGAGCCGCTGCCCGTAATCTGATTCATGTCGCCATCCTCACAAATTCAATTGGACTGATACCGTTACACCATGAAATACAGCGTGATTTTCGTCTGCGGGACAGTCAGTGCATCAGGTTAATAATGTCAGCATTACCCGCGCCGTCTGCTCGTCAGTCACCAGGGAGTTGATATAGCCCCCCAGCAGTGCCGCCACAATCACCTCGGCTTTTTCCTCACCGCCCGCCACCCCGACCACCGTCGGAATATTTTTCAGTTCTGCGGGGGTGATGCCGATAAGTTCGCGGTGCATCTCCACGTCTTCCGTCAGTTCCCCTTCGCGCCCGATAAAGTAACCGAGGATATCCCCGACCGCCCCGCGCCGTGCCAGCATCAGCTGTTCGCCGCTGCTGATATAACCGGAACGCATAATGGTGGCATCCTGTTTCTGATTCACCGCCCCCAGGCCGACAACCGCGATATCCGCTGCGCTGGCCGCCATAAGCACATCCTGCACGCTGCGTTCCTGACGGAATGTCGCCGCCACTGCGGCACTTGATGCCCGTAATGGTGCCGGAATAATGCTGACCGGGCAGTTTGCATCAAGCTGACCGATACCGGTCATGTACTGCCCGACACCGCCGGAAAGCGTCACCAGGCGGATCTGCTGCGAAGAGACAAACCCGCTCAGATGCTGCAATGTCGCCATTGCTGCCTCCCCGAACCCGACTGCCAGCAACTGGCCGGGCGAAAGCTGTGACATCAGCAGATGTGCACCGGCCACGCCGAGACGGGTGTGGATCTCCGGGCCGTTCAGTGCCGGGAGAATGCGAATTTGTTTTAACGAAAATCTTTTTTTCAGAATATCTTCAAGTTCAAGACAGCCTTCAAACCGGGAGTTTATCTGCACCCGGATGACGCCGGACTGACGTCCTTTTTCGAGCAAACGCGAAACTTTCAGCCGTGTCAGACCGAGCAGATCCCCGATATCTCCCTGCGTGAGACCATCGTGGTAATAAAACCAGGCAATACGGGCCAATAACTCTTCTTCATTCATACTAAGTCCTGAGGCGTCATAGTCCATCGAAGAAACGGAGCTTACCGGGGCTGCTTTCGTGTTTTTTGAAACTGTTGTCATGTGAACTTTTGTTTTCCGTTTTTACAGATAAGCACCTTTTACAGAAATCTGCCAGAGGTGCAGGCCAAAATTTTGAACAAATTCTAACGCAGATCTGATTTTTTCACAAAATATGGCCGAAATATTGTCTTATTTGATTTTTATGGCTTACATTTATGAACAAATGTGTTTATAAATTATAAATGTTCATTTTATTGATGTTTTCTTAATCACATAACATCCGGCAGCAATACCCATAACACCAGAGGTGCCGTTATGTCAGAGAAGCAACACCCGATTCAGCCGCTGCTCACCGCCCGCGGAATAGCCAAACAGTTCTCCGGTGTGGTTGTCCTTAAACACATCGATTTCACACTGTTGCCGGGACAGGTTCATGCGCTGCTGGGCGGCAACGGCGCGGGAAAATCCACGCTGATGAAAATTATTGCAGGGATTGAACAGCCGGACGCCGGCACCCTGATGCTGGAAGGTCAGGAGATATCGCACCTGACCCCGGCGAAAGCCCATCAGCTGGGGCTGTATCTGGTTCCGCAGGAGCCGCTGCTGTTCCCGAATCTGTCTGTACAGGAAAACATTCTGTTCCGTCTGCCGAAACATCAGGCAGGCAAAGCCAAATTACAGCAGATGCTGACATCACTGCGCTGCAATTTTGATCTCAGTGCGCGGGCGGGCAGCCTGAATGTGGCGGATCAGCAGCTGGTGGAGATCATGCGCGGGCTGATGCGTGATTCCCGCATCCTTATTCTTGATGAACCGACCGCGTCGCTGACCCCCGCCGAAACCGAACGCCTGTTTGAGCGGGTGCGGGAATTACAGCAGCAGGGTGTCGGGATTGTCTTTATTTCGCATAAACTGCCGGAAATACATGCCATTGCCGATTACCTGAGTGTGATGCGCGACGGTAACATCGCGCTGGCCGGTCCGGCAAAACAGTTTTCCACTGATGAAATCATTCAGGCCATCACACCTGAAGCGAAGAAAAAGCCGCTGTCAGAGACGCAGAAGCTCTGGCTGGATCTGTCCGCCACCCGTAACAGTCCGCAGGATGATACGCCGGTGCTGGATGTCCGTAATGCGTGCGGCGAAGGATTCCGTAACATCAGTTTTGTTGTCAACCCGGGGGAAGTGGTCGGGCTGGCCGGTGTCGTCGGCGCCGGCCGGACCGAACTCGCAGAAACATTGTACGGGCTGCGCCCGCTGATCGCCGGAGAGGTTTTCCTCAATGGTGACAATCTGCGCGGTGTCAGCAGTGAAAAACGCCTCATCCGGGGGCTGGTCTGTCTGCCTGAAGACCGTCAGGCCTCCGGACTTTTCCTTGATGCCCCGCTCACCTGGAATATCGGTGCGCTGGTGCATAACCACCAGAGGCTGCTGGTCAACCGCTCGCGGGATGATGCATTACTCGAGCGCTACCGCCGCGCCCTCAATATCAAATTCAGTGACGGTCAACAGACGGTACGTACGCTGTCCGGCGGTAATCAGCAAAAAATCCTGATCGCCAAGTGCCTCGAAGCCAATCCGTCACTGCTGATTATTGATGAGCCGACACGCGGCGTGGATGTCGGCGCCCGTAATGACATTTATCAGCTGATACAAAGTATCGCGCAACAGAATGTGGCGATTTTACTGATCTCCTCTGACCTCGATGAAGTGGTGGCACTGGCTGACCGCGTGCTGGTGATGCATCAGGGTGAGTTTTCCGGGGAATTGCAGCACAACGAGCTGAATACCGACACCATTATGCATATGGCGTTCGGCGAGCACCGTCCGCAGACAGAAACAGAAAGCAGCCCGTTACAGGAGGCCGCATCATGCTGAAATATATCCAGAACAACCGTGAAGTCACCGCACTGCTGGCTATTCTCTGCCTGTTTGTCCTGCTCGGCGGTATGGAAACCCGTTACTTCAGTCTGCAAACCGTCACCATGATTTTCGGCAGTGCACAAATCCAGATGCTGCTGGCCATCGGTGCCACTCTGGTGATGCTGACCCGCAATATTGATGTGTCTGTCGGATCCACCACCGGGCTGTGTGCAGTGATTGTCGGTATCGCGCTGAATGCAGGGCTGCCGCTGACGGTGGCGATTCTGCTGACTGTCGCCGCCGGTCTGCTGGCCGGATTTTTCAACGGCATCCTGGTCACCTGGCTGCGGATCCCCGCCATTGTTGCCACCCTCGGCACGCTCGGGCTGTACCGCGGTATTATGCTGCTGCTCACCGGCGGGAAATGGATTGAAGGTTTACCGGCGGAACTGAAAGACCTGTCAAAACCGGTCTTCCTCGGGCTGTCGCCAATCGGCTGGTTTATTATCCTGCTGATTATTCTGATGACCCTGTTCCTGTCCCGCACCACTGCCGGACGCGGTTTCTACGCCACCGGCGATAACTTACAGGGCGCGCGTCAGTTAGGTGTGCCGGTTGATCGCACCCGCATCATTGCCTTCTCGGTAAACGGCATGATGGCGGCACTCGCCGGGATTGTGTTTGCCTCACAAATCGGTTTTATCCCGAATCAGACCGGTAACGGCCTGGAAATGAAAGCTATTGCTGCCTGTGTGCTGGGCGGGATCAGCCTGCTCGGCGGCACCGGTACCATCGTCGGTGCTATCCTCGGTGCCTATTTTATGACCCAGATTGACAGTGTGCTGGTGCTGCTCAGACTGCCGGCCTGGTGGAATGACTTTATCGCCGGGTTTGTTTTACTCGCGGTTCTGGTCTTTGACGGCCGTCTGCGTGTGGCGCTGGAGAAAAACCTCCGCGCCCAGCGCTATGCCCGGTTCCTTAATCCTTCCGCACCGCAGGAGGCGAAAAAATGAGCATCACCAAACGTTACGGCTGGGAAATTGCCCTGGCGCTGCTGATTATCCTCGAAATCCTGTTATTCGGTATGGGTAACCCGCGCCTGCTGGATGTCAATGTGCTGCTGTTCAGTACCAGTGACTTTATCTGCATCGGTCTGGTAGCGCTGCCGCTGACGCTGGTGATTGTCAGCGGCGGGATGGATATCTCCTTCGGCTCCACCATCGGGCTGACCGCCATTGTGCTCGGGATCCTCAATCAGGCCGGTGTGCCGATGATTGCTGCTATTCCGCTGACTCTGCTGACCGGCGCACTGTGCGGCCTGATTAACGCCCTGCTGATCCTGTTTACCGGTGTTAACCCGCTGGTGATTACACTCGGCACCATGTATCTGTTCGGCGGCTGTGCCCTGCTGCTCTCCGGATTATCCGGTGCGACCGGCTTTGAGGGGATCGGCGGCTTCCCGGCGGCCTTCACTGATTTTGCTAACCTTGATTTACTCGGCATTCCGCTGCCGCTGATCATTTTTGTCCTGTGTGTGCTGGTGTTCTGGTTTTATCTGCACCGTACCCATCCGGGCCGTAATGTCTTTTTAATCGGCCAGAATGCCCGTGTCGCACGCTACAGTGCTTTCCCGGTGACACGCACTATTTGTCTGCTGTATGCGATGGTCGGTGTCAGTGCCGCACTCGCCTCTGTCATTTTAGTGTCCTATTTCGGCTCTGCCCGCGCAGATCTCGGTGCGTCTTTCCTGATGCCTGCGATCACCGCTGTTGTTCTGGGTGGTGCCAATATTTACGGCGGTTCCGGCTCTGTCTTAGGCACTGCGCTGGCTGTTTTGCTGATCGGCTTTTTACAGCAGGGATTGCAGATGATCGGCGTACCAAATCAGGTCTCCAGTGCACTTTCGGGTGCGCTGCTTATTGTTGCCGTTGTTGGTCGTTCCGTTTCTTTACACCGACATCACATCCTTGGCTGGTGGGCGCGTAAACGCAACAGGCAATTCGTATCAGAGTAAAACACGTTTGTTATCACAGATTTGACGAAATGGAGAAAACCATGAAACCCATCATGAAAAAACTGGCGCTCGCCACTGCATTAAGTCTCGCATGTGTTTCCTGGGCGAATGCAGCAGAAAAAGTCGCCTTTATTCCTAAACTTGTCGGTGTCGGCTTCTTTACCAGCGGCGGCCAGGGTGCTGTGGAAGCCGGGAAAAAACTCGGTATCGATGTCACCTACGACGGCCCGACCGAGCCGAGTGTGTCCGGTCAGGTACAGCTTATCAACAACTTCGTTAACCGCGGTTATGACGCGATTATTGTCTCCGCCGTTTCGCCGGACGGGTTATGTCCGTCCCTGAAACGCGCCATGCAGCGCGGTGTAAAAGTACTGACCTGGGATTCCGACACCAACCCGGAATGCCGCTCCATTTATATCGACCAGGGCACACCGAAACAGCTCGGCGGCATCCTGGTGGATATGGCAGCGGATCAGGTGAAGAAAGAGAAAGCTAAAGTCGCCTTCTTCTATTCCAGCCCGACCGTCACTGACCAGAACCAGTGGGTCAAAGAAGCGAAAGCAAAAATTGAAGCCGAGCATCCGGGCTGGGAAGTCGTTACCACCCAGTATGGTTATAACGATGCCACCAAATCCTTACAGACTGCCGAAGGTATTCTTAATGCCTGGAGTGACCTGGATGTGATTATCGCGCCGGATGCCAACGCCCTGCCGGCTGCGGCTCAGGCCAAAGAGAATCTGAAACGCAACGATGTGGCGGTTGTCGGGTTCAGTACCCCGAACGTGATGCGCCCGTATGTGGAGCGCGGCACCGTTAACCAGTTCGCGTTATGGGATGTGGTCAAACAGGGCGAGATTTCTGTCGCCGTGGCTGATGCACTGATGAAGAAAGGCGAGCTGAATGTCGGCGATAAGATCACTGTCGCCGGTGTCGGTGAAGTTGAAGTCTCCCCGAACAGTGTTCAGGGCTATGACTACGAAGCAAAAGGCAACGGGATTGTGGTACTGCCTGAGCGCGTGATCTTCACCAAAGAGAACATTAACAACTATGATTTCTGATGTAGTTGCTGATTTAACCAAATGACGCGGACACCCTCCGCGTCAGTTTAACCAGGGGAGAATTCCATGGCTGATTTAGATGATATCCGTGACGGCAAAGACTTCGGGCTTAATACGCCGCAAAAAAACACCCTTTATACCCTCAAAGGCTGCGGTTCGCTGGACTGGGGGATGCAATCGCGTCTGGCCCGTATTTTTAATCCGCAGGACAATAAAACGGTCATGCTGGCTTTTGACCACGGCTATTTCCAGGGGCCGACCACCGGCCTTGAGCGGATTGACATTAATATCGCCCCGCTCTTTGAACATACCGATGTCCTGATGTGTACGCGCGGAATACTGCGCGCACAGGTGCCGGTCGCGACCAACAAACCGGTGGTGCTGCGGGCATCCGGCGCTAACTCCATCCTGACCGAACTCTCCAACGAAGCGGTTGCGGTAGCAATGGATGATGCGGTTCGCCTGAATGTGGCGGCGGTTGCGGCCCAGGTCTATATCGGTACCGAACATGAACATCAGTCCATCAAAAACATCATCAGTATGGTGGATGCGGGCATGCGTGTCGGTATGCCGGTAATGGCAGTGACCGGGGTGGGTAAAGATATGGCGCGTGATCAGCGTTATTTTTCGCTCGCCAGCCGTATTGCTGCGGAAATGGGTGCCAATATCATCAAAACCTACTTTGTTGAGGAAGGTTTTGAGCGTATCACCGCCGGTTGTCCGGTGCCGATTGTTATTGCGGGCGGTAAAAAACTGCCGGAAAACGAAGCACTCGATATGTGTTTCCGCGCTATTGACCAGGGCGCATCCGGGGTGGATATGGGCCGGAATATCTTCCAGTCCGAAGACCCGGTTGCCATGATGAAAGCGATCCGTGCCGTTGTGCATGGCGGTGAAAGTGCAGCACAGGCTTATCAGCTGTTCCTGAGCGAAAAGAACAAGGGGTAAATTTTGAACGTAACATTAGTGGAAATTAATGTGAAACCCGGCAAAGTGGACGAGTTTATTGCCGTTTTCCGTGAAAACCATCTGGGATCAGTAAAAGAGCCCGGTAACCTGCGTTTTGATGTGTTACAGGATCCGGAAGTGGAAACCCGCTTTTATATCTATGAAGCCTATGCCGATGATGCGGCCGTGGCGGCACATAAGAAAACCGCGCACTATTTACAGTGTGTGGAAAAGCTGGAAGACCTGATGACCGGCCCGCGTAAGAAAACAGTCTTTATCGGGCTGATGCCGGAAGTGAAATAAGCATATCTTGTTTGATCTGTTAAGTGACCGCATAATGGCGGTCACTTTTTTGTATTGATTATTCATTATTTCATTATTATGGATGATTATTTATCTTATTTTCTTTTATCTTCTCCGGAAAATCGGATTAATAAAATATAATACGCATGCTCACAATTGCATTCAAAAATAATACATATATGTTTTTTAATCTATCTCATATTTCCCTTCTGACATAAAACCAGGCTTGACCCATTTGGGTCCTTTCATATAAAGGCCGCCTTTCTCTCCTCCGCACATTATTTTTTCTTCATTCAGAAGTCTGTGTGTTTCGCGGAGAATCATAATATTACACGACTCATATTTATCCGGCCCATTATGACGATAAAAAAAACGGTCTATTGCCGGGTAAATAAGACCGCTTTCACGTCTGGCAACCAGAAACAGGATGACATCTTCCATCGATTCATTTTTTACCATTTCATTGTAATCAATCACCTTACACCTCAATCATCATATGTTGAAAATAGCGCCTCTGCTGTATACAGTAATGTATCATCCGAGCTCAATTGATAATCTTCCAATGTAGCCGTATGTGTATTATTCCAAACCTCCCCTCCATTCTCAGGTCGTACTCCGTCTTTTATGCCCAGATTCCGGTAACGCTCCAGCTCACGGATTTCATGAGTATAAAACCGTTTATCTGTATCAGTCTCCGGAAGCATTCCGGTAAGAATATATTCCAGCCGTTCAAGCATAATGTCATTATCAGCACTACTTCCAAAACGGCTGATGTGTAATCTTACCTTGTCTACGCCCTCACGGTCTATTACCGCAATCCGCCAGTCAAGTACTTCAATCGGTCCGCCAGCCCGCTCAGTATGGTAGTCACGTCCGCTGAATTTACCTTTGGCATTGGTTTCACCATAAGGGCTGCTGAGCATAATATATACAGGTTTCAGCCCGCTGCCATCAGGGAATACCAGAATAAAATCCGTGAAGGATATATCATCCGGCAACGGGAAACCGGTATTCATCGGTGTTACAGGTATTTCCGCCGATGTTCCTGTATGGAAAGGAAATTTCAGCTCAGGAATGGATATTCCCCCCGGAAATCCGGGCGGTATTGGCGGATTAACGGGGTTGATCAGAATAGTCGCGGAAGATGGCAGAGACGCTTTATATACACCGGTAATACTATCTTTTACTGCGTTAATAACCGGAATTTTTCCGCGATGATACCGGCGAACATCAAAAACGACCACCAATTTTTCGGTATTTTTGTCACGAATCCATAGGCCACGACAATTTCTTTCGGCAAAACCATCCGATATTCTTATATTACCGGCAGGAACGACTACCGCCATTTGCCCTGCAATACTGGTCGTCCGCATTATTACGGCGGAATGATACTCCGCAGCACTATCCTCTGAATCATTCCTGTCCGGTTTTTTGCCCGTCAGATAATCATGGAATAAAGGCTTCTCTTCATTTTGTTGCGGGATAATTCCGCTGCCTTTCACAGAAATCTGAAGTTGCCCAGTTTTATTTCCGTCAATCAGAAAAGTATCCTGGTTTTCAGTCAGTGATATCAGTCTCTTTTCGAAATAACGGATGCGGTGCAACCAGTCCGGCCCGGCAACAATCATTGCCAAATGGCGTTCAGCCCTGTTCTTTTGTATCTCTGCCCGTATAAAATTACGTTCTGCGATTTTATGCCGGTTGATAACATCAAAATGTCTGTCAATATCCTGCTGAATTTGCTCTGCATATTTTCTTTCCAAATATCCGGAATGCGAAGCTGCTCTCCGATAATATGCCAGCTTTTTCATATAAGTTCCCAGGTCAATTCCCCGGTGGTTTTTGCGATCCGATATGGCTTTTCTTCGTAATTCCGTGGTGTTATTCAGTTCAGTTTCTGCTGATTGATATGCTATCCGTGCCGCTTCAACCGGAAATTGTTCCTGCCAGAGTCGGATGGTATTTTCAGATTCAATATCTTCAAATAATGGTAATTGTGACAGGAACAGATAAACAGGTTCATGTTCACCAGAAAAATCAATAATGGCGTGGTGTGTCTTAATCTCCGGACTTGCCGGAATAAAATGTTTCACCGGAGGGGTAAGATTAACCTGTTCCGGTTTGACAATAATACTTTTTTCATTATTTATAACCGTTATTCGAACAGGGGATGCATCCGGAATTATATTGACATCATACACGCCGGGAATATCCGTTTTCTCTGCTTTAATAACTGGAATTATTTTATCTTTTACCGGTGTAATTACTGTAGTATGCTTCCCTTCCTGCTCATTGATGGCCAGGGATACAATAACGTCTGCCGGTACCGATTTTTCCCCTGCGAAAATTTCTGATGAAGTACCGGTGACAAGAGTTGCCGGTAGTGTGGTCAGAATGTAAGGATCATCATCACCCTCTCCATAGCTATTATCATGATAGTATATAACCAAAGGCTCTTTTGCGATTGATGACGGCATTAATATTCCGGCAATTCCCAGTACCCTGCCCGCAATCGGAAGAACAGTTTCTAATGCCAGTAATAAATAGGTTTTTATTGGTGCAACAATAGCGGAGATATTACGCATATCAAGAATAAATTTCAGGGTATTTTGCTGCGGATACATTAATACTGCAAGACCAGCGTGTGCCGTATGCAAATAAGGCTCATCCGTATACAGAGTATCTTCTCCCGTTGACTCCGTATCCGGATAATCTGAATTTACTGTTATTTCTCCTAAATCAATTGAGTTCCCCGGGAATGGGTAAATATCCGGGGAATACGATATCGGAGGAAAATCAGAGAATGGGTCTCCTCCGGTTCTTCTGCCACCGAACCTGCCGGAGTCATAATGATAAATATCTCCGTATGGTGTATGACTTATTCCCCAGTCATGCTCAAATTCAGAAAATTTCAGATAATCTTGTTTTTCGTAATAAATGTGGCTTATTTTATCAATACCCCGTTTTTTCTCATCATTCCTTTTTCCTTTCTTAATTCACTTATGTTCCTTCGGAACATGTCGGTTCTGATGAGTTTATGAAGTAATTTCTCTACTGTAATTTTGTTAAAAAAACAGGGATCTGTTAATTCTGAAAGCGCTTCTTTTTACTTAATTTCATGGGGATAATTTTTATAACGGATAAAACTGATTTTTTGACTGGCCGGTTGCCTGAACGGAATAACTCCCTTACCATCGAAATAAATGAATCTAAATTTATAGCTTTCCGGAGAAATCGTGAAAAAACGCACAGTAACCTGTTCAGTTCTGCCTTTGGCGCTGTTTTCCGCTGTTTTCGCTCTGCCGTCTTATGCCGCAGAGCCTGACTGTCAGCCGATGTCTGAACAGACCCGGCTTAATCATATGAGAATGACAGGAATGCCTTACCTGAACGGGCCGGTGAAATCGGTCACCATGACGACCGTAAAACCACCGCAGGACAGCCCGCAGATATTTTCAGCCAGCCATATGACACTGACTCCCTGCGGACAGATCAGCAGTTATTCTTTCACCCGGAAAAGTGAGGAATACGGCATGATTTTCGATCTGAACGTCACCGCCTCGGAAAACGATAATGCCATCAATATGGAATACCGTTTTTCCGCCGATTACGCCGGTAAGAAAAAAACGCGCCCGACCATCACCCGTATTTCGATGATCAAAGATGAGCAGCAGGTTATCACCGCTTACCGGACTGAAAATTTTATTGAAGGTAACAGTACCATACTGACTGAAAATGGCACAACGGAGTACCGGGAAGGCAATATCAGCAGCGTACTGATAAACAGTGAAGTTCTTGCAAAAACCTACAGTATGAACTTTGATTATGATAAACATGGCCGGCTGGCCCGCATTTACACCACACCACTCCCGTTCTCCGACTACACATTTACTTATAACGAACAGGGCGGATTACTCGTCGGATCAGAAAAAACACAATCGTCCGGAATCATAACAGGTAATGATGTTCAGTGTGCGCAATGGGATGCTTATCAGAACTGCATAACCGGGTTGTGGCGCAGACACAGTAATACAGGGCTTACCGGAGATGCCGTTTACCATACCACTTATGAATATTACGGCGGAAAATAGCCGCAGATTACATTAATGGTATTACCCGGTTTTATCGGGTAATACCTGTTCTTTACTTCGCTGCTGCCGGCGATGACAATATGCCAGAATAACCAATATCAGGTAAATGGCCGGTTCCGGTGTATCTGTCTTCGCAGCCAGAATATAGTGCGTAATCACAATGAACAGCAGCGGATACAGCAGATTATGGATCCGTTTCCACCACCGGCCTGATAAACTGCGTATCCGGTCAGACGATGTCACCGCCATCAGGCACAGAATTAACCAGCCTGCCGCACCGAGATTAAGATAAAACCGGGACACTATCTCACTGAAAAAGAGCGCCGTATTTTCTGCACCTATTTCAAGAAAAAAATAACTGGCCAGATGCAGCGTTGCCCAGAAAAAACACCATAATCCGAGTAATTTTCTCGCCTGATATAAATTGTTCAGCTTAAAATAAAAAGCGATCACCGGTATCACTGCGATAATAATAACTAAACGAAGTGCCGTAATACCGGTGAAATGCTGAATATCTTTTGCCGGATCCGCCCCCAGCGCCCCGTAATTGACAGCATAAATAAGCCATACCAGCGGTAATCCTGCCGTCAGATGAAAAAAGAGATTAATAAACGGGTAGCGGAATAATTTCATCATCAGAAATATCTCCGCAGATCCATCCCTTTATATAATTCCGCCACGTCTTCTGCATAACCGTTAAACAGTAATGTCGGTTGCCGTGTTGTCCGGCCTAATCCTCCCGAGCCGATAAACCGTTCTGTGGCCTGTGACCAGCGCGGATGATCAACCTGCGGGTTTACATTGGCATAAAAACCATATTCACGGGGTGCTGAAAGATTCCATGTGGTCGGCGGCTCAGATTCTGTCAGACGAATTTTAACAATGGATTTTATGCCTTTAAAACCATATTTCCACGGAACCACCAGCCGGACAGGCGCGCCATTTTGTTTCGGCAGTTCCTTGCCGTAAACACCTGTCGCCATCAGTGTCAGCGGGTGAAGCGCTTCATCCAGGCGTAATCCTTCAATATACGGATACTGAAGCCCGCCCCCGGTAAAACGGCTCTTTTGACCCGGCATTTGTTCCGGGGCGTATACCGTTTCAAAAGCGACATATTTCGCTTTGCTGTTCGGTTCCGCTGATAATAATAAATCTCTCAGAGGAAAACCGACCCACGGAATAACCATTGACCATGCTTCCACACAGCGCATTCGGTAAATACGCTCTTCGGCCTGAAATTTATGGCGGATCTCATCGGCATTTAATACCAGAGGCCGGTTAACCTCCCCTTCAACCGTCAGTGTCCATTCATCCGTTTTCAGGGTATGTGCATTTTCAGCCGGGTCCGATTTATTCAGGCCGAATTCATAAAAATTATTGTAACCGGTCACCTTATCCTCCGGCGTTAATGCCAGAGCGGACTGATACTTTTCAGGTTTTGTATAACTGAGGTCTTTTAAGATTGTCTCCGGAACGCCGGGCTTATCATCGCCGGAAAACCACGAAAACAGACCGGCGCTGGCTGAGGTGCTGACCATTAATCCGGCCGTACCGGCACCTAATAATTTAAGCAGATTCCTGCGTTTCATCATAAAAACAGATTCCGGCGTAATCTCAGACGATCGTATTATTTTTTTCATGATGAGTCCCTGTATTCAGCAATCACGGTGATGGCATTCCGGAACTGTTATACCGCATAATCTGAATTTAAAGCTGACAGGACGATGACAAATTTGTCATGAAGGGAGCTGGGTATCCGGAAAAATTAAGGTTACCCTGTTATATGACCCGGTACGTTCAAATCTGACCTCACCTGAATGCAATTTTGTTATTGCCTGAACAATCGATAAACCCAACCCGCTTCCTTCTGACGTTCTCGCATTATCCCCGCGCCAGAAACGGGTAAAGACCTGTTCACTGTTTGCCACAACATCACCTTTATTCATCACAGAAATGACGGTGCTGCCATGATTATTTTCTGCACAGGCAATAACCTCCGTATTTTCATATGAATATTTAACCGCGTTTGACACAACATTGACCATAATCTGCATCAGCAATACTCTGTCTGCTGACACCGTCACATCCGGTATTTTATTCACTAACCGGATATTTCTCTCATCGGCATAAAATGCCAGTAATTCATAAATATCCTCAACCAGCTCAGAAACAACGATGGTCTCCCGCTTCAGATTAATATTTTTATTCTCTGCCCTGGCGATAAACAGAATGTTTTGTATTATTTTTGCCAGTTTATCCAGTTCTTCTGTATTACTGGCGATAATCGCTTCATACTCATCCGCAGTGCGCGTTTTTTGTAATGTGATTTCATTCTGAATTTTAATGGCATTAATGGGTGTTCTTAATTCATGCGCTAAATCATCCGCAAGTTGTGTCAGCCGGACAAAATCATTTTTCAGCCGTGAGCGCATGATATTCAGTGAATCGCCCAGGCTTTTCAGTTCATCCGGTAACCGGCTGATATCCACCGTCTGTCCCAGAGCGTGCAGATCTGTTTTCGCTGTAATCCGGCTGAGACGTGCAATATCCTGCAATCCCCGGCGGATAAGCCATATACTGAAGACGGCCATCAGGAGAATAGCAATAACGGAAACAATCAGACTCTGCTGTAAATATCCGCGTAAAACACTGCTGCGATCAACCGAACGCTTTGCCAGCGTGACATATAATCTCCCTTCGGGAGCCTGAATCTCAAAATTAACCACAGAAACCGGCATGTTATCATCCGTATTCTGGTATGAGATTGAAGGCGTTTCCTGATTATCCGGATAATTAAGTTTGTCCCGGGTATTCAGGGTTATTTCCGGGTTGGTATCCACAATAACGTGATTATCAGCATCTGCTATCTTAATAACGTCCTGCCGCATATCCATCATCCGCCGGAAATAAACAGGCAACGATTTAATATCAATACCACTGACAATCAGTTTAGCCAGCTGGTCGGCCCGGTTAATCAGAATGTCATCATCTTTTGAGGCAAGTTCATTTTTCAGCGAGTGATAAAGGATCAGTGTGACAAAACCTGCGTTTGCCACCATCAGCAACATAAATAATGATACAATTTTAAATCTCAGCGAGTGTATTTTCATCATTCCGATCCGTTCAGGCGGTATCCCGTTCCCCGGACAGTTTCAATTAATTTATGATCATGCCCGTCATCTATTTTTTTTCTGAGCCGCCGGACAGCCACATCAACAACATTGGTATCACTCTCAAAATTCATACCCCATACCTCACCGGCAATCAGTGTTCTGGGCAGGATCTCTCCGGAATGCAGCGCAAAAAAAAGTAACAGTGAATATTCCTGACGTGTCAGCGATATTTTCACGCCTCCCCGCTGTACATCATGACGGGTAAGATCAATGCTGAGATCGGCGATATTAATCACTTTGGAATCAGGCTGAGACGTACGCAGCTGATTACGGACTCTTGCCAGTAATTCGGAGAATGAAAACGGTTTAACCAGATAATCATTCGCGCCCAGTTCCAGTCCTTTTACCCGGTCGGCAACCGCATCCCGGGCTGTCAGACAAATAACCGGTACCATTTTGGCGGTTCTCAATACTCTCAGCACTTCCCAGCCATCCATACCGGGCAACATAATATCAAGAATAACCAGCCGGTAATTGTTCTCCAGAGCAAGATACAACCCGTCTCTGCCATCTGCCGTGATATCAACAATAAATCCGGCTTCCTCTAATCCCTTTTTAACCCAGCTGCCGGTCTTTTCATGATCTTCAATCAGTAATATTTTCATTTTTATAATCCGGAATTTTACCTGATTCATTCTGTATCAGTGTATTTTAATTCCGGACATAAAAAAACAGCAGACAACCCCGGGTTGTCTGCTGTTTTTCTGTAACGCAATGATCAGGCAAACTTAATCATCACCATACCCAGCAGAAGCAGAATAATCCCGCTCCAGCCTTTGTAATTGAGGCGCTGGTTAAACAGTATCCAGCCTGCGGCAACCGTTGCCACGATACCGAATGCTCCCCACAATGCATATGCAACGGAAAGCTCGATACCGCGGACCGCGAGTGCCAGACAGCTGAACGCCCCTAATACCGCCAGCAGCGATAAAATACCCAGCCACAGACGTTTAAAGCCGTTTGACATTTTCAGCAGGATATTCGCCAGAATCTCCAGTACCACGGCCAGCAGTAAAAATGCACCGTGCCACCATTCAAATGTCGATAACATATTACGCCCCTTTCAGCATCTCATTCAGTGGCGCACGAACCGGTTTGGCAGCAGGCTGCTTTTTCTGGACTTTTTTGGTGCCGTATTTAATCAGGGTAATACCCGCGATTAACAGTGCCAGACCGCCCAGTTTCAGCGGTGACAGCGATTCATGGAACCACATCACGCTGAAGGCGGTAATAATCAGGATCCCGATCCCTTCCCACAGCGCATAAGCCACCCCGAGGGCCACTTTCTTCACTGCCATGGATAATAAAATATAAGAAGAGGCAATCATGATATACATCACAATCATCCCCGCACTGCCGCCGGAGACACTCGCGTATTTCATCGACAATGTACCGATCACCTCGGTAATAATGGCTAAGCCTAAAAACATCCAGTAAATCATAGTTATTTCTCCTGATGGACAACGCATACAGGTTTACGCCGCAGAACAGAAAGTCTGCGTGACCGTGTGCGTTTATCGCGAAACGAAAACGTTAAATGTAACGATGTGACCAAAAACGCAGGCGCGTTTGGTTCGTCAGACGAAAAGAGAAATAGCTATAACTCGCCGTACCAGTAGTGTTCGCTTGATACGATAGCGGAAAGGAAAAGTACATGGGTAGAACGTCGGATTTTAATCCTGCTGCTACTGTCGCTTTGCATGATGTCTTATTCTTTTGTCTGTCCCCGGGCAGGGTGACAACAATGAAAGAATCCTCCGGTTATTAATATTCATATTATTTTTAGCACAAGTAACACAGTTCAGCAATGGCGCAGTGAATTATTTTTCTGTAAATAATTTTATTTTTTAGACAGTTATAAAAAATGACCACCTTCTTATTCAGAAGATGATCATAATTACGCAAATATTGAACCGGTTAACTACCTTTACTGATACCGCAGGTGGATAATTATTCCACTTCGTTCCAGGCATGGCCGTCACGGGCCATCATGGCGATAGAGGCTATCGGCCCCCAGCTGCCTGCCTGATACGGTTTCGGCGGTTCATTATCCATTGCCCAGGCGTGCATAATAGAATCCACCCATTTCCAGGCTTCCTCCACTTCATCACGGCGGACAAACAGTGCCTGAATACCGCGCATGGCTTCCAGCAGCAGACGTTCATAGGCATCCGCAATATGTGTCTGGTTAAAGGTTTCCGAGAAACTCAGATCCAGCTTGGTGGTTTGCAGACGGTGTTTATGATCCAGCCCCGGTGCTTTGTTCAGCACTTCAATATCAATCCCTTCGTCCGGCTGCAGACGGATAGTCAGTTTATTCGGCGGCAGATGCTGATAGGTTTCATTGAAGATATTCAGGGACGGCTGTTTGAAATAGACCACCACTTCCGAACATTTCGACGGCATCCGTTTCCCGGTACGCAGATAGAACGGCACACCGGACCAGCGCCAGTCGTCGATATCCGCACGGATAGCAACGAAAGTTTCTGTCTGGCTGACAGTATTTGCGCCCTCTTCATCCAGATAACCCGGCACTTTTTCGCCGTGAACAAACCCGGCGGTATATTGCCCGCGTACGGTTTTTTCACGGACATTCGTGATATCAATGGTCCGCAGTGAACGCAGAACCTTCACTTTCTCATCACGGATTCGGTCACTGGTCAGGTCATCCGGCGGTGACATGGCAATCATGGTCAGGATTTGCAGCAGATGACTCTGCACCATATCCCGCATCTGCCCGGCTTTATCGAAATAGCCCCAGCGCCCTTCAATTCCCACTTCTTCCGCCACCGTGATCTGGACATGATCGATGGTACGGTTATCCCAGTTATTCACAAACAGAGAGTTGGCAAAACGCAACGCCAGCAGGTTCAGTACCGTTTCTTTGCCGAGATAATGGTCGATACGATAAATCTGGCTCTCTTTAAAGTATTTCGCCACCTCGGTATTGATCGCCTGTGATGAGGCCAGATCATTACCCAGTGGTTTTTCCATCACCACACGGCTCGGTTCTTTATTCAGGTGCGCTTCGCCCAGCCCTTTGCACATGGCGCTGAAAGTTCCCGGCGGCATGGCGAAATAGTAAACGGCAGTATTTTTGTTTTCCGCAATAATATTGGCGAGACTTTTGAAATGCGAGGTCTCATTCACATCGAGATTACAAAACAGCAGACGGGCACTGAATCGTTCCCAGAGCACCGGATCCAGTTGCTCGTTAAGGAACGTATTGAATGCATCCTCAACAAATTTCTGATACTCCTCACGGGACCAGTCCGCACGGCCTGCCCCGATAATCCGCGTATCCGGATGAATATTACCGGCTTTTTCCAGCTGATATAAAGACGGGAGTAACTTGCGGCGTGCGAGGTCGCCTTTGGTACCGAAAATGACTAAATCACAGGCGGGAACCGTTGCTGTCAGCGCCATAGAAAACCTCTCCTCGTGGCTGTGGAATTGTAATTTTGTTACAGAGATAACGAATAATGTACTCGTTTGCGCCCGGCCAGTAAACATAAATGCGGGTTACCGCACATTCTGACAGGTCTCTGTCGCCGCTCTTTCTGTGTGCTGTTTTGTAATTTAATTACTTTTTTGATGCAAACTTACTAAAATGAAAATCAGACACAGTTCAAACTTTCAAAAAAAAGCCGGATCCGGCGGGATTTCCCCTCTCCTTTACCCGGGCTTACGTAGTATATTTTCAAAAAATGCGGGTGGCCGGTGTGTCACACAGATCAATATAAAAGGCACAGTGGCATGAATATTTTAGACCGTCTCCGTAACAGTCTGGATTACCTGAGTAAATCGGAAAAAAAAGTTGCAGAGACGATCCTCGGCGCCCCGCAGATAGCCATTCATTCCAGTATCGCCACACTCGCCAAAATGGCGGATGTCAGCGAGCCGACTGTTAACCGGTTCTGCCGCCGTCTGGACACCAAAGGTTTTCCTGATTTCAAACTGCTGCTGGCACAAAGCCTGGCAAACGGCACCCCGTATGTCAGCCGCAATGTGGATGAAAATGATTCCGTCGAGGCCTACACCGGCAAAATCTTTGAATCTGCCATGGCCGGCCTGGACGCGGTCAGAAGCACCCTCGATATGCTGACCATTAACCGCGCTGTGGATTGCCTGACACAAGCCCGGAAAATCGCCTTTTTCGGCCTGGGGGCTTCTGCGGCGGTCGCCCATGATGCAATGAATAAATTCTTCCGTTTCAATATCCCGGTGATTTATTCCGACGATGTGGTGATGCAGCGCATGAGTTGTATCAACAGCAGCGAAGGTGATGTGGTGGTCTTAATTTCCCACACCGGCCGGACAAAAAACCTGGTTGAAATCGCCCGTATCGCGCGTGAAAATGACGCCACCGTGCTCGCCATCACTTCGGAGAACTCCCCGCTCGCGGCGGAAGCCACTCTCACCCTCATTCTTAATGTACCGGAAGACACCGATATTTATATGCCGATGATCTCCCGCCTCGCCCAGCTGACCATTATTGATGTCCTCGCCACCGGTTTCACCCTGCGCCGCGGCCCCAAATTCCGCGATAATCTGCGCCGGGTCAAAGAAGCGCTCAAAGATTCCCGAATCGATAAACTCCGTTGATTTTTAACCATTTGTGTCAATTTGACACATTTCCTGCTGCCGGGTGTAATGATCATCACGAATTAGTCATATAACGGATGGTAGGATAACGTCTGACTCACTGTTTTGCGTTTGCTGACTCGATTTTTATTTTAAATACGCGATAATCAGACAGGAGTGAATCGATTTTACACTGTCCCGGCGGAAACGATTTTCCGGCGGGGAGTTTTTTATCAACACCATTTCACCTTATTCAGGTCAACGGAGTAATTTATGTCAATACGCCTCAGAAGAACGAAAATCGTAACGACCCTGGGCCCCGCCACCGATCGCGATAACAACCTTGAAAAAATCATCCGTGCCGGCGCTAATGTGGTTCGTATGAACTTTTCTCACGGCAGCCCGGACGATCACGTTGAACGTGCGAATAAAGTCCGTGAAATCGCTGCCCGCCTCGGCGTGCAGGTGGCTATTCTGGGTGATCTCCAGGGGCCGAAAATCCGTGTCTCCACCTTTAAAGACAATAAAGTTCTGCTGAATGTCGGCGATAAATTTATTCTGGATGCAGAACTGGGTAAAGGCGAAGGCACCAATGAGCACGTCGGGATCGACTATAAAAAGCTGCCGGAAGATGTGGTGACGGATGACATTCTGTTACTCGATGATGGCCGTGTGCAGCTGAAAGTGCTGGATGTCAAAGGCACAAAAATCATGACCGAAGTGACTGTCGGTGGTTTGCTTTCTAATAATAAAGGTATCAACAAACTCGGCGGCGGATTATCTGCCGATGCGCTGACAGAAAAAGATAAAGAAGATATCAAAACCGCAGCCCGTATTAATGTTGATTACCTTGCGGTCTCCTTCCCGCGCAGTGCGGAAGATCTGCACTATGCCCGCCGTCTCGCCCGTGACGCCGGTTGTGAAGCGATGATTGTCTCCAAAGTCGAACGCGCCGAAGCGGTCGCCACTGACCAGGTGATGGATGAAATCATTCTCGCATCCGATGTGGTGATGGTTGCACGTGGTGATCTCGGTGTGGAAATCGGTGATCCGGAGCTGGTCGGCGTCCAGAAAAAGCTGATTCGTCGTAGTCGTCAACTGAATCGTGTCGTGATCACAGCAACCCAGATGATGGAATCCATGATCACTAACCCGATGCCGACCCGTGCGGAAGTGATGGACGTGGCAAACGCCGTGCTCGACGGCACCGATGCCGTAATGCTCTCTGCGGAAACCGCTGCCGGTCAGTATCCGGCGGAAACCGTGGAAGCGATGGCGCGGGTTTGCCTGGGCGCGGAAAAAATGCCGAATGTGAATATCTCCAAACACCGTCTGGATATGACCTTCGACAATCCGGAAGAAGCAATCGCGATGTCCACCATGTACGCCGCCAACCACCTCAACGGCGTAAAAGCGATTATTGCCATGACTGAATCCGGCCGTACCGCGCGTATGATGTCCCGCATCAGCTCCGGCCTGCCGATTTTCGCCATGTCCCGTCATGAAAAAACCCTGAACCAGTGCTCACTGTACCGTGGTGTCACCCCGGTATTCTGCAGCACCCACACCGACGGCCTGGCTGCAGTCACCGAAGCAATCAGCCGCCTGAAAGAAAAAGGCTATCTGTGCACCGGCGACCTGGTGATGGTCACCCAGGGCGACCAGATGGGCCTGGTCGGCAGCACCAATACCAGCCGTATTCTTGAAGTGAAATAATTTGCTTCAGATAAAACTGAAACCGCCTGTCTGATGATGGGCGTTTTTTTATGTCTTGTATTGTGATTTACGCTATCCAATGGTTTAATTTTGGTATGGGCACGAAATACTAAATTTCCTTTGAAACATCCAAGACAAAAATATCGATAAGACCACGTAGCTCATAAGACAATTCAGATTCAATTTTTATTTTCAACTCAGTTGCTGTTTTGATCCCATGATGTATTTTTCCTGCTATTTTCTCATTTTTACCAAACCAGAGAACTAAAAAAATACCTTGTTGTTCTGCTGCCGGGTGAATTGAATAACTTTCATACAATTGTTTTTCGGCAGCCGTGTATAATTCCCGATGCCACTGCCCTTTTACTTCTGTAACCAGCAACCGTTTTCTTCCATTTACAATTCCGGATGCTGTAAAGTCACTTCGGTTATGTGATTTTAATTGATGCTCCAGTGTTACAGCTATATTTTTATGTTCAAGCTTCAAACTAAGCCTCTCAGCAATAATCTCTGTTGATTTTACTTCATCTAAACGTACTCCATTTTCATAAAAACGATCTGCTGAATTAAATTCACCACCATCAATTGATTTTTGAAAATTAGTTAATTCCTGTAGCACTACCTTTCTGATCCCCTCTACACTAATAACTTCATTTTTATCTAAGTAGCTCACCACTTCTTTAGCAGATGGCGGTTTAAAATCGAGTAGTGATTTTTTTCTGCGTTGAGAAGCTAGTATACTTTGTAGATCACTCCGGGAATTTAGAAACCGTTTATCATTAAGTAATCTCATTAGTACAGGTATAGCATTATCTGGACTATCAGAATTAATATCCCATATTAATTCTGTTAAAAACCGATATGCTGTTTCTGCTTTAGAGCTATGTGTTCCCCATGAGTCTGGTAATTCTACAATCGGCCATTGCTCATAGAATGCGTCTAATATTTTTTCAATTTTATCAGATGTTAATTTAGGCCATCCCTGAAACTCACTTTGGTTTATTCGTCCAATTTTATGATGCAATAGCAGTAAATTATCTTTATCTTCCGTGAAAAATCCCCAGTGGGATTCATGCGTTTTTTCAATAAAACAAAACTCTCTGAGTATCCAAAAATACAACGCTGACTTTACCTGTTCATCTGTTGATGTTTTTATCCATTTTTGCTCCGAATCATACACATTCTGTCTAATTATTTCTTTTAATTGGTCTCTGCAGCCATGATTAACTGCTATTTCAAAAATCCTGCCTGCTAAATTTATTGAAATACCTTTGAATTCCAAAAGCCATTTTATTGACAATTCACCTTGTAATTCAGAAAAGACATCATGATATTGAATAATTTCAACATTAGTATGCTCATATTCTTCAGATAACTGTGGTTCTATATAATTACAAACAAACTCAATTTTTGATTTATAATCAATAAATAAGATATCTGAGACCTTTTTTTTTAATTTTCTGTACTCTTCTTTTGATACAGTCTTATAGCAAAAATTAAAAGTAGTCTGTAATGCAGATAATATATTTTCAGGAACACTATCAAGATTCCCCTGATTACGGAAAATCACTAAACAAGCTGAAAACCATATTAATTCTAATGAGGATCGTTTTGACGCACACCTTAATTTAGCAATTTCTTGCAAAGTAGGCGTAACAGATGAAATATAATCAATACAGTTCGTTAATGCCTGTGTGATTAATTTTTCATCACCAACCTCTTCTTTTATTTTTTCAGGATAAAACAAAATTAATTCAGAAAATCTTTCCAGACACCCCAAATGCTGGCCACTAGCAACCAATGGTAGATTATTATTAATAAACTCAATACCTCGTCTATTTATTTCATTCTTTCTTTTCTCATACTTCTTTCTTTTTCTTCTAAATTTAATATTGAGTTTAAAATCATCCATCTTACCAGACTTAAATATCCTATTAAAACATGCCCAATGACGCATAAATTCTGGTTTAGCCAATGCTTGCAGCCTCAGCATATGTCGAATAGATTTAACTTCTTTTAAATCATCATTTTTATATAGTGGATGACTAACAATAAAGCCCCTCCATAATTCCGAATTATTAATATTAAATGCCATTGATAATATAAACAAAATATCATCTTTTAAGATAATTAGTCCGGAATGAGATTGAAATCCCGAACTAAAATAGTGAGCTCTTAAATCCCATATTTCTTTTTGATCAGTAATCTCAGAAAAAACATGTATAAATATACCCTGTCTTAACGCCGTATCTGTCTGTAAAACATGTACAGCTTTACTATCTTTAGCCAGGATGCGTTCATGATAATGAAGATTTTTCACCCAATTCCAGATTTGTATCGGGTCATAAGGAGCCGGAATTAATTCAAAGTAACGATCCATTATCATACCGATAATTTTACTTATTCCATTGCGACAATCACAATCGTATGATTTACTCCCACAGACACAAGCTAGTTTAGCTGTTAATTCATTAAGCAAGATCTCAAGAAAATCAGCAGGGAAAAGTGAAATTAAATGCCTAATAAAGTAACGCTTCCCTAACTCACCGTTATATCTTGTTTTATGATCCGGGTAAAGATGAGCGCATACTCTTAAATATCCACAAATATTTTTAAAGCCTACTTCATAAACACCTATTTTTTCTATTATAGTTGATATTATAGATAATGATATATTACTGGATTCAAAAATTAAAACACCAAAAATATCAAATAAGTTATAGTCTTTAGTGTTAACCAAACAATCTAATGCTGACATTCTTGTATATTTAGTTTCACTATCATTCACTACGATCTGTGTTAGCTCTGTTACCAAATCAGCAGCCAACGGTGAACCTACTAATAAATCAAGAAGTAAGTCATGTAAATGCCCATCTTTGTGATTAAGTACAATAGATTTAACTTCATCCAGAATATCTGGTGTAAAAAAATCTGAAACGCTAAACCGACGAAAATAATCACCTCTTCGGAAATAAGGATCAATATCTTCAAGCTGCTTTAATTTGTGAATAAGCTGTCTTTTGGAAGAACTTTCAAGCTGAGAAGGATCTCCGTTAGCCAGAACAGCATAGGCATCAAGAGCGATAATAGCTTCCTGAATTGATTTATTTCCCAGCGTGGCCATCCATCCAAGAAGTCCTCTGAGTTCATCTCTTGATACACCATTGGGAGCAATCAAAGATAAACATTCTGATAACTCCAAGGGGTCTTCCAGCGTAGCTATTCTGTTGACTAAGTAACTGGCAGCGCAATATTCAGCAACAATCTTATGAACAGGTCGGTGTTGATTTTCATCAGCACCCGGCATAAATAATCTGGTTGATAGAACCTTGTGTACATTATCGTCATCAACCAGTGATAATAATGCAGGATACAAACGATTTTCTGTTGCTTCAGATGTATTGACACCTTCAGCTCCGGATAATAGTAATTTAGTAAAAACCTCTGATGATAATGATATTTTTTTTGATATCTGAAGAGTATTTGAGATTTTTAAAATGTTACTATTCGCCTCTTTCGCTAATCGTTCAACCGCCATACTAAAGATAGATTTTTTGTCTGTAAAGTGCTTATTACTTTCAAAATAAGCATCAGAAAATAATTTCAAAAATTGAGGGTTCGGTAATAGCACCCCCAGATTAAAACGATAAATTTCTTCCTGAAATAAACCAAAATCAGCACTACCTGTATAATTTTCAAAAAGTTGTCGTTGTTCATCTGAACTAAACTCATTAAGACGAACAATCTCGGGGGTTGAACCTAAAAATTGCTCAAAAGCAGTTGTCGAAGCTTGCTCCCATTCACTGGAACGACTCGACATAATCACTAACGTAGGTTTTAGCTTGTAAACAGCGCCCAATAATCTATAAATTCCTGATTTTTCAATTGTCGCAATTTCATCAACTGCATCAACTACCAAAGGACCATTGTCAGCACTGGTAGCATCATTATACATTAATACTGATGCACTCAATGGACGAACACTGAGCTTACGCGCCAAACTCGCCATCAATTCTGTTTTACCAGCACCCGGCTCTGCCAGCACAACTATATACCGAAAATTTTCCAGTAACTCACGCTCAGTGAATACATGGTCACTATTCTGTGCAATTAGTGTACGTTCAAGGTAAAAATATTTATTCATAGTTGCAATGTAATAAGCATGTCATCTACTTAAATACCGGCTTATCTTTATTACCGGTCCCTATCAATTCTTCGATATTACCATAGTTATTCCGAAAAAAAGGCGAGTTGATATCCACTATATGAAACCATGTAGTTAATACTGTTAGGGAATAATGACTATGCCATATGCAATGCATTGAAATATAACTGATTGTAAACATTATCGTTATATATCACCCGAATTTTTCAAATGTAGTGAGGTGCGTAACATATATTCGAATAGGTAAATACCGGGCATACTTTGCCATTGAGTCCGGCCTGTTTGTCAGGAAACCGGCGGGTGGAGCAATATTGTATTACTCTGGGTTACAGGCTGACAATTAACACACTGAAAACGATGAGGAAATGCAAATAAACTATCCGGAATTATATTAAAAATCACCAATGTGATTAGGAACAAAGAATTGCCCCGTCTCAGGGCAATTCTTTGTGTTTATAGATTTTATACGGCTCTTCTTCGCCGTCTTTGCGGGTTTTCAGCAGTTTCAGAATCCAGGTGTATTGTTCGATATTCGGGCGTACCAGCGCTTCCACTTCTTCGTTCATGCGGCGGGCGATATACGGGTCATCTTTGCCGTCAATATCATCCATCGGCAGGCGGACGTGGATATGGAACTGGTGATTTTTATGATCGTACACCGGAAACAGCGGGACAATTGCCGCTTTGCAGACTTTCATCAGCCGCCCGATAGCAGGCAGTGTGGCCTTATAGGTGCTGAAGAACGGAACAAATTCACTGTGCTCTTCACCGTGATCCTGATCCGGCAGATAGTAGCCGCTGTAACCATTACGCACACTGGCAATAAACGGTTTGATACCGGCTTCGCGGGAATGCAGACGGCCGCCGAAGTGAACACGTGCTTTATTCCACAGGTAATCCGCCACCGGGTTTTTCTGATGATGGAACATACCCGCCACTTTGTTGCCCTGTGCGGCAAACAGCATAGCCGGTAAATCAATCGCCCAGCCGTGCGGCACCATAAAGATGATATTGCGCCCTTCTGCCTGTAATGTGTCAATAATGTCCTGTCCGTGAACCTGCGTGCGGGAAATCACCCGCTGCGGATTGCGCAGACACAATTCCGCCAGCATCACAAAGGCATGCGGTGCGCTGGCAAACATCTCATCCGTGATCCTTTCCCGCTCCGCTTTCGGCATATCCGGGAAACAGTAATACAGATTGATCAGTGCCCGGCGGCGTCCGCCTTTGGCAAAACGTCCGGCAATCCGGCCGATACCGGCCAGCATCGGATCCCGTAATTTAACCGGCAGGTAGCTCAGACCCGCCAGTGCGCCTGCCGCGACCCACATACCCCAGTATTTCGGGTGCAGGTAGTAGCGGTGAAATGTCGGGATATAGCCCGCTTTGCTGTCTGTATCGTTTTCTTTATACACAGAGGGATACCCGTATTAAATTAAGCTTATTTATCATGATATTATAAATACCGTGATCTATTATTATTGATTATCTGAACTCAGAAGTACATTAAAATTCCGCATTCTGAAAATGCACCGGACGGGCTTTTTCATACCCGTCCGGCGAAATGAGAGGATTAATCAAGTGTCAGCTGAGGACGATATTGTTTGACCAGCGCCAGGTAACCGGTACGATCTTTGCCGGTCAGCCCGCCGGAACTCGGCAGTTTTGCTGTCAGCGGGTTCACCGCCTGTTGCCCGTTCCAGACTTCAAAGTGCAGATGCGGCCCGGTAGAGCGCCCGGTATTACCGGATAACCCGACTTTATCACCGCGTTTGACTTTCTGGCCCGGTTTAACCAGCAGTTTGCGCATGTGCATATAACGGGTGGTGAACTGACGACCGTGACGGATAGCCACGAAATTGCCCGCCGCACCACTGAATTTAGCCACAACCACTTCCCCGTCACCGACTGCCAGAACCGGTGTGCCGACCGGCATAGCGAAATCGACCCCTTTATGCGGGGCAACACGCCCGGTGACCGGGTTTACACGGCGCGGGTTAAAGTGTGAGGAAACACGGAATTGTCTGGTGGTCGGGAAACGCAGGAAACCGCGCTCCAGCCCGTCGCCTTTGGCATCATAAAAACGGCCGTCTTCAGCGCGGAATGCATAATAGTCACGCCCGTTAGTATGCAGACGCACCGCCAGCATCTGGCTCTGTTCCTGTTTGCCGTCCAGCATTTCACGGGAGGTCAGTACAGTGAAGCGATCGCCGTTTTTCACCTTGCGGACATCCACCTGCCACTGTAACGCCTTGGAAATATCACGTACTTCGCTGCGGGTCAGTCCCGCTTTTGATGCACTGGCATTCAGGCTGCCGCTGACTTTGCCGGTCAGGCGTTTTGTCTGCCATTCCCCTTCGCGCATCTCTTTGGTTTCTTTGAATCCGTTGCCGCTGCGGGCATAGGTGCGGGTTTCACGGCGGTTAACCGCCCAGCTCAGAGATTTCAGTTCGCCATCGTCATTCAGTTCCCAGGAAAGGGTCTGTCCGATTTGCAGATTACGCAATTCTTTGAACTGGTTAGATAATAAGGCCACATCAGAGGAGTCTATCCCGTACTGTGTCAGGATAGCAGACAGGCTGTCACCGCTGGCAACAGTGTATTCACGTGAGGTCGGGATAACGGTATCAGTCGGGGAGGCGTCATCAAGATCATCAGATTCTTTGGCGAGACCTTCATCCGGCAGCTGATCGCTGCTGTCAGTGATAATATCGTCGGTATCCGCGTCCGTGCCGGTTCCCGCCTGTATGGCAAAAGTGTCCGCAGGCGGTGCAAAATCAGTTTCAGTATATTGTTCGTTATCAGCATTCCGCTCATGATATACAGCAAACGGGTGCCAGACAGCGACACCCAGTGTTGCGGCAGTTAACATTCCCAGCATCATGCGATGCGCTTTGGGTAACTGGTTGTATACCAGAACGGCGGATTTTGCCAGTTGCTGCAATTGCACGCGTTCTGTTCCTTATTTATTGCTCCAGGCAGGATGCGTACTGTGCTGATAACCGTGACAGGAAGTTGGTATAACCGTCCCGATCCACTGCAATTCCGCTGCCCAGCGGGTCAAGGACGCCCATCTTCGCGTTCGTCCCTTTGGCCACCGCTTTAATGACTGCCGGCCTGAACTGCGGCTCAGAAAACACACACAAGGCGTTTTGCTCAGCCAGCTTTAATTTGATGTTGTTGAGTGTCTGCGCACCCGGCTGAATTTCAGGGTTGACCGTAAAATGCCCGGAAGGCGAAAGGTCAAAGCGTTTTTCAAAATAACCATAGGCGTCATGAAAAACAAAATAACCGCGTGTTTTCACCGGTGCCAGCTGCTGAGCAATATTCTTCTCAGTTTCAGTAAGTTGTCCATTGAATTTACGCAGGTTTACGTCCAGCACAGATTTTTTATCCGGATAACTCACCAAAAGTTTATTATACACTGCCTGAGCGGTCTGCCGGGCAATATCCGGCGACATCCACAGGTGCATATTGTACTCACCGTGATGATGATGACCGTCTTCATCGTGATCATCATCTTCATCGTTTTTCAGCAGAAAAGGTTTAACAGACTCAAGTTCGCTGATAACGATCTGTTTTTGTTCCGGAACAGCTGAAAGCGGCTTTTGCAGGAAGGTTTCCAGCTCCGGCCCGACCCAGACAACCAAATCCGCTGAACGGATTTTTTTCAGATCAGACGGTTTGAGTGCATAATCATGCGGTGAAGCACCATCCGGCAGTAAAATCTGTGTGTCCGTGACGCCATCTGCAACCGCAGCGGCGATTAACCCGACAGGACGTACCGATGTTAACACATCTGCGCTGGCGGTTTGTGCGGTCAGACTCAAAAATGTGGCAATAAACGCTGTTTTTATTCCGTGCCGTGACTGGTGCTGCATAATGGAAACTCCGTGACATGAATGTTGAAATGTTATATTATAACGTTTCATTCATTCTGCAAGATAATAATTTGCCATGTCAACACTTATCGCGGTAAATGATGTTTCAGTCGCTTTTGGTGCCAATACGGTACTGGAGGACATTTCATTTACATTATCCCCCGGAAAAATTATCACCCTTCTCGGGCCGAACGGTGCAGGAAAATCCACCATTGTCCGTGTGGTTCTCGGCCTTACCGGGCCAACGTCCGGCACCGTCACCCGCACGCCCGGGCTGACTGTCGGCTATGTCCCGCAGAAACTCTATCTTGACCCGACAATGCCGCTGACGGTTGCCCGTTTTCTTCGCCTGAAGCGCGGCGTCAGCAAAGGCGAATGCCTCGCGGCACTTGAGCGCGTCAATGCCGCCCACCTGACCGGAAAACCAATGCAACGGCTGTCCGGCGGCGAGATGCAGCGTGTGTTACTGGCCCGTGCCCTGCTCGCCCGGCCGCAGTTGCTGGTGCTTGATGAGCCGACTCAGGGTGTGGATGTCAACGGCCAGGTCGCACTGTATGACCTGATTACCCGGCTGCGCGATGAACTGAACTGCGCGGTGCTGATGGTTTCTCACGATCTGCATCTGGTGATGGCAAAAACCGATACCGTGCTGTGTATCAACCGGCATATCTGCTGTTCCGGTGAGCCGGATGTGGTGGCAGCCCATCCGGAGTTTACCGCCATGTTCGGAACCCGTGCCGCCACACAGATCGGCGTGTACCGTCATCATCACAACCACAGCCATGAAAACGACAGTGCAGTGTTATCCCCTTCTGCGCCCTGCTGCGGGAATCACGCCCCGGCAGATGGCTCTGTAAAATCCGCCCCGGAGTGCCGCCATGATTGAATTACTGCTACCGGGCTGGCTCGCCGGGATGTTACTGGCGATCGCTGCCGGACCGCTCGGTTCTTTTGTGGTCTGGCGGCGGATGTCCTATTTTGGTGATACGCTGGCGCATGCGTCGCTGCTCGGGGTCGCTTTTGGTCTGCTGCTGAATGTCAGTCCGTTTTATGCCGTGATTGCCGTAACACTGATTCTGGCGATGCTGCTGGTCTGGCTGGAGCGCCGTCCGCAACTGGCGGTGGATACCCTGCTGGGGATTATGGCGCACAGTGCGTTGTCTCTCGGTCTGGTGGTGGTCAGTCTGATGTCGAATGTGCGGGTGGATCTGATGGCTTACCTGTTCGGTGATCTGCTGTCAGTGACCTATGAAGATTTGCTGCCGATTGCTGTGGGTGTGACTATCGTGACCGGTTTGCTGATGTGGCAGTGGCGCAATCTGCTCTCTCTGACTATCAGCCCGGAGCTGGCGTTTGTTGATGGTATCAATCCCGGCAGACTGCGGATGATGCTGATGCTGGTCACCGCACTGACCATCGGCCTCGCCATGAAGTTTGTCGGTGCGCTGATTATCACGTCACTGCTGATTATTCCTGCCGCCGCTGCCCGCCGTTTTGCACGGACACCGGAGCAGATGGCTGCGGGTGCGGTTATCACCGGAATGATTTCCATCACCGGCGGGTTAGCCTTCTCCGCTTTTTATGACACCCCTGCGGGACCGTCCGTGGTGCTTTGTGCCGCCTGCTGCTTTATTCTCAGCCTGCTGGTGAAACCACATAATTAATTGTATATACAGCAAAAAGCCCTGTTTTTTTCAGGGCTTTTTACTTTCTGCTAAACTGCATTATTACGCTGTTTCTGATTTTGTCCGCACTTTCGGTTTCACCGGATTCACACTCAGCACCAGTTTGTCGAGAAATGTGATCAGTTTTTCATTCATCTCACTGTAACTGTGTCTGCGGATCGCACTTGGTGTATCAACAAAACGGAATCCGGAGGCCGATTTAAGATCATTTTCGCCGTTGAGGATCAGATACTCCACCACATCACGGGTCAGTTCCATATGACACTGGAAGCCGTAAACGCGTTTGGTGTATTCAATAATCTGACGCGGGCAACCGGCACTGAAAGCGATAATCTGCGCACCTTCGGTTAATCCCGGCATATCGTAATGCCAGTGGCCCACACCCAGCGAATCGCCGAAATGAGAAAACAGCTGGCTGCGTTTTCCGGCGTTGGTCATGTGGATGGTGAATTTACCGAACTCTTTCTCCGGTGATTGTGTATACGGCGCGCCTAATGCTTCACCGATAAGCTGTGCGCCAAGGCAGACCCCGATGACAACTTTATTTGAATTGATGGCGTTGGCGATAAACGCCTGCTCTTTTTCGGAATCAAAATAAGCGCACTGTGCAGTGGTGGTTTCCGGGTTTTGCGGCCCGCCCATGACAATCAGAAAATCAATTCCGCTGATGCTGTCAGGTAACTTGTCACCTTCATACAGACGGGTGAACGTGACATCGTAATTGTTCTTCCTTGCCCAATACTCGTAAGCGCCCGGTGCTTCAAAATAGTCATGAATGATAAAATGAACACGCATAGTCAGTTCCTTTTCCCTTTAACGAAATCCTCTTTTACATTACAGGGTTCAGGCAATGCATACCAATTTTTAAATATCGAAAAACAACCAATTACAGGGAAATCCTCCCGGATTATTTCCCAAAAATCCATTTAATTATCACATGCGCAAAAGGGTAAACATATTATGTTTACCCTCAGGTCTGAGGACCGGGTTTTTAATCGTTTCCGCTGTGATCAATACCAAAGTGGCGATAGGCATGTGCGGTGGCAAGGCGCCCGCGCGGGGTCCGCTGAATAAAACCCTGCTGGATTAAGAAAGGCTCGATGACATCCTCAATGGTTTCCCGCTCTTCGCCGATAGCCGCCGCCAGGTTATCCAGCCCGACCGGGCCGCCCATAAATTTATCAATAATGGTGACCAGTAACTTGCGATCCAGGTAATCAAACCCGGCGGAATCCACATTCAGCATATCCAGAGCCTGACCGGCAATCAGCCCGTCAATACCGCCGTCACCTTTCACCTGGGCAAAATCCCGCACACGGCGCAGCAGGCGGTTGGTGATACGTGGTGTGCCGCGTGAACGCATGGCAATCTGGCGGGCACCGTCATCCGAAATATCCAGCCCCATATAACGGGCACTGCGGCTGACAATATGCTGCAAATCGTCCGTATTATAAAATTCCAGCCGCTGCACGATCCCGAAACGGTCACGCAGTGGTGATGTCAGGGAACCGGCGCGGGTGGTGGCACCGATCAGGGTAAACGGCGGCAGGTCGATTTTAATGGAGCGGGCAGCCGGCCCTTCCCCGATCATGATATCCAGCTGGTAATCTTCCATCGCCGGATAGAGAATTTCTTCCACCACCGGGGACAGGCGGTGGATTTCATCGATAAACAGCACATCGTGGGGTTCGAGATTGGTCAGCATCGCCGCCAGATCACCGGCTTTTTCCAGCACCGGGCCGGAGGTGGTGCGCAGATTGACACCCATTTCATTGGCGACAATATTCGCCAGTGTGGTTTTTCCGAGTCCCGGCGGGCCGAAAATCAGCAGATGATCGAGGGCATCCCCGCGCTGACGGGCAGCCTCGATAAAGATTTCCATCTGCGAACAGACCTGCGGCTGACCCACATATTCCGCCAGTAATTTCGGCCGGATAGCGCGATCCACCACCTCATCATCCGGCAGCGTTTCCGCCGTAATCAGTCTGTCAGCTTCAATCATGACCTGTCACCCCGTTGTGTCATCATCGTTTTTATTATTACAGCGCGGCGCGCAGTGCTTCGCGGATCAGTGTTTCGCTGTCTGAACCGGCTGTGGAGACTTTCGCTATCATGCGGCTGGCTTCCTGCGGTTTATAGCCGAGGGAAATCAGTGCCTCAATGGCTTCGGATTCCGCATCTGCCCGGCTGTTGCCCGCCTGCTGACTGGCCGGAAGCGACATTTCCGTATCACGGAACAGGTCACCGTTGAGCCCTTTGAAACGGTCTTTCATTTCCACCACCAGACGTTCGGCGGTTTTCTTGCCGACACCCGGCAGTTTAATTAACTGCGCAACAGCACCCTGCTCAACCGCCGCCACAAACTGCTGTGCAGACATACCGGAGAGGATCGCCAGTGCCAGTTTCGGCCCGACGCCGTTCACTTTGATTAATTCACGGAACAGCGCGCGTTCCTGCTTATCATTAAAACCGTACAGTAACTGTGCATCTTCCCGCACAATAAACTGCGTGAACAGAATAGCTTCCTGACCGGCATCCGGCAGTTCATAGAAACAGGTCATCGGCATATGGACTTCATAGCCCACACCGTTGGTTTCCAGTAATACGACAGGCGGCTGTTTTTCCAGCACAATACCTCTTAAGCGACCGATCACGCGCGTCTCCTTTATGAATGCGGCAGAGCCTGTTTATAGCATAAAAAAAGCTGGACGTATATCCAGCCATCAGAAAATCACGGGTATCTGCGACACCGGTTACTCTTTCAGCCGTCCGCGTGCCATCACCAGACGCGGCTGGCCCATCTGCACCAGATTCTGGTTAAAATGACAGTGGGTGATCGCAATCGCCAGTGCATCTGCCGCATCCGCCTGCGGTGCAGCTGACAGTTTCAGTATTGAGCGCACCATATGCTGAACCTGGGCTTTTTCCGCCGCCCCGGTGCCGGTGACCGTTTGTTTCACCTGGCGCGCCGCATATTCAAATACCGGCAGATTATTATTCACCGCCGCCAGAATCGCCACACCACGGGCCTGTCCCAGCTTCAGGGCAGAATCAGCATTTTTGGCCATAAAAACCTGTTCGATAGCAAAATAATCCGGCTGATACTGGGTGATGATTTCACTGACACCGGCGTAAATTTTGCCCAGACGGGACGGGAGATCATCCACCTGTGTGCGGATACAGCCGCTGCCGATATACAGCAGACGCCGTCCCTGCTGGCGGATAACACCATATCCGGTCACCCGCGAGCCGGGGTCAATACCGAGAATAATTGCCATAGGAGGACCGTATTGTCACAACAGGAAAAAAGCACGAAAACAGAGGGATGCGCACAGCAGCGCATCCTCTGCGGAGTGAGTGACGGAAATTACAGCAGTGCTGCAACTTCGTCTGAGATATCGCCGTTGTGGTAGACTTCCTGCACATCGTCAGAGTCTTCCAGCATATCGATAAGGCGCATCAGTTTTGGTGCGGTTTCCGCATCCAGATCCGCTTTGGTGGACGGGATCATCGATACTTCGGCAGATTCAGCGTTGAAACCGGCTGCATCCATCGCGTCTTTGACATCACCCAGAATTTCCCAGGCGGTGTAAACGTCGATAGCGCCGTCGTCAAAGGTTTCAACATCATCAGCACCGGCTTCCAGCGCCGCATCCATCACCGCATCTTCATCCAGACCCGGTGCATAGGAAATGATACCTTTGCGGGTAAACAGATAAGCGACTGAACCATCAGTTCCCAGGTTGCCGCCGGTTTTGGTGAACGCATGGCGCACATCCGAAACCGTACGTTTACGGTTATCCGTCAGGCACTCCACCATCACAGCAGTACCGCCCGGGCCGTAGCCTTCGTATACGATGGATTCCATGTTATCGTTTTCATCATTACCCGCCCCGCGTGCAATCGCACGGTTCAGGGTATCGCGGGTCATGTTGTTTGATAACGCTTTATCCACTGCCGCACGCAGACGTGGGTTAGATGCAGGATCAGGACCACCAATGCGCGACGCCGTGACTAATTCACGAATGATTTTCGTGAAAATTTTACCGCGCTTCGCATCTTGCGCGGCCTTGCGGTGTTTGGTGTTGGCCCATTTACTATGACCTGCCATTCTCTAATCTCCAGATTAAGTCTTACGACGTTCATTCATTTAAATCCGCTGTCACTGCGGAAGAACACACTGACGAACGAATTCTTCAATTGCTTCCCCGTTACTGGGTGAGATAGTTTTCACGGCGGCATCCGCTGCCGGCAACCATTCATACGCCAGATGCTCCGTTAAGGGAACCGCCTTCGGCGCGGGTAAGCATAACACAAACCAGTGTTCCGTATTGTGCGTCACGTCCGGTGCATACCGGTGACGGAAATGCGGAAAAATGGTATAGCGGACGGTGCGCTGACAATCCGTCAGCCGCAGTCCTTCCGCAAGGATATCAATACCGGTTTCTTCTTTTACTTCCCGCAATGCGGCATCACGGGGAGTCTCTCCCGGTTCCAGACTGCCGGTGACGGACTGCCAGAAAGCAGGATCGTCACGGCGCTGTAACATCAGAACACGCCCCGTTTCCTGCTCACAGATAACCACCAGCACAGATTCAGGGCGTTTAAAAGCCATCAGATTCAGTCACTCTCTTTCTGAGTTACTGTGATCGCCAGCTCTTTCAGGGCATCATCATTCGCAAAGCTCGGTGCGTCTGTCATCAGACAGGCGGCAGCCGTGGTTTTCGGGAACGCGATAACATCACGGATGTTTTCTGTACCGGTCAGCAGCATCACCAGACGGTCGAGACCAAAGGCCAGACCCGCATGCGGTGGTGTGCCGTATTGTAACGCATCGAGCAGGAAGCCGAATTTGCGGCGCTGTTCTTCCGGGGTGATCCCGAGGATGCCGAATACGGTCTGCTGCATTTCGTTACGGTGGATACGGACAGAGCCGCCGCCCACTTCGTAGCCGTTGATAACCATATCGTAGGCATTGGCGATCGCCTCTTCCGGCGCGTTTTTCAGCGCTTCCGGTGACATATCGCGCGGTGAGGTGAACGGATGGTGCATCGCGGTCAGGCCGCCTTCGCCGTCATCCTCAAACATCGGGAAGTCGATCACCCACAGCGGACGCCAGCTGTTCAGGTCAGTCAGATTCAGGTCACGGCCGGTTTTCAGACGCAGCGCGCCCATTGCATCGGTTACGGTGCCTTTCGCGCCCGCGCCGAAGAAAATGATGTCGCCGGTCTGCGCATCGGTACGTTCCAGAATCGCTTCAACGGTTTCTGCGGTCAGGAATTTGGCGACCGGAGACTGAACACCCTCAATACCCGCAGAACGATCGTTCACTTTCATCCACGCCAAGCCTTTCGCGCCGTAGATACCGACAAATTTGCCGTATTCATCAATCTGTTTGCGGGTCATTTCCGCGCCGCCGGTAACACACAGTGCCACAACACGGCCTTTCGGATCATTTGCCGCATCAGCAAACACAGAGAACTCAGAATTTTTCACCAGATCGGCGATATCCGTCAGTTCCAGCGGGTTACGTAAATCCGGCTTATCAGAACCGAAGCGGCGCATCGCTTCCGCAAATGTCATCACCGGGAAATCGCCCAGTTCAACATTGATGATTTCATTCCACAGTGAGCGGATCATGCGTTCCATGGTCGCACGGACCTGATCGGCGGTCATGAAGGAGGTTTCCACATCGATCTGGGTGAATTCCGGCTGACGGTCAGCACGTAAATCTTCATCACGGAAACATTTGACAATCTGATAGTAACGGTCAAAACCGGACATCATCAGAAGCTGTTTGAACAGCTGCGGAGACTGCGGCAGTGCGTAGAATTTGCCTTTGTGGACACGACTCGGCACCAGGTAGTCACGGGCACCTTCCGGTGTGGCTTTGGTCAGCATCGGGGTTTCGATATCGAGGAACCCTTCGGTATCCATAAAGCGGCGGACAAACCCGGTGATGCGCGCACGGGTTTTCAGACGGTTCGCCATTTCGCTGCGGCGCAGGTCGAGATAGCGGTATTTCAGACGCATCTCTTCGGTGTTTTCGTGGTTGCTGTCGAGCGGTAACGGCTCAGAGCGGTTAAAAATGGTCAGGCCATCTGCATGCACTTCCACACTGCCGGTCGCCATCTCTTTATTAATTTGATTTTCAGGTCGCGCGCGGACAGTTCCGGTAATCTGAATACAGAATTCATTCCGTAATTCAGAGGCTTTGGCAAATGCTTCTTTTTGGTCGGGATCGAAGAAAACCTGAACGATGCCTTCACGGTCACGCATATCGATAAAAATCAAACCCCCGAGATCACGACGACGGTTTACCCAACCACTAAGGGTTACTTTTTGATCGATGTGAGCACTGTTAAGCTGCCCACAATAATTAGTACGCATACGATATCCTTTTGTCCGCTATTGTGCGTTTCTGCAAAATTTTGGCATGGTTCTTTATGAAGAAATGTCAAAAAGGCGATCATTATAGTGGAAAATTCCTGATGAGATAAGAGCAAACCGCACATCTGCCGCAGAGAATTTAGCCACTAATTGATAATTTTCAAATAATTCAGTATGCATTAATATTAAAGATTGTGTTACCTGCTGCTTTGAGGTTTATCATTGTTTTGCTGTTTCAATTGGCCATGGAGTAAAAAATGGTTAGTTCCCTTTATATTGTACTGGGTGCGCTGTTAATCATTAAACTATCACTCGATGTGATTAAACTGCGGACACTTTACCGCGTTGCTTATGGTGACGGCGGTTTTTATGAGTTACAAACGGCGATTCGTGTGCAGGGCAATGCGGTTGAGTATATCCCCGTTGCACTCCTGCTGTTACTGGTGATGGAGCAGAACGGCGCCCAGGTGTGGATGCTGCATGTCTGCGGGGTTATTCTGATTGCCGGGCGGCTGTTTCACTCTTACGGATTAAAACACCGGGAGAACCGCTGGCGGCGTACCGGAATGGCGGCCACCTTCACTGCCATGATCCTGATGGTGCTGGCGAATATATGGTATCTGCCGTGGCAGCAGATTTTTTCACCGTACATGTAACTGCTCACGCCGGGACATAACACTTTCTGCGCCGGGCCACCTCTGTTAGAATGCGCGCATCTTTTTGTATTGCAGATCTGTGTTATGTCCAAACAAATTCCGAATCCGCCGCAGGATACTCTGTTCGCGGCACCGATTGCCCGTCTTGGTGACTGGACGTTTGATGAGAAAGTCGCGGATGTGTTTCCCGATATGATCAAACGCTCAATTCCGGGCTACTCCAATATTATTGCTATGATCGGCATGCTGGCCGGTCGTTTTGTCACGCCGGGCAGTCAGGTTTATGACCTCGGCTGTTCCCGCGCCGCCGCCACCCTGTCTATCCGCCCGAATATCGCGGATAAGCCCGGCTGCCGGATTATCGCTGTGGATAATTCCGCGCCGATGGTGGAACACGCCCGCCGTCATGTGGAAAGTTATAAATCTCCGGTGCCGGTTGAGGTCACCGAAGGCGATATCCGTCATATCACGATTGAGAATGCCTCCATGGTGGTTCTTAATTTTACCCTGCAATTCCTGGCACCGGATGACCGCGCCGCACTGCTGAAAAAAATCTATCAGGGTCTGCTGCCGGGCGGTGTGCTGGTGTTATCGGAAAAATTCAGTTTTGAGGATGCGCAGATCGGCGATTTACTGTTCAGCATGCACCACGATTTCAAACGCGCCAACGGCTACAGTGAGCTGGAAATCAGTCAGAAACGCACCATGCTGGAAGATGTCATGCTGACGGACAGTGTGGAAACCCACAAATCACGTCTGAAAACGGCCGGGTTTGAACATTGCGAAGTCTGGTTCCAGTGCTTTAATTTCGGGTCATTACTGGCGGTAAAAGAGAATAACCATGATTGATTTCGGCAATTTTTATCAGTTAATTGCAAAAAATGAGCGTCTGAGCCACTGGCTGGAAACACTGCCCGCGCAGATTGCAAAATGGAATAAAGAATCCCTGCACGGCTACTATCCGGGCTGGGTGAAGACCATTGAAAATCTGCCGGACATGACCCCGGACTTTCTCGATCTGAAAACCGGGGTTACCGCACAGCGTACGCAGCCGCTGACGGACGGGGAAACCCGCCGTATTAACAACATTCTGCGCAACCTGATGCCGTGGCGTAAAGGCCCGTTCTCACTCTACGGCGTGGAGATTGATACCGAGTGGCGCTCCGATCTGAAGTGGGATCGCGTTCTGCCGCATCTGTCTCCGCTTGCCGGGCGCACCATTCTGGATGTCGGCTGCGGCAGCGGTTATCACATGTGGCGCATGGCCGGTGAAGGCGCGGAACTGGTGGTCGGTATCGATCCGACCCAGCTTTTCCTCTGCCAGTTTGAAGCCGTGCGCAAGCTGCTCGGCAATGACCAGCGCGTGCACCTGCTGCCGCTCGGTATTCAGGAGCTGCCTGCACTTCAGGCGTTTGATACCGTGTTCTCCATGGGAGTGCTTTATCACCGCCGCTCCCCGCTCGACCACCTCTGGCAGCTGAAAGATCAGCTGGTGTCCGGCGGCGAACTGGTACTGGAAAGTATTGTTGTCGAAGGTGATGAACATCAGTGCCTGATCCCGGGCGAACGCTACGCGCAGATGAGTAACGTTTACTTTATTCCGTCAGCAAAAATGCTGGCTGTCTGGCTGGAAAAATGCGGATTCACCAATATCCGGATTGCGGATGAGTCTGTCACCACCACGGATGAGCAGCGCCGTACGGAGTGGATGATTAATGAATCTCTCGCCGATTTCCTCAATCCTGATGATCCGTCACTGACAGTTGAAGGCTATCCGGCACCGCGCCGTGCGGTTCTGATTGCCGAAAAGCCATAACCCTGCATACAGATACATCCGTATCGGTTTTGATACGGATGTACTGACCATCATATCAGTGCACTACCATACTGTGCAGATCCAGAACTCCTTTCATAGCCTCGACGGTATCGCCGTCCACACAGGTATGGGAAAACTCATCGGCTTCACTGTCACTGCTCATCGCGACCCCGACTTTGCGGTAACGCATGGTGGACGGCTTGGTTTTGGAGGCTGAGCTGTGTACTTCCTGAAGGCCGATATCCAGGAATTTCTGAATATTTGCCAGCCGCACACCGGCACCGGCCATAATCACCGGCCCCCTGCTGGCTTCCTGTAACTCTTTAAGCAGCGGCAGCCCCAGTTCCGCACTCAGCTGCTGGCCGGACGTCAGAATACGGCTCACCCCCAGATCAGTCAGTTGCTGTAATGCCAGCGCCGGGCTGGCGCACATATCAAAGGCCCTGTGGAAAGTGACCGCCATATCGCCTGACAGTTTGCACAGCATCTTCATCCTGGGCAGATCAACATGCCCGTCTTCATCCAGAATACCGGTGACCACCCCGGGAAACCCCAGGTCACGGATTTTGGCGATATCATTCTTCATGACCGCAAATTCCGAGGCTGTATAGCAAAAGTCACCGCTGCGCGGACGGAGGATCGGGTGAACCGGGATCCGCAGCCGGTCGATAGTCTGTTTCAGCATGCCCCAGCTCGGGGTCAGCCCGCCCTCTGACGGCGCGGCACACAGTTCAATCCGGTCAGCGCCGGCTTTTTCCGCAGTGAGGGCACATTCCACGCTGTAACAACAAATTTCCAGTTTCGCCATTGATTAGCCTCATCACTTAATTTCGCAGGTAAATATATCTTGTAAACGATTCAGTCATCCTGATATACACTATTACATGTAATTTAGATTAATGAATTGTTAAATATCACAAGATGCGAAATATCCGGCCTGTTCGCACAGGGAAATGTCAGAATTGCAGGTTACCGCTCACTTTCGACAATTTCCTGCAAGGTGAACGGATGAAACTTAATCGTGATATTTTCCCGGCTGACAGCCAGTGTCGGGTTCGGCAGCCGCTCCTGTCCGCCGCGCGGATGGCTGGCTTTTGTGGTCACCCCGTCCGGTAACGGTGACGGCAGCAGTGCGGCAACCCGCTCAGTCAGGGTCAGCGGGTCGCCCAGTAATACCAGTTCGATATGTTCCCAGCCCTGGTGTGCATACTGTTTGCCTTTCGGGAACGGCAGTTCCAGCACCGGAATCTGCCAGTGCAGCAGTGCCAGCGGTTCATGCAGTAAAAACAGATAAATCGGGCGGCCGTTAATCTGATTCTCCGATAACACAGTACCGCATTCGCGGAATCCGGCCAGCCACTGTTCCGCCAGTGCCGTATCGTGAGCCCGCAGTGAGATGTGATCCGCCTGATACTGCGTGAGATCGAGCTGCAAATCCGCCGCAAACTGCTGTATTTTTCCGGCAAACACCGGCAGCTCTGCCATCAGACCGGTAAGGGATGCTGTCTGTGTGCTTTTTTTCATTATGATCCCCTGTGAGAATTCATCCGCAAAGGCGCAGATAGTAGCATGAGACCCTGTTTTTGTGGTATAAAACCAGCCAAATTTCACGTCAACATCCCGTCCGGACGAGCCCGCTCCTCCGCCGCTGTTTCCGGGGTGTCATTTTGTTCTTTAAATTAAGGTAAACCGGTGAATATTCAGGCAATTCTTTCAGATAAGATCCAACAGGCTCTTATCAGCGCAGGGGCACCACTTGATTGTGATGCTATCGTTAAGCAGTCCGCCAAAGCGCAGTTTGGTGATTACCAGGCCAATGGTGTGATGGCTGCCGCGAAAAAAATGGGTATGCCGCCCCGACAGCTCGCTGAGAAAGTGATTGAACTGCTGGATCTTGACGGAATTGCGGAAAAAACGGAAATCGCCGGTCCCGGTTTTATCAATATTTTCCTCTCCCCTGACTGGCTGACCGCTCAGCTGGAAACCGCGCTGGCTGACGACAAGCTGGGCCTGACTCCGGTTGAGCCGATGACCATTGCCATCGACTACTCCGCCCCGAACGTGGCCAAACAGATGCACGTTGGTCACCTGCGTTCCACCATCATCGGTGATGCGGCAGCACGTACCCAGGAGTATCTGGGTCATCACGTTATCCGCTGTAACCACGTTGGTGACTGGGGTACACAGTTCGGTATGCTTATCGCGTATCTCGAAAAAATGCAGAATGAAGATGCCGGGGATATGGCACTGGCCGACCTGGAAGCATTCTACCGCGAAGCGAAAAAGCATTACGATGAAGATGAAGTGTTTGCTGAGCGCGCGCGCGGCTATGTGGTCAAATTACAGGGCGGTGATGAATACTGCCGCACCATGTGGCGCAAGCTGGTGGATATCACCATGCAGCAGAACCAGGAAACCTATAACCGTCTGAACGTCACCCTGACCGAAGATGATGTCATGGGTGAAAGCCTGTACAACGACATGCTGCCGGGCATTGTCAGCGACCTGATGAACCGCGGTATTGCCGAAGAGAGCGAAGGCGCAATCGTCGTTTATCTTGATGAATTCAAAAATAAAGAAGGCGAACCGATGGGGGTTATTATCCGCAAGAAAGATGGCGGATATCTCTACACCACCACCGATATCGCCTGTGCGAAATACCGCCATGACGTGCTGCACGCTGACCGCGTTCTCTACTACATTGACTCCCGTCAGCATCAGCATCTGATGCAGGCGTGGACGATTGTCCGCAAAGCCGGTTATATCCCGGAGAGCATGACACTGGAACATCACATGTTCGGTATGATGCTCGGCAAAGACGGCAAACCGTTCAAAACCCGCGCAGGCGGCACTATCCGCCTGTCCGATCTGCTGGATGAAGCCGTTGAACGCGCGGAGAAACTGATCCGTGAGAAAAACAGCGATATGCCGGAAGATGAGCTGAAACAGCTGGCGGAAGTGGTCGGTATCGGCGCCGTGAAATACGCGGATCTGTCAAAAAGCCGTACCACTGACTATATCTTCGACTGGGACAACATGCTGGCCTTTGAAGGTAACACCGCACCGTATATGCAGTATGCCTATACCCGTGTGGCATCCGTCTTCAAACGTGCGGATATTGATGCAGGCAGTCTGACACAACCTATTATTCTGACGGACGACCGCGAACGCCAGCTGGCAGCGCGTCTGTTGCAGTTTGAAGAAACTATCACCGCTGTTGCCCGTGAAGGTCTGCCGCATATGATGTGCAGCTACCTGTATGATCTGGCGGGTCTGTTCTCCGGTTTCTACGAGCATTGCCCGATTCTGGCAGCGGAAAGCGAAGAACTGCGCCAGAGCCGTCTGAAGCTGGCACTGCTGACACAGAAAACCCTGAAAGCCGGTCTGGATACCCTGGGTATCGGTACTGTCGAAAAAATGTAATCCCGCCGTTACCGGTGGTTATTTCCGCAAAAAAGGAACCCTCCGGTTCCTTTTTTATTGCCTTCTGACTCTGTTACAACAAGACCCGGCACCCTGCTGCCTGTAATTTTTCTGCCACCGGCGGAATGACGGAGAAATTATTCCAGCGCAGATCCAGTTTGCGCAGCTGTGTTAATGCCGCCAGGCTGTCCGGCAGCGTACTCAGCTGATTCGCACGTAAATCCAGATATAACAGGGATGATAATTCACCGGTATTTTCCGGCAAGGTTTTCAGGGCATTGAAACGCAGATTCAGTGTATTGAGTTGTTGCAACCGGCTTATTTCCGGCGAAATAAACGCTACCCGGTTATTATTCAGATCAAGAATTTCCAGCGATTTCACGGCCGCAATCTCATCCGGAACAGCGGTTATTTTATTATTCATCAGATGCATTTCGCGGGTATTTTTCAGCCCGCAGACAGCGGCAGACAGCTCCGTTATCCGGTTATTATAAAGGCGGATTTCTTCCATCTTTTCCATTTCAGAAAACCATGCCGGTATTGCCGTCAGGTGATTATCCGTTGCATTAAAATAACGCAGATTTTTCAGCCCGGAAAATGACGACGGTAATCTGCTGTACCCGTTTTCACTGAGGTAAAGATAGTACAGCTGATGCAGTTCACCGATTTCCGGCGCAACACCGGCAATACGGTTATGCCCCAGATCCAGCATTTCACAGGCAGTCAGCTGTGCAATAGCCGGCGGGATATAAGCCAGCTGATTACAGGAAAGGTTCAGTACCCGTAATGACATACAGTGACGCAGTGCAGCCGGATATTCCGTGAGCTGATTGTTATAGGCACTGATAACCTGCCGGGTATACGGCGGCGTGATAAATGCATCAATTGACGTATATCCGCCATTATCCAGGTTCAGTTCAGTATCAGAAACAGTGTGTTGGTGCAGCATAAACATGCTCCGGTGTCAGGCATTAACAGTCAGTATTGTTATCATAATAGCACTGTTATCCGTTGTCCTGCCTGACATCCTTTCCGGTGGTACTGTTATTCTGTTTTGATATCCCTGATATGAAATAACCGGTGCTATGCTCCCCCGGTAAATAACAGGAGGGATTATGGCAGAGAATAAAATCTGTTTTTCTGATGTGAAAATGGCAGGGAATATGGAAATGATCACCGCTGCGGATAAATCCGTATATGGTTTTACCGGTGATAATGAGACAGAGAACAGCGAATTATTAACCGCACTATTTCAGCTGCGTTATTTTTCCAACAATATTATTTATCATCAGCAACGGGAAAATGATATTCACCTGATATTCAGGAGTTGCACAGAATACACCCCGGCTGTACGGAATCTGAGCACGGATAACTATATTATTCCTGCCGGTGATATAACCGGACGTTTCCGGCCGTTTGTTCATGATCATCCGGTGGTATTTCTTGATCCGCCGGCTGATGATACGCCTTCCGCCATAACCGGTACCGGGTTAAATACTGTTTTGCCGCTGTTGCCGCAATCCGGGAATACATCAGATCCGGGATTTTCCTCAATGACGGTATTAATTCAGCGTATTATCGCCGGATACGGTGAATTTACCACCACGGAAAAACCGGAAGACGTTAACGGTATCGTGTATATCACAATGCCGGAACATCACCTGAATATCCCGTGGCATGAACATTGTGTTTCACTGCTGAAAGCGACATTTCCGCAGACAGTTTTTTATCTTGCAACGCAGTCTCCGGTGATATTGTCGCAACTGAATGACGGTGAAGCATACCGTTTATTGCGGGACAACGACAATATTATCCGCACACAGAAATACCGCTGATTTACGGAAATACAAAAACGGGGCTGTTATCAGCCCCGTCAGATTATATGAAAACAACTTATAAACTGCGCTGTGCAAAATCCCGCAGGCGGAAACCAAGTGCATACAGTGCGGCAAAATAGGCACCGGCACCGGCAATTACCACACCCATCAGGCGCAGCATGCGCATCAGCATGTTACCCTGTGACCATTCCGGCATCAGATACATCATACCCACCAGTACTGCCGCCATAAACAGCATTGCGATCACCAGTTTAAGGAAGAATTTCCCCCAGCCCGGCAGCGGTGTGAAGATATTCTGTTTACGCAGCTGCCAGTAGAGGAGCGAAGCGTTGAAACAGGCCGCGATACCAATCGACAGTGCCAGACCGGCATGTTTAAACGGCCCGATAAAGGCCAGGTTCATCAGCTGTGTCAGGATCAGGGTGGCAATCGCGATTTTAACCGGCGTCTTGATGTTCTGACGGGAGTAGAATCCCGGCGCCAGCACTTTAATCACAATCATCCCCATCAGACCGACGCAGTAGGCGATCAGCGCCTGTTGTGTCATCAGGGCATCAAAGGCGGTGAAATTTTTGTACTGGAACAGGCTGACTGTCAGTGCTTCCGCCAGAATAGCCAGTGCCACCGCACACGGCAGAGCCAGCAGGAAGCAGAGACGCAATCCCCAGTCCATCAGCTTGCGGTATTCGGAGGTATCCCCTTTGGAGAAACTTTTTGCCAGTGACGGCAGCAGGATCGTCCCCAGCGCAACCCCGAGCACACCGGACGGCAGTTCCATCAGACGGTCAGCGTAATACATCCAGGAAACCGAGCCGGACACCAGGAATGAGGCAAAAATCGTGTTGATAATCAGTGAAATCTGACTGACCGATACCCCGAGGATCGCCGGTCCCATCAGTTTCATCACCCGCCAGACCCCGCTGTTACGGAAAGAAACTCTCGGCAGCACCAGCATACCGATTTTTTTCAGGTGCGGCAGCTGATAGGCAATCTGTAATACCCCGCCCGCCAGCACGGCCCATGCCAGCGCCATAATCGGCGGATTAAAATACGGCGCGGCAAACAGTGCAAAGCCGATCATACTGACATTCAGCAGTGTCGGTGCAAACGCCGGGACGGAGAAACGGTTCCAGGTATTGAGGATCCCCCCCGCCAATGAGGCGATGGAGATCAGAAAAATATACGGAAAGGTGACTTTCAGCAGATTGGCGGTCAGCGTGAATTTATCCGGGTCATCGGTAAAACCCGGTGCGGTGACATAGATAATCCACGGTGCAGCCAGCATCCCGAGTACGGTGACCACCGCCAGAATCAGTGTCAGCATCCCGGAGACATAGGCGATAAAGGTGCGGGTGGCTTCCTCGCCCTGCTGGGTTTTGTATTCCGATAAAATCGGTACAAAGGCCTGGGAGAATGCCCCTTCGGCAAAAATACGCCGCAGCAGGTTCGGCAGTTTAAAGGCGACAAAGAAGGCATCGGCCGCCATCGATGCCCCGAAAATCCGGGCGATGATGGCATCACGGATAAAACCGAGTACACGCGAGAACATCGTCATTGAGCTGACGGCGGCGAGAGATTTTAATAAGTTCATGCTGAATGTGCTGGTCAGATAACAAAGGCGGAAATAGTATCACGATAATGCGGGCGGAACAGAAAAACCCGCTGTTATCGTGGCTTAACCCAGTCCGGGGCGGTCAGTGCGGTCAGAACATGGTCACGCCACCGGCCGTTAATCATCAGATACTCTTTTGCGTAACCCTCTTTTTCAAACCCGAGCCGGGCGAGGAGTTGTCCGCTGCGCTGATTATGCGGCATATAGTTTGCCATAATGCGGTGCATCCCCTGCTGACGCTGCATATAGCGCAGTGTCGGCTCCAGGGCTTCCTGCATATAATGCTGCCCCTGCCATTTTTCTCCCAGTGAATAGCCGAGAAAACAGGCATAAAACACGCCGCGGATGACATTACTGTAGTTCGCTACCCCCATCACCTCATTTTCAGCCGGATCCAGCAGCAGAAAATGGAACGCGGTACCCTGCCGGTGCATATCCGTCATCAGCTGTAAGCGGGATGACCAGCCGGAGGGATGATAGTGGCTGCGGTCGCGGAGAGGCTCCCAGGGTTTCAGAAATGCTTCGTTTTCACAGTAATATTCACTGATGCGGTACGCATCCCGCTCGTGTGCAAGCCGGACAACCATTCTGTCCGTGTTAAAACGCAGCTGCGGCGTATTCGCGCGGTAGCCGAACAACATAATTCCTCTCTCAGAAGGCCGTAGTCAGAGTGTGCTTAACCACGTTCCGTCGATAAAAAAATATCATCCTGAATTCTCTGTTATCAGACGCTGAATAAGCAGAGAATAGAAGGTGTAATCATCTCCCTTTTTTCTATTCCTTTCAATATTTAATGTGGTGCTGAATGTCACTTGTCAGACAAGCCCGGACGCTGGGTAAGTACTGGTTGCTGGTGGATAACCTGCTGGTTGTTCTCGGCTTCTTTGTGGTCTTCCCGCTGATCTCCATCCGTTTTGTTGAACAACTCGGCTGGGCGGGGATTGTGGTCGGGTTTGCCCTGGGGCTTCGCCAGCTTGTCCAGCAGGGGCTGGGGATATTCGGCGGTGCGATTGCTGACCGCTTCGGCGCCAAACCGATGATCGTCATCGGCATGTTTCTCCGCGCAGGCGGTTTTGCCCTGATGGCAATGGCGGATGAGCCGTGGATCCTCTGGCTTTCCTGTATTCTCTCGGCTGTCGGCGGCACCCTGTTTGATCCGCCGCGCACCGCGCTGGTGATCAAACTGACCCGCCCGTATGAACGCGGCCGTTTCTATTCCCTGCTGCTGATGCAGGACAGCGCCGGGGCGGTACTCGGGGCACTGCTCGGCAGCTGGCTGCTGATTTATGATTTTCATCTGGTCTGCTGGGTGGGCGCGGCAATCTTTATTATTACTGCCCTGTGCAATGCGTGGCTGCTGCCCGCTTACCGCATTTCCACCACCCGTACCCCGATAAAAGAAGGGCTGACCCGCGTACTGCGCGACAAACGGTTCTCCCGCTATGTACTGACACTGACCGGTTACTTTATCCTCTCCGTGCAGGTGATGCTGATGTTCCCGATTATCGTCAACGAACTGGCGGGCACACCGGCGGCGGTAAAATGGATGTATGCCATCGAAGCGGCGTTATCACTGACTCTGCTCTATCCGCTGGCACGCTGGAGTGAAAAACACTTCCGGCTGGAAACCCGCCTGATGGCCGGGTTATTCCTGATGAGCCTGAGTATGTTCCCGGTCGCCCTGACGCATTCACTGCATGTATTATTCGCGATTATCTGTTTGTTCTATTTAGGTTCGGTAATTGCCGAACCGGCACGGGAAACCCTCAGTGCGTCACTGGCGGATCCGCGCGCACGCGGCAGTTACATGGGATTCAGCCGTCTCGGGCTGGCATTCGGCGGCGCCATCGGTTATACCGGCGGCGGCTGGCTGTATGATTTGGGTAAAGAAATGCAATTACCTGAACTTCCCTGGTTTTTACTCGGTACAATCGGGCTGATTACACTGATAGCACTTTACCGCCAGTTTAACCCGAAGAAGATAAGCCCTGCCGTATTAAATTGATCCGGATATTTTGGATTTGCCGCAGCACAGGTTAGTATCGGGTGGTATACAACAGGAGATACCGATGAGATTATTCCTTTTTACTGCGGCACTGGTCGCAGCAACGGTTTTAACAGGCTGTGATAAATTAACCGAAATCAGTGTCAGTGAAGAGACCATTAACAGTGCGGTGGCAGAGAATATCCGTCTGAACAAACAGATTGGTATGGATGGTGTGGCAGATGCGGATTTTACCCTGGAAAAACTGCTCACCGAAATCGGGCGTGAAGAGCCGGGCAAAGTAAAACTGACGGCAATCGGCTCGCTGAAGCTGGTTTCGCTGTTCGGATCCCGGGATTTTACCATTTCAATGACGCTCAGTGCCGCACCGTATTTTGACGCCGCCACCGGGTCAATCTATATGCGGGATATTGAAATCACCAATTACACGCTGGACCCGGACAAATGGGACACCCTGATTTCCGCACTTATCCCTTATCTCAACCACACACTGAGCACCTTTTTCAATATGACCCCGGTGTATGTGCTGAATGGCGATAATACCGCCGAGGCAGCAGCGAAGAAATTTGCCAAGGGCATTGAAATCCGTCCGGGCCGGATAGTCATTCCGTTAACCGACTAATTTCGATTAAATTTTTTAATTGTGACAGTAAATTATTAACCCGCTAAATTATGATACCGTTTCTTAACTATTCCGCAGGAAACGGTATCACCTTCCCGTTTCGTAAAAGAATATGACGAAAATTCAAGGCATACGAAAATATACCTGGTTATCCCATTCCGACATGTCCGCAGTATATTTCCGGTAAAACGAGACGGAATACTGTTTTTTCTTCTGCCGCAGATAAAATTAATTTGTGATTGACCGCTTTTTTCTGACTCTGCCGGATCTCTTTTTAATGACATATTTCACAATTCATAAACATTTTTAACACCATCATCATCCCTTTCAGTAACATCAGAAAATAACCACTTCCCGGATAAGGATCATCTGATGCTGACACTGATCGGACTGCTGATCATCATTTCTATTGTCGTTCTGCTGATGACAGGAAAAACCAGCCCTGTAATTGCCATGTCTGTTATTCCCCTGCTCGGCGCGTTGCTGGCAGGCTACTCTCTGCCTGAAATCACGGTATTTTTTGATTACGGTATCAAAAAAGTCGCCAGTGTCGCGGTGATGTTCCTGTTCGCCATTCTGTTTTTCAGCATTATGAAAGATCTGCATATCTTCAATCCGTTTATCCGCCTGATGATCGGCCTGACGCGGGGAAATGTGGTGATTGTGGCGATGGTCACCGCTCTGGTGGCAGCCGTGGTGCATCTCGACGGTTCCGGAGCGGCAACGTTTCTGATTATCATCCCGGCGTTTCTGCCAATCTACCGGCGACTGGGCATGAGCCCGTATCTGATGCTGCTGCTGATGTGCATGAGTATGGGGGTGATGAATATGGTGCCATGGGGCGGACCGCTTGGCCGTGCATCTGCCGTGACAGGGATCCCCGCATCTGAACTGTGGCAGCCGCTGATCCCGGTGCAAATTACCGGCATTATCGCATCCGTACTGGTCGCCGCACTGTTTGGTCTGCGGGAAAAACGCCGTATCGCCCGTGCGGCACAATACGGCACCACGCCGTATCAACAGGATTCGCTTCTTGAACTGTATGATGAGGCGGATAACGAACACGGTACGGAAAAACCACAGCGCTTTCTGATTAATATCTCGCTGATCCTGCTGGCGATCCTCAGCCTGGCGCTGGGCTGGCTCGCGGCACCGTATATCTTTATGCTGGCCCTTTCCGCCGCTCTTATCATCAATTACCCGAAACCGAAAGATCAGGTGGCCGTGATTAACCACCATGCCCCGCAGGCGTTATCTATGGCTGCGATTATCCTTTCCGCCGGGGTATTCCTGGGGATTATGGATAAAGGCGGTATGCTGGAGTCGGTCGCGAAAGATCTGCTGCTGATTATTCCGGGACGGATGGCGGAACAGTTCCACATTATTATCGGGATGATTGGTGTACCGCTGGATATCTTTACCAGTACCGATGCTTATTACTTTGCCCTGCTGCCGATTGTCCGTGACGTGGTGGCATCCGCCGGTATTCCGCCTGCAGATGTGGTCTATGCCATGGCTATCGGTAACAACGCCGGCACCTTTGTCAGCCCGTTCTCACCGGCTGTCTGGCTGGCGGTGGGGATTGCCGGGGTGGATATGGGACGGCATCTGCGCTACTCCTTCTTCTGGATCTGGCTGTTCAGCTTTATCACCCTGGCGGCAGGCTGGTTCCTCGGGCTGTTCTGACCCGGAGACAAAAAGCCCGGTCATCTGACCGGGCCTGAAAAACAACATGTGACGTTGTCACATATCAATCATCATTTTCGTCTTCTTCTGCATCTTCTGTCAGCTCTTCATACAGGGCGGACAGTGCTTCACGGGTCAGGATAGCCAGCGTGCGGTAAAAGCCGTGCTGTGCATGAGATTCGACTTTCCCGAGAAATGCATCACTCCACGGCAGCAGATAGTCCGCAAACAGCGCCGTCTGCGCACTGACTTCATCTTCCTGTGCCTGATCTTCCAGCCAGGATGCTGCCAGCAGCAGAGACCCGAAACTGTCTGTTACCGCATCAGTCAGCGGCATCCCGCGCTCACTGAAAAACTGACGAACGTCACTTTCCGGCTCACCGGTATAGTCCGACCGGTGCTGAGCCACCGCCCCGTCAGCAAACAGCTGCTGATAATCCGCTGCCAGTTCTGCGGTGTCACAATGCTCAGCCAGCCGTGTCAGCAGCGCATCCTGCTCCAGCGGCCAGTGGGCTTTCAGCTGCCCCTGCTTAATCATCGTCAGAACGGGTGCCAGTACGGGATCAGCCGGAGCACGGTTAAACAGCGTTCCGAGCAGGCGGCAGACCAGTGAAAATTCATTCATACTTCAAATCCTTATTAACTGAGTTGCCGCTATTGTCCGGATTGTCCTTATTGCTGTAAAGAATTAATACCCCAGTTCCATATTCACCACGCCCTGCGGTGCTTCGCCCCGCTCAATCCGCTCAATATTGGCGACAATGGCTTTCATTGCCTCTGACGGAATGGTAAATGCGGCAATGTGCGGCGTAACATCCACCCGCGGATGAGTCCAGAACGGGTGCATTTCCGGCAGCGGTTCGGTGGCGAACACATCCAGGCTGGCACCGGCAATCTGTCCGTCATCGATGGCTTCCAGTAAATCGTTATCCACCAGATGCGAGCCGCGCGCCAGGTTGATCAGATAAGAACTTTGCGGCAGCTTACTGAACAGCGACTGGTTGAGGATCCCTCTGGTCTGCGGTGTGTCAGGCAGCAGGTTGATCAGCAGGCGGCTGTGGCTTAAGAATTCATCCAGCTGGTCATTGCCGCAGAAGCTTGTCACGCCCGGGATCTGTTTTGGTGTCCGGCTCCAGCCATGGACTTTAAACCCGAACTCCGCCAGCCTCTCCGCCACGGAACGCCCGAGAATACCGGTTCCCAGCACGCCGATTTCAAACTCATCAAACGTAAACGCCGGTTGCGCTTTCCAGATACGCTGTTCCTGCTGGCGTTTATAGATATCCATTTTGCGGAAGTACCACAGCGCCTTGGCAACGGCGTATTCCTGCATCTGCGCCCCCATCCCGGTATCTTCAAGGCGGATCACCGGCACCCCGGCAGGCAGTGTGCCCGGGTTTGCCTGCTCCTGCTTCAGGATGGCATCCACCCCGGCTCCCAGTGCAAAGACCGCTTTCATGGTGGTTCGCCCGGCCAGACACTCACGCGGCGGTAACCACACCAGGGCATAATCCGCCGGCTGGTTATCACCCGGAACCCATTTGCGGATATCCGCCTGCGGCAGATGTTTTTTCATGCCGTTGATCCACAGCTCAGAATCAAAAAAAGGATGGTAGAAAATAATATTCATGCGGCGCTCCTCTGTTTTTTTACCAGCCTGATAGGATTACGCAAAGAATTCAAGCCCCGGAGAGATTTTCGTAACGTTAAAATGTTGTTATTGTTAACTGACCTGCATATTTTTCCGGCAGATGATTTCCCGCCGGAAAAAAATCAGCGGTCATTTTTCAGGCGGCCGGTGCGCTGTTTTCAGCGGATTTGCTATGTTAATCACCAATATGCTGTTTTTTTGGTTAAACAAACGAAAAAACACATTTTTTTTCATGCCGTGTATTGACGGGTTACGTCGCTTCCCCTATAGTAGCGCCCCGTTGCAGCGAGATATCAACGCAACGAACAGTACCCCGGTGAGATGTCCGAGTGGCTGAAGGAGCACGCCTGGAAAGTGTGTATGCGCGAAAGTGCATCGAGGGTTCGAATCCCTCTCTCACCGCCATCTTAAGAGAAGAGCCTGCTGAGCAATCAGCAGGCTTTTTTCGTTTCTGTCCTTTCTTTTTTTATGCTGCTATCCGGTCAGGCGGCAGAATAACCTGTTTTATTAACCCTTAACTGCTTCATATTTTTGATTTTATTTCAATATCCGCTATTGTATACAGTGTCATTTGATGTATCTCAGCTAAATCTCTCCCTGTTTTGCGTAGACTAATGTGCTTTGGCGTCTCCCTATTTTTTTCATATGACTCAGAGGTGACAGTTGTCCGGAAATGAAAATTTCAACATTTAAAGGATTATCTCTTTTTTCTGCATTAATTGACTCGTGCTGGAAACAGCCTTACTCCGTCTCCCGTCTGATAAAAGATACCATCGCAGGTATCACCGTCGGAATTATCGCTATCCCGCTGGCGATGGCACTGGCTATCGGCAGTGGTGTGGCTCCGCAATACGGCCTGTATACGGCCGCTATCGCCGGTATTGTGATTGCAGTGACCGGCGGTTCCCGTTTCAGTGTCTCCGGGCCGACCGCCGCGTTTGTGGTGATCCTCTACCCCGTTTCCCAGCAGTTCGGGCTGGGCGGATTACTGATAGCCACCCTGATGTCCGGGATTATCCTGCTGGCAATGGGTCTGGCGCGCTTCGGTAAACTCATTGAATATATTCCGATTTCTGTGGTGCTCGGCTTCACCTCGGGGATTGCGATCACTATCGCCACCATGCAGGTGAAAGACTTTTTCGGTCTGACCATGGCGCATGTGCCGGAAAACTATGTGGATAAAGTGATTGCCCTTGTCAGAGCGATGCCGACCATTAATCTCTCCGATACCCTGATTGGCGTGACCACTCTGCTGGTGCTTATCTACTGGCCGAAACTGAAACTGCGCCTGCCGGGACACCTTCCCGCTGTGATTGCCGGGATGCTGGTGATGCTGGTGCTGTCACTGTTCGGTATGGAAGCGGCCACCATCGGCTCCCGCTTCAGTTATACCCTGGCGGATGGCACACAGGGCGCGGGGATCCCGCCGATTCTGCCGCAATTTATCCTGCCGTGGAATTTACCGACCCCGGACGGCAAAGAGTTTGAGTTCAGCTGGGCCACCATTACCGCTCTGATGCCGGCGGCTTTTTCGATGGCAATGCTCGGCGCGATTGAATCCCTGCTCTGTGCGGTAGTGCTCGACGGGATGACCGGCAAAAAACATAACTCCAACGGCGAATTGCTGGGTCAGGGGCTGGGTAATATCACCGCACCGTTCTTCGGCGGTATCACGGCCACGGCCGCGATTGCCCGCTCTGCCGCTAACGTGCGTGCCGGGGCCACATCACCGGTCTCTGCTATTATTCACTCCCTGCTGGTGCTGCTGACTTTGCTGATCCTGGCACCGCTGCTCTCGTATCTGCCGCTGGCGGCAATGTCTGCCCTGCTGCTGATGGTGGCATGGAATATGAGTGAAGCGGCTAAAGTGATTGAGCTTATCCGCCGCGCGCCAAAAGACGATATTATCGTGCTGCTGCTGTGCCTGAGCCTGACAGTGCTGTTTGATATGGTGATTGCCATCAGTGTCGGGATTGTGCTGGCCTCACTGCTGTTTATGCGTCGTATTGCCAATATGACGCGCCTGAGTGAGTCTTCCTTTACGGATCACGACAAAGGGCTGCTGGTGGTGCGTATTAACGGTCCTCTGTTCTTTGCCGCTGCTGAGCGGATTTTTGATGATCTGAAAATCAAAAGTGCCGGATATCACACCATTGTGATGCAATGGGATGCGGTGCCGGTGCTGGATGCGGGCGGATTAAAAGCCTTCCGCCGTTTTATTGACGAAGCCGGTGTGGATACACACATTGTGGTTACTGATATTCCGTTCCAGCCGCTGAAAACCCTGGCGCGGGCACGGATTGTGCCGGTTGAGAATAAAATCAGCTTTTACCCGTCAGTCAGTAAGGCACTGATTGAACTGGGGCTGATGGATGGTGTGACATCGGAGGCACGATAACCTCTGTAATCAGGCTATAATGAACAGAGCGGCGGGCGTAATGTCCGCCGTTGCTTTATCTGTCACCGGAGAAAAATTATGGCTGCGTTCCGTCTTCCCTTCTTTAACTGGCTGATTATCAATGGTATTGCAGCTGCCTGGCTGTATGCCAAAGATGCACTGGTGATCCAGTTCAGCGGCTGGAGCGGTATTTTAGCCATATTGGTCGGGCTGGAAAGTCTCGGCTGGATTGGTGCGTCACTGTTATACTTCCGCCGCCATAACACCACACCGAATCCGCTCGGCGAGGCCACTCATCTCATCACCGGCGGGCCGTTCCGGTTGTCACGCAATCCGGTCTATCTTGCACTGACCACCGCCTGTATCGGGTTTGCCCTGCTGACCGGCTCTTATTACTTTCTCACCGGCGGCCTGATTTTCTGGCTGATCACCGATCTGTTCAGCATCCCGCAGGAAGAAAAGTTCCTTGCCGCAAAATTTAAACAGGAATGGACGGCCTATTGTCAGCAGACACGGCGCTGGCTGTAATTCCCGATCAGACTGCGCTGCCCTGGCCGCCGTTTGCCAGCAGATACTGCCACAGGCCATTCATGCCGAGCCAGCGGTTACTGCACCAGTCCGGAGCCAGTAACGTCGGACGCCGTGCACTGGCGCAGATACGGTGATAAATGACATCCGGCGGTGTGTGGCGGATCATCTCTCCGGCAGTGGCGACATACTCTTCGAGGGAAATGGTGGGCAGGCGCCCCGCCCGCCAGGCTTTTGCCATGGTACTGCCTTCCACAATATGCAGCGGATGCAGTTTGATGCCTTCAACGCCGGTGTCCAGCACGCGCTCAAGTGTGATGAGATTATCGGCTGCGGTTTCTCCCGGCAGGCCGGTGATCAGGTGGCAACACACTTTCAGCCCGCGCTCACGGGCGGCCCGGGTGGTGGCCTGATAACAAGCGAAATCATGACCGCGGTTGATGCGTTTCAGGGTTTTATCATGAGCGGTCTGTAATCCCAGCTCCAGCCATACCTCATAGCCCTGCTGCTGATAGCTTTGCAGCAGATCCAATACTGCCTCCGGCACACAATCCGGCCGCGTACCGACACATAATCCCACCACATCGGCCTGTGTCAGGGCGGATTCATACATCTCACGCAGCAGTTCAACTTCCGCGTAGGTACTGGTATAGGCCTGGAAATAGGCAAGATAGCGTTTGGCGCGGGTGATTTTGCCGGACTGCTGATTCAGCTGATCCTCAATGGAATCATACTGTGCATTTTCATCCGCAAAAGAAGCCACATTACAGAAGGTACAACCGCCGCGCCCGAGGGTGCCGTCGCGGTTAGGGCAGCTGAAGCCGCCGTGGAGGGTGATTTTATGGATTTTTTCGCCATAACGGCGCTGAAGATCAGCGCCGAACATGTTAACGACTGTGTGAAGCTGCATCGGAAATTATTCGGTATCCAGCTCAGGGAAGCTTTTCACCAGATCGTCGATGGCTTTGACCTGCTGCAGGAACGGCTCCAGTTTTGCCAGCGGCAGCGCGGAAGGACCGTCACAACGGGCATTATCCGGGTCCGGATGTGCTTCCAGGAACAGACCTGCCAGGCCGACTGCCATCCCGGCACGGGCCAGTTCAGCCACCTGACCACGGCGGCCGCCGGATGCGGCACCAAACGGGTCACGGCATTGCAGGGAGTGTGTGACATCGAAAATCACCGGGCAACCGCCGGAGGCTTTTTCCATCACTTTAAAGCCCAGCATATCCACAACTAGGTTGTCATAACCGAAGTTTGCACCGCGATCACATAAGATGATCTGGTCATTGCCGCCTTCACGGAATTTTTCCGCGATATTACCCACCTGCCCCGGACTGATAAACTGCGGTTTTTTGATGTTAATGACCGCACCGGTTTTCGCCATCGCTTCCACCAGATCAGTCTGACGCGCCAGGAAAGCCGGTAACTGGATCACATCCACCACGTCCGCCACCGGCTGTGCCTGCCAGGATTCGTGAACGTCGGTAATAATTTTCACACCGAAGGTTTTTTTCAGCTCTTCAAAAATCTTCATCCCTTCTTCAAGGCCCGGACCACGGTAAGAGTTGATGGAAGAGCGGTTTGCCTTGTCAAAAGAGGCTTTGAAGACGTACGGAATATTCAGCTTCTGCGTGACAGTCACGTAATGTTCGCAGATTTTCATCGCCAGATCGCGGGATTCAAGAACGTTCATGCCGCCGAACAGAACAAACGGCAGCGCGTTGCCGACACGAATATCCCCGATAGATACGACTTTCTGTTGCATGGTATAACCTTTTGGCAGAGGCAATTAGATTGCGTTTATGAAAATATGTAAAACGATATCCGTTTATCAGTGCAGAACGATATGCTGCTGTTCGTAAGTGTGGATCTGCATTTTTATCATTTCCGATACCGGATCCTGCGGACATTGCTCAATAAAATAGTTCAGATCAGAAACCGCAATATGGCTGCAGTCCAGCTGGGCATAAATCAGCCCGCGATCACGGATTTCATACGGGTCATCCGGATCAAATAATAAAATGGTTTCGCTGACTTTCAGTGCCTGCTCCATTTTTTTCTCTTCCATCAGTGCGACTTTAATACTGTCGAGGTATTTGCGCACCACATGGCTGTTTTCGGCTTCTTCGAGATCGTCCCCGGTCAGATGATGAGCAGGGCTGACCGTGCCTTTAATCCAGACATCCAGCGTGTGCTGATCCAGCAGATCGCCGTTAATCGGATTAATAAACAGGGTTTCGTCATCGAGATCTGCCCGCAGAATCAGCTGGGTCGGGAAAACCACCGGCACAACAGGCAAACCGATGGCCTGTGCAATATGCAGGAACAGGATGCCGAGTGATACCGGCGAGCCGCGCTGAGTGCGCAGCACCATATCCAGCCACAGGGTATCAGACAGCGAATAAACACCGCTGGCACCACCGAACTGCCATTTATGGTAAAAAAGCGTGATCAGGGTCTGTAAACAGGTATGTTCACCGGAATTCGGCGGGAGGCGTTTACGGGTCTGACGGATAAGTTCATTGATGTGTGTCTCTGCCTTTTCCCGGTCAAAATCCGGGCGGACAGTTTTTAACACTAACATGATGCCGCTCAGTAACGGCGCACCATTGAATTCAAAATCGGCAATGCTTTTCATTTCTCTTCCCGTTGACCTAAAGTAACCCGATCATTTCCGCCATAATCGCGGCGGGTTTCCACCCGGTAAAATCCGTTTTCCCGGAACAGTTCGCGGACAGCGTCTCCCTGCCGCCAGCCATGTTCCACAATCAGCCACCCGCCGGGTATCAGATAATGTGCGGACTGCGCAGCGATTTCCGCCAGATCGGCCAGACCGTTCTGCGGGGCGACCAGCGCACTGCGCGGCTCGAAACGGACATCCCCCTGCACCAGATGCTCATCATTCTCATCAATGTATGGCGGGTTACTCACTATCATAGCAAATTGATGAATCGGCAGTGAAGCAAACCAGCGACTTTCTTTAAAGGTTGTATTCGTCAGCCCCAGACGGGCGGCATTGCGCTGCGCCAGCGCCACCGCATCCGGCTGAATATCCGCGCCGGTCACGTGACAGTCCGGCCGTTCAGAGGCCAGAGCCAGCGCAATAGCACCGGTACCGGTACCGAGATCCAGAATATCGCAGGATGCGGCCGGTAACAATTCCAGCGCTGCTTCCACCAGACATTCGGTATCCGGACGCGGAATAAGCGTGGCGGGAGACACTTCCAGCGGCAGTGACCAGAACTCACGCACACCGGTGATATACGCCACCGGCTCGCCCTGCTCCCGGCGGACAAGCAGTGCCTCAAGACGCTGCTGTTCATCCCCGCCGAGCGGGGTTTCATCAAAGGCAATAATGTAGCTGCGGGTGCGGCCGGTGACAAACGTCAGCAGGATCTCCGCATCCCGTTTCGGGCTGTCGCTGTGACTTAAACGGCTGACGGCCTCTGCCAGCCAGGTCCGGAACGTCATCAGTCCTGCTCAGACAGCGCGGCGAGCTGATCTGCCTGATATTCGTTCACCAGCGGCTGGATCAGTGCATCCAGCTTACCTTCCATCACTTCATCCAGACGGTACAGCGTCAGGTTGATACGGTGATCCGTCACCCGTCCCTGCGGGAAGTTATAAGTGCGGATTCGATCCGAACGGTCACCGGAACCCAGCAGATTGCGGCGCTCAGAGGCTTCCGCCTCATGACGGCGGGACTCTTCCGCCGCTTTGATACGCGCAGCCAGTACCGAGAGTGCTTTGGCTTTGTTTTTGTGCTGCGAACGCTCGTCCTGACACTCCACCACAATTCCGGTCGGGATATGGGTGATACGGATAGCGGAATCCGTGGTGTTAACGTGCTGACCACCGGCCCCGGATGAACGGAAGGTATCAATGCGCAGATCCGCCGGGTTGATATCCGGCAGTTCCGCTTCCGGTACTTCTGCCAGCACCGCGACAGTACAGGCGGAGGTGTGAATACGGCCCTGGGATTCGGTTTCCGGCACACGCTGCACACGGTGGCCGCCGGATTCAAATTTCAGGTTACCGTAGGCATTCTCACCGGTGACTCTGAAAATAATTTCTTTATATCCGCCGTGCTCGCCGTCGTTACTGTTCATGATCTCAATCCGCCAGCGGCGTGATTCCGCATAACGGCTGTACATACGGAACAGATCACCGGCAAACAGCGCCGCTTCATCACCGCCGGTACCCGCACGGACTTCCAGGAAGCAGTTGCGTTCATCATCCGGATCTTTCGGCAGTAATAAGACTTGTAATTCCTGTTCTAAGGTTTCATTCCGCAGTTTTGCGTCTTTCAGCTCTTCCTGTGCCATTTCCTTCATTTCAGGATCATCAAGAAGCATTTGCGCGGTGTCGATATCATCCTGAATGGTCTGCCAGGCTTCAAAACATTTCGCAACGTCAGTCAGCTGCGCATATTCTTTCGACAAGGCACGGAATTTATTCTGATCAGCGATAACATCGGCGTCCGCAAGGTGCGCCTGAATTTCTTCATAACGTTCTTTCAATGCTTCCAGTTTTGAGACAATAGAAGGCTTCATTCGTAGTCTGCTACCTTAAAAATATATAGAGGAAGTTAATGATGCTCCAGCCCGAGGCTGTCGCGTAACAGTGTCAGACGACCGGTATCACCGTCACCGGCGGCCTGCTGAAGTGATTTGGTTGGTGCGTGGATCAGGCGGTTGGTCAGCTGCTGAGACATCTGGTTGATAACCTCTTCCGGGTCATGCCCCTGCTGAATCAGTGCCACGGCTTTTGCAGCCATGGCGGCGCGGATCTCTTCGGCCTGTTCACGGTATTCGCGGATCGTATTGACCGCACTCTGGGCGCGCAGCCATTCCATAAAGTGCCCGCTTTCCTGCACCACAATGGATTCCGCCTGTTGTGCCGCCACCTGGCGCTGCGCCAGATTGTGTTCAATAATCGCCTCAAGATCATCCACAGTATAGAGATAGACGTTACTGAGTTTTTCCACATCGGCTTCGATATCACGGGGAACCGCAATATCCACCAGCAGCATCGGGCGGTTGCGGCGCGCTTTAAGCGCGCGTTCCACCATACCTTTACCGATAATCGGCAACGGGCTGGCCGTGGAGCTGATAACAATATCCGCCTCCGCCAGCCGGCTGTCGATTTCCGGCAGTGTGATCACCTCTGCATTGACTTCCTGCGCCAGCACACGGGCCCGCTCACGGGTTCGGTTGGCGATCATCATGTGTTTTACGCCGTGCTCGTTCAGGTGACGGGCCACCAGTTCGATGGTTTCCCCCGCCCCGACCAGCAGGATATTCAGTCTGGATAAGGATTCGAAAATCTGGCGTGCCAGGGTACAGGCAGCAAATGCCACCGATACTGCGTTGGCACCGATATCGGTTTCAGTACGTACCCGCTTGGCAACCGAAAAGGATTTCTGGAACAGGCGTTCCAGTTCACGGGAGAGTGAACGGTGTGTCTGCGACTGCGCAAAAGCTTTTTTGACCTGCCCCAGGATCTGCGGCTCGCCGAGCACCAGAGAATCCAGCCCGCTGGCCACCCGCATCAGGTGACTGACCGCATCATTATCCTGATGCCAGTAAAGACTGGACATCAGTTCCTGCGGGTTGATGTTGTGATAGCGGCACAGCCAGTCGATCAGCTGATCGCGCTGATCGTTCTGTTCATCCACACTGAGATAGATTTCTGTCCGGTTGCAGGTAGACAGCACAACGCCGCCGCTCACGGACGGTTGTTCGAGCAGATTGGATAATGCCGCTTCCATACTGTCCGGTGAGAAAGTCACTTTCTCACGTAAGGCAACAGGTGCGGTTTTATGGTTAATGCCGAGAGCTAATAAAGTCATATCCTGCAATACAGACCGGGGTAAGTGTGTAAAATACCGGTTAAGTATACCGGAAATCAACACCCTTACTAAGGATAACTGCATGCATTTTAGCAGCCGATCCCGCGCAATTAAAGCGTTAAACGGGAAACCGTGATAATAAGCACGTAATGCGGTGCGCAACAGGCCGTGTCAGCCGGACGGATAATTGCGTAAATCAGCGTAAGAGAGGTAGGAAACAGCCACTGAAACAGGCACAATACTGTCATTGCTTTTATCAGTTGTTAAAGGAAATTACAACGTGGCCTCTATTCAATTACCGCGCTTTATCCGGCTTCTGCCTCTGTGCAGCCTGATACTTGCCGCCTGTACTCTGCCCGACAATACAGAGAAAGGCGATGTTTCCGCCACCTCTGCCGGCTGGAAAGCACAGACAGAACAGATAAATCAGTTACAGCGTTATCAGACGCGCGGCTCGTTTGCCTACATCGGCACCACCCAGAAAACCTATGCCCGTTTCTTCTGGCAGCAGTACTCCCCGGACAGCTACAAACTGCTGCTCACCAACCCGGTCGGCAGCACCGAGCTGGAACTGATTGTCAAAGACGGACAAACCCAGCTTACCGATAATAAAGGTCAGAAATATTACAGTGATGATCCGGACAGCATGATTTACCAGCTGACCGGTATGACTATTCCGATGGAAAACCTGCGTCAGTGGATTGTCGGCCTGCCGGGAGATGCGCAGTCCTATGCCATCAGCAATCAGTATCACCTGAAAGCCCTGAGCTGGGCTCAGGGCATGGAAAAGTGGAAAGTCACTTATCAGTCCTATGATGAAAAAGTCTCCCCGCAACTGCCGAACCGCCTGGATATCGAACAGGGTGATAACCGCATCAAGCTGAAAATGGATTCATGGACACTCAACTGACATCACTGACCTGGCCGTCCCCCGCCAAGCTGAACCTGTTCTTGTATATTACAGGCCGCCGCGCGGACGGCTATCATACGCTGCAAACCCTGTTTCAGTTTCTGGATTATGGTGACAGTGTCACAATTACGCCGCGCACTGACAGTGAAATTCGTCTGCTGACCCCGCTTGACGGCGTACCGGATGAGCAAAATCTGGTGATCCGCGCCGCCCGTTTGTTACAACACTATGCCGGGGAACATCAGCTGACAGCGGATTTACCCGGTGCGGATATTGCCGTTGAAAAAATTCTGCCGATGGGCGGCGGTATCGGCGGCGGTTCCTCCAATGCCGCCACAGTGCTTATCGCCCTTAACTATCACTGGCAGTTACAGTTACCCGACGATACGCTTGCAGAGCTGGGTGTGACCCTCGGTGCGGATGTCCCGGTCTTTGTCCGGGGCCACGCGGCAATTGCTGAAGGAATAGGCGAAATTCTGCACCCGGCGTCTCCGCCGGAACACTGGTATCTGGTTGCACACCCGGGAATTTCGGTTCCGACACCGCTTATCTTCACAGATCCGCAATTAATTCGCGATACCCCGATCCGCTCTCTGCCCGCATTATTACAGGCTCCGTACGCAAATGACTGTGAACCGATTGCAAGAAAACGTTTTCGTGAGGTTGATGAACTTCTTTCCTGGCTGCTACAATATACTCCGTCACGCCTGACCGGTACGGGTGCATGTGTGTTCGGAGAGTTCGAAAACCAGGCAGCCGCCCGACAGGTGTTAATTAACGCGCCGGCGTGGGTGAAGGGCTTTGTGGCACGTGGTGTCAACATTTCGCCGCTTCATCAGTTCCGCGCTGGTCTACTGTAATTGCCCCTGATTTCGTCCCCGGACGCTTTCAGGTTCACAATTCAATCTCTCTGGACGCATGCCTGAGGTTTTTCTCGTGCCTGATATGAAGCTTTTTGCTGGTAACGCCATCCCGGAACTAGCACAACGTGTTGCCAACCGCCTGTACACTAACCTCGGAGACGCTGCGATCGGTCGTTTCAGCGACGGTGAAGTCAGTGTTCAAATCAATGAAAACGTGCGTGGTGGTGATGTTTTCATCATCCAGTCCACCTGTGCGCCGACCAACGATAACCTGATGGAACTGGTTGTTATGGTTGATGCGCTGCGCCGTGCTTCTGCGGGTCGTATCACTGCTGTTATCCCGTATTTCGGCTATGCCCGTCAGGATCGCCGCGTCCGCTCCACACGTGTGCCAATCACCGCGAAAGTGGTCGCTGACTTCCTGTCAAGCGTGGGTGTTGACCGTGTGCTGACAGTGGATCTTCACGCTGAGCAGATTCAGGGCTTCTTCGATGTTCCGGTTGATAACGTCTTCGGCAGCCCAATCCTGCTGGAAGATATGCTGCAGAAAGATCTGGACAACCCGATTGTGGTTTCTCCGGATATCGGCGGTGTGGTCCGCGCCCGTGCGATCGCCAAACTGCTGAACGACACTGATATGGCTATCATCGACAAACGCCGCCCGCGCGCGAACGTTTCTCAGGTGATGCATATCATCGGTGATGTTGCCGGTCGTGACTGTGTACTGGTTGACGATATGATCGATACCGGGGGCACGCTGTGCAAAGCGGCGGAAGCACTGAAAGAACGTGGTGCGAAACGTGTGTTTGCATACGCCACTCACCCTATCTTCTCCGGCAACGCAGTCAACAATATCCGTGATTCTGTGATTGATGAAGTGATTGTCTGTGACACCATTCCGTTATCAGCGGAAATCAAAGCACTGAATAAAGTCCGCTCTCTGACTTTATCCGGAATGCTGGCAGAAGCCATCCGCCGTATCAGTAATGAAGAGTCTATCTCCGCAATGTTCGAACACTGATTTTATAATCAGTATACACATTGCGTGCTTAAACCCGTTGTGAAGACAACGGGTTTTTTGTTGGCAGGCATTTAACCGTTAACGATAATATTTCGTTTACGGCATCCGGCGGCGGTAGCGGCTGTGGAAATGGCGCAGCCAGTAATATCTGTCCGCAATGGATTCACGACGCCCGCTCAGACCGGCTCCGCCCAGCCACACCAGGGCACCGATAAAGATCCCCATCAGGGAGGCTTCGGAATAGATATCCGGTAAAGGGAGTGCGAAAATAAGGACACTGACAGTAAAGGCCATACTGCCGACCATCAACAGCATACCGACAACCATCAGCAGGTTACCGAGCAATAAGGATAATTTACGTTTCATAGGGACCTCCGCCACTCTTTTGTCTGCAAACAACTCAAAGCACGAAAGCAGGAATTCCTTCTTGACACAGAGTATAGCCCGAATTGATAGGTATATGTTGCGTATGAGATCACATAGACCAAAAATAAAACGTTTTATTTGGCTTATTGTGCCAAAAAGCGAAACTTAATAATTCATCACTAAATTATTGCACAAATAGTCACATTCGTCCGGGAAGGACGTTTCTTTTGTACTCCGCGCGGGTGACGGGTAGAATAGCCCTCTTTGCAGTCAAACCTGCCTGAACAACAAGTGATACAAGTGTGAGTCAGATAAAATTAATTGTGGGGCTGGCCAACCCCGGTGCGGAATACGCCCAAACCCGCCACAATGCCGGTGCCTGGTATGTGGATGAACTGGCCCGCCGTTATAATCAGTCATTAAAATCCGAAAGTAAGTTTTACGGTTATACCGCACGCCTGAATATTCAGGGGAATGATGTCCGCCTGCTGGTACCGACCACCTTTATGAACCTGAGCGGCAAAGCGGTCGGTGCCCTCGCCGGTTTTTACCAGATTGCCCCGGAAGAAATTCTGGTGGCGCATGATGAGCTGGATCTCCCGCCCGGCGTGGCAAAAATGAAGCTCGGCGGCGGCAACGGCGGTCACAACGGCCTGAAAGATATCCAGAGCAAATTGGGTAACAACCCGGACTTTCATCGTCTGCGTATCGGCATCGGCCATCCGGGTGATAAAAGTAAAGTGGTCGGTTTTGTGCTGGGCAAGCCCCCTGCCTCCGAACAGCAACTGATTGATGAGACTATCGATGAAGCCGTGCGCTGCACCGATGTGCTGATGAAAGACGGCATGGCAAAAGCCATTTCGCGTCTTCATACATTTAAAGCCGGTCAGTGAGCCGCAGGTATCGTCTGTTTATCCGTAACCGTGTATAATCGGCGGCAATTATTTAACGTGCTTGCAGGCCGTTTTGGTCTGCTGTCATTTTTAAGGTGAAGAATTTATGGGTTTCAAATGTGGTATCGTCGGTCTGCCGAACGTCGGGAAATCAACGCTGTTTAACGCGCTGACCAAAGCAGGTATTGAAGCGGCGAACTTTCCGTTCTGTACAATTGAGCCGAACACCGGCGTGGTACCGATGCCGGATGCCCGCCTGGATGCACTGGCGGAAATCGTAAAACCACAGCGTATTCTGCCGACCACCATGGAATTCGTCGATATCGCCGGCCTGGTGAAAGGCGCCTCCAAAGGTGAAGGTCTGGGTAACCAGTTCCTGACCAACATCCGCGAAACAGAAGCTATCGGCCACGTTGTCCGCTGCTTTGACGATGATAACATTGTTCACGTTTCCGGCCGTGTTAACCCGGCAGAAGATATTGATACCATCAATACCGAACTGGCGCTGGCTGACCTCGACACCTGTGAACGCGCTATTCACCGTGTGCAGAAACGCGCCAAAGGCGGTGATAAAGACGCGAAACTGGAGCTGGAAGTGCTGGAGAAATGCCTGCCGCTGCTGGAAAACGCACAGATGCTGCGCACGCTGAACCTGAACAAAGAAGAAATGGGTGCGATCCGCTACCTGAGCTTCCTGACCCTGAAACCAACCATGTACATTGCCAACGTCAATGAAGATGGCTTTGAGAATAACCCGTATCTGGATCAGGTGCGTGAAATCGCAGAGAAAGAAGGTTCTGTGGTGGTACCGGTATGTGCGGCCATTGAATCCGATATCGCTGAGCTGGAAGATGGTGACCGCGAAGAGTTTATGGCTGACCTCGGTATCGAAGAACCGGGCCTGAACCGTGTGATCCGCGCCGGTTACGCCCTGCTCAACCTGCAGACCTATTTCACCGCCGGTGTGAAAGAAGTCCGTGCATGGACCATCCCTGTCGGCGCAACCGCCCCGCAGGCAGCCGGTAAAATCCATACCGACTTTGAAAAAGGCTTTATCCGCGCCCAGACCATCGCATTTGAGGATTTCATCCAGTACAAAGGCGAACAAGGTGCAAAAGAAGCCGGTAAAATGCGTGCAGAAGGTAAAGATTACATTGTGAAAGACGGCGACGTGCTGAATTTCCTGTTTAATGTGTGATTAAAATTTGTAGTCTTATGATGTTTTGCTGAATACTAGAAGCATCGTAAAAAACCATAAAATCCACGCTATTGCGTGGATTTTTATTGGGATATCCACAACACTTAATGTCGGTAAAACATGATTTTTTATATGAATCCCACAACTCATGTTACTAATTTATTAAACCTATATTCAACTCATTGTTTTTTTTACCAAAAACCTAGAAACTGACATACTTTGTTCTTTTTTCCTAATGTAGAATTATATGGCTAATGAACGTACTACTCAACCTAATTGGTCTTCGTAAGGGCTAAAACAATGGAACCAAAAAAGCCGAACATTTGTTACGCCCACCTTAAGCTTATTATTATGTATTGTTTTCCTTAGACTCATAGCGCATCCCCTCAACAATCCATTTCCGAAACCAATCTGGTTTAATATTATAGTGTTCGACAAATCTCAAATAGTCTTTGATGTTTGACATAAAAAAAGATTTATTGTCATAAATTGATTGAATATTTCTCTTACTATATTCCGAAACTTCTTTTATCCCAGAGTCTGCCAATATTATTAATATATACAATCGCTCATCTATTCCAGTAGTATTTTCACAAGTCAAATTGATATAATTGATATGTTCGATAAAACAACTTTCAAAATCTGCAAATTTTATTTTTTCTTTAACATAGGCATATACAATTGAAGCAGGGGTAACATGATCTATATCTCCGCTATAAAATCTTTCGGTGGATAAACCTTGATAGCGTTTGTTTTTGATAAATGATTTAATGACATCCAATGGAGGTGGCAGTTTTTGAAGGATGCTTTCCCATTCACCTTTCCACAAGTCTAGCTTATAGTGGCAAGCAATAGATCTTGCAGTTAAAATGCAAATAAAATAGCCAAGATTGAAATCATTGATATGAAGCATAAAAAATGGAGGTAAAGGCCAGATTAAACTCTCCCTAAAAACCTGTCGACCATGTGCAATAGAGTTTCTAGCAGCAATAAGCTCCTGCAAAAAGTATTGAACACGTTCATCAAGAAGCCCCTGCTTTTCGAACATATAATTTATTTTTGAACCAATAGATATCAAATCGCCGCTAAGTAAAATCTCTTTAAGTACTTTATTTTTCTCGTTAACCTTTCCATTTAACGACGGCCCTCTATATTTGAAAGTCGTACTCATTAATTCATTTATAAATATATCTATTTTTTCTATTGCTTCCGCTTTCTGCTCATCTTGGTACTCGCTAACTAACAACTCTAAAATATGAAAAAATGACAATAGAGATTCATCTTCAAAAAGTCCTTCTCCTTCACTTTCTATTAGTTGATATTGCGCTTTTCTCCATCTATCTAATAATGAAAAGAATAAGGTGTTCTTTAAATCCGTTTCACTATTTATACTATTGCAAATAGCCTCAAGTTGATTTGAATAATTAACCCCTTCAATAATACATTTAACTTCCTTTATTTTGTTTTCTTTTACATTCGAAACGTAAGAGATTGAGCCTATTACTTCATAAACGGAGAAATTCCGCCCAGTTATAAAACTAAGAACACCTAATACAACAAGGAGCTTAGGTCTGCTATATCTTGCGCTTTCATGTGCAGAGTCAAAAATCTCTACTTTTTCTTGGATGCTTATCCGTATTTCTTTTTTGAGTAATTCAGAACTTGACTCAACGGTTTCAACTGAGATATTGGCAAACGAGAACTGAATCAAAATCTCTTCATCAAGTGAAAAATTGAATATGGAATGTGTTGCTCTCATAATTTTTTACTCATCAGATATTAAAAGCTCTCAAAGTTAAATAAATTCCTAACAGTTATTCTAAAAACAATTTTTGACAGAACTTATCCATTTAAAATACATTACGTAACCCTTGTGACTTTTCGTTTGTTTCGACCAAGTTAGACACAGACTATCATTATTAAGGCTCCAATGATACTTGGATAATCACCTGATCCTAACCACAAAATGCAGACACTGCCCTAATTACATCTGCATATCTGCAATAGCCCATATTAATATATGGGCTATTTTTTTAAGAATCCTTCTCTATACCTTCATTCTGGTTTATTTTCGATATTCCATTTCGGATCCAGCTGAAATGGCTGAATCTGTACCTGATTGCCGTTTTTCAGACAATCATCCGTTATCTGCTTAATTCCCTCTTCCGGCCAGAGGGCTGTGCGGAAACCAATTTCACTGTACGGAACCACATCATCTTTCAGATTTATAGCGGGTTTTGATAATATCAATGAGCGGATATAGTCAGCGTTATCAGTCGGCCGGTACGGCATTTCCCAGTTGATTAAATAATGGTTTTTCCAGATAACATTGACATTGTTTTCACGATTTTTATCACGCCATTTATAACCAATCAAACAAAAATCATTAACCTCATTATTCATATTATAGATGGCAATAAAATATTTAGCGGCATCCTCAAAATGTGCCTTATAGCGTTTATCATCAAGTGGCTTAAATACGGATTCAGGCTTACTGTCATATATCCCCCAGTCGCCGGACAGTTCCCGGTTGCCGGATGATGCAGTGCCGGAAAAAGAAATAAAAATCAGGGATATCACTGTAATAATACCAGCTTTCATCATAGTCTCTCTTTATTGTCTGAGAAATTCGGCAGTCAGTTTTGTAAAGGTTTGACCTTGTAAGTCTTTATATTTCTCTATACCGCCTCCCCCTAGGCTGCTACCCGTTGTCCTCCAGCCAATCACCGTATGGTCAGAAATAACACTATCTTTTTTTGCTATTTCAATAGCATCCTGTATCAGCATTCTGTACTTTTTCATATCAGGATTACCATCGTTAGCTTTTTCGATAAGTACATTTATCCTGCTGAGGATCTTAGGATCTATAGTGTTATTTTTAAACCCTTCAATCACTCTGCCTTTAAATATAACACCCAACAACTTATCACTGCCATCCTGAGGAACATCGAGATAGCGTGCCTTTGGTGATGCAATCCGGTTATACAGTGCATCATGCATTAATGTCATCGCTTCTTTTGCTTCTTTGGAATTAAATAATTTTCTTTGCGGGGTTGATGTCTCAGAAAGAAGCACCTGAACCAGTGCTTTTTGTCTGAGTGTCAAATCAGACGGAATGGCGATTTTTGGTAAAACCAAAAAAGTTAACCGGGGGAAACAATCTGACATTTTACCGGTCATTTCCTTAACCGCACATTGACCAATACCTTTCGTCACTGATGTGATCTCACTGCTTCCTTCGCTGACTGCAGTGATCTTTAATGTTTGTTCACTTTTTTTATTATCTGCATTCTGTGCTAAGCTAATCCGGTTATTACTCGCTTTAAACATTAAATGTTCTTTATTGTGTAAACCAGATATTTTTAATGTCACCGAATAGCCCGGGGTTAATTCAAATTCCTGCCGAGTCAGATATGACCGGTTATTCAGTCTGATTTCAAAATTTGACATCGCCTTTACCTTCCATGTTGTTTAACCGCTATAGTCATTATATAACTAAAGCTCAGGTTAGTGTAAATAACAGGACATTTCTCATGACATACTCAGACGAAACACAAGTAAACGATAAATACTCTTTTATCTGCTGCTTTCCAATTGTCTGATTTACTTAATAGCGATGATGATGGGGATTATACTGATGGGATTTATCAGTACTTTATCTATTATCTGAATGAGTATATTCAGGATATTGGTGAGGACGATTTTTATGAATCCGCAGGTGATAGTTATCCTGGTTATGAATTACAAACGTTAATCGGGCGCGTAGTTACGCACTGTTCAATCTGCAAACCTATTTCACCGCCGGTGTTGCGTCCTGCCAGCGCAACCGCCCCGCAGGCAGCCGGTAAAATGCGCGCAGAAGGTAAAGATTACATTGTGAAAGACGGCTGCGTGCTAAATTTCCTGCTTTATATGTAGCTGTATTCTCAATAAAGTAAAAGATAACGCTCTGGAGAGAGCGTCATCTTTTGCTATATACATATTAATTTTCATTACCCCTACCTAATTATTTCCTTTAATTTTGAGTTACCTCACAGACAATATCAGTCATACTAATTAATCTGATATGCTAATTTTCATCACTTGGTGAACTGAGAAATATATGCTAAATCTGATTATGGTGTCTAATGATGCCAACTGGGATATCCCTATAGGCCAGATTGGATACAGTACATTCCCTTTATCCCGTTACCTGGAACATACAAATAATGAAATTGCTTATAAATTCAGTAAGCTAGATAATACTACTTTAGAAAATCTAAAATCATTACCTTGTGTCTTTATGACAGAATTAGAAAACAATCAATCTCACATCCGGATAGGTGAAATTACCAAAATATCAGTAGACAATATAAATATATCTTATAGTTTCAAATTTACAAAGGATTTTGGACTAACAAACCTAGGTGAAGATAATTTATTTCGAAAACTATTTTTATCCGGTCGTTGGGAAATACACCGGACTCACTGGGCGATAAAAGATTTAACTATTAATGAACTTTTCAAATCTCTTGATTTATCGCCTGATAACTTAGCAAGTAGAAAAAAGCAATCTTTAATAAAATCCAATAATGATAGCCCCACAATAAGCTCTGTTGAAGGATTCCTTCGTCAACTAAAAAAAACAACAATGGATAATGGAACGGAAATATTCTATCGTGGTCATGGTGATATTAAATACAAATTAGAACCATCTATTCTTCGAAAGAATGAAAATGGTGATTACCTTTATCTTCCGAATGAAACACAAGCTATAAATGAATTATTAACCGCACATCCGAATGAGTTCCATACTGACTACTTTATGTTGGATAAGTTGGTTAGAATGCAACATTTTGGTTTACCTACAAGACTTTTAGATGTTACTGCCAATCCTTTAGTTGCATTATATTTTTGTTGTTCAGATCCTGAAAAAAAAAGAAGTTGATGGTGATATAAAAATATTTAAGGTAAAATCTAAAGATATTAAATTTTATAATTCAGATACCGTGAGTTGTATAACTAACCTTTCAATGCTTGGATTGGAGATGAAAAACTCACTGACTATTAATAATGAAAATGAACAAATAACAAATGAAAATAAGAAAAAATTACTACATTTTATCCAGGCAGAAAAACCTTATTTTTCAGATCAGGTAGATTTTTCCGTTTTGAAAAAAATAATCCTTGTCAAAGGGCGTAATACAAATCCAAGAATATCATCGCAATCTGGTGCTTTTTTGTTATTTGGACATGATGCAGTTCTTCCTGATACTGGTCACAGTAATTTAAATGTAGAAAATATAGTTGTAAAAAACAAAAGTAAAATTTTAGATGAACTTGAACAATTAAATATAAAATCCAGTACAATCTTCCCCGGAATAGAACAAACCGCCCGTGAGATAGCTAAAAAATATAAAATTGAGTAGATAAATATCACTTCATAAAAAAGTGGAATGATATTTTTATTTAACAAACAAGATTGAATATCAATATCACAGTATGATAACGCACAAAATAGCATAAAATACAGAGAAGTCATCTGATTCTATGCTATTTTACTCATCGGACACTACTCAATATTATATTAAAAATTAATAAACATACTCATAATCAATGTCCGCATGATGCTTATAGAGACTGTCCTTTTCACCATTATTGCTGAATCATTGTACTGCCTGATTCTTTGCCATCATCAGTATAGGTATATTCTTCCGTTGTGGAGTCTGACTGAGTCCGTATTAAGCGGTCTTTGTCATCATAAAAATAGCGTGTATTTGAGTTGTCATTTGGTTGTGTGCTGACTCGGTCCGATTTTGACAGCCGTCCTTTATTATCACTTAAAAAGCGGGTCTCCGCTTTGAATTTCATACGCTCATCACCGAACGTGGCATAAGACGTATCTTCCGATTTTGTTATTTTTCCGTCATTACCGGTCAGAAACTTTCCGTGCATTCTCTGCATCATCAGTATGTTATCAACATCATGCTGGTCAATATCAGACAGTTTAAATGTCATATTATAACGCCAGCCTTCATCCTTTTTATTTATCCTGATGTTAACCACATTGACAATAACATTCTCTTTTATACGAGATTTAACGACCTTATTATTTTCCAGTATCAGCAACCTGCCACAATCATCAAATTTTACATACGAGCTATTATCGATATAGTCATCGCTGCTTTTTATACGTATTTTCATTTCTTTCACTGAGTCGTTAAAAGACCGCTCCTGAGTAAAAATAAAATTATTAAATGCGTTAACGGCAGCCGTTTCTGCTGAACAGTTATTTTCACCGGCATACACATTATAAGAAAAGGCATACATCAGACTTAACAGCAATAATTTTCTCAACGTACGGACTCCCGGCAGCGGAAATAAATAATTAGTGTGTACGGATTATAGATTGATGGCAGCTGACTGCAATATTTATTCCTGCTCATCTCCCGCTATATCCTTCCCGGTATATTCTCCTGTATTCTCAATATTTCCTTCCGGATACTCAGGAGAGTCATATGACTTTTTCTGAAGAAATCCAATCTATTAAACGGTTCTGATTACCGTCGGTTTATTTACAAGCTCACTTTTTTAACTTCTGTTTCATCCGGATCCAGAATCCGGCCTTCCTGAGAAACCGGCACCATTGCAGCCAGTGGTTTGCCGGTTTCTTTTTCCACTAGCAATGAATGCGGTTCATCGTGCCCGAAAAGATGCATTTCCCCCCACTGTCTCAGCGCCACAATCACGGGGAAAAGGTGTTTTCCTTCCTCAGTCAGTACATATTCCTGATAAGCCGTTCCGTCCGAAGCATCTTTCATTTCCAGAATACCTGCGCTGAGTAATTTGCGCAGTCGGTCAGAGAGAATATTCCGCGCAATGCCTGAGTTTCGCTGAAAATCACCAAAACGGCGGATCCCGTCAAAAGCATCACGGACAATCAGTAATGACCAGCGGTCACCAATCAAATCTGCACTGCGGGCGACAGGGCATGGTGTTTTATTACCGGGTTTATCTGCGGGCATGATATCTCCTTTAGCTGTGCGAATATTCTGGTTGCATTTTAAAACTACATTTTCTATGATTCAACTGGTTTCAAAATGCAACCAGTTTAAGAGGGAATATGAAGAACATCGGTACGGTCCCCGTTCCGGCTGTAAATGCCGGTATTACACGGACGCCATTACCCGGCAGCCTTGTCTGGTTGTTTGCTGCGGCAAGCGGGCTGAGTGTGGCGAATGTCTATTATGCACAGCCTCTGCTGGATGCACTTGCCCGTGATTTTGCCATCAGCCATGCAGCTGTCGGCGGTGTCATTACCGCCACACAAATCGGCAGTGCTCTGGCACTGTTACTGCTGGTTCCGCTCGGGGACAAAACCGATCGCCGTAATCTGATGACCTTTCAGCTGGCAGCGTTAATCCTGGCGCTTTTCATTGTCGGGCTGGCGGCAACCCCTGCCGTACTCCTCGGCGGTATGCTGGCTGTCGGCATGCTGGGCACCGCAATGACGCAGGGGCTTATCGCTTATGCTGCCGGTGTTGCGGGACCGGGTGAGCAGGGGCGTGTGGTCGGTGCCGCACAGGGCGGCGTCTTTACCGGGTTGTTACTGGCGAGAGTGTTTTCCGGTGCAGTCAGTGATTTGGCCGGTTGGCGCGGTGTGTATATCAGCTCTGCAATCATGATGCTGCTTATTTTACTGCCTCTGCGAAAACACCTGCCCCGCATGGCAGTTACGCAGACCACCGGGAGTTACCGGCAACTGATGGTCTCAATGGTCTCATTACTGAAAGAGCAAAAAGTACTGCAAATCAGAGGGATCCTCTCATTCCTGATGTTTGCGGCATTCAATATATTCTGGAGTGCCCTTGTCATTCCGCTGAGCGCTGCGCCCTATTCTTTTTCTCACACCGCTATCGGGGCTTTTGGTCCCGCCGGTGCAATCGGTGCCATTGCCGCCTCAAACGCCGGAAAGCAGGCAGATCGGGGATACGGGCAGCGCACCAGTTTTATCGCGCTGATACTGCTGATTGCCGCCTGGCTGCCCATTTCATTTATGGACTGGTCATTGTGGGCGCTGATCGCCGGAATTGTGTTGCTGGATGCAGGCGGTCAGTCTTTGCATGTCACCAGTCAGAGTATGATTTTCCGGACAGGATCTGAAGCTCACAGTCGTCTGACCGGCCTTTATATGATGTTTTATGCCGCCGGAAGTGGCCTCGGCGCAATCAGTGCCACTATGATGTATGCATATGCGGGCTGGAACGGTGTCTGCCTGCTGGGCGCATCCGTCAGTTTGCTGGCATTACTCTTCTGGCGGGCTACACTTACTATCGCCGAGTAAGACAACCTGCTGATTATCAGCTGAAAACAATTTACAACCGGCCGCGATCAGTTCACTATCAGGAACCAAGTATTATCTGCTATTTATTTTGGAAAAACCGGTGGTCGCTCTGTGATATCAACCCGTTCCCGAGTCATTATCCATCTGAGCAGTTTTTTGATAGTGATTTACAGCCTGACGCTGTTATTGCCGATGCTGGTTGCGCTGATTGCGCAGGAGCAGAGTTTTTTCGCGTTTGCCGGCAGTTTTCTGATTTTCTTTCCGGCCGGGTTAGTGTGCTGGTACCGCAGTAAAACCACCGGGCTGCAATTACAGACACGGGACGGCTTTCTGGTGATTGCGGTATTCTGGCTGTTATTTTCTGTTATCAGCGCCATGCCGTTCTGGCTGGATGATCATTTGAATATGGCCTTTGAGGATGCTTTATTTGAAGGGGTTTCCGGTATCACCACCACCGGCGCATCGGTATTTCACAATGTCACCGATTTGCCCCGCTCGGTTTTATATTACCGCGCCCAGCTTAATTTTATCGGCGGTCTGGGGGTTATTGTCCTGGCGGTGGCGATATTTCCGCTGCTGGGTATCGGGGGGATGCGTTTATATCAGTCCGAAATGCCCGGCCCGTTTAAAGATGAGAAATTAACGCCCCGCTTAGCCAGCTCGGCCCGTAATTTATGGTTCACCTATTTATTACTGGGATTTTGCTGCACCGTTGCCTTTAAACTGGCCGGAATGACCTGGTTTGATGCCTTATGCCACGGGCTGTCTACCGTCTCTCTCGGCGGGTTTTCCACTTACAGTGAGAGTATCGGCTATTTTAACAGCGCCGCGATTGAGTTAGTGGCGGGGGCTTTTTCTTTATTATCTGCCGTCAACTTTACCCTCTATTTTGTGGCCCTGGCAAAACGCAGCCTGAAACCCTTATTCAGTAACACAGAATTACGTTTCTATTTCGCCGTGGCCGCCTTTATTATTGCGCTGGTCTTTTTTGAAGTGTGGCGGGCAAATATGTATTCGTCCGCCGAAGAATCCTTTGTCCATGCTTTTTTTCTCACCAGTTCCATGCTGACAGATAACGGGCTTGCCACCGGTGATTATGCGCAGTGGCCGTCTCATATTATTGTTCTCTTATTATTTGCCAGTTTTTTCGGTGGTTGTGTCGGCTCCACCTGCGGCGGTATAAAAGCGATCCGGTTTTTAATTCTCTCCAAACAGAGCTGGCGGGAAGTCTATTCCCTGATCCACCCGAAAGCTCAAACCCTGATTAAAGTCGGTGATACCGTTGTGCAGCACCGGCTGATTAATTCCGTCCTGAGCTTTTTCTTCCTTTATGTTATTTGTACCTGCTTTTTCATCTGGTGCCTTAATCTGATGGGGTACGATTTAATGACCTCATTTGCCAGTGTCACCGCCTGTATTAATAATATGGGACTGGGATTCGGATTAACCGCGCCGGGCTTCGGGGAGATCTCCCCGGCGGCAAAATACCTGCTCTGTTTTGCCATGTTATTAGGCCGTCTGGAGATATATACTCTGTTGGTGTTGTTATCGGTCAGTTTCTGGCGTAACTGGCCGTAGTTAACATCACATTCCGCACGATTGTGAAACCACAGGAATTCAGTTTTATTCTGTGATACGTTTCAATAACCTCGGGCGAAAATTGCTGTAAAATCAAATAATAAGTAATTAACGCCTGTTGTTTGTGTTTTTTTATTTCAAAATCAACAACATCTGTGGATTTTATTTTGTGATGTAACTCACATAAAAATGAAAATCAATTCATTGTTACACCAGAAACAATCGGTTCAGCGCGATTTTATCGTAAGTCATAAGTATTTTTACAAATGTCAATAAAAATACTTTCCGGATGGCAATGATAAAATGCATAAATTGTTCTTGTTTATAGGTTATTTTGTTAATTTTATGTTTCATTGATATAGTTTCATGTAATTTTATTACACAAAATGTCAAAAGAAACGTTTTTGCATCAAATTAATAACATAATCATATCAATAATGGGCGCAGATCACATTTTTCAGTTCTCCCTCCCCTTTTTATCATCCCTGCTCCTATAGTCAGGCTTCTATTTGGTCTCCCTGCAACACTCTCTGTATCCATATAAAAAGGGTTATTACCGATGAAGAAATCATTTTTTAAAGTCGCTGCATTATCTGTTGCGCTTTTCTCTGCCAGCGTCATGGCAAAAGAATACGAAATCGTCAACGTTGTCAAAGTCTCCGGGATTCCGTGGTTTAACCAGATGGATAAAGGGGTTCAGCAGGCGGCAAAAGATCTGGGCGTGAATGCATATCAGGTCGGGCCTTCCACGCCGGATCCGGCTCAGCAGGTAAAAATCATTGAAGACCTGATTGCCAAGAAAGTCGATGCGATTACCGTTGTGCCGAACGATGTGACCGTTCTTGAGCCGGTCTTTAAGAAAGCCCGCGAACAAGGCATCGTTGTGCTGACTCACGAAGCACCGGACGGCCATAACGCTGACTGGGATATCGAAACTATCGATAACGATGCTTATGCCAAAGCGACCATGGATGAACTGGCGAAAAACATGGGCGGCAAAGGCGGCTATGTGATTTATGTCGGTTCCCTGACGGTGCCTCTGCATAATAACTGGGCGAACCTGGCAGTTGAGTATCAGAAGAAAACCTATCCGGAAATGTTTGAAGTGACCAGCCGTATGCCGGTTGCGGAAAGCATTGATGCCTCTTTCGCGGCAACCAATGACCTGATGAAAGCCCATCCTGAAATGAAAGGAATTGTTTCTTACGGTTCACTGGGCCTGATTGGTGCCGGTGAGGCCATCAAGAAAAAACGTGCGAAAAACAAAATCAGCACCGCAGGTATCCTGATGCCGGCTCAGGCGGCACCGTATCTGAAAGGCGGCGAAATCAAGAAAGGTTTCCTGTGGAACCCGGCTGATGCGGGTTACGCGCTGGTGTCGGTCTCCAAAGATATGCTGGACGGCAAAAAAGTGACTGACGGTGTGGAAGTCAAAGATCTGGGTAAAGCTGAAATTGATACTCAGAAACAGGTGATTAAATTCAATAAAATCCTGGAAGTTGACAGCAATAACGCCACCTCGCTCGGTTTCTGATCCTTCTTTATTTTTTGTTAAAAAGGGCAGCATCCGTGCTGCCCTGTCATGGGCTGGTATATGTCAAAAGACGCACTGATTACCTTAAAACAGGTTTCCAAACACTTCGGCTCCGTCATTGCACTCGATAATATAAATCTGACGTTTAACCGGGGTGAGGTTCATTGTCTCGCCGGTAAGAATGGCTGCGGCAAAAGTACCTTATTCAAGGTGATCTCCGGTGTTCATCCGCCGGAAAAGGGCGCAGAAATTATTATTAACGGGCAGAGCTACAACAGGTTAACCCCGCAGCAATCTATTGAGCAGGGTATCCAGGTGATTTACCAGGATCTCTCGCTTTTTCCCAACCTGACCGTTGCTGAAAACATTGTGATTCAGGAACATGTTAAGTGGTACAAAGGGCTGGCTGACCGCCGCCGCCAGATGAAACAGGCGCAGGAAATTATCAGCCGTATTGGCTTGTCCCTGCCCCTGCATAAACGTGTTGAACAACTTTCCATTGCTGAATGTCAGCTGGTCGCTATCTGCCGCGCGATGGCAAATGACGCCCGGCTGGTGATTATGGATGAACCGACAGCCTCACTGACGCGCAGTGAAGTCAATCAGCTGATCCGCGTGGTCGCTGATCTGAAAGCCAACGGCGTTACCGTGGTGTTTGTCAGCCATAAGCTGGATGAAGTGATGGAAATTTCCGACCGGATCTCCGTGATCCGTGACGGAAAACTGATCGGAACGTATGATGCGGATAAGATGAACAGTGATGAGCTGGCATATCTTATGACGGGTCAGCGTTTCGAGTTCACACCACTTTCTGCGTACAACACCGGGGGACTCTTACGTCTCAGCGCAGAGAAACTGACAAAGCAACATCAATTTTATGATATTGACCTGAAGCTGCATGCCGGTGAAGTGGTCAGCATTACCGGGCTGCTCGGTTCCGGACGCACAGAGTTGTGTCTGTCACTGTTCGGCATGACGAAACCTGACAGCGGCACCCTGCTGATCAACGGTTCACCGGTAACACTCCACTCCAACCGGGATGCGATTAATCACGGCATCGGCTATGTGTCGGAAGACCGCATGAGCACGGGACTGGTGATGGCGCAGTCCATTCACGACAACACCACCTCCGTGATGCTGCCGCGTCTGACCCGCAAAGGCGGAATGCTCGATCACACCCGGGCACATGAACTGGTCAGCGGACTGATTGAGGCACTGCAGATAAAAGTGTCCGATCCGGCGCTGCCGGTCACCAGCCTGTCCGGCGGGAACGCCCAGCGTATTGCGATCGCCAAGTGGATAGCGGCGAAACCGGATATTCTGATCCTCGATTCCCCGACGGTCGGCGTGGATGTCGCCAATAAAGAGAGTATTTATCAGATCATCAGAATGCTGGCCGCCGAAGGCATGGCGATTCTGATGATCAGTGATGAAATTCCTGAAGTATTCTATAACAGTCACCGGGTCATTGTGATGAAAGAAGGTCGTTTTACCCATGAGTTCAATCCGTTAACCACAACGGAGCAGGCAATTACGGAGGCGGTTAATGCTTAAGTCATGTCGTCATCTGTTTGCACATCATGAGTTCTGGCTGGCGGTATTAATTGTGCTGCTCAGTGTGTTTCTCAGCATCACCAATGAAGATTTTATGACATTGGGCAATGTGTTTGATATGACCACCAGCACCGCTATCCTGGCGATTATGGCCTGTGGTCTGTTTGTGGTGCTGGTCTCCGGCGGGATTGATATCTCCTTCCCGGCCACGGCGGCCACCGCACAGTATGTGATGGCAACGTATGTGCTGTCACAGGGCGGTAACTTCTTTATCGCCTTTGCTATCGCGGCGGTGGTGGGTCTGCTGCTGGGGCTGATCAACGCCCTGCTGATCTACCGCCTGAAAGTGCCGTCTATTATTATTACCATTTCCACTCTGAACGTCTTTTTCGGCCTGCTGATCTATTTCACCAACGGCGAATGGCTGTACGGCTTTCCGGAGTGGTTTATGGATGGTGTCGAGGTGATGTCATTTACCGGCAGCGACGGCTATGACTACGGCCTTTCCCTGCCGATCCTGACCCTGATTGCCGTGATTATTTTCACCGGTTTTCTGATGAGCAAAACCCGTGTCGGCCGTCAGATTTATGCGGTCGGCGGTAATGCGGATGCCGCGAAGCGTGTGGGTATCAGTATTCTCGGCGTGATGCTGTTTGTTTACGGCTATATGGGTGCCCTGGCAGGCATTGCCTCTGTGGTACAGACACAAATCACCCAGTCCGTTGCACCAAATGCCCTGATGGGCTTTGAACTGACGGTGCTGGCCGCCGTGGTATTAGGCGGTGTCAGCATGACCGGCGGCAAAGGCACGCTGACCGGGGTTATCCTCGGGGTTGCCCTGCTGGCGATTGTCAAAAACGGCCTGACCCTGGCCGGTGTTCCGTCCTACTGGCACACCGTGCTGACCGGGCTTATCATTGTTATCAGTATCAGTTTCACCGCGTATAACGAAAAACGCCGTGCCGCTGCGGGAGGTCATCTGTCATGATGTCAATGCTGAATCTGCGGAGTGACCGCAACATTATTTACCTGCTGGTGATTATGGCCGCTATCCTGCTGTTGCAGGGGATGTTTAATGCAGGCGCGTTTTTCTCTGTCTCCAACTTCCAGTCTATGACCTCCCAGATGCCGCTGCTCGGTATGCTGGCACTGGCGATGTCTGTCTGTATGCTGACCGGCGGGATCAACCTGTCCATTATCGCGACCACCAATGCCTGTGGGCTGGTGATGGCGAGTGTGATGGCCATGAGCCCGGGTGATGGCGCAATGTTACTGCCTGCCCTGCTGGCCGGGCTGGTCACCGCCGTGATTATCGGGCTGATCAACGGTTTTCTGATTGCCTTTGTCGGGGTGTCTCCGATCCTCGCCACCCTCGGGATGATGACATTAATCAACGGCCTGAATGTGCTGATTTCCGGCGGTACCGTGATCTCCGGTTTCCCGCCGTCACTGCTGTGGCTGGGTAACGGCACACTGCTCGGTATTCCGATGCCGCTGATCCTGTTCCTGCTGTTTGCATTCCTGCTGTGGGGATTACTGGAATATACACCGCTTGGCCGTACCGTTTATCTGATGGGTTCTAATGAGAAAGCAACACGCTTTTCCGGCCTGAACACGCAGAAAACCATCATGGCGGTGTATGTGATTTCGTCTGTCCTGTGCTGGGTGGCCGCGATTATTATGATGGCTAAGTTTAACTCCGCCAAAGCGGGATACGGAGAATCTTATCTGCTGATCGCCATTCTGGCTTCCGTGCTCGGCGGCGTGAACCCGGACGGTGGTTTCGGGCGCATTATCGGTATTGTTCTGGCCCTGTTTGTCTTACAGATGCTGGAAAGCGGCCTGAACCTGCTGGGTGTCAGCAGTTACCTCATCATGGCGCTGTGGGGCGGTATTCTTATCTTATTTATTGCATTGCAGAAAGCCCGGTCATAAGGGAGCGGATTATGAGTGTCTATTTTATTGGTGTGGATGTCGGGAGCGGCAGCGCCCGGGCCGGGGTTTTTGATGCAGCCGGACGCAAGAAAGGCGAAGCAAAGCGGGATATCCGTCAGTTCAAGCCACAGGCGGATTATGTTGAACAATCCTCTGATGATATCTGGCGCAGTGTGTGTCTCGCGGTAAAAGATGCGGTGGCACAGGCGCGTATCGATCCGATTCAGGTCAAAGGCCTCGGTTTTGATGCCACCTGCTCCCTGGTGGTGCTGGATAAACAGGGTCAGCCGCTGACCGTCAGCCCGACCGGGCGCAGCGAACAGAACATTATTATGTGGATGGATCACCGGGCTATCAGCCAGGCGCAGCGGATCAATGACACCAAACACCCGGTGCTGGCGTATGTCGGCAACCGTATCTCGCCGGAGATGGAAACGCCGAAACTGTTATGGCTGAAGCAGAACATGCCGACCACCTGGGCGAAAGCGGGCTATTTCTTTGATTTGCCCGATTTTCTGACCTGGAAAGCAACTTACACCAACAGCCGGTCACTCTGCTCCACTGTGTGTAAATGGACCTATCTCGGCCATGAAGATCGCTGGGACACCCATTTCTTCCGCCAGATTGGTCTGGACGATCTGCTGGAAAACGATGCGCAGATTATCGGTCGTGAGATCCGCCCGATGGGTGAGCCGGTCGGTAACGGCCTGACGCCGAATGCAGCGGCAGATTTGGGGCTGATCCCGGGCACGCCGGTGGCCACCTCGATTATTGATGCCCATGCCGGGGGGATCGGTGTGCTGGGTGCCGCCGATGCCACCGGCGCACAACCGGATTTCAACACCCGGCTGGCGCTGATCGGCGGTACCTCGTCCTGTCATATGGCGGTATCCCAAAATGCCCGCTTTATCGACGGGATCTGGGGGGCCTATTACAGTGCCATGATTCCGGGTTACTGGCTCAATGAGGGCGGACAATCCGCAACCGGTGCGCTGATCGACCATATGATCACGTCACACCCGCAGTACAATGATGCGAAAAAGCTGGCTGAACAGAATCAGCAAACGGTGTATCAGCTCCTCAATGACCGTCTTCTGTCGCTGGCGGGTTCAAAAGAGGATATCGCCCTGCTGACACGGCATATCCATGTGCTGCCTTATTTCCACGGTAACCGCTCACCACGGGCAAACCCGAACCTGCGCGGTGTGGTGACCGGTCTGCGTATGACCCAGACCCTCGATGATCTTGCGCTGATTTATCTGGCGACCATTCAGGCGATTGCGCTGGGCACCCGTCACATCATTGAAGAGATGAATAAAGCCGGATATGCCATTGATACCATCATGGGTTGCGGCGGCGGCACCAAGAACCCGATCTTTATTCAGGAACACGCCAACGCCACCGGCTGCGCCATGCTGCTGCCGGAAGAGAGCGAAGCGGTTCTGCTGGGATCGGCCATGCTCGGCTCTGTGGCTGCGGGCTTTTATGCCTCTATCCCGGAAGCGATGCAGGCGATGAGCCGGATCAGCAAAACCGTGACACCGCAGACGGAGAGCATCAAGCAGTTTTATGATGCCAAATACCGTGTATTCCATCAGTTGTATCATGATGACCAGCGTTACCGGCAACTGATGTCGGAAGTATAATATTCTGGTTTTATCCGCAGAGGCGCGTTTTTTAACGCGCCTTTTTCTTTGCCTCTGATTTGACTCTCATCACAAAATCACTGCGCAATCCTGTTGCTTATAACCTGCCTGACTGCACAATTCTGTTGCGTTTCGTGATAACCCTCACAGTTTACAGGGGTAACGCATGTGTCACCTTCAGGGTTTCCATCGGAACTTCCGTCTTAACGCTTTGAATACTGGGTATTTGTGTCAGGTGGTCGGCATGGAAACGCCGGTATGAGGTCAGGTCTTTGGTCACAATGCGGATCATGGCATCACATTCACCGGCCATCAGGTGACACTCCACTATCTCCGGCATTTCATTAATCGCCGCAACAAAATCATTGATCGTCTGTGCGTCCTGTCCCTTAAACCAGATACGGGCATAGAGCATCAGCCCCGCGCCTATCTTGCTGCCGTCCAGAATCGCCGCATAGCGCCTGATAACGCCGGTTTCCTCCAGACGACGTACCCGCCTCAGGCAGGGTGACGGCGAGAGCCCCACTTCGCGGGCCAGCTCCACATTCTGCATTCTGCCGTTACGTTGCAGCTGGTCCAGAATCCGCCGATCCATCTTATCCAGTTCAATTGACATTTAAATTACCACCTGACAGTTTCCGAGCAATAATATTGCTAAGAATAGTTTTTTCGGGTCAATTTAACAACCTAATTTCCCGCGAAGCCCCGTATAATTTGCATAACAAATCAGGGCGTCACAATATTGAATTAAATTCCTAATATTCAACAAATTGTGAATTATTCATCTATTTTTGAACTTGGGGTGTCGTATGGTCATAAATACATTGATGGTGTTTGGCGCAACCGTGTTACCCATTGTATTTGCTCCCGGACCCGATATTTTATTTGTTTCATCACAAGGTCTCGCCAGCGGTTCCCGCGCGGCCCTGAAAGCCAACATGGGTGTGCTGCTGGGTTACGGTATGCATTCCATTCTGGCGGCGTTCGGGCTGGCAGCTGTGGTGGTGGCATCCCCTGTTCTGTTTAACGGCATGCGCTGGTTCGGCGTGGCCTATATTGCTTACCTGGCTGTCCGTATGGTGATGTCCGCCATGCACAAGAGCGAAATGCCGCCGATGCAGCCGGCAGCAAAATCAGTTATTACCAAAGGCTTTTTTACCAGTTTTCTGAATCCGAAAGGATTGCTGGTCTACTTTGCTATCCTGCCGAACTTTATTTCCGGCAGTGAAAGTGTCGCAATGCAGTCCCTGCTGTTATCCGGCGTGTATATCGCCAGCTGTGCCGTCGTTTACAGCGGTGTGGCACTGATTTTCGGCCAGATGAGCAAAGGGGAATACAACGACAAGCGCCGCCGTCTCGGTGAAGGTGTTGCCGGGGGATTACTGGCTACTGCGGCAATGAGCCTGGCGTTCAGTTAATCTGCGGAAAGTCAGCGTAATCAGCAAAACGGGCACTGAGAAGTGCCCTTTTTTAATATCCGCGCCATGACAAATTTCTGTCACCCCTGCGTTTTCTTGAGTACATGACACAACTGCCCCAGTACTTTCATGGCGTTATCCAGCCGGTCATTCCATTCAAATGAGCAGTTCAGGCGGAAGGCGTGGTTAAACTGGTCACTGGTGGAAAACATGGAGCCGGGCGCGATGCTGATCTGCTCATTGAGTGCCATACGGTACAGTTTGACGGCATCAAACGGCGGTTCAAATTCCAGCCAGAGGAAATAGCCGCCCTGCGGGCAGTTTACCTTCACATCTGACGGGAAATATTCGCTGATGGCATACAGCATACGGTGCTGGCGCTGTTCCAGCTGCTGGCGCAGTTTTTTCAGATGCGCATCATAGCCGCCCTGGCCGAGATATTCCGCAATCGCCTGCTGTGTCGGCATACTGGCAGATACGGTACTCATCATCTGTAACTGCTGAACTTTGCGGGCATGTTTTCCTGCCGCCACCCAGCCGACCCGGAAGCCCGGCGCCAGACATTTGGAAAATGAGGAACAATGGAAAAAATTGTTGTCTTTATCCAGGCTTTTCGCCGGTTGCGGTGCATTGCTGCCAAACCAGAGCTCACTGTAGACATCATCCTCAATCAGGGCGATTTCATGCCGTGTCAGGATCTCCACCAGCCGCCGCTTGTTTTCCGGCGGCATGGTACCACCGAGCGGGTTCTGGAAATGCGTCATCAGCCAGCAGGCTTTGATATCATAGCGCCCGGCGACTTCTTCCAGAGCATCAAGGTCGATCCCGGTCTGCGGATCGGTTTTGATCGCCACCGCTTTCAGACGCAGACGCTCAATCGCCTGTAATGCGCCGTAAAATGCCGGGGATTCAATCACCACCCAGTCCCCCGGTTCCGTGACTGCCTGCAGACTCAGCGACAGAGATTCCATTGCCCCGGCGGTAATGACGATATCATCCGGCGAAACATGGATACCCTGCGCGGCATAGCGGCGGGAGATATTACGCCGCAGTTTTTCATTCCCCGGCGGCATATTGACCACGGCACTCTGTGGCGCGATGCGGCGTGCCACTGCACCCAGCGCTTTGGAGAGTTTCGGCTGTACCAGCAGCGAAGGATCGGGGAATGCCGACCCGAACGGAATAATGGCCGGGTCTTTGCAGGCCTGAAGCACATCAAACAGCGAGGCGTTGATCTCCACATTTTCACTCAGGTGCATACCCAGGCCGCCTTTGGCCTGAGCAAACGCCGGGGCGCGTTTGGCGACAAAATACCCGGACTGCGGACGGGCCACCACCCAGCCCTGGCTCTCCAGTAACTGATACGACTGTACGACAGTCATCAGGCTCAGTCCCGACTGTTTTGCACTTTCCCGCAATGACGGCAGCCGGTCACCAACCTGCCAGATATCATCTTCTATCTGCTGTTTTATCTGCTCTGCTAACTGTTCGTAGCGTGTCATGGAGCGCTCTCCGTAAAACTGTTATAGTCATTTCGTTATTAATTGTCACTATTATACTTTAGCAACTCATGGTGTACTGTGCCACACATTTCATCTGCGTAATTATTATTTGCATAGTTATAATAACGAGAGGTCACTATGTTTGGGTTAAGTGCCCTTGAGCTTGCGCGAATTCAGTTCGCCTTCACTGTGTCGTTTCATATCATTTTTCCTGCGATCACCATCGGCCTGGCGTCATTTCTGGCGGTGCTTGAGGGGATGTGGCTGAAAACCCGCAATGAGGATTACAAAAAGCTCTTTCATTTCTGGTCAGCCATCTTTGCCGTGAATTTCGGTATGGGGGTGGTTTCCGGTCTGGTGATGGCCTATCAGTTCGGCACCAACTGGAGTTTCTTTTCTGAGTTTGCGGGGTCAATCACCGGTCCGCTGCTTACTTATGAAGTACTGACCGCGTTCTTCCTGGAAGCCGGTTTCCTCGGCGTGATGCTGTTCGGCTGGCACCGTGTCGGTGAAAAGCTGCACTATTTCGCCACCTGCATGGTTGCGCTCGGTACACTGATGTCCACTTTCTGGATCCTGGCTTCCAACAGCTGGATGCAGACCCCGCAGGGGCATGAAGTAATAAACGGTGTTGTGGTGCCGGTGGACTGGTTCGCGGTGATTTTCAATCCGTCCTTTCCGTACCGCCTGCTGCATATGACAACCGCGGCATTTCTGGCATCCGCCTTCTTTATCGCTGCTTCTGCCGCCTGGCACCTGCTGCGCGGCAACAAATCCGGTGCCATGAAAAAGATGTTTTCCATGTCATTGTGGCTGATTGTGGTTCTCGCTCCGTTCCAGGCGCTGATTGGTGATGCGCACGGGCTGAACACGCTGAAACATCAGCCGGTTAAGGTTGCGGCAATGGAAGGTCACTGGGAAAACAAACCCGGCGAGGCCACACCGCTGATCCTGTTTGGTATTCCGGATAATGCACAGGAAAAAACCCGTTATACCGTGGAAATTCCCGGGCTGGCCAGTCTGATCCTGACACACAGCCTTGATAAACAGGTGCCCGCGCTGACCGAATTCCCGCCGGAAGACAGACCGGACAATGTGTTCGCCGTGTTCTGGTCATTCCGTGTGATGGCCGGCCTCGGCATGCTGATGCTGCTGGCTGCCGCACTGAGCCTGTGGCTGCGTTACCGGGGGCGTTTATATGATTCGCGTCCTTTCCAGCGCTTTATGTTATGGATGGCACCGTCCGGGCTTATCGCGATCCTCGCGGGCTGGTTTGTGACTGAAATCGGCCGTCAGCCGTGGGTGGTTTACGGATTACAGCGCACGACAGATGCCGTTTCGGCACACGGTGATATGCATATGAGTATCAGCCTGCTGATCTTCTTTATTGTTTATGGTTCTGTGTTTGGCATCGGCTACATCTATATGATGAAACTGATCCGCAAAGGTATCGCACCGGAGGTGTCTCATGGACATTGATTTACCCCTGATTTGGTTCGTCATTATTATATTCAGTACGCTGATGTATATCGTGATGGACGGGTTTGACCTCGGTATCGGCATCCTCTATCCCTTTGTGAAAAGCAATGCTGACCGCGATTTGATGATGAACAGTGTCGCCCCGGTCTGGGACGGCAACGAAACCTGGCTGGTACTGGGCGGTGCCGCGCTGTTCGGCGCTTTCCCGCTCGCCTATGCGGTGATTCTGGATGCGCTCGCCATTCCGCTGACACTGATGCTGGTGGCGTTAATCTTCCGTGGCGTGGCTTTTGAGTTCCGCTTTAAAGCGGATGAACATCACCGTTATTTCTGGGATCGCGCGTTTCTGATCAGTTCTGTCATCGCCACCTTTGTGCAGGGTGTGGCCGTTGGCAGCGTGATTGAAGGGTTTCCGGTCGCAAACCGCGCCTTTACCGGCGGTGCCTTTGACTGGCTGGCACCGTTCCCGCTGTTCTGCGGTTTCGGTCTGGTGATCGCGTATGCCCTTCTGGGTTGCGGCTGGCTGGTGATGAAAACAGAAAGTCACCTGCAACAACAGATGTATAAGGTGCTGAAACCACTGACCCTGGTGATGCTGGCAGTACTGGCCGTGATCAGCCTGTGGACCCCGCTGGCGCATGACGCCATTGCGGCACGCTGGTTCAGTTTCCCGAACATTCTGTTCTTCCTGCCGGTGCCGCTGCTGGTGCTTGCCTGTACCGTTGCGCTGTTCCGCAGTGTCAGCCGTCATCTGCACTATACGCCGTTTTTTGCGGCACTCGGCCTGGTTTTTCTGGGCTTCACCGGGCTCGGTATCAGTATCTGGCCGATGATCATTCCGCCGGTGATTGATTATCAAATGGCCGCCGCCCCCGGCGAAAGCCTGAGCTTTATGCTGGTCGGCGCTTTATTCATCATACCGGTGATCCTGGTATATACCTGGTGGAGTTATTATGTCTTCAGAGGAAAAATCACCCATGACCAGGGCTATCACTGAGCCTGCCACAGCAACCCCTTGGTGGAAAAAAGCCGCCTGGATGGTCGCTATCTGGGCAGGCAGTGTGCTGGCACTGTTTGCCGTCTCATCACTTTTCCGCTTATTAATGACGGCGGCGGGAATGAAAGTAAGATAGTCGTCATATCTCATCAGTAAGTACCTCATCAGTACATCATGCACTGTGCAAACAGCTGCATTGCCCGGCACACCGCCCCCCATGCGGTGTGCTTTTTTTAATAATTTTATTGATAATGATTACCATTCTTCTGAATTCCTGATACACTCCGCGAAATAGATATAACTAAACTGATAACAATAGAACGGAGAATTGCGCATGAGCCGGGAAAAAAATATCTACCGCCCTGCACCGCCGCGTCTGATTCAGGTGAAATCCTTTACCGACGTTACCCCCAATCTGCGCCGCATCACCTTTACGGCAGAATCGCTGGACACCTATCCTGCAGATTGCGAAGGTGGTCACCTGAAGCTGTTTATTGCCAAAGATGCGCCGAATCCGCCTGCTCTGCCGGTACTGTCCGATAAAGGGCCGGTCTGGCCGGAAGATAAGCCGCGTCCGGTCGCCCGTACCTATACCGTGCGGGCAATCCGCCCTGAACGGAAAGAAATCGATATTGAATTCGCGATGCATGATGATGCCGGTCCGGCAGTGGATTTCGCCAGAAATGCCAAACCGGGGGATTATATCGGTATTACCAATCCCGGCGGACCGGATCCGCTGCTGCCGGCGGCGAAACACTACTATATGGCTGCCGACTTAACAGCGCTTCCCGCTGTTGCCGCGCTGCTGGAAAAAATGCCCGCAGAGGCGCAGGGCAATGTGGTGATCCGCATCGACCACGCGGATGATCAGCAGGTGCTGAACAAACCGGCGGGTATCACCCTGCACTGGGTGACCGGCGGTACAGAGAAAACCGGTGAGGTCACCGCGCTGTTTAAAAGCTGGCCGGTCGCCGATGTGACAGAATGTACATTCTGGATTGCCGGAGAGGACGCAATGGTCAGGGATCTGCGCCGTTATGTGCGCCGTGAGCTGAACGGGGAACACAGCCAGATGTATGCGATCCCGTACTGGCGTTTCGGTTACGATGAGGAAGGTTATCACCGCCTGCGCCATGATGTGATGGATGCTGACGACTGATAATAAACGGGCTGCGGCGGTGTTTGCCGCCGCAGCCGCTGTATACTCAGTTATAGGCCTGTAATGCCCGCAGACAAAGTGATGAACGCACACAGTCATCCTGTGTGAAGGACACCACTGACACCATATCGTCATCCCGGAAACGGCGCAGCACATCGGCCAGCCCTGACGGGACATTGCCCGGTAAATCACACTGACTGACATCACCGTTGACGATCACGGTCACATTCTCCCCCATCCTGGTCAGAAACATTTTCATTTGTGTTACAGTCACGTTCTGTGCCTCATCGAGGATCACCACCGCATTCTCAAAGGTTCGTCCGCGCATATAAGCAAATGGCGCGATTTCCACCTTACCTATCTCCGGACGCAGACAATACTGTAAAAATGAAGCCCCCATCCGTTTCACCAGAACGTCATACACCGGCCGGAAATATGGCGCAAATTTTTCACTGATATCGCCGGGCAGAAAGCCCAGATCCTCTTCCGCCTGTAATACCGGACGGGTGACAATAATCCGCTCGATTTCCTTATTGATCAACGCATCTGCCGCCAGTGCGGTACTGATAAAGGTTTTTCCGCATCCGGCCTCGCCGTTGGCAATAATCAGCTGTTTATGCGCTATCGCCCTGATGTATTTATCCTGTGCATCATTTCGCGGTAAAACAGCACTGTTGTCGCGTTTTTCCCGCGCCATGCCGATAGCTTCCACCCCGCCTGCCGGGATAAAAACCGCCACATTATCATCGTTAAAACGTGCCCTGCGCGACTCTTTCCGGCTCATGCGTTTTGCCTCTTTGCGTGCTCTGACTACCGCTTTTTGTCTGCCCATAATCTTAATCCTGTTGATTTCTGATAACGGAATAACTGAAACAGTGAGTTGGCAACCGGCGGCTCCCTTCAAGCCATGAGTGAACACTCGGATAAAAAAAAGCCGGTGATAAATCCGCCCTGTTGTTCAGGGTATTTATCACCGGCCGGTACTGTCGTTCGTCTGTATGTCGCATTCGTTATCCTCAGATGACAAACTAAAGCGAACACTAAACTGACTTTGTGACAGTATAATGACAATACTTTCTTTTCAGCAATTAAAATTTGCGGGAATTTAATATTTTTGCCACATTTCTGTTATCCGCCGCACATCAGCGCGCTTTGCAGTTCTTCGCCATACTGTAGCCTGCCGCCTGTGCGGAGGCTGCATCTGCGAACATTTCAACATTTTTACTGCTGATCCGGTTATAGCCCGGGCAATCCGGAAAGTGGTAAATTTTACTGTTGCGGTTACCACGGATACGCTGATCCGTTGCTTTTTTTTCTGCTTTCGGCGCTGCGTTTACCGGTGTCACCGGTGCGGACGGCAGACGGGTAAAAATACCGTCAGCACTGTTGATATGCCCCGACTCCCAGCGGCGTTCACCGGTCACAAACGGATTTGACTGCCCCGTCACCGCCCGGATACGGCGATCCCGTTCCCGCTCGGCGGCAGACGGCGGAAATTCGCTGTCCCACACCATCAGTAATTTTTGCTGCTGCTCTGACATCGCCAGATCATAGCGGTCATGCATATAAAACCAGACCCGCGCCACTTCCCCTTTAACTTCATCACGCGGCTCGAAAACCCGCTGTTTGAAATCCACCCGGCTGGTGCACTGCCCGTAGCTTTGTGAGCCCGCACCACGTGCGACCCCGTAGCGGAAATTACTGCGATCGCCATTGACTTCACCAACAGACGGCGCGAGATTGTGGAGGTCGGCTTCCATCACACGGAATACCGGATCCTCACCGACACAGTTTTTGCGCCCGCCGTTCTGCCAGCACTGACGCTGGTGTCCGAACACCCAGGCGGGGACGATATGCTCCCACTCAATCCGCTCTGCGCGGGTCACCTGAGAGCGTACACGATAACCGCAGCTGTTCAGATCCACACGACCACCGGATTTTCCGGTCCACTCCCACTGACAACCGCAATACAGTGTCCCTTCCCCCTGCGGGTTCCGGTTCTGGTCGTAATAGATTTTTTCACGGGCAACAATTTTTGCTTCGTCGAACCGTTCCGGTGCAGCTGCAAATGCAGCGGACGAAATAATACAAAATAAAAATAATGAAAAACGAAATGATTGAAAAATGCGCATATAAATCATAAACCAACAGAATGCCAGAGGGGGGCAATTATGCCACGCCATGCGGGAATTATCGCCTCAGATTTTTTATTCATCAGCCAATCCGCCGGATAAGACAATTTCCGGGCGTTTTTTTACAGAATGATTTAAATCTGAAACTTTATACTCTGCTGACATTAATCATAAATCCGGAGAATAATCATGCATCCGCTGGTCGATGAAATGATAGATGAGCTAGTCGGCACGGCCTGTGCCTATGATGACGACGAAGTTGATGTCCGTGTGCAGGAGAGCAGTAAACGGGTGCAGATTCAGATTAGCGTGACCGATAAACCGGTCATGGATATTATCCTGAACCTGACCCGTATCAGTTAAACGCGCGGACGTTTGCGGTACAGCCACAAACCGGGCACAGACAGCCCGATAGACAACGCGCCGACCACAAAAGCCGCACGCAGGAAATTGCTCACCAGCATCTCCAGCAGTTGCGGGGTAAAACCGGACTGTGACAGTTTAATCACCGCCAGCATTGCCATATAGGCATTAATGCCGGGAAACATCGGGATAATGGCGGCAACGGTAAAAACTTTCGGGTGTGCCAGCCACCAGCGGGACCACTGAATACCGATGATCCCCACCAGCACCGATGCCCAGAATGTGGAGGCAACGATGTCAAAACCGGCGGCAATCAGCATAAACCGGCTGCCGTGACCTATCGCACCCAGCAGCGCACAGTATTTCAGTGCCCGTTTCGGTACGTTAAATACCATGGCAAACCCGGCTGCCGGAACAGCCGCCAGCAGCATGTCCTGTGCCAGTGCGGCCAGAAAAGAGAGTACCGTCATCATATCCAGTCCCTCAGGCTGCCGAGTGTGATCGCGGTAAAGATACCGATACAGGTTGCCAGAGTGAGCAGGCTTGCCATCGCCCAGCGGGCCAGGCCGGTGTTAACATGCCCTTTGAACATGTCCGCAACTGCGTTGATCAGCGGAAATCCCGGCACCAGCAGCAGCACACTGGCTGCCATGGCAATACCGGACGTTGCCGAAAACAGCGGAATTTTCAGCATCATTCCCGCCACCATTGTGGCAACAAATGCCGTAAAACAGAAATTAATCAGCGGGTTCATATGCCGGGCGGTCAGCACCTGGCGGACATACATCGCACAGCCGCTGGCGGCAAAGGTGATCACCGCGCCGTCCCAGCCGCCGTTATTCAGCCTGCAGAAACAGGCGCAGGACAACGCCACCATCAGCACCATTACCCAGCGCGGATAACGCAGCGCTTTCATATGAGCGAATTTCTTCTGCACCCCTTTGCAGTCAAGATGCCCGTGCTCCGCGAGGATCACCACATGCTGCACTTCCGTGACGATATGCATATTAATACCGCGATCGACCACCTTACGGGTGGATGTCAGGCAGTGCCCGTCAATAATCGTCGTGAGCACAATGGCATTTGCCGAAATGGCACAATCCACCTGGTCCGCCCCGAGCGCCTTTCCTGTCCGCCCCGCCAGTTCCTCCACCAGCATGCTTTCCGCACCGTGCTGTAACAGCAGCAGCCCGCACTCGATACACAGACGGGTGATAGTCCGCTGCATATCCTGTGTAATCTCTTTCCCCTGTCCCATAGTTTTACCGTTAACCGTTGATGGTCCGACTTTCCCGCTATTCTAATTCTTTGTATTAACAACTCACTGGGTTTGATCAATAGTTTGATAATAAATAGTCTTACTATGCGTAATTGCAGTATGTCAGGGAAACACCCTATTGAGCAATACGGCGCGGCGTGGTTAAATCAGGACTTATCACTATCACCGGAGCCTTTATCTGTTATGTCGCCCACCCCGTCACCATTAACCCCGAAAGGACAGCGCCGCCGTGATGCCATTCTTACCGCCGCTGCGGATGTTTTTATCTGTCATGGTTACGAAGGTACAACTCTGGATAGGATTATTGAACAATCCGGCGGGTCACGATCCACGCTGTATACCTCTTTCGGCGGAAAAGAAGCGCTGTTTCTGGCCGTTATCGACCATCTGATCAGCGGAATTTTTGAGGATAATGAAGAGGAAAAACCGGAAGCAGCACCCGATGCAGAAACACTGTTATATACCAGCGGCAGACGTTACCTGTACAGCATCGTTCACCCGCAGTCACTCGGCTTATATCAGCTGATTCTGGCGGAATCACAGCGCTTCCCGCAAATCAGTGAACAATTTTACCGCGCAGGCCCGCTGCGCGCCGCACAACAACTGGCAACCGGACTGAAAGCCCTGCCCGGCATCACCGCATCTGAGGAAACATTACTGGCCGTGGCCGCCCGTTTTCTGGAAATGCTGAAAGCCGACCTTTATCTGCCGGTTTTCAGTCAGCGCCATGACAAGCCCACGGCGGAATTTATTGAAAAACAGCTGCCGTTATCCGTGGAGATAACCGCCTGTTACCTCCGCCATTCATTAACATCCCAATGAGCAGCGGTCACCATTAACCGCTGCCTTCAGGCGGTCACCTCTGCCGCCTTTGCCCGTGCCGCTGCCATGTCATCAGCAACAAATACCGGCACACCGTAGACCGCAGCGGCCATCGGCGCGAATTTCTCCAGCTGTTCTTTATCCCCGGTTTTCTGATTAACGGTCAGGATCATCACACTGCAGTATGCCGCCATTTTTTCTTTTCCGGTTTTCAGCCAGCGGCGGACATACTTACGCGCATCCATATCTTCCTGTGTATCCGGTTTTTCCGGTCCTTCTTTCGGCGGGTAAATTAGTGCGAATGGTGTCTGCTTATCCAGCAGTGCATCCAGCTCATTCACCCACTGCTCTGTTTGTGCCCTATTTTCCGGGAATGATTGCATAATCACCACCGGGGAGGCACTGGTATCCATATGAACAAAATTAACGGCTGACATAATGACTCCTTATTTTTTTGTATTATCCGGTACATTATGATGACACCAAAAACCTGTCAACAAATAAGAATGCGTTTCAATTGCATCAGCACGAATTGTTCATTGCCTGCTCTCTGTGCCGGATTGCGCTATTCTTATGCAAAAAGTAAGTAGTTCTTCTGATATTCATCTTATTCTTATATATATTCCATGATATTTCAGGGCATATTGATTAATTATTTATATCCGTTCCTGCCTACAACATAAGGTTTATAATGAAAAAGCTGACACTAATTACACTGGGATGCCTGTTCTCTGTTACCGCCTTTGCTGCCAACGCCAGCAAAGTCTGTGATGAATATTTCACTGAAATCGACGAAATGGTCAAAGTGGCAGAGCAGGAAGCCAAAGGTGATGCTGATGCAACTGCACAGATCACGGCCATGAAACAGCAGCTGGAAACCGCAAAAACACAGATTAAATCTGTACCGGAAGAGACTCAGGACATGGCGTGTCAGCAGGGCCTTGATGCACTGAAGGAATTCAAAGCATCGATGGCAAAACAGTAATTCTGTTTTCATAAAAAAGGTCCGCGAACGCGGATCTCAGGCCGTTGACAAACCCGCAGGGGTTGGCGACGTCCGACAGAGGTTGTAAAAATAAACCAGGAAAATCAATTTATTGGTTTTCGGCTGATAACACAAAGCAGGAAAAACCACGTTTTATCCTGCTTTGTCTGCAATCTCAGGTCCGCGAACGCGGACCTTTTCGTTTTTATCGTTATATTCAGCGGACAACCAGCACGGAAACCTGTGCATGTGCCACAATCCCGGAGGCGGTTGACCCCAGCAGGTGCGTTGAGATACCCGGCAGGCGCGAACCGACAACAATCAAATCAGCATGGATCTCTTTTGCTTTTGCCAGCACTTTGTCTCTCGGTGTGCCGTAATCCACAAAATAACTGACCTGCTCTGCCGGTAAACCCACTTTCTCCGCAATCGCTTTTAACTCGTCTTTTGAACGGGCAACCGCTTTTTCCGCAAATGAATTCAGTAACTCATAGTGGTAGTTATAGCTTATTGAGAATTTTGAAATATCCGGTACAGAGTGAAACAACATCAGTTTCGCCTGTGACATCTTCGCCAGATAAATCGCGTGTTTCAGGGCATTACTCGTCAATACATCTTCTGTCACATCAATAGGAACTAATATCGTTTTATACATACCATCCCTCATTGTCAGTCCACTGTGTATTTGATTTAAGTATAGGCAATAAACCGGGAAGCACCGTGCCGGGTATCATGTTTTTTCAGAAGAAATAAGCAGGGAAATATCCGGTGACACCGTATGTCACCGGAAAAATATCAGAGACGTGCAAAACTCAGCGGACAACGATCACCGAGACCGGAGCATAACGGACAACACCACCGGCGGTCGAGCCCAGCAGGTGGGTGGAGATATTCGGACGGCGGGAACCGATAACGATAATATCGGCTTTTACCTCTTCCGCCGCCTGGATAATTTCATCACGCGGGGAACCGAAGGTAATCGTATAAGCAAGGCGCTCCGGCGGCAGATCAATAGAATCCATCAGCATATGAATGTCTTCTTCCGCCTTAATGGTCGCTTTATCTTTTATTTCCATATAACCCAGCGCATACGCATTAATAATCGCGGATGAGATCGGCAGGACATGGACAATATGCAGCTTAGCCCCTGTTTCCTTCGCCAGATAAAGCGCATGGCGGACTGCCTTGCTGGTCAGTTCTTCTTCTGAAATATCGATAGGAACCAAAATTGTATTATACATACTGCCTCCTTGAATAAATCATGCGGGATGATGTCACTATATTAAATAGTGCAGAAAATATCTGTGAGATTGATACCGTTAACTCTTATTACCTGTTGTTTTTGTTATCAGACGGTTACGGATTAACCGCACATAATCAATAATTTCATGAGCGGTTAATCCGGCAGGACCAATACCGGCGGCCACACATTCATCTGCCGCCGCGCCATGCAGCCAGACACCGCCGCAAACCGCTTCCTGTACCGGCAGCCGCTGCGCCAGCAGACTGCCGATAATACCGGATAGCACATCCCCGCTGCCGGCAGTGGCCAGCCCGCGGTTGCCGCTGTGATTACACCATAACTCACCGTCCGGTGAGGCAATCAGGCTGTGGTGCCCTTTCAGCACCGCCCAGCAGTGATACTGAGCTGCCAGCGCCAGCACTGCCGCCGGGCGATCTGCCTGAATCTCCGCCACACTGGTATGCAGCAGACGGGCGGCTTCCTGCGGATGCGGGGTTATCACACATTTGTCATCCAGCGCGATGCCCGGTGTGGCGGCCAGAATATTCAGTGCATCCGCATCCAGCACCTGTGGTTTACCGGTCTGCATAAACGCCGCTTCCGCCAATGCCCGGCTCTCTGTACTCTGCCCCAGTCCGGGGCCGGTAACCTGTGCGGTCAGCGCAGGGTCATCCGCGAGGGCGCAGGCAGTACGCAGCATCAGCTCCGGTGCATTCTCAACAAACGGTACCGGCAACTGCGGCTGATTAAACCCCAGAATCACTTTGCCGCACCCGGTTTTCAGTGCGGCGCATCCGGCCAGAATAACCGCGCCGGTCATGCCGGCCGCGCCGCCGGTGATCCCGAGCGTACCGAATGTACCTTTATGGCTGTCTTCCGGGCCCGGCATTTTTAATACCGGGTAATCACGGGTTATGGCATTGATATCAATAATATTCATCTTATTATTTTGCCTTCTTCAGCGGAAAATGAATACACCCTGTTTATCAGCATAGCGGGAAACTAAAAAAGAAAGTAGAGCAGTAACGGGCAGATCTGGTATTCTTTGCGGCTGATATATCCGGGACTGATAAATATAACGGTTGAGGTTAACCATGAATCACGCATTTAAAACTGAAAACGATACTGAAAAACTGGCTGCGGAAGTGACCTGTTTAAAAGCACTGGTGACATATTTACTGAAAGCGGTCGGCCAGGCAGACGCAGGTCGTATTATCGTCAATATGGAACGCCAGATCAGCGAAATTGATGATGAGCATCTGTCCGGTACATTTAAAGATACCATTGCCCAGATTAAAACTGAGTACCGGAAATAATTTCCGGCCCGGCAATTAATGCTGTCCGGGGATAATGCAACGAATCGCTAAAGAGAGAGTGCGCTGTTTGTGTCAGGATGATGTTCCTGTACTAAATACCCTTTCTTTTTTATTTTCGTTTCTGTCCGCACGCTGTTATACAACGTGCGGACTTTTTTTATGCTGTACAGTTATTTCTGCTCTGTTTTCATTTCTTTCAGCAGGCGGACAGCAAATAATCCGAGTATTGCCACACCAGCCACCAGTACCCCCCATAACAGCCAGGTTTTCCTGGCAAACGGCGGCGGAGCCTCCGGCGCAGGCAGCAACTTCGCTTCCCCGCCCAGTGTGACCACTTTTTCTGACACATCTGCCAGCGGGATTGCATCCTGATTATTCAGATTATTGCCCGGCAGAAGCTGGGACAGCGGTAAAAATGCCGCACTGACATCATGCGCCCCCCACACCAGCAGATATGGCGCGGCCCCCTGGGCGTTGAAGGTCAGATATTGTGCATATTTAACCCCGGTGACCTTCGGTGGTGTCTCACGCCAGCTGCTGTTAATCGCCGTCAGCCTGACCTGGCGGACCGGCAGATCATTGAGCCGGATATTACTGTTGCGGTTTTCCGCATCATCCGACACCAGTGAATAAAGCACTTTATTATCCAGCGGCAGCCAGTTCCCTTCTGTACCACTCCGGTATTCTATCCGCACCGGCAGCACCGTATTTTCCTGATCAATATGAAAATCCAGACGGCTGAGACGCTGTATATTCGGCAGACTGTAAATCATACTGCCGTCGGTGTCCGCTGCGGGCACAAAATCAAAACGGTTCACCTCACGGCGCTCCACCGTCCGGGAACTTATCCCTTCTGCTGTGGTGATCTGCGGTGGTGCCTGATTGTTATCTCCGGTCACGGAAAGCAGCCAGTATTTCGCCCTGCTTTCATCACCACTGATATAGCCCGGAATTTTTATCTGTTGTGCCAGCAGCGTATCCTCACCGGATTTCAGATCCATCAGCGGCACATCAAGGATCACCGGTGACCAGTTCTGTTTGTCATCACTGCTGAACAGTGAGGCTTTGGCCTGTATATTACCGGTCTGCTGCGGCCAGTTCAGTGTGACTTCCCGCAACGGCAGCGGGAGCTGCTGTTTGTTATCCGGCACCAGCAGATACGTCGCGGTGGACGGACGCGCCAGGCTGTCCGCATTATCATTGTAAATCGTCAGTTCTGTGCCGTTATCCGCTTTCAGGCGGATTTTGCGGTTGCCGTCCTGCTCTTCCGCCCGGCTTTGTGACAACGGATAAATAACGAAGCGGACGCGCGCACTTTCATCTTTTACCTGCGTCGCCGCCGTCAGTGACATCGGCACCGGCGTACCGGTGCTGTCAAAGATACGGATATCCCGCAGATCCGGCCACGCACTGTTGAGCCAGACATTATCCGGCACCGTCAGACGGTAAAACGGTGCATTCTCAGCACGGAGCTGTAACTCCGCCCCCTGATTAAAATCGTTCAGTGTCTTCGCCGGGGTATCCGCCCGGGAAGGGGTTGTCACCGATACCAGCACCGCCGCCAGGAACACCGCGCCGGTATGCCATTTGCAGCGCAGTGCCGCCTTTTTACCTGTGATCATCCGTTATTTTCCTTATTATTCTGTATGTCAGTGCCCGTTTTCGGCGGTAACGGCGAGAAATATCCCACAACCAGTATCAGCAGTGCCACCCCGATAAAGGCACCGGCTCTGGCAAGCCCGCTGCTCTGATTCATATCAACCACAAAGAGTTTAATAATCACCACGGCAAAGATGACCGCCCCGGCCAGCCACAGATAGCGTTTATGCCTGCGGGTTGCGGTGGTCATCAGGATCACGGCAGTCAGTGCCCAGACAATCGCCAGCGTGGTCTGGATAAGGCGGGATTGCAGCAGTGCCGCAGTAGTCCAGGCAGTGCCGTCCGCAAAGGCCAGCGCGCGGATCAGAATACCGTTCGCCCACCAGATACCCAGCGCGGCAACAGCAATACCCAGACCGTGCACCACATCTGCCCGGAAACGGACTTTCGGTGTGGTCCGTATCAGCGCATCACGCAGACACCACAATGCAGCGAGCCCGAACAGTCCCGCTTCATCCAGCGGGTTCAGCAGCGGCACATACTGCCAGAGCGACAGCTGACCATCCTGCATATTTCCGGTAAACAGCGCCAGCCCGAGCAACACAGCCAGCGGATAGGCACTCTGCCAGTACAGTGCGGCATGATTATCCATCGGCGGCCAGCGCAGGCGCTGCATGGCATACAGCACAAAAAATACGCCGCACGCCGCCAGCATGGCAATAAAGTAGGCCCACTCTTCCATACCCCACGGCAGCTGCCTTTCCGCCCACAGGACTTCGGCGGCGACCAGACCGATGACAGTCCAGAGTGACGCGCCGTGCATCAGATTACTGATAATACGCGGTGCCTGTTCCGGCAGCAGCCGGATAAAGGTGATCATACTGCCGATAATCAGCAGCCAGATAACGCCGCCGTACAGCGAACCGGCCGCATGTGTTCCGGTAAGCATATAGTCACACAGTATCAGCAGACTCACTATCCACAGCGCACTGATGCAGTAATACAACTGAGTCCACTGCACTTTGCGCGCCAGGAAGAACCAGCTCCAGACCGAGATCACAAGCCCGGTCAGCACATATTCCTCACCGGACAGCAATTCACCCGCCGGTGATAACCACGGCAGCATCCACAGCCACGAGAGCCAGGTGATCATGGCCGGGATAATCAGCAGTCCGGAAATCAGTTTGCTGCGGTTCATCAGGCGGAAATGGTGATGAAGTGCCCCGGCAACCAGCAGCCCGCCCCACTGGAAGATATACATCCAGGTGCTTTGTTCTGACCACCAGATGAAGTCCATGCTGTAGAGCAGAGAGGCAAACCCGAGCAGCACCAGCCCGGTGGCGCTCCAGCCGACAATCCGCTGTTTTTGCAGACAGGCAAACCACAGTATTGCCAGCCCTTCAATCGTCCAGGCCACCGACGTCCACTGCGGCGACAGTGCCAGCGGCACCGCCAGTGAGATAAAGCCGATACTGAGCAGCAGAAAACCGAGCGACAGGCGTTGCCCGTCAGCGCGGAAGCGGCGCAGACTGACTACCGTGAGCAGCAGATAGAGCAGCCCGAAGGCCAGTGATGAGATTGCCGTGCCGAGATAGAACGGTTCCGTAATGGCATATTGCAGGGAAAACGCCAGCACCGGCGGTGCAAACAGCAGTACCGGGTCCACCATCCGCTGTTTTCGCCTGTCGTCGGTCATAACATGATGGCGTGCATATTGCTGCGTCATCAGCCCGTAGACCACCAGATTCAGAATAATGAAGATCTGACAGTTCAGGTAATACTCCGGCCGGTAATTATCGATGCCCCAGATCACGCCGACCACAAAGGTAAAGGTAAAACCGACAATATTCAGCACCCGCCAGCCCTGCCGGTAATTCATGACCAGAATGGAGACGGAGAGCATCAGATAATAGGAGAACAGTGCGATATAGTTACCGCTGCCGGTGGAGAGCAGCACCGGCGCCGCATAACCGCCTATCACCGCCAGAACCGCCAGGCTGACAGCGTTTTGTATCACCGCAAAGAAAACCGATGCCAGGCAGATAACCACCATCAGCGCCAGTGCAAAGGCCAGCGGCAGGAACTCATAAAGCTTATAGGCGGCAAATATCGTGATATAAAACGCACCGAGGCTGCCGCCCTGAACTATCAGGCTGTACAGCCGGTTTTTATGACGGACACACCAGCCGACAACAAAGAGTGTTGCGGACAATACCGCCGCGCCGATCAGGCGGACTTCCGGAGTCAGGATATTATTTTCGATACTGAATTTCAGCAGATACGAAAGGCCGATAAACAACAGCAGAATACCGATTTTGGCCGGGAGGTTGCCGTTAAGCAGCCATTCGAGAATATTGGCCGCCGGGCTTTTGCGCTCTGTTGCTGCTGTATCCGCCGGGAGCGGCATTGCCGCCGCCGCGATAACCGGTTCCGGTTCCGGCTCTGGCACCGGTTCATACTGCACTTCCCGCTCCGGCTGCAGCGGGATCGCTTCAGACAGCGCAGCAACCTGAACAGTGGTTTCCGTCGCCGGCTGACCGCCGGTCAGGGCATCCAGCTCGCGGCGCAGTGATTCCGTTTCCTCTGTCAGAACGCTGACCTGCAACTTCAGCAGCGTTGTGCGCCGCAGCGCCGCAACAGCAATAAACGGCGTCACAATAATGAGCGCCACTAACACAAAACCCCAGAAGAGTAATGAATCCATGTTCATCCTGTTTTTCAGTCTTTAACGTAGAGTGCAGATAATTTTTAATTTCCGTTATCTCACATACTGCCTGTTATGCTGCTAAAAAGCAGGTGAATAAATCCGGATATTTAACAAATACCATAAAATACTGTTTTATCCCGTTAATCCATTGTTAAAACACCGGAAACATCTGTGAACACACGGGTTTCACACCTGTTTTGACTGAAAATCATTTTTCCGGATTTTAAATATTGACTGTTATCACAAAAAGGGGCAATTTTGGGATACAGATCACAACAATATAAGGACACTCATTATGCGATTTTTAGCCTGCTTCTTAAAAGAGTTAGACAACGTCACCGCGTCCTTCTGTGTGGTCACGTTTTACCGCAACCGTCTGTGACGGACAGACTGAGCATTTTTTTGCTGTGCCATTTCAAATCAAATTTAGTTTAAATGTTAAATTTAATTTGTAAGAAAGATTGACACTCATCAACAAAGTGCTAAAGTTATGTCATCGAATTGTGAGAACACAATAAACAAGAACGCAATTATGTTACCTGCAATAAAAAATATCAGACGTTTTATCTCAGAGCTCAATAAAATCGCCCGTATTATATTCTGAAGATAAACGCACATCGTTTTCAGGCTCCCTCTGCGGAGCCTTATTTTTTTCTGCCTGTACCCCCATCCTCCTCTGAAAGGTTTATACTGACCGCATTATTTTTTATGCAATAAGGAGCAACTGTCGTTATGCAACATGACATCCAGCGTCTCAGAAGAATTCGCCAGACCCCGCAGATGCGTGATCTGTTCCGGGAAACCACATTAAGCCTCAATGACCTCGCGTTACCGATTTTTGTCGAAGAAGGCGCCGGTGACTATAAAGCCATCGACAGTATGCCGGGCGTTATGCGCATTCCGGAAAAGCGGCTGGCCTATGAAATCGAGCGGATCGCCAAAGCCGGGATTAAATCCGTGATGACATTCGGTGTTTCACATCACCTGGATGCAACCGGCAGTGATGCCTGGGCGGAAGATGGCCTGGTTGCGCGGATGTCCCGTATCTGCAAAGAGACCGTGCCTGAGATGGTGGTGATGTCTGATACCTGTTTCTGTGAATACACCAGCCACGGGCACTGCGGTGTGGTGCATGACGGTGTGGTGGATAACGACGAAACCCTGCATAACCTCGGATTACAGGCGGTGGTTGCCGCGCAGGCCGGTGCTGATTTTATCGCCCCTTCTGCCGCCCAGGACGGTCAGGTGCGGGCTATCCGTCTGGCGCTGGATGCCGCCGGGTTCCATCAGACCGGGATTGTGTCCTACTCCACCAAATTCGCCTCTGCCCTTTACGGCCCGTTCCGTGATGCTGCCGGTTCCTGCCTGAAAGGCGACCGCAAAACCTATCAGATGGATCCGATGAACCGTCGTGAAGCCATCCGTGAATCCCTGATCGATGAGCAGGAAGGTGCAGATATGCTGATGGTGAAACCGGCCGGGGCTTATCTGGATATTCTGCGTGATGTGCGTGAACGTTCAAATCTGCCGCTGGCGGCCTATCAGGTGAGCGGCGAATACGCGATGATCAAACTGGCCGCACAGGCCGGTGCGATTGATGAAACCCGCGTTGCACTGGAAACCCTCGGCTCCATCAAACGTGCCGGGGCGGATTTAATCTTCAGTTATTTCGCCCTGAGTCTGGCAGAGAATAAGATCCTGAGCTGATTGTACAAAAGCTCATGCTGACAAGCCTGTGGTAACGGGCAGGTCAACGAAAAGCATGCGCGTCATGGATGACGCGCCTGAGCGCACACGGATGTGTTCACAGCGACTTTTCGTTTTGCCGTTGCCGTCAGGCGCAAACACCGGACTTACAAGCTTCACGTTTTATTCTTTTCTTCCAGAAATGCCTTCAGCACTTTTGCCTGGTTATGTTCTTTATCTTTTGCCGCAAACAACAGTGTCAGATTACCCTGTACCGCTCTGGCCACCAGCGGTTGCCAGCTTTGCGGCCTGCTCTCCAGCTCTGCACGGTAACGCCGTTCAAACTCCGCAAACTGATCACTGTTGGCATGGAACCACTTGCGTAATTCTGTATCCGGCGCAACATCCTTATTCCATTCATCGTAATTCAGATCGGTTTTTTTAATTCCGCGCGGCCACAGCCGGTCAACCAGTACCCGGTAACCATCACTCTCCGCGATCTCATCATAAACCCGTTTGCAGAAAATCATATTGCTGCTCCTTTAACCTGTTTTTCATGAGCCAGTAACCAGGCTTTGCGGTCCATCCCGCCGGCATAGCCGGTCAGTTCACCATTTTTACTGGTAACACGGTGACACGGCACCAGCACGGAAACCGGATTCATGCCGTTTGCCCGCCCGACAGCCCGGACAGCACGCGGGCTGGATAACAACTCAGCCAGCATACTGTAAGTAACCGTACAGCCAAACGGCACGGACAGCAAAGCATCCCAGACTTTTTGCTGAAAAGATGTTCCCGGCAGCACCAGCGGAACCGTAAATTCTGTCAGTTTACCGGCAAAATAGTCCTGCAATTGTGACTCCAGCAGTGCCAGATGAGGATGATTTCCGTCTGTTACCGGCATGTTCAGCCGTGCAGAGACCCGCTGTAAGGTATCTTCGCGGCGGTTGTCTTCCGTAAATTCCAGAAAACAAACACCCTGCTCTGTTGCCGCTGCCGACATTTCACCCAGTATTGTGCTGAATTGTGTACGAAATATCATCAATATTCCTTTGTTCTCCGTACATCACCGGCAGATGTACCGTTTTCTTTACGAAACTGTCTATTTTATGAGTTAAAATTGATTTTATTATGCTCAACTTCTTTTGAGTGAAAACTTGATTGAACTCACACTAATGAGTAAAGTACATCCCATCGATACAGCACATTGACTGTACCATTTTAGATTAACAGATAAACACGTTCACCTGAGTATTGAACATTATTTTCAGAAATAATGGAGGAATTGTTATGGCTAAATTAATTAAATCCACAAAAACAACTTTCGATCGTATTACCACTGCAGTTATGACAATTTCTGTACCGCGTTTCTTTTAATTAATACGCGACAAATTGCCGGTGCCGCTGTGTTTATGCGGCACAAAAAAAATCGACAGCCTGAATGCTGTCGATTTTTTTATTAATGTTATTCCGAAAAATAACCGGTCACTGCGCGCTATTTGCGATATCCGGCACTTTTGCCAGATCGGCGGCAATCTTAGCAGTTTCATCAAGATACGCATCGGGCCCTTCATAATCTTTCGGCAGTGCCTCGAGATTAGCCAGCGGTTTCTTACCTTCACGGGCATAACGTTCATTAATCCGTTTCAGCCTGATCCCTTCCAGTTCTTTATCTTCCTTATCACGCTTCGCGTAATTCAGGGAAATAATATACTGTGTCGGTTTATTGGCTTTAAACCGTGCCAGATCTTCGTAAATATACGCGAATTCCGGATCATTTTTTGAACGTTCCTGATATTTCTGTGCCAGTTCAGGTACCGCTTTACGGATAATATCCGTCTGTGAATACTTCGCCGGGGCAATGCTGTCCCACGGCAGCGCGTTATCCTCGAAACTTTCACCGATATCGTCGTTATCAAAGCCGGTCGGCATAATAATATCCGGCGTTACCCCTTTGCGCTGGGTACTGCCGCCGTTAATACGGTAAAATTTCTGGATAGTATATTGCACAGAGCCCAGATCCGGCCATTCAGGGCGCAGCATCTGGTCGTAAATACGGCTGACCGGGCGGTGCTGCTGCACGGTACCTTTACCGAAGGTCGGCTCACCGACAATCAGCGCACGGCCGTAATCCTGCATTGCGGCAGCGAAAATCTCAGACGCGGATGCGCTCAGGCGGTCAACCATCACCACCAGCGGACCTTTGTAGTAGATGACATCATCGCTGTCCGCATCTTCACGGACACGGCCGTTGTTATCCCGCACCTGCACCACCGGACCACTGGAGATAAACAGGCCGGACAAATCCACCGCTTCTGTCAGGGCTCCGCCGCCGTTTCCGCGCAGGTCGATAATCACCGCATCCACTTTCTCTTTTGCCAGTTTCTGCAACTGCGTTTTGGTGTCATTGGTCAGACCCACATAGAAGCCCGGAATATTGAGCACCGCGACTTTCTGGTCACCGACCTGTTTGATGGTCATTTTCACCGCTCTGTCTTCCAAGCGGATCTGCTCACGGGTCAGGGTTACAATGCGTGGTTTGGCCCCTTTGGTATCACCCAGCACTTCCAGGCGGACTTTGCTGCCTTTGGCACCCTTGATTTGTGATACCACATCATCCAGACGCCAGCCGACCACATCCACCATCGGCTTGCCTGCCTGGCCGACGGCCAGAATTTTATCCCCGACCGCCAGTTCCTTGCTTTTCAGCGCAGGGCCGCCGGCGACCAGTGAATTAATCACGGTATAATCATCATCCATCCGCAGCACGGCACCAATGCCTTCCAGAGACAGGCTCATTTCAGAGTTAAACTGCTCAGTATTGCGCGGGGAGAGATAACTGGTGTGCGGATCAATCTCACGGGCAAACGCGGTCATAATCAGCTGGAAAACATCCTCACTTTTCGTCTGTGTCAGACGTTTAAGCGCATAGGTATAGCGCTTGGTGAGGGTTTCTTTGATTTCATTATCATCTTTGCCGGACAGTTTCAGGGTCAGCCAGTCGTATTTGACTTTGGCATCCCACAATTTATCCAGCTCGGCTTCTGTCTGCGGCCACGGTGCTTTGCTCCGATCCACGTCAATGACATCGTCGCCGTCAAAATTCATCGGCTGTTTCAGGCGGTTCAGTGCATACTGAAAACGCTCAAAACGGCGTTTTTGTGACAGATTAAACAGGTCGTATAACGGCTGTAACTCCCCTTTGCGGAGATAATTGCCGACATCTGCTTTATTTTTGCTGAATTTTGCCACATCAGACGCCAAAAAGACGTTGTGGCTGTAATCCAGCAGATTCAGATAGCGTTCCAGAATTTTCGCTGAAAATTCCGGATCCAGCTGAAACTGGCGGTAATGGGAATGCAGAAACCGGGATGTCACACGCTCACTGACCGTGGAGTGCTCCGGTGCCTGCTGAGTATCCGGCAGCTGGCTGATTTTGACATCCGGCAGCGCTGTGGTGCCGGTTTTTGCCATCGCATTGCCGGTTAAACTGAATCCGATGAGCAACGCCAGGGGTAAAAATTTGTTCATGCCTCGGTTGACTCCGTATCAGAATTTTAAGTGTTCCGCACGCACGATCATTGCCAACCCTGAAGGCAGCTGAACACGTACACCATCTTTTGTGATCTCGAGAACCTGCGCATCCATAACGCCGGAACCGACTGTCACCTTCAGTTGCTGCCCCACCTTCAGTGCCTGAATGTCAGTAATTGGTGTCAGTGCAGACTGAGATTCGGGACGGGGTGCCCGTGGTTTACGTGGTGCATCGGCGGATTTCGGCGACGGAGCTTTACCGGTACGCGGCGCTTTAGGCTTATCCGTACGGCTGCGGCGGGAGTCAGCGGCGGCTTTGTCTGCCGGACGCGGTTTTTTCTCACCATCCTGCTCACGTTTCTGCGCACGCTGCGCCTGGACTCTGGCTTTCGCTTCCGTTAACTGAGTGCGGGCATGTTCAACATGTTCCGCTTCCAGATCGCCGCAATCGTTACCATCCAGATCAACACGTTTGGCTCCTTCTTTGACGCCGTACAGATAGCGCCAGCTGGAGGTGTACATCCGCAGTGCGGTACGTAACTGTGTTTTACTGATACCATCTTCTTCAGTGATACGACTGACGATATCGCGGAAGATGCCGATTTTCAGCGGACGGGCCTCGCCTTCTGCCACAAAGCATTGCGGGAAGCGCTGAGCCAAAAATGAAATAATTTCTTTACTGCTATTCAACTTGGGTTGATTTTCCATGAATTTTCCTGATTACAACGGTGCTTTGCCAACCAGCAGGCATGAACAGGCGTCATTATAATAGTGTTACAGACAAATGCTATGCTCCCGGAGGCCTAACTTGCGATCATTTCACGATATTTCGGCATAAAGCACGTTGCCAGATGTACGCAGAGCGCGTCATTCAAGGCTTTAAGACCAATTTCATCATTATTATCAAAACGATTAAAAACCGGGCTGTCGATATCCAGCACGCCGATAATCTGACCATTTACGATAAGCGGCAACACAATTTCTGAGTTACTGGCCGAATCACAGGCAATATGCCCGGCAAAATCATGCACATCATCCACACGGATAACCTGCCCCTGAGCAACCGCAGTTCCGCAGACACCACGGCCAACCGGAATACGGACACAGGCCACTTTTCCCTGGAATGGCCCCAGTACGAGGGTATCCCCCTGAAGAAGGTAAAATCCGGCCCAGTTTATCTGTTCCAGCTCGTCAAAAAGGACGGCACTGACATTAGACAGTGTCGCGATGACATCTTTCTCATCACTGATAAGCGATGTTAAACGGCGGGTTAAATCCTGATAAAACGCGAGTTTATTCATGTGTCACACTACAGTTACGGGTTAATCATCCGGTTAAAGTAATGTTTAATTTATATCAAATAACGGGGCTGCCCTATAGGATTATTACAAATCCTTGCGCATTTTTCGTGAAAATGAGGGAAAAAACGGCGGGGATAAAAAAGAGACCGGATAAAGTCCTCTATCCGGTCCAGGGAAAAAGGCTCATAGCGAGCCGTGCGCTAAAATTGCCATTGAAAATATCGTACAACCTACATGATTAAGATTAGTCGGCTTGGTTACATATGCAAAATATTTATTTATCAAATCGTTAACATATATCTGATTTAAATGGCTTATATTTCAGTTGGTTAATTAATAACCGAATATTAATCGTTAAATTTCATAATTAATATGTGTTATTTATCACCACACAGCGCACCGGCGGCCTCAATAACCGGGGTGAGATCCATGCCTTTTTCCGCGTCTCCGGTTTGTTTTAATGTGATAACTGAGAGATCAGTCACCTTTATTTTCTGTTCTTTTGCCTGTTGCGCCGCCACATCATTCAGCGGATACGACATCAGTGTGGACGGATTAATCACCCACAGTGCATTTCCGTCCCGGCAGTTGATCATCACTTCCTCCCGGGTAAACGGCCACTTTTCACCAAATTCAAATTTGCTGATGGTTTTCAGCGGCGCAGCCTGTGCCGCACCCGCCAGTAAAAGAGGAATCAATGCCAGAGCTTTCTTCATAGTGTGTCCCGGTTGTCAGCCCGCCCGGCGTTATGCAGGCTGATAAGTTGCAAAAATCGCCACCATTAAAATGGCCAGTGTGCCGAGAATTATCTCAACCCAGCTGTTAATCATCAACAGGCGGAAGCGGCCCGATTGTGCGATTTTCGGTACCACTGCATAGCGGTTTATCACCGCCAGCAGCAGCATCGTCAGCACCAGCCCGGTTTTCAGCCATAACAGTGCCTGATAATCACTGCCGCTCCACTGCGGCCAGTCCGGCAACAGCAGCATAGTGCTGATAAGACCGGTAGCCAGTACCAGAAAGACGGCAAGATGCCCCAGGTTTGAAAAACGGATCAGGGTTGCCATCACGTCTTTCGGCAGCCCCTCTGCGAGGGTATCACGCCGTAACAATATAAGCAGGCAGACCAGGAACGGCCACAACCCGCCGAACCAGTAAGCAGCACTGAGCAGATGAACAACCTGATTAAGCTGATAGAGCCACCCTGTCCAGCCGCTGTACAACATGCCGTGACCGGTAAAAGCATGCAGCGCCAGCATCGCTGCGGCACAGATCAGAAACAGACTGCTTTGCATCCGGCCGGACGACAGCAGCAATCCGCCGCAGAGAATCACGGCAAGCACCAGCTGCCAGCGCCAGATTTCACCGAAGGAGGTGGAGAGTACCGCGAGGATAATCTCCGGGTCCTGCATATCCGCCCAGCCGTCCCCCATCAGTGCCGCCTGTAACAGCAGCCAGAGGAACGTTGTCAGGACGGTAAACACGGCTGCACTGCGGGCGGTATAACGCAGACGGGCCCGCAGCAGCAGTGCCGCCCGGTTACCGGACAGCAGAACAGTAAACAGGCCGCAGCCCGCAAGGAGCATTACGGCCGTAAAATGAATGAAGCGGCAGATAATCAGCAGTGCTTCCGGTGTCAGTTCCATACCCGGCTTATTTCACCGTAAACTGATAGTCACCGTTGGTTTTGTGCCCGTCAACAGAAACCACTTTCCATTCAACGTGATAGATACCGGCCGGCAGGGTTTCTGTCAGCGGCAGGATCAGACGGGTATCATTCCCTTCCGCCAGTTCCGGTTTTCCGGCAGCAACCGGTTTATTCTGTGCATCTTTCACACTGATTTTACTGAATTTCAGTTCAATCCCTTCTGAAAAATCCAGAGAGATATTTTCCGGTGAACCGGTCACTGCGGTATCTGCCGCCGGAACCTGGGTTTTGACATGAGCGTGAGCGAATGCCTGCTGGCCGGATAAACCGACAAATAAAACAACAACAGCAGATAATTTGCGCCAGTGCGCGGTCAGGTTGGTTAACATAATGGTATGCCTCATTTTTGCAGGTGATGTAATTATGCGGGACATACTAACGCAACCGGGGGCATTGCGGAAACCTTCACAGGCCGGAGAGTGTTTTTTGTGATCGATAACACAAATAAAAACCACACAAATATCAGTCTATTATGATAATTGTGTGGCTATATTATAAATAACAGTGCTGTTAAAAATGATTAGCTTGCTGATGGTTCACTTGCCATACGGCCCAGATCTTTATCCAGCAGGAACATCGATTTACCACTGTCACCCACCATCGCAAATTTATCGAGGACAGATTTAAACAGTTTTTCTTCTTCGTGCTGTTCAGCCACATACCACTGCAGGAAGTTAAAAGTGGAGTAATCCTGTGAGGTCAGCGCGGCATGCACCAGTTTATTAATTTCATCAGTAATTAATTTTTCATGTTCCAGCGTCAGAGTGAAAACCTCACTCACTGAACCGAATTCAGTCGGTGGTGCATCAATGGCCCCCAGCAGCGGCATTGCCCCGGTATCGCTGAGATAATTAAACAGGCGCTGCATATGCTCCATTTCTTCCGCAGCATGTGCTTTTAAAAATGCGGCAGCACCTTCGTAGCCTTTATCAGCACACCATGCGCTCATCTGTAAATATAAATTTGAGGAATAAAATTCGAGATTCAGCTGGGCATTCAGTTGGTCAACCATATCCGGCTTTAACATATACAGGCTCCTGTGCAGTCGTTTATTTCATCATCTGCGGTCATTATGCACACTCCTGCCGGGAAGAAAAGTGCTATTTAATAAATTCACAACATATTGAAAACAAAATGATTTTGTAAAGGTAATCAGAATTAATCGTATTCTCTTTATGAGGAGGCTGAATGCCTGTCAATCCGGGCTTGCAGTCAGGCGGCAGCTCAGTTAAGTTAAGGCCGTCAGCCGTTACAGGAGCATATCGTGGGTTATAATCTTGCCGAACTCAGCCAGGAAGAGATGGATAAAATCAATGCGGATTTAGCCGCATCCGGTGTCGCGTTTAAAGAGCGCTATAATATGCCGGTAATTGCCGAGCAGGTGCAGCAGACTCTGCCGGAATCCCTGCGCGCCTATTTTGCCGAACGTCTGGTGTTTTACCGTCAGCGCAGTGCCGGATTATCCCGCCTGCCGTATGAGCCGAACGCCAAACGCTGAATACAGAAAAGGCGTGCTGCTGCACGCCTTTTTACCGTTTAACCGAGTGTCATTACTGCGGCAGACTGTAGGTCATGGTCTTCGCCGCACAATTGATATCCACGGTGTAACTGACCTGTTTTTTCGAGCCGCGCACAACCAGCGGTACACTGTAATTACCATCTTTCTCAGTCACTTCCGCCACATTCACCCAGGCAACAGGTTTGCTGCCCAGCAGCGCTTTGTCATCCTGCCAGCGCGGGTAACGGCTCTGCACAAAGTCATATTTTACCTGTGCCGCTATCTGATCTTTGTTCAGCGATTCACACGCCGGGAAAGTCACCATACGCTCATTTTTGACTTCCGCCGTGGCCGGAGCCTGTGCGCTGACGGTGAATGCCAGCAGAATACCTGCACCTGCCAGTCCGGTACGGGTGAACAGATTCATTGCCTTCATAAAACCTCCTGTTTTAATCCCGAAAGAGACTAAATGTCATTTTTATACAATAGCGCTTAATTAAATTTCACTTAATGCTTATTGCTGCAAAGTAACATATTTATTATCAGGAAATTGTGACACTTGTTAAATATTTGTTTCTATTCTTCGCTGTCGTCATCTTCCTCATCAAACAGCGCGCGGATCTGCTCACCGCCGTGATGCCGTTCGCGTAACTCCGCCGCGACCTGTGCGATAGCCTCACCACTGCTCATCCCTTCCTGCATCAGGGTGTGGATCCGCTCAACAGCGGCCTGCTGTTCTTCATGACTTAACGCGGGCATTCCGGTAAACATAATCACCTTCTATAACATTTCAGTAAAAAACACATTATACTCATAAAGATGGCGGGACGCATCCGCCTGTTTTCCGATAAGATAACCGGCCGTTTCCGGACACAGATTACTGACAGATTTAACTATGACATCACATTCCGTACCTGTACTGACACCGCTTGACTATCATCCCGGTCTCGCCCTGACCCTGTTTGCCCCGCTGTCGCATCAGCCGTGGGCCATGCTGCTGCACTCCGGCAGTGCTCAGCACCAGCATAACCGTTTTGATATTCTGACCGCCGATCCCCTGATGACACTGACCACCAGAGGCGATGAGACCATAACTGAAGATAGCCGGGGGCAGCGCGTCCGTCAAAATGATGACCCGTTTCAGTTACTGGATGCGGCGCTGGCACAGTGCGGGCTGGATCCGCAACCGCACGATGACTATCCGTTTGCGGGCGGCGCGATGGGATTATGGGGATATGATCTCGGACGACGCACTGAATCCCTGCCGTCACTGGCACGTAATGAGCTGTCTGTGCCGGATATGGCCACCGGCATTTACGACTGGGCGGTGATCGTTGACCACCGGCGCCGCTGCGCCACATTACTCACCTATACTGATCCGGCCGCGCGTCTGCACTGGCTGGAGAGTCAGAAAGCACCGGACAGCCGCCCTTTCGCCCTGACCGGCCGCTGGCAGTCCGATATTACCGAAGCGGAATACCACGAAAAAATTGCCCGTATTCATGACTATCTGCAGGCCGGTGACTGTTATCAGGTCAATCTGTCCCAGGGATTTTCCGCCCCGTATGAAGGGGATGAATGGCAGGCGTTTCTGCGGCTGAATGACGAAAACAAAGCGCCATTTTCCGCGTTTATCCGTCTGCCGGAGGCCGCTATTTTGTCTGTTTCGCCGGAACGTTTCCTGTGGCTGAAAAACGGCAGCGCAGAAACCCGGCCTATCAAAGGTACCCGTCCGCGTCATTTGGATGACCTTCAGGCCGACGATGCTGAAAAACAGGCGCTGGCGGCGTCAGAGAAAGATCGCTCGGAAAACCTGATGATTGTGGATCTGATGCGCAATGATATCGGCCGGGTGGCACTACCCGGCTCGGTCAGTGTGCCGTCACTGTTTGCGGTCGAGCCGTTCCCGGCGGTCTGGCATCTGGTCAGCACCATTACCGCACAGTTACCGGCCGCATGCCGGGCGGCACAGTTGCTGCGCGCCTGTTTCCCCGGCGGCTCCATTACCGGCGCCCCGAAAATCCGCGCAATGGAAATCATTGAAGAGCTCGAGCCTGTCCGCCGCCACGCCTATTGCGGTTCTGCCGGCTATATCAGTGCCTGCGGCACCATGGACACCAATATCGCAATCCGGACACTGATTGCGGAAAATAATTACCTCTATTGCCGGGCGGGTGGCGGGATCGTCGCAGACAGCCGCGCCGCAGACGAATATCAGGAAACATTTGATAAACTGGGCCGCATTCTGACGGTTCTGCCGGAGAAAAAAAATGACTCAGCTTGAGCGCTTTATTCCCCGGTTTCAGTTAACCCGCCCTTCCGAAGCAGACATTACCGGTGAGCGTGATCGCCGGGCGGCGGTTCTGCTGCCTATCACCAATAAAGCCCGGCCCGGGATCCTGCTGACACAACGGGCAGCGTCACTGCGCTCCTATCCGGGACAGATTGCCCTGCCGGGCGGTGCGGCTGACCCGGGCGAGATTTCCCCTGTTGTCACCGCACTGCGCGAAGCCCGTGAGGAAGTCGGTATTCCGCCGCAGGCCGTGCAGGTGCTGGGACAAATGGCTCCGGTGGACAGTGTGACCGGTTTACGGGTCACCCCGGTCGTCGGGATCATCCCGCCGTCTCTGCCGCTGGCGGGTAACCCGCAGGAAGTGGCGGATATCTTTGAGCTGCCGCTGGATGCTGCCCTTGATCTGAGCCGCTACCGCTACATTGATATGACCCGCAATACTGTTGAACGCCGTCTCTATTTTTACTTATATGAAGGACGGATGATTTGGGGATTAACAGCGGGTATTTTATATCGCCTCGCAACGCAAGTGAAAAATGATTGATTTGTAACCAATTTCACACTTCTGCCCTATTTCCCCCTGTTTTTTTTCATCAGATATGCCTGAATTTTATCTGAAATCGCTGTTACGCAGTGAAAAATGCGATAAACTACTTTATCCGTGTGAGCAAATAACAGTAAAGTAACGCGCTTTACGATAAATCACTATTACATTGTTTTTTTTAAGGAGTCTGACGTGATTAGCGTTTTTGACATGTTTAAAGTGGGTATTGGTCCTTCCAGTTCCCACACCGTAGGGCCGATGAAAGCCGGGAAGCAGTTTGCTGATGAGTTGGTTGAGAAAGGTCTGATTTCCCGTGTGACCCGCGTTTCTGTTGATGTCTACGGATCACTCTCCTTAACCGGGAAAGGTCACCATACCGATATCGCCATCATTATGGGCCTGGCCGGTAACTTACCGGCAACCGTGGATATCGATGCCATTGACGGTTTTATCCGCAACGTGGAAGAGACTGAGCGTCTGTCACTGGCCAATGGTCAGCAGACCGCGGATTTCCCGCGTGAAGGCGGTATGAATTTCCACACCGGTAACCTGCCGCTGCACGAAAACGGCATGAGCATCACCGCCTTTGCCGGTGATGAAGAGTTATACACCAAAACCTATTACTCCATCGGCGGCGGGTTTATCGTCGATGCCGAGCATTTCGGTCAGGATAACGCCAACGAAACCCCGGTGTCCTATCCGTATGCCTCAGCCGAAGAACTGCTGAATCACTGCCATCAGACCGGGCTTTCCATCTCCTCGCTGATGCTGAAAAATGAACTCGATATGCACAGCCGTGAAGAGATCGACGCCTATTTCGCCGATGTCTACAAAACCATGACTGACTGTATCGCTCACGGCCTGGAAACCGAAGGCATTCTGCCGGGGCCGCTGCGTGTCCCGCGCCGTGCCGCGGCGCTGAACCGCCTGATCAACTCTGCCGGTAAACTCTCCAAAGATCCGATGAACGTGGTTGACCTGGTCAACATGTTTGCCCTGGCAGTCAACGAAGAAAACGCTGCGGGCGGCCGTGTGGTCACCGCACCGACAAACGGTGCCTGCGGTATCGTCCCTGCGGTACTGGCGTATTATGATCACTGCATCGAGAAAGTCACCCCGGATACCTATCTCCGCTACTTCCTCGCCTGCGGCGCGATCGGCATTCTGTACAAGATGAACGCCTCTATCTCCGGTGCGGAAGTCGGCTGTCAGGGCGAAGTCGGTGTGGCCTGCTCAATGGCAGCTGCCGGTCTGACTGAAATCCTCGGCGGCAGCCCGGACCAGGTCTGTGTGGCCGCTGAAATCGGCATGGAACACAACCTGGGCTTAACCTGTGACCCGGTTGCCGGTCAGGTTCAGGTGCCGTGCATCGAGCGTAACGCCATTGCTTCTGTAAAAGCGATCAACGCCGCCCGTATGGCCATGCGCCGTACCAGCGCACCGCGCGTTTCTCTCGATAAAGTCATCGAAACCATGTATGAAACCGGGAAAGACATGAACGCCAAATACCGTGAAACATCACGCGGCGGTCTTGCAATCAAGGTTCAGTGCGACTGATTTTGTGAGTTAACTCGCAAAACATAATTCGATAACATTAATATCCCTGCAACATTGCAGGGATATTTTTTACCTGAAGCGCATCAGCACTGGTCATTTTTTAATCTGATTGTGCCATTTTCAGATAAAGATGCTAACAACATGTAAAGCACCACGATATATCACACTACCAAATAAACAAAAAACACCCTATCACTCTGACAAATAATATATTCAACGCAATAATTAACTATAATTACGTCTTCAATGTTTCTGTTTTGTTGTTTTCTGACAGAAAGCAAGTTTTTTTACCTTCATAGAATGTTACCCTCTCATTTAATTAGTGCCCCGAAATTAATTATCGCTGTTTAAACATAAATAATTAGCGGTAACACGGGCCTGAGACTATCTTTACACCGGAGTCTTACGGTTTTTTTCTGACCCATAAAAGATTCTGTGTAATACACAAGAACCATCCTGACTGATGTTAAGGGGGAACAGAGGTGAGTATAGCCATTATGATTGGCACCCACGGCAAAGCCGCTGAGCAGTTACTGCGCACAACGGAAATGCTGATCGGTGAACAGGAGAACGTCTCCTTCATCGATTTCGTACCGGGGGAAAATGCCGATACACTATATGCGAAGTACAATGAGAAGCTGCCCGGTTTATCAACCGCTGACGGGGTATTATTCCTCGTTGATACCTGGGGCGGCAGCCCGTTCAACGCAGCAAACCGCATCGTAACTGAGCAGGATCAGAGCGCAGGCGGCAACAGCAATTATGAGATAGTCACAGGCGTTAACGTACCGATGCTGGTCGAAACCTTTATGTGCCGTGATGATAATCCGTCATTGCAGGAACTGGTTGCGGTAGCGCTGGAAACCGGCCGTGAAGGGATCCGCGCCCTGAAAGCACAGGACGAACCGGCACCAAAAGCGGCTCCTGCACCTAAACCGGCCGCACAGCCGGCGGCACCGGCAGGCCCGGGCGGACACATGACTATCGCCCTCGCCCGTATCGATGACCGTCTGATCCACGGCCAGGTCGCCACCCGCTGGACCAAAGAAACCAACGTCAAACGCATTATTGTCGTCAGTGACGAAGTTGCCAACGATACCGTCCGCTCAACACTGCTCAAGCAGGTTGCTCCTCCGGGTGTAACCGCGCACGTGGTGGATGTGGCGAAAATGGTGCGTGTCTGGAATAACCCGAAATACGCCAATGACCGCTGCATGCTCCTGTTCACCAACCCGGCGGACGTTCTGCGTCTGGTGGAAGACGGCGTGGAGATCAAATCAGTCAACATCGGCGGGATGGCCTTCCACGAAGGTAAAAAACAGGTTAACAACGCGGTTTCTATCGATGAAAAAGATATCGTGGCATTCAAAGCGCTGAATGACCGCAACATCGAACTGGAAGTCCGCAAAGTCTCCACCGATTCAAAAATAAAAATGATGGATTTAATCAGCAAAGCTGAAAGTTAATTTGACCCATTACTCAATACAAAATTTGTTGTCTGCAAAATGACTGGTTAAAGGAGAAACACAATGGAACTTTCCGTTGTACAAATCGTCCTGGTCTTCATCGTTGCCTGTATCGCGGGTATGGGGTCAATCCTCGATGAATTCCAGTTCCACCGCCCTCTGGTCGCCTGTACGCTGATGGGGATCGTACTGGGTGACATGAAAACCGGGATCATGATCGGCGGTACGCTGGAAATGATCGCACTCGGCTGGATGAACATCGGTGCGGCAGTGGCACCGGATGCAGCGCTGGCATCCATCATTTCCACCATCCTGGTTATCGCCGGGGGTCAGAATATCGGTGCCGGTATCGCGCTGGCTATTCCGCTGGCAGCCGCCGGTCAGGTGCTGACTATCATCGTCCGTACCATCACCGTGGCCTTCCAGCACTGGGGTGACCGTGCGGCTGACAAGGGGAACCTCACCGCTCTGGGGATGATCCACGTCGGAGCTCTGCTGTTACAGGCAATGCGTATCGCGATTCCGGCAGTTATCGTGGCCGTGTCTGTCGGGACAGATATTGTCCGTGAAATGCTTGACTCGATTCCGGTCTGGGTCACCAGCGGCCTGAATATCGCCGGCGGCATGATTGTTGTGGTCGGTTACGCCATGGTTATCAACATGATGCGTGCCGGTTACCTGATGCCATTCTTCTATCTGGGTTTCGTTACCGCCGCATTTACTGAGTTCAACCTGGTTGCGCTGGGTGTGATCGGGGCGGTGATGGCTGTGCTGTATATCCAGCTCAGTCCGAAATACAACAAATCGGAAGTCGTTGTCGCTGCCGGCAGCAAAAACGACCTGGATAACGAGTTAGACTAAGAAGGTGAGCAACATGGTTGATACTACAAGCAACGTAACCGGCAGAAAACAGTTAAGAAAGAGCGACATCCGGGGTGTCTTCATCCGCTCAAACCTGTTTCAGGGTTCATGGAACTTTGAACGTATGCAGGCAATGGGCTACGCCTTCTCCATGGTACCGGTGATCCGCCGTCTTTATCCGGAAAATAATGAAGAACGCAGACAGGCTATCAAACGCCATATGGAGTTCTTTAACACCCACCCGTATATGGCTGCACCTATCCTCGGTGTGACCTGTGCGATGGAAGAACAGCGCGCTAACGGTGCGGCTATCGACGATGGTGCCATCAACGGTATCAAAGTCGGTCTGATGGGGCCGCTGGCCGGTGTCGGTGACCCGATTTTCTGGGGTACCGTGCGTCCGGTCTTTGCCGCCCTCGGTGCGGGGATTGCCATGACCGGCAGCCTGCTCGGGCCGTTACTGTTCTTCTTCCTGTTTAACCTGGTCCGCTTGGCAACCCGTTACTACGGCGTGGCTTACGGCTACAAAAAAGGCCTGGATATTGTTCAGGATATGGGCGGCGGCTTCCTGCAGAAACTGACCGAGGGGGCGTCAATCCTCGGCCTGTTTGTCATGGGGGCACTGGTGAACAAATGGACGAAAGTGAATATCCCGCTGGTGGTGTCGGAAATTAAAAACCCGACCACCGGCGAGATGGAAATCACCACGGTCCAGACCATCCTCAACCAGCTGATGCCGGGCCTGATGCCGCTGCTGCTGACATTCGGCTGTATGTGGCTGCTGCGTCATAAAGTAAATGCCCTGCTGATTATCATCGGCTTCTTTATACTGGGTATTGCGGGCTATGTCTTTGGTTTCCTCGGATTGTAACCGGTAAAAAAAACACGTTCTGACGAACACGTATTTTCAGAAAGAGTATGGTAGTTTAAACGGGAGGCTCGCCTCCCGTTTTCTGTTTCACTTCAGGGGAAAAGAACCACAATGAGTGTAAATGATATTGTTCTGCTGGCTGTGATTGTGCTGATGCTGCTGTTTGCCGTCTACGACGAATTTATTGTTAACACACTGAAAGGCAAAACACAGCTGCGGATAAAACTGCGCCGTAATCACCGTGCGGATGCCGTGATCTTTATCCTTCTTATCGGTATTGTTATTTATAATAATATAACCGGGCACGGCAGTCCGTTAACAACCTATTTACTTTCCGGCTGTATTATCATTGCCATTTATCTGGCTTTTATTCGTTCACCGAAGTTATATTTTAAACAGGCCGGATTTTTTTACGCCAATGCATATATTAAATATGATCGAATTAAAACCATGAATTTATCCGAAGACGGCATTCTTCTTGTGGGTTTGGAAAATCGCAAAATTTACATAAAAGTAACTCATCTTGATGATTTACAAAAGATTTATAATTTCATGATTAACAATAAATAATAATCCCTCCTTTTTATCCCCCTACAGAAATAAAGACTAATAATGATATTAGTCTTTATTATCTTATTAAAATCCCATGTAATGAAAATCATTCTCATTAGCATCTTTTAAAATTAAAATATATATTCTTGCCTTTTTTATTTTCTGTGATATCTTTCCGGTCACGTCATTGGGGAGTAGCCTGTTCTGTTATTAACCTCTCAGAGAAATAACAGAAAATCCGTGTCAACATACTTGCGTGATATTATATCAGCATGGTGCGGATGCCGTTTCGGTTGGCAAGACCATAGACACGCAGTTCACCGGAGGTCGGGGTTGGATTGTGTGTATATGGATAAGCTACCCGACCGAGACTGAGTTTATGAGTTTTTACGCCACCCTCGTCCTTGCCCTGGCCCTGTCTATGGATGCCTTCGCCGTTGCTGTCTGCAAAGGCGCTACCCTGCACAAACCACCTTTACGTGAAGCACTGCGCACCGGTTTTATCTTTGGTGTGATTGAGGCTCTGACTCCGCTTATCGGCTGGGTTATCGGTATTTACGCCAGCCGCTATGTAATGGAATGGGATCACTGGATTGCCTTCGCACTGCTGTTTATTCTCGGTGCCCGCATGATTTACAACAGTGTCACCGCCGGTGATGACTGCTGCCAGCGCCATGAAAAACCGCAGCGCCACAGTGCATTACATCTCGCCACCACCGCCGTTGCCACCAGTCTGGATGCCATGGCAATTGGTGTCGGCCTTGCCTTCCTGGAAGTTAATATTGTCCATACCGCCATGACCATCGGGCTGATGACCATGATTATGGCCACCACCGGAATGATCCTCGGGCGTTATATCGGCCCGCTGCTGGGCAAACGGGCAGAAATTATCGGCGGGATTGTGCTGATCCTGATCGGATTTACCATCCTGTATGAACACATCGGTTAATCCGTTCTGATGACCCGCTGCGGCGCTGAGAG
>NZ_AYMP01000025.1 GCF_000633515.1 Morganella morganii H1r | reverse complement strand
AGGCTGCGTATATTACGTTTCCAGCCCCTTCGAGTCAAGCGTTGTTTTTCAACTTTTCGCTTTTTCTCTTTCTGCCGGAACCGCGTGTTATCGCGTTGTTCCGTGTCAGTGGTGGCGCATTATAGACACTCGCTGAGATCACGCAAGTGTTTATTTCAATATTTTTTCTGTTTGCTCAAAAACCGGGCAGACACACAAGATATCGCTGATTTCCTGTGCATAATGCACAAAAAAGGGGCGCTTTCGCGCCCCTCTGTTTTGCTTTCTTCTGTTATTACTGTTTTGCGGTGATCACACCATCAGTTAAATCCAGGGTGATCATTTTGCCCGGAATCAATTTACCGGACAGCATTGCCTGCGCCATCGGGTTTTCGATCTCCTGCTGAATAGCCCGTTTCAGCGGACGCGCCCCGAATACCGGGTCGAATCCGGCTTCCGCAAGTTTATCCAGCGCACTGTCAGTAATCGTGACCTGATAGCCGTGCTCTTCCAGACGTTTGTACAGACGTTTGAGCTGAATTTTCGCAATTGCGTGGATCTGCTCTTTCGCCAGCGGATGGAATACCACCACTTCATCAATACGGTTGATGAATTCCGGTCTGAAGTGATGAGAAACCACTTCCATCACCGCGCCTTTCATTGCATCGTAGTTCAGTTCACCAAAGTGCTCCTGAATCCGGTCAGAACCGAGGTTAGAGGTCATAATCACGACCGTGTTACGGAAGTCCACGGTGCGGCCCTGTCCGTCAGTCAGCCGTCCGTCATCCAGCACCTGTAATAAAATGTTGAAGACATCCGGATGCGCTTTTTCCACTTCATCCAGCAGAATGACAGAATAAGGACGACGGCGGACCGCTTCGGTCAGATAACCGCCCTCTTCATACCCGACATATCCCGGAGGTGCCCCGATGAGCCGTGCCACGGAATGTTTTTCCATAAACTCGGACATATCGATACGTACCATCGCGTCATCGCTGTCGAACAGGAAGTCAGCCAGTGCTTTACACAGCTCGGTTTTACCCACCCCGGTCGGCCCGAGGAACAGGAACGAACCAATCGGACGGTTCGGGTCAGATAACCCGGCACGGCTGCGGCGGATAGCATTAGCAACTGCATCGACCGCTTCATCCTGGCCGATCACACGACTGTGCATTACCTGCTCCATACGCAGCAGTTTTTCACGCTCACCTTCCAGCATGCGGGATACCGGAATCCCGGTCCAGCGCGCCAGGATTTCAGCGATTTCCACATCAGTCACTTTATTACGCAGCAGCTTCATATCTTTATCTTCTGCCGCATTCGCTGCCGCCAGCTGTTTTTCCAGCTCCGGAATTTTACCGTACTGCAATTCTGACATTTTGGTCAGATCACCGGTACGGCGTGCCTGTTCCAGTGCGGTTTTCGCCTGCTCCAGTTCTGCTTTGATGTGCTGGGTGCCGGACAGCGTTGCTTTCTCCGCTTTCCACTCTTCTTCCAGAGACGCATACTCGCGCTCTTTCTCGGTTAATTCCTGTTCCAGCATATCGAGCCGTTTTTTACTGGCATCATCAGACTCTTTTTTCAGTGCCTGCTGCTCCAGTTTTAGCTGAATGATACGGCGATCCAGTCTGTCGAGAGATTCCGGTTTGGAATCCATCTGCATACGCAGACTTGCCCCCGCTTCATCAATCAGGTCAATCGCTTTATCCGGTAACATACGATCCGTGATATAGCGGTGTGATAATGTTGCCGCAGCGACAATCGCCGGGTCAGTTATCTGCACATGGTGGTGCAGCTCATAACGCTCTTTCAGACCACGCAGAATCGCAATGGTGTCTTCCACAGTCGGCTCAGCCACATAGACTTTCTGGAAACGGCGCTCTAATGCCGCATCTTTCTCTATATACTGACGGTACTCATCCAGCGTGGTTGCGCCCACACAGTGCAGTTCACCACGGGCCAGTGCCGGTTTCAGCATGTTCCCGGCGTCCATTGCGCCATCGGCTTTACCTGCGCCGACCATGGTATGCAGCTCATCAATAAAGAGGATGACACTGCCTTCTTCTTTGGATAATTCATTCAGAACAGCTTTCAGACGCTCTTCGAAATCACCGCGGTATTTGGCACCGGCCAGTAATGCACCCAAATCCAGCGACAGCACACGTTTGTTTTTCAGTCCTTCCGGCACTTCGCCGTTGACGATACGCTGCGCCAGTCCTTCCACGATGGCGGTTTTACCCACCCCGGGTTCCCCGATCAGTACCGGGTTATTTTTGGTTCTGCGCTGTAAAACCTGGATAGTCCGGCGGATCTCTTCATCACGGCCGATAACCGGGTCAAGTTTGCCGGATTCGGCGCGCTCGGTTAAATCAATCGTATATTTCTTCAGGGCCTGGCGTTGATCTTCCGCGCCCTGGTCATTCACATTTTCACCACCACGCATAGTGTCTATAGCCTTCTTAAGTGTTTGTTTATTGATCCCGGCTGCTTTTAATACATCGGCTAATGAGCTGTTGCTCTCTAATACAGCCAGAACAAAAATTTCGGATGCGATATAAGCATCATTTTGTTTTTGTGCAATCTGGTCACATATATTCAGGTGACGGATTAGATCCTGTGAGGGTTGCACATCCCCGGCGGAACCTTCCACCTGCGGTAAACGACTGATGGTGTCATCAATCTTCTGATTAAGCTGCGCGATATCCGCCCCGGCGGATGCCAGTAACGGACGCACCGACCCGCCTTCCTGATGCAGAAATGCAGACAGTAAATGCACGGGTTCAATAAATTGATTGCTGTGCCCGACTGCAAGAGACTGGGCGTCGGCGAGCGCTTGCTGGAATTTATTCGTGAAACGATCCAAACGCATAACACCTCCAAAAAAATGGCTTTGAATTTTAGCTAAGTACTAAATGAGGACTTTTGTCAAATATTCAAGCCGGATTTTGAAAAAATATTAAATATTATGCGTAATCCTGAAGGTTATGGCTTTTGCTGAGGGTTGATCCAGATAAATGACGCCATGCGCCCGGTCCGGGCATCACGGCGGTAAGAAAAGAAGCGGGCAACGTCAGTCACTGTGCATTCGGTGCCGCCTGCAACTGCGGTCACACCGGCAGCAGCCAGACGCTGACGGGCCAGCTGATAAATATCCGCCAGATATTTATCACCATACGGAATAAATGCCGAAGCCGCTTCTGCGGCGTGCGCCATAAACGCCTCCCGCACTTCCGCACCGACCTCAAATTTCTGCGGGCCGATAGCCGGCCCCAGCCAGGCGATAATATCTGATGGTGCAGCTGTAAAGCAGGACACAGTATTTTCCAGCACGCCGCCGCATAAACTGCGCCAGCCGGCGTGAGCACCGGCCACTTCACGCCCGTCACGGGAACAGAACAGTACCGGCAGACAATCCGCTGTCATGATCGCACAAACTTTCCCCGGCGTGCGGGTATACGCCGCATCGGCCTGCGGACCGCGCGGTGTGTTGTCATCCAGAATGGCAACATCCGTTCCGTGTACCTGATTCAGCCACAGCGGTGTATCCGGGAACCCGGCAGCCTCTGCCAGAATCGCCCGGTTGCGGGCGACATCCTCCGGGTCATCACCGGTGTGCAGCCCCAGATTGAGGCTGTCAAACGGCGGCTGACTGACACCGCCTGTACGTAATGAACTGCAGGCTCTCACGCCTGCGGGCAGCGGCCATTGCGGGGTAATCAGTGCGGTCATGGTGACTCCTTACCAGTCCATATCGTCCTGATGCGCTTGTGCATCAGCTTTGAGAACTTCAATCAGTTTCACCATATCATCCGGAATCGGCGCGTGCCACTCCATCTGAATGCCGGAGATCGGATGATAAAGACGCAGCATGGTGGCGTGCAGTGCCTGACGGTCAAATTCCCGCAGTGCATCACGGAATTCATCACTTGCCCCTTTCAGCGGACGCGGACGGCCACCATAGAGCTGGTCACCCATCAGCGGATGATTGATATGTGCCATATGTACACGGATCTGGTGAGTACGGCCGGTTTCCAGACGCAGACGCAGACGGGTGTGAGCACGGAAATGCTCCATCACACGGTAATGCGTCACCGCCGGTTTACCCATCGGGTTAACGGCCATATGAGTACGTTTGGTCGGATGACGGGAAATCGGCTCTTCCACTTTGCCGCCCGCTGTCATACGACCATTGGCTACCGCTTCATATTCACGGGTGATTTCGCGCAGTTGCAGTGATTCCACCAGCCGGGTCTGAGCCGGAACGGTTTTCGCCACCACCATCAGACCGGTGGTATCTTTGTCCAGGCGGTGAACGATACCTGCACGCGGCACATCGGCAATATCCGGATAATGATACAGCAGTGCGTTCAGGACAGTGCCGTCCGGATTCCCTGCTCCGGGGTGTACCACAAAATCACGCGGTTTATTAATCACCAGGATATCATCATCTTCATAAACGATATTGAGCGGTAGGTTTTGCGGTTCAAACCGCATGTCTTCGTCAATCAGTGCATCAATACTGATCTGTTCCCCGCCCAGCATTTTTTCTTTTGGTTTGTTGACAAGACGGCCGTTAACCTGAACCCTGTCATCTAAGATCCACTCTTTTATACGTGATCGTGAATAATCAGGGAACAATTCCGCCAAAGCCTGATCTAAACGCTGACCGAGCTGTGATTCATTAATAGTTGCGGTAAGTTGTATTTCTTGAGCCATGTTTGTCTCTGTATCAGAAAGTTATATTTTGAACGGCAACACCGTTTCATTTAAACTATGTGGTATTGTATCGTGATCGCCAGCGGGAGCTGTACGGAGTGCTCCCTAAAAAATATTCAGAGGATAATCAACACGTGATGATACGTATGAAATATCTCGTGGCCGCCGCCACGCTAAGCCTCATGTTGTCCGGCTGTTCCGGAAACAAGGAAATTCTCCCGGATGCCTCACCGTCAGAGCTGTACACTGTCGGCCAGGAAAAATTACAGGACGGTAACTATAAAGGGGCCATCACGCAGCTTGAGACCCTCGATAACCGTTTTCCTTTCGGCCCGTATTCACAGCAGGTTCAGCTGGATCTGATTTACGCCTACTATAAAGCAGGTGATTTACAGATGGCACTGGCCTCTATCGACCGTTTCATGCGTCTGAACCCGACACATCCGAACATCGATTATGTTCTGTACATGCGCGGCCTGACCGCTCAGGCGCTCGATGATAACATGCTGCAGAGTTTCTTTGGTATCGATCGTGCGGACCGTGACCCGCAGAACGCCCGTGTGGCATTCCAGGATTTCAGCCAGTTACTGCGTTATTATCCGACCAGTATCTATGCGACAGACTCCGCAAAACGTCTGGTGTTCCTCAAAGATCGCCTTGCGGCCTTTGAACTGGCCGTTGCGAAATTCTACACGAAACGCGGGGCATATGTCGCGGTGATTAATCGTGTTGAATTAATGCTGCGTGATTATCCGGACACACTGGCGACACGTCAGGCGCTGCCGCTGATGGAAAATGCCTATAATGAACTGGGATTAACGGCGGAAGCCGGAAAAGTGGCAAAACTGATTGCCGCTAACCCGCGCAACTGAGTTCCGTTTTACCTGTCTGATTGAAAAGGCCATCTCCGGATGGCTTTTTTATTGTCTTATCACTGTGTTACTGCATAAAAAATGGCCGACAGCCTTCTCGTCTCTGAGAATATGCGGTCAGCCAACTTATCGATAATGCACGATTCAGTCCTTTCCCGCAAGTTGTATCCTCTGTATTCTCAATCCGGGTCACAAAAATATAACCTTTTGAAAAAACTAAAAAATATTAGTGACGGCGATCAATTTTTTCTTGTCACCATCCACGTATTCTGAACATCAACAAGACGGATGTAACAAAGAGAGGTCACTATGAATGTGAATATCACCAGTAAGCAAATGGAGATCACCCCGGCAATCCGGGAACATGTTGAAAACCGTCTCGATAAGCTGAGTAAGTGGCAGGTTCCTTTAATTAACCCGCACATTATCCTCGCGAAAGATCCGCAGGGATTTGTGGTTGATGCCACCATCAGCACACCGAATGGAAATTTAGTTGCCAGCGCCAAACACGCAGATATGTATGCCGCCATCAATGAATTACTGGCGAAACTGGAACGGCAGCTGAATAAAGCACAGCACAAAGGTGAAGCGCGCCGCGCGGATAACAGTGTTAAAGAAGCCAACCTTGTGTCTGATGAAGAATCCGCAGAATAAAAAATATAATAAATTGAGTTTTGTCTCTGCGCGCCCTCAGGGCGCGTTTTTTTTGGTTGACACAACCGGTTGCATCAGGTCTATTAACTATTATCTGATGACACAACGGACAACACACTGACCATGTATTCCCGTATCCGCTTCTTCTTTTTCTTTTTTCGCTTCTGTTAATGAGGCTTTTTGTCGTGTGAGAAAGAAAACGAAGACGCACAGAAAAGCCTCCCGCCGCGGAGGCTTTTTTTATCGCCGGGAAACAGGGTCTGAGGACAACATATGAACGATCTTTTAGCTATACGGGAACAAATCAGCCAGCTGGATGCACAATTACTGGATTTACTGGCAAAGCGACGCAAACTGGCCGTGGCTGTCGCACAGACCAAACTGCAGGATAACCGCCCTGTCCGCGATAAGAACCGCGAGCGTGAACTGCTGGATGTATTGATAAACAAAGGCAAACCACACGGGCTGGACGGGTTTTATATCACCCGCCTGTTCCAGCTGATTATTGAGGATTCGGTCCTGACCCAGCAGGCGATTTTACAAAAGCACCTGAACCAGACACCGGATAACAGTGCGCGGATAGCCTTCCTCGGCCCGAGAGGCTCTTATTCACATGTGGCTGCCCGCCAGTATTCCGCCCGTCATTTCGATCATATGACCGAGTTCAGCTGCCGTAAATTCCGCGATATTTTTGAGCTGGTTGAAAACGGTCAGGCGGATTACGGGATGCTGCCGCTGGAAAATACCAGTTCCGGCGCCATCAATGATGTCTATGATTTGCTGCAGACCACTCCGCTTTCCATTGTCGGCGAATTACGCCTGCCGGTGAATCACTGTCTGCTGGCCATTCCGGGTGCGGATCTTGCCGGGATCACCACGCTTTACAGTCACCCGCAGCCGTTTGAACAGTGCAGCCAGTATCTCAGCCAGTTCCCGGACCACAAAATTGAATACTGCGAAAGCACCGCTGCGGCGATGGAAAAAGTCGCCTCCCTCAACCGGAAGGATGTTGCCGCCCTCGGCAGCGAGGCCGGCGGCGCGCTGTACGGCTTACAGGTGGTTGCACAGAATCTTGCCAATCAGCAGACCAATATGACGCGGTTTATTGTCATAGCCCGCCAGCCGATTGATGTGTCAGAGCAGGTACCGGCGAAAACCACGCTGCTGATGGCGACCGGACAACAGGCCGGGGCGCTGGTCGATGCCCTGATTATCCTGAAAGAGCATGACATTGTGATGAGTAAACTGGAATCCCGCCCTATTCACGGCACGCCGTGGGAAGAGATGTTTTATATTGATGTGCATGCCAATCTGCGTTCAGTACCGATGCAGCAGGCGCTCAAAGCGTTAGAAGCAATCGCCCGTTCGGTGAAGGTGCTCGGCAGTTATCCGGGGGAACATGTCCCGCCGGCCTTAATCGGCTGATGATACCAGCCCGGGGTGCTGCCGCGCCCCGCCGCCGCACAATACGCCTGTTCAGAGCCGGGTTTTACACGTAGCATGTTCTGCATATCTGTTTGTCACCATCAGAGGTTGCGGGTAAACTGCACCCTTTATTTTTATTCGGAGTTCTTACGGCATGAGTGATATTGCGGGCTGGCAGCCGACTGCCCCGATAGCCAATCTATTAAAACGTGCAAAAATTGTTAATGAAATCAGACATTTTTTTGCAGACAGAGGTGTATTAGAAGTCGAAACGCCGACCATGAGTCAGGCGACCGTCACCGATGTCCATCTGCGCGCCTTTGAAACTCAGTTTACCGGCCCCGGTGCCGCACAGGGAATAACGCTTTATCTGATGACCAGCCCGGAGTATCACATGAAACGGTTGCTGGCAGCGGGCAGCGGGCCCATTTATCAGATGGGCCGCAGCTATCGTAATGAGGAAGCCGGACGCTATCATAATCCGGAGTTCACCATGCTCGAATGGTATCGCCCTCATTATGATATGTACCGTCTGATAAATGAGGTTGATGATTTATTACAGCAAACCTTAGAGTGTGAAAGTGCAGAATCGTTATCCTACCAGCAGGCTTTCCTGCGTTATCTGGATATCGATCCGCTGACCGCCGAGAAAGATAAACTGCGTGAAGTTGCGGCCAAACTGGATGTCAGCAATATTGCTGATACCGAGGAAGATCGCGATACCATTTTGCAGTTGCTGTTTATGGTGGGTGTGGAGCCGCATATCGGGCTGGAAAAACCGACCTTTATTTATCATTTTCCGGCAAGCCAGGCTTCACTGGCGGAGATCAGTTCTGAAGACCACCGTGTGGCAGAACGCTTTGAGGTATATTACAAAGGGGTTGAGCTGGCAAACGGCTTCCGTGAACTGACTGATGCCGCAGAGCAGCGTCAGCGCTTTGAGCGGGATAACCGCAAACGGGCAAGTATGGGTCTGCCGGAACAGCCGATTGATGAAAATCTGCTGGCAGCACTTGAGCACGGATTCCCGGAATGTGCCGGTGTGGCGCTGGGTATTGACCGGCTGATTATGCTCGCACTGGGTGCAGAGCAGATCAGTGATGTGATCGCCTTCCCGGTGGATCGCGCATAATATTTTCTCAGCCATCTGTTAAACAGGTGGCTGCTTCTCTTGTCTTCATCTCATCTTTATTTTATCCGGTATAGCTAGTCAGCTCATGATTTGAAAGTGATCTGCCTAATCTGGTGCTATTTTTCATTGAATTAATATTATCGATATAAATCAATGGAGAATATGTAATGCATATATCATCAGAAACCCTGTCAGCGAAATTTCACGCCTTTGAGTCATCTGTAAAATCAGCCATTAAAAATTTGTTTTCTTCCTTACATTCTGTTTCTCATATTAAAATGACCACGCATAAACCGGCCGGTTTCAGCGCAGTGACGTTCAGTTTAGATGACGATATCGGCACAAAAAGCGGAAAAACTATCCTGCAAGGCTATTCAAATAATTTCAGAGGAAAAGGAGAAGATGCCATCATACTCCACGGCAGTACAGACGGACGGCTGACAGTCGGCACAAAAGCCTGTAAAATCATAGAAAATGGCCGCGAAGTAACAAAGCTGGACACATCAGACACACACCATCAGCGCGCTGATGAGTTGGTCGAATATATTAAAAAAGAGTCCGGTAACCGGATTGATCTCACCGGCAATACGGGTCCTATACATCTGCTCAGTTGTTACGGAAAACGTTACGCTGCACAGGAGCTGGCAAACGCCACCGGTCGTGATGTTATTGCTTATTCATATCAGCAAATCCGGTGCGGTGGTCTGCAACAAATAGAACGAATCAGTTTTTCAGTTGAAAGTGCCTATAAAAATAAATATGACCCGAGAAAAATCATTTATGGCTCAGAAGGTTACCCTTCCGTACCTAAAACCTTTCATCCTGTGAAATAAACAAGTGAAATAGCCGGTGCTGAATACTATCAGCACCCGCTTTATCAGCGGCGGCTGTCGCTCGCCTGTTGCAGCAGTCCCTGACTCTCTTTCATAAAGCGTTGCGCATGTTCGCCGAACCAGTCACTGACGGCGGAGAACTGCGAAATAAACTCGGCCTTATCCCGGTTTTCCAGCAGCGCCATGGCTTCACCGAACTCACGGTGATAATCCTCTATCACATCCAGGTTATCTTCTGAAGCCATAATGATATCTGCATAAAGCTGCGGATCCTGGGCAAACAGGCGGCCAATCATCACCAGTTCCAGCCGGTAAATCGGTGATGACAATGACAGCAGTTGCGCGAGATCGACATTTTCTTTTGCCAGATAACGCCCGTAAGCAAAGGTGGTGAAGTGACGCAACGCCTGAATATAACGCATATTGCGATCATGCTCCTGTGCCTTAATACCCTGCAAATGCGCACCCCAGACGGTAATCTGCTCCAGGAACCACTGATACCGCTCCGGGAAACGCCCGTCACAAAAGGCCACTACCTGTTTGGCAAAGCTGCCGACATCCGGCCCGAACATCGGGTGCAACCCGAGCACCGGCCCGTTGTGTACTGCCAGCATTGCCTGTAACGGCCCCGCTTTGACAGAGGCGAGATCCGCCAGGATACAATCTTCCGGCAGCGGCGGTAATTGTTTAATAACCTGTTCTGTCAGGTGGATGGGTACGCTGACAATCACCATACCCGCGTCTGCCAGCAGCTCCGGGGCATCCGCCCAGTCACCGCTGTCCAGAATACGCACAGTATAACCGGACAGTGTCAGCATCCGCCGGAACAATTGCCCCATTTTGCCGTCACCGCCGACAATCACGATCGGACGCGCCTGCGCATTGAGCTTTTTAAAACCCTTATCATTCTCACGGGCATAGGATTCCCGCATGATACGGCGCAGCACATCCTCTATCAGATCCGGCGGAACCCCGAGGGATTCCGCTTCCTGCCGCCGGGACGCCAGCATCGCGGCTTCGCGATCCGGCGCATAAACCGGCAGGCCGTGCTGACTTTTCACTACCCCGACTTCCGCCACTAACTGCAGGCGTTTTGCCAGCAGTGACAGCAGCGATTTATCCACTTCATCAATTTGATCACGTAAATGTGTTAATGCACCGGACATACACCCTGCCTGTTTTTATTATCCTGCCTGCTGTAACTGAACCACACGCTCTGCCAGCGCCGATGAGACCTGCTGATGCAGCTGACGCAGAACTGCTTCAGTGGTTTCCCAGCTGATGCAGGCGTCTGTCACTGACACGCCGTACTGCATGGCACTGCGCGGCTGTTCTGATGACTGATTGCCTTCGTTAATATGGCTTTCCAGCATAATACCGGTAATTGAGGTATTTCCGGCACAAATTTGTTCTGCCACGGCATCCACCACCAGCGGCTGACGACGGAAATCTTTATCCGAGTTGCCGTGACTGCAGTCTACCATCAGTGAAGGGGTGAGACCGGCTTTCTTCATTTGTGCCTCGCATTCCGTAATATCTTCAGCACTGTAGTTCGGACGTTTTCCGCCGCGCAGGATCACATGGCCGTTCGGGTTACCCTGCGTCTGTAACAGACAAACCTGACCGGACTGATTGATCCCCATAAAACGGTGCGGCATGGACGCAGCTTTCATGGCATTGATGGCGGTGCTCAGACTGCCGTCAGTACCGTTTTTAAAGCCGACCGGCATGGACAGACCGGATGCCATTTCGCGGTGTGTCTGTGACTCGGTGGTACGTGCACCGATAGCAGACCAGCTGAACAGATCCCCGAGGTACTGCGGGTTATTCGGATCCAGCGCTTCACCAGCCAGCGGCAGGCCGAGCTGAACCAGATCCACCATCAGTTTGCGGGCAATGTGCAGACCTTTTTCCATCTCGAAAGAACCATCCATAAACGGATCACTGATAAGCCCTTTCCAGCCCACGGTTGTCCGCGGTTTTTCAAAATAGACACGCATCACGATATACAGACTGTCACTCAACTCAGCAGATAATTCTTTCAGACGACGGGCATACTCCAGCGCTGCATCGGTGTCATGAACGGAACACGGACCGCAGACAACCAGTAAACGCGGATCACGGTGATGAACAATATCCGCAATCGTCTTGCGTGCACCGGCGATGGCATGCTGGTCGTTGCGACTCAATGGGTACTTTTGTTTCAGTTCTTCCGGTGAGATTAAAACAATTTCATCACTGATGTGAACGTTATTGAGTGCGTCTTTTTGCATGATCATAGTGTTTTCCTGCTGAGTTTTACAAAAAATGGATTACGTGTTGAGTGTCTGAGAAAACACCATAACATCCTTCGTAAATAATTCAATCCAAAATCGTAAAATATTTAAATTTTCGTACATTTTAAATTACAAAATAAAAATGAGATGTTCTCTCCGGAGAAATAAAATCATCTCACCCGTATCCAAGTGAAACACAATACATTGATATAAAAGATAAAATACTGCAACTAAAACGTAATGTGTTAAATAACCGATAAAAGCGGGGCACCTTAAAATACAGAGTTTATGTAAAAATATATTTACATAAAAAATTTGGCGTCATATAAACAATACAGAGAATTGAACGGAAAACAGACAGGAAAGGAACATAAAATAGCGCATAAAAAAGGCCAGCACGAGGCTGGCCTTTTATTGTCATATCGGATGCTTGCGCATTATTTTGCGTTCAAACGCTCTTTAATACGAGCTGCCTTACCTGAACGCTCACGCAGGTAGTACAGTTTAGCACGACGAACGGCACCACGGCGTTTAACGCTGATGCTGTCAACAACAGGTGAGTGAGTCTGGAATACACGCTCAACACCTTCGCCGTTAGAAATCTTACGAACAGTGAATGCAGAGTGCAGACCGCGGTTACGGATAGCGATAACCACGCCCTCGAATGCCTGCAGACGTTTTTTAGAACCTTCAACGACCCATACCTTAACTTCCACGGTGTCACCCGGACGGAATGAAGGTACGTCTTGTTTCATCTGCTCTTGTTCAAGTTGTTTAATAATGTTGCTCATAATAAATCTCTTACCCTAGGTAAACTGATATTTCAAAAGATATCCCGCAGGATACCTGGATTAACTTGTTGCTCCGGACTGATATTCCCGCTGGAATTCAGCCAGCAACATCCTTTGCTCGTCAGTCAGAGCTAGGCTTTCCAGAAGTTCAGGTCTTCTGAGCCAGGTGCGACCGAGTGACTGTTTCATACGCCAGCGATCAATTTCCGCATGGTTGCCCGACAGTAAAACCGGCGGAACACACATGCCATCCAGCACCTCAGGGCGGGTATAATGCGGGTGGTCAAGCAAACCGTCAGCAAAGGAATCTTCTTTTGCTGATGCCTGATGTCCGAGGACACCCGGGACAAAACGCGATACCGCATCAATCAGTACCATCGCCGGTAATTCACCACCACTGAGCACGTAATCCCCGACTGACCATTCTTCATCAATTTCAGTCTGGATAACACGTTCATCTACACCCTCATACCGGCCGCACACCAGAATTAATTTCTCGTTGGCGGCCAGCTCACAAACTCCCTGTTGATCGAGTTTGCGGCCCTGCGGCGAAAGATAAATCACTTTCGCATTGTCACCTGCGGCAGCTTTTGCTGCATGGATAGCTTTGCGCAGAGGCTCCACCATCATCAGCATGCCGGGACCGCCCCCGTAGGGCCGATCATCCACAGTGTGGTGCCGGTCATACGTGAAATCACGCGGGTTCCAGCAATCTACACTGATCAGGCCGTTTTTTACTGCCCGTCCGGTTACACCATGCCCGGTTATTGAGAGGAACATTTCAGGAAACAGGCTGATAACCCCAATCCACATTTTCGTGTCCCACTTAATGACAAAACCATCACCGGAGGTTTAAAAACCGGGATCCCACTCAACTTCAATCAGTTTTTCAGTGAGATCAACTTTCCTGATAACCTGCCCGTCAAGATACGGTACTAACCGCTCTTTCATGCCGAAGGCATCTTTCAGATTTGCTTTAATCACCAGAACATCATTCGACCCGGTTTCCATTAAATCGGTTACGGTGCCGAGATCATATCCGCCGGTGGTCACTACACGGCAGCCCATCAGGTCTTTCCAGTAGTAATCATCGCCGTCTAATTCCGGTAACTGCGAACTGTCCACCACGATTTCCGCGTTAGTCAGTACGTTTGCCGCATCTCTGTCGTCAATCCCTTTGAGTTTGACGATCATATCCTGGTTGTGGGATTTCCAGTCTTCCGGTTCGATGTGTTGCCACACCCCGTTACGCTGAATAAACCACGGCTGATAATCAAAAATACTTTCAGTATTTTCGGTGGAAGAAAACACTCTGAGCCACCCTTTAATACCGTAAGATGACCCCAGTTTGCCGAGTACAATCGGATCAGAAGGGGCTTGCGGATTAGTGTGCTTGCTCATTGTTGCCACCGTGACAGATTAAGCTGCTTTTTTTGCGTCTTTGATCAGTACAGCAACACGATCAGAGACAGTTGCACCCAGACCAACCCAGTGTTCAACACGGTCCAGATCTAAGCGCAGAGTTTCAGCCTTACCGGCAGCGATAGGGTTGAAGAAACCAATACGTTCGATGAAACGACCGTCACGTGCATTACGACTGTCGGTTACGACGATTTGGTAGAACGGACGCTTTTTTGCGCCGCCACGAGCTAAACGAATTGTTACCATAACATCCTCATTGAATTGACAAACAACCAGACCCCATCGAGGAATGGCGTCCGGTTGTCATAGAAAAAGCCCGAAAAGTTTACTCACTTTGGCGAAAAAATCAATCCAAAGTGATTATTCTTTGTGACTTTCTTTGTTTTACCGCCCCATCATACCCGGCGGCATCATACCTTTCATGCCCCGCATCATCTTCGCGAGGCCCCCTTTCTTCATCTTTTTCATCATGCGCTGCATATCATCGAACTGCTTGAGCAGCCGGTTGACATCCTGCACCTGAGTCCCGGAACCCGCCGCGATACGGCGTTTGCGGGACCCCTTGATAATTTCCGGTTTGACGCGCTCTTTTTTGGTCATGGAATTGATCATCGCTTCCATTTTGGTCAGCACGCTGTCATCCATCTGCGATTTCACTGCATCCGGCACCTGAGACATGCCCGGCAGTTTGGTCAGCATCCCGGCCATACCGCCCATATTGCGCATCTGCTTAAGCTGTTCCAGGAAGTCGTTGAGGTCAAACCCGTCACCTTTTTTCAGCTTGGAGGCCAGTTTTTCCGCCTGATCGCGGTCAACTTTGCTCTCAATCTCTTCGATCAGTGACAACACATCGCCCATGCCCAGAATTCGGGAGGCAACGCGATCCGGATGGAACGGCTCCAGTGCATCGGTTTTTTCCCCGACACCCAGGAATTTAATCGGTTTACCGGTGATATGGCGGATAGAGAGCGCCGCACCGCCGCGCGCATCACCATCGACTTTGGTCAGCACCACACCGGTCAGCGGCAGGGCTTCGTTAAAGGCTTTAGCGGTGTTTGCCGCATCCTGACCGGTCATGGCATCCACGACGAACAGGGTTTCCACCGGGTTAATGGCTGCATGCAGCTCTTTGATTTCGCCCATCATGCCTTCATCGACATGCAGACGGCCCGCAGTATCCACCAGCAGGACATCAAAGAATTGCAGCTGCGCATGTTTCAGCGCTTTTTTAACGATATCAATCGGTTTTTCTGACACATCAGACGGGAAGAATTCAATTCCCACGGTCTCTGCCAGTGTCTGTAACTGTTTAATCGCCGCCGGACGGTACACGTCGGCAGAGACCACCAGCACTTTTTTCTTCTGTTTTTCTTTCAGCAGTTTACCGAGTTTCGCCACACTGGTGGTTTTACCCGCACCCTGCAGACCGGCCATCAGTACCACAGCCGGCGGCTGGGCGGAGAGATCCAGGGCGTTGTTTTCCTCGCCCATCGCCGCAACCAGTTCACCCTGAACGATTTTGACGAACTCCTGCCCCGGCGTCAGGCTTTTATTCACCTCATGACCAACGGCACGCTCTTTGACGCGGTTGATGAAATCCCGTACCACCGGCAGGGCAACATCGGCTTCCAGAAGCGCCATGCGCACTTCGCGCAGCGTTTCTTTAATATTGTCTTCCGTCAGTCGTCCGCGACCACTGATATTGCGCAAGGTGCGCGAAAGTCTGTCAGTTAAATTATCAAACATGTCATCGACTCTGCCAAAACTGAGCTAAAAATAGAAAAGATACCCGAGATTATAACACGCGCCGCAGCAAATCAGCGAACCGATTTACGTAAAGTATCGTGTAATCATTGGAGTGATCTGCGGGCTGCGGTATACTGACGTATGAATTTTGTTTCATCTTACTGACTGAATAATCACAAAACCATGCCTGAAATCTCTGTTGTTGCAATTAGCGCGTATCTGTTAAGCCTGGTTCTCCTGATGCCGGGTGTGCTCCGCTATCAGCGCGGCTACCGGAAACTGGCGCTTATCTTTGCCGTTATCGCGCTGGTGTGTCACGGTGTGGCGGTTAAATCACAGATTTTTCAGGGCGTTGGTCAGAACCTGACACTGCTGAATCTCGGCTCGGTAGTCAGCCTGCTGGTCTCCGTCATTATGACGATTGTCGCGTTTCAGGGCCGGGCATGGTTTCTTATCCCGATTGTTTACAGCTTCTCGATGGTCAACCTGATTCTTGCCACCCTGATGCCGGGCGAGTTTATCACCCACTTACAGGCCAGTGTACCGCTGTTTGTGCATATCGGTCTGGCGCTGCTCAGCTTCGCAACACTGATTATTGCGGCACTGTATGCCATGCAGCTCGGCTGGATGGATCATCAGCTGAAAAACAAACGCCTCAGGTTTACGCCGGATATGCCGCCGTTAATGGTTATCGAGCGTAAAATGTTCCATATCACCCAGGTCGGCGTGATTCTGCTGACACTGACACTCGCCACCGGCATTGTGTTTATGGATAACATCTTTGATAAAGATAATATCCATAAATCATTGCTGTCGATGGTTGCCTGGTGTGTCTATATCGTGCTGCTGTGGGGGCACTATCATGAAGGCTGGCGCGGCAAACGGGTTATCTGGTTTAACTTCGCCGGTGCCTTTATTCTCACACTGGCATTTTTCGGGCACCGTCTGTTTCAGGAACTGATGCTGTATGCATAACGGCCGGTCTCTGTAACGCCTTTTTCCGCTCATCACAAAAGAAAGGAACACCGCTGTGGAGCACGTCTCAACAAGCACGCTGATTATCATTCTTATTTTACTGGTGATAATTTCAGCGTACTTTTCCGCATCCGAAACCGGGATGATGACCATCAACCGCTACCGGCTGCGCCACCAGGCCAAACAGGGAAGCCGGGCGGCGCGCCGTGTCGAGAAACTGCTGGAGAAACCGGAACGCCTGCTGAGTCTCATTCTTATCGGTAATAACCTGGTGAATATTGTCGCCTCCGCACTGGGTACGATTGTCGGTATGCGCCTGTACGGCAACGCCGGTGTGGCTATCGCCACCGGGGTGCTGACCTTTATCATCCTCGTCTTTGCCGAAGTGATGCCGAAAACCATTGCGGCACTTTATCCGCAGCAGGTTGCCTTTCCGAGCAGTTTTCTGCTGCGTCCGCTGGCAAAAATCTGTCTGCCGCTGGTCTGGGCATTTAACGCGATAACCCTGATTCTGATGCGCTGCATCGGTATCCGCGGCACCGTGATCCGCAGTGATGCGGTTTCAAAAGAAGAACTGAAAACCATCGTTAATGAGTCCAAAGGCAAGCTGTCCCGCCGCAACCAGGACATGCTGATCTCCATCCTCGATCTGGATAAAGTCAGTGTGGATGAAATTATGGTGCCGCGTACTGAAATCATCGGGATTGATATCAATGATGAGTGGAAATCTATTCTGCGCCAGCTTACGCACTCGCCGCACGGCCGGATAGTGCTCTACCGTGACTCACTGGATGATGCTATCGGCATGCTGCGTGTCCGTGAAGCTTACCGACTGATGATTGAGAAGCAGGAATTCACCAAGCAAATGCTTATCAAGGCCGCTGATAAAGTCTACTTTGTGCCGGACAGTACACCGCTGAACCTGCAACTGGTGAATTTCCAGCGCAATAATGAAAAAGTCGGACTGGTTGTCGATGAGTACGGTGACATCCAGGGGCTTATCTCGGTGGAAGATATCCTGGAAGAAATTGTCGGTGATTTTACCACCTCAATGTCACCGTCGCTGGCCGAGGAAGTCACCCGTCAGCCTGACGGCACGCTGCTGATTGAAGGCTCTGCCAATATCCGCGAAATCAATAAAGCCCTGAACCTCTCCCTGCCGGAAGAAGGTGCCCGTACCATTAACGGCCTGCTGCTGGAAGAACTCGGTGATATCCCGACACTCAATACCCTTGTCGCCATCGGGCACTATCAGTTTGAAGTGGTTGCCATCGGTGAGAATGTGATTAAAACGGTAAAACTGTCGCCGCTGAAACCAGCCGGTACCGATGTCGCTGCTGATATCTGAGAAAGATAAAAGAAGACATAAAAAAACCTGCGCGCATTGCTGCCGCAGGTTTTTTTGTATCCGGGACTGAAAAATTACGGATGCAGTTTTTCCAGCTCATCATCAGATAACAGCAGTTCATCATTTTTGTTGACGCGGACATCGCGCTCAATGATGTTTTTTGCAATCTGATGTGCTTCTTCCAGTGAATGCATCTTATACGTCCCGCACTGATACAGGTTCAGCTCAGGGATCTTCGCCTGATCTTTGACCGCCAGGATATCCGCCATAGCGTCTTTCCAGGCCTGTGCAACACGGGTTTCTGACGGTGCACCAATCAGGCTCATATAGAACCCGGTACGGCAGCCCATCGGTGAGATATCAATGATTTCAACACCGTTGCCGTTTAAATGGTTACGCATAAAACCGGCAAACAGATGTTCCAGTGTATGCGTTCCTCTTTCCGGCAGAATCTCTTCATTAGGAACACAAAAACGCAGATCAAAAACAGTGATGGTATCGCCACCCGGGGTGGTCATGGTTTTCGCTACGCGTACCGCAGGTGCCGCCATGCGTGTGTGATCAACTAAAAAACTATCCAGCAAAGGCATAATTCCCGCTCCTCTTTTTTTGTAAAAAATGCCGAACGAATGAAACTTTTTCTGAATACGCCGGTCTGATGTACTGAAAGACGCGCAAATTGTTATCATCCCTATTCTCTGAGAGATTTATTTTGGCCACATTGATTGTGGCCATTTTCTTATCTGTCAGAAATCAGCGACCGCCATGCAGCGCCAGATACTCATCAAAACTTATCGTATCACTCTCTTCCATCGCTTTTTGTTTACCGACAGAAGCCTGCCATTGTTCAGCAAAGTCTGCTTCACTGATCACGTCATACGGCTCGTGAGTCAGTTCTTCATGATACCGATCTGCCAGGGCCAGCCCGTAGCTTCCGATACCCGCTTCTTTTATCAGTGCCAGCATCCGCCCCGAGAACGTCAGTTCCGGGTCATCAAACTGTGCTTTCAGTGCTTCGCACACTTCGCGATACTGTGTGCCTGAGCAGGTATCTAACACATCGGCAACACGCAGGAGATCATTAAACAGTGCGTGACCCACTTTTTGCAAGGGTTGTTTTTCACGGCCGCAGCCGATACCGATTTCCTGTCCCGGTTTACGCCCTTCCAGAATCACACGATTCCAGTTATGGCGGGCACACGCCAGTTCATCCGCGCTCATTTCCGGCGCATCCGCCAGCACACACCAGATAAGGAACAGGTCGAGGAAACGGATTTGTGTTTCATCGACACCGGTGGCAGAGAACGGGTTGATATCCAGGGCACGGACTTCGATATACTCCACCCCGCCGCGCTGTAAGGCATCTGACGGCGACTCGTCGCCTTTCTGCACACGCTTCGGCCGGATAGGCGCATAGAACTCGTTTTCAATCTGCAGGACGTTAGTATTAATCTGAAGGTGTTTTCCGTCTTTGGTTAATCCCAGTGCGGCAAATTCTTCAGACGGGATCTGAATGGCATTCTTCAGCCCGGCAACATAGGTGTCCAGATGGTTGAAGGTGATGTTCAGATCACTTTGTGACTTGTTGGTATAGCCGAGGTCGCTTAAACGCAGTGACGTGGCATACGGCAGGTATAACGCCCCTTTCGGCAGTGTTTCAAACGGCAGATTGGTTTTGCGGCCGCGCAGGAATGAGCCGCAAATCGCCGGCGATGCACCGAACAGATACGGGATCACCCAGCCGAAACGGTAATAGTTGCGGATCAGGCGAAAATAGCCGTCGGAGATTTTATCCTTGCCGCTCTGCGCATCACTGATACCGCTCCACGCCTGCCAGAATTCCATCGGCAGAGAGAAGTTATAGTGGACACCGGAAATGGTCTGCATCAGCGCACCATAGCGGTTTTTAAGCCCTTCACGGTACAGTGTCTTAAAACGGCCGGCATTGGATGTGCCGAACTGCGCCAGTTCGATATGCTCTTCAGAATCAATGAAGCATGGCATACTCAGCGGCCACATCCGTTCATTGTTCAGATGACGCGCGGTATAACGGTGCACATCACGCAGAAATTTCACGGTGTAATCAATACGCGAGTCCACCGGGGTTATAAACTCCAGCAGTGACTCGGCAAAGTCCGTGGTGATCCACTTATGGGTTAATGATTTTCCCAGCCCTTCCGGGTGACCGGTACGTGCCAGAGCACCATCCGGCGTGATACGCAGTGTTTCGCGCTCAATGCCGCGGTTGATGCCTTTTAAAATCCGGGGGTGCGCCTCTAACCATGAGAGCGCTTTGGATACATCCGGGATCAAATCGACCTCCCGTCCTGATAATGGATATTATTCATAAGGGGGATACTTTATCGCAAAGCCGGACTATTGTCGCTGTGATTCAACCCTGCCCCACACAAACGGAACAGCAGAAACCACTGTCACGACAATGCATTATCCCACTTACATGTCATTGTTATACGATCAGTTTCAGAAGCATCTGTACTTCAGATAACAAGTATGACGTAAAAACGGATTCGATTCAGTGACGGGAAAAACGGAAAAAGAAAAACCCCGCTCAAAGAGCGGGGTTTTTATATGGTGCACCCGAGAGGATTCGAACCTCTGACCGCCCGGTTCGTAGCCGGGTACTCTATCCAGCTGAGCTACGGGTGCTGAATATGGGATAAGAGAGGAAGATGGTGCACCCGAGAGGATTCGAACCTCTGACCGCCCGGTTCGTAGCCGGGTACTCTATCCAGCTGAGCTACGGGTGCATCGCATACTAATTCTGTTACCGGAAATCAGTTTTGAAATAAGGTGATAAGATGGTGCACCCGAGAGGATTCGAACCTCTGACCGCCCGGTTCGTAGCCGGGTACTCTATCCAGCTGAGCTACGGGTGCGTACCTTAAAACATCTTTTCAGAACTGATTTTTTATCTTAGCATTTTCTTTTGCCAAAATAAAAACCCCATGACAGTATCGTGGGGTTTAAATGGTGCACCCGAGAGGATTCGAACCTCTGACCGCCCGGTTCGTAGCCGGGTACTCTATCCAGCTGAGCTACGGGTGCAATCTGAATGGCGGTGAGAGAGGGATTCGAACCCTCGATGCAGCTTTTGACCGCATACTCCCTTAGCAGGGGAGCGCCTTCAGCCTCTCGGCCATCTCACCATTGTTTCAGACCACACAACGATGATTTCCGTTTCCGTCATCTCGTCGTCGTGTGGCGCACATATTACTTTCCCCCACTGAGAAGTCAAACAATTTTTCCCAACTTTTTAAGATCTCACGATCGTTTGCACAATTACCGCTCACTATGTTGATTTTCACAACGATACGGCGGTTTTTACGGCAACGGGATCCACATCTGCTTAACACGCGGTGAGAAATAAATCCGGCCGTGTGCAGAAAAAGTGACAGAATAGCGGGCGATTTTTGCAGGAAAAAAAAAGCAGAACCGGGATAATAGCGGCAGGAAAAAAGAAGAAGGCGCCCGTTGCGGTAACGAGCGCACCTCACAACTTAATAGTTATTGTTATTGTTATTGGGTTGAGATTTTTCAGCCTGGATCCGCTGGTAAATTTCTTCACGGTGAACAGAAACCTCTTTGGGGGCGTTGACACCAATTCGAACCTGGTTTCCTTTAACACCCAGTACAGTCACTGTTACCTCATCGCCTATCATGAGTGTTTCACCAACTCGACGAGTCAGAATAAGCATTCTTTGCTCCTTGAAATATTAAAAGAGTCGGGCCTCTGAGTTTACCCGCCATTATCCATCCAACACCGTGAAAGCGTATAGCAATGATTATTTGTAAACTATATGTAGTTTTAGACACATTGCAATATTTAGTGTAGTTAAAAATTGCGACCTAACGTTAGTGATACAAAGACCTAATCACCAATATCAGGAGCACGCCGGAGCGCGCTCCTGTTCAGATTTACTCAGACTACAGGTGAGATGCCACCCAGCTTTCAACGCTTGCCATAGCAGCAGGTAAAGCAGCGGTATCTGTCCCGCCGGCTTGAGCCATATCCGGGCGACCGCCCCCTTTACCGCCGATTTGTTCAGCAATAAAGGCCACCAGTTCGCCGGCTTTGACTTTACCGGTCAGATCTTTTGTTACACCTGCAATGAGACTAACTTTATCATCACTGATAGTTGAAAGCACAATAATTCCAGAGCTTAATTGATTTTTTAGATCATCAACCATCGTCCGTAACATTTTAGGTTCGGCGTTAGTCAGTTGTTTCACCAGGAGTTTAACACCGTTCACTGAAACGGCATCTTTGGTCATGGAGGAACTTTCCTGCGCAGCCTGCTGTTCTTTGAGTTGCTGTAACTCTTTTTCCAGGGTGCGGATTTTATCCAGTGCAGCTTTGACTTTTTCACTCACACCGGCTTCATCACTTTTCACCAGCTGTGCCACCGCAGAGAGTGCGTCAGACTGCTGATTCACGCTTTCCAGTGCGCCGGTACCGGTAACCGCTTCAATACGGCGGATACCGGCCGCTGTGGCGGATTCACTGATAATACGGAACAGACCGATATCACCGGTACGTGCTGCGTGAGTACCGCCGCACAGCTCGGTTGAGAAGTCGCCCATGCTCAGTACACGGACACGTTCATCGTATTTTTCACCGAACAGTGCCATCGCACCTTTGGCTTTCGCCTCTTCCAGATCCATCAGCTCAGTCACGACCGGCTCATTTTTGCGGATTTCGGCGTTGACCAGGGTTTCCACTTCACGGATTTGTGCCGGAGTCATGGCTTCAAAGTGAGAGAAGTCAAAACGCAGGTATTTATCGTTTACCAGTGAGCCTTTCTGTGACACATGCTCACCCAGAACCTGACGCAGCGCGGCATGCATCAGGTGCGTTGCCGAGTGGTTCAGACGGATAGCATTACGGCGCTCTTTGTCGATTTTCGCGGTGATTTTGTGGTTCACTGTCAGTTTGCCGCTGTCCACACGACCGGCATGGCCGATAGCCTGGCCGTATTTCTGTGTGTCCAGAACACTGAACTGCGCATCGTTGCTTGACAGTACACCGGTATCACCGACCTGGCCGCCGGATTCCGCATAAAACGCGGTTTTGTCCAGGATCACCAGACCTTCATCACCGGCATTCAGCTCAGTCACCGGCTGACCTTCTTTGTACAGTGCAACAATGGTTGCCGCCTGTTCATTGTGGTCATAACCGGAGAAGTCACTGCGCTTATCCACTTTGATGAGACTGTTGTAGTCCGCACCAAAGCCGCTGTTTTCACGGGCACGGCGGCGCTGTTCTTCCATTGCCGCTTCAAAACCGGCTTCATCCACTTTCAGGTTACGCTCGCGGCAGACGTCAGCAGTCAGATCCAGCGGGAAACCATAGGTGTCATAAAGACGGAATGCCGCTTCACCGCTCAGGGTATCCCCGGTCAGTGAGGCTAATTCGTCATCCAGCAGTTGCAGGCCGCGTTCCAGCGTACGGGCAAACTGCTCTTCTTCTGACTTCAGCACTTTCTCAACCATCACGCGCTGACGTGCCAGTTCTTCACCGGCAGAGCCCATCACGTCGATCAGCGGCGAAACCAGTTTGTAGAAGAAGGTGTCTTTCGCGCCCAGCATGTAACCATGGCGGACAGCGCGGCGGATGATACGGCGCAGTACATAACCGCGGCCTTCATTGGACGGAATAACGCCGTCACAAATCAGGAAGGCACAGGAGCGGATGTGGTCGGCGATCACGCGCAGTGATTTACTGGTCAGATCGTCAGCACCGGTCACTTTCGCCACATCGGCAATCAGTTTACGGAACAGATCGATATCATAGTTAGAGTTTACGTGCTGCAGAACAGCCGTAATACGCTCCAGACCCATACCGGTATCAACGGATGGTTTCGGCAGCGGCTCTAATGTGCCGTCAGACTGACGGTTGAACTGCATAAAGACGATGTTCCAGATCTCGATGTAACGGTCGCCGTCTTCTTCCGGTGATCCCGGAGGGCCGCCCCAGATGTGGTCACCGTGATCAAAGAAAATCTCAGTACACGGACCGCAGGGGCCGGTATCACCCATCTGCCAGAAGTTATCAGAGGCGTATTGCGCACCTTTGTTATCACCGATACGGATAATGCGTTCAGCCGGCACACCGACTTCATCTTTCCAGATGTTGTACGCTTCATCATCCGTTGCATAGACAGTAACCCACAGCTTTTCTTTCGGCAGGTTAAACCATTCTTTGCCGGTCAGCAGTTCCCAGGCGAAATTGATGGCATCGTGCTTGAAGTAATCGCCGAAGCTGAAGTTACCCAGCATTTCGAAGAAAGTGTGGTGGCGTGCAGTGTAGCCGACGTTTTCCAGGTCGTTGTGCTTACCACCAGCGCGGACACAGCGCTGTGCTGTCGTGGCGCGGGTGTAAGGACGTTTATCCAGACCGAGGAAAACATCTTTGAATTGGTTCATCCCTGCGTTAGTAAAAAGCAGCGTTGGGTCGTTATTCGGAACCAGCGAACTGCTCTGGACAATCTGATGTCCTTTTGTATGGAAAAAGTCGAGAAACGCTTGACGGATCTCAGCGGTGCTTTTGCTCATATTTATCCCGAAATCAAGCTGAAATAATAAGATTTATGAATTGCGAAACAGACTGTGAAGCCGCTCCGATTCAACCTTCGGATCAATCAAGGCGGAGAGAAATTTAAGGGTTTCCCTTGAACATTAATTCCCAGATAAATCCATTCGCTGTACCCATTGTAAAGCGAATAAACTTTTTCTGAAAGTCTGTTCGTACAAACGGCACCCATCCGGCCGGTAGAGTTTTTTTGTATGAGGAACACGGTATGAGGGGGCAGAGACAGGCTGTTGTCCGCAGATAAAAAGAAAGCCGTACCCTTCACGGACACAGCTTTCATAATAACTCAATGATTTTATTACTGTAAATATTAAAATCAGTGTGGCTTTACGAATTAAAACTCTTCGTTGCCCGCATCTTCAGTTTCACTTTCTTCATTGAAACTTTCTGCTGCGGTACTGAATTCACCGCTGTGATTCAGTAATAACTCACGTAACTTTTTATCCAGCTCAGCCGCCATTTCCGGATGTTCTTTCAGGTAAATCGTGGCGTTTGCTTTGCCCTGACCGATTTTTTCACCGTTATAGCTGTACCATGCACCGGCTTTCTCAACCAGTTTATGTTTCACACCCAGGTCGATCAGTTCGCCCATGGTGTTGATACCTTCACCGTACATGATCTGGAATTCAGCCTGTTTGAACGGCGCAGCCACTTTGTTTTTCACCACTTTTACGCGGGTTTCGCTGCCGACCACTTCATCACCGTTTTTCACCGCGCCGATACGGCGGATATCCAGACGGACAGAGGCATAAAATTTCAGTGCATTACCCCCGGTAGTGGTTTCCGGGTTACCGAACATCACACCGATCTTCATACGGATCTGGTTGATGAAAATCAGCAGGGTGTTGGAGTTTTTCAGGTTACCGGCCAGCTTACGCATTGCCTGGCTCATCATACGGGCCGCCAGACCCATATGGGAATCACCGATTTCACCTTCGATTTCCGCTTTTGGTGTCAGTGCAGCCACGGAGTCAACAATGATGACATCAACCGCACCGGAGCGGGTTAAGGCATCACAAATTTCCAGTGCCTGCTCACCGGTGTCCGGCTGGGAGCACAGCAGGTTATCAATATCCACACCCAGTTTCTTGGCGTAGACCGGATCCAGTGCGTGTTCCGCATCGATAAATGCACATACACGGCCCTGACGCTGTGCAGCGGCAATAACCTGTAATGTCAGTGTGGTTTTACCGGAAGATTCAGGCCCGTAGATTTCAACAATACGTCCCAGCGGCAGACCGCCTGCACCCAGTGCAACGTCCAGTGCCAGAGAGCCGGTAGAGATAGTTTCCACGTCCATGGAACGGTCTTCACCCAGACGCATGATCGAACCTTTACCGAACTGCTTCTCGATCTGACCTAAGGCTGCTGCCAGTGCTTTCTGTTTGTTCTCATCAATAGCCATGTAAACTCCCTTCTCAACCCCTGAGACACCGCCCGGGTTATTAAAATGGTTTCAACTGAATCTGTCGGACTGATTATACTGTATAGTCATACAGTATCAAGTGGTTTTTTTGTCAGAATGGCAATTAATCCGTCCAGCCCTTTCAGCACCGCCTGACAGCGTACTGCATTGCGATCGCCCGCAAAGCACCAGCAGCGGGCCGCGGTTTTTATTCCTGTTTCTTCCCGCCACGCCCAGCCGAACCAGACTGTACCGACCGGCTTTTCATCACTGCCGCCGTCCGGCCCGGCAATACCGCTGACAGAGACGGCTAAGTCCGCACCAGCGGTGTCCAGCGCCCCGGCGGCCATTTCCCGCACCACCGCCTCACTGACTGCCCCGAAGGCGGACAGTGACTGTTCTGATACCCCGATCATACTGTGTTTGGCATCATTACTGTAGGTGACAAACCCGCGCTGAAAATACGCCGAGCTCCCGGCGATATCCGTGATCACCTTGGCAATCCACCCGCCGGTGCAGGATTCAGCCGTTGTAACGCTCAGACCGGCCTCAAGGAGATAAGAGCCCAGTTGCGTACTGCGCCGGATCAGTGTCTGTTCATCATGCATCGGTCACTCCTGTTGTGAAATCTGTTTTTTGCGGCGGATATCCCAGAGCCATAATCCGCCGATGGCGAGGGCAAACAGGCTGCCAAATGCCGCGCCGATCGCCACCACCGGCACACCGGCTTTGACGGCCAGGGAGTAGAGCCCCAGCATCAGCAGCATCGCACCATTTTCCCCCAGATTCTGTACCGCGATGGCGTTACCCGCCCCGACCGTCTCTTTACCGCGCTTTTGCAGCAGCGCATTGAGCGGCACCAAAAACAGTCCGCCGAATACACCGAGCAGAATCAGGGTGATACCGGCCGGCACCATCGACGTCTGAAAGGCGAATATAATGACCATCCCCCCGATCAGGATCCCGGCCGGCATACAGCGGCGTACGGTTTCCAGGGTAATAAAACGGGCAGCCAGACCCGCTCCTGCCACAATCCCGATAGCAACCATCGCGTTAAGGAGTGTCGGCATGGTCTGGCCGGTAATGCCCAGCGCCGCCGGAACCCACAATACCAGCATCAGCCGCAGTGTCACCCCCGCACCCCAGAACAGACTGGTACCGGTCAGGGAAAAGCGGCTTTCCTGGTTTTTCCACAGGGATACCGCAGCACGGAGAAACGTGACCACCATAGTACGCGGATTGCGGCTCAGACCGGTTTTCGCCGGCGGCAGACGCGGAATAAAGATGCTGGTCACCGCCGCCAGTGCGTACATCACCGTACATAATACCAGTGTCATTGTAATATGGTAATCAGACAGGAAACCGCCGGTTACCGATCCCAGCAGGATAGCCACAATGGTCGAAGCTTCAATCAGCCCGTTGGCTTTCACCAGCTGTTCACCGGTGGTCAGCTCACCCAGGATCCCGTATTTTGCCGGGGAATAAGCCGCAGCCCCCACCCCGATCAGCCCGTATCCCAGAAACGGATCGGTACCAATGCAGATCACCGCCGCACCGATGAGCTTACAGCCGTTCGACAACAGCATCACCCGTCCTTTCGGGAAGCTGTCGGCAATCTGCCCGACAAACGGTGCCAGTACAATAAAGGTCAGCACAAAGACCATCTGCAGCATCGGCTGACTCCACTCCGGATAGTGCCGGGCGCTGAGCTGTGCAAGGATGGCGAACAGAATCGCGTTATCCGCAAATGCCGTAATAAACTGTGAAACCAGTACCGCTTTCATGCCTTTGTTCAGTAACGGGGCGGGGGCAGTCATACCTGCGGCTCCTGTAATGCCTGTTGTTTCAGTGTGACAAAATCCGGTTTACCGCTGCCGAGCACCGGCAGTTGTCTGATATAACGGATATCACGCGGAACCGCCAGTTCCGGTAATCCTTTCGCTTTTGCCTGTGCCATCAGTCGGGTACGATCCAGTTCACTGTCAGTGGTAAACATCACCAGCGCTTCGCCGCGTTTTGCATCCGGTTTTGTCACCACCACGTGCAGTTTCTCCGGCGAGACACTCAGTGCCAGTTGCTCCACACTCTCCAGCGAGATCATTTCACCGGCCAGTTTGGCAAAGCGCTTCACCCGTCCGCGGATAGTAATAAATCCGTCTTTATCGATCGTGACGATATCACCGGTATCATACCAGCCGGCCTGAACCTCGCCCTGTGCATTTTCCGCTGACGGCGGTTCAATCTGACCCGGTTTTTCCACCCGCAGATACCCTTTCATCACATTCGGGCCGCGCACCTGCAGCAACCCGCCGTTTTCAATCCCGGCAACCGGCAGCAGCCGCGCTGCCATCCCCGGAACCAGACGTCCGACCGTACCGGTGCGGGCAGCCATCGGCACGTTAATGGAGATCACCGGCGCACACTCTGTCACCCCGTAACCTTCCAGGATGCGCAGACCAAATTTATCCTGCCAGACCTGTCTGGTGCCTTCCGCCAGCTTCTCCGCCCCGGCGACTGCATAGCGGATACGGGCAAAATCATACGGATGCGCAAAACGGGCATAGTTGGCGAGGAAAGTGGATGTCCCGAAAATGACGGTACAGTTCTGATCATAGGTCAGTTCCGGCACCATGCGGTAATGCAGCGGGCTCGGATAGAGGAAAATCCGGCTGCCGCATAACAGCGGCGTGATAAGCCCGGCCGTCAGGCCAAAAGCATGGAACAGCGGCAGTGCGGACATAAAACGGTCTTTTGGCGTGAAATCCGCAACCGTTTTAATCTGTTCGACGTTCGCCAGCAGAGAGTCGTGGCTGTGTACCACACCTTTCGGTGTGCCTTCCGAGCCGGAAGTAAAGAGAATAACCGCATCATCTTCCGGCTTTTGCGGCAGCAGTGCTGCCTGCGGTGTAATCAGATGGCGTATCACCCACAGTTTATCTTTCAGGGTAACAGATGCTTTTGCCTCTTCCAGATAGACCCAGTTGGCTTCTGTCAGCTGTTCCGGTAAGTGGGTCAGTTTGCCCTTTTCCAGAAACTGACGTGAGGTGATGATGGTATTAATACCCGCCGCTTTCATGGCATTGCGCAGCCCGGCAACACCCGCCGTGTAGTTCAGCAGTGCCGGAATACGGCGGCGCATGGAAGCACCGAGGATCGCCGCGCCCATCACGGTGGCATTCGGCAGCAGGAAGCCGGTGCGCTCCCCCTCTTTGGTGTGGTGGCTGATAATACAGCTCAGTCCGAGGGATTTTTTCAGCAGCCCCTGATAACTGTCTTCACTGAAATTGACATCATCAATGATCCGCTGGAAACGCCCGTAGCGTTTTACCGCGCCGAGAAACGCCTGCGGCAGTGTCAGTGACGGGCGGCACGCCATACGGGCGTCCATCATAATGTCGCGCAGATGTTCCCCCGCCAGACGGCGGCGCTCTGCGGCACGCGGTGCTTCCGGCATCGGAATGGTTTCCGGCGGCAGAACATGGATGGTGATCGCCGGGAAAAAATGACTTTTGATCACTTTCCGCATCCGGCTGAAATACGTCAGTTCCGCGCCGTCAATCCGCACCGGGATCACTTTCGCCCCGGTTTTGGCGGCAATAAAGGCAGCGCCGTCGTAGATCTTCATCAGAGAATCCGTAATCGTCACCCGCCCTTCCGGGAAGATCACTATCTGACGCCCTTTTTCCACTTCGCGGATCAGATGCCGCAATGCCAGCGGATTACGCGGATCCACCGGAATAATATCGGCAATCGGTTTTAAGCAGCGGATGAAAAATGGCGTGGCATAGTTGGTGTACATCGCGAATACCGGCCGGGTCGGCAGGAATAACCCCAGCAGAACACCATCAATAAAAGAGGCATGGTTCGGGGTGATAACACTTCGTGGTTGATTAAGATTACTCAGGTCACCAGTAACACGAATACGGAATAATCCGCGGAGCAGCGCACGTAATACATTCATCAACATACTGAATTCCCTGTGTATTTATTATTCCGCCAATCAGTTCGGCGGGCAGACGTTTTAATAATAACACAGAGGATTGATTAACCACCTGACAGAATTGTACGGAATTATTTTTATCCGGTTTGTGCCGTAGTTCCCGGTAATCCGGCAGCAGGTACTATACCGCAGCGTGAATGCGGGTGCAGATCTGACTGATAAGCTCCGGTACCGGACAGGTGGCATCCACCACAATATCCGCACATTCCAGATAGAGAGGGTCGCGCTTGCTCAGCACTTCTGCCATTTCCTCCACAATGCACTTGCCGGTCAGGCTCGGACGCTGATGTGCCTGAGGGGTGTGTGACAGCCGTTCCGCCAGGGTTTCGGCACTGGCGCGCAGATACACCACTTTGCCGGAGGACTGCATAAACGCCCGGTTTTCCGGTGCCATCACAATGCCGCCGCCGGTGGAGACCAGTCGCTGTGGTTGACTGACCTGACGCAGCACATCACTTTCCAGTTCCCGGAAGCGGAGCCAGCCTGATTGTTCCACCAGCCGGGAAATCGACATCCGGCACTGTTCTGTCACACAGGCATCGGTGTCAATAAAATCGTACAATAATGCCTGTGCCAGCGGTTTACCCAGCGTGGTTTTGCCAGCCCCGCGGGCGCCGATAAGATAAATAATCGGTTTCTCATCCTGATGATTCATACTATCCGCTTTCCCCGCAGGTGTTCATAATATTTTACATAGGTGTAAATTAAGATGGCCTATCATAGCGTACTCAGATAAAAAGCTAAAGCACGATCCGCAGAACACGGCTGTCATCTGACAAAAAGCGCCCTGCGGATGCATAATGGCCTGTTTATGAACGGATCGTATGGTTACCGATCCCGATCCACTTATAGGTGGTCAGTGCCGCCAGCCCCATCGGGCCGCGGGCATGCAGTTTCTGAGTGCTGACGGCAACTTCCGCCCCCAGTCCGAACTGACCGCCGTCAGTGAAGCGGGTGCTGGCATTCACATATACCGCTGATGAATCAATATTTGATACGAAATAATCAGCCTGAGACATAGATTGTGTCAGAATCGATTCTGAGTGTTCAGTGCCGTAATGACGGATATGCTCAATCGCGCCGTCAATGTCCTTCACAATCACCACGTTCAGATCAAGTGACAGCCATTCATCTGACAGTTGTGCCTCTGTTACGGCTTCCGTCTTCGCCGGGCCGTTTTTCAGCAGCATCAGCGCGGCAGGATCCGCATGCAGGGTGACATTATCCGCCGCCATGTGATCACTCAGCAGCGGCAGAAATTCCGCAGCCACTTTTTCATGCACCAGCAGCGTTTCCACCGCATTACAGACTCCCGGACGCTGCACTTTGGCATTGCGGATGACCGGCAGCGCGTTATGCAGATCCGCCGTTTCATCGACAAAAATATGACACACGCCGATACCGCCGGTGATCACCGGAATCGTCGACTGCTCACGGCATAAGCGGTGCAGACCGGCACCGCCGCGCGGGATCAGAATATCCACATAACGATCCATCTTCAGCAGTTCATTAACCAGCGCGCGATCCGGGTTATCAATCGCCTGGATCGCCGCCTGCGGCAGACCGCATTCGCTGAGTGCCTGCTGAATAACACTGACCATCGCCACATTGGTATTATGTGTCTCTTTGCCGCCGCGCAGGATCACCGCGTTACCGGTTTTCAGGCACAACGAGGCAACATCCACCGTCACATTCGGGCGGGCTTCATAAATCACACCGACCACACCGAGCGGGACACGGCGGCGCTCAAGGCGCAGGCCACTTTCCAGCACACCGCCGTCGATCACTTCCCCGACCGGATCCGCCAGCTGACACACTTTGCGTACATCAGCAGCAATACTTTCCAGGCGCGCCTGCGTCAGCAGCAGACGATCAAGCAGTGCCTCTGACGAGCCCTGCTCCCGGGCTTTGGCAATATCGAGTTCATTGGCAGCAAGGATCGGCGCACTGTTCTGTTCCAGCAGATCGGCAATACGGGTCAGTGCCTGATTTTTCTGTTTTCCGGACAGCTGAGCCAGTGCCCGGGAGGCAGCTTTCGCCGCTTTACCTGTTTGTTCTAACATATGCTGATATCCTTAACTGACAATCATATCGTCGCGGTGAACCGCCACTGCGCCGTATTCGTAACCTAAAATCGTGCTGATTTCCTGTGACTGCCGTCCGGCAATCAGGCGCAGCGCATCACTGTTATACCGGCAGACACCGTGTGCCAGATCGCGCCCGCTCAGGGTGCGGATACGGACAACCTCACCACGGGAGAAATTGCCGTTAACAGTACGGATCCCGCTCGGCAGCAGGGAACTGCCCTTCTCTTTCAGGGCCTTCTCCGCGCCGTCATCCACAATGATTTCGCCGGCAGGCGGTGCCCCGAAGATCCACTGCTTGCGCGCTTCCATCGGCGCTTTTTTCCCGAAGAAACGGGTGCCGACCGGAATATCATCAATCACATCACAAATCACCCCGGCGCGATCACCGGCGGCAATAATGACATCAATCCCCGCACGGCCTGCGACAGTTGCGGCCTGGAGCTTGGTGGCCATTCCGCCGGTACCCAGCCCGGAAACACTGTCCCCCGCAACACTGCGCAGTTCGTCACTGATATCATGCACTTCAGAAATCAGGGTGGCATCCGGGTTGCTGCGCGGATCAGCAGTATACAACCCTTCAATATCGGTCAGCAGCAGGAGCTTATCCGCCCCGCCGAGGATCGCAGCCAGCGCGGAGAGGTTATCGTTATCCCCGACTTTAATTTCTGCTGTGGCGACCGCATCATTTTCATTAATGACCGGCACGATACCGTTATCCAGCAGCGCGGTCAGGGTGTCACGGGCATTCAGGAAACGCTCGCGATCTTCCATATCCGCACGGGTCAGCAGCATCTGACCGATATGGATACCGTAAATAGAAAACAGGCGCTCCCATAACTGGATCAGGCGGCTCTGGCCGACCGCAGCCAGTAACTGTTTGGACGCAATGGTGGCGGGGAGTTCGGGATAACCGAGGTGCTCACGCCCGGCGGCAATCGCCCCGGAGGTCACAATAATAATACGGTGTCCTTTTTCATACTGCTGCGCACACTGCCGGACCAGTTCAACAATCCTGGCCTGATTTAAATGTCGTGATCCGCCGGTCAGCACACTTGTGCCCAGTTTGACAACCAGCGTTTGGCTGCTATTCATTGCGTTCTACCATTCATTTTGCGGGATAAAAAAAGATGACCTGTTTTAACAGGTGATGCGCGTCATGCCAACCGGCACAACGCAAAACCGGACATTAATCCGGCTGCTTTCCGGGGGGCGGTGATACCGGTGACGGGGTCAGAGACAGATCCAGCTCCTGAAGAACGGCCTGTAAGCGGGGATAAAAATCAGTCAGGGTTTTGCTGACCGCATCACGGGTCTCATTGTCAGACAGGGATTTTTCCTGCCAGAGCCCTTTTTTATCAAATACCCCGGTATGGTATTCAGAGACAAACCCGGTTTCCTGCGGGATCAGCGTCAGCCACCAGCCAAAAAACTCCCGTTTTTCCGGCGCGACACCCGCATTCACACACACCGCCAGGCAGTCAAAAAAATAGTGACCCTCCTGACACTGCGGCTCACGGATATACGGACCCAATGCAGTGAAACATCGCAGCAACCTGCCGTGTGTGTAATCTGAAACCAGTGCCATCATTAAGCCTCCTTTCAGCGAAGGCTTAGTTGTAGCAAACAGACAGGAATTATCAATGATTTTTATGCTGTTCAGGATAAAATTCCGGTGAGCCACCGGGTGGCCTCATCCAGCGATTTATGAAAAGTGTCAAAAACCGGGGTATGGCCGAATTCCAGCAGCTTACCGTCAGCACTGGAACGGACTATCAGCTCCGATTCACTTTTCGGACTGAACACATCCTCTTTCCAGCACATGCTCAGCACCGGCAGTGAACAGCGGCGGCCGAGCAGCCCCTGATTTTTCAGAGACAGGCAGCCGAGCCGGGTGCGGACAGTATCAAGATCAGTACAGCGGGCCGCAGTACGGCTGGCCAGCACATCCATATACATGCCGGGAATTTTATCCTGCCGCTGCGGGCTGACAAACAGATCATGCACCACCGGCCCGAACAGCACGGCTCCCCGCAGCTGATGTGCGGACAGGTATGCCATGCGCATTGCCACATTGGCACCGAAACGCAGCCCCATCACCGCCACACGGGTGTGGTCAATCCACGGCACATTGCGCAGCTGATCCAGCACCTGCTGGTGCATCAGGCTGCTTTCCTGGCCTAAAGTCTGTTTTGAGGAGTAACCGATTGACGGCATATCCAGCGTCAGCAGTGCAATTCCCTGCGGTGCCAGATAATCACGGAAGTAGCGGCAATAATCACTTTGCAGATTATCCAGACTGCCGCACATCATCACCACCGGAAACGCACTGTCTTTCCCCGGCGGGAGGTGCAGGAAAGCGCAGATGTTTCCGCCGCTCTCCATTTTGAATTCAATTTTTTTCAGTTCATATGCGGCAAAGCGGGCGGAGTTTTCATACGCCTGATTTGCCAGAACGGTAGCCTGATCCGCCAGCTCATCCCCTTTTAAATGAGGATATCCCGCAATACTGTACAGATTTGCGGCAAGCAGCCAGGCTTCACAGGCTTTTTCGCCGGATTCAAATTCCAGCGCTTTGCGCTGCCACAACATCGCCTGCTGAGACCATTCATAAGCCCAGTTACCGCGGCGGTAGCCGATCACCGTATCCAGCAGGGCATCATCACTGCGGGGGGCATCAGATGCCGCTATCCGGCTGAGAACCTCTTCGGTTTCCAGCGGCGGGATCCCCCGCCAGGCCCACATTAAGCGGTTAATCATGCGATACCAGCCCGGATGTGTACATCCGCTCAGGACGCTGCCCCTGACTTCTTTTACCCCGGAACGGGTAAAGTTCACCAGTGCGGATGTCTCAGGGTGTTTGATTTTCGGCTTAAACAGTTTCTCTGACAGGTTCTGTTGTGTCATGGCATTCGCTTACTGATCGCAGATGGGTTTAACAAAACTGACGGTCATATCCCACGGCTGTTCGATCCAGGTATCCTGCGGGATATCAATCACATAATCGTCAACCAGCGGACGACCGGCCGGTTTGGCAAAAATAGTGACGAAATGCGCTTTCGGATACATATCGCGGATCATCTGAGCGGTACCGCCGGTATCCACCAGATCATCAACAATGATAAATCCTTCACCGTCACCGTCGGCTTTTTTCAGGACTTTCATATCGCGCTGATGATCGTGATCATAGCTGGAAATGCAGACAGTATCCACATGGCGGATACCCAGTTCACGAGCGAGTAAAGCACCCGGTACCAGACCACCGCGGCTTACGGCAATAATGCCTTTCCATTGTTCGGTTGGCATTAAACGCTGTGCCAGTTTACGGGCATGCATTTGCAACATATCCCACGTTACGACGTATTTTTCGCTCATATCAGATTGATCCCGGCTTGATGATTTACAGAAAAGAGTCTTTTTTGCGGAAAAAAGGTTGCGCGAGATTATAGTGACTTGAACCGCCAAAGACCAGAGCATCTGACAAATTCATCATAATTCCCTGTTATGACACACGCACTTTGTGTGAGAATTTGCTATTCTCCGGACATCGGATATTCGCGACCGCTCATTTTAAACAGCGTTACCGGCCGCCTTCGGGTATCCTCCCCCTGATAATGAAAAATGCAGTAACAGGAGATCGAACGTGTCTGAACTATCACAATTATTTCCGCAGCCGCTGTGGGATATTTTTGCCAAAATCTGCTCTATTCCTCATCCGTCCTACCACGAAGAGCAACTGGCTGCACATATTATTGAATGGGCAAAAGAAAAGGAATTCCACGTTGAACGCGACAGCGTCGGTAATATCCTTATCCGCAAACCGGCCAGTAAAGGCCTGGAAAACCGCAAAGCGGTCGTTCTGCAGGCTCACCTGGATATGGTGCCGCAGAAAAATAATGATACCGCACACGATTTTGAAAAAGATCCGATTCAGCCATATATCGACGGCGACTGGGTAACCGCGAAAGGCACCACATTAGGGGCGGATAACGGCATCGGTATGGCCTCCGCGCTGGCGGTGCTGGCTGACGATTCTGTCAAACACGGGCCGCTGGAAGTCCTGCTGACCATGACAGAAGAAGCCGGGATGGACGGTGCATTCGGTCTTCAGCCTGGCTGGTTACAGGCGGATATTCTGATCAACACCGACTCCGAAGAAGAAGGCGAAATTTACATGGGCTGTGCGGGCGGTATTGACGTCACCACCACCCTGGCACTGAGCCGCGAAGCCGTTCCGGCCGGTTACAGCACCTTCACCCTGACCCTCAAAGGTCTCAAAGGGGGCCATTCCGGCGGCGATATTCATCTGGGCCTCGGCAATGCCAACAAATTACTGGCCCGTTTCCTGGCCGGTCACGCCGCAGAACTCGGTGCGCGTCTGGTTGATTTTCAGGGCGGTACACTGCGCAACGCGATTCCGCGTGAAGGCCACATCACCCTGGCAGTACCGGCAGATAAAACCGCTCAGCTGACATCACTGGCGCAAACCTTTGAAGCGCTGCTCAGAGAAGAGCTGGCGCAGAAAGAGAAAAACCTGGTCGTCACCCTGGAAGCCGTAACCGCCGCTCAGGGCGTACTGACCGCCGATGTGCAGTCCCGTTTTATCAATATGCTCAATGTCATGCCGAACGGTGTGGTCCGCATGAGTGACGTGGTTCCGGGCGTGGTCGAAACCTCACTGAACGTGGGTGTGGTGAAAATGAGCGATGACCGTGTGCAGGTTATCTGCCTGGTACGTTCTCTGATTGAATCCGGCAAATCCTCGGTGGTCAGCATGCTGACCTCGCTGGCGGCACTGTCCGGCGCAGAGATTGTTGCCGAAGGCGGTTATCCGGGCTGGCAGCCGGATGCGGACTCTCCGGTCATGCATCTGGTCAGCGAAACCTATCAGCAGCTGTTTGATAAAACCCCGAACATCATGGTGATCCACGCCGGCCTTGAGTGCGGTTTATTCAAAAAACCGTATCCGGACATGGACATGGTCTCCATCGGGCCGACAATCACCGGTGCTCACTCGCCGGATGAACAAGTGCATATCAAGAGTGTCGGGCAGTACTGGCAGTTACTGACCGCTATCTTAAAAGCGATCCCGGAAAAAGCATAACAACGCCATTCAGTTCAGCGGCGGGATAACTATCCCGCCGTTTTTATATGTGATTCAGAACCCGAGCAGCAACTGCCGCTCAAGCTGCGGATCGCGCAGTGTCACATGCAGCCCCACCAGCCGCACGCCGCGCCCTTCCCGGCGGCTCTCCCAGGCAAGTTCCGCCGTTTTCAGTAAATCCGCTTTATCCAGCACCTGATGGACATGTTCCTGTGTGGTCTGCTGAAAATCCGCAAACTTCAGTTTAATGCCCTGACGGGCGATCCGCAGATCCGGTGACACTTTTGCCAGACGGCGCTCCAGCTCCGGAAACAACTCATCAATAATCGTCTGACACTCATCCCACGAAGCAATATCTTCCGCCAGCGTCCGTTCGATGCCGACAGATTTCCGTTCCCTGTCCGGACAAACCGGTCGTTCATCGGTACCGTGACTGCGCTGCCAGATGATCTGCCCGAACTTTCCGAACTGTTTCAGCAGCAATATCTGATCATAATGCTGCACATCCCGGCAGGTCTCCAGCCCGAGGTCAGCCAGACGCTTTGCCGTCACCTTTCCCACACCGGGAATTTTGCGCAGCGGCAGTGACAGCACAAAATCCGTCACCTGCTCCGGCGTGATAATATACTGTCCGTCGGGTTTATTCAGATCAGACGCGATTTTGGCAAGGAATTTTACCGGAGCCACGCCGGCAGAAGCGGTCAGTCCCAGTTCGGAAAAAATCGTTTTGCGGATCGCTTCCGCTATCAGTGTGGCAGAGCCCCGGCACTGCGGGCTGTCCGTCACATCAAGATACGCCTCATCCAGAGACAGCGGTTCAATCAGTGAGGTATAACGGGCAAAAATCGCATGCAGATGGCGGGAGGTGGTTTTATACAGCTCCATCCGCCCCGGGATCACTTTCAGATGCGGACACAGCAGCAGTGCTTTTGCCGTTGACATCGCGCTGTGTACCCCGAAGCGCCGCGCCGGATAGTTAGCGGTCGCAATCACGCCGCGCCGGTCGGAACTGCCGCCGATAGCCAGCGGAATATCGCGCAGACGGGGGTCGTCACGCATTTCAATCGCCGCATAAAAGCAATCCATATCAATATGAATGATTTTACGCATCCGCCTCTCCTGCTCACCAATAATACTGTTTGAATATACAGTTAAAATCACTGTAATTCAAATTAGTTAATCTGCTTATTATTCACCACACCAATCAGTGGGCTGAAATTTGCAAGTTTGTCCTTTTTTTCTGTGATTACATCCGGTTGTCATGTTACTCCGCTACAACAGCATGACATCACACCTGGTCTCTTTCTTTTTGACGGACGAATTATGAAAAAAATACTTTCAGCCCTTTTCCTGAGTGGCATTGTTATGACAGCCCATGCAGCACCGCAAATTATTGCCCACCGCGCCGCCACGGCGGATGCCCCTGAAAACACCCTTTACGCTATCGATAAAGCGCTGGGTAACAAAGCCGATGCCATCTGGATCACCCTTCAGCTATCAAAAGATAACCAGGTCGTGTTATACCGCCCGTCTGATCTGAAATCCCTGACTGACAAATCGGGTCCGGTTTCCGGTTACAACGCCGCAGAGCTGGCACAGACCGATGCAGCCCGGGATTATAATCAGAAACATAAAACCCATATCAAAGCCTCGGTTCCGGCACTGGATGCCGTCCTGAGCCGTTATCCGGATACCTTTTTCTATCTCGATATCAAATCTCCGGACGCCTCACCGGCAGTTTTCGCACAACAGCTGGATGCAGTTCTGACCCGTCATAAAGCCAAAAACCGTGTCCGCGTCTATTCAACCGGGCAGGATTATCTGGCTGCTCTGCCGTCATCAATTCCCGTATTTGAAAGCCGTGATACCACCCGCAATGCACTGGCCGGCAGCCTGATCACACATACCTGTGACCTGGCGGATAATCCGCAGCCGCGCTGGTATGGCTTTGAACTGCACCGTAACGTGGATGTGGTTGAAACCTTCACACTGGGTGAAGCCCGCTCTCCGGTTGTGCTGACATGGGATAAAACCGCGATGGATTGTTTCCGCAAAAATAATAAAGACCGGGTTATTCTGTTCGGCATTAAAACACCCGCCGATTTACAGCTGGCAACAGAACTGGGGGCAGATGGTGTGATGGTCGATTCCCTGCTCAATATGAAAATTAAATAATTAATCAGCGTGTTATTACGGGTAAACTTACCGTGCTGAAAAATAAGAGTGAAACCGGATATATTGTCAATTTCACTCTTATTTACTGCCTTCCGCCTTCCCCTGCCAGCCTGCATAATATTTTATAACTTCAACAAATCTCATTAATTATAGTAATTTATTTATCAGGTCACTTTTGTTATAACTATAAGAAACATCCGGGAGACCATGCGGTGATAAGCAACCTGTTTTTCGATTTACATTCACCACCAAAATCCTTCATTGTTTTTACAGGATTCTTCTTTCTGTTATTCAGCGTTTATTCTTATGCAGGCTGCGATGTGTATTCAGATGAAACACGCAGCAGCAACTTTATTATTCTGGGTGCCGGTATGATTAACGGCCCGGTAAAATCTGTCACCACAACAGCACATTCCCCGGACAACAAGAACGGCAATATTATGATTAACGGGCAATATGACCTGACGCCGTGTGGTGAACTGAGTTACTTTTCGCTGGAAGTCACCGAGCACTATCCGGGGTTACAGAACCGGATGTATTCCGAAGGTAAGATGACAGAACAGGGTTATAGCTTATTATTCACGTCACAAATACATGGCAGCGGAAAAGCCCCTGTCACACTGATCCATGCCCGCAGTCACCTTTTCTATAATCATCAAAAACAAATCGTCCGTGCCGAATCTGAAAGTAACAGCGGCGGTAATACTCAAAAGTCGCATATGGAAACCGATTTTTTTTATGAGAATGGTTTGATTACACACGCCGTATCAAAAGGTGATTCCGCAGACACCGGCGGCGAAATCCGTTACGACTGGCGTCAGGATCGGCAGATAAATGCAATTATGTCACGGAGTAACGGGCTTCCTCAGCTGAACTATGAATTTTCATATGATGATGAGGGGCAGGTTATCCGGCAGACACAGACGCAGCACACGCCGCTGGGCAGGGTAAAAACCATCTATATCTGCCAGCAGACAGATATCTACGGAAATTGTGAAAAAGCACTCTGGCAGAGTATCTCTGAAGGGAATCAGGCCAATAATATTATTGTGATAAATACCGCTATTGTGACATCAGACTATCGTTATTACTGATTCCGTATTGCTGTCCTGCCATTAATAAACAAAGGCGCGTTAACGCGCCTTTGTTATATCTTACGAATCTATACAATCCGGTTTTTATTCAGTTTTTCTTCGCGGGCAGCTTCACGTGCCATCCGTTTTTTCCGGGCATCACACGGTTCGGGACAGTCACAGACTTTCTCGACACCAATGCTGCTCAGCCCGCCGCAACTTCCCTGAATGCTCTTGCGCTTAATGATATAGCCGAGAGACATTCCCAGAAACGCGACCAGGAACAGGATAAAGGTTGCGATAAATACTTTTATCACCATATCAGCCACCTCCTTTTATTTTTGCTGCAAATAGGGCTTAAATGCCTCACTGTAGCGTTCTTCAAATCCCTTATCTGTTTTGACAATCATAAAGACAGGGATATTTTGTGCATTCGCCACTTCAAGGCCGCGCTCCGGCCCGAGCACATTCAACCCGGTAGAAAAACCATCCGCACTCATGCAATTATCCGCAATAACGGTTATCGATACCAGATTGTGGTTAATCGGACGTGCTGTTTTCGGATCAATGGTATGTGAGTAGCGGACATTATTTTCTTCAAAATAATTCCGGTAATCCCCGGATGTCGCCACAGAGGCATTACCCGGCTCAATAATTTCCTGTGCAGACTGGCTCAGCCCCTGTGACGACGGTTTTTCAATCGCAATGCGCCACGGCTTTCCTTTGCCGTTAATACCCTGCGTCCGGACTTCACCGCCCACATCCACCATATAATTGCGGATATTCTGTGATTCCAGGTATTCCGCCACCGCATCCACCCCGTAACCTTTGGCAATCGAGGACAGATCGACGTACAGTTCCGGTACAGTCTTAATCAGATTATTGCCTTCAACCTTCAGTTTATCAATTCCGGTCCACTGACGGCGGGTTTCAATATCCTGCTCTGTCGGTACATGGGTCACCCGTCCTTCCGGGCCAAATCCCCATAAATTGACCAGCGGGCCGACCGTGACATCCAGCGCACCGTCTGTCAGCCCGTTAATGCGGATAGCCTCACGAACCACTTTTGCCGTCGCGGCAGAGACGGGAAACGGCGTATTCACCTCACGGCTCTGATTAAAACGGCTGAGTTCAGAATCCGGCCGGTAGGTGGACATCTGGTCATTAACTTCTTCCAGCACCACATCAATGCCTTTCTGCAGTGATTCCGCCGGAGGATCTTTTTGATCAGCAACATATTTTATCGCGTAATAGGTACCCATCGTTTTGCCGTTCAGGGTGACCTGCTGTGCTTCCGGTGTGTTATCACCGCACGCGCTCAGTAACAATGCCATCAGCGCCAGCGGCAGAAAAGCCTGTTTTATTTTTACCATACACAATCCAGTCTGATTTCAGATCATCTGCGCCCACAGGTGTGGGCGCAGTTTCATGATAACAAGGGCGGAAATCAGCCGCCGAAGTCATCCAGCATAATGTTTTCGTCTTCCACACCCAGATCTTTGAGCATCTTGATCACGGCGGCGTTCATCATCGGCGGCCCGCACATATAGAACTCACAATCTTCCGGTGCCGGATGATTTTTCAGGTAATGCTCATAGAGAACATTGTGAATAAACCCGGTATATCCGTCCCAGTTATCTTCCGGCAGGGCATCAGACAGCGCCACGTTCCAGGTGAAGTTTTCATTTTCAGCCTGAAGCTGGTCAAAATCTTCTTCATAGAACATTTCACGTTTTGAACGCGCACCATACCAGAAAGACATCTTGCGTTTGGAATGCAGACGCTTGAGCTGATCGAAGATATGCGAACGCATCGGTGCCATCCCGGCACCACCACCGATAAAGATCATTTCCGCATCAGTATCTTTCGCGAAGAATTCCCCGAACGGCCCGGAAATTGTCACTTTATCACCCGGTTTCAGTGACCAGATATAAGAGGACATAATCCCCGGAGGGGCATCCGGTACACGCGGAGGCGGTGTGGCGATACGCACGTTCAGCATGATAATGCCGTGCTCTTCCGGATAGTTCGCCATGGAGTAAGCACGCACTGTCGGCTCTTTCACATCAGACACATAACGGAACAGGTTGAACTTGTCCCAGTCCTCGCGGTATTCCTGCGGCACATCAAACTCATCATAGCGGACCACATGCGGCGGACATTCAATCTGAATATAACCACCGGCACGGAACGGCACACTTTCGCCGTCAGGAATTTTCAGTTTCAGCTCTTTAATGAACGTCGCTTTGTTATCATTGGAGATAACTTCGCACTCCCATTTTTTCACCCCGAAGATCTCTTCCGGCAGCTCAATTTTCAGATCCTGCTTCACATTCACCTGACATGCCAGACGGCAGCCTTCACGCGCTTCGCGCTTGTTAATGTGCGACATTTCTGTCGGCAGAATATCACCACCGCCTTCTTTGATCTTCACACGGCACTGGCCGCAGGTGCCGCCGCCGCCGCAGGCCGAGGAGACAAAAATCCCCTGACCGGACAGCACATTCAGTAATTTGTCACCGGCCGGTGCGTCGAAGCTTTTCTCCGCATCACCGTTGATTTCAATCTTAACGTCCCCTGTGTTCACCAGTTTTGATTTTGCGAACAAAATCAACGCGGTCAGCGCCAGAACAATCAGGGTAAACATTGCCACGCCTAAAATAACGATATCCATAATTGCGTTTCACCCTTATAACTGTACGCCGGAGAAGGACATAAAGCCCAGAGCCATCAGTCCGGTGGTCACGAATGTGATCCCCAGCCCTTTCAGGCCGGCCGGTACGTCAGAGTATTTCATCTTCTCGCGGATAGCGGCCATCAGCACAATCGCCAGCAGCCAGCCGATACCGGAAGCAAACCCGTAAACCACAGACTCCGTAAAGTTGTAGTCACGCTGCGCCATAAAGGACACACCACCGAAAATCGCACAGTTTACCGTGATTAACGGCAGGAAGATCCCCAGCGCGTTATACAGTGCCGGGAAATAGCGATCCAGAATCATCTCCAGAATCTGTACCAGCGCCGCAATGACCCCGATAAAGGTAATGAAGTTGAGGAAGCTTAAATCCACGCCTTCCATCAGCGCGCCGTCGCGCAGCAGCAGGTTGTACACCAGGTTGTTTGCCGGAACCGAAATCCCCAGCACCACGGTAACCGCCACGCCGAGACCAAACGCCGTTTTGACGTTTTTCGATACCGCCAGAAACGTACACATCCCGAGGAAGAAGGCCAGCGCCATATTTTCAATAAACACTGCCCGCACAAAGAGACTGATATAATGTTCCATATCTTAATCCTCCTCGACTTGTGACGGTTTCAGGGTACGGATCCCCCAGATGAGCATTCCGATAATAAAGAATGCACTTGGTGCCAGCAGGAACAGGCCGTTCGGCAGATACCAGCCGCCGTTCTGCGCTGTTTCCAGCACAGTCACGCCAAAGAGTTTGCCGGAACCGATAAGTTCACGGAAAAAGCCCACCAGCAGCAGGATCACCCCGTAACCCAGGCCGTTACCGATACCGTCCATAAAGCTTTCAAGCGGCGGCGCTTTCATGGCATACGCTTCCGCTCGTCCCATCACAATACAGTTGGTAATGATCAGACCAACGAACACGGAAAGCTGCTTGGAGATACCGTAGGCATAGGCCCGCAGAATCTGGTCAACAAGAATAACCAGCGAGGCGATAATTGCCATCTGAACGATAATCCGCACACTGCCCGGAATAAAATTACGGATCATCGAGATAAACATGCTGGAGAATGCCGTCACCAGGGTTACCGCAATGGTCATAACCAATGCAGTTTCCAGTTTGGTGGTTACCGCCAGCGCCGAACACACACCCAGTACCTGGAGGGCAATCGGGTTGTTATCTAATAACGGTCCGAGAAGAACGCGTTTAATTTCTTTACTATCAGCCATGATTCAACGCTCCTTCGCGTACTGTTTTCAGGAACGGGCCAAAACCGTTGTCACCCAGCCAGAAATCAAACATATGCTGGATGCCGTTTGAGGTCAGTGTCGCACCGGACAAACCATCAATGCCGTACGGGCTGTCAGTGGTGCCGCTGCGGACAATTTTGATGGCCGGCATACCGTCTTCATTAAACAGCTTTTTACCAATCCACTGTTTACGCCACTGCGGGTTATCCACCTCACCACCCAGCCCCGGGGTTTCACCGTGCTGATAGTAAGAGATCCCTTCGGAAGTGATACCGTCGACATCAATCGCGACAAAGGCATACATCACCGACCACAGACCGGAGCCGTAAACCGGCAGAACAATTTTGCTGGTTTCACCCTGCTCATTCTGTACCAGATAGATTTCCGCGCTGTTGGCACGGCGGCGGATTTTCGCCAGATCTTCTTCCGGTGACAGCGCAATACTGGTCTCATCACTGCGCAGTTCATCATTGAGATCGTATTTACCGGTGCTGTCCGTCATCTGACCGGTTTTTAAATCCACCATTTTTGCTCTGATGAATTTTTTATAGGCTGCATCGATTTCGTCCGCCGTCATGGATGGCGTCAGTAACCCGGCGACATCCAGAATGTTACGCTGCTTATCCAGCATAATCTGCGCCTGCTGCGTGGACTTCAGCCCCACAGCAGAACCAGCCACGACTATCGAACACACAAGGCAAAGGACGAAGACAACGATAAACGTTCTTGCGACACTGTCCTTGTTTTTCGTTTTTTCATTAGCCACGTGCTTTTCTCCGTTTAATGTTTGCCTGAACCACCAGATAATCAAATAACGGTGCGAATAAGTTGGCAAACAGGATAGCCAGCATCATCCCTTCCGGATATGCCGGGTTTGCCACACGGATCAGGACACACATCACCCCGATCAGGATCCCGTAAGCCCATTTCCCTTTATCGGTAAATGAAGCTGATACCGGGTCCGTTGCCATGAAAATCATACCGAAGGCAAAGCCGCCCAGGACCAGATGCCAGTACCACGGCATAGCAAACAGCGGGTTGGTATCCGAACCAATCATATTAAAGACGGCGGACATCGCGATCATCCCGACCATCACACCGGCCACAATACGCAGAGAGGCAATACGGGCAAACAGAATGACGGCACCACCGATCAGAATCATCAGCGTGGAGACTTCACCAATCGAGCCCGGGATGTTACCGATAAAGGCATCCATCCAGGAGATCGGCTGATTGGTTATGGTATTAACCAGCTGATGCTCACCACCGACCGCCCACTGTGACAGCGGGGTAGCACCGGAAAAGCCGTCAGCGGCAGTCCAGACCGTATCACCGGAAATCTGAGCCGGATAAGCAAAGAACAGGAAAGCACGACCGGCCAGTGCCGGGTTCAGGAAGTTACGCCCTGTACCGCCGAAGATTTCCTTCGCGACCACCACACCGAAGGTGACAGCCAGCGCGGCCTGCCATAACGGCAGCGTCGGCGGCACAATCAGAGCCAGCAGAATAGAGGTGATAAAGAAACCTTCGTTGATTTCATGCCCGCGGATCATCGCAAACAGGACTTCCCAGAAGCCGCCGACGATAAAAATCACCCCGTAGATAGGCAGAAAATAGACGGCCCCGAACAGCATTTTGCTGACCCAGCCCGCATCCTGTGTGAAGGAGACCCCGATAAGCTCCGCCAGACGATAATGCCAGTCACCGGCAATCACCTGCTGAAGCTCCGCACCGCTGTACATATCCAGCAGTACCGGTATTGCCTGGTTACCAACGTTATACATCCCCCAGAACATAGCCGGGAAAACCGATAACCAGACCAAGATCATCAGACGTTTAAGGTCGATGGAGTCACGGACATGTGAACGCCCGCGGGTAACTGTCCCCGGGGTATAGAAGATAGTGGCGGCTGCTTCATACAGTGCATACCATCTCTGTAATTTGCCGCCCGGTTCAAAATGCGGCTCAATTTTTTCGAGAAATTTTTTCAGACCCATGATTATCCTTCCTGCTCAATCCTGGTCAGTACGTCACGCAGCACCGGGCCGTACTCATATTTACTCTGACAGACATAGGTACACAGCCCCAGATCCTCTTCATCCAGCTCGAGCGCACCCAGTGCCTGGGCACTGTCAGTATCACCCGCCAGCAGATCGCGCAGGAAATGTGTCGCCATAATGTCGAGCGGCATCACACGTTCATAACTGCCGATTGGCACCATAGAACGTTCGCCGCCATTCATTGATGTAGTGAATGAGAACAGTTTCTTCTTAAAGAAATGACCCAGTGTGGTGCGGGTAACCGTGTATTTGTCTGTGCCCGGCATAATCCAGCCGAACAGCTCTTTCTCACGGCCTTCTTCCAGAACGGAGACCTGATTGGTAAAACGGCCCAGATAGTGATGAGCATCATCACTGGCCACGCCCCACAGGACAGAACCGGAAATAATGCGGTTTTCACCGGCTTTCAGCTGCCCTTCGGTCAGTTCATACAGATCTGCACCGAGACGGGTTTTCAGCAGACGCGGTTTTTCCACCTGCGGACCACCGAGCGCCACAATACGGTCGGTATATAAAAAGCCGGTCGTGAACAGTTTACCGATGGCGATGACATCCTGGTAATTCAGAGACCAGACAGTTTTCGTTGCGCTGACCGGCTCCAGGAAGTGGATGTGCGTACCGGCAAGACCTGCCGGATGCGGCCCGGTAAACTGTGTGTAACTGATACGATTGTTATCGGTAACTTTTGCGAAGTCATCTGTACCGTGGCAAACGTGAACCTTCCCTTCCGTCAGGCAGCTCAGTACCTGTAAGCCGTCATCAAACGACGCCTGTTCCTGACGGATAATCACCTGCGGATCAGCAGCCAGCGGATTGGTGTCCATAGCAGTGACAAAAATAGCGGCAGGTACGGAACCTAATTTCGGGGTATGACTGAACGGACGTGTCCGCAGCGCGGTCCACAATCCGGAGGCCACCAGGTTTTTTTCTGTCTGCTCACGGGTCAGTGACGGCAGATCCCGGCGGTCATAACAGTCAAATGTCAATTGCTCGTCTCCCTGTATCTCAATCACCACAGATTGTAATACACGACGCTCACCACGATTGATGGCTTTTACCACTCCGCAGGCGGGGCTGGTAAAAATCACACCGGGGTTCTTTTTATCTTCAAAAAGAGCCTGTCCTTTCTTTACTGATTCACCTTCCTGAACCAGCATCGACGGACGCATCCCGATGTATTCCTCACCCAGCAGCGCTGCGTGGCGGACTGAAGGGCCATCTTCTGTGACTTGAGCAGGTGCTCCTGCGATCGGCAGGTCGAGTCCTTTTTTAATTTTAATCATAAATTTGCACAAGTTTTTGTTAAACCCACGTCATCACTGCCGCAGCAGTGATGACAACTCAACAATAAAAACACTCCGGGCCGTTATTATCGCCCCGGGCTGTTTTTTCCGACATATGTCACGGTTTTGCGTAAACCGGATCCGGATTATTTTACCACTTCACAACAATTCTGTCCGGCGAAACGAGTGACCTGGCTCAAGCAAATAGGATTATTGTGATCAGAAAAAGCTCAATAACTCGCCTTTACCGAATAATTAAGTCACCTTTACCGATTCCTGTCTCTTTTTTAACCACAATAATATTCGTAACAAATGATTTTATTCTCACAGGAAACCATTCACAAATTATCTGCATCATGGCAATCTGTTGTTACTTTTTTCACCAATCTATTGTTACCCTGAATACTGAGAATGCGACATATCATTTTTATGATGATCGGCCTGCTGTTTTTTACGGGGCAATCATCAGCAACCACAGAAAAATCCGCATCATTATGGCTTACAACGCCGGTGAGTGATGCCCGTAACAGCCGGGTATTTATACAGATATTTAAAGAAGAAAAAGAGCTGGAGCTTTATCAGCGGGAAAATAACGGACGTTTTAAACTGGTGAAACGCTACCCGGTTTGTCAGTTTTCCGGCGGACTCGGGCCAAAGCAACTGACCGGCGATTTAAAAAGCCCGGAAGGATTTTACCGTATCAGTCTGTCACAGCTTAACCCGAACAGTCGGTTTTACCGAGCTATCAACCTTGGTTTTCCCAATGAATTCGACCGGGCGCATGGCTATACCGGGGATTATCTGATGGTTCACGGAGACTGCAAATCCGTCGGCTGTTACGCCATGACGGATGCTTATATTGATGAGATTTACCGCTACGTGGAAAGCGCCCTGCTGAGCGGACAGACGGATCTGAATATCGCGATTTATCCTTTCCGGATGACGCCGGAGAACCTGAACCGCCACCGGAACTCCTCACATCTGGCCTTCTGGCAGCAGTTACAGCCTGCTTATCAGTATTTCGCGGATAATCGGATACCTGCAGTGGTTGCTGTTGTTAACGGCCGTTATGTGACCGCCGCACACTCAGCGGTCCCGGCACCGGCTGCGGACACCGGTTTACTGACTCAGAACACGGATTGATCCCGTTCGCCGTAATAAAAGAGAACGGCTTCGCCGGGCCCGATTTTCTGCCACTGTTCATTACCGGTCAGCGGCAGTGTGGCAATGACAGACACCACATCGTCCGGCCGGGTATGCTGCGAAAAATCAATCTCCACATCGCTGTCCACCAGCCGCGCTTTACCGAAAGGCGCGCGGCGGGTGATCCAGTGCAGATTCGTCGAGCAGTACGCCAGCACATAGCTGCCGTCTGACAACAGCATATTAAAGACACCAAACTGGCGCAGTATATCCGCCAGCCGTTTAATTTCACGGAACACCGTCTGCAGATCCTGCGGTGGCTGCGGGTATTTTTCTTTCAGCTGATTCAGCAGCCAGCAGAATGCATGCTCGCTGTCCGTCTGGCCGACCGGGGTAAAAAAACCGGTCGGCAGATGTTCATAGCCGCTGAGCTGCCCGTTGTGGGCATATGTCCAGTTCCGCCCCCACAGTTCGCGGGTAAAAGGATGGGTATTTTCCAGTGATACCACCCCTCTGTTTGCCTGGCGGATATGGGCAATTACCGCTTCGGATTTGACCGGATAATCACGGACAAAACGGGCAACGGGGGAGTTGCAGCAGGCACGGGCGTCTTTGAATGTCCGGCAGCCCATTCCTTCATAAAACGTAATTCCCCACCCGTCTTTGTGCGGCCCGGTTTCGCCGCCGCGCGGGATCAGGCCACTGAGACTGAAATGAATATCAGTCGGGACATTCGCACTCATCCCCAGCAATTCACACATCGCCTTTCTCCCTTACCCGTTTTTGTGATGACTGAGGACTATTGTTACCCGCAATCCGATAGTTTCACAATCGTGAAAATATCATTCTTTTAGATGATTTGGTTATATGTAAGGTGATTTATGCTTATGGTGAATAAGACAGGCGTTGCGCCATAAAAAAAGCACTCAACGGGCGGCAGAGTGCTTTTTCAGGAGATCGGGCTTATATCCGGTTATTTGGCCATTTCTTTTTCGATCAGCATGATCAGAATATGAATAACCTTAATATGAATTTCCTGAATGCGATCTGCGTAGCCGAAATGCGGAACACGGATTTCAATATCCGCGCTGCCTGCCATTTTGCCGCCGTCTTTGCCGGTCAGCGTGATCACTTTCATGCCTTTGGCGCGCGCCGCTTCAATCGCTTTAATAATGTTGCCTGAATTACCGGATGTGGAAATACCAAGTAACACATCCCCTTCACGACCGACAGATTCCACAAAACGCGAGAAAACATATTCATAGCCGAAATCATTGCTGACGCAGGATAAGTGGCTGACATCTGAAATGGCAATCGCCGGATAGCCCGGACGGTTTTCACGGTAGCGCCCGGTCAGCTCTTCCGCAAAATGCATCGCATCACAGTGTGAACCGCCGTTGCCGCATGACATCACTTTGCCGCCCGCTTTAAAAGAATCAGCCAGCATGACAGCAGCCCGGCGGATAGCATCAATATTATTCTCATCTTTCAAAAAGTTATCGAGGGTTGCCGCTGCTTCGGTCAGTTCACCGCGGATAAGTTCCTGGTACATAGAGATAGGCTCCTGAAAATGAATCGGATTTGTCTGTCCTGAGTGTAACGGATCTGCCCCGGTGAAAGAAGTCACAATCCGTGGCATCTGCAAATAAGACACATTTTATTCTGCTAATTTTGTGAGCTGAGTTGTAAATAAAATGTGAAATCATTGAAGTTATTCTTCCGTTGCGCTAAATCTGAACACAACAGGTCAGACCTCTGATGTCACATTGTGCTGACACGGATATCCCTTTACGGAGGTTCATCATGTTACTACTCAGTATTATCTTGTTTATCGTCGTCACCGGGCTGCTCTCTTTTCACAGAGTCAGTCTGAAGTACAGTGCAATAGCACTGATCCTGTTCAGTCTCATCATGAATATCTTCCGTTTATGGCCGTTTGCTGTCACCGCGCTGCTGGTACTGCTTTTCCTGCCGTTTGTGATCACGTCCGTACGTAAAGCTCTGTTCAGCAGCCGTCTGATGCTGCTGTTCCGCAAAGTGATGCCGCCGATGTCACAGACAGAAAAAGAGGCGATTGATGCGGGCACCACCTGGTGGGAAGGTGATCTGTTCCGTGGTCAGCCTGACTGGCAGAAACTGCACAGCTATCCCGCTCCGCAGCTGACAGCAGAAGAGCAGGCTTTCCTCGACGGCCCGGCAGAAGAAGCCTGCCGGATGGCCAGCGATTTTGAAATTACCCACGAACTGGCGGATCTGCCGCCGGAATTATGGCAGTTCCTGCGCGAACATAAATTCTTCGCCATGATCATCCGCAAAGAATACGGCGGCCTGGCATTCTCCGCCTATGCCCAGGCGCGGGTGCTGCAAAAACTCGCCGGAGTTTCCGGTATTCTGGCGATTACCGTCGGCGTTCCCAACTCGCTGGGGCCGGGAGAGCTGTTACAGCACTACGGCACTGATGAACAGAAAAAACGCTGGCTGCCGGGGCTGGCCTCCGGGGAAGAAATCCCCTGCTTTGCCCTGACCAGTCCGGAAGCCGGTTCTGATGCCGGTGCCATTCCGGATACCGGAATTATCTGCACCGGCGAATGGCAGGGTGAGCAGGTGCTCGGCATGCGCCTGAACTGGAATAAACGCTATATCACCCTGGCACCGGTTGCCACCGTGCTGGGTCTCGCCTTTAAACTGTATGACCCGGACAAACTGCTCGGTGAAAAAACCTCGCTCGGGATAACCTGCGCACTCATCCCGGTGAATACCCCGGGGGTTGAAACCGGTACCCGCCATTTTCCGCTGAATATCCCGTTCCAGAATGGTCCGACCCGCGGCAAAGATGTCTTTGTGCCGCTGGATTATATTATCGGTGGCCCGGCAATGGCCGGACAGGGCTGGCGCATGCTGGTGGAGTGTCTGTCGGTCGGGCGTGGTATCACCCTGCCGTCCAATGCCACCGGCGGGCTGAAAAGTGCGGCCATGGCAATTGGTGCTTATTCTTATATCCGCCGCCAGTTCCGGATGCCGATCGGCAAAATGGAAGGGATTGAGGAACCGCTGGCGCGGATTGCCGGAAATGCCTATCTGATGGATGCCGCCGCCACGCTGATTACCACAGGTATAATGCTGGGAGAAAAACCGGCGGTTCTGTCCGCGATTGTAAAATACCACTGTACCCACCGGGGGCAGCGCGCCATTATTGATGCCATGGACATTGCCGGCGGCAAAGGGATCTGCCTCGGGCCGTCCAACTTCCTGGCCCGCAACTATCAGGGGGCGCCTATCGCGATCACTGTCGAAGGTGCCAATATCCTGACCCGCAGTATGATTATCTTCGGTCAGGGCGCTATCCGCTGTCACCCGTATGTGCTGACTGAAATGGCCGCAGCAGCAGACAATCAGCTGAATGACTTCGATAACGCGCTGTTTGCCCATATCGGCCATGTATTAACCGCCGCCACCCGCAGTTTCTGGCTCGGGTTATCACGCGGGTATTTCAGCCCGTCACCGTTCCGGGATGCCACCCGCCGCTATTATCAGCACCTCAACCGGCTGAGTGCCAACCTGGCACTGTTGTCTGATATCGCCATGGCAACACTCGGCGGCGGTTTAAAACGCCGTGAGCGGATCTCCGCCAGACTCGGCGATATACTCAGCCAGCTTTACCTGGCATCTGCCACCTTAAAACGCTTTGATGAGGATGGCCGTCCGCAGGCAGACTTACCGCTGGTGCACTGGGCAGTACAGGATTGCCTGTATGAAGCCGAAAAAGCCATGGATGAACTGCTGACCAACTTCCCTGACCGCAAAGTGGCTGCGCTGCTGCGCCTGACCATATTCCCGTCAGGCCGTCATCACCGTCCGCCGTCAGATAAACTGGACAGCAAGCTCGCCCGTCTGTTGCAGGAACCGTCAGAAACCCGCGACAGGATCGGACGCGGACAATATCTGGCACCTGAGCCCAACAACCCGCACGGGCTGCTCAATGCCGCACTCAGTGATATTCTCGCCGCCGAGCCGCTGGTAGATCGCCTCAGTCGTATGGCCGAAAAACACATTGATTTCACCCGGCTGGATAAACTGGCGGATATTGCCCTGGGGGACGGAAAAGTCACTCCGGAGGAGGCGGATATTCTGCGCAAAGCCGAAGCCAGCCGTCTGCGTTCAATCAATGTGGATGAGTTTGCACCGGAGATTATCGGTCTGAAATCACACGCCAATTCTCACCGTTACCGCAAAGGTGAAAATCCCGGCGCATAAATAATATGGCGGAGCCGTTTTCTGCTCCGCCATTACTGCACTCTTTATTACCGTCCTGTGCTGCTGTTACCGGTCACATTGGCATCCAAACTGAGGATATCCCGCATTTGTGCATCTGTCAGATCGGTATCAAAGAACTGCTTAAAGAACTGACGGATATCCTGCTGTATTGCCGCGTCATCTGCCGGTTTACGTTTAACCCGCGCTTCAATCCATTTCATCATCAGCGGTGTTTCGATCCCCGGTGCATCCCAGCGGTAAATACCGATAGGGGCTTTATAAACACGTCTGTTCTTCACAGCAGAAATCGTTTCTGCGCCCTGCCAGCCGACCGTATTCCGGTACACATCTTCCGGCACGAATGAATCAAACCGGCTCAGAATAATAATGTCCGGATCCAGGTTAATCACCTGCTCTGCCGACACCGTGATCCAGTTTGGTTTAACCGGCATATCATCTGTCAGATTAATGCCCCCGGCCCGGTTGATCATCAGGCTGTTTACCGAGGTCTTACCGGCCACCGTCAGGTTTTTATCTCTGACATACAGAATACCCGGCTTTCCGTACGGCATCTCACGAATGGTCACCGGGGTTGAGTCTCTTGTCACCGTGTTCACTGACTGAATCTGATGATCAAAAAAAGCCAGTAAATCTGCGGCCCGCTTTTCTTTGCCCAGAATGTCGCCCAGCAGCCTGATCCCGTTTTTCACATCATCCAAATCACCGTATCTGATTGCCACCGCCGGGATACCGAGTTTATCCAGTTTCTCTTTTTCTTCTTTCTGGTAATCCCAGATAATCACCAGATCCGGATTTAACCTGACCAGCTCTTCGCCGTTAATCGTGAAATCTTTATTCACAAAGGTGCTGTTCACCTTCTCAATACCGGGCGCCAGTGTTTTTAAAATACTGTTGCGGTAAGCCTCTTTTGCTGACGGATGCATCCCCGCAATTTTTGCATCTGAACCATCCACCACATAAATCATCGACATCCACGGAATAGGCACAACCGCAATCCGCTCTACCGTATCCGGAATAGTGACCCGGTTTCCGGCGAGATCAGTAATTTCTTTTGCCCCTGCACAATTGAAAAACAGCAGTAATACACAGGCACTGAAAATACGTTTTAAGACTGATATTGCCATGTTATCTTCCTGTCATTGTATTTACTGTTATCAGCGAAATGCTCGGATATACGGACGGGGAATTAATTTACGATCATATTTCAGCAAATATTCCAGATACCAGTTAGGATTGCGCAATAATCCGCGGCCGACGGCAATTAAATCAGCATACTGATGCTCTAATATATCGTCTGCCAGCTGATGGTCGCGAATACCCCCGACAACAATCACCGGTTTTTCACAGCCTTTTTTAACTCCTTTGGTATCTTCCAGCTGATAAGCCACACCTTTATTTGTACCATGCATCTGACTGCCGCCATTGGATATATGCACAATATCAATAAGCGGATTTATATTACGCAGAATTTTTTGTGTAAATGAAATACTGTCTTCTTCACAGTAACGGGTGCCGATACGCAAAATAATCGCTTTATCTTCCGGCCAGGATTTGCGGATTGCGGTCAGTAATTCTGTCAGAAAAATAACCGGATCGGCATATTTATCGCTGCGCTGATTTGTCCGCCGGTCAATAAACTGAGAAATTAAAAATTCATGGGATGACATAATTTCCAGGGCATCAAAACCGGCTTTATCTGCCCGTGCCGCCGCACGTGTATAACAATCAAACAATGCCGTAATATCTTCTGCGGTTAATGTATTAATATCCTGAATAATATTGCCGGATTCCAGCCGTGACTTGCTGCCTGCATGATTAAGCTGAATTGCCACTTTGCTGCCTTCATTTTGCAGCATCGCCACAATCTGCGCCAGCATCGCAACATGCCCGTCCTCATATAAACCCAGCGCGCCACTGCCCAGACGGCCGTCAGCGGTAACCGCGCACTCCTCCATAATAATCAGCCCGACCTGACCGACAGCAAAAGACATATAATGCGCCAGATGAAAATAATCCGCGTAGCCGTCAGTGGCACGTTTTATTCTGACCGGTGGATAAACTAATTTATTTTTAAGTGTTAATTTTTCTGATACAAATGGCTGCATTAAATTCATAATACACACGTCCCCGGAAAAAGCTGACCGGCACTGTTATATAAAAACGGTACCGGTGATAAATAATAAAATAACTGAAGGGATAATAGAGGTAACAGTGCGGGGACTCTATGACAGGCAATCTGTTTTATAACGTCTGTCACACTCTGCCGGAATACCGCCTACGGATGCAGTTATTGAGTTAACAATCATCATTGTGTTGTTATTTTTATGTAATGAAAAAATAACATCAATATACTCCCCGGGAGTATCAATAATAAAATACCCGGGATGTTATTCCCAGGTATTTTCAGTATCCGTCAGACACATATATTATTCTGTCATTTCCAGTGCCATCAGTTCATCAATTGTCTGACGGCGGCGGATCAGTTTTGCTTTCCCGCCGGTAAATAAGATTTCCGGTAACAACGGACGGCTGTTGTAATTTGATGACATCGATGCACCGTATGCCCCGGTATCGTGAAATACCAGAAAATCATTCACACCGGCTTCCGGTAATGCGCGCGGCACCACCATTCCGCCTTCCAGCTGGGTAAACACATCCCCGGATTCACATAACGGCCCGGCGACAATCGTTTCCCGCACGGCGCTGCTTTGCAACTCTCCCGCTGCCGGTAACACCGAAATATGGTGATAACTGCCGTACATGGCCGGACGCATCAGGTCATTAAAACCACTGTCCACCAGCACATAGTGGCGGCTCCCCATCTCTTTGACCGCCCGTACCTGTGCCAGCAAAATACCGGATTCTGCCACCAGATAACGCCCCGGTTCAATCTCAAGGGTGATCTCACGGCCGAGATGACGGGCTATACGTGCCCGGGCAGCATCCCAGAGTGAGAAATAATTGCCGATATCAATAATTTCATCCCCTTCACGGTAAGGGGTCGATAATCCGCCGCCGGCAGAAATCGCGCGGATATCCAGATTATTGGTGATCACCAGTTCGGCCATGGCATCACAGACCGTTGCCAGGTGCTCATAATCCACACCGGAACCGATATGCATATGGATGCCGGTTAATGTCAGCTGATAATGGCTGATCTCCGCCAGTGCTTCACCGAGATCCGCAAACCAGATCCCGTGCTTACTGTTCTCACCGCCGGTATTGGTTTTCTGGCTGTGACCGTGACCAAAACCCGGATTAATGCGCAGCCACACCGGATGTCCCGGACGGCGGGCACCAATCTGGCGCAGCATATCCACCGAGCCGGTATTCACCGCAATGCCGAGTTCCAGCACGCGATCCAGCGTTTCTTCTGTGATCATATCGGCAGTGAAAACAATCTCATCCGGACGGTAACCGGCTTTCAGTGCCCGTTCGATTTCCCCTGCAGATACAGAATCTACTTTTACACCATGCTCATGCATCAGGCGCAGAATATGAATATTGGAATTGGCTTTCTGCGCAAAACGGATCACATCAAAGCGGTTCAGCCGGGCAATGCGGCTGACAATCACCTCACTGTCATACAGCCACAGCGGGGTACCGTACTGCTGAGCCAGGCTGCGCAGGGCATCCGGGGTAAACGGGGCGCGGAGTGTTTTGGTTGCGATGGTCATGATGTTGTGCTCTTTTTGATCGTGATCTCATTTTTTCCATCGTGACAAAAATTCTGCGGGATTTAAAATATCTGATTTGCTAAGGTCTATTCATTACTGATATGGATTCGATGAATAATGGAACACTACTCCTGGCGTCACATTGATATTTTCCATGCCGTTATGACAACAAAAAGTCTGACGGATGCCGCGCAACTGCTGCATACCTCACAGCCGACTGTCAGCCGGGAGCTTGCCCGTTTCGAGAAAATCCTCGGGTTCCGTGTTTTCGACCGCATCAAAGGCCGCCTGCACCCGACTGAACAGGGGCTGCGGTTATTCGAGGAAGTGGAACGATCATATTACGGTCTTGAGCGTATCAGCCGGGCGGCGGAGAGCATCCGCCAGTTTCAGCATGCCCAGCTGGCAATCACCTGCCTGCCCGCCTTTGCTCAGTCATTGCTGCCTGCTGTCTGCCGCACATTTCATGCGCAGTATCCGGATGTGAATTTTGAAATCGCCCCGCAGGAGTCACCGCTGCTGGAAGAGTGGCTCTCCGCCCAGCGTTATGACATCGGGATTACCGAACATCAGCTGACGCCGCCCGGCACCCTGCAGGAAACCCTGCTCACGCTCAGTGAAGTCTGTGTGCTGCCGTCATCGCATCCGCTGTGCAGCAAATCAGTACTGACCCCTGCTGATTTTGCACAGCAAAATTTTATCAGCCTGTCCGTTGCGGACAGTTACCGGCAGAGGATTGATGCATTGTTCAGTGAAAAGCAGATCCCGCGCCGGATGATAATGGAAACACACAGTGCCGCTTCGGTATGCGCCATGGTCAGGGAGGGACTGGGGGTGTCTGTCGTTAACCCGCTGACCGCCATGGATTGCAGCGGAATTTGTGTCCGCCCGTTCAGTGAGGATATTCCGTTCACGGTGAGCCTGATCCGCCCGCTGCACAGACCGCATTCTGTACTGACAGATATTTTTATCACCCATCTCCGTCAGCATATGCAGGCCGTTTTGCGGCAGTTAAAACGGGTTACCGGTTAGTCTTTTCATCCAGCAGATACGGCAGCCAGTCCGGCGAATGCGCAAACCACTCCGCCAGAAAATCCAGCAGCAGACGCAGCGGCCGCGCCATATGTTCCCGGCTGGTATAAATGCCGTAAATGCCGAGTGCAGGCAGCCGGTATTCCGGAAACAGACGCACCAGGCGCCCGGTTTTCAGATGTTCATACACCGAACAGTAAGGCTGCAATGCAATACCTTCCCCGTTCAGCGTTGCTTCCAGCAGAAACGTGGATTCATTGGCACTGAGCGCCCCGCTTACCGGTACAGAAATTACCTCATCATCCCGTTCAAACAGCCACAGACTGCGGCCGTAAAAGTTATAAGTCAGGCAGGTCAGCTCACTGAGCGCTTCGGGTGACGGCGGATAGCCGTGCTTTTCCAGATAGACCGGTGACGCACAAACCACAGAATCACAGCGGGAAAGCGGCTTCGCGATCAGGTTTGGTTCGAGATTATTGGTGATGCGGATCCCCAGATCAATCCGTTCCTCCACCAGGCTGATCGCTTTATTTGTGACCTGCACATCGACGGCAATGGCCGGATAGCGGGCGCGGAACTGCACAAGTGCCTTTGACAGTGCCACCATCGCCAGTGACTGGGCGCAGGTGATCCGCACCAGACCGCTGACAGCCTCATCTTTCGTCACAACCGGACGGGCAATCGCCGTTGCCAGCGACAGTAATTCCCGGCTTTGCGTCAGCACAGCTTCACCGGCAGAGGTCAGTGTCAGGCTGCGGGTTGTCCGGTTCAGCAACCGCACACCGGCCCAGTTCTCCATTTCTGCCAGATAGCGCGTCACCATTGCACGGGACATTCCCAGCATATCCGCAGCTTTACTCATGCTGCGCTGTTCGGTAATAGCAATAAAAACCTGAGCGGCAGTGATCCTGTCCATTTTATTTGTCCGGTTTACGCAACAATGAAGACCGGATTATGGGGTTTTTCCGGCGGATTATGCAACTTATTATAGCGTCATCTTAACGACTCACCTGCAAAAAAGGATAACACCATGACTTCTGCAATCCGTACCTCACTGGTATTCAGCGCCCTGATGGGTGCCTCTTTTGTCACTGCCGCCGCACCGCTGTCGCTGGAAGTGTATAACCCCGGCGAAAAAAGTATCTTCCCGGTTTCTTCGGAAATCATCAGCGGCAAAAATGAGGTGGTTCTGATTGATGCCCAGTTTCAGAAAGATGATGCTCAGGTACTGGCGGATAAAATCCGTGCGACCGGCAAAATGCTGACCACCATTTATATCAGCCATTCTGATCCGGATTTTTATTTCGGTCTGGATGAACTGAAAAAAGCCTTCCCGCAAGCTAAGATTGTCGCCACTCCGCAGACCGTGGCACTGATTAAAGAAAGCAAAGACGGTAAACTGGCTTACTGGGGACCGGTTCTGAAAGAGAATGCCCCGCAGAGTATCGTTGTGCCGGAGCCGTTAGAGGGCAACCGCATTATGCTGGAAGGGGAAAGCATTCTGATTGAAGGACTGGACAGCCCGGCGCCGGAACGCAGTTATGTATGGGTGCCGTCACTGTCTGCGGTAATGGGCGGTGTGCTGGTATCAGAGAATATCCATGTCTGGCTGGCGGATACCCAGACCCCGGAATCCCGTCAGTACTGGCAGCAGTCGCTGAAAAGTATGCAGGACAAACGTCCGGCCACCGTGGTGCCCGGCCATTATGCCGGTAACAGCCATTTCTCACCGGCGGCCATTACCTTTACCGCCGATTATCTGACCCGTGCGGAAGCCGCTCTGAAAGAGAGTAAGGACTCACAGCAGATGATCAGCACACTGAAAGCCGCTTACCCGGCCCTGGCGGATGAACCAAGCCTCGAACTGAGCGCCAAAGTGCTCAAAGGTGAAATGCGCTGGCCGCAGTAATCTGATTTAAGGAAAACAGAATGTCAGTAAAAACGCTGCACTATATTTATGATCCGCTCTGCGGCTGGTGTTATGGTATTGCGCCGTTTATTCAGGCCGCACATAAACAGGGCGTGACGATCGCCCTGCACGGCGGCGGGATGATCACCGGTTCACAGCGCCGCCCGGCAGATGACAGCATGCGGGAGATGATCCGCAACCACAATCAGCGTATCACTCAGCTGACCGGACAACCGTTTACCGATGCCTTTTACACCCTGCTGAAAAATCAGGAGTGGGTGATGGATTCCGTGCCGCCGATTGCCGCCATTCTCAGTGCGCAGGCACAGTCAGGTAAAGGCATTGATATGCTGGAAGCCTGCCAGAAAGCCTATTATCGGGACGGGTTGCCGCTTAACCGCGATACCCTCCGTAAGCTGGCGGATAAACTGGGTATCAGTGATATTCAGTCTGATAATACTGAGCAGCATATTCATGAGAGCCGTCAGTTATTTGTGCATAACCCGACCGGCGGCTTCCCGACTCTGCTGCTGGAAGAGGACGGCCAATTTCAGCACATCCCGAACCAGGCGGTACTGGGTGCAGAATCTCATTGGGAAAGGCTGATCCCGTTACTGAAAACGGCTGCCTGACATCATTCCCATCACCATAATCATCCCCGCAATTAAATGCGGCCCGAAGGCAATAATACGCGGGCCGCACTGAGGGTGATGATAACCGCGATGACGGAAATAGTGCATCCCGGACACCACCAGCGCTGACACACAGGCCAGCATCAGCAACAGCGCGAGTTGTTCCGCCCCCACCCAGGCCCCGGAGGCAGAAAACAGTTTGATATCCCCGCCGCCCAGGCCGCTTTTTTTCCGGCACCAGGCATAACCTTCCGCCACACACCAGAGCAGAAAAAAACCGCCGATCACCCCGTACAGCGCGGAAGAGAGCGTCACCAGCCGGACCTCATTCTGAAACAGCAATCCGGCCCACAGCACCGGGAACACCAGTTTATCCGGCAGATAAAATACTGCGTTATCAATATGAAACAGCATCACCAGACACAAAAACAGCAGAGTCAGAAACAGGACATACACGCCCTGTCCGTCTGACCAGAACACGATCAGCACGCCGGATAACAGGCAGTGCAGATACAGCCACCCGCCCGGCAACCGCTGCGGATACTGATAGTAATGGCGCAGAATATATTCCGTCCCGGCTTTTAGCGGCAGCGGCAAAAATACTCCCCAGATAATCATAATCAGCCAGTCCATGTTTTCTCCGCGTCTTTCCCTGTTGCGATATCCGCAGCCTGCCTGACCGCCCCGGGAAAGACACGTTTTTTTCCCTGATTACCGCTGAATTACATTTTTTTTCGGGTCATCACGCAATATTGACAGTTACCCCGGCATGTAATGATCCCGGCTGATGCTTGCAGTGAGGATCCCCCCTCTATTATCATGGGGCAATGTGTATCAACCGGCAGCGTGCCGGCAGAACGTAAAGGATATTTTCATGCGGATCCCGCGCATTTATCACCCCGGCACTTTAACCCCCGGCATGGTGACAGAACTGACAGATGACGGCGCCAACCATGTTGCCCGTGTGCTCCGGATGAAAACCGGCTATTCCCTGATCCTGTTTAACGGCACCAACCGGATTTTTAATGCTGAAATTACAGATGTCAGCAAAAAAAGTGTGTCCGTCCGTGTGACAGATGAGCAGGACGACAACCGCGAATCCCCGCTGTCTATCCACCTCGGACAGGTGATGTCACGCGGCGAAAAAATGGAATTCACCATTCAGAAATCCGTTGAACTGGGTGTTCAGATTATTACCCCCCTGATCTCTGAGCGCTGTGGTGTTAAACTGGATGGTGAACGGCTGGACAAAAAACAGCAGCAGTGGCAGAAAATTGCCATCGCCGCCTGCGAGCAGTGCGGACGCAACGTGATTCCGGAGATCCGCCCGGTGCAGACCCTGGAAGTATGGTGTGCGGAAAATGATGATGCCCTGAAGATAAATTTACATCCGCGCGCATCACAAAGTATCAATACACTGCCCGCAGAAACCGCTAAAGTGCGATTGCTGATTGGCCCGGAAGGCGGGCTGTCAGCAGAGGAAATCGCGATGACCGCCGGTCATCAGTTTACCGACATATTATTAGGGCCGCGTGTATTACGCACAGAAACCACCGCGCTCACTGCAATCACCGCATTGCAGGTGCGTTTCGGCGATCTGGGTTAAGGAGAAAAAATGATCAAGCTCGGTATTGTGATGGATCCTATCGATTCCATCAAAATCAGGAAAGACACCAGTTTCGCGATGCTGCTCGAAGCACAGCGCCGTGGTTATGAAATCCATTATATGGAGATGAATGACCTTTATCTGCATCAGGGCGTTGCCCGTGCCCGTACCCGCACCCTGACGGTGAAAGAAGATCCGGCGGGCTGGTATCAGTTCGGCAGTGAGCAGGATATCGCGCTGGGCACCCTGAATGTCATTCTGATGCGCAAAGATCCGCCGTTTGATACTGAATTCATTTACGCCACCTATATCCTGGAGCGTGCTGAAAGTGCCGGTTCCCTGATCGTCAACAAACCGCAGAGCCTGCGTGACTGTAACGAAAAATTGTTCACCGCCTGGTTTGCCGATCTGACCCCGGATACCCTGGTCACCCGCAGTGCACAGCGTCTGCGTGAATTCCATCAAAAACACGGTGATGTGATTTTCAAACCGCTCGACGGCATGGGCGGCGCGTCTATTTTCCGTCTGAAACAGGATGATCCGAACGTCGGTGTGATTATCGAAACTCTGACCAATCACGGCCATACTTTCTGCATGGCGCAAAACTTCCTGCCTGCCATCAAAGACGGTGACAAGCGTATCCTTGTGGTGGACGGCGAGCCGGTTCCTTACTGTCTGGCGCGCATCCCGGCCAAGGGTGAGACACGCGGTAACCTTGCTGCCGGTGGTCACGGTGAAGTGCGTCCGCTGAGTGAGAGCGATTGGGCCATTGCCCGCAGCGTGGCACCGGTCCTCAAAGAAAAAGGTCTGATTTTTGTCGGCCTCGATGTGATCGGCGACCGCCTGACGGAAATCAACGTAACCAGCCCGACCTGTGCCCGCGAAATTGAAGCCGCACAACCGGACGTTTCTGTCACCGGCATGCTGATGGATGCCATTGAAAAACGTCTCGCCCGGTAACCGCCGGGGCTCTCCCCGCACACTCACATCCGCAGGCCGTTTTCTCCGGTCTGCGGGCAGACTGAAAAGAAGGTTATGAACTTACAACATCATATTCTCATTGCTATGCCCTCACTGGATGACCCGTATTTTGCGCGTTCAGTTGTGTATCTGTGTGAGCACAATGAAAACGGGGCAATGGGACTGGTGATCAACAAACCAATCGAACAGCTGTCTGTCAGTAAAATTCTGCAAAAGCTGAAAATCACCCCGGATATCCGTGATGAAAACCTGTCGCTGGAAAAACCGGTTCTGCTCGGCGGACCGGTTTCTGAAGAGCACGGCTTCGTGCTGCACTCCGGTGATAAAAAGTACGCCGCCAGCACCCGCCTGACCGATGATCTGTTTCTGACCACCTCGAAAGATGTGCTGGAAACCCTGGGAACCACAGAGCAGCCGGCGCATTACCTGATGACGCTCGGCTACTCAAGCTGGACCGCCGGTCAGCTGGAACGGGAAATCATGGAGAACAGCTGGCTGGTGGCGGATGTCAGCGATCGCCTGCTGTTCCGTACCCCGGTGCCCGACCGCTGGCGCGAAGCTGCCGCCGGTATCGGCGTCAATATTTACACCATTGCACAACAGGCCGGACACGCATAATGAGCAGCAATACTGTGATTGCCTTTGATTTCGGCACCAAAAGCATTGGTGTGGCTGTCGGTCAGACCATCACCGGCACCGCCCGCCCGCTGGCGGCACTGAAAGCCCGTGAAGGAATTCCGGACTGGGACCTGATAGCCGCTGTGTTCCGTGAATGGCAGCCGGATTATGTGGTTGTCGGCCTGCCGCTCAATATGGACGGCACACCGCAGCTGGTCACTAATCAGGCGAAAAAATTCGCCAACCGCCTGCACGGGCGTTTCGGGATCCGCGCTGAACTCCATGACGAGCGCCTCAGCACAGTGGAAGCCCGCGCCAATCTGTTTGCAGACGGCGGCTACCGCGCTCTCGGCAAAGACAAAGTGGATTCCGCCTCAGCCGTGATTATCCTTGAAAGCTGGTTCGAACAGCTTTACGGCTGACTATCCCGCACCCGGCGCGCAGTACTGTTTACCATGCCGGTACCGCGCCCGCCACCCCCGCAATCTCTCCTCTGCCGCGCCGCCATTGCAGGCACTGCTCCTCCGTCATCATGCCGGACTGTGCGCCTGACTGCTGATGAGAAGCAATCTGATGTGCTTTGTTATCACGGATAAGGCTCGCCACCGCCGGGGTATTGATCAGCACATCAAACACGGCACAGCGCCCGCCCCCCTGTTTTGCCACCAGATACTGACTCAGCACTGCCACCAGACTGCCTGCCAGCTGACTGCACACCCTGTTTTTTTCTGTGCCGCTGAACACATCTGTCAGCCGCTCAATCGCTGCAATCGCGCCTCTGGTATGAAGTGTACTCAGCACCAGATGTCCGGTTTCCGCCGCCGTCAGAGCAAGACGGATAGCCGCCTCATCCCGCAGCTCCCCCAGCATAATCACATCCGGATCCTGTCTCAGCGCGGCCGTCAGCCCCTGCTGATAATCCTCACAATCACGACCGATTTCCCGCTGGCGGATCAGCGATTGCCTGCTGCGGTGACGGAACTCCACCGGATCTTCGAGGGTAATCACATGCCGCCGGAAGTGCTGATTGATATAACTGAGCAGCGCCGCCAGCGTGCTTGATTTTCCGCTGCCGGTCGCCCCGGTGACCAGAATCAGGCCGCTTTGCGTTTCTGACAGCAGTCCGGCAAACACCGGCGGCGCCAGGATATCCTCCAGAGAGGGTACCACCGGGTTTATCAGCCGCAGAGCGGCGTTCAGCAATCCCCCTGCCATAAAAATATTCACCCGCAAAGGTTGATCGCGGATAAACAACGCAAGATCCGCCTGCCCTTTTGTCATCAATCTGTGGTAATTTGCCTGGTCGAGGATCGTCTTTACCCAGCCGCGCAGTGCGTCATCGGTTACCGCCGCACAGTGTGTCTGCGAAAAAAGCTCTCCATCCACCCGTAACACCGGCACCTGACCAACACAAAGGTGCAGATCGGATGCATTATGCTTTACACTAAGGGCGATTAAATTATCCATATTCATTAGGTTATCTCCCGGATCATCATGAAACCAATAAAAGACAATCTGACAGAAATCAGAGAACGTATAACCGCTGCGGCGCAAAAATGCGGCCGCGATCCACACACAGTGACCTTACTTGCCGTCAGTAAAACCAAACCTGTGAGCGCGATCGAAGAAGCGATAACTGCCGGGCAAACCCGCTTTGGTGAAAACTACGTCCAGGAAGGCGTTGAAAAAATTCAGTATTTCTCTGCGAATAAAAATCTGGAATGGCACTTTATCGGCCCGCTGCAGTCTAATAAAAGCCGTCTGGTTGCGGAGCATTTTGACTGGTGCCACACCATCGACCGGCTGAAAATCGCACAGCGCCTGAGTGACCAGCGTCCGGCGGACAAAGCGCCGCTGAATGTGCTTATCCAGATCAATATCAGCGATGAGAACAGTAAATCCGGTATCACCCTTGCGGAATTACCGGCGCTGGCAGAGCAGGTTGCGGCCCTGCCGAACGTCTGTCTGCGCGGGTTGATGGCAATACCTGCACCGGAAACGGATCCTGAGCGCCAGTCTGCGGTTTTCCGTCAGATGGAAACCGCTTTCCGTGAACTGCAGGGGAAATACCCGCAGGCGGATACGTTATCGATGGGTATGACTGACGATATGGACGCCGCCATCACCTGCGGTTCGACCATGGTGCGCATCGGCACTGCAATTTTCGGTGCACGTAACTATTCTGTATCCTGATCATTCTGTATCATGACCTTCCGGTACCTTAGTGCGTTATCACAAACCGGTTAATTTGTTTTCTGTTAAGGATTTCACCGATGCAAACACTGAATTTTGTTGTCACCACGCTCCTGCATGCCTATGCCACGATTTTACTGCTGCGTGTCTGGATGCAATGGGCGCGCGCGGACTTTTATAATCCGTTTGCCCAGTTTGTCGTGAAAGCCACACAGCCGGTTGTTCGTCCGCTGCGCCGTATTATTCCGGCTGTCGGCCCGATTGATACGGCTTCTGTGCTGCTGGCCTATGTTGCCGTACTGCTGAAACTGCTTTTTCCGTGGTTTCTGGCCGGTTTTCAGGAGCAGCTCGGCGGGCTGATGCTGTTAGTCGCTTTCTTTAAACTTCTTTATCTTGCAGGTATGACGGTATTCTGGGTGATCCTCGCCCGCGCGCTGCTGAGCTGGTTCAGCCAGGGCCGCAACCCGGTGGATTATGTGCTGATGCAGCTGACCGAACCGCTGATGTCGCCGTTCCGCCGTATCATTCCGCCGATGGGCGGCATTGATTTCTCTGCAATGATTGTCATTTTTATTCTGTATGCACTGGGCTATCTCTATAACGATATTGTTCAGTGGATATTTATGTAATCAGGCGCTGATATGACCCGCAAAATTGTTTTAGCTACCGGCAATGCCGGAAAAGTCCGCGAAATGGCCTCACTGCTGGCGGATGCCGGTATGGATGTGGTGGCACAGACAGAACTGGGAGTCGGCTCCGTTGAGGAAACCGGCCTGACCTTTGTTGAAAATGCCATTATCAAAGCGCGTCACGCAGCGAAAGTGACCGGTTTACCGGTCATTGCGGATGACTCCGGGATCTCCGTCGATTACCTCGGCGGTGCGCCGGGGATCTACTCCGCCCGCTATGCCGGGACTGACGGCAACGACGGTGCCAATATCGTAAAACTGCTGGCCGCCCTTGACGGCGTACCGGCGGCGCAGCGTCAGGCGCACTTCAACTGTGTGCTGGTCTATATGCGTCACGAAAACGACCCGACACCGATTATCTGTCATGGCCGCTGGGCCGGAGTGATTGCAGAGCAGGCGCAGGGCGAAGGCGGTTTCGGTTATGATCCGGTCTTCTGGTTACCTGAACTGAACAAAACCGCCGCACAACTGCGTCCAGAAGAAAAACAGGCTATGTCTCACCGCGGCAAAGCGCTGGCACTGCTGTCGGAAGCCCTGCGTAATGGGTAAGCTTCCCCCGCTCAGTCTGTATATTCATATTCCGTGGTGTGTTCAGAAGTGCCCTTACTGTGATTTCAACTCTCACGCGCTGAAAGGTGAAGTGCCGCATGATGATTATGTGGCACATCTGCTGGCTGATCTGGATGCCGATCTGCCGCTGGTGGCCGGGCGGGAAATCCGGACCATCTTTATCGGCGGCGGCACTCCCAGCCTGCTGAGTGCGGAAGCCATGCAGACACTGATGGACGGCGTGCGTGCCCGTATTCCTGTCGCAGCAGATGCGGAAGTGACCATGGAAGCCAACCCGGGCACCGTGGAAGCCGATCGTTTCAGCGGCTATCAGAAAGCCGGTATCAACCGCATTTCCATTGGTGTGCAAAGCTTCGGTGATGACAAACTGATCCGCCTCGGGCGCATTCACGATGCCGGAGAAGCCAAACGGGCTGCCCGGCTCGCGGCGACACTCGGACTGCGCAGTTTTAACCTCGACCTGATGCACGGGCTGCCGGAGCAGCATCTCGGCGAAGCACTCAGTGACCTGCGCCAGGCGATTGAACTTGCCCCGCCGCACCTGTCCTGGTATCAGCTGACGATTGAACCGAATACCAGCTTCGGCTCCCGCCCGCCGGTACTGCCGGATGACGATCTTCTGTGGGATATTTTCTCACAGGGCCATCAGTTACTGACACAGGCCGGTTATGTGCAGTATGAAACCTCCGCGTATGCAAAACCGGGATTTCAGTGCCAGCATAATCTCAACTACTGGCGTTTCGGGGATTATCTCGGGATCGGCTGTGGTGCGCACGGCAAAATTTCGTTTGCTGACGGACGCATTCTGCGGACAGTCAAAACCAAACATCCGCGCGGTTATATGGCCGGACGCTATCTCGATCAGCAAAATGACGTGGCAACGGAAGATCGGCCGTTTGAGTTCTTTATGAACCGGTTCCGCCTGCTGGAAGCGATGCCGCGCCGGGATTTCACCGATTATACCGGACTGCCGGAATCCGTGGTTCGCCCGCAGATTGAGGCGGCACTGAATGCCGGTGAGATTTCCGAAACCGCGACTCACTGGCAGGTAACCGAACATGGCAAGTTATTCCTCAATACCCTGCTGGAACGATTTTTATAAAACAAAAACCCGGCCGCTTCACACTTTCACGCCCGGGTGAGATTGCTGACAAAGCAGGATAAAACGTGGTTTTTCCTGCTTTGTGTTATCAGCCGAAAATCAATAAATTGATTTTCCTGGTTTATTTTTACAACTTCTTCGGTCGTCGCCAACCCCTGCGGGTTTGTCAACGGCCTGACCCGGCCGCTTTCACGCCCGGGTTTTATTATTGATATAAATCAGCTGATTACAGCGTGCTTTCCACAGCCTGTACCTGGAGGCTCAGACTGTCCAGCCCGCCGCCGGAGAGATACCAGAGATCCGGCTGTAACACGATAATTTTGTCATTTTTAAAGGCATTGGTCTTTTTCACGCCATCGGTTTCAAAGGCGGCTTTATCCCACTGCCCTGCCCCAATCGCCGCGCTGCGGTCAATCACCAGAATCACATCCGGATTCAGCTCCGCCACCATGTCCGGTGTCACCTGCGGGCGCTTATCTTTCTCTGCTTTCGGGTCAACCGGGATATCAACAGCAGCCGCTTTCACCACCTGATAGACAACCGGCTGTTTATTCGGGAATAATTTGCCGTCATTATGCAGCATCACCAGTACTTTTTTACCGGATTTGGCGGCTTTTTCCTGAGCCTGAGCAACGGTTTTATTCAGTGCGGCCAGTTCTTCTGCGGTTTTCTTCTCAATATCATAAAGCTGACCGATCAGAGTAATATTCGCCTCTGCCGCTGCCAGATAATCATCACCGCCGGTACCGAGATTCACTGTCGGCGCGATTTTGTTCAGTTCATCAAATGATTTGCCCTGACGGCCGGTGATCACAATCAGATCCGGCTTCAGTTCCGCGATTTTTGCCAGGTCCGGCGTTTTCATTCCGCCTGCATCCGCGACTTTGCTGTTCACCTGACCTTTCAGGTATGACGGCAGATTACCCAGCGGCAGCGCAACGACATTGTCAGCCAGCCCCAGCTTATTCATGGTGTCGTACACACCAAAGTCAAACAGCACCACGCGGGATGGCTTTTGTGCCACTTTCGCAGAGCCGGACTGGTGTTCGATGGTCAGCATCGGGCTTTTATCCGCCGCAGCGGCAATATGATTCGGGGTATATTTCGGCGCGGAGTCAGCCAGCGCGGAAGCGGAGGCAAAGCCTAAAAACGGAATTAACACTAACGGAATGATCTTTTTCATGTTCCTGCCTGATTAAATGCGTTTAACGTTGCAGTTCATTCTAGGCAGAAGCCGAAACATGTCAATCAAATAAGAATCATTATCATAACAATTATTATTTATTTGAACCTGATCAGCTAAAAAAGCAGTTACCGGTACAAAATGTACCGGTAACCTTATATTACTTAAGGGAATTCATCAGCTGAATACGCTGCTGTTCCAGCGTGGTGACTTTACCGCACACCTGTTTACTGAACTGTTTAAAATCACCTTCCTGTTCACGCACGGCCTGCTGTAAGGATTTCTGTAACCCGTCCAGCCCGCTCAGTGCCGCACCGGCGGCGCTTTTGTCACCGGTCAGCCCGGCAAGCAGCTGTTTGCGGCCGATCTCATTGATAGCATCCTGAAGCATGCCGCCGAGACGCTGCTGAATTTGCGCACGTCCGTCCTGCTCCACCTGCTTAATCGCCTGATGATGGAAAGCATAACCATCCGCCCGGGTTTCAATAATCCGATCAATCTGTTTATTCAGATCCGCTTCCAGGGTTGTCAGATGGCCGCGCAGTTTGCTGTCCTGCCCCATCTCTTTGATCAGTACCTTATCCACCGCCTGACGGGATTTACCGATCCGGTTCACCGCCTGCTGTTTTATCCACGGCACATCCTGACGCACACCCGACTGATAGCGTTTTGCATCCGCACTTTGTGCGGCGCTGAGTGTCAGGGATTTGCCGTCACGGGTGATCTGCCCGTCAGGGGTGATCTTCATTTCCCCGCTTTTCCCGATCACCTGCACATACGCCGGTGTGATGACCAAATCATCCTGCGGGGTGACACTGCACTGATACCCTTCCGCCGATACCAGCGATGCAGCACCCAGACTCAGAACGGCAATCCATTTACGTAACATAAACACTCCTGATTCTCAGACAGCGGACGCTGAACCCGGCGGGTTCAGAAAATAGAGCGCCCGATTTTTGCAGATAACATTTCTAAGGCAGCGCAACCGGCCAAAGAGTTCCCTGAATCATCCAGTTCCGGTGACCAGACCACCACAGAAAACTCGCCCGGCACCACACAGACAATCCCGCCGCCGACCCCGGATTTACCGGGCATGCCTATCCGGTAAGCAAACTCCCCGGATCCGTCATACATTCCGCAGGTCAGCATCAGGGCATTTATCTGCCGTGACTGCAACGGCGTGATCACCGGTTCGCTGCTGCCCGGCGGTACGCCGCCGTTGGCCAGATAGGCGAAACAGGTTGCCAGTTCAGCACAGTTCATTGAGAGTGCGCAATAGTGAAAATAGTTCTCCAGCACAGTCAGTACATTATTTTCAAAATTGCCGAAAGATTTCATCAGAAAAGCGATAGCGGCATTGCGGCTGCCGTGCTCCAGTTCAGAACGCGCCACCTGCAAATCATAGGTAATATCCTGACTGCCGGTCAGTTTGCGGACAAACTCCAGCATCCGCTGACGCGGCGCACTGAGACGGGACTGCAGCATATCCGCAATAATAATCGCCCCGGCATTAATAAACGGATTGCGCGGAATGCCTTTTTCCATCTCCAGCAGCACCAGCGAGTTAAACGGCAGACCGGACGGCTCTTTACCGACCCGCGACCAGATCTCCGATTCCTTATAACGTGTCATCGCGAGTGTCAGACTCAGCACTTTGGAAATAGACTGTACAGAAAAGCGCTGATAAGCATCACCGGCGGAAAAAATCTCCCCGTCCACAGTACACACCGCGATCCCCAGCCTGTCAGGTGAGATTTCTGCCAGCGCCGGAATATAATCCGCCACTTTACCGGAGCCCATCAGCGGCCGGACACGGTGCAAAATATCGTCCAGCAGTTCATTACTAAAGTGTGTGGTCAAAATTGTTACTCCAAAACACGGTATGCCGCAAATCCGGAGGCCGGAGACAGATAAGGGCACCCATTCAGGTGCCCTTATTAATAATTAGCGTGGTAAGAAATTTATCTCAGTCCCACCAGATATCGAACAGTTCAGACATCTGAATGTTCTGCATCCCTTTGGCTTTCAGCCAGTCACCCACCAGCTTACGGTGTTCATCGGTACACTCGCCGATTTTCTGTAAACAGACCATGGCTTCCCAGCTCAGATAACCGCTGGCATCCAGCGCCAGGCCGTTCGGCTCGATCACTTCGTCAACCAGCTGGTCAACGGTGCGGTCGATAGTATCGACATCAGTGCCTTCCGGGAAATCCCATTTGAAGGAAAAACCGAGTTCGCGGAACTCATCGATACGCATTTTTTTCCGTAAACGACGACTACGTTGTGTTGCCATTATTTCATCCTCTCAAACATCAGATCCCAGACGCCATGGCCTAAGCGATGGCCGCGTTTTTCAAACTTCGTGACCGGCCGGGTATCCGGGCGCGGTACATAATCCTGTGTGGCTGACAGATTGCGGTAACCCGGTGCCTGAGTCATGACCTCAAGCATGTGTTCCGCATACGGCTGCCAGTCTGTCGCCATATGGAAGATACCGCCCTGCGTCAGTTTTGTCCGCACTTTTTCGGCAAACGGCAGCTGAACAATGCGCCGTTTATTGTGACGGGCCTTATGCCACGGATCAGGGAAGAACAGCTGCACCATATGCAGGCTGTTATCCGGGATCATTTTATCCAGCACTTCGATGGCATCATGGCACATCACCCGCAGGTTCGTCACACCGGCTTCCTGCGCATCCGCCAGACAGGCACCGACCCCCGGGGCATGTACTTCAATCCCCAGATAGTTTTTATCCGGATTCTGTTTCGCCATCTCCACCAGAGAAGTGCCCATGCCGAAACCGATCTCCAACGTGACCGGTGCATCACGCCCGAACAGCGCGGTAAAATCCAGCAGTTCCGGGGTAAAATCCACACCCGCTGACGGCCACAGGTCAGTCAGGGCATCTTCCTGACGTTTGGTCAGCCGTCCCTGACGGCGCACAAAACTGCGGACACGGCGCATGGCTCTGCCGTCTTCATTAAATTCCGGCGAAATTACATTGTTGATCATAAGGTTTGCTGTCAGTATCCCGGCAAAAATAAATCATAATGTGTCCGGCACAACGGGCTGCGCTGCGCTGACACACGCAAAGTGCGGCAAGTTTAGCAAGAGACAACCGACTTCGCACCGGTTAATCACCCTCTTTCGCACAATTTCGGGTAAAAGTTGGTTTACAGTCGCAAAACAGTGTGCTGGAATTCCCGTCAATTAAAACTATTCAATTATTATTTTATTCTCATGGAAGCACAGCAATTTTCGCAGTCGGTTCTGACGTGGTATCACCGTTACGGCAGAAAAAACCTGCCCTGGCAGCAGGAAAAAACCCCTTACCATGTCTGGCTCTCTGAAGTGATGTTACAGCAGACCCAGGTGGCAACGGTTATTCCTTATTTTAACCGTTTTATTGAACGGTTTCCGGCGGTCACTGATCTCGCCGCCGCACCGCTTGATGAAGTGCTGCATTTGTGGACCGGGCTCGGCTATTACGCGCGTGCCCGCAATCTGCATAAAGCCGCACAGACTATCACCTCAGAGTTCGGCGGCAGGTTTCCGGTGACGTTTGAGGACGTGGTTGCCCTGCCCGGTGTCGGGCGCTCAACCGCAGGCGCGATTCTGTCCCTCTCTCAGAATCAGCATTTCCCGATTCTGGATGGCAATGTCAAACGGGTGCTGGCGCGCTGTTATGCCGTCAGCGGCTGGCCCGGTAAAAAAGAGGTGGAAAACCGCCTCTGGGCGATCGCCGAAGATGTGACGCCGGCTGACGGCGTGCAATATTTTAATCAGGCGATGATGGATCTGGGCGCGATGGTTTGCACACGCAGCAAACCCAAGTGCGAGCTGTGCCCGCTGCAGTCCGGCTGCATTGCGTATGCAGAGCACAACCCGGCAGCATATCCCGGCAAAAAACCGAAACAATCGATCCCGGAAAAAACAGCTTACTTTCTTATCATTCAGCATGATAATGAGATCTGGCTGGAAAAACGCCCTGCGAAAGGGATCTGGGGCGGATTATACAGTTTTCCGCAGTTTGCAACGGAAGATGACATGTACGGCTGGCTGGCACAGCGCCGTATCAGCCACTCACCGTTACAGCAGCTGATTGCTTTCCGCCACACATTCAGCCATTTTCATCTGGATATTGTCCCCGTTGCCGCAAACGTCACCGATCGCACCGCAGTCCATGACGACAGCGACGGGATTTGGTATAACAGCCAAAATCCTCCGGCAATCGGCCTGGCCGCCCCGGTGGAAACCTTGCTTAAGCAAATCGGTAAAGAACCCTATTTTTGAGGATGTTACATGAGCAGAACGATTTTTTGCACCTTTCTTCAGCGTGAGGCTGACGGCCAGGATTTTCAGCTCTATCCGGGCGAATTAGGCAAACGTATTTTTAATGAGATTTCCAAAGAAGCCTGGCAGCAGTGGATGTCCAAACAGACCATGCTGATCAACGAAAAAAAACTCAGCACCATGAACCCGGACGATCGCAAACTGCTGGAACAGGAGATGGTCAAATTCCTGTTTGAAGGCCATGATATCCACATTGAAGGCTATACACCGCCTGAAAAATAACCCAGTCATCAGAGCCCTTTCCCGGCTCTGATGTTGTATCTGAACCCGGATCGCACCGTATTTATACCCATGAAAAAACTCGCTGCACTGATCATTATTGCGCCGCTGCTGGCTTCCTGTACCGGTTCACAGAAACAGACGGATTACCGTCCTGAATATGTTAAGGATACCAACGGATTTGATATTCTGATGGGCCAGTTTGCCCATAACATTGAAAATATCTGGGGTATAAAAGAAGTTCTGATCGCCGGTCCGAAAGATTATGTCAAATACACCGATCAGTACTACACCCGCTCCCATATCAACTTTGATGCCGGTACTGTTACCATTGAGACTCTGGCAGGGGTTGAGCCGGAAGCCCATCTGCGTCAGGCGATTATCAATACCCTGCTGATGGGGGATGATCCGGGCTCGGTTGACCTCTATTCCGATGCCAACGATGTCACCATCAGTAAAGAGCCGTTCCTGTTCGGTCAGGTGCTGGATCATACCGGACAACCCGTCCGCTGGGAGTGGCGTGCCACCAAATTCGCGGATTATCTGGTGACCAATCGCCTGCAGCGCCGTCAGTCCGGCTCACAGATGATCACCTATATCACCCTGAAACTGGTGCCTAACCATCTGGATAAGCGCGCTCACAAATACCTGCCGCTGGTTCGTCAGGCATCGGCCAAATACGGTGTGGAAGAATCGCTGATCCTCGCGATTATGCAGACGGAATCCAGCTTTAACCCGTATGCGGTCAGCCGTTCTGATGCACTGGGGCTGATGCAGATCATGCCGAACACCGCCGGACGTGACGTGTTTAAATCACAGGGCCGCTCCGGTGTGCCAAGCCGCAGCTATCTGTTTGACCCGGCCAGTAATATCGACACCGGTACGGCATATCTGGCTATTCTGCAGAATACCTACCTCGGTGAGATCAGCAACCCGACATCACGGCGCTATGCGGTTATCACCGCCTACAACGGCGGTGCGGGCAGTGTGCTGCGTGTCTTCCACAGTGATAAAAAGCAGGCCGCCCGCATTATCAGCGGTATGGAACCGGGGAAAGTGTATGAAACCCTGACGACGAAACACCCGTCCGGTGAATCCCGTAATTACCTGCGTAAAGTCAACGATCTGCAAAAAGGCTACCGCCGTTAAGTTTTCCGGCGGACAGGATCTGCAATTGTCCGCCGGTAATTTTACGTGTTATGCCGCAAAAACGGATGTTACTGCTTAAAATTTCAGTAAATTGCAGAAAAAACCGTCACTTGATTAAATTTGAAGGAAATAAGATTGACGCCCGGAACGGAATCGGGTTTAATACGCCTCGTTGCCCGGATAGCTCAGTCGGTAGAGCAGGGGATTGAAAATCCCCGTGTCCTTGGTTCGATTCCGAGTCCGGGCACCAAATTCATGTCAACGGACCTCTACGGAGGTCCGTTTTCGTTTATAAAGCCCGCCAGATATCTACTTCTCCGTAGTTCTTCATTCAACCCAACTCAACCAAATTCTACCCGCATCAAGTTACTTGCGCGGGTACAAATGAGGGTATACCCTGATTCGACAGAAATTTGTACCCTCTCGTATTCCGGAGACCCCTTTTATGGCACTTACTGACGCTAAGATTCGGGCTGCAAAACCGCAAGAAAAACCCTATAAACTTACTGATTCCGGCAATATGTTTTTACTTGTTCATCCCAACGGCTCACGTTACTGGCGACTCCGTTACCGTTTTCAGGGAAAAGAAAAAACATTAGCTCTGGGAATTTATCCTGAATTATCCCTTTCTGACGCACGTGATAAAAGAGACAGCGCACGTAAGCAGATTGCTGAGGGTATCGACCCTTGTGAACAGAAACGGATAAAGAAAGCGTTACCAGACGCTTCACAAAGCTTTGAAGCCATTGCCGGACTTTGGCATAAAAGCAACAAAACCTGGTCAGAATCCCACAGGGAAAAAACATGGAAAAGCCTTCAGACGCATGTTTTCCCTTACATCGGTTCACGGGATATGACATCACTGAAAACACCTGATTTACTCATTCCGGTTAAAGCTGCTGAAGCAAAAGAGATTTATGAAGTAGCAGCCCGCCTTCAACAACGAATCTCCGCTGTCATGCGATATGCCGCCCAGTCCGGGATCATTGATTATAATCCCGCTACCGATATGGCGGGGGCGCTGGCCACAGTTAAACGGCAGCACAGGCCTGCATTGCCACTGAGTCGGATATCTGAGTTACTGGAACGTATTGATACTTACCGGGGACAAATCATGACCAGACTGGCAACACAGCTTTCTTTGCTGATATTTATCCGCTCCAGTGAATTTCGCTTTGCCCGCTGGCCAGAGATAAATTTTGAGAAAGCTATGTGGACTATCCCTCCGGAACGAAAACCGATTGACGGTGTAAAATTCTCTCATCGTGGCTCAAAAATGCGTACAGAGCACCTGGTACCACTTTCAATTCAGGCACTGGATATCCTGTGGGTGATTCACACTATCAGCGGTGAGCATGAATTAATTTTCACGGGTGATCACAATCCCTGGAAACCAATGAGTGAAAATACGGTAAATAATGCATTACGACTTATGGGATACGATACGAAAGTTGATATTTGTGGTCACGGCTTCAGAGCTATGGCCTGCAGCTCATTGATCGAATCTGGATTATGGTCAAGAGATGCTGTAGAACGTCAGATGAGCCATCAAGAACGTAATGGCGTACGTGCAGCTTATATTCACAAGGCGGAGTTTCTTGAAGAACGCAGGCTGATGCTGCAATGGTGGGCTGATTTTCTGGATGCTAACAGAGAACAAACTATTTCACCTTTTGATTATGCAAAAGTAAATAACCCGGTAATCCCCCCGAAAA
>NZ_AYMP01000024.1 GCF_000633515.1 Morganella morganii H1r | reverse complement strand
CATGGTGTGTCTGCTCCTGTGGTGCCGAATGCGCCCAGTGAAGTGGCTGCCGGTGTCGTGTCTTTATTACGATCCGGCTGCGGGATCTCAGCCGGTGTGACGGGTTTTTCTGTTTCCCCGGTGAATGCCACCGGGCCGGAGGCGCTCTGCTTCATGTCATAGAAAGGCGATACCATCCACTGATAGATTTTGCGTTTCTCCAGAAACAGGGTGGTATTGGCTTTCATGCCGTTTTGCAGACTGAGCCCGCGGCCGTCATAGGCGATCATCTGTTTTTCCGGACGCACAATCACTTTGTAATAGGGGATGGACTGCGGCATCTGGCTGACTTTCGGCGCGCCGGCATAGGTCATCATTTCCTGTGCCGGGGCGGGAGTTTTGGAAATCACCTGAATGGTGGCGGCAAACTGGCCGAATTTTTCTGCCGGGAAGGCCTCATAACGGATATTCACCGCGTCACCGACATTCAGATAAGGCAGTGCGTCATTGGGCACCCAGAGCACCAGCCAGTACTGACGGCTATTTTCCGGCAGGATCTGCAGCAGGGTATCGCCGGGGTTGACCATCTGACCAACGGTCACGCCGAGAGAATCCACACGGCCGTCTGTCAGGGCGCGGACAATAATTTCACCACCGACATCCGTATTCACCATTTCTTTCTGCAACTCATAGCGCTGCAGTTCCATCTGATAAATCCGGTTATCAAATTCAGCGGCCTGAGTCAGGATCTGGCTCTCCAGCGCGGTAATCTGCAGGGCGTTCTGCTCATTTTGTCCGCTTAAGTTCAGCAGGCTGTTCTGCTGGGAATAATAAGTCACTACCTGATTAAGCAGCTGATCTTTATTAATTAATCCTTGTTTCTGATAGTCCCGGTAACTCTCCATATTCTGCTTCATAATGGCGATCCCTTCTTCGGCACGTTTTACAATGCCTTCAGAGCGCTTATAGGCATCGATATAAAGGGATTTTTGTTTTTCGAGGGCATCGAGGGTATCCCGCTTATTATCCTCCAGGCGGGAAATCATACTGTCGATGCGCAGAAGCTGATTTTCAATTTCACGGCGCTGATTATCACTCACCACGCCGCTGGAGGTTGTTTTACTGACATCAATAACATAGATCGGATCGCCTTTTTTAATATGCTGGCCTTCACGGACATATTGTTTCGTGACAAATCCCTGAGTATTCGCATAAATAGTGACTGCACGCGGATAGGTGGTCACTTCACCTGTGGCATTAACCTGACGGGTGTAAGATCCGAAAATAATAAAAATAAGAAAAACGATCAGGAATACGGAACATGCCGTCATAATTATCCATAACGGAATTCCGGGCAGTAATAATGCTTTTCCCCGCCATTTCATTTTTCTGTTATCGAGCGCTTCCTGCCGGAACAATATGGACTCCAATCCTTAGTCATACGGAGTGTAAATAAAATTACTGATGTATGTTTTTGTTCAGACAGCAATTCTAATCGCGGAGATTTATTTATCGTATCCGAATTTATACCTATTTATTGCCAATAAGAAGAGTAAGAGCGACTTTACCGGTTATTATCAGAATTTTCGCAGAGAAGGTATTTTTGACATTATTTTTACTTTTAAGTAAAGGTGCATTTTAATATTATGATTATAAAATAATCAAAATGAGGTAACACCTTGTCATTACTACTTATTAGTTCCGGAACTTCCTGCATGAACAAAAGAGATTGTATTATCTTATCCTCCGTAAAAATACATAAATATGAATATTGCAAAAAATTTAAAAAATTAATGAATGCACTTTTTTTTAAAATGCAAATAGGTATATACTCAGAAACAATTACAGGAATGCAGGTTAATTTTCTGTAATTAAAACTGCTGTTTTCAGTCATGAAAAAAGCAGTAAAGGACAACATTCCCTTCGGAAAAATAAAGGAATAAACAATGAAAGAATTAACAGTTCAGGAAATGAATGAAGTTAATGGTGGTTTATTAGGCCTGGGTCTGGTATTCGGTGGTATCGGTGCTGCAATGGGGACAACTATCGGCGGTATCGTTGATGCAGGTTGTGCTGCCGGCGGTTATCAGACTAATTTCAAAACATCCGGTGCAATGCTGGGTGGCGGTATCGGTGCGGCTGTCGGCCTGAGCCCGATCCTGGCAACAGCGGGTATCGGTTTTGGCGTGACCAGCATTGTTGATAATGCCAAAAGCATTAAAGCACAGAAAGGCCGTGCATAATTAAATTCAGTATTATTATGGATGTTAAAAGGGATATTTACCCGTAATAAATCTGAATCTTATTGTATATCAATCCGCTGACTCATGAGGGCGGATTTTTGATGTTAAAAAAATGCCTGCAACAGAGATTGCAGGCACCCGGTGTTGACTTAAAAAATAAATAATTTAATTATCTTGTTATCTTTTTAAACGCTTCGGTGGTGGCTTTTAATGCCACTTCTGTCGGTAAACGCTCCATGGAACTGGCCCCGTAAAAACCGTGGCAGTCCGGGCAGCGATCCAAAATGTATTGTGCATCTTCCGGGGTAGCGATAGGGCCGCCGTGACACAATACAATAATGTCCGGACGGATGGCTTTAGCCGCTTTCGCCCAGTCATTGATCATCTCAGCACAGTCATCCAGCGTGGTGGCGGTTTCCGCCCCGATATTACCGCCGGTGGTCAGGCCCATATGCGGCACGAGGATATCCGCACCGGCTTCGGTCATGGCAATGGCATCTTCACGGCTGAAAACATACGGTGTGGTCAGCAGATCTTTTTCGTGCGCTTTGCGGATCATCTCCACTTCCAGCGCATAACCCATGCCGGTTTCTTCCAGATTGGCACGGAATTTACCGTCGATCAGACCGACCGTCGGGAAGTTCTGCACGCCGGAAAACCCGGTGGCTTTGATATCGTCGAGGAATTTATCAAACTGACAGAACGGATCGGTGCCGTTAACACCCGCCAGAACCGGCGTATGTTTCACGACCGGCAGCACTTCTTTTGCCATATCCATGACGATTTCATTGGCATTACCGTAAGCCAGCAGACCGGCCAGCGAGCCGCGTCCTGCCATGCGGTAACGGCCGGAGTTATAGATAACGATGAGATCGATACCGCCGGCTTCCTCACATTTTGCTGACAGACCGGTACCGGCACCGCCGCCGATAACCGGCTCGCCGCGTGAAATCATGTCATTGAATTTTTTCAGTAATGCGTCACGGGAAAGTGGCATCTTGTGTCTCCTTATTTCGCCCGTAATTGCTGGTGTTGATTAATGACAAAACGGGTAAATTCCGGGTCATTAATGTGATACGGGCATTTGCGTAAAATACGTTTTTCTGTTTGTTTATAATGAGTTTCGAACGCCTCAATAAAGGCGCGATCCGCATCCGGCGACCAGAACGGCATACCTTCAGCATCGAGGGCGGAAAAACCGCCTTCCGGAATGATAAAAATAACATCGCCGTGACACTGGTTGAGTTTTTCCGCAATCCAGCGCCCCATCTGTGCATTTTCTTCCGGGGTGGTCCGCATCAGGGTGACCTGGGCGTTATGGTGATAAAACTGACGATCGGCGTATTTTTCCGGCACGGTGGACGGGCGGCCGAAATTGACCATATCCAGTGCGCCGCAGGAGCCGATATACGGCGTCTGTGAACGGGCAATAGCGCCGAAACGGTCTTCATCACAGGCCAGAACGCCGCCGAAAAGATAATCACACACTTCCGTGGTGGTCAGGTCAAGGATACTGTCGAACAGATGGTCATCCGCCAGTTTTTCCATGGCTTTACCGCCGCTGCCGGTCGCGTGAAAGACCAGACAATCGTAATCCGCTTCCAGTTCTTTGCTGATTTGCTGAATACACGGTGTAGTGACACCGAACATGGTCAGGGCAATGGCGGGTTTATCAGTCACCTGCTCTTCCTGACAGAAGTAAACCGCCCCGGCAATCTGGTTAGCCGCATTACGGAGAACTTTACGTGAAATTCGGTTCAGGCCGGAGACATCAGTGACAGAATAGAGCATGGCAATATCGCTTGCGCCGATATAGCCGGAAATATCACCGGAGGCCATGGTGGAAACCATGAGTTTGGGGATGCCGACAGGCAGGGATTGCATTGCTGGTGTAATCAGTGCCGTTCCACCGGATCCGCCCAAACCGAGAAGTGCTGCAATATCATTTTGTTTTGCAAGGAAACGTTCAAAGGCGACAGCCATTGCCGCGATAGCGCGGCCGCGGTCACCGCAGAAAACCGCGCTTTCGCCGTCAGGGTGACAGGCGGCGACATCACGGGCGCAGACATCCGCTTCCCGGGCCAGCTGGCCGGGTTTTGTGGTTAAATCCACTGTTTTTACAGTGAGGCCGGTGCGCCGGATCAGCTCACTGACATAAAAAATCTCATCACTTTTGGTATCGAGCGTTGTGGCGATATAGACAGCGCCTTTATTGCTGTTCATGGTTAACCTCAAAGGGATATCGGATGTCTGATAACGCATCATAACCAGAATGAGACTGTAGTATCATTTTGTTTGACGGATTTTGAGACATGCATCTCAATTTGTCTATCTTTAAATCAGTTTTTTGATAAAAAAACACCATAAGGGTGTTGCAGGCGGGGATGTTGTGTAAGATAGCCGCGCAAAATTCACCGAAAATTGTTAAAGGAAAATCAGTTATGGCCTGTACTGATGATGGGGCATCTTACTCCGGCACACGGAAGCGGACATTTAATCTGCTGGTCAATACCGCGCTGACACTGTTTGAGCAGGGTGCAATGCCTTCAGTCTCTGAACTGGCAGCAGAAGCCGGGGTGTCACGGGCAACGGCTTACCGCTATTTTCCGACACAAAGTGATTTAATCGCCGCCACCGTGGATGCCAGTCTCGGCCCGATTCTGACCTGGCGCTCCGACAGCCCGGAAACCCGCGACCGGATGGAACAATTGCTGGCGTTTGCTTATCCGCAGATGTTCCGCCACGAAGGCGCACTGCGTGCGGCACTGTATGTGTCGTTGCAGCAGTGGGCGCAGGATCGCTCGGCATCGGCCAAATCCCAGATTAATGAAGAGAAAAAACTGGTCAGAGGGCACCGTAAGGCGATTCTGGCGAATGTTACCGAGCCGCTGAAGACCCATCTCGATCAGGAAACACTGGATAAAGTGATCCGTGCATTCTCGCTGGTGTACGGCTCGGAAGTGTTCCTGGTGATGAAAGATATCTGGAAGATGAATGACGGTGAAGTCATTGATATTACCCAGTGGATGGCAAAAGCAATTCTGAATCAGGCCATGGCGGACAGCCGTGAACAGGATAAACAGCCGTAATCACGGCTGTTTTCTGATCTGCTATGCACCACACTGATTTCCGCTTCTGATAGCGAGAAAGTTACCCGCACAATTATACCCCCTGTAATTAATTGATTCAGGTGATAGACTGATTTTCTGTTCCGGCAACCGGCTGACATTATAACAATATGAATATGATCAAAACAGCAGCGGGGATTTCGGCCTGTTTTGCCGCCGGATTGCTGCTGGCATACCTGAATGTGCCGATGGCACTGATGTTCGGTCCTGTTATTCTGATTATTATTGTGCACCGTTTCGCTGTTTCGCTCACTATTCCGAAGCGAACATTAACCTTTGTTCAGATGGTGCTCGGAACATCTGTCGGGCTGATGTTTACCCGTGTCGACCTCAGTCAGTTTGATCATCTTCTGCTGATCATGATTACCATGGTGTCGTGTCTGGCGGTGCAGTTTACCGTCAGTTTCCTCTGGTTCCGCAAACGGGTGGGGTGGTCAGTTCAGGAATCTCTGCTGGGGGCGGTACCGGGGGCAATGGCGGCGATTCTGGCGCTGACGGATCACACCGGTACACCGCCGCAGAAGGTGGTGATTTCCCATACTATCCGCCTGATCATCCTGATTATGCTGGCGGGTGTGGTGGTCGGCAGTGATCATCCTGTTCCGCCGCCTGCTGATATTCCGCCGCAGAGCCCGGTGTCCGTGCTGTGGCTGCTGCTGATTGTGGTGTGCGGGTATTTGTCCGGCAAAATGCTGGAAAAAATCAATGTCCCGGCACCGTTTATGCTGACATCTCTGGGTGCGGCGATCGCTGTACAGAGTATAGTGAGTACTTACATAGTTTTCCCGCTGCCGCTGAATGATATCAGTATGACGCTGATCGGCATGTATATCGGGAGCTATTTTGTCCTGTTTCCGCTGAGGTCACTGCTGCGCAATATGGTGATTTCCGCTCAGGTGGTACTGATCAATATTATGCTGACCGCACTGATTGCATTCGGGGCGTCTCACCTGACCGGTTTTTCCTTCCCGGTCCTGCTGCTTTCCTGGGCGCCGGGCAGCATGGAAGCGATGACATTTGCGGCGATTACCATGGGAATCGATGCCGGTTTTGTCATGCTTAATCATATTCTCCGCATGCTGATTATTCAGAGTGTGCCGTCAGTGGTGTTGTATATTCAGGAACGGCGGAGTAAATAATTAAGTGCAGTAAGTAATTACTCCGCTTTTTTCACCGTCAGCCGCAGGGAATAGACCGGATCAGAACTTCCGCACATGGTGCGGTAGGCTGCACCTTTGATGTTTATCCGGACGTTGCCGCGCTCTGGTGGTGTTCCCTGCAAACGGGCGGCGATCAGCGGGCGCTGATCGGCTTTCATCACCTGTGTCTGCCACTCCTCTTCGGTGATAAGCGGGAGCCATTCCCCGGCCTCATTTTTTGACATCAGTGTGACGGTTATCCAGTCCGGTTTTTCACTGACATAAAACGGGCTCATCCCTGTATGCCGGGCGATTTCCGCAGTCTGATCATACGGCTGATCTGTCACTCCATCCGGCAGCGCGATTTTTGTCACTGATTCTGACGGCGTAAACAGGGTCATACTGCCGCACATGGCACCATAAAATACCCCGCAACCGCTTAACATCCCGCACAGCAGCAGTACAGAGAGCCCTCTGAGAAAGGTATGGGACAGCCGCATTATTATTTCTTCCCTGATATTTATGTAAAAAATGAATCGGGCAGTATAAAAAAAGATCACAGCAAAAACTGTGCCCGGTGTCTGTCCGTGCAGAAAATCACACAATATGTACTGGTTAATACGAATCACTCTTGTTAGACTTTCATAAATGTACTGATAAGTACATTTTTATGGGTGTCTGTTAACCGTGTGAGGAGTAATAATCAAATGACAGAAAAAGCGCAGGATCCGTCAAGACGATCTTTCCTGAAAAATGCCGGTCTCGGCACAATGGGGCTGGCAGCCGGTGCGCTCGGCAGCCATTCCGCATTAGCAGGCGGAAGCGCCGTGCTGGCGGGAGACGATGATAAAAATAAACGCTATATCAAAACAGATAAACAAAACAAACTGATTTATAACGGTTATCTGATCACCATGGATGAAAAATATGGTGATATTGCTGACGGGGCGGTGCTGATTGACGGCGATAAAATTGTCGATATCGGCCCGGTGTCCAAATTTGCCGGGGTGGATGCGGAACTGATTGATGCGGACGGCGGCATTATTCTGCCGGGGATTATCGACAGCCACCGTCATACCTGGATGTCACTGCTGCGCGGGATCTCTGCGGATATGTCACTGGCCGGATTCCTCGGTTCCACTTTCTACGGCATCGGTTCAGTCATGGAGCCGGAAGATATCCGCATGGCGGCACTGGTGGGATCGGTTGAGGCACTGAATGCCGGGGTGACCACCATTCTTGACTGCTGTGATTGTGTTAACTCACCGGATCATGCCCCGGCGGCGATTGAATCCCTGCGTGCCTCCGGGATCCGCAGTATCTATGCCTACGGTATGCAGGCTTATGATTATAAAGGCAGTAACCGCTTCCGCAGCCACCAGCAGCGTCTGGATGTGATGAAAAATATTCATCAGCACTATTACGGTTACAGTAACCACAGTCTGAATCAGATGGGGGTTCTGCTGAGCGATTTCGGGACCATTCCGTTTGCCGATACCGCAAAAGAGATTGAACTGGCGAATAAGCTGGGAATTTTTGTCGCATCCCATACCGGGGCGGCGGAAAAATCTATTCTGCTGAAAGGGCTGCATGAGCTGGAACACAATAATCTGCTCAAGCCCGGCCATCTCCATATCCACTGTACGTCACTGGATAACAGCGAGTGGAAGATCCTGAAAGAGACCGGCGGTAAAGTCTCTATCGCGCCGGAAACCGAAATGCAGATGGGGATGGGACGTCCGCCGTTCCGCGCCAGTCTTGATCACGGCTTTAAACCGGGTCTGAGCAGCGACATAGTGTGTGTCGGCTCCGGTGATCTGTTCTCTCAGATGCGTCTGGGTCTTCAGTTCCAGCGCTGTATGGACAACGAAGCAGAAGCAAACCGCACCGGTAAAACCACCACCAAAATTGACCTGAGTGTGCGTGATGCGCTGACCTGGGCAACACACGGCAGTGCGGAAGCAATGGGGATGGAGAAAGAGATCGGCTCCATCAGCAAAGGTAAAAAAGCGGATATTATTATCGTTTCCCAGAAAGAAGCCTTTGTGCCGTCCAGTTATCCGGCGGGCTCAGTGGTGCTGCAAACGACCGCTTCCGGGGTGGATACCGTTATCGTCAACGGGGATGTGAAAAAACGTTTTGGTCAGCTGACACAGCAGAATACGGACAAAATCCGTTCTGATGCGACAGAAGCCCTCGGTCGTATTCAGAAAGCGGCGAAAAAACTGCCGAAGCAGACCGCAGAGGAAGTGGCGGCATTCTTTGATACTGCTCAGGAGCAGGCGCGTGAGAATTTCTCAGCCGGTTACAGCTATAAAAAATAATTGACCGGGCAGTGTGAGCAACACAAAAAACCGCTTCCGGGAGGAAGCGGTTTTGTATTCAGGGAAAAATTACTGCTCTTCCGGCAGAATAAACATACCGTAAGGGTGAATTTGCAGGAACAGACTGTCGCCGACAGACGGCTGTAATTGTGTGGCATTAATCTGCAACAGCATGGACTGGCCGTGCCAGTCGACGGTCACTTCATACTGCGGCCCCATATAGGCCACATGAGACACGGTGCAGCGCTGGCTTTCATCACCCTGTAAACTCAGGGTAATGGCTTCCGGACGCACACCGACAGTAACACTGCTTTTATCCGTGATGAACTGCGGCGGACGCGGAAGGCGGTAGCTGAAAATTTCAACGGCATCACCGGTCAGTGTCGCCGGGAAGATATTGGCATCACCCATAAAGCTTGCCATAAACTTCGAAGCAGGCTGACGATACAGTTCCTGCGGTGAGCCCAGCTGCATGATTTTTCCTTTGTTCATCACCAGCACCATATCTGAGACCGCAAAGGCCTCGCTCTGGTCGTGGGTCACATACAGGGAAGTGATATTAAACTGCTGCTGCAATTCACGGATTTTTTCCCGCATGCTGCGGCGCAGGTTGGCATCGAGGTTACTCAGCGGCTCATCAAATAACAGCACTTTCGGCTTGAGGATCAGGGCGCGGGCCAGCGCAACACGCTGCTGCTGACCACCGGAGATCTGATCGACAAAGCGATCGGCGAATCCGGCCAGATCCACCAGCTCCAGGGCTTCCTCCACCCGCTCTTTCACTTCTGCTTTCGGGCGGCCCAGCATTTTCAGCCCGTAACCGACGTTATCGCCGAGGGACATATGCGGGAACAGCGCGTAAGACTGGAACACCATACAAATATCGCGCTGCTGGATGGAACGGTCTGTGACATCTTCGCCGTCAATGAACATCTTACCTTCGGTCGGCTTTTCCAGCCCTGCCACCAGACGCAGCACGGTGGTTTTTCCGCAGCCGGACGGGCCGAGCAGGGTGACCATGCTGCCCGCCGGAATAGAAAGACTTAAATCGTCGATGACCGTGTTGGTGCCAAAGCGTTTAGTCACATTTTTTAATTCAACAAAACTTTGTTGTGTCATGTCGGTTACTCCATGATTACTGTGCATTTTTGGCTTTGGAACGTGAAACACGGGCTTCGCCAATCAAAAAGTCGAACAGGAAAATAATCGCCAGCATGACGACGATCAGGATTGAGCCATAGGCAATCGCCACGCCGTATTCGCCGTCTTCCACGCGGTTCAGAATATAGGCGGTGGCGACACGGGTGTCCGGTGTCACGAGGAACACAATGGCACTGACCGTGGTGATGGCGCGGACAAAGCTGTAAATCAGCGCGGACAGAATCGCCGGACGCAGCAGCGGCAGCAGGATGTGGAAAATCGTCCGCATCGAACCGGCACGCAGGCTGAGTGATGCCTCATCCAGGGATTTGTCGATTTGCCCCAGACCGGCGATACCGGCGCGGATCCCGACCGGTACATTTCGCATTGTCATGGAGATAATCACGATCGCCGCCGTCCCGGTTAAATAGAACGGGGAATCGTTGAAGGCGAGGATATAAGACACACCCGCCACCGTTCCCGGCACTGCGAAGCAGAGCATCGTGGTAAATTCGATAGTCTTTTTACCGCGGAATTCCTGACGCACCACAATGTAGGCGATCAGCAGGCCGAGCACGGCGGTGATTGGTGCGGCGATCCCGGCGTAGAGCAGGGTGTCGAGCAGTGAAGGCCATGCGCCGTCATTCATGCCCTGACCGAACAGCTTGATAAAGTTATCCAGGGTTAAGGTGTAATCCACGCCCCAGTTCACGGTAAAGCTGCCGTAGAAGATGCTGCCGTACAGCACCAGGTTGAAGATAACCCAGATGGCGAGGAACGTGGTGACAAACGCAACCAGCGCGGCAGGCAGCGGCTGCACATCACCCCGGTACGATTTACCGGACACCGTGACATAGGAGCGTTTGCCGATCCACATATACTGTACGCAGAAGACCAGCAGCGAGAAGACCAGCAGGGAAGCGCCGAGGGTACTGGCGGCCTGATAATCGAGCTGAGAGCCGGTGATATAGAAGTAAATCTGGGTGGCAAGCACGTCAAAGTTACCGCCGAGGACCAGCGGGTTACTGAAGTCAGCCAGCGACTGCACAATCACGATCAGGAAGGCGTTAGCCAGCGCCGGTTTCAGCAGCGGCATAAAGACGTTGAAGAAGGTCTGAAAACGGTTGGCGCGCAGGGTGTAAGACGCTTCTTCCAGTGACGGGTGAATGGTTTTGATGGCACCGTCGAGGATCATAAAGGACATCGGCGTAAAGGCGAGCACCTGAGCCAGCCAGATCCCGGTGAAACCGTACAGCCAGTTGGTGTTTTCCAGCCCCGCATAGGTGGCGAGGAATTCGGTCACATAACCGGAACGCCCCATCATCAGGGTGACACCCAGGCCGACAATAAACGGCGGAGTGACAATCGGCAGGATGGAGAACACGCGGCCGATAATTGCCGAGCGTTTTGCGATACGGCTGGTATAAATCGCCAGAATCAGCCCGAAGAAGGTACAGCCCGCCCCGACTGCCAGTGAAAGCATCACGGAATTCCAGATGACCTGCACAATATGGGACTGTGTGAGAATCGATACAAACGCGAACGGCGCGAAGTCCCCGTTATTGTCGGTGAACATCGGGATAAAAATCGCGACACTCGGGAATACGATAAACAGCGCAATCAGCCCGACCACCGCAATCAGTGAGCCGATAACAAACTGGTCACCGCCCAGCCATTCCAGGCGTTTGAGGGCGAGGGTCATAATCATGCCGAGCGAGATAAACAGCACAATGGCGGAATAGCCGAGACCTTTTCCTTCCCATACGGCGCTGACTACCGCCACCACTGCCGTCAGAACGGCGATCGCAATATCGGTATAGTGACGTCCCCGCTGGTCGCGGGATGCCGGTGTCAGTGAGCGGAAAAACAGCACTGACGGCAGCAGATACCAGAGCCAGCTGACATTCAGCCCGTGCCAGCCGTAAGCGGCAAGAATTTCATCTGATGTGGAGTCGGTTAAACCATAATCCAGGCTCCAGGACGGCAGCAGGGCAAAGCCCAGCCACGCGATCAGCAGCCATAAGAAGATGGAATCCCGTCCCTGTTTAGCAGGCAGAGTCAGGGTTTCAGACATTAAAGAATCTCCCTTGCCCGTTCTCACTCAGCTGAATGAGACAAGACAATATAATTATTATAATAAAAACAAGACCGCGCGGCAGAACACCGCGCGGCAGACAACATTACTTACTCATTTTGACTTCGGTGACCCACTTGTTGATCAGATTCTTACGGGTTTCTGCATCGCCGTATTTATCCATATCGTAGTTGATCAGTTTCAGATCAGAGAGTTTCAGTGACATTGGTGAGGATTCAGCCGTGGTATTGGTCAGGATCTGGTAAGATTTACCCTCTTTCCAGCTGATTTCCTGGGCTTCTTTGGAGAGTACGAAATCCACGAACAGTTTGGCGTTGTCCATGTTACGGGCATTTTTCAGGATACTGATACCGCCGATTTCATAACCGGTACCTTCACACGGGGAAATTAACTCCAGCGGTGCGCCGTTTTCCACTTCCAGCGAATAGTCGTGCAGGAAACCGATACCGATAGCGGATTCACCACGGGCGGCGTTACGCGCCGGGGCAATACCGGATTTGGTGTACTGGGAGATATTGCTGTTGAGTTTTTTCAGGTAATCGAATGCCTGATCGGTGCCCCACAGCTGGTCAAATGTTGCCAGCGCGGTGTAAGCCGTACCGGAGCTCTGCGGGTCAGCAATCTGGATTTCGCCTTTGTATTCCGGCCTGGTCAGATCTTTCCAGCAGGCCGGGATAGGCAGGCCTTTCTCTTTCAGACGATCTTTGTTCACACCGAAACCTAAGATGCCGACATAAACCGCAGAGGAGTAGTTGCCTTTGCGTTTGGCCGGATCACGGAACTGCGGCATGATCTGATCTAAATTCGGGGATTTGTACGCTTCCAGCAGATCCATCTCACCCGCCTGTGAATGCGGATCTAATGTACCGCCGTACCAGACGTCAGCCTGCGGGTTGCGTTTTTCCGCTTCGATTTTGGCCAGGGTGCTGCCGGAACCGTTACGGACAAACGTGGTTTTCACATCGTATTTTTTGGCGAAAGCCTGTGTTTCAGCTTCACACATGGCGTTGGTCGCGCTGCAGTAAACCACCAGACGACCGGCGGCATTCGCGGATGTGGTAACAGCAGCCAGTGATAAACCGGCGGCAGCGAGAGCAGAGAGGGTCTTGAGTTTCATTATCAGTTCATTCCTTATTATAGGGTTCTGTCATCGGAGAGTGAAACAGAGCCTGCCAGATGTTCCCGCCTGCTGACATTAGCGATCAGCAGCGGCATCAGCAGTAATCCCGTCAGTGCCGCAGCACTGGTCAGCAGGGTAAACATGCCCTGCCAGCCGTAATGTGCCATGACCTGTGCGAGTGGCCACCCGGCCATTGCCGCCCCTAAGTAGGCGTAAAGACCCAGGTAACCCGTTACCGTACCGGCGGCTTTTTTATGGCAATATTCTGTCGCCGCCAGTCCGATTAACATTTGCGGCCCGAATACAAAAAAGCCGGTACTGAAGAAACACGCCGCCAGCAGTCCGTAGTGATGAATCGGTATTAACCACAGGGCGCTGACTGCAATAAACAGGCCGAGGGAAAACAGCAGGATCATCGGGGCGCGCTGACCACGGAATAAAATATCCGATCCCCAGCCCGCGCAGACCGCACCCAGCAAACCGCCCAGTTCAAACAGTGACAATGTGGCATTGGCACTGAGCAGATTGTTGCCGTGTGTTTCGGATAACCACAGGTTTCCCCAGTCATTGATCGCCATCCGGATGAGATAAACGAGAATGTAGGAGAAACCGAGTAACCAGATCATCCGGTTACATAAAATGGTCTCTTTCAGGATCACCCGCATCGGCAGCGGCGGGGATAACTGCTCCTGACGCAGTTCTGACGGGTCATGCCGCCATTGTCCGACAGTCGGTAATCCTTCCTCCTGCGGCGTGCCGTGCAAGCGGCGGCACAGCCACAGGCCGGTCACCATCCCGATAATGCCCGGCACTATCAGGGCGGTCTGCCAGCTGTAACGGGTCGCCAGCCAGGCGGTCAGCAGCGGCAGAGTAATGCCGCCGAGGTTGATGGAGATATTCCACAATCCCCACCAGAAGCCGCGTTCATTGCGCGAGTACCAGTGTGTCAGGATGCGCGCACACGGCGGCCAGCCCCAGCCCTGAAAAAAACCGTTCAGTGTCCAGACAATCAGCAGGGCGGGCAATGACAGGCACCAGGCAAATACAATATTCAGCACGCCTGTCATAAACAGCCCGGCCCCCATAAACCAGCGGTAACCGGTGATATCGTGGAAAATCCCCGATACAAATTTTGAGATGCCGTAACTCAGGTAAAACGCGGTCGCTATCAGGCCGATATCGCTTTTATCGAGATGCAGTTCTGTCTGCATCACCGGCATTACAAAGTTGAAGCTTTTCCGGGTCAGATAAAACGTGGCGTAACCGATTATCATCGATAACATCAGTTTGTTGCGCCAGAATTGATAGGTTTTATCCATGGTTTTGGTCTGTTTTCCGGCCATTACGTTATGTCCCGTTCAGGCTGCAAATGTAATCAATCTGTCAATAAAAAGGATGAGAGAAGGTAGTAGATGACCAGGAATAAGTCTTAGTTTTCGTGATTTTCATCAGAAAATGTGGGCAGGTTAACAATAATCCGGGTCCCGCCGGTGGTGGTCAGTGTCCAGTCGCCGCCGAGTGCCCTGACCCGTTCCTCAATACCGCGCAGACCAAAGCCGCCGCGACGTTTGCTCTCCGGGATACCGATGCCGTTATCAGAGACGTGAAGCTGTATCGTGTCACGTTGCTGTTTCAGTATGATGAGGATATGAGTGGCGCCGGCATGCTTGCTGATGTTATTTAACAATTCCTGCACCAGCCGGTAAAGCGTGAACAGTACGGTTTCATTTTCCGGCGGCTGTTTCAGTTCATAATGAAATTCACACTGAATGCCGTTTTCCCCGAACGCAAATTCCGTCATCAGATGGCGCAGGGCATTTTCGAGAGACATTTCACTCAGCACCGGCGGGCGCAGCTCTCTCAGCAGCTGGCGGGTGGACTGGTGGATTTTTTGTGCCAGTTCATTGATTTGTGCCGCCGCACGGCTGCTTTGCGGATCCGGCGCGGTTTTTCTGACCAGCATCGACTGGATCTGAATCGCCGTGATGTTTTGACCGATTTCATCATGCAGCTCGCGGGCAATCGCTTTTTTGACATCCTCTTCTGTATGTACCAGCTGCTGCATCAGATCCCGCCGCGCCTGTAACTCCTGCTCCAGCCGTTCGCGGTAGCGCTGTAAATTACGTGACAACTGCTGCTGACGGCTGATGGCAATCCCGAGGCCGATACCAATCAGCGCCTGGGTGCTCATAAACATCTGTAATTCCTGTAAATCAGCAAATGCGCCGTTAAACCGGCGGGCAAAGGTGATAATCAGGCTGCCGAGCAGAGCAGAGAGCACACCGCCCTGCCAGCCGTAGCGGTATGCCATAAAGACATTGGGGATAAAGACCAGCAGCACCAGCAGGCGCTCAATTTCCGGGGTAAAAAAGATCTGGGCGCTGAGCCCGGCCAGGCAGAACAGAAAACACCACATCAGTAATGAGGTGCGCAGCTGCGGATCAGGTGTGCCGTAATCCAGGATCAGACGGAAATGCTGTTCATGGAGGTATTCATAGATCAGATAGACGAACGGGGTCAGCAGAATACCGCCGGTCAGCGTGGTGAGGAAAATCTGGCTGACACTCAGCGGGGTCAGCAGGCTGAACACCAGGGTGTGCAGCAGACTGTTGATACCGACACCGGCGATCAGCAGTAACAGCCGCTGCCAGTAAAGGGTATAGCGCCACCAGGTGGTCTGGATAATAAAGGCGCTGATAAGGCTCAGCAGCGGCGACAGCAGGATCACCGGCTGTGACAGCAGCTGTTCCTGTGCCAGCCAGATATTCAGCAGCAGCTCCGCCAGTAACAGGGTCGGCCAGAAACGCCGCCACAGCAGGATCATCAGCGCCAGCCGCAAGCCTTCCGGCAGAAAAAACGCGGATAACACACTGTTCTGACTGAGATAAAAACCGATGATCCACAGACCAATCCAGGTCAGGGAATAGGTAAACAGCAGAAATACTGACTGTAACAGCAGACGGGCGCCGCGCCTCATGGCTTATTGCCCCGCGATAAGGTGATGCGCCAGGGCAAAATGAACCAGATCGATCGTGCTGTCACACTGCAGTTTGCCCAGCACATTGGCGCGGTGGACATGCACAGTTTTATGGCTGAGCTCGAGTTTATCCGCTATCGCCCGCACACTCATCCCGGCGACCAGCAGATCAAACACCTCGCGCTCGCGCGGGGTCAGCTCTTCCAGCGCCCGGTTTTCCGGCGGTGACTGGCGCAGCGCGCGCATGGCATCCGCACACAGATAGCAGCCGCCCTGATGCACGGAACGCACCGCCTGAACCAGCTCTTCCGGGCCGCAGCGTTTGGTGAGATACGCACCGGCACCGGCGTCCAGCGCACTCTGCACAAAAGCAGGGGTATCATAAATACTGAGAATGATGGTACGGAAGGACGTTTTGCGCTCCCGCAGGCGGGCGAGCAACTGTAATCCGTTTTCATCCGGCATGGAAATATCCATGATCACCACATCAATATCCGGACGGGTCAGTGCGGGCCAGGCTTCCGCCGCACTGGCATATTGTCCGGCGATGGTAATATCCGGCTCCAGTGTCAGGAGCTGGGCGAAACCGGATCGCACAACTACATGGTCATCGATGAGCGCTATTTTTATCATGTCCGGACAGCGTATTATCAGCAGAAAGGGATCAATATTGACAGAGGTTATATCAATATAGCGGGTGATAATCGAGGACATTCATACAGAAATCCGCTCTCAGGCTGTTTTATTACCGCTTAACCGATTCGGGTGCCGGTAAATTATTTCACATAGGCAAGCAACGGCAGTGAATCACGGGCCAGTGCGGTGCATTTGTAGTTTTCCGGCAGCTTTATCTGTTTGATGTCGAAATAGTTCTCTTTATTCATTTCCGCCATCTGCCGGGTATCATAATTGCTCATATCCCAGCGGTTACTTTTGGCAAACAGTAAGATCGCTTTTTCGATGCGGGCATTCGGCAAATCTTCATAACCGCAATCATTTTTCAGATAAATAAAAACTGCAGTCAGTCCGGCGAGGTCTTCAGCCTGTGACGGCGTCAGCGCTTTCGCGGGCAGGGAAAGCAGCAGGGCACAGCTGAATAAAGTGTGAAGGAATAGTTTCATAGTAAGTAGTTTACCGGTAGCGCCTGTCAGTTTATGTGAAGATTTTAATAGTTTTGTCGCGAATGTCATCCGCTGACTAAAGTGGTGTAAAGCCCTTATTCCCGGAAAGGGAATAGATTGACCTTACCCTTAGGGCAGGGTTTAGCCTGCGCTATAACAGAACCCGATCATTTTGTCATAGCATATCACCACTGATGATAAAGGAAGCATATCATGCAACGACGCGATTTTTTGAAATATAGCGCATTCTTAGGTGCTGCCACGATGCTGCCGGCATGGAGCCGGTTTGCTTTTGCGGCACAGGAGCGCCCGGCTCTTGCTATTCCGCCGCTGTTAACGGCGGATAATGCACAAAAAATCACCCTGAATATTCAGCAGGGTAAAATGGCGTTTATTCCCGGCAAAACGACCCAAACCTGGGGATATAACGGTGATTTACTGGGCCCGGCACTGAAACTGCGGCGCGGTAAGCCGGTGACGGTGGATATCATCAATAAACTGCCGGAAGCGACCACGGTTCACTGGCACGGTCTGGAGATCAGCGGTGAGCAGGATGGCGGGCCGCAGGCCATTATCGCCCCGGGCGGTACCCGCACGGTCAGTTTCACCCCGGATCAACCGGAAGCCACCTGCTGGTTCCACCCGCACACCCACGGCAAAACCGGTCATCAGGTCGCAATGGGACTGGCCGGGCTGGTACTGATTGAGGATGACAATACTGCTTCAACCGGTCTGCCGGGCGAGTGGGGCACCGATGATATCCCGGTGGTATTGCAGGATAAGCGTCTGACGGCAGATGGCGAAATTGATTATCAGCTGGATGTGATGTCAGCGGCAGTCGGCTGGTTTGGTGACACCATGCTGACCAACGGTGCGGTTTACCCGCAGCATATGGCTCCGCGCGGCTGGTTGCGGCTGCGTCTGCTCAACGGCTGTAATGCCCGCAGTCTGCGGATGGCAGCCGGTGACGGGCGTCCGTTGTATGTGGTCGGCAGTGACGGCGGCCTGCTCGCCGAACCGGTAAAAGTGCAGGAGTTGCCGATGCTGCCGGGAGAACGGTTTGAAGTGCTGGTGGACACATCGGACGGAAAAATGTTTGATATTGTCACCTTACCGGTACGTCAGATGGGAATGACCCTGGCACCGTTTGATGCTCCGCTGCCGGTGCTGTCCGTCCGTCCGGCACTTGATGCCGCACGCGGTAAACTGCCGGATGTACTGGCAGCCATGCCTGCGCTGATCGATACCTCCCGTCTGCCGGTACGTGAGTTCCGTCTGATGATGGATATGCGCCTCGATATGCAGGGTATGATGATGCTGACCGACAAATACGGCCCGCAGGCGATGGCCGGGATGGGCATGCACGGTGGTATGGGCAGTCATATGAGCGGCGGACATATGGGCGGAATGAAAGGCATGAGCAGTGGTATGCACAATGGCGGCGGTCACTGCGGCGCCGGTGAGGTTGATCTGATGAATGCCAACAGCATCAACGGTATCCCGTTCTCCATGACCGAAAGCGCCTTTGATGTGAAACAGGGGCAGGCGGAGCGCTGGATTATCTCCGGTGTCGGCGACATGATGCTGCACCCGTTCCATATCCACGGCACCCGTTTCCGTATTCTCAGCGAAGGCGGACGCACACCGGCAGCACACCGGCAGGGCTGGAAAGATATGGTGCGGATCGAAGGCAATGTCAGCGAAGTACTGGTGAAATTTGACCATCCGGCCACCAATGCGCATCCGTTTATGGCGCACTGTCACCTGCTGGAGCATGAAGATACCGGTATGATGACCGGCTTTACGGTCACGGCCTGAATATAACATTAACCGGTGACAATCCGCGTCAGTCATGGCGCGGATACTGTTTATCTGTCCGTGGTATGCTAAACTAACGCGCTTTCTGACCGGTATTAAACCGGGTTTAATGCCGAACCACTGAAACAGCGTACCGTTGACGACAAAAAAATCATGAAGAAACACACCTTAGATACAATGATCTCCGAAGCTGAGATTCAGCAGCGTGTTGCCGATCTCGGCAGCGAAATTTCCGCACACTATCGTCACAGCAACAAAGAGCTGGTCTTAGTCGGGTTACTGAAAGGATCCTTTATTTTTATGGCCGACCTGTGCCGTAAAATTGATGTTCCGCATGAAGTCGATTTTATGACGGTATCCAGTTACGGCAGCGGCACTTCGTCCACCCGTGATGTGAAAATTGTCAAAGACCTGGACGAAGATATCCGCGGCAAAGATGTGCTGATCGTGGAAGATATCATTGACTCCGGCAATACCTTACACCGTGTGCGCGACATTCTGTCTCTGCGCGGCCCGAACTCTGTGGCTATCTGCACCCTGCTGGATAAACCGTCCCGCCGTGAAGTGGATGTGCCGGTTGACTGGGTCGGTTACGCAATTGAAGATAAATTTGTGGTCGGCTACGGCATCGACTACGCCCAGAGCTATCGCCACCTGCCGTATATCGGCCATGTGACACTGCTGGAAGCGTAATCTGTCCGGTTGTGAATATAAAAACGGCACCAGCGGGTGCCGTTTTTATATCTTATTTCAGCGTGTTGCCCGTTTCTGTATGATGAACAGGATAATCGCGGAAATCAGCGCTGTTAACAGCAGTAACGGATAATAACTAAAGGCTGAAAAAGGAATATTCGTTATTCCTGCCGGAAAGACATGACCAAAGTAAATGTTACCGTAGCAGAATGTGACCAGTATAAATGTAATGACATTAATAACAGTCATTAATATAGCAGACAGAGCGGTGATCTCTCTCCTGCGGATAAAAATAATTAAAAATGAAATCAGACTGATACAGAAAAAACCTGCGGCAATAATTGCTTTTGTAGCAAAGATAGCGGAAATATCAGTATAAATGACGGTGGCATCCGCCGGAAAATAGATATTCATGGCAAATGATGATAAAGAATAGCCTGCCATTAAATTAATTAAACTGAATGAAAGGATCATCAGCAGATCATTTTTTCTCATAACCAGCCTTAATCATATTTAATATTTGAGTAAACTCAGTTTCATTTTTTATGATACCGAGATTGCGGTTGTTTTTATCAAATTTTCCCAGTGCTGTCGGGATGCCCCGTCCGCCCTGATCCATAAAAAACTGAACATGAGGATTGTTATATAATCTGACGGACGGAATAGGATCTTTGCCATAAATGAACGGAGCAGGAAGCAGGTCCTTATTGTACAGATAGTCACTTGTCAGCGCTTGTGGCAGAGTATCTTCAAATCCCGCGAAAGGCGTCACGTAAGTATCAAATCCGGCATATTCTAACCCGACAATAACTTTCCCGTTTTTTTTATCACGTTGTGAGATAATATCATTATCAAACAGTACCCTGAGTTGCTGCCATGTACTGAGATCATTATGATTTACTTTTTTATTATCGTAAAAAACATCCTGCTCTATTTTAAGCTGAAGTACCATCCGGTATATCTGTTTCGCGGAGGGACCGATTGTATTTGCGAGGGTCGGCAGCCCGCCTTTTGAATAAATCTGTTCTTTGATAAAATAAATGCCGGTTTCTCTGACGATCATTGTATTCATAAAAAATCCTTTAATATGAACAAAGCGGAGTGAACAGGTACTTATATAAAATCAGTATAAGAAGCGCAAGATATTACGGGCGGTATGGTAATGATACGTAAGGCTGAACAGTACCCGGAGATACTGTTCAGCGGTAAGATCAGGACGACGGCATATTCGAGAGTTTGGCCACGGCCTGGCGGTAGACCAGTTCCATTTTCTCGCGGCTGTCAGAGCTGATATCCAGATCATGCAGCAGGCCGTTGTTAATCCCGTAGATCCAGCCGTGGATCATCACACGCTGACCGCGTTTCCACGCTGCCTGCATAATGGTGGAGTGACCCAGGTTATACACCTGTTCCACCACGTTCAGTTCACACAGACGGTTGATACGGTCCTGCGGTGCGAGTTCGCCCAGCAGGGAGCTGTGCTGATACCAGATATCACGGATATGCAGTAACCAGTTATTGATAAGCCCCAGCTCGGTGCCTTCAATCGCGGCCTGAATACCGCCGCAGTTGTAGTGACCGCAGACGATAATATGTTCAACCTGGAGTACATCCACTGCATACTGGATAACTGACAGGCAGTTCAGATCGGTATGGATGACGAGGTTGGCCACATTACGGTGTACAAACAGATCGCCCGGTGCGGCGTCGATCAGTTTTTCGGCAGGAACACGGCTGTCAGAGCAGCCGATCCAGAGAAAACGGGGCTTTTGAGCCTGTGCTAACTCTTTGAAAAACTCCGGATCTTTTTCATTTACAGATTCGGACCACTGCTTGTTATGAGCAAACAGTTCTTCGATTTTTTTCATCATGACGGATAGCCTGTTGCAGATCCTTTCGCTAGAATCTTTTGTATAAAAAATTTAAATTTTAATAAATTGTTATTAAATAATTTCAGCAAAGAAGACGAATTGTCAAGAACCGATTTCGGTTCGCAGGTATTATTGCGGTTTATATTGCACCCAAATTTATAAATTAAAAAGGTATTTTTCTGTTATGACCTATGCACTGGAAATATCACAATTAACCAAGCAGTATGCGGGCGGCGTGCAGGCTTTACGGGGAATTGACCTCAAGGTCAGTGCCGGCGATTTCTACGCCCTGCTGGGTCCGAACGGCGCGGGAAAATCCACCACCATCGGGATCATCAGTTCGCTGGTGAATAAAACCGGCGGGAAAGTCTCCGTGTTCGGTTATGACATCGATACCGACCTGGTTTTAGCCAAACGTCAGCTCGGCCTGGTACCGCAGGAGTTTAACTTTAACCCGTTTGAAACCGTGCTGCAGATTGTCCTGCAGCAGGCCGGTTATTACGGGGTGCCGCACAAACTGGCGCAGGAGCGGGCGAAAACCTATCTGACGCAGCTGGATTTGTGGGAGAAACGTGATGAGCGCGCGATGCGTCTGTCCGGCGGGATGAAGCGCCGCCTGATGATTGCCCGCGCACTGATGCACCAGCCGAAACTGCTGATCCTCGACGAACCGACCGCCGGGGTGGATATTGAACTGCGCCGCTCCATGTGGGGATTCCTCAAAACCCTGAATGCGCAGGGCACCACGATCATTCTCACCACGCACTATCTCGAGGAAGCAGAAATGCTGTGCCGCAATATCGGGATTATCCAGCACGGTGAGCTGGTGGAAAACACCAGCATGAAAGCACTGCTCGGTAAGCTGGAATCGGAAACCTTTATCCTCGATCTGGGCTCGAAAAATCCGCTGCCGCAGCTTGAGGGCTATACGTTCCGGCTGACTGATACCTCAACGCTGGAGGTGGATGTCCGTCGTGAACAGGGACTGAACGGTGTTTTTGCCCAGCTGAATGCGCAGGGCATTGATGTATTAAGTATGCGCAACAAAGCAAACCGGCTGGAGGAATTATTTGTGCATCTGGTGAATCATGATTTGGAGGCTGCAAAATGATGTCGCTGTACTGGGTGGCGCTGAAAACAATCTGGCGCAAAGAAATCACCCGTTTTATGCGGATTTGGATCCAGACGCTGATCCCGCCGGTGATCACCATGTCGCTCTATTTTATTATTTTCGGTAATCTTATCGGTAACCGGATTGGTGAAATGGGCGGTGTCGGTTACATGCAGTTTATCGTGCCCGGCCTGATTATGATGTCAGTGATTACGAACTCCTATGCCAACGTATCCTCTTCTTTTTTCGGTGCAAAATTCCAGAAAAGTATTGAGGAACTGCTGGTGGCACCGGTGCCGACTCACGTTATTATCGCCGGGTTTGTCGGTGGTGGTGTGGCGCGCGGTGTGCTGGTCGGGATCCTGGTCACATTAGTATCTCTGTTCTTTGTGCCGTTACAGATCCACTCCTGGTTTATGATCATTACCACGCTGCTGATGACTTCCATTCTGTTCTCGCTGGCGGGGCTGCTTAACGCGCTGTTTGCGAAAAGCTTTGATGATATCAGTATTATCCCGACGTTTGTCCTGACACCGCTGACCTATCTGGGCGGGGTGTTTTACTCCCTGACGCTGTTACCTGCATTCTGGCAGGCGGTGTCCAAACTGAACCCGATTGTTTATATGATCAGCGGCTTCCGTTATGGTTTTCTCGGTATCAGTGATGTCTCTCTGACCACCACTCTCGGGGTGCTGAGCCTGTTTATTGCGGTATTTTATCTGCTCACCTGGCGCCTGATTGAGAAAGGGCGCGGACTGAGAACCTGATCCTGCTTTCTGATAATCCGCCCGGCACATCGTTGCCGGGCTTTTTGTATCTGCCCTTATTATTTCCCTGCGCTATGTAATTACTTTTCCTCGGTTTATCTCCGATTTATACAGACCTTCTCCCGTTCCCGCCACTGCCAAAGTTAAATCACAGGATTAGTATGTATTTATCTCCCGCCACATAGATTAATTAAATTAATGTGTTTATCGTGTGCGGGCTGGTAAAAACCGGCTGTGTACTGATGTTTAAGGATAAATTTCATTCTGTTTCATTATTACATTCGGAGATATTTTTATGGGTATCGCTGCATACGGCAGGGAAGACGGATGGTCGTTGGTCGATGATATATTAAGCAGCCCGGGACGGGGTAACGGACGCTGGATTAATAATAAAATTTCATATGATGCCTTTGATGCGGGCAGTCAGATTGTCAGAACCAATACCGGCTGGAATGGCGCAGGAGTGCTCGGGCAACCGGCGGAAATCACTTATTCATTCCCGACATGGGAAGGGATGTATTATAACGCGGCAGGAAACACCGGGTTACACGGTTTTAATGACTATCAGAAAGATCAGGCCCGGTTATCACTGCAGTCATGGGCTGACGTGGCAAACATTACTTTTACTGAAGTGGATGCAGGCCGGGGAGATATCTACACCAATATCACCTTTGGTTATATTAATGATAAATATACACAGGGATACGCCTGGCTGCCGCACACCAAAGATGACTTTGGCGATCCGTACACCGATTCGCGGGGCTTTGATGTTTCCGGTCAGTCCTGGTACGGCTCAGACCCGGGGGCACTCAATGTGACACCGAAAACCGGAAATTACGGGCGTCTGACGTTTACCCATGAAATCGGTCATACCCTCGGGTTAAATCATCCGGGTAATTATAACGCCGATCAGGGGCGTCCTTCCTATAAAGATGCGGATTATGCCGAGGATACCCGTCAGTACAGCGTGATGAGTTACTGGAGTGAGAAAATCACCGGTGCGGATCACAAAGGGTACTATGCTTCCGCACCGCTGCTGGATGATATTACCGCGATTCAGAAACTGTATGGCGCAAATTATAACATCCGCACGGATGACACGGTATACGGGTTTGATTCCAATGCCGGCCGTGATTATTACTCTGCCAAAAATGCCACAGATAAGCTTATTTTTACCGTCTGGGACGGCGGCGGTAATGACACCCTGAATTTCTCCCGTTATAAGCAGGATCAGAAAATATCCCTGCGTGAAGGGGATTTTTCGGATGTCGGCGGTCTGACAGGGAATGTGTCGATCGCTCACGGTGTGGTGATTGAAAATGCGTTTGGCGGGCGCGGAAATGATGTGATTATCGGCAATGATGCAGACAACATCCTGATGGGGAACGGCGGGGATGATGTGTTGTACGGCGGGGCCGGGCAGGATCAGTTGTGGGGCGGTACCGGGAACGATATTTTCGTGTTCTCGGCGGTGACGGATTCTCTGTATGACCGTCCGGATCATATCCGTGATTTTTCAACCGGCCTGGACAGAATCGACCTGCAGGGGCTTAATCAGAACAGCGCCGGGGACAAATTCCTTTATTTCACCGATGAATTTACCGGTGCGGCCGGGGAAACGGTGCTCCGCTATGATGACGGGCTGAACCTGACTGAACTGCTGATTAATATCAGCGGAAATCAGTGTCAGCCTGATTTTAAAGTGGATATCACCGGTATGGTGAATGTTCACACTGACTTTATCGTTTAACGCAGCAGGCGGGCGCGGCCGGTGCGGCGTCCGCAGCATTCAGGAATTCACTATGCAAATTTCCCGGTCATTATTGTTTTTGTTGCTGTTATCAGGGCAGAGTGCGGCAATCAGCCAGAAAATTCCCGCGCCGGAAGATCTTCAGGGTCACTGGCAGTTTACGGAGGACGGGCAGACGCTGCCGGTCGAACTCACTACGGTTCCCGACAGCGCAGCAGACGGGTTTCAGCTGCATTTCACGGCACAGCCGCAGATAACGGCCTGGCGTCCGGCGCCGGACGGCATTGCGTTTCTCAGCGCAGACGGCACTACCCGTTATTTCTTTTCCGCTGAAGCCCCCGGCCGTTACTGTGCGGAAATCTGGCATGACAATGGCGCACGTCTTCTGAAAGAGTAATTTTCTCTCTTTTTTACCCTGTGATTAATACTATCAATCCCGGCAGATATGCCGGGCGGAGTCCCTGTGTATGCTTTCCGGGAAAACCAGAAATGATATTACGGCATTTATTGCCGCCCGTAAGTCCCTGTTTACCTCACTGGCAGTGTTCAGTGCGCTGATTAATCTGCTGATGCTGGTGCCGTCTGTGTATATGCTGCAGGTGTACGACCGCGTTCTGCCTTCCGGCAATGAAATGACGCTGCTGATGCTGACGCTGATAATGGCCGGATTACTGGCGCTGACCGGCGGCCTCGATTATCTGCGCAATATGCTGGTGATCCGCATGAGTAACCAGTTCGATCTGGCGCTGAACAGCCGGGTTTACGATGCCGCATTTCAGGCAAAACTGCACCGCACGCCGGGGCATCTGCCGTTACAGGCACAGACCGATCTGATGATCCTGCGCCGCTTTATGACAGGCAACGGTATTTTTGCCTTTCTCGATCTGCCCTGGTTCCCGCTTTATCTGCTGGTAATCGCGCTGTTTAATCCGTGGCTGGGATTGTTTGCCTGCGGCGGTGCCGCCGTGCTGATTGCGCTTGCATTGCTCAATGAACGGCTGTCCGGGCCGCCGCTGACCGCCGCAAACCGCAGTTCCTCCGCCGCACAGGGCATGCAGGGCAGCCATTTTGCTCATCCGGAGACGGCTGACGCGATGGGAATGCAGCAGTATCTGCGTCAGCGCTGGCTGAACCGGCATTGCGATAGTTTGAAGGAACAGACGCAGGCCATTGATTATTCAGCAAAAATCATGACAACCACCAAAACTGTGCGCCTGATCCTGCAATCCCTGATGCTGGGGCTGGGCGGCTGGCTGGCGCTGGATAACACCATTTCACCCGGCATGATGATTGCCGGGTCGATTTTGCTGGGACGTGCACTGTCGCCGGTCGAACAGGTTACCGGTGTGTGGAAAAGTGCGAAAGAGAGCAGGCTTGCGTATCAGCGGCTTACGGGGTTGCTGGCGGCTCACCCGCAACCACTGCAGAAACTGGCACTGCCGGTTCCTCAGGGTAATTTGTCTGTCTCCGTGATGCAGGCGGGTTATCCCGGCGCTGACACGCCGCAGCTGCACAATTTGCATTTCAGCCTCGTACCGGGGGAGGCGCTGGGGATCATCGGCCCGTCAGGTGCCGGAAAATCGGCACTGGCAAAACTGCTCGCCGGGTTATGGCCTGCAACACGCGGGGCTGTCCGGCTGGACGGAGCAGATCTCTGTCAGCAGGACAAAACGGTGTCCGGCAAATATATCGGTTATCTTCCCCAGGAAATTGCGCTTTTTCCCGGCACAATCGCCGATAATATCGCCCGTTTTGACCCGGATGCTGATCCGGAAAATATCATCCGTGCGGCGCAACTGGCACAGGTACATGAATTGATCCTGCAACTGCCGCAGGGCTATGAAACCCTGACCGGGGCTGACGGCACCGGCCTTTCCGGCGGTCAGCGGCAGCGGATCGCACTGGCGCGGGCATTGTACGGTTCACCGGCACTGATCATTCTCGATGAACCCAATGCTGCGCTGGATGAGGCCGGGCTCAGTGCGCTGTTAACTGCCATGAATACCCTGAAAAATCAGGGAAAAACCATTGTGCTTATTACTCACCATAAACCGCTGCTGTCCGTGACGGACAAGCTGCTGCTGCTTGCAGGCGGACGGATGCAGCTTTTTGGCCCGGCGGAGAAGGTCATTGAAACGCTTAATAATCAGGCAGGTAAAAATAATGATCACTAAATGGTTGTCCGGGGCGCCGGAGGTAAAAACCGATACCGGCAGGTATCAGCGGGCGGGGAAATACGTGGTTGTCCTGGGCCTTGCCGGTTTTCTGTTATGGGCGGGATTTGCACCGCTGGATCAGGGAGTTGCCGCATCAGGAACGGTTGTGATTGCCGGTAATATCAAGCAGGTGCAGTCTCCGGCGGATGGCGTGATTTCTGATATTTATGTGCAGAACGGCCAGCGGGCGGAAAAAGATCAGGTACTGGTACGGCTGCGCCCGGTGCAGTCTCAGGCTCAGGCGGTGTCGCTGGCAGAGCAGCTCGACAGCACATTACTGATCCAACGGCGGCTGGAGGCAGAACTGCGCGGTGAAGCGGTATTTGCCCCGGCGGAGGATGATGTGTTTTATGCACCGTCTGCGTATGGCCGGGCACAATTACAGGCTCAGAATGCACTGCTCACGGACCGGCGTCTTGAACTGGAGAGTGAGCTTCAGGCGCGTCAGATCACGGTTGACGGCCTGACACGGCGGCTTATTACTCTGCGGGATATTGCCCGCAGTACTGCGCAACAGGCGGACAGCCTGACGGCACAGGCGGAAAATCTTAAATCGCTGGCGGATGAGGGGTATCTGGCGCACCACCGCTATCAGGAGATCCGCCGGGAAAGTGCGGCACTGCGCAATCAGGCGGATGACACCCGGTTACAGATAAGCCGTGCAGAGGAAGAAAAAGCCACGCAGACAGAGCAGATCACACAGCGGCGGGCGGCTTTTCACAGCGGGATCCGCGAGGAATTATCACGCCTGTCAGTTCAGCGCAGTGAGCTTAAAAAACAGCAGGTTATTGAGAATGATCGGCTGGAACAGCATGTTATCACCGCGCCGGTGACCGGCACTGTTATGGATGTGTCTGTGTTTACCGCAGGCGGTGTGGTGCAAGCCGGGGAAAAACTGATGTCGGTAGTGCCGGCGCAGCAGACGCTGATTATTGAAGGTAAATTATCACCACAGTGGATAGATAAAGTCGCTCCCGGTCAGAGTGCTGATCTGCTGTTTACTGCATTCAATCAGAACCTGACACCCAAACTGCGTGGCGAACTGACAATGATTTCCGCCGATCGTCTGATCAATCCGGCAAACGGGGAGCCTTACTATCAGATTCAGATTGCGGTGCCGGAAACGGCGGCGGCTCAGGTGGTCAAACCCGGTATGCCCGCTGAGATTTTTATCCGCACCGGTGAGCGATCACTGCTCAGTTATCTGTTTAAGCCTGTGACTGACCGGCTCTTTTTCGCACTGACCGAGGAGTGATCCGGATGCATTCTGCAAAACACATTTGTACGGCACTGCTGTGTCTGTTGTCCGCCGGTGTGCAGGCGGTGACGTTATCTGAGCTCCGTCAGTCCGCGCTGAACAATGATCTGTCATTCAGTGCTGCGGCTAAGGCTTATGAGGCGGAACAGGCAGAGGTTGCTGCCGGAAAATCACACCTGCTGCCGTCCGCCGGGCTGAGTTACCAGAACACGCCGTATAACCGGCTGACACAGCGGACACCGGTGACCACTCAGCGGCGCTACAGCAGTCATTCCCTCAGCCTGGTGGTGACGCAGCCGCTGTTTGATTACACGGCATACCATCAGTACCGGAGCGCACAGATACGCGGCACAGCCGCAGAGAGCCGCTTACAGATACAGCAGGCAGAACTGATTAACCGGCTGGTTTCTGCGTATCTGAACCTGGCCTGTGTTCTGGAAATACAGAAAACAGACCGGCTCCGGCTGGCGCTGAATACCGCGCAGCTGACCGCCGCACAGCGCCTTTTGCAGCTCGGGGAAGGAACGGTGACGGAGGTTGAATCTGCCCGTACCCGCCTGCGGCAGCGTCAGGCGCAGGTTGCGGAAACCGAAGCGGAAAGCCTGAATGCGTTGCTGATATTGTCTGATCTTACCGGCCTGCCGCAGTTGCGGATGCAGGATCTTCCGGCACTGAAAGCGGGGGATTTCCGGTTGCCGAAACTGAATGACGGCGATTATACGGCACAGGAACAACAGATGTTGGCGGAGCATCCGGAAATCAAGGCGGCACGGCAGGAAACTGCGCTGGCAAAAGCGGCGGCAGAGGTACAGCGCGGGGCGTTTATGCCGTCCGCTCAGCTCTTTGCCGCCTGGTCGGATACCCGGTCAGACAGCAGTGATACCGTGGGTCAGCGTTACCGTAACCTCAGTGCCGGGATCCATCTGTCAGTTCCGCTGTTCAGCGGCGGAAAAGATCTGGCGGGGATGCGTAAGGTGTCTGCTCAGATTCAGCAGGCGCAATATGAGCAGGATGCACTGGTACAGACACGCCGGCGTGACCTGGCGCGTCAGTATCAGGTGTTCCGCCGCAGCGGTATACAGCTGGCGGCGCTGGAGCAGGCCGCTGCGGCTGCACGGTTACAGGTAACGGCGGCGGAAAAGGGGTATGCGGCGGGGCAGAACAGCCAGCCGGAGGTGGCACATGCGCGGGATCAGTATTATCAGGCGGAGCAGGAGCTGACAAAAGCCCGCTATGACGGGCTTCTGGCCTGGTTCCGGCTGCATCATTACAGCAGCACGCCGGAAACCGGGCTTTTCAGGCAGATTGAGGACTATTTTACAGTGACGGAGAGGCCGTCTCACTGCCTGCCGGGTTCGGCATGTTAACATGCAGGCAGTCGATCAGGCGGATATTTCCCAGCCGGGCAGAGGCCAGAATCACCGCTTTCTCACTGTTGACGCGCACCGCTTCCAGGTCATCAGCATCACAGATTTCCAGGCTGATATCGCGGAATCCGGCACGGTTTAAGTCGTCACGGGCATTATCCAGACTTTCGGCAATAGCACTCGGGCGTTCACGGATCATATCCGCGAGGGTCTGCATAACCTGATACAGACGCGGTGCCGCCTCTTTTTCCTCTTTATTCAGCAGGGTATTGCAGGAGCTGAGTGCCAGCCCGGTTTTTTCCCGGACGGTCGGAATGGTCGCCAGTGCGATATCATAATTCAGGTCACGGATCAGATGGCGGATAGTCAGGAAGCGCGGATGATCATTGGCGCCGAAGAAAACGATATCCGGCTGCACCAGATTGAACAGCTTGCACATCACGGTGGCGATACCGCGCAGACGGGTACGCTGATGCGGTTCATCACACTGGCTGACCAGCGGCGGTACCATCACCAGAGTCTGGTGAGCTAACCCGTGCGGATAGACATCACTGACCGCCGGGGCATACACCAGATCCACCTGCGCTTTGCTCAGTTTCTCGCAGTCTGCCTGCAGTGTGCGCGGATAGCGCTGCAAATCATCTTCACGGGGGAACTGGAGCGGGTTGACAAAGACAGACACCACGACAATATCTGCCTGTGCACGGGCTTCTTTTACCAGTGCCAGGTGGCCGTCATGCAGGTTTCCCATGGTCGGGATAAACGCAACACGTTTGCCGTCAGTCCGCAGACGGGCAATCTCTTTGCGCAGGATCAGCGCAGTTTCAATAATCCGCATCAGTGTCTCCTTGTCTGTCTGTTGAGCAGAAAGTTCAGCGTACAGGCTCTGATGATGACCAGAGGCCAAGCCCGTTTTCCGGGGTGCGGGCAACAACCGCCGCAAGTGATTCGCCGTCCGGCAGAATCAGCCCGGGGGCGATTTCAGCCAGCGGATACAACATAAATTCACGTACTTTCAGGCCGTAATGCGGTACGGTAAGCCGTGCATCACTGATGACCCTATCGCCAAACAGCATGATATCCAAGTCTAATGTGCGGGGACCCCAGCGCTCATCCTTACGGACACGGCCGTGCGCCAGTTCGATGGCCTGGGTGGCGTCGAGCAGCTGGTGCGGTGTCAGGTCAGTTTCCAGCAGAACAGCCGCATTGAGATAATCAGGCTGTCCGGCGGGGCCCATCGGCGCGGTGCGGTAAAAAGCGGAGTGGCGCACCAGGCGGCTTTGCGGGACAGCACCCAGCGCGGCAATCGCCCGGTTGACCTGGTCAAGCGGATCGGCAAGATTACTGCCGATCGCAATATAGACCGGAATCATGATTCGCTGTTTCCGTTACCCTGACGGGCACGCGGATGACGGCGGCGCGGGCGCGGACGGCGTTTGACCGGATCACTGCCCAGTTCTGTCACCATTGAGCGCTGCTGCGGGGCATTCGCCTGCTGAAAATCCGCCCACCAGTGAGCCAGTTCCTGTAACTCATGACGGCCTTCCACATTCGCACGCAGTTCGAGCAGATCAAAGGCGGCGCGGAATTTCTGATTTTCCATCAGACGGATCGCGCGTTTGCCCTGACGGCGCGGCAGACGTAACTGCAACTGCCAGATATCACGCATGGTGGTGGTCAGACGTTTCGGAATAGCAATCGCGCGGCACTGTTCATCCAGGATGTCATTAATGGCGATCGCGAAGGCTTCGTAATAGGCCAGCCCGCTCTCCTGGGTCAGTTTTTCCGCATGTTCGCACAGCGGATACCACAGCATCACGGCAAACAGGAAGGCCGGATTGACGCGCTGATCGTTATGAATACGGTAGTCGGTATTTTTCAGTACCTGATCCACGATACGGGACAGCGGGGTGTCCGGGTTCTCTTTCAGCGGCCCGGCAACCAGCGGGAACAGCATATCCAGCAGATCGTATTCACGTAATAATTCAAACGTACGGTGTCCGTCACCGGCCTGTAATAACTTGAGAACTTCCTCGAACAGACGTGCAGGCGGGATATCGCGCAGCAAGGTGCTCAGCGTGCGGATAGGCGCAGCCGTTTTCGGTTCGATGGTCATATCCAGTTTGGCGGCAAACCGGATGGCGCGCAGCATACGCACCGGATCTTCCCGGTAACGGGTTTCCGGATCGCCGATCAGACGGATAATGCGCTGCTGTAAATCTGCCAGCCCGCCGACATAATCACGGACGGTAAAATCAGCCACGCTGTAATAAAGGCTGTTAATGGTGAAATCGCGGCGGACAGCATCTTCTTCAATGGTGCCGAAAATATTATCGCGCAGCAGCATGCCGTTTTTGCCCTGCTGAGAACGGGCTTTGCCGTCATCAGCCGGTTCGTTATTGTCATGCGGACCACGGAAGGTTGCGACTTCGATAATATCCGGGCCGAACATAATGTGAGCCAGACGGAAACGGCGCCCGACCAGGCGGCAGTTGCGGAACAGTTTTCTCACTTCGTCCGGCGTGGCATTGGTAGCGATATCGAAATCTTTGGGTTTGCGCTCCAGCAGCAGATCACGGACACCGCCGCCGACCAGATAAGCGTCAAAACCGGATTTATTCAGGCGGTACAGAACCTTCAGCGCATTCTCGCTGATGTCCTGACGGGAAATAGAATGACTGTTGCGGGGAATTACCGTTGCGCTGACTGTCCCGCTGTTATCCATATTTTTTGCCGGTTTCTTGCGTTTAGCGGCAGGACGCGCGGGGGAAGCCTCACGGTGTGACGGATTCTGCGGCGTATGGTCAGCATTCGGGGCCGGCCTTTCACTGGCAGCCTCTGTGCAATCTGCCTTATTCTCGCGGGAAATCAGACTGCGACAGAACTTTGCGACTCGGTTTAAAATGGTACACCTCTGTATAACAATTAAATGATCTAAAAAATAAGCGACTAATAATATCGTACACTTGGTTTTTTGAGAATGCCTTAGCCCGGATATTGCGGAATTATTCCCTGTCCGTCACCACATCATTGCGGGGGACGGCAGTAATATCCCAGTTCCGCACACTGTATGCCAGCAGTTCAGTCAGGGAAAGCGACAGCGGATCCGTTTCCGGCAGCAGCTGCCGGAGCACCTGTAACGCCTGCCATAACAACGGGCGCGGATCACTGAGCGGTACCGGGGTGGCATGATTTTGCTTGGAGAGTTTACGCGCCGCCGGGCCCAGCATCAACGGCAAATGCAGATAATGCGGCGCCGGCAGCCCGAGCTGGCGGTATAATGAGAGCTGATGTGAGGTGGGATACAGTAAATCCGCGCCTCTGACCACCTCTGTCACGCCCTGATAATCATCATCGAGCACCACCACCAGGTTATAGGCAAACAGCTTATCTTTGCGGAAAATAATGATATCTTCCTCTGCCGTGGCGTTATCCGTAAATACATCCCCCCGCAGACCATCGGTAAAATGGTACACCGGATGCGTTCTGATAAGCCGCAGTGCCGCGTTATCCGGCGGCAGTCCGCGCTGACGGCAGGTGCCGGGATAATGGCCGCCGCTGTCATGGACATCATGCCGTGTACAGGTGCAGTAATAGCACAGCCCGGTGGCTTTCAGCTGTTCAATCACTTCACGGTAAGCATCATGGCGGCGCGACTGATACAGCACATCGCCGTCCCAGTGCAGGCCGTAATGGTCAAGAATACGCAGAATGGCATCCGCAGCACCCGGGACTTCGCGGGGCGGGTCGATATCATCAATACGGAGAAGCCAGCGTCCGCCGAGGTGACGGGCCTGAAGATAACTCCCCAGTGCGGTCACCAGAGAGCCGAAATGAAGCGCACCGGAAGGTGATGGTGCGAAGCGGCCGGTGTAACCGGGCGCTGAGCCGGCAGAATATTCCGTCATTGAAGAGGCATAAAAACGGACGGCGCTGTCAAAGCGCCGTCTGTGGTGAATCTGTCAGCCCGCCATCTGCTTTTCGCGGATTTCAGCCAGCGTCTTACAGTCGATACAGAGATCTGCGGTCGGACGCGCCTCTAAACGGCGGATACCGATTTCGACCCCGCAGGACTCACAAAAACCAAAATCGTCGTCCTCAACCTTTTTGAGGGTTTTTTCGATCTTTTTGATCAGTTTGCGTTCGCGGTCACGGTTGCGCAGTTCCAGGCTGAATTCTTCTTCCTGAGCGGCCCGGTCAACCGGATCCGGGAAGTTAGCTGCTTCATCCTGCATGTGCGTGACAGTGCGGTTTACTTCATCCCTGAGTTGGTTGCGCCATGCTTCAAGTATCAGCTTGAAATGGGCCAACTGGGCTTCGTTCATGTATTCTTCGCCTGCCTTCTCGTGATACGGCTCCACGCCGGCAATGGCAAGAATGCTCAGGGACGAGGTTTTACGTTTTTGCCCTTCTTGCATAATGCTTCTCCTACACACGCATGTCTGACAATATCCCTTAGAGGGGAAAAATAGGCCGCTATAGATAGCAGATGATTATGGATAATGCAACCCTTGCTTTCATTAGTTTTGTAAGGTGTGAAGAACAGCGTGTTTATTCACCCCGCAACTCACAAAACATCCTATTTATTATTAAAAAAATTGATATTCACCCCATGAATGCAAAGGGTATTTTTTCCCCGGCAGTGATGCCATCCGGTGTTATCCGCATTCTGTAACAAATAACGTCAATTCCGGACTGTGATGCCTGCCGCAAAAGTGATGAATATTTTTTATCAATGTGTGCTGCGTCCGATACGGTCTCAATCCTTGAATGCAGTACAGCAAAAAACAGAACAGCACGATTTCCCGCTTCAGCAATTGCTTGTAACTCACGCAGGTGTTTTTGTCCACGTAAAGTTACGGTATCGGGAAAATAACCGTGTCCGTTTTCCAGCAGCGTGACGGATTTCACCTCAACATAACAGGGCTTTTTCTGCGGATCGGTCAGTAAAAAATCAATCCGGCTGTTTTCACTGCCGTATCTGACTTCCTGTGCCAGCGTCTGATACCCGGTAAGTTCCGGGATCCGGTTCTGCGCAATCGCCTCTGCCACCACCCGGTTTGCCTGCATCGTATTCACACAAATCAGATGCCCGGCCTGTGTCTGCGTCAGTTCCCAGCTGTGCGGGTACTTGCGCTTCGCATTGGCGGATTCGGAATACCAGACGGTATCACCCGGTGTGGCGCAGCCTGTCATTGCGCCGGTATTAGCACAATGAATGGTGATGGTGCGCCCGTCCTGCGTGATAATATCCGCAAGAAACCGTTTGTAACGCTGCACCAGCGTGCCCGCCTGTAAAGGGGGATGAAATTCCATCGTAACTCCTGTCAATGTGACTGCACTTTTCAGGGGGCGGCAATGCTACAATGTTGCGCGTCGAAAGTTAAGCAGATAATGATGAGGTTTTTGTGACATATTCCCCCGTTTGTAACATTTATCCGGCACTCAGTACGGCACTGAACAGTGCCCCGCAGGTGTTGTTACAGGCTCCGACCGGCAGCGGGAAATCCACTATTCTGCCGCTGCTGATGCTCAGCGATCCGTCTGTCAGCGGGCGGATTATCATGCTGGAGCCCCGTCGTATCGCGGCCCGCAGCGTGGCACACCGGCTGGCGTCACAGCTCGGCGAACGTCCGGGAGAAACGGTGGGTTACCGGATGCGCGGCGAAACCCGGGTCAGCGCCGCCACCCGGTTTGAGGTTGTTACAGAGGGAATTCTGGTCAGAATGTTACAGCAGGATCCGGAATTATCCGAAGTGAGTGTCATTATTCTGGATGAATTCCATGAACGGAATTTACAGGCCGATCTTGCCCTCGCACTGCTGCTGGATGTGCAGTCCTCACTGCGTGATGATTTGCGTCTGCTGGTGATGTCCGCGACCTTAGATAATGAACAGCTGTTGTCCCTGCTGCCGCAGGCGGAAGTGATCACGGCAGAGGGGCGGGCTTTCCCGGTGGAGAGACGGTATCAGCCGCTCAGTGCGCATCAGCCTTTTATCAGTGAGGTGGCCCGGGCGGTGTTGCAGCTGTATCAGCAGGAGGATGGCTCTGTGCTGGTGTTTCTGCCGGGACAGGCGGAAATCTGCCGGTTACAGGAACAGCTGACCGGTAAAACCGATGCGGATACGCTTATCTGCCCGCTGTACGGCGCACTGTCGCTGAAAGAGCAGCAGCAGGCGATTGAACCACCGCCGCCCGGTATGCGCAAAATCGTGCTGGCGACCAATATTGCCGAAACCAGTCTGACGATTGAAGGTGTGACCCTGGTGGTGGACAGCTGTCTGGAAAAAACCGCGCAGTTTGATCCGCGCAGCGGGCTGACCCGGCTGGTGCGCAGCCGCATCAGCCGCTCATCGATGACACAGCGTGCAGGGCGTGCCGGGCGTCTGGCGCAGGGGATCTGTCTGCATCTGTGCGGACAGGCGGAAGCCGAACGCGCCGCTGCGCACAGTGAACCGGAAATCTGCCACAGTGACCTGGCCGGGCTGATGCTGAATCTGGCGCAGTGGGGCTGCCGTGAGGTATCAGCGCTTGCCTGGCTTGATACCCCGCCAGCCGTGGCGGTGCAGGTGGCGAAAAAATTACTGACAGAAATGGGCTGCCTTCTGCCGCAGGGCGGACTGACTGCCAAAGGCGCGGCAATGGCCGCTTCCGGCACAGAGCCGCGCCTCTCTGCATTGTGGCTTTATACCCTTAATGAAGAGCCGGCACAGATATACTATGCCGCCCGGCTGATTGCCGCACTGGAAGAGCCTTCCCGCGAAGGTAACGGCAATCTGCTGCATGACCTGACACATCCCTCCGCCCGGTGGGATAAGCTGGCGCATCAGCTGTTGCAGGCCGCCGGTCAGCCGGTCAGAAAACCGTCTCATGATCCGGACAGTGGCTGGTTGTGCCGCACCTTATTACAGGGATTTCCTGACAGAATCGCCGGGAAGCGCGGGCGCTCCGGCACATTTTTACTGGCAAACGGTACCGGTGCGGTGACAGATGAAAGCAGCCCGCTCGGCAATGAAGCCGGGCTTATCGCCCCGCTGATCCTGCAAAATGAGCAGCAGGCTAATGCACGGATCCTGAAAGCGGTGCCGTTTGAATTATCACAGCTGACAGAGATGGCACCGCATCTGCTGAAAACAGAAAACCGTCTGACCCGTGATGAAAACAAAGGCAGCTGGCAGGCGTGGCAGGCGGTTACCTGCGGGCAGCTGATTATTGAGCGAAAACCACTGGCAGCACCGTCTGATGAGGTTGTCCGCGAAGCTCTGCTCAGCTGGATCCGCGAACAGGGATTGTCTGTTCTGCCATTCAATGAAGCCTGTGAGCAGTTACTTATCCGCCAGCAGCTGGCACACGATCTGTTCCCGGAACAGACACTGCCTGCCGCAGATAATGATACACTGCTCGCCACGCTTGAGACGTGGCTGTCGCCGTACCTGACCGGAGTGCGCAATCAGCAGCAGCTGGCAAAGCTGGATCTATATGGCGCGCTGCGTCAGCGCATGGACTGGTCGCAGCAGCAATGGCTGGATGCACAGTTCCCGCGTCATTTTGAAGTACCCACCGGGACCCGGATACCTGTAGAATATGCCGCAGATAAACCGCCGGTGATGGCAGTCCGCATTCAGGAGATGTATGGTGTGCGTGAAACACCGGTGGTGGCGCAGGGACGGCTGCCGGTAACGGTCAGCCTGTTATCGCCCGCACACCGCCCGATACAGGTAACCGCCGACCTGAAAGCCTTCTGGGGCGGGAGCTACCGGGAGGTGCAGAAAGAGATGAAAGGACGTTATCCCAAACATTTCTGGCCGGACGATCCGGCAAATGCACAGCCGACAAAGCGTGTAAAAAAGTTTATGTAAATGCAAAGATAGTCGTTGTTTAACGGATTTTTACTGTGTCTGTTGCCGGAATCGGCGACAATAGCAACTGATGAAATAACCGCCTGTCCCGCCCGGCACATTATTGTGCGGCAGACAGACTGACGGGAGAGACCATGTCTGATTTTGATCGTGAACCCACCGGCCGCAGGGGCAGTAAAGCGCCTGCCGCTAAAAAAAGAGGGCGCTCAGACCGCCGTCGCCGCCGGGATGAGGATTATGACGATGATATTGAATACGATGATGAATTTGGTGATGACGAACCGGATGATTATGACGATGATGAGGACAGCGCGCGCATGAGTAAAAAAGGGCGCAAAAACAAACCGCCTAAACGGCGCTGGCGCTGGTTTTGGTTCCTGGTCAAACTCGGCATTGTGATGGTTATCCTGCTGGGGCTTTACGGTGTTTATCTGGCCGGAAAAATCAGTGACCGCCTGGACGGTAAAGTCTGGGATCTGCCTGCGGCGGTTTACGGACGCACCGTCAACCTTGAGCCGGGCATGGATTACAGCCTGAATGAAATGGTGAAACTGCTGGAAGGCATGCAGTACCGCAAAGTCACCAAAATCACCCGCGCCGGTGAATTTTCCGTGACCGGTAATACCATTCAGATGCTGCGCCGTCCGTTTGATTTCCCTGACAGTAAAGAAGGGCAGATTAACGCCCGTCTGACTTTCAGCAGCAGCGGACTGGAAAAAATTGAAAACATGGATAACGGCCGTGAATTCGGTTTCTTCCGCCTCGATCCGAAACTGATCACCATGCTGCAATCCGCAAATGGTGAGCAGCGTCTGTTCCTGGCCCGCAGCGGCTTCCCGGATGAGCTGGTTAAAGCCCTGCTGGTGACCGAGGATCGTAATTTCTATGAGCATGACGGGATCAGCATCACCTCCATCGGGCGTGCCCTTCTGGCAAACCTGACGGCGGGACGCGCGGTGCAGGGCGGCAGTACCCTGACACAGCAGCTGGTAAAAAACCTGTTCTTATCCAATGAACGGACACTGGCGCGTAAAGCCAATGAAGCCTATATGGCGCTTATTATGGATTACCGCTATGACAAAGACCGCATTCTGGAACTGTATCTCAACGAAGTCTATCTGGGGCAAAGCGGGGATGAACAGATCCGCGGCTTCCCGCTGGCGAGTCTCTATTATTTCGGCCGTCCGGTCGATGAACTGAGCCTCGACCAGGTGGCACTGCTGGTGGGAATGGTAAAAGGGGCGTCAATCTATAACCCGTGGCGTAACCCGAAAAATGCCCTTGAGCGTCGCAACGTGGTGCTGAAACTTCTGCAAACCCAGGGCGGGGTGATCGATCAGGAAATGTATGATGTCCTGAGCGCACGTCCGCTGGGTGTAAAAGAGAAAAGTGGTGTGATCACCCCGCAGCCTGCCTTTATGCAGTTGGTTCGTCAGGAACTGCGCGAGAAGCTCGGCGATAAAGTGGATGATTTGTCCGGCGTGAAAATCTTCACCACGCTGGACCCGGTCTCACAGGATGCAGCTGAAAATGCCGTTGAAGAAGGTGTGAAAGCCATCCGAGCGGAACGTAAAAAACCGGCGCTGGAAGGGGCTATGGTGGTGGTTGACCGCATCAGCGGGGAGGTCCGCGCAATGGTCGGCGGCTCTCAGCCGCAGTTTGCCGGGTTTAACCGTGCTATGGCGGCGGAGCGCTCTATCGGCTCGCTGGCAAAACCGATGACCTATCTCACCGCGCTTGGTATTCCGGATACTTACCGTCTGAATACCTGGCTGGACGACCAGCCGCTGACCATTAACGTGCCGGGCGGCGGCGGTACCTGGTCACCGCGTAACGACAGCAAAACCTTCAGCGGTCGTGTGATGCTGGTGGATGCGCTGGCGCGCTCTATCAACGTACCGACGGTTAACCTCGGTATGGCGGTCGGTCTGGATGCGGTAGCCGATACGTTTGTCCGTCTCGGCGCACCGGCGAAAAATATCCAGAAAGTCCCGGCAATGCTGCTCGGCGCGGTAAACCTGACACCATTGCAGGTCTCGCAGCTGTTCCAGACCATCGGCAGCGGCGGTAACCGCGCGACACTGTCCGCACTGCGTTCGGTGATCGCGGAAGACGGCACGGTGATTTACCAGAGCTTCCCGCAGGCACAGCGCGCTGTGGCGCCGCAGGCGGCGTATATGACGCTGTACGGTATGCAGCAGGTGGTGGAACGCGGTACCGCAGCCCGCCGTCTGGGATCGAAATTCGGTAAATACCATCTGGCCGGGAAAACCGGGACCACTAACGACATGCGCGACAGCTGGTTTGTCGGTATCGACGGCAAAGAAGTCACCGTCTCCTGGATGGGGCTGGATGACAACAGCCCGTCCGGCCTGTACGGCGGCTCCGGTGCCCTGGTACTTTACGGACGTTATCTGGATAATCAGCCGCCGCTGGCGCTGAACCTCACACCACCGGAAGATATCGCGGAGATGGCAGTGGATGCGGACGGCAATTTTGTCTGCAACGGCGTGGGGATCACCCGGACATTACCGGTCTGGACAACGGACGCACAAGCGCTGTGCGGCCAGCAGGCCCCGGCTCAGCAGCAGGATGAAGAAGCCCCCGGCTGGCTGAAAGAGATGTTTGAACAGTAATCCCCTGTTCTGTAAGAAGCACTGAAAACCCGCCGCAAGGCGGGTTTTGTTTTTTTAGTGACCATTGTGGATTAGGTGTAATGGCATTATGAGCAAGTATGCGATATAGGTCCGGAGGAAAAATGAAAAATAGTAAGAAAACGCAACAGACGCTGATAATGCCTGATAGTGAACAGTTAATCCGGGCTGTTGTAACATCTACAGCGGTTGAAACCGGACAGGAGCCACAGAAACTGGCTGAGGCTCTGAAAGAAAAACGTGAAAAATATGCTCACCTCAGACTGGCTGTTTAGTTTTTTCTGAGTGACTGATTAACCCAATATTTCATTGGTTCATAAATCAGATTTAATGCTGCGTGGATAGCAGCAATATAATGTGCCGGATGTTGTTTCCAGCAGCACTAATTCGGCATCATTAATATCATTGGTTTCAGACAACTGAAGCTTGTTTTCCAAAACGTCATCATCTGAACCGGCAGCAAATTCCCCTTCACTGTTTGATACATGATACTTATTCATTCTGCTGATTTATCCGTTTTACTGTGCGGTATGCCTTATTGCAGATGGAAATCAAACCATAAAAAAACTGCGCCGCATTCGTTGTATTGAACGTTTGCGGCGCAGTTCACAGTGATAAGCCGGTGACGATTACTTCTTCTGCTTCGCTTCCTCAGCAGCTTCTTCGGCTTCCACTTCTTCATACCAGCGCGGGTGATGTTTCTTCGCCCAGCGGCGGCTGACTTTACCTTCCACCATGCCTTTGATCGATCCTTTCACCCAGAAGGCCATATACATATGGATCAGGATGGCGTGGATCAGGACAATAGCTGCGGCCGCGTGGATCAGCAGACTCCAGCGGATCATCCACATCGGGAAGTAGTGCGCAAAGTACGGACGCCAGATGATGATCCCGGTGGCAAGCAGCACAAAGATCATGCTCATAATGCTCCAGAACATCATTTTTTGTCCGGCGTTGTATTTACCGACACGCGCCACATGATGCTCGTTGCCTTTCAGTACTTCGATAATATTTTTAATCCACGGCAGATCTTCTCTGTCCGGGATGTTGTGCTTAATGAAGCGGAAAAACATAAACATCAGCACGACGAAAATCAGCACACCAAAGAACGGGTGCAGAATACGCCCCATTGCCGGTGTCCCGAAGGTTTCCGTCAGCCATTGCAGTGTCGGGAAGAACAGCGCAATACCGGATAAGGAGACCAGGAAAAAGCAGATCACCACTGTCCAGTGACAGGCACGATCAATAAATTTCGTGCGGACGATCATTTTGCTTTTCTTACTCATGGTGAGTTTCCTCCTCTTCCTCATCGTCCGTCTCTTTGTTCGGGCCGATCCCCACATAGTGGAATACCAGTCCGGCAAAGGTGGCGATAAACCCGATAGCCGACAGCGGTTTCAGTACCCCTTTCCAGAGATCAATCGGTGTATCAATCTGCGGATCTTTCGGCAGCCCGTGATAAAGTTCAGGGTTATCCGCATGTTGCAGCACGTACATCACGTGTGTGCCGCCGACACCGTCCGGGTTGTAGACCCCGGCATTGGCAAAGCCGCGTTTTTTCAGCTTCTGTACGCGCTCGTCCGCCACTTCCAGCATGTCTTTTTTGGTGCCGAAATGGATGGCACCGGTCGGACAGGTTTTCACACAGGCAGGCTCCTGGCCCACGCTGACCCGGTCAACACAGAGTGTGCATTTGTACACCCGGTTATCTTTCGGATTCAGACGCGGAATATTGAACGGGCAACCCGCAATGCAGTAGCCGCAGCCGATGCAGTGTTCTGACTGAAAATCAACGATCCCGTTGGCGTACTGAATAATCGCACCGGCAGACGGACAGGCTTTCAGACAGCCAGGGTCCGAACAGTGCATGCAGCCGTCCTTGCGGATCAGCCACTCCAGTTTGCCGTTCTCTTTGGTCTCGCTGAACCGCATGACAGTCCAGGATTTAGCACTGAGGTCGGTCGGGTTATCATAAACCCCGGTACAGAACCCGACCTCATCCCGGATGTCATTCCATTCGGAACAGGCCACCTGACAGGCTTTACAGCCGATACAGGTGGACACATCGATCAGCTTGGCGACTTCAAACTTGTCGTCACGGGCCTGAGGAGGCGGCGTTATGCTGTTGGTCGCAGAACGTTTGATAATGTCTTGAGATTGCATGGACATAATTCCTCCTTACGCCTTCTCGATGTTGACTAAGAACGCTTTAAACTCAGGCGTTTGCGAGTTGGCGTCACCGACTCCCGGCGTCAGTGTGTTGGTGATAAAGCCTTTTTGGGCGGCACCTTCAAAACCCCAGTGGATCGGGAGCCCGACCGTTTCGACCGGCTTACCGTCCACCACCAGTGTCTGAAGGCGCGGTGTGACCACCGCCACCGCGCGGATAAAGCCGCGTTTACTGCTGACTCTCACTTTATCGCCGCTGCGGATCCCTTTGGCTGCGCCCAGAGTTTCACTGATTTCCACAAACTGTTCCGGCTGTGCGATAGCATTGAGCCGCGCATGTTTGGTCCAGGTATGGAAGTGTTCGGTCAGGCGATAGGTTGTGCCGACGTACGGGAACTCCGTATGATTTCCGAGACGTTTTTTATCATCCTCAAAGATACGGGCGGCCGGGTTGGAAACGACTTCCGGATGCAGCGGGTTAGTACCAATCGGTGTTTCAAACGGCTCGTAGTGTTCCGGGAACGGCCCTTCCGCCATTTTATCGATGGCAAACAGACGGCCTAAGCCCTCCGGCTGCATGATAAACGGCCCGGCACCCGCTTCCGGCGCAGAGGCATTAAAGTCCGGGATATCGTTACCGACCCATTTTTTGCCGTTCCATTCGATAAGAATGCGGTTCTTATCCCACGGTTTACCCTGCGGATCAGCAGAAGCGCGGTTATAGATCACACGGCGGTTCAGCGGCCATGCCCAGGCCCAGCCGAGGGTGTTACCGATGCCGGACGGGTCACTGTTATCCCGTTTCGCCATCTGGTTGCCCTGTTCCGTCCAGCAGCCGGTGTAGATCCAGCAGGAGGATGCGGTTGAACCGTCATCACGCAGCAGCGCAAAGGAGCTGAGCAGTTCGCCTTTTTTCGCCTGTAAATTGCCGTTGGCATCATACAGATCGTCAAGGGCCACGCCGTTGTTCTCTTTGGCGACTTCGTCGGATTCCGGATTGAACGGCTGCACATAATCCCAGGACATCTTCATCAGCTGATCAACACCCTGACCGCCTTCCTGCTGATACAGCTCGCGCATTTTCCACAGAATACCGGCAAGGATCTGGCCATCGGTACGGGCTTCCCCCGGGGCATCCGCCGCTTTCCAGTGCCACTGTAACCAGCGGCCGGAGTTGGCAATCGAGCCGTCTTCTTCCGCGAAACAGGTGGACGGCAGACGGAACACTTCGGTCTGAATGGATGCGGTATCGACATCATTCATATCGCCGTGGTTCTGCCAGAAACCCGCGGTTTCGGTACTCAGCGGGTCGACGGTTATCAGATATTTCAGTTTGCTCAGGCAACTGACCACTTTGTTTTTGTCCGGGAAGGACGCGACCGGGTTAAAGCCCTGACAGATATAGCCGTTGATTTCGCCTTTGTTCATCATGTCGAAATACTTCAGCACGTCATAAGCCTGATCCCATTTCGGCAGCCAGTCATAGCCCCACTGGTTCTCTTTGGTTGCTTCATCGCCGTAGAAGGATTTCATCAGGCTGACGAAGAACTTCGGATAGTTGCTCCAGTAGTTGACCTGGCCCGGCAGCGTGGCTTTCGGCGTATTGGCTTTCAGATAGCTGTCGATATCGGTCTGTTTCTCAGACGGCAGGGTCAGATAACCCGGCAGGCTGGTGGAGAGCAGACCGAGGTCTGTCAGACCCTGAATATTGGAGTGACCGCGCAGGGCGTTCACGCCGCCGCCTGCCACACCCATGTTGCCGAGCAGCAGCTGGATCATTGCCATGGTACGGATGTTCTGCGCGCCGACGGTATGCTGTGTCCAGCCGAGGGCATACAGGAAGGTTGCCGCACGGTTGGCAGGGCTGGTGGAGGCCAGAATCTCACAGACTTTGAGGAAATCCGCCTGCGACGTACCGCAAATTTTTTCCACCATATCCGGGGTATAACGGCTGACATGCGTTTTCAGCAGATTCCATACACACTGCGGATGTTGCAGGGTGTCGTCACGCAGCGCATAGCCGTCTTCACCGAACTGGTAGTTCCAGGTGGTTTTGTCGTAACGGCGTTTTTCAGCGTTATAGCCGCTGAATAAACCGTCGCTGAAAGCATAATCCTCACGGACCAGTAACGGCGCATTGGTGTAATGGCGCACATACTCGTCGTGGAATTTCCCGTTTTCCATCAGGTACAGGATCACGCCGGAAAGGAACGTAATATCGGTTCCGGAGCGGATCGGGATGTAGTGATCGGCCACAGATGCGGTCCGCGTAAAGCGCGGATCGATAACGATCAGTGTGGCATCATTGTTGTTCTTCGCTTCCATCGCCCAGCGGAATCCGACAGGATGTGCTTCCGCAGCATTCCCGCCCATCACCACAACGACGTTGGCATTTTTGATATCAACCCAGTGGTTGGTCATGGCACCGCGACCAAATGTCGGAGCAAGACTTGCTACCGTTGGTCCGTGTCAGACACGCGCCTGGTTATCGACTGCCAGCATCCCGAGGGAACGGGTAAATTTCTGGGTCAGCATCCCGGTTTCGTTGCTGGCGGCAGAGGCGCAGAGCATCCCGGTGGTCAGCCAGCGGTTTACCGTTGTACCTTCGCTGTTTTTCTCAATGAAGTTGGCATCACGGTCGGCTTTCATCAGACGGGCGATACGCTCAAACGCGTCATCCCAGCTGATGCGCTGCCATTTATCGGAGCCCGGCGCGCGGTACTGCGGATAACGCAGACGGCTTTCACTGTGAATATAATCGAGCAGACCGGCACCTTTCGGGCATAACGCCCCGCGGTTGACCGGATGATCCGGGTCACCTTCGACGTGGAAAATCGCTGATTTGGCATTCATGGCACCATCGCCCATGCTGTAAATCAGTAATCCGCATCCGACGGAGCAGTAGGTACAGGTGTTACGGGTCTCTTTTGAACGGAGTAATTTGTATTCCCGGACGTTGGACATTGCTACTGACGGCATAAAGCCTAACGCAGCGGCAGTTGTTCCGGCGAGACCGCCGGCACAAACCTTAAAGAACTGTCTGCGGCTGAAATTCATCGCATCCTCTTTTTTATTTATTTGTAAAAAATCGTGAGGAGAATATCAGCAAAGGTTGAATTTATATTGCCTGAAATCAATGAAAGTGAACTTTGATGTTTAATAATTATTAATTGGGGGTTTTCGTGTTTTGTAAATAATCACAAAGTAGTAGTAAGGTAAATTTAAATTTGATTCAGATCAATTAAACAAAATACGCAAAAAAAGAAAACAAGAAAATAAATCAAATATATTCCGGCTATCATACACAAATTATATTTGTTAAAAAAACACGTTAAAAATGGCGGATATCCGAATCGTCATTTTTAAAATGGGAAGGGGATTGCCCCATCTGTTTTTTAAACATAATCGAGAATGCCCCCGCGCTGTTGTAACCCAGCTCATACGCCACTTCGGTAATCGATTTTCCGGAGAGAATATGAGACAGCGAGTTCAGCAGGCATGCCTGCTGCCGCCATTCTGAAAATGACATCCCGGTCTGGGTGCGGAAAAAACGGCTGAAAGAGCGCTCGCTTTTGTGCAGCTGTTCCGCCCACTCTCCCGGCTGTGAGGTGATAACCGGTTTGCGCATAAATTCACGGCACAGACGGCCGAGTTTCTCATCACGCGGGATCGGGGCGAAAAACGGCAGCGGGGGCATACGCGCCAGCTCGCAGAGGATCAGCTGCATCAGCACACCGTCACGCCCCTGAATATCATATTCCGCCGGGATATCCACCGCTTCCAGCAGCAGCTGGCGCAGCAGCGGGGAGACACTCACGACCTCACAACTGACGGCGTGACGCGGCTTTGCCGCCGGTTCGATATACAGACTGCGGGTACTGACATTCAGCATCCGGGTTTCATGAGCGACCTGTTCCGGGATCCACACCCCGCAGGAGGGCGGGATCACCCACTCGCCGTCTGCGGTACTGACTTCAATCAGCCCGGTGGCCGGATACAAAAACTGTGCCCGGCGGTGGGCGTGGTATTCCAGCAGGGTATCGGGCAGATAATCAGTGCCGAGCGCAATGACATCCCGCGCGATATTATCCACGCTTTTTAACGGAATATTTCTCATGAGTGCCGCGCTCCGTATCTGACTGAAAATAAAAACCGGCGGGTGTTATATCAGATCCCGCCACCGCAAAACAGGGTTTTTGTGACAATAACAGAAGCCGATGCCACATCTGTATTATTACGGTAACAAATAGAAAACGTTTAGTTAACAGTAACCGGAAACAGGCTGGAATTCAAATGCCGTTGTCTGATTTGCGCATGGCGGCAATATATTAATCCATTACTATTTTGCTGCCGCCATTCTGTTTATACAGATTATCATTATTTCCGGTTATTAAGAGATTACCGGTGGCGTGAAGTTATTTCCGGTCATTTAAAATTAAATAATATTTATTATTTCCTGATGTTTTAAATACCGCACTCTGTTTCTCACCCGGGGTAAATCCATTATGAGTCATCAATCCGGCCACGATAATGAAAAATCCGGCGCTCCCGGCGAAATAAGCCGCCGCCGCTTTATACAGGTCAGTTCTGTATTATCTGCGGTTCCGTTTCTGGCATCGGAAAGTATTGCATCCGTACCGGCCGATCCGGCACATATTCCGGTTCATCAGACCGGTGACGGCGTACGCATTGTACCGACCTGCAGCAGCTTTGACTGCGGCGGGAAATGTGATATCCGCGCTCATATCAAAGACGGAAAAGCTGTCCGCATCTCGACCCGGCCGGATGCGGAACTCAATGAAGAGATGCCGATCATGCGGGCCTGTGTGCGCGGCCGCGGCTACCGGAAATTTATTTATCATCCGGATCGCCTGAAATACCCGATGAAACGGGTCGGTAAGCGTGGTGAGGGACGTTTTGAACGCATCAGCTGGGAAGAAGCGACCAGCCTGATTGCCGCCGAATGGCAGCGCATCAGTGACAAATACGGCCCGGCATCACGGTTTGTCAGTCTGAGTACCGGGGTGACCGGCGGGATTTTTTCCGGTGCCAATATGCTGCGCCGCCTGTTTAACCTGACCGGCGGCTTTCTGGAAAACTATCATTCCGTCAGTAACGGCAACACCATGGCGGCCACGCCCTACACTTACGGCACGGCGGCCAGCGGCAGCACACTCGATACCCTGGAAAATACGCCGCTGGTGATCCTGTGGGGACATAACCCGAACGAAACGATTTTCGGGCACAGTAACCACTATTTCCAGAAAATGAAAAAGAACGGCACCAAATTTATTGTCGTTGATCCGCGCTATTCCGATACCGCCTCTTCGCTGGCGGATCAGTGGATCCCGCTGCTGCCGACCACCGACAACGCCATGATGGATGCGATGATGTATGTCATCGTGACAGAAAATCTCCACGATCAGGCGTTTATTGATAAATACACTCTGGGTTTCCGTGAAGATCAGATGCCGGAAGGTGTGGCGGATAATGAATCGCTGGTGGCGTATCTGACCGGCCGGAAAGACGGCATGGCCAAAACCCCGGAATGGGCGGAGAAAATCACCAAAGTCCCGGCGGACACTATCCGTCAGCTGGCGCGTGAATATGCCACAACCAAACCGGCGGTGCTGATGCAGGGCTGGGGGCCGCAGCGCCATATCTGCGGTGAGCGCAGTGCGCGCGGGGCCACGCTGCTGGCAACCATCACCGGCAATGTCGGTGTGCGCGGCGGCTGGGCAGCGGGTTACGGCATGGCACTGAATCCGGAACTGCGTAAAACCATCGCCGGACCGGCGCTGTTTGATAACCCGGTCAAAGCCAAAATCAACATCACCAATTGGGTGCAGGCGTGCGAAGACAAAACCCTGGTCACGCCGGAGAACGGACTGAAAAATGCAGACAAACTCGGTACCGAAATCAAAATGATGTTCTCGATGGCGGGTAACTACATGACCAACCAGAACACCGATATTCTTCATGCCGCAAGCGTGCTGGCGGATGAATCGAAAGTCGAATTTATCGTCTGCAGTGACCTCTATCTCACCCCGAGTGCGAAATATGCCGATCTGCTGCTGCCGGAAACCAGTTTTCTGGAACGCTGGAATATCGGCGGCACCTGGAGTTACGGCGATTATCTGATCCTGTCTGAAAAAGCCATTGAGCCGGAATTTGAACGCCGTACCGACTATGACTGGCTGTGCGAAGTGGCAGAGAAACTGGGTGTCCGTGATGCTTTCACCGAAGGTCATGAAACAGATCGCGACTGGATAGAGTTTCTCGTCAATGATGCGGCACAGAAGCGCCCGCAAGATAACATTCCAACCTTTGATGAACTGCTGGTCAAACGTCGTCATTTATTAACTCATCGTCCGCATACGCAGAACGTCGCGTTTGAGCAGAATATTCAGGATCCGGAAAACAACCCGTTCCCGACCCCGTCCGGCAAAATCGAGATTTTCTCCAAACGCCTGTATGACATGCACAATCCGGAGATCCCGGCGCTGTCTCATTATGTTCCGGCAACAGAAGGGCCGGAAGACAGTCTGACCGCGAAATACCCGCTACAGCTGATCACCTGGAAAGGGCGCAACCGCGCGAACTCCACCCAGTTTGCCAATCCGTGGCTGCAGGAAGTGCAGCGCCAGGAGCTGTGGATCAACCCGGCGGATGCGGCTGATCGCGGTATCAGTGACGGCGAAAAAGTGAAAGTGCATAACGACCGCGGGATCACCATGATCGCGGTGAAGATCACGCAGCGCATTATGCCGGGCGTGGTGGCATTGCAGGCCGGTGCCTGGTGGCAGCCGGACAGCAACGGCATCGATCAGGGCGGATGTGCCAACGTGCTCACCTCGTCACGCAGTACCGCGCTCGCCCGCGGCAACGCGCACCAGACACTATTAGTTGAGGTGGAAAAAGCATGAGCAAATTCATTGTTTATCCGGCAGTCAGTGACAAACAGTTAGGTTTCTATATTGATTCCGCCCGCTGCTCCGGCTGCAAGGCGTGTCAGGTGGCGTGCAAGGATAAAAATAATCTTGATGTCGGCCGCCGCTTCCGCCGCGTGTATGAAATGACCGGCGGCGGCTACAGCCGCAATAAAAACGGCGCACTGATTAATAACGTGTTCGCCTATACACTTTCCATCTCCTGTAACCACTGCAAAGATCCAATCTGCGTGCGCAATTGCCCGACAACCGCAATGCACAAGCGCGAAGGGGACGGCATTGTCATGGTCAATACCGATAAATGTGTCGGCTGCGGTGCCTGTGCGTGGTCGTGTCCGTATGGCGCACCGCAGATGGATCCTGAAACGAAACAAATGTCGAAATGCGATTTCTGTATTGATCTTCAGCAGAACGGTGAGCAGCCGGTGTGTGTCAGCACCTGTCCGCTCGGGGCGATTCAGTTCGGGCCAATTGAGGAACTGCGGGCGAAATACGGCTCACTCGATTATGTGACCGGACTGCCGGATCCGTCCATCACGCATCCGAATCTGGTGATTAATCCGCACCATGGCGCGAATTTTGATGACATGAACAGTGAGAGAAAAGAACAATGAATGAGTGGTCACTGTTAATTTTCACTTACATGATGAATGCGGCGGCGGGGCTGTGCGTTGTGAGCGGGGTGTTTGCCGTGCATCTCAGCCGCCGCCTCCCGGCAGACAGCTTTAAGCGCTTTATGATGCTGACGATTTTTATTATCTGCGCCATTGCGGGTGCGGGCTCAGTTGCATCAATTACCCACCTCGGCGTGCCGCTCAATGCACCGAATGCGATTAATAATGTGTTCAGTGCCTGGCTCAGCCGTGAAGTGGTGGTCACGGCTGCGTTTGTCGGTGCGCTCGGTGTCAGTTTTCTCTGGCTGTGGAAAACGGGAAAATTCTCTTTCCTGTTATACGGCGGGGCAATGGCTACCGGGCTGGCGGATATTTTTTGTATGGCATCGATTTACCGCTACACCTCGATTCTGACCTGGGATGACATCAACACCTATCTGATGTTTTACGGCACCACGCTGACACTCGGTGCCGTCCTGTTTGTGCTGGTGGTGATGGTGATCCGGAAAGCCGGACACCGGGCCGGGATTACACTGCCTGCTGACGCACTGCCCTTATCACAGCAGTGGCTGCTGTGGAGTGTGATGGCGGCAAGTCTGATCGGGCGTCTGCTGTATCAGCCGTTTTATGCGCATTACCTGACCCGCACGCAGCTGACACACAAATCAATCACCTTTCCGCTGTCACCCATTGAGGCGTATGACAGTATTGCCGGGCTGCGGATTGGTGTCTGGGCAGCGGCGGTGATTGGTGTGGCACTCTGCGGTATCTCTCTGGTGCGGGCCGGGAAAAAAGCACACAGCGGTTTACCGGTCTGCGGCGGGTTTATCGGCGGCTGCCTGCTGACCATCGCGGCAGAGTTTATGCTGCGTTATGTGTTCTATTACATTCACATCTGACGGGGGATGTCATGAGCAGAACAGCTCACTATGCGGCTGCATTTAACGTGCTGGGGATTTGTTATCTGTTCCCGCCGGATGATGACAGTAACCGGGCTGCCATGCGCCTGTTTACCTTACCTGGATTTGCACAGCAGTGGCCGTGTGAGGTGGATGACACACTTTGCCTGCAACTGAGCCGTACGGCGGCATCGGGCACAGAAACGCTGAAATCCGCATGGCAGTCACTGTTTGCCGGGCCGGGGGCGCTGCCCGCACCGCCCTGGGGGTCGGTATATCTGGATGCGGAAGGATTATTGCAGGGGGATTCAACCCTTGCGCTGAGCGCGTTCTTAAAACAGGAGCGGCTGAAACTGAATACCCCGTATCCGGAACCGGCTGACCATATCGGGCTGATTTTATTCCAGGCGGCGGTACTGGCTTCCGAAATGCGGGGGGCGGCGGTGAACACACTGCTCAGTCAGCATCTGATGAACTGGCTGCCGCGTTATGCGCAGCGGCTGGATACACACGGAAACAGCCCGTTTTACTCAGCCCTGACCCGGCTGGCGCTGACCACCGTGCAATCTTTTATAAAAGCATAATATTCACAGTTATAAGGTTTGATTACATTGCCCGTCATCTTATACGCCTCTTTCTCCGGAGGCGTCTTTTTTTATCTGTTGTATTACGTATTTCTTTTTAAGCCGGATTCCCGGTTAGCCGGATGTCACTGTTAATTTATCTTTCTGGTGCTATTATTCTTATGATTTTTAAAATGTAAAATTTATATCATGATAATTGCTTTTAACGGATAAGGAATATTCATAAATGGCATGGAAATATGATGTTGCAACACGGGCATTCTCACTGGACGGTGTACATAAATTTTATGCGGAATACGCTGGTGCGGAAGGGTACAAAAATGATTCTGCTTATGAGTGCAGAGCGAATCAGGGACCGCTGCCGCGCGGAACATACACCATCGGCGCGCCGTTCACCCACAGCACGGCCGGTGCCTATACCCTGAGATTAACGCCGGATGCCGGTAATGATATGTGCGGCCGGGCAGGATTCCTGATCCACGGAGACAGTGTCAGTAATCCCGGGACGGCATCCACCGGTTGTATTGTGCTGATAAAATCCCGCAGAAAAGAAATCGTGGACAGTGGTGATACGGAGCTGATTGTCGAATGAAACTGAAATATTTATCACCGTTGCTGTTAGCGCTGGTCAGTACGCCGTTGTTTGCCGCACCGGATGTTGTCAGTGAATGCAGCAAACCCGGCCGCTCGGTTGACCGGGAAATGCAGATAGTGATGGAGCATACGCTTCACATTGATCTGAAACAGATTGATGAAAGCAAAACCAAAACAGAAATTCTGTCTGCTCAACCGGCCGGGGAATTGCTGATTTCTCAGCTTGCGCAGGAAACCTATGATTCCCTGACAGACAAATCCAAAAGCTCACCGGAATCCTATAAGAAACTGTTTTCCGCTAACCCGGCGTATAACCTGGTTTTACGGATCACGTATGTGAATAAAGAGAATAAGAAGAATATCTTTATCGCCTCCGGACTGGCTGACAAAGAGGAGTGCTCGGTGCACTTTAACGGCTGGCTGACAGAGCAGCGGGAATTCTGAGGCAGTCATAAACAAAAACGCCCGGGCAGATGCCGGGCGTGACGGGTTATGCAGTATTACAGTTTTGAGAAAGCGTAAGCGGCTGCATCAATGGTTTTGCGGATATCTTCGTCACTGTGCGCAACAGACATAAATCCGGCCTCAAAGGCGGATGGTGCCAGGTAAATGCCCTGTTGCAGCATCAGGTGGAAGAACTTCTTAAAGCGCTCAACATCGCAGTTCATCACATCCTGATAGCAGGTGACCGCCGGTGCATCGGTAAAGAACAGGCCGAACATGCCGCCGACATGGTTAACCACAAACGGAATACCGGCTTCACGGGCTTTTTCGCACAGGCCGTCTGCCAGCATATCCGTCAGTTCGGTCAGGCGCTGATGCACACCCGGCTGGGCGATTTCATGTAAGCAGGCAAGACCTGCCGCCATCGCGATCGGATTACCGGACAGGGTTCCTGCCTGATAAACCGGGCCGGTCGGGGCGAGTTTTTCCATGATCTCACCGCGACCACCGAAAGCACCCACCGGCATTCCGCCGCCGATAATTTTACCCAGACAGGTCAGATCCGGCTCAACATCATAATGTGCCTGAGCACCACCCAGCGCGACACGGAAGCCGGTCATCACTTCATCGATAATCAGCAGCGCGCCAAACTCATCACACAGGGCGCGCAGACCCGGCAGGAAGTCCGCTGACGGCGGTATACAGTTCATATTCCCGGCGACAGGTTCGACAATGATACAGGCGATATCGTGCGGATGTTTTTCAAATGCCTCACGGACAGAATTCAGATCATTGTAGGTACAGGTCAGTGTGTGTTTGGCAAAGTCTGCCGGTACACCCGGTGAGTTCGGCTGGCCGATGGTCAGTGCACCGGAACCGGCTTTGACCAGCAGGCAGTCTGCGTGCCCGTGGTAGCAGCCTTCAAATTTGATGATTTTATCGCGGGCGGTATAGCCGCGCGCCAGACGAATCGCACTCATGGTCGCTTCGGTACCGGAGTTTACCATACGCACCATATCCATGGACGGCACCAGTTCGGTAACGAATTTCGCCATTTCCACTTCGTCAGCAGTCGGTGCGCCGAAGCTCAGCCCTTTTTCCACCGCTTTGATGACAGCGGTGCGGATGGCCGGGTGATTATGCCCCAGTACCATCGGCCCCCAGGAGCCGACATAATCGATATAGGCTTTGCCATCGACATCATAAATATAAGCCCCGTTGGCGCGCTCGATAAACAGCGGTGTACCGCCGACACCGTTAAAGGCACGAACCGGTGAGTTCACGCCACCCGGGATAAAATGTTGTGCTTCAGTATAGAGATTTTCAGAACGGCTCATGCAGGACTCCTGTCAGTCGGTGAGCGGGAAATTGCCGCTATTGTAAAGGAGAGCGGCGGTGAATCCAACTTATCGCATTATCCTCATGATAACTATATCCTTATCAATAGTGTGGACACTGTGCTTTCTGTGTGACGAAACTTGAACGATTGCCGGAGGTGGTGGATAATCAGCAGTAGTGTCCGGAAGCGGTCAGCTTCTGCGTGTGTTTACTGGTCGCGGCCAGTCTGGAGTAATAAATGAGCGATGATGCAGCAATGCCCCTGCAATTTACTGATGCGGCAGCTAAAAAAGTAAAAATCTTAATCGCGGATGAAGAAAATCCGAACCTGCGTCTGCGTGTGTATATCACCGGCGGCGGTTGCAGCGGTTTCCAGTATGGCTTCACCTTTGATGATGCCATCAATGACGGCGACATGACTATCGAGAAAGAAGGCGTGGCGCTGGTGGTTGATCCGATGAGCCTGCAATACCTGGTCGGCGGTTGTGTCGATTATACCGAAGGGCTGGAAGGCTCACGGTTTATCGTGACCAACCCGAATGCCAAAACAACCTGTGGCTGCGGTTCTTCTTTCAGTATCTGACGTATCCGCAGATAACAAAAAAACGGGCGCTCGGAAAGCGCCCGTTTTTTTATGCCGATAAGTATTGCTGAAGAAAAATGGGTGATGACCTGTAGCCTGTATCCATAAAGAAAAAGAGGATAATTGTTTATATCCGGCCTTGTGCAGGGAAAATCGGTCACGTAATGTGATTTTATTCCGCGTTGCAGTAAAAACCGGGATCTCCGGCTAAAAAGCGGACACGCAAACAGTGACAGCGTTGCTATATTCCGGGGTAATATCCTTATTATTTGTCAGATAAATTGATGAATTAATAAAATGAAACAAAAAAATATGATTTAACACTTTTCAGTCAGAATACACTTATTATCAGATAAGGTTTAAATTCATGATTTATTAAATATCATGCTCATTTTCACCACGATCACGCAGTAATAAAAGATAACTTATTATTTGATTTATAACGCTTTTTATATTTAAGTCTTTCGGCGGTTATTATGCTCAGTCAGGATTGATAATATCCATCGCTATGTATTATTATTTATAACGCAAGATTGAATTCATCTTGATCCCGCGCAATATGTCTGTATCCCACTGATTTACACTGAACATATAAAAATATTACCTGTTTACATTCATCACGTCTGAAAATATGAAAAATAAATGCGGGGATATACCGGACTATTTTATCTCAGCCTGTGATACCCGCCGGATCGTTTCCGGCCGTGTACGTTAAGGAATCTGCCATGATTTACCCGCTGACAGAACAGACCCCGGTTTTACAACATAATGCGGCATTACAGCGGTATGTCAGACGCTATTCCGCGATTGAAAAACAGACACAGCAGGCCATTGCACAGTACGGACTGCCTTTTGAATCACCCTGCCGGCGTCAGGCCGAAACGGAGGCGCTGCGCCGTGAGGTGAAAGCACTGGGCGCGGTGTTTGCCAATAATGGTAAAAGCATCCACAGCCGCTGGCTGTCATCCGCCTGTGTGCAGTGCCGCACCGGCGAGGGCAGTTACACCACGTTTTTATCCCTGAAATGTCACCGCGACTGCTATTTCTGCTTCAATCCGAATCAGGAAAATTACGACGGTTTTCAGCATGAGATGCGGGATGCTATTGGTGAAGTGAATGCGATTGCCGAAGAGGGCTATCCGCTTACCCATATTGCGCTGACCGGCGGTGAGCCGCTGCTGTTCCGTCAGGAAAGCATCCGTTTTTTTGAGGCGGTACAGGCGAAACTGCCCGGCGTTCATACCCGGCTGTATACCGCCGGTGATCCGCTGGATCGCAATACCGCGCTGGCACTGGCGGCAGCCGGTCTGAAAGAGGTACGTTTCAGTATCAAAATTGATGATCCGGCTGAGAAAATTGAAAAGGTTCTCAGCCGGATAGCGCTGGCGCGGGAGATTTTCCCGGATGTGATGGTGGAAATGCCGGTGATCCCGGGCAGTGAGGAGCAGATGTATGATTTGCTGCTGAAACTGGATGCTATCGGCGTGGACGGCATCAATCTGCTGGAATTCTGTTTCCCGCTGACCAACAGCCCGGCCTATCAGAAACGGGGCTTTGCCCTGAAAAATCCGCCTTATGAAGTCTATTACAACTACTGGTACGCCGGCGGGCTGGCGGTGGCAGACAGTGAACTTGCCTGTTTGCGGGTGCTGAAGTTTGCCCTCGAAAATCAGCTTTCCGTTGGTGTCCATTACTGCTCGCTGGAAAACAAACACACCGGCCAGGTGTATCAGAGCAATGCGTTTCTCAGCACGGAACCGTATTACCTGTTTTCTTCCCGTGATTACTTTTTCAAAAGCGCCAAGGTGTTCGGTGAGGACTGCGCTGCCGTTGCGGCTGCGCTGCGTAAGGCGGATATTCCGTTCCGTGAAGATCTCCTGCACGGTTTTTTACAATTCAATCCTGAATCGATTATGCGCCTGGCAGACATCCCTGAACTGCCTGTTCTGCTGACATCCCACATTGCGGAAGCCGATGAGCAGGGCAATCCCCTGATTAAAGAAGTGCGGGTGGAATTCACCACGCCCGCTGAATTTTCGCCCGACGATATCCACGGAGGTATGTGTGAACAGTGATAACCGGGACCCGGATTATCTGTATGCGCGTCAGTTTGCTTATGACGTCCTGCGCCGTCTGCTGACGGACGAACCGACAGAGGAACTGCTGGTTTATCTGCGTGATGAGGGGCTGTCACTGTTTCCGGCAGATGACGCACTGCCCGCCATGCGCAATGCACTCGACGCCATGCAGGATGATCTGAACACCCGCATGCTTAAACAGGGGGCATCTGATTTTGAGGCGCTGCACTGGGATTTCACGCGCCTGTTTATCGGGCCGGAATCGCCGCCTGCACCGCCGTGGGAGTCGGTTTATGTCTCCCGCGACAAACTGCTGTTTCAGGAAAGTACTCTGAATGTGAAAACCTTTTATCAGCAGAACGGTTTTCATCTGCCGGAAACGGAGTATGAGGCGGCGGATCACATCGGCTATGAGCTTGATTTTCTCTGGAAGCTGAGTGAACAGGCGTCACAGGCGCTTGACCACGAACAGGTGATGTGTGAGCGCATCACTGCGCCGCTGGCGGTTTCTTCTGACTTTATGCAGGCACATCTGCTGGCGTTTATCACGCCGTTTTGCCGTGAGCTGAATAATCACGCGGAAACCGCATTTTACCGGCAACTCAGCACACTTCTGGAAGTCTTTGTCCGGAGTGATTATAAAAAAATCAATGAATTAATAAACTTACAATAATAATTTAAAAACCTGATGATGAGGTAAGAGCAATGTCAGACAGACAGAAAACCGGCGTAACCCGCCGTTCATTTCTGAAATGGACGTCGGCGGCATCCGCTATGGCGGCACTGCCGTTAAGCAGACAACTTCACGCGGCCACCCCGGCACCGGCACCAACCACCCCGGCGGCAGCCTCTGCCGCGAAAGGGCAGTGGAAACCTGTCGCCTGCTGGCATAACTGCGGCGGGCGCTGTGTTAACAAAGCACTGGTGGCCGATGGTGTGGTGGTCAGACAAAAAACCGATGATGTGGTGGCGGATTCCCCGGATTTCCCGCAGCAGCGCGGGTGTCTGCGCGGCCGTTCCCAGCGTAAACAGGTGTTCGGGGCCGATCGCCTGAAATACCCGATGAAACGTAAAAACTGGGCACCGGGCGGCGGGGACAAAACGCTGCGCGGACGTGACCAGTGGGTGCGTATCAGCTGGGATGAGGCGCTGGATATTGTGGCCTCCGAAACCAAACGTATCACCGGACAATACGGCAATGAGTCTCTCTGGGTCACCGGCGGCAACGGCACGGATTTCCAGAGTGTGTTCTCCGCCGCCGGGGGCTTTACCGGCGACTGGGGCACCACCTCCTGGGGCGCGTGGTTTGAAACCCCGGCCCATCTGGGGCTGCTGGAGGGATTCTATACCTTCGGCACCAATGATCGTTTTGATATGCGTAACTCACAGCTGATTGTGATGTGGGGTGCGAACCCGGCGTGGTCCAGCCCGGGCAGCCCGACTTATAACTATTATCAGGCGAAAAAAGCCGGGGCGCGTTTTATCAGTATCGACCCGAGCTATACCGCCACCGCAGAGCTGATGGATGCGGACTGGTATCCGATCAATCCGGGGACAGACCATGCGCTTGCTCTGGGGATCATGCATGCGCTGCTGGAGATGGACAGCCCGGAAAATCCGCTGATCGACTGGGAATTCCTGCGCCGCTGCACCGTCGGTTTTGATGAGAGCAATATGCCGTCAGGGGCGGATCCGAAGAAAAACTTCAAGGATTATCTGCTTGGTACTTACACCGGCAAACCGACTACCCCGGAATGGGCGGCGGATATCTGTGGTATTTCCGCATCGGACATCCGCTCACTGGCGCGTCAGATCGGCGGCACACAGCGCGTGGCGCTGTTAACCGGCTGGGCACCGGCGCGTATTCATAATGGTGAGGGATGGGTTCAGGCATTCTCAACACTCGGGTTTATGACCGGCCATATGGGCCGCCCGGGCCGCATGACCGGTGCCTGCTGTCACTATGCCGCCGGGAACAACGGTACCCGTCTGGTGATGGCCGGGGCGAACGGCTTACCGGCAGTGAAAAACCCGGTCAGTCTGAAAATCAACCACAATGAACTGAACCGCGCCCTGCTGGAGAAAAAATTCCGTCAGCGCGGTGTCGGGGATGTGGATGCCAATATTCAGATGATTTTTCATCCGTTTAACGCCACCTTACAAACCCGCGCCAACATTATGCAGGGAATCGAGGCTTACCGCAGCGGCGTGGAATTTATCGCAACCGCAGCGTATGTCCCGCATACCTGTGCAAAATATTCCGATGTGATCCTGCCGGTGACAACCGAGTGGGAGCGCGAGGGTACCATTCTTAACCCGAGTAACCGTGAAGTCATCATTGCTGCGGTGAATGTGACTCAGCCGCTGTATGAAGCGAAAAGCGACCAGTGGATCGCCAAAGAGCTGGGTAAACGCCTGGGTGTCAATGTGGATGAGATCTTCCCGATCTCCGAAAAACAGCAGTTCTTCAATAAACTCAACGGTGCAACCATTATTACTGAGGATGGTGTCACCAAATCGCCGCTGTTTACCATCACTCAGGCGGATATTGATGAGTGGCAGGTAACCGGCACGCCGCAGGAAGGGCGCATCACCCTGAATGAATTCCTGACCAAAGGGAAGTATCAGGTGGAGCGCACCCCGGATGATAATTACGGCTATATCGCGTATGAGGACTTTATCCGCGATCCGGCAGCGAATCCGCGCCCGACGCCGAGCGGTAAGTTTGAAATCTACTGCGAAACCCTGGTGGAGAAAGCGAAAGAATGCGGCTGGACAGAATTACCGCCGATCGCCGAATACATCCCGTCAGCCAGTGGTTATGAAGCCAGCTTTAAGGATTTCAGCAAAAAAGAGAAAGGGAATTATCCGTTCCAGGTTTATAACCCGCACTATCTGCGCCGTTCACACAGTACCCTTGATAACGTGCCGTGGCTGCGCGAGCAGTGGCCGAGCCCGATCTACATTAATGCCTCCGATGCCAGACGTCTGGATATTAAACAGGGCGAAACCGTCCTTGTGACCAGCCCGCAGGGCAAAATTCTGCGTCCGGCACTGGTGACCCAGACCATGAAACCGGGGGTGGTTGCACTGCCGCACGGCAGCTGGACCAATGTGGATGAAACCACCGGGATTGATATGGCCGGGGCGGATAACACCCTGACCATTCAGGTACCGACCGGACTGGGCACCTCCGGGTGGAACACGATGCTGTGTAATATCGAAAAATGGCACGGTGAGCAATTAACTGACGATGCGCGTCTGCCGCAGCGGATTATCGGATAAGGGGCACAGACATGGATAACCAAGTTGGATTTTATATAAATGTCGCCGCCTGCATCGGGTGCAAAACCTGTGTTGTGGCGTGCAAGGATAAGAACGATCTCGAGGTCGGGCGTAATTTCCGCCGGGTGTATGATATCGAGGCCGGGGAATATCCTCGCCCGCGCCGCTGGCATCTCTCCATTGCCTGCAACCATTGTGACGATCCGCAGTGCGTCAGCCATTGCCCGACAACCGCGATGCATAAGCGGGAAGAGGACGGGGTGGTGCTGGTGGATCATGATAAGTGTGTGGGCTGCCGCTACTGTACCTGGGCCTGTCCGTATGAAGCACCGCAGTTTGATCCGGCGATCGGCATGATGACCAAGTGTGATACCTGTCTGGATCTGCGGGAGCAGGGCGGCAATCCGATGTGTGTGGATTCCTGTCCGATGCGCGCCATTGAGTTCGGCCTGATCAGCGAACTGCGCAAAAAATACGGCACCAATGCCGATATCGGCGGCCTGCCGAGCTCATCCATTACCCGGCCGAACCTGGTTGTCGGCACCAAAGGATAAGGAGAATGATCATGCATGAACTGCCTCTTGTTATATTCACCTTATTTATGCAGGCTTCGGTCGGCTGTCTGGTGATCACGTTACTTTGTTATTTCCGTCTGTTCGGCTGTACGGATGCCCGCACTGCGATGAAATGGGTGCGTGTTCCGCTGGTTGCTTCTTTCCTGCTGGGCTGTGTCGGATTACTCGGCTCCCTGTTCCATATGGGGAATCCGTTCCATATGTTTTACACCATGCTGCACGTCTCGACCTCATGGATGAGCCGTGAAGTCTGGGCGACCGCGATTTATATGGCGCTGCTGTTCTTCAGTGTCGCGCTGCTGCTGTTAAAACAGAAGGTGAACGGTTTCCTGCTGCTGTTAAGTGCGGCGGCCGGGCTGGTGTATATGTATGCCATGTCCGCACTGTATGCGAATACCCTGTTTAACCTGTGGGGCGGGCTGTTTACCTATGCCGGATTCTTCGGTACGGTGCTGCTGACCGGCGGGATGATCGCAGGTCTGCTGCTGGTGACGGCACTGGGCTTTGCCCGTGAGGATGTGCTGATTCAGCGTGTGGTGAAGATTTCCCTCGCCGCCGGTGTGACCGGACTGCTGCTGATGCTGCTGGGCGCATTATCACTGCTCGGCAATATCGGTGAGCCAATCTACGCCGGGATGACTCCGCGTGTTATGCCGGAAGGGCTGCTGAACCTGAATATCATCCGTGTGGTGCTGATCGGGCTGGGGATGTTCTTTGCCGGTCGTCTGCTGTGTCAGAAAAATGCACAGGTCACTCACGGCACACTGATGATGGCTCTGGCTGCCATCTGTGTATTTGCCGGTGAAGCGGTCGGGCGTGTGGTGTTCTTTTCACTCGGCGCGTAATGCGTTGTACGAAACAAAAATCCGGACGCTTTCACGTCCGGATTTTTTTATCAGCGGGTCAGAATGACATCCCCTAAGATATTGTCTTTCAGCAGGCCGCCGTTTTTCGCCTGGAACAACACAAAATCAATATCACGCGCCTGATAGCGCTCACGCAGAATGGTGGTGATCTCTTTGATCCCCTTACCCTGCAATAATCCGTCAATCATCATTGCCAGCAGCAGAGACTGATCGCTGTAGGTCAGCGGATTAAGTGATCCCATGACCCGGTTGAGATAGTGATCGAAGACCGGCAGCGGGTTTTCCGGGTGTTCACGGTTTAGCTTAATCTGCACATCGATCACGGTATTAAAATCAAGACCGTAATGCGCAATCCGGTCACGCAGATCATTCACATAGCGATCAACATCATCGGAATAGAGCCTGCTGATGGTGCCGCTGAATGTAAACAGTGTCATGCCGTTCAGGCGCTGCAAAATATACAGGGCAATATAAAGATTGTAGCGTGACGGGATCAGCAGGCAGTTATCAATCCACCAGACCAGCACATGATGCGGGCTGATGCTGTCATCAATATATTTGACCGGCGGATAGATTATGATGTCGGTATCCGTTAATTCACCGAGATGTGTCTGGATCAGATTATCCACCTGACGCCACTCCAGCCCGCCGCTGCCGCAGCCGAGTGCCGGAATAGCCACGGATTTCAGTCCCTGCTTTTTAATCAGGGCTTTCAGTTCGCGCAGACCATTTTCGATAAATTCATAACCGGAAGGGGAATCCCATTGATTCCGGGTCGGGAAGTTAATAATTATGCGGCCGTGTTCATCCGTTACTGATAACTGACCGGCACTTATTTTATTTTCTTTGCATAAGGCTTCATAGGCGCGTGCATTTACCGGATAATCCAGTTTGAACTGATAGGCAATTCCTTTTCCCATAATGCCCTGACAATTAACGGCATTTACTAACGCCTGAGCGTCAGATCTCAGTAAATCACCTTTGAGGTATTTAATCATCGTTACAGTCCGTTTCTTTATTCAGTCTGTGACATTGTCGCCTGCTCCGGCGCTGACGGGTATCGGAATCTTCTTGGGTTTACGGAATAAGAATAGTCGCGGAAAGAATAAGTAATAATGACAAAAGAAAACTGAATTAAATATAAGAAAATAAAAAAAGAGAATATACCGCATAATAAGCGGCATATGACTAACATAATATATTCATATCAGGTGTTATTTATTTTCTCACATAATTCTTCCGCCGCCTTTAACAGCCGGGGGGTACCGCGCTGGAACCAGTCGGCATTAATTGTAATCACCGGCACATCAAGCTGCGGAGACCAGAAGCGCTTTACATTCTCCACTTCGCGGTTATCCCCGGAGATAAGGATCATGTCCGGTCTGCGGGTCAGTACCTGCTCGCGGTTAACCTGCGGCCAGGGCACCGGGCTGTCGGCAAACACGTTTTTACCACGGCACAGTGTCACCACTTCACTTTGCAGTGTGGTGCCGGACGCGGTGAAAATCGGGTTCTGACCGAACTGGAGAAAAATCCGTTTTTCCGGTTTATCGCCGTAGCGGTTTTTCAGGGTGTCAATCCCGCTGCGCATATCGGCAGCCGCTTTTTCCGCCAGTGCCGGTTGCGGGCTGTAAGGCGCGAGGCGATCCAGATCATCCGCAATCTCATCAAGGTTGCGCGGATCAAAATACTCGACGTTGATCCCGAGATGTTCCAGCTGACTCAGCGGGCGCTGCGGGTTGCCGCCGCGCCAGGCCATGATCAGATCCGGTTTCAGGGCAATAATGCGCTCAAGGTTCAGTCCCTGCCAGCTGGACACCTGCTCGATGTTTTTCGCTTCCGGCGGGTAATCCGCGTTAGCACTGACACCGACCAGGTTATCCCCCAGACCGGCGGCATAGGCCATCTCCGCCAGTGACGGGGAGAGGGCGATCACCCGCTGTGCCGCTGCCTGAGCCCCGCAGGCTGCCAGCAGAAGCAGCAGTCCGGCGAGGCGCAATGTTGGTTTTATCATTTCAGCGAATCAATATTGGCGAGGATTTCCGCCACCATCAGAGACGACTGCTTTGCTGCCAGCGGCAGAAACTCATCAAAACTGAGATGCGAGGCTTTATCCGCCACATCAGAGATAGCGCGGACCACCACAAACGGTACCTGATACTGATGGCAGACGTGGCCGACAGCCGCACATTCCATTTCCACTGCCACGACTGACGGGAAGGTGGCACGGATACGCGCCAGCGGCTCTGCGCCGTTGATAAAGGCATCACCGCTGCAAATCAGGCCGCGCACCGCATTCAGGCCGAGGGTCTGAATGCATTTTTCAGTCAGTGCGATAAGACCGGCATCGGCAATAAAGGCCGGCGGGCATTGTGCCATCTGGCCCGGTTCATAACCGAAGGCAGTGACATCCGCATCGTGATAACGGACTTCCGAGGAGACAACAATATCACCGACATTCAGATGCGGCGCGAGGCCACCGGCAGAACCGGTATTAATCACCACATCCGGCCTGCACAGTTCCAGCAGCAGGGTGGTACCGATCGCTGCGGCGACTTTGCCGATACCGGATTTGAGCAGTGCAACATCAACACCGTTAATCTGACCGGTATAGATTTCGCAGCCGCCGTGGCGGAGGGTCTGCATGTGGGTAATCTGATCACGCAGCAGGGTTACTTCCTGCTCCATCGCACCTATGATACCGACTTTCATTATGTCATACTCCCTGAATAGAAATTGAACTGCATAATAACGGATTAGCAACAGTTTATCACCGAATCCCGGCGGGTGGTGTCTTTTCCCGTGCGGATAAGAAGACGGAGGCGATGTGCCGGTTATTGATTTTAAAAAGAAGCTGAATTTTCACCGCCAGTTTGGTGCCTCTGCGGAGGGATCCGCACAAGAGTTTCTGGTGAATCAGGCATTTGAAAGTGATCGCGGCCGTATTATCAATTCTGCCGCTGTCCGTCGTCTGCAACAGAAAACCCAGGTCTTTCCGCTGGAGCAGAATTCCGCCGTCCGCAGCCGTCTCACACACTCCCTCGAAGTGCAGCAGGTCGGGCGTTATATCGCCAAAACGATCCTCAGTCAGCTGAAACAATCACAAAAACTGGAAGAATACGGCCTGGATGAGCGTATGGATGCGTTTGAAAGTGTGGTTGAAATGGCGTGTCTGATGCATGACATCGGTAACCCGCCGTTCGGGCATTTCGGGGAGGCGGCAATTCAGAAATGGTTCAGTAACCTGCTGGGTGAGCCGCAGACCGGAGATGAGGATAATTGTCAGATTACCGCACTGCGCCTGACCGGTTCGCCGCAGGCAGATCATCTGCGCCGCCAGCTGCGCCGGGATTTGTGTCAGTTTGAAGGCAATGCCCAGGGAATGCGGATGGCACACCATCTGCTGAAACTGAATCTGACATTTGCCCAGATAGGCAGTGTGCTGAAATATACCCGTCCCGCCTGGCAGCTGGATCCGGTGCCGGCGGAATTTGATTATCTCACCAAGAAACCGGGCTATTACTGGTCTGAAAATACGCTGATTCAGCGGCTGCGTGATGAATTACAGCTCGGTGAATTCTGCCGTTTCCCGCTCAGTTATATTATGGAAGCGGCGGATGATATTTCGTATTGCATTGCTGATCTGGATGATGCGGTGGAGAAAGGTATTCTGACCCCGGATACCCTGGTGAGCTATCTGCGTCAGGAGTGGCAGGCTCTGGAAGGCTCAGCGGATTCCGCCCTGTTCCGTGATACCGTTGAGCTGGCTTACCAGTCGCTTACCCGCAGTCATCACCGCAGCCCGCAGGATCAGTTTTTTATGTATCTGCGGGTTTATATCACCAATAAACTGGTGCCGTACACCGCGCAACGCTTTATTGATCATCTGCCTGCGGTGTTTGCGGGCACTTACAATCAGGCGCTGCTGGAAGACAAAAGCGAAGAGCACCGTCTGCTGAAAACCCTGAAACGGGTCGCGTTTAAGTATGTGTTTACCCATCACGAAGTGGAAGAGCTGGAATTACAGGGGTTCCGGATCATCAACGGCCTGCTGGATTTTTACCGGCCACTGTTAATGATGCCGCAGGCGGATTTCGCCGATCTGGTCCGTGAAAACTTCCACAAACACTATTTTATCGAAACGCGGCTGTTACATAAGCTGTCACGCAAGCAGCGGGCGGCCTACGGGGAAGCCGTTGCCGCACTGGCAGATAAACCGCCGGAAGAGCAGAGCATCCTGGAATTTTATTACCGCGCCCGGCTGATTCAGGATTATATCAGCGGTATGACCGACCATTACGCTTACGAAGAATTCCGGCGTTTCTCCGTTTGTCAGTAAGCTGCTGATTAATGGCAGCAGTTTCGCACAAATGACCTGACAATTCCGGTTCAATATTACCGGAATTGTTGCTACGATTAATCCGCAGGTGTTGCTGAAATAGATTCACTGTATTCGGTAGCGGATCTGTACATTATATTGTCGCAGCCTGAATGCATTTCAGAGCTATACCGTTGCACCAAAAGTATTAACCGGGATTATATCACGTATGCAAAAAGAGTATCGGGTCGGGATTGAATTTGAATATTGGCTGACACAGTACCGGAATAAAAGTGCCGCCGGTATTCGATCCTTTGATAATATTACCCTGTCAGAGCTGGCACCTGCACTGAATAACCGCCCGGGGATGGATGACGCCTCGCTGCATAAAGGGGATGCGGGTATTAAAGCCGGTTACTGGTATGTTGAGGGCGACGAGCGTTTTTCGCCGGAAGGTCAGCTCACCGGCCAGGTTATCAAAGGGATTGAAATCCGCACGCCACCGGCAGAATCGGTGACGGCGGCGCTGGATTCTCTGCAGACCATTGAAGTGCAGCTGAGTGAGCGCCTGAAAGCGAGCGGGCTGGGGCTGGCAATCAGTGCTTATCATCCGGTTTCGCCGCGCTATCAGTTTAATCCGCCGCTGAATGCGTGGGAAAAAGTGTTCCGTGAGGAGCATGCCGCTTTCCGCCACGCGGATCTGGTGATGCAGACCTGCGGGCCGGATATCAATATTTCCGTGCCGGAAATGAGTGATACCCGTGTTGTGCATGCGGTTGAAAAACTGACCTTTTTCGCGCCGTATCTGGTGGCACTCTCTCTGAACGGCCCGCTGGAAAACGGGCAGTTATGGGGCGGTTTATCCCGCCGTACCGCACTGCGCAGTTGTCACCGTCCGGCCTGTAAAGGGTTCCTGACCAACCCGGCGGTGTATCCGCATGACTTTATTTATCCGGCACGTAACGGAGGGGAGCACGGGCGGATTGAATTCAAAGCATTCGATGCGGTTCCGGACCCGGCGCTGCTGGGCGCATTCTGCGCGTGGATCCTCGGGCTGGTGCTGGATGACACCATCGCCTTTAATTACGGTGTGCAGCCGGACGCCCGCTTTAATGCCATTGCCCGTGAACCGTTTGCTGACCTGACTGTCTCCACCGTAATTGAGACACTGCTGAACGCTGCCCGGCGCGCGCTGGAGCAGCATGGCCTGCTGAATGAGGCGGTGCGGCTGCAGTTACTCAGCGAACGGCTGGCAAACAGAATCACGCCGGCGGATGACATGATCACCCGTTTTCTGGTCAGCGGGGAGTTAATGCATTTTGGCGGATTGTGGCCGGATCTGAATGCATAACATTGTTATATCAGGATAGATTTTTATTGTTACCGGCCTGAAACCGTTATTTTTTAAATAACGGTTTTTTTTTGTGCCAAAAAAATCAGCACCGGTAAGTTCATGTAAATTTATTATTTATCAGCGGCTGATATTGCGTATTATTCAGCGGGTGGTGCAGTATCAGACATTATAAATAATGAAACCGGCAGCATTGATGTGTAACGATAAATATCATTTATCCTTTTAACAAATAGTGCTGAGGCACTATCCGGCAGTATGGTATAATCAGCGCCACGCATTTTTTACCGGTTCATGACGTATTATTTGCAGTGTACCCGAAGAATCCGTTGGTCAATACGCTGCTTTATGGGAAAATCACCGCTCTCACAGACAACGTTTTTTATCATTATGGCGCAATTTTATTCTCAGCCCCGTCAGACCCCGCGGCAGTCCCGGACTGTCACTGTCACCGCTGACTCTCTCGATGCTCTCGGGCAGGGCATTGCCCGCCTTCAGGGAAAAACTGTTTTTATCCCGGATCTGATGCCGGGTGAGTCCGCACAGGTCAGGCTGACGGAAGAAAAGCGCCATTATGCCAAAGGCAGCGTGGTGAAACGCCTGTCTGATAACCCGGCACGCCGCAAACCGGCCTGCCGTCATTTCGGGCAGTGCGGCGGCTGCCAGCAGCAGCATATTCCGGTTGCCGTGCAGCGGGAAACCAAAGCGGCGTATCTCGCGTATCTGCTGACCCGCGAAACGGGTGAGGCGTGCGGAGAGGTTCCTGTTCTGAGCGGGGAAGAGTACGGCTACCGCCGCCGAGCACGGCTGGCGCTGGTGTATTCCCCGAAAACAAAACAGCTGACCATGGGGTTCCGTCAGGCGCAGAGCAAATCAACAGTCGCTGTCACACAGTGTCCGGTGCTGGTTCCGCGTCTGGAAGCATTGCTGGTACCCTTACAGCGCTGTCTGTCGTCTCTGGCCGCCGCACCGGAACTCGGTCATGCGGAACTGGCGGATACCGAAAGCGGCCCGCTGCTGGTGCTGCGTCATCTGGCGCCGCTCAGTGACGCGGATGTGTCCGCACTGACGGCATTTTGTGCTGAGCACAATACCGCGCTTTATCTGCAGGGCAGTGCCGGTGTACCGCCTGTGGCAGTTTGTGCGCCGTACCCTCCGCATTACGCGGCAGCCGGGTTAAAATTACAGTTCAGCCCGCAGGATTTTATCCAGGTGAACGGTGCCCTGAATGAGCTGATGGTGGCACAGGCACTGAACTGGTTGGAGCTGACAAAACACGATCGCGTGTTAGATCTCTTCTGCGGGATGGGTAATTTTACGCTGCCGGTGGCGGAACGCGCCGGTGAGGTTGTCGGGGTGGAAGGCGTGGACGCGCTGGTCCGCACGGCACAGGAGAATGCCCGTCTCAATAATCTGGCGAATGCCGCATTTTATCACGCGGATTTGTCGCAGGATATTACCGGGGAGCCGTGGGCGGCTTCCGGGTTTAACAAAGTTTTACTGGATCCGGCACGTGCCGGGGCGGCTGAGATTATGCCGCATATTGTTGCGCTTTCCCCTGAGCGCATCGTTTATGTTTCCTGTAATCCCACAACACTCGCAAGGGATAGTCAGGTTCTGCATGGTGCCGGGTATCACCGGAATGCTGTCCGCATGCTGGATATGTTTCCGCAAACCGGCCATTTGGAGTCGATGGTGCTTTTCACAAAGACACCACCGGTCAGTCAGTAGGGAGAATGTATGGTTGCGGTAAGAAGTGCGCATTTAACACCGGCCGGTGAGTTTGACCCGGCACACTGGATTAACAGCCTCGGGCTGCATAACCCGGTGACGGGTGAAAAACTGGAAGAGGTCTGGCATTACTGTCATCAGAAGGTTGATGGACATCAGGATGCAGCGCTGTTGCTCGGGCGCGGTATTGAGATGGTGGAAATTTTATCCACCCTCAGTATGGATCTCGACAGTCTGCGTGCAGCGTTGCTTTTTCCGCTGGCCGAAGCGGAGATCCTCGGAGAGGAAGAGATAAGCGGGGCCTTTGGTTCCGCTATCTGGCTGCTGGTCAAAGGTGTGATGGATATGGATGCTATCCGTCAGCTGAAAGCCACCCACAACGACGAAACCAGTTCGGTGCAGGTGGATAACATCCGCCGCATGCTGCTCTCCATGGTGGAAGATTTCCGCTGTGTGGTTATCAAACTGGCAGAGCGGATAGCCCATCTGCGCGAAGTGAAAGATGCCGGTGAGGACGAGCGCGTTCTGGCCGCCAAAGAGTGTTTCAATATTTATGCCCCGCTGGCGAACCGCCTCGGGATCGGGCAGCTGAAATGGGAGCTGGAGGATTACTGCTTCCGTTATCTGCACCCGGATGATTACAAACGTATTGCCAGCCTGCTGCATGAACGCCGTCTTGACCGCGAAGAGTATATTGATAACTTTGTCACGACCCTGCGCAACGACATGAAAGAAGAGGGCATTCAGGCCGAGATCTACGGACGGCCGAAGCATATCTACAGTATCTGGCGCAAGATGCAGAAAAAATCGCTCTCCTTTGATGAGCTGTTTGATGTCCGCGCCGTGCGGATTGTGGTGGAGCGCCTTCAGGACTGCTACGCCGCGCTCGGGATTGTTCACACCCATTTCCGTCATCTGCCGGATGAGTTTGATGACTATGTGGCAAATCCGAAACCGAACGGCTATCAGTCGATTCATACTGTGGTGCTGGGGCCGGCGGGTAAAACCCTGGAAATTCAGATCCGTACCCGTCAGATGCATGAGGATGCGGAACTCGGCGTTGCCGCACACTGGAAATACAAAGAAGGTACTGCAGGCGGCGGGAAAACCGGCAGTTACGAGAACCGTATCGCCTGGCTGCGTAAACTGATCGCGTGGCAGGAAGAGATGGCTGATTCCGGTGAAATGCTGGATGAAGTGCGCAGTCAGGTGTTTGATGATCGCGTTTACGTCTTTACCCCGAAAGGGGATGTGGTGGATTTACCGGCCGGCTCCACGCCGCTGGACTTTGCTTATCACATCCACAGTGACGTGGGTCACCGTTGTATCGGCGCAAAAATCGGCGGCCGTATTGTGCCGTTCAGTTACCAGTTACAGATGGGCGATCAGATTGAAGTGATCACCCAGAAGCAGCCGAACCCGAGCCGTGACTGGCTGAACCCGAACCTGGGGTATGTCACCACCAGCCGGGGCCGCGCCAAAATTCATAACTGGTTCCGCAAACAGGATCGCGATAAAAATATTATTGCCGGACGGCAGATGCTGGACAACGAACTGGCCGCGCAGGATATCAGCCTGAAAGAGGCGGAAAAACTGCTGATCGCCCGTTATAACGTGCATTCGCTGGATGAAGTACTGGCCGGTATTGGTGTGGGTGATATCCGCATCAACCAGTTATCGAACTTCCTGCAAAGCAAACTGAACAAACCGACGGCGGAAGAGGCCGATCGTGAAGCGCTGAAAACCCTGGAAAAAGCCCCGCCGGCCAAACCGGCACCGGCTCACCAGAACAGCGGCCGCATTGTGGTTGAAGGCGTCGGTAACCTGATGCATCACATTGCCCGCTGCTGTCAGCCGATTCCCGGGGATGATATCGTCGGCTTTATCACCAAAGGCCGGGGGATTTCCATCCACCGCGCGGATTGCGAACAACTGGCAGAATTGCAGGAACAGGCACCGGAGCGTCTGGTGGAAGCGGTCTGGAGTGCGAGTTACTCCAGCGGCTATTCCCTGGTGGTGCGGGTGGTGGCAAATGACCGCAGCGGTCTGCTGCGCGATATCACCACCATTCTGGCGAATGAGAAAGTGAATGTTCTCGGGGTGCGCAGCCACAGTGATGTAAAACAGCAGATTGCCACCATCGATATGGATATGGAAATCTACAATATCCAGACCCTCAGCCGTGTGCTGGCAAAACTGAACCAGCTGCCGGATGTGATTGAGGCCAAACGTCACACGCAGTAAAACGGCCGGAAATCGGTTACACTGAAAAGCAGACCCCGGTCTGCTTTTTTTATCACTCCCGGAAATCATATTCAGGAATTAATCACATGTCTGTATCAGTTGAACGCCTGCTGGCGATCATGTCGCAGTTACGCGACCCGGAAAACGGCTGTCCGTGGGACAAAGCGCAAACCTATGCCACTATCGCCCCGTATACCCTGGAAGAGACCTATGAGGTTCTGGACGCGATTGAGCGGGCAGATTTTGACGATCTGAAAGGTGAGTTAGGTGACTTATTATTTCAGGTAGTGTTTTACGCGCAGATGGCAAAAGAAGAGGGGCGTTTTGACTTTGAGGATATTGCCGCCGCCGTCAGTGACAAGCTGACCCGTCGTCATCCGCATATTTTTGCCCGTGAGCAGGGGATCGGCGCGGAAGCGGCTATTGCCGGCTGGGAGCAGCGAAAAAGTGCTGAACGCGCTGAAAAATCACAGTATTCCCTGCTGGATGATATCCCGGCGACACTGCCCGCCCTGATGCGTGCCTATAAAATTCAGAAACGCTGTGCGTCTGCCGGGTTTGACTGGGACACACTTCCGCCGGTGCTCGGTAAGGTGTATGAGGAACTGGATGAGGTGATGGAGGAAGTGAATCAGCCGCAGGTGAATGATGAGCGTGTGGCCGAAGAGCTGGGGGATTTACTGTTTGCGGTGGTTAATTTTTCCCGTCATCTGGGACATAAACCGGAAATGGTGTTACAAAAAGCCTGCCGTAAGTTTGAGGACCGTTTTCGTCAGGTGGAGAGCGATATTGCCGCCCGCGGGCTGACGATGGAATCAGCAACGCTTGAAGAAATGGAGAAAAGTTGGCAGGATGTTAAATCCCGTGAGGGGTAAGCTTAATGCTTTCAGCTAATGATTTTACCGGAGAATGAAAAGTTTTTTATAAAATGTAAGACGTTGATTAGTTAGTGTAAAAAGGCGGTTTTTACCGCCCCGGAAGCGACGGATAACCGAAAAGAGGTGACGAGATTATTTGTCGCCAAAATAAGGTTAGGGTATACTATTTTCCCGTCCTGTTATATCCATCATCTATTACACCTAAACTTTCAGGTTCAGCATGAAAACTAATTATATTTTTGTGACCGGCGGGGTCGTATCCTCTCTGGGTAAAGGCATTGCCGCAGCCTCTTTAGCGGCTATACTCGAAGCCCGTGGACTCAATGTCACCATGATGAAACTGGATCCGTACATCAACGTCGATCCGGGAACCATGAGCCCGACCCAACACGGGGAAGTTTTCGTCACCAACGACGGCGCTGAAACTGATCTCGACTTAGGTCACTACGAGCGCTTCATCCGTACCAAAATGACCCGCCGTAATAACTTTACTACCGGACGTGTTTATTCTGAAGTCCTGCGCAAAGAGCGCCGCGGCGACTATCTCGGTGCCACCATTCAGGTTATCCCGCACATCACCAACGAAATCAAAGACCGTATTATCCGTGGCGGTGAAGGTCATGACGTGGTGCTGGTGGAAGTCGGCGGGACTGTCGGTGATATCGAATCACTGCCGTTCCTGGAAGCTATCCGTCAGATGGCGGCAGAAGTCGGCCGTGAACACACCTTATATCTGCATTTGACTTTAGTTCCGTATCTGGCCGCTGCCGGTGAAGTAAAAACCAAGCCGACTCAGCACTCAGTGAAAGAATTATTATCCATCGGTATTCAGCCGGATGTGCTGATTTGCCGTTCAGACAGAGTTATTCCTGCTAACGAACGCGCCAAAATCGCGCTTTTCTGTAATGTTCCTGAGAAAGCGGTTATCAGCCTGAAAGATGTCGATTCCATTTATAAAATCCCCGGCCTCTTGAAATCCCAGGGATTAGATGATTATATCTGTAAACGATTCAGCATTAATGCTCCGGAGGCAGATCTCTCCGAATGGGAGCAGGTGATTTATGAGGAAGCCAATCCGTCAGGTGAAGTCACCATCGGGATGGTCGGCAAATATGTTGAACTGCCGGATGCCTATAAATCCGTTATCGAAGCACTGAAACACGGCGGCCTGAAAAACCGCGTCACTGTGAACATCAAACTGATTGATTCTCAGGATGTGGAAACACGCGGTACAGAGCTGTTACAGGGTCTGGATGCGATTCTGGTGCCGGGCGGCTTCGGTTCCCGTGGTGTGGAAGGTAAGATTATGACCGCCCGCTATGCCCGCGAGAACAACATTCCGTATCTGGGCATTTGCCTGGGGATGCAGGTGGCACTGATTGACTTTGCCCGTAACCTGGCCGGTATGGCAGATGCGAACTCCACGGAATTTGATGCTGATTGTAAGTACCCGGTCGTTGCGCTGATCACTGAATGGCGCGATGAAGACGGCAATATTGAAGTCCGCAGCGAAGACAGCGATCTCGGCGGTACAATGCGTGTCGGCGGTCAGTTATGCCACCTGACGAACAATTCTCTGGTTCGCCGGTTGTACGGCAAAGATGCGATTACTGAACGTCACCGTCATCGTTATGAAGTGAACAACATGTTACTGAAGCGTCTTGAAGATGCGGGTCTGCTGGTTGCGGGCCGTTCAGTGGACAACAAACTGGTGGAAATCATTGAGAACCCTAACCATCCGTGGTTTGTGGCCTGTCAGTTCCATCCGGAGTTCACCTCTACCCCGCGTGATGGTCATCCGCTGTTTGCAGGTTTTGTCAAAGCAGCCTCTGATAACCAGAAAGGTCTGCTAAAATAAGATGTGAGGTGAGTGACCGGTCGTAAGTACCGGTTACTTATCTGAAAATTTAACTTGTACTGAGGAAAACCTAATGTCCAAAATCGTTAAAGTGATCGGCCGTGAAATCATCGACTCCCGCGGTAACCCGACTGTAGAAGCTGAAGTACACCTGGAAGGCGGTTTTGTGGGGATGGCGGCGGCTCCGTCAGGCGCATCCACCGGTTCCCGTGAAGCGCTGGAACTGCGTGACGGTGATAAATCACGTTTCCTGGGTAAAGGTGTTCTGAAGGCTGTCGGCGCGGTAAATGGTCCGATCGCACAGGCGCTGCTGGGTCAGGATGCCAAAGATCAGGCGAAAGTTGACCAGATCATGATCGACCTCGATGGTACTGAAAATAAATCCAACTTCGGTGCGAACGCGATTCTGGCGGTATCTCTGGCAAACGCCAAAGCCGCTGCGGCATCAAAAGGTTTACCTCTGTACGCACACATCGCAGAACTGAACGGCACACCGGGCAAATACTCTATGCCGCTGCCGATGATGAACATCCTGAACGGTGGTGAGCACGCTGATAACAACGTGGATATCCAGGAATTCATGATCCAGCCTGTCGGCGCGCCTTCTCTGAAAGAAGCTGTCCGTATGGGTTCTGAAATTTTCCATCACCTGGCAAAAGTGCTGAAAGCGAAAGGCATGAACACTGCGGTGGGTGACGAAGGTGGTTATGCACCGAACCTGGGTTCTAACGCAGAAGCGCTGGCTGACATCAAAGAAGCTGTTAAAGCAGCAGGCTACGAGTTAGGCAAAGATGTTACCCTGGCGATGGACTGTGCAGCATCTGAGTTCTACAACAAAGAAACCGGTATGTATGAACTGAAAGGCGAAGGCCGTACCTTTACCTCTCAGGAATTCACGCACTACCTGGAAGAGCTGACCAAAGAGTATCCGATCGTCTCTATCGAAGATGGTCTGGACGAATCTGACTGGGATGGTTTCGCGTATCAGACGAAAGTCATGGGCGACAAAATCCAGCTGGTCGGTGATGACCTGTTCGTGACCAATACCAAGATCCTGAAAGAAGGTATCGAAAAAGGTATCGTTAACTCCATTCTGATTAAATTCAACCAGATCGGTTCACTGACTGAAACACTGGCCGCGATCAAAATGGCAAAAGACGCCGGTTACACTGCCGTTATTTCTCACCGTTCCGGTGAAACCGAAGATGCCACGATTGCCGATCTGGCAGTCGGTACCGCAGCAGGCCAGATCAAAACCGGTTCCATGAGCCGTTCTGACCGTGTTGCCAAGTACAACCAGCTGATCCGTATCGAAGAAGCGCTGGGCGAACGTGCTCCGTTCCACGGCCGCAAAGAGATCAAAGGTCAGTAATTGTTACTGTGAATGTTAAAAGAGGTGTGTCCGGCGGACACACCTTTTTTTATGACCCCGTTATCTTACCTTACGAATATTTCGCCGTTTTTCATCCATTCCCTCAATGACTAAAACTGGTCATTTGTCATGCTATGACAAGTTTTTTTACTTATTCTGTTGCCTCAGATCGCAAAATGGACGATTTGTGATGTATTTTGTCATTAATACTTTTTATATTTTACATGAAGATAAATTGTTTAACATTTTTAGCATTCACGCAAAGGCACCGGTTATTAAACTATGACAGCAATCGGTTTCGTGAATACTGTTTCATTCTACTGAGGGAATTATCATGGACGCTTCAGAAACGCTCACCCAATCCACCGGGCTGAGTTCTTTTAATACAAAGGGACTCGTCATACTGGCGCTGGACATTGTGCTGCTGATACTGCTGCTGAAATATCTGCCCTACAACGACAAAGAGAATGCCGGGCTGGCACTGATGGTATTCGTCGCTGTGTTATGGCTGACTGAGGCGATTCATGTCACGCTGACGGCGTTACTGATCCCGATTCTGGCTGTGTTTCTCGGATTACTGGGGGCCGGTAAGGCATTGCAGTCGTTTGCCAGCCCGACCATCTTTCTGTTTTTCGGCGGATTTGCCCTGGCGACGGCGCTGCATATTCAGGGGCTGGATCGCCTGATTGCCAACCGTCTGCTGCTGATTGCCCGTGGTCGTTTATGGGCGGCAGTGATCCTGCTGTTCAGTGTGACCGGTGCGCTGTCCATGTGGATCAGTAACACCGCAACCGCAGCGATGATGTTACCGCTGGTGCTGGGCATCCTCGGCAACCTCGATATCCGTCACGATCGTAACACGTTTGTGTTTATGCTGCTGGGCGTGGCGTACAGCGCCAGTATCGGCGGCCTGGGAACCATGGTCGGCAGCCCGCCGAACATTATTGCCGCAAACCAGCTGGGAATGGACTTTTTCACCTGGATGAAATACGGCATTCCGATGGTACTGATCCTGATGCCGATTATGTTCGGTATTATGTACCTGATGTTACGTCCGAAACTGGGTGCCCGCTTTGAGATTGAAGTGGAACAGGTTCACTGGACACCAAAACGTCTGCTGACACTCGGTATTTTCGGTCTGACCGTTATCTGCTGGATCGGCAGTGCGCCGCTGAGTGAGCTGCTGGGTAAAATTAAAGATTTCGATACTATTATCGCCCTGAGTGCCGCTGCTCTGATTGGTATTACCGGGGTGGCCAGCTGGTCACAGATTCAGAATAACACTGAATGGGGCGTTCTGTTCCTGTTCGGCGGTGGTCTGACACTGAGTATGATCCTGAAAGATTCCGGTGCCAGTGAAGTGATGGCAAACTGGATGAAAACCTCCTTTGGTAACAGCAGCTGGCTGGTAATTATTATCGCTGTCACCACCTTTATCATTGTACTGACTGAGTTCACCAGTAACACCGCCAGTGCCGCGCTTTTGGTTCCTATCTTTGCCGGTGTGGCAGAAGGCCTGGGAATGCCGGTGATGGCGCTGACCATGATTATCGGTATCGGTGCATCCTGTGCCTTTATGCTGCCGGTGGCGACACCGCCGAACGCGATAGTGTTCGGGACCGGGTTTATTAAACAGTCCGAGATGGTACGGGTCGGTGGTGTGCTGAATATCGCCTGTATTATCGTGATCTCAGCTTTCGCCTGGTTGTTCTGGGTATAACGGTACCGCTGATAATAAACACGACAGTAAAGTACATAACAGAAAACCTGCTGATTTATCAGCGGGTTTTTTTATACCGGCAACAAAGAATATCGGTGCGGATGCACTGATATCGCAGAAGTGCGGAAGAGAAGAAGAACAGCCGGAGAGAGACAGGTGTTATCAGGTATAAAAAAGCCCCGTATCAGGCAGGGCTTCGGATAACGTAATGTGATTCAGCTGATATCAGCCGCGTTTATTCGCAACATACACGGTTAATTCAACGCCCGGATGTAAGTCCTTCATTTTGACGTTACTGTTCCAGGACATCAGCTCTTTCAGTGTCACACCATGACGTTGTGCGATGCTGTAGTAAGAATCCCCCTGACGCACTTTATACTTCGCCAGACGTATTGCATTTTTGGCGGCGGCTTTTGATGGTTTCACCACCGGGCTGCCTTTCACCTGCAATGTCTGTCCCGGTTTCAGAACCGCAGCGCTTTTCAGTCCGTTCAGCTGTTTCAGTTCGGCAACGGTCATCTTATGGCGGTTAGCAATGGCGTAGAGCGAATCACCACTTTTCACTTTATATTTTGCGGCCTGCGCACGGCCTGCCGGTGAACTCAGCTGTTCAGTACGCTGATTGTTTTTCGCGACCGCGGTGCGGATATCATTAAGCACGGCATCATCGGATAACGCGCTCATCAGCTGATCGACTTTGGTTTTCGGCAGCATCAGATAGTGAGGACCGGCCGGTGAGGTTACACCGCGTTTCAGGCTCGGGTTGTAATCTTTCAGTCTGGAAACCGGCATATCCAGCAATTGTGCCGCGACATCCAGGGAAATCTGCTGACCGATATTCACCCGTGCCAGGGCGCGCTCTGCATCCGGCACCGGTAAATTCACGCCATTGTGATCACTGTTGCGGATAACATTGCTCAGGGCAAAAATACGCGGTACATAATCCATGGTCTCTTTCGGCAGGGATAATGACCAGTAATCCGTTGGTTTTCCGGCAGCGGCATTGGCTTCCATCGCACGCAGCACACGGCCTTCACCGCTGTTATACGCCGCCAGGGTCAGTGCCCAGTCTCCGCCGAACATCGTATTCAGACGTTCCAGTAAATCCAGTGCGGCAGTGGTGGAGGCGGCCACATCACGGCGGTCATCAACCCACTGGTTCTGATTCAGCCCGTTTGCTTTGCCGGTACTCGGGATGATCTGCCATAACCCGGCAGCCTGAGCCGGTGAGGTGGCATGCGGATTAAAAGCACTCTCCACTATGGGCAGCAGAACCAATTCCATTGGCATGTTACGTTCATCAATTTTGCCGATGATCCAGTACATGTAAGGTTCTGCGCGCAGTGTCACATCGTGGAGATAGCTCTTTTTGGCGAGATAAGAACGTTCTTCGCTGCGGATACGGTCATTGTCCGGGATATTCATTTTCATTTCATCACGGATATAACCCCAGATATCATCTTCGGGACTGACGGAGGACATCTTTGCGGCATCCATCTGCTGAGTCGTCAGTAAAAAACCGTTACCGGAAGGGTAATGCGGTTTCTGGGTCGTTTTTTGCGGCGCAGTCTGACACCCCGCCAGCAAAATTGCGGCGGCAAGAAGTGTGGCGTTGATTTTCATATTGGCGGAATCAGCATTATTATTCTTCAGTCTGTAGGTTTTGCAATCATACTGGTGTTATTCCGCCCTGACAACGATTACGGCTAAAATTGATCTTTTTTTGCGCGTAAAGCGGTAAAAGTTTCCTCAGCTGCCGGCGTATGTTTACTTAATGATAAATTATGTTGCAGATCAATATTATCACAGTTAAGAAAAACATTAATTTTCCTTTCTGTTTTCAGTGTGACGGGGAGTGTAGCTTCATGATTCTGACGTAATTCTGCAATATATTGCTGATATGCCTGAATATCCCTGTTTTCCGGCCAGACAGCGCGTGCAAAGGCGAGGTTGGACTGTGTGTATTCATGCGCGCAGCAGACCAGTGTTTCATCCGGCAGTGCCGCAAGACGGCTGACCGAGCGGAACATTTGTGCCGGTGTGCCCTCAAAAATACGGCCGCAGCCGCCGGAGAAGAGAGTATCGCCGCAAAACAGATAAGGTTCGCAATAATAAGCCACATGACCGAGTGTGTGTCCCGGCACCGCCATGACCTGAAATGTCAGCCCGCCGCAGGTAATCACATCATTATCCTGCACACAGTGATTTGCGCCTTTCGGCAGGGTTTCGGCGGGGCCGTAAACCGGCAGGCCGGGGTAATGTGAAACAATCTCTGCCGTGCCGCCGGTGTGATCCGCATGGTGGTGTGTCAGCAGGATGGCTGAAGGGGTCAGTCCCCGCTCCCGCAGTGTATTCAGTACCGGTTCACTGACGCCGGGGTCAACGATAACGCAGGTGTGCGCATTATCCCGTAATAGCCAAATGTAGTTATCTGATAACGCGGAAATTCTGATAAGCTCCATAGATACCTCACCTTTCTGAGTGTGAACCAAGGATAAAGCCATGTTTTCTGCACGAGCGACAAAAACTCTGACGATGCCGGACTCGTGGTGCGATATTCCCTGCGGACGCCGCTTCCGGCAATCGCTGGAAGCACAGCTGGCGCCCTGGTGGCCGAAAATGTTTGGTTTTCATCTGATTAAGATTGGTACACTGAGCTGTGAAATTGACAGCAGCAGCTGCATGATCCCGCATCAGGTGAATGTGGCACCGCAGGGTAACACCTTACAGGTATTCGGGCAGGCGGCGCAATTGCCGTTTCTGGACAAATCCGCAGACGTCTGTGTACTGGCACATAATCTGGGTTACAGCAGTGATCCGCACCGGCTGCTGCGCGAGGCTGACCGTGTCCTGATTGAGGACGGCTGGCTGATTATCAGCGGGTTCAACCCGTTAAGCCTGCTGGGGGCACGTAAACTGATCCCGTGGCGTCTTAACCGGGAGCCGCAGTGCAGCCGGATGTTTTCACAGTTCCGGATACTCGACTGGCTCAGTCTGCTTAATTACGAAATTATGTATCACCGGCTGACTGCGCCGATCCCCTGGTGTGATCCGGCGAGTTTCGGTAACCGGCATGCACGGATTTTCGGCTGTCTGGGGGTGATTGTGGCCCGCAAACGCACGGTGCCGCTGACGTTCACACCGCAGAAGCTGCGACTGCTGCGGCCGAAACTGAACAATGTGGTGGGCGCGACACGCCAGCAGACGCCGCCGCGCTGTCTGAAACGGCGCTGAGGATTATTCCGTTGCCGGCTGATAACCGGTATCGTCCTGTGACGGGGATTCCGCCGCTGCCCGGGCGAGTTCATCACAGCGTTCGTTTTCCGGGTGCCCTGCGTGACCTTTCACCCACTGCCAGTCAATCTGATGGCGGGTGATGGCGGCATCCAGGCGCTGCCACAAATCGACATTCACCACCGGGGATTTATCCGCTTTGCGCCAGCCGCGCCGCTTCCAGTTATGGATCCATTGCGTGATACCCTGGCGGACATACTGGCTGTCAGTGGTCAGTACGATATCACACGGACGTTTCAGGGTTTCCAGCGCCACAATGGCCGCCAGCAGCTCCATCCGGTTATTGGTGGTAAGAAAAAAGCCCTCACTGAGTGCTTTCTCATGGCCTTTATAGCGCAGCAGCGCGCCGTAGCCGCCGGGGCCCGGGTTTCCGAGGCAGGAGCCGTCGGTGAAAATTTCTACCTTGTCACTCATCTCTGGTAGACTCTTCCTCTGATTGATTGGCAATTACCTGAGTCTGACACAAAACGCCATTATGCACACTGATATTACACGACAAATTGTTCTCGATACCGAAACCACCGGTATGAACAAACTGGGTGCCCACTACGAGGGGCACAATATTATTGAGATCGGTGCGGTTGAAGTGATCAACCGGCGCCTGACCGGCCGTAACTTCCATATTTATATCCGGCCTGACCGGCTGGTGGACCCGGAAGCCTTTGGTGTGCACGGGATCAGTGATGAATTCCTGATGGATAAACCGGTTTTTGCTGACATCGCGGATGAATTTATTGAATTTATCCGTGGCGCAGAGCTGGTGATCCATAATGCGCCCTTCGATATCGGCTTTATGGATTATGAATTCCGCAAGCTGAACCGGGGGATCCCGCCGACGGCGGAATTCTGTACCATCACTGACAGCTTAACGCTCGCCAGACAGCTGTTTCCGGGCAAGCGAAATAACCTCGATGCCTTATGTGACCGCTATCAGATAGACAACTCAAAACGTCTGCTGCACGGCGCGTTACTCGATGCCGAGATTCTGTCAGATGTTTATCTGGCAATGACCGGCGGCCAGACATCACTGGCTTTTTCAGCAGATAATGAGAGCAGCGGCGAAGAGAACGTTCAGACTATTCAGCGCGTTACCCGCCCGCAGAGCGGTTTGCGTGTGGTGTATGCCACGGATGAGGAAATTGCCGCGCACGAGGCACGTCTGGATCTGGCGGAGAAAAAAGGGGCGAACCCGTGCATCTGGCGGAGCTGATTGCCTGCCGCAGTGACTGCGGCGCCTGCTGCACCGCGCCGTCCATTTCATCACCGATTCCGGGGATGCCGGACGGTAAACCCGCCAATACCCGCTGCGTTCAGTTATCTGAGCAGAATTTGTGTCTGATTTTCGGTTCACCGCTGCGTCCGGCGGTTTGCAGCGGACTACAGCCCTCGCGGGAAATGTGCGGGGAGAGCAGGGATGAGGCCATGATTTATCTGCTTGATCTGGAAAAACAAACATCTCCCTGAACACGGGTGACTGCGTTGCGGGAGACCGTGTGTCGTGTGCGGTGACCCGTATAAAACAGTATACTCAGGCGAAAAACTGTGCAATTGCATGGATTTACACAAATCAGGTATTGACGAACGGAAACCGGCATCGTATTATCCGCACCGTTCCCGAAAAGGAACACACGGAGCGGTAGTTCAGTTGGTTAGAATACCTGCCTGTCACGCAGGGGGTCGCGGGTTCGAGTCCCGTCCGTTCCGCCACATTTTAACGCCATGCTATTGATTAGCATGGCGTTTTTGTTTTTATCGATTTGCGGGTATACCATCGGGTATGCCATTTTATTTTGGCATCGATTGGTAAAAATAAGACTGATTCGGAATTAACGGGAAACCTCATTATTGTCTGATATTTTTTAGCTTTGGCTGTCACGCATAATGACTCCGGTTAAAATGCTCATACATTTTCTCCGTCATCACCCACAGTGCTTTATTCAGACGGATATCACCATCAATACCGGTCACGGCCCGGGTGTGTGATCGTTTCCCCTTAGCCGTCCGTCCGGACAGCCCGCCTTTAATCAGATTCTCCTGTAAACGCTGGTACACTGTCCACAGATCATCCTTCTTATCTTCCCACCGGCGGGGTTGCAGCACCTGTTCTTCCGTGACCGGCTGGTGGTCATCCCCGAACCGGTACGTGATAGCGGCATGTGCCAGCGCCTGCTGTGCCGGAGGCGGTAACCGCAGGGACTCCATCTGTTCGCGTTTTTCAGCCACCGCATCAAACGTTTCCAGCACTTCATATGCCCCTTCAATCACTTTATCGACGACATTACCTTTATGAGGTACACGTACTTCACCAAAGGTATCACCGCAGACCAGCCCGTTCTGACAGACTGCACGGAATAATCCCGGCAGCATCTGATAACTGCTGGTGCCGTCATGGCTGTTTAACAGAATAATTTCCGGTACCTGGACGCCGGTGATCTGGTTATGACGGCGAAGGCGCAGCATATGTTTGGTGTGCTCCCGGCGGCTGTCGTCACGTACCCGGGTCTGACAGGCAAAGAACGGGTAAAAGCCTTCTTTTTGCAGGCTCTCAAGCAGGGTAATGGTGGGAATATAGGTGTAACGGTCACTGCGGGATTCATGTTTTTCTGCTGAAAAGACACTGGGTACAGTGCAGTATAATTCTTCGGTGGTTAACGGACGGTCACGACGAATAATATTCGCCCTGCCGAAGCGGGAAGCTAAACGTGTCATAGTCATTCTCCTGTAAAATTAAACAGATAATGTGGCTGTCAGATAAAAGCCGGGACTGAACGGGATAAAAGAAGAGATAGGATGAGGTACGGGTACGGGCTTTTTATACAGTGCAGTGTCTGCGGGTGGTATGGCTCCGGTGAAGTGTTATCAGACCGGTCGCTTTCCGTGCCCGCAGAATATCGGTCGCAGTGATACAGCTGTTGCACCGGTCGGTGCGGACCAGAGCGTATTTCTCCGCAAAGGCATTCAGCGCCTCACACAGTGACATCCCCCGGCATAGGCAGGCCTCAATCACGCGCTCATCACTGAATTCCGTGTCATTCAGTGTGAGGCCGTAATGCTGTTGCAGCAGGTAAGTCAGCAGTGTCTGCCAGACTGCCGCCGGTGACGCAGATAATGTTACCTTTTTCATGGTGTTACTCACTGTTAATCAATAAGACGGAAAATAGCGGCACATTCCTCATGCTGCAGGGCGTAGTCCCGCAACTGATAAAAATACTCCACCAGCACAGGACTCTCAGTGTTAAATGACCAGATACTGAACGTCATTAAGCAGACAGCGATACCGGCTGCTTCCGGGCTCAGTTCCGCATTATTGCCGTTATGCGGGTTAAACAGGTACAGCGTGGTCTCCGGCATATCCGGCCAGATAAACGCACCGCCGTTGGTGAGCATGCTGAATTCCCGGAATGCACCGTGATAAATGTCACACAGATTATCCATCATCTTAAAAATATCGTTTTCCAGGTGCTGCCAGCCCGGCACGCTGCCGAAATAAAACCGCCAGAATGTGTCTCTGCCCCGGGGATGAACCAGATTGCTTTTGATGGTTGCGGGCTCCTGTGTCAGAAGTGCTGATAATGTCATCGTGAAACTCCTTTGTATTTAGGGATAAAAATAGTGGGTTACTGATTTGTGAATGGCGCATAAAAAAACGGCAGACTGTGAACGTCTGCCGTCAGGGGTGATGTGATAAACCAGTATGCCGTACAGGTCAGCGGGGAAAGAGCCGACCCAGCAGACGGTCAAGGGTACCGCCCAGCACGGCTGAGCAGGCTAGCGCCGCACTGAGCCCGGCCGCCAGTTTTTCCGCTGCGGTGGCATCCTCTTTGTCTGCCGCCTCAGCCGCAGCCTGCCAGGCACAGTAGGTGGCTAACGCCACGGTTGCCACGCCGAGCGTGGTGGCCATTAATTTAAAAACAGACATCCGTATTTCCTTATTTTGATATGAACTAAAATGTTCCGGCAGCGGCGCTGCAATCCGGAATGAAAAACAACAGTCAGTAGCTTAAGGTATTTACGGACGGCACTTTGATGTCTTTTACCTGATACATATATAACCCGAATGCCAGCATATTCCGGTAAAAATCCGCTCCGGTTTTATCCCCGTAAATATCCGCGAGCATTTCCGTACCACGACGGATCGGACCACGGGTCACCGGACTGTAAGGTACCAGCTCATTCTGGCCGGTGTGGTCACTGACCAGAAATTTTCCGCCCATAAATACGGGGTCAGGCCCGGTTACACTCCAGTATAATTCCTGGGTAATCCGCCAGTCTTTTGCTTCCGCATGGGCGGCCTCCAGCTCTGCCAACAGCCGGGTCAGGGCGGACTCATCTTCCCGGCGGCGGTTATCCCCTTTCAGGTATTCCTCCGCCTGTACTGCTTTCAGGTCAGTCAGTTTCTTCTCCAGTGCGCTGATGACACCGGAAGAATCCTCAAACCAGCGATCTATATCAGAGCCCTGTCCATATAACAGTGGTTCAGTAACGGCATTCCATTGTTCAACCAGCGTTTTCTGTTCTCCGGTCAGTTTAGCGGGCTGACGGGACCACAGTTTTCCGCCGGAAAGAGAGAGGTTAAAACTGCTGTCATTGTTTGTACTGATTTCACTGCGCAGCGGAGACCAGTCGTAACCGGAAAGTGTTTTGATCATCCCCAGCTCTTTTTCTGTCTGTTCGATATTCGCGCCGGTACGGGTACGCATATCGGCAGGCTTCCATTTGGTGACTTTAGTGAGGATCCTGGTATAGTCTCTCAGTACTCTCTGATAACGGGCTTCAACCTGCTGATTTATCTGATTTACGGCAGCCGCAGTCGTGTAGTCACAGCGGTATCTGACCAGCTCCCGTCCTTTGTCGTCGGTCAGGGTATCCCATTCCGGATCGATACAGTCAGGGCGGTTATCCAGAATACCGCCGAGCGTGACGGTACGGTCATACGGGTAAATCAGCTGCTTTACTGACAGAATCTCCTGCTGCTGACGCGGGTCAGGGGCGGGCGTGCTGTCACTGTTGTCACAGGCTGTCAGCAACAGGGCAGGCAGCAGAACGGCGGTAAACCGGGTTTTCATCATATGATGTTCCTTTTATGTGATTAATGAACGGATAAACTGATAATGGGGTAATGCGGTGATAAATTCGGGCCGGGTGACCGTCCGTGCGATAACTGCATCCTGCCGGAAACGGCGTCCGGACACGGCAATGTTCTGCAGCTGACTGAACCGGAACACCCGCAGGGCAGACTGCCATTCCCCGCACAGATACCAGTCCCGCTGAAAATAAATCAGCTTGTAGGGAGCCATCCCCTCATAGTCCTGACCGTCACAGCGGAAGCTGAGCAGACGCCTGCGGACTATCGCCTGTGTCACCACGTAAAAGCCGCCGAACAGCGTCGGGGCGGATTGCGGCGGTTCATGGTAGACCAGGCAGGGTGCGCCGTTTTCCGGACTGAGCAGCACGGACAGCAGCCTGCGGTCAAGCGAGGGGAACAGCGGGGTAATATGGGTGATATCGGCAAAGTACAGAATATCGCTGTCTGTCCGGTAAGGGCGCTGACCGGCGGCCAGCCGGTATCCGCCCTGATACGGCTCCGTGTCCAGAAAGACCAGACGCTCACTGAAATCCCGCTGCAGTGTGCGGGCCGAGACATTAAACTCACGGGCGAGCTGTGCCGGATACAGTGTTTCGCCCCGGAACAGGCGGCTGATAATCATGGCCAGCCGGAATGCAAGCCGGTCATGGCGTGAATCTGACGTATGCATGAGCGCAGCCTCCGTGAGTCAGTCAGATAAAAAAGGAATAACGGAATACAGAAATCAGGCCGCCAGGGCCTTCTGGCGCAGGTACGCCACAATAATGCAGGCCGGAATGGTGACCCGGTAAGCGGGACCAGCGATATCAGCTATCAGCCAGGCGGAGCTCAGTGCAATCCCTATCGGACCGGCCAGTACCCCCAGCGCCCGGTTGGCGGCAAAGAGTGTACCCCAGTTGGCAATACCGCCCATTGCCTCAATCACCCCGACAGCAGCAACAGTGGCAAACTGCAGGGCTGCAACTCCGGAGCTGGCGACAGCCGCCTGCACCGCGAGTAGAATAAGCTGCGGGGTCGGTGCGGACAGATTCAGTTTCAGCCCGTCCGCAAAACGGATCAGTTCGTCCTGTGACATCTCCCGCAGGCTTTTCTCCAGTACTTTCATCAGCAGGTTAAGCTCGGTGGTTTCCACCGGACTTTCTTTGTTGTGGCTCACTTTCAGCTTGTCGCAGACATCGTGCAGGATTTCACGGTAAAGCACGCCTTTGTTACCGCGAAGCAGCGTGACCAGGCTGTTGGCCCCGAAGGCCTGCAGTTCGGCACAGATGGCGGGCCAGTACTTCTGATGGTCAGGGTAAAAGAGCTGATATTCCGGTGAGGTGGTCAGAGACTCCGCCAGCCGTTTTTTGCCGTCTTTGCTGTCGTGTGTCAGAACAGAGACCAGCAGACCGAGATCCTCATTGCTGCACTGACCGATAAACGCGAGATCAGGGTCGATACGGTAGGTTGCCATAACAGAAATTCCTTACAGGTGATTTAAGACAGCAACAGCATAACAAAGGGATCTGACAGGGTATGACGCGGAAAATCGCTGTTTTCGGGGGATAAAAAACGGGGAAACGACAGGGTGTGTCGCCGGTCAGTTATCCGGACCACTTTTTCCCGTGTTATATCAGTTGGTTAATGTGTATCTGAAAAATCACTGATTCCGGAAAATTATTTTCCGCAGAGGGGGAAATCTGCCCGTATGTCCGGGAGAGAACTTCGGTCACATTACGGTAGTCTGAAATGATTTAATTTATATCAATATGATTTAATTGTTTTTTCACTCTTGCCTGTACTCCGGAATTGCGCTGAAATGCACCCTGACCAGGACATCACTTACGGAGTAAAAATGAATAATTATCCCCTGAATGCTTTTCCGGAATTAATCCGCAATGCAGTACTGAGTGTTCATGAACAGACCCGGGCCCCCGTTCCGCTGATTGCATCCTCAGTTATCAGTGCGGTTTCACTGACCTGTCAGGGCTGTGCTGATGTGAGAGTGAGTGAACGGATTGTGTCTCCGGTATCGCTGTTTATGCTGGTGATTGCTGATTCCGGTGAACGTAAAACAACGGCAGACCGGCTGGTAATGGCACCGGTGTATGCAATGGATGAAGCAGAGCAGCGGAGTGCCGATCCGGATACTGAGCTCAGACGTGTTGATGAACAAATCTGGGAGGAAAAGAAGAAGTCCCTGCTGGCTGAAATCCGCAGAAAAACGGCAAAGGGGCTTAATGCAGATGAACCGGCAGCACAACTTAAACAACTTTACGGGCAAAAACCGGCGGCACCGAAAATAAGGAAGCGGATTTATAATAATACAACGCCGGAGGCGCTACAGTATGGTATGTATACAAAAAGTCCTCATGTCGGGCTGATTGCTGATGAGGGGGCTAATATTTTAGATCGCAGAATAATGAATGATCTGACCTTTCTTAATTCCGTATGGGACGGGGTACCTTTTCAGGTTGAGCGTAAAACCGGTGACAGTTTTATTATTGATGACGGCCGGATCACATTATCTGTTATGGTACAGAAGGCTGTCTTTGACAGTTATATGAAACGGCAGGGTGATAAAGCGCGGGGAAGTGGTTTTTTTGCCCGGTGCTTGCCTGTATTTATCAGTGACAGTTTATCGACCCGGGGAACCCGGTTTATTTCAGACACTCCGGTTTATCGTTATTCACTGACGCCTTTTCATGAGCGGATGATCGAAATAATAAACCGGGCTCCGGGGGATAACAAAGTCATGCTCAGTTTCAGTGCTCAGGCGCAGACAGAATGGAATGCTGTTTATAATTATATTGAAGAGCAGATGGCACCCGGAATGCCGTATTATCCGGTCTCTGATTGTGCCTCCAAGCTGGCTAATAATATTGCCCGACTTGCGGCGTTATTTTCTTTTTTTGCGGATGGCAGTGATATTATCTCTGAGGAGAATGTAAAAGCAGCTGAAGCCGTTTGTGTCTGGTATATGGATCAGATGATTCATATTTTTTCTCACCGTAACGGAGAGTATGAAAAACAGCTGCTCGACTGGCTTTCCGTGAATTATGATAATTCAGGTAGTGAATGGATAAGGAAAAACGAAATCAGGCAGTATGGTCCTTCCGTATTACGAAAAGGTAAGCTGCTGGATAGTGTCCTGGACCGGCTGGAAAAATATCGCTGTATCAGAATTGACAGAGGATTCAGGTCAGCAGTGCTCATAGGAAAGGGATATCATTTTTATAACAATCCATTCACAAATGAGAGTGATAATTCAGTATAATGATGCTATTTCTGCTATCAGTAGCAGAAATAGCGGATATTTTACTTCGGCAAACTAATATCAGAGTAAACAGAGTCAGGATTCCTGTTAACACAACAGAAAAGAGATAGCCGGGCTTTACTGTTTGTATCTGTAATAAATAAACGGTTGTCGGTATAGTAATATATTAATATATAGTAGGACATTATATTAATATATAGTAAGTATGAATAGGGTATGTAGTACGTGTAAATATAATGATTATATAGTAAATACAAGTGTAATAATTATATCATAAAGATATAAACCTCAATGAATACATTCCTGGTTACAATATGGAATATACATTGATACATGCAGAGTATCGTGACATATCATTGTGCGTCGGAATACATAAATATCGGTGTGATCTTTTTCTGTAAGTTGTTTGTTTAGGTAGCCAGGGGTATGAATAAATACCCTGATATTTAATGTGGGTCATAACACATCAGAAGTGAGTATCATATTCACCGGGATAATACATATAGCATTCATAATATATTCAAAAGGTGTGGGTGAAATAGTTAAATACCTTAATGATAATATCGAAGTCTTTAATGAGATGGCGGTGTGTCATTTTACTTGTGAATTGTTCAGGGGTATCCGGGGTGATTTATTTTAATATGAGGTTCAATATGTATTCTTATAATGCAGAGTATCGCCGGTTATTTGAAGGTGTTATAGACAGTGCCGTTACAGCGTTCCCCAGAACGCTGGCTCTCAGGATTGATTTACGGTACCCGCCTGATTACGTTTATGACCGGTCAAACCGTGAAATAACCCGTTTTATTGAATCGCTGAAAGCCCGGTTGTGTACAGATACGGACAGGAAAGCTCAGCGCTGGGGCAGACGGCTCAGCCACCGTCTGCGGTATATCTGGGTGAGAGAGTTTGGCGGGGTGAGACACCGGAAGCATTATCACCTGGTGTTACTGCTCAATAAGGATATTTATCACACAGCAGGCCGTTTTAACGGTGAAGACAGTCTGGCAGGGATGATACAGCAGGCCTGGTGCAGTGCGCTGGGGCTGCGTGCTGAGTGCTATGCCTGCCTGGTGCATTTCCCGGAAAAGGGGGTTATGTATCTGTGTTATCACAGCCCGTATTACACGGCTCAGCGTGCTTTACTGGTTATGCGGCTGGATTATTTAGCCAAAGACCACACGAAAGACTATCACGATGGTTACCGGTCTGTGGGGACCAGCCGGTAAATTATTTTTTACACAAAATTCTAATATTATAGAGCGTATCCGGCTCCAGCTACTGACATCATGATGTTCTTGTTGGCGTAACGATGATCTCCATCATTACCGTATCCCTCTGGTAAAATCTGAGCAGTAGTTCAGGGAACCACAGGTTCGGACTGATATTTTTTTTATGTAAGATAATCGTGACCAGCACAAATAACCACCGCGGGTTGATGCCGCAGAATTCACCACAGGTACAGGGGAACCCGCTCAGGTATCAGCCATTTCCGTCGCGGCCGTCACCAGCGCATCGGTAATTTTCTTTTTAAATAGCCCCGTTTCAGTCACGCTGAAGGTTGATTGTTATGTAAAGCGATACCCGGCCCTGCTGGTACTTCGCTACCCATACCAGCTGTTACAGGTTATCCTGCTTACGCTGAACATCCTGTAGATGCAGTACCGGAAGGAGTAGGCGGTTTAGCTGTAGTTTATGTATAAAAGGAAAGTGTCGTGCTGATCAGACATTTATATTTAATTGTGTGCGGGTTTATCCGCAATCCGCATTATCACGATATTGACTATGACCGCATGTATCAGGAGATGCCGGTAGCCGGGCACCGTGAGGACAGTAAGCGGATTATTCGCGAGTGGAAAGAATACCTGAAAGAGAAAGGGAGCAAATGCCGGATCAGAGAAACCGGCCAGGGTACCACACCGGCATTTGCATATGACACAGCTGGGGAGAGCATGCCACAGGAAAATTATGGCATGACCGGCGGTGAAACAGAATAAGGTGAGGTGATTTTATGCTGACAATTACACCAAAATTCGCACAGGAACGGGCGCTGACCACGTTGCGGCAGTCGTGGAAGCAAGTATGCCTCGTTCATGATTTACGCCCCGACCGGTGCCGGTAAAACGGGTCTTGCGGCATTTATGACGGATGGTTTTATATCGCGGGGTATGCGTGTAATGATGATCTGTCCTTTCACCGTTTTGACTAGTCAGACTGCACAACGCTTTATCGAATACGGCTTGCCGGAAGATGAAATTGCATATATCTGGCGGGATCACCCGAACCGCGATCCGGCAAAGCTTATTCAGATTGCCTCAGCTGACACGCTGATCCGCCGTGACTTCCCGGACAATATCTACCTGATGATTATCGATGAGGCACACCTGCGCCGAAAAAAATTCTGGAGCAAATCACCCGGCTGACCACGCAAACCCGCTGTAAGGTGGTTGGCCTGTCCGGTACACCGCTCTCCCCGTTCCTCGGGCATTATTACGAAAAACTGATAAAACCGACCACGATAAAAGAGCTTATCGATCGCGGGGATCTGAGCCCATATGAGTTTTACGCCCCGACAAAACCCGATCTGTCCGGCGTGAAAAGTACCCGCAGCGACGAGTACGGCAGCGATTACAAAGAGGAAGAAATAGCCGAGACCATGTGCGGTGCCGACTTGGTGGGTGATTTAGTCAGTAACTGGTTAACGCTGGGTGATTTGGTCAGTAACTGGTTAACGCTGGGTGAGAATCAGCCCACAGTGTGCTTCTGCGTCAACGTCAACGTCAGCCACGCCAATTTCGTCACGATGGAATTTAACAAAGCAGGCATCAATGCCAAGGTGATGACGGCAAACACGCCACACGAAGACCGGGGTCTGATTATTCACCGGTTTGAGACTGGCGCGACAAAAATCATCGTGAATGTGGGCGTACTGGTTGCCGGGTTCGACAGCAATGTCCGCTGCATTATTTACGCCAGACCGACTAAATCAGAAATCCGCTGGTTACAGGCGATCGGCAGAGCCCTGCGCCCAGCCAAAGGTAAAGACCGTGCGATTATTCTGGATCACTCCGGTACCGTGCATCGCCTCGGGTCAACGAGAGAACATGGCGCAGAAACTGGAAAACATTTTATGAAAAATTAACGGGTAAGTATTTTATTGAAGAAAGCCAGGCAGAGGAATCATTTGTAAAAGCGATAGATAGCTATAAATAGTACTTTAAATCCCTATGATATAAGTATGATTACATGTGTATCTTGTGAAGAAAATGTTGTTTAATATGGTTATGATACAATTGAGAGGATGAATTCTATGTCAGTGTGGAAAGATAAAACAAATTTAAAAATACTTGTTTGGGGTACGCTTATTGGGGGATTTATAAGCGCACTTGTTAAGTGGGGCTCTGAGGTAAATATGCCGCCAAGGGTGGCTGGTGAAATATCACCACCGGCAGCAAATATTGATGCTTGGTTAGGTTGGCTGGGTGTGAACTCTCACTCGCTGGATTATTTTTATCAGGGAACATTGGTGAGCGGGGCTGTAACCTTGTATCACTGGTTATTCAGTTTTGCATTTTCTTTCGTTTATGTTTTGTTATCGGCCTACACGCCTAAAATCAGAATTATGTATGGTGCCATATATGGGGTTATTGTAACAATATTTGCTCATGGAATAATGATACCTTTATTCGGTTTTCGTCACCCCTCTTATAATCAAGGGGTAGTTGGTTGGTTATGGAATTTAAATGGTTATGAGCTTTGGAGTGAATTTTTAGGGCATATTTATTGGTCGGTATCTATCGAGATTTGCTTGATTGCAGTCCTGGCTTCTTTCTCACGACCGATCCGTGGGTGCTGGATTAAAAAATAACCACTAATACTTTAAGTTTTTAAAAGCAGATGTTTATGATTTATATATAGAGTTGCATTTTGTCCGAAAGTGCCTTATCATCTCGAAATAGTGGGCATCTTACGGTTAGCGCACTACACAAATTCTAAACCTCGTAATCGCGGGGGTTTTTATTGACTGAAACTCCCGGTATGTTTGCTATGCCCCTCTATAACTCGACCTTACACAGGGGCGCTTTTGTATCTGGCACATTCTCTCTGACAAGAATGGGAATCTCTCATTTGCTGGGTGCTATCAAAACTTCAAATTTTTTTAATTCTCGGTTATGGTGTTAATTATGTTTTATATAAACTGAGAATAACGGCGGTGGACTATTTTTTAGTGTTACCTGACAGCGATTTTTGTTCTGTTTTACATAAAAAATCATGCATCAGGCTCCAGCAAGCAAAAGATACTGCATATGTAGGGTATTACTGGGCGGAGCATGGGGCGATTCAGCATGCCATGGTTATAGCCCGGGAAACTGTAGTTTTATGCCCGGAGTGCATGAATCAAGATAAGAAAAAGTCATAACGAGATATTCATGTTTGATGAGTTTGAAGGATTTTAATTCCCTCGAATTCGAGGGAATAATTAAAAGAATCGAATAGCATTTGCGTCAGTAAGCCAACTGAATAGCCACGCTCCCGCAATGATTATTATTGCCAATAACAACCTCAGAGTGATGGTACCGAAAGTCTCTTTTCTTACTCCCTTCATAAGATAAAAAGCAAAGAAAGGCAGAATGAATCCCAGGGTAGATATCCAGGTTAACAGGCGTTCCAAATCATCATACATAACTAATTCCATTTAGGTTAATTTTCTTTGTTTTATCATATATAAACTTAAATACCAATTCTCCGGAATTTCCGGATAGTTCACATTTCAACTATCGAGGATTTTCAGGTAGTTCAAAATATCGTAGCCACATAGTCCCAACAGATAAATATTCCAAAGGTCGCCCTGTGCGGTCTTTTTTATTGCCTGTAGTGGTCCACTCAGGCGTATATCCTTTGCGTTAAGTTTTAGCGCAAAGGTCCGCTTTTGGCACAAAGCAGCCTGTCAGATTAGGTTTAGATCTGTGTCGTAGCTGTATCAGGTTAAATCTGAGCTACTACAGCTTATATCTGTATGAACAGCCTGTGTTTCCTGTATAACGTTTAGCTGCGTAACGCTCTGATAACATGATCCAGTAGAATATCCTGACTTCGTCTTCTTGTGATTCACCTTTCAGGGCGGAAATTAAGGGGGTTTTATGATTTTCGTTTGGATGTGAATTTTTATTGTTATTATTCATTGCCTTATATTGCTTTTGTACTTTGTTACATATTTTATTTTGTGATCTGAAAAAAAATGCCTTTTTTCTTATTATTTACAGTATGTTAGATAGATATGTTAAAAAATATAGCTATTTGTTTTTTTTGTGATCTGAATTATTCCTCCGCACCACTCTCAATTGACCTGTTTTGGTAGTCAAATATCCTGTTTTTGCAACGATTTTAACTTAAGTGACGGATCCTGTGAGATACAAACGACCCTCTGCTGTTTACAGACAGGTAAGTGAAATTTATTATCTCCCGACTCAACACCATGCGCACTGGCTGATGACTACACATTGTCAGATAACTCATTGTTATCATTTTATATTATAAGGAATTTACTATGCCAACTCCGTGCTATATCTCCATCGAAGGTAAAACCCAGGGCAACATCACCGCCGGTGCATTTACGGCTGAATCTGTCGGTAACATCTATGTGCAGGGTCACGAAGATGAGATGCTGGTGCAGCAGTTTGACCATGTGGTGACTGTTCCGACTGACCCGCAATCCGGTCAGCCATCCGGCCAGCGTGCGCACCGTCCCTTTAAATTCACCGTGGCAATGAACAAAGCGGTTCCGCTGCTGTACAACGCTCTGGCATCCGGTGAAATGCTGCCGACTGTTGAACTGAAATGGTACCGTACCTCCGTTGAAGGTAAGCAGGAGCACTTCTTCACCACCGCTCTGGAAGATGCCACTATCGTCAATATCGACTGCAAAATGCCGCACTGCCAGGATCCGTCCAAATCGGATTACACACAGCTGATTGAAGTCTCACTGGCCTACCGCAAAATCAACTGGGACCACACCGTTGCAGGCACCTCCGGTGCTGATGACTGGCGTGCGCCAGTCGAAGCGTAATCAATACAGTCCGTCCGGTTTCCGGACGGATTTCTGTTATTTCCTGCGGACACCGGGATAACTGCTGTCCGTGACTGTTACTGTACGGGGTTGTTGTGGTTCCTTCTCTTTCTGACCTGCTGCCGGGCAATTCCGGACTGGTCTTTACCTGTAAAATCGGGCGGCTGCCGGAAAACACCTTCCGGGTGACCGCGTTCACCCTGGATGAAACGCTTTCTGCCTTATTTTCCTTATCCGTTTCTGCCGTCAGTCTGCTGCCGTCCGTCGATTTTCAGGCCTGTCTCGGCTCTGCCGCCTCACTGACAGTCACCCGCAACGGCGTTAAGGTCCGTACCGTGCAGGGACTGCTGGCCTCCGCCGAACAGGGTAATACTGACGGCAACAAAACCTGGTATCAGTTTATGATCCGCCCGGAAATGTGGATCATGACGCTCAATCAGGACAGCCGCATTTTCCGCCAGCAGTCCGTACCGGAAGTCCTCGCCACCCTGCTGAATGAGGCGCATGTCAAAAATGACCTGAAATTTTATGACGGCGCACTGCACGGGAAGCGGGATTACATTACCCAGAAGCGGGAATCCGCTTATGATTTCTGGTGTCGTCTGGCTTTTGAGGAAGGGATTAATTTCTGGTCCGAGGAAGGCCCGAAACTGTTTTACAGTGACAGTCATCTCGGCATGACAGCGGGTATTCACCTGACCTACAACCCGCAGGCGGATACAGACACCCGTGACAGCACGGCATTCTCCTGGCGCTATGCTGAGCAGTTATGCGGTGATATTCAGATCCACAAAGATTACAACCCGCAGAATCCCTCCTATCCCCTTGAACATCAGCTGACCGGGGATGTTCACCGGCAACACACCACCTTTGAAAGCTACGGCCGTTTTCAGCAGGATGAGCAGGGCGGTTACTTTACGATGCTGCGCTATGAGCAATCCCAGAATGAACGTCAGACCGGCAGTGCGGGCACCAACTGCTTTGCGCTGAGGCCGGGTAAACTCTTTACCCTGAAAAACCATCCGTCAGCAGCCATGAATCAGTCGTGGCAGGTGATCAGTGTCAGTCACCGGGGTGTGCAGCCCCTGGCGGACAACAGCGGCGGTGAGGGGACCACCTTCAGTAATACCGTGCAGTTTATCCCGGGCGCTCAGGAATGGCGTCCGCCGTTCCGCTATAAACCGACCGCTGACGGTAACGAGCTGGCAACGGTCGTCGGGCCGCCGGGGGAGGAAATCTATACCAACGCCGATGGCGCTGTCACGGTCCGTTTTCACTGGGACCGGCGCGGCAGGCCGGATCACAGCGCCTCCTGCTGGGTGCGGGTGGCCCACGGCTGGAACGGGGACGGTTTCGGGTTTATGTCGATCCCGCGTATCGGGCAGGAAGTGATTATTTCTTACCTTAACGGGGATATCGATTGCCCGATCATCACCGGCTGCACGTATAACGGGCGCAACAGTCCGCCGCTGACGCTGCCGGTCGAGAAAACCCGCACCACGTTCCGTACCAAAACCCATAAGGGGGAGGGGTTTAACGAGCTGCGGTTTGAGGATAAAGACGGGAGTGAAGAGATTTACCTCCATGCCCAGCGGGATAATAACATCCATATTAACCACAACAAAACCCAGCATATCGGACATGATGAAGTGCATACCGTGGTGAATGACCGTAAGCACGAGGTATGTCATGACGAATTTATTCATGTCACGAATGAGCAGACACTGAACATCGGCGTGAATCAGTTTGAGCAGATAGGTAAAGACCGTATCACCCGGATTGATAACAGCTGGAAAGAAGTGATCCGGGCCGGACATTTTCAGGAAGTGGGTGAAAACAAACAGAGTGTTGTGCAGGGCGATTATACATTAACCGCCGGAGGCGGCATTCACACGCACACCCGGGTGCATACGCTGCAGGCAGGCGACACTGTTCTTATCAGAGGAAAAGCCGGTTCTATTCAGCTGGACGGGCAGGGCGTGACGATCACCGGAAATATTACCCTGAAAGGTCCGGTGTCAATCGCCGCAGGCGCACCGGGAACGGTTGTTTTACCGGAAGCGGCGGTGAATGAAGGACTGCCGCTGGCAGAAGACTGCCGGGCAAAAGCCATGAAGAAAGGGGCGTCATGATGCCGGTCTCTCAGGCTGTTTTCCGGGCGTATTGGGTGGCGCAGTGCCGCTATACCCGGGATGACATGCAGTTCAGTGGGGTAATGACCGTGGCGGGGGCGGACAGAGATCAGGCCATCCGCAATATGCGCCGGTATTTTTCAGCGCAGCCGGAACACTACAGTGCCGCTCAGTACGATACCCTGGAGCCGCTGACAGCGTATGCCGGAGAGAGTCAGCAGGCGGAGTTACCGTTACTGCGGCAGGTTATCCGCCAGCATGATGAGGGACTGCCCGCCGTATTAACCGGTGAACATAATCTGACCTGCCCGCTGCCGTCGGAAAACGGTGATATTCATTATCAGCCGGGCCCGCCGGGGTTTATCCCGGGTATCCCGCTTTTTGCGGTGATCGACAGCGGTGAATATCACCGTCAGACCGGACAGCACCTTGTTCCGGTGCTGCTCGGCACTCACCTGCCGTGGCAGTCGCTGTATCAGGGGGAAACGCAGGAAAGTCTTGCCGACCGTGCGCCGTATCTGGTGCAAATCAGTGCCGATCGTGCGGGGAAACAGTTTCTGGCTCATTGTCTGAACCTGCCGGATAAAGCCGCCGCCGGATTTTTTATCAGCAGCAGCAAACCCTTTCCGGAAATGCACCGGCAGCTACGCAGGATGACGTATCTGCGAAATCAGGTCACCGGCAGCTGGAGTTTTTTCCGGTTTTATGATGTCCGCCATTTTATTCCCTTTGCAGAATCACTGACACACGGGCAGCTGCTCAGTGTCGCCGGGGGCGTGACGGCTTTTGCGGGGTACAGCCCGGCATATCCGGAGGGGGTGACCATTACCTTTTCTGCCGGTGTTACCGGTACGGGGCGGCGCGAAGCGCTGTTTATCAATGAGCGGCTTTACGGTCATTATGCCCGGCTGACCCTGATGAGTACCCTGGCAAAAACCCGGCAGCTGATTGAGCAGCACGGTGCCGGGTCCGCGCCGGAACAGGACGGCGGTGAAACCGTCTCCGGCAGTTATCTTATCCGTGAAGCCAACCTGAGCTTTCTGGCGGGGGTCACCCGGATGCAGGCGTTAATGTACCGGTTATCCGCCCGTTATCTGTGCCGTCACGATACCGCGCTCTGGGAACGTGCCTGTGAGCATGCACGGCCTTATCAGCACAACCAGGTGTTATTTAACTATCATTGTTATGCCTTTTGTATACAGGCGCAGGGAGTCCCCGTATGACTGAACATGTCAGTTCTGATGTTTTAACCCCGGAAGAGAAACACCTCCGTAAAATGGTGGAGGCGGTTAATCAGGCCGCGCCGCGTAATTTACCGGCAGATGCGGTGATTTGCCCGTGTGAGAATGAACACCGTCCTGTCTATCCGGTGCGCTATGCCTATTCGAATTTATCGGGGGATAAAAATGCCGCGGCAGCGATGCCGCCGGAGGTTTCAACGCTGATGACGGCATCCTCAATGGCGGAAACAAAGGGATTTTCTGTCAGATTACTGAGACCCGGCTGGGTTTATGTTTTTGAGGAAGGGCAATTCCCGACCCGGACAGACTCCCGGGGGCAACTGCTGATTTTTAAACATATCGTCCGGTATTATGATGACGGATATGTTTATACTGATGATGATATAACGCCGGAAGCACAACAAGCGAGAGAGGCCGGTGATGCTGAAGAAGGGTTTATTCCTTGTCTGCGCTGTGCATCGGACAATACACTGCAGGAACAATCCTGTCAGTATCCTTATCTGCCGGTAAAAAAAGATGTCATCAATGCTTCGTTCATCTTCAGCGACATTCCTCTGTCTGATTATGTTTTAAATAAAATAGAAACGGATGAATCTTACCGCCGTGCATTTATGCAGAAAATCAATGTGGTTGATTTCAGCCATAATCCGCATGCGCTTGAGCTCAGTGAGGAGCATGTTGAACATCTTGTTGAGGAGTACAAAGCAGAGGAGCAGCAGTTTTCGGTATTTACCGAACACACAAGGGCGATTGGCAATCCGCTGCCTAAAGAGTATTTCTCACATATCGCCGCCCTCAGCAGTGCAACAGCAACAACAGACCGGCTGTTAAATCAGATAGAGCAATTTCTTGATCACGAAGAAAAGAGCTGCCTTGTTGCACTGTATGACCCGGTCGGGTATCAGAAAGATATCTTATCTCTGTATTCCTTTGTCACCACATCCTATGCCATGTTTCAGCATCACTGGGAGTATCCCAACAAAATCGGTCAGTACCTTTCGGTATTAGAAACACAGTTCAGCAGTGACGAAATGGCAAAAACCGGGGCAGGACAGAAGTTAGCGGAAAAGTTTAACAAGCATATTGATGTGCCCGGCTGGAAAACCTACTGGCCGCAAATTGATAAAGGTTATCAGGAATTTGAAGCCTTACAAAATAATGTCATTCAGATTTACTATGATTTTCTGACAAATCCGGCAGTCTCTTCCCGGCAGGGAGGAATAAAACACTATCTTGACCATGCATTTTTAATTCAGGAACAATATGAGTCAGGGGATTTCCCGCATTCCGGATTTCTGGATGAGCTTAACGCCTGGAGTCAGTTACATGAACTGCTTCTGACACCGCTGAACAGCACCGCTTACGGGCGTGCAAAGCTTGATATCCTGTTCTCCGCTGATACGGAAGAAAGCAGTATCTGGGTATCGTTTATGACCAGCTTTCTCAGCGTACTGAATGAAGATGAAATAAAAAGTGAGGCATTGACCGTATTTAAGAAGCGGGTGCTGCCTGTATTGCAGTCCGCCGTTATGATTTGCTGGGATGTGCTCGGCTATGCTTATGCCGAAATCCATCCGATGCTCGGTGAGGCCCGGAACCAGGTCCGCCGTATCAGCAAAGCAGGCATCGATTTTCTTGCCCGTAAAGTGCTGCCTGCATTTTTAGCCTATTACGGTGTCACACTGAGTGTTGATAAACTGAATACGCTGGGGGCGGATACATTCAGAGTGTGGATGAACTCACTGAACGCCAAATCTGAGTCATTAAAACCGGTTGCGAACGAAATGAAAAAGATGTTTGACTGGGATAAGCGGCTGCAGGCCTCGGGCTCAGCACCGGTGATAACGACGGCAAAATTTGGGCTGATAACGGATTTTCATAAAACGGTATTGCCTGAAGGTAAAAAGTCACTGATGGAGCACATTCAATTCGGTGAGAAAGTTTTTGCGCTTATCAGCGGCATTATTGAACTCAGTGTTGTGGCCAGAACAAAAGAGTTTGAGCTCAATTCCCCGTTGCATGTTGCCGCAGCTAATCTTTTCCGGGTACAGATGGTTGCCAATCTGTTAAGCACGGCGGATGCAATAATTAATATCCGTAAAGCTGCGCCGGGATACTCCTCGACTATTACCTATCCGCCCCTTCAGCGGTTGCTGACAAAAATAACACTTCCTGAAATAAAAACGGAGCTGGGTAAAGCCGGCATGAAACTTTTCGGATATACCGTTACATTTATGGGGTTTGCACTACCTGTTGCGGAAGCGGCAGCTGAATTTATGGACGGCAACAATATTACCGGTTCGGCTAAAATTACAGAAGCTGTTGGCTCATTGGTTTTTTCTTTGGGTATGGCTGGGTTAGGATTAACACAAATAACCAGTGTCACCACACTGTTTCTTTTCGCTTTTGCCTGGGAGCTGGTAGTCATTGGTGCAGTCCTGATAGGAATTGGATCGGCTGTTTATCACTGGTTTAAAACTGATGACTTTGAAAATTTACTGAAGAAATGTTTTTGGGGAAATGGTGATAAATATTTTGCCGGGGGATATAAGAAAAGTAACAATACAGACGTTACAAGGCCATCATCAAAAATAAAACAAATGGAGAAATATATTAATTTTTTCGATGATTATGAAAATTATTATCAGATAGAGATTCAGGAGTTTAAAAATTTATTTTTCACCTCACAACTTAAGGTTGAAGCCGTTCCGAATCCGAATGTTCCCCGTAATGAAATAAATTACGGCGTGGTACATTATATGATTCAGTACCATTTTAAGTTATCGAATTTCCAGTACGGTCTCTCTGATATTGAGTATCAGCTGGCTGAGAAAAAATCCCTGCCTGTTAATCCGTCAGACAGACCCGCAAAACCCGGTGATAAGGTTGTCACACGTCGCGGTATTCAGTATCTGGCATCGCAGAACAAAAAATTCAATGCTGCATTTGAATCCGCACTGCAAAATGCACTGGAAACCACATTGAGAAACAGAGAGACAGCCAAAAAAGCGAAATCCGGTAATAGTGACCTTGAGCTGAAATTTGAAGTTTATACCTCTGTATTTATGGGGAGTCCGGTAAGGGAAAAGATACCTTCCGTTTACTGGTATTATTTGGTTGACCGGCTTAACGGGGATATCGCCCCGTTACGTTACCGGGATAATAACCCGGAAGAGAAAATCTATGGTTGTATTGATGAAGAGGGCACCGCATGACCAGTTTATATACCGCAACCAGGCATCCTGAGCAGCTGGAGACAACATTATTAACCGGGGAAAGTCACACCTATGATGACCCTTTAGCCCCCCGTAAACTGGTGTTTTTGGATGCTGTAAATGAGCAGCGTTGTGTGATTAACTCACCGCAACGTAACAGTCAGTTAACCAACATAATTCCTTTTTTTATCGCTATCCTGATTATGGCGTGTTATACACTATTTGGTTTTATTGATAATCATCAGGGCAAAAAAAAATCTATAGTACAAATGGTTCAGTATGTAGAAAAAAAATATACAAATAAAACCAATTTGCATCCTGATACAATTATGATGATTGAATCATACGAACCATATTTTGGTAAAGAAGATATAAGTTGGTGGGAATATATTAAAGCTTATAATTCAGGTGAATTTTTTACCGGGAGTCAGAATGGTAAATACCTTGTTATAGGCTGGCTTATCCTCTTCCCGGGGGCGTTATGGCTATTTGGGTATCTGGCTTTCTTTGTTCCTCCGGCACACCTTATTGCTGACAGGCAACGGGGTATTCTGTACAGCTACGGCATGGGAAAAGTATATGTAACCCGTTATGAAGAGGCGCAAATCGGGTTAGCCGGTAAAATGCCCGCTATCAAACTTTATGGTCTTGACCAGAAATCCGGTGAACTGAAAACAATTCTCTTCCGGCCGAATGTCTCGCATTATTCGGCTTTTCTGACCAGTACGGACCGCGAAAACCACCGTTTTATTACATTCCTCAATGCCTATATGCAGCAGGGACGTGATGCTGTTTCAGCCTCGGATTATCAGGCGCGTAAACCATTCCTGTCATTTGGTAAAAATCCGCTTCCCGACGATTTTGAGCAACAGGTTGCGCAGATTCTGGCAAAGTTTGATAACAGGAAGCAACGTCATGCGTAGTGTTGTGAATGGTCGTAAGATCATTTTAAAAAATGACACCACCAATACCGGAGGTACTGTTCTCCGGGGCTCTTCTGTTGCGAAACAAACGCAGGGGATTGCCTGTGTGGGGGACCCGGTGTATTGCCCGTCGTGTGAACAGACGGGGACAATTGCGGAAGGTGACAGTTTGATGAAAATAAACGGCATACCGGTTGCCCTGGAAGGCCATAAAGTGACATGCGGATGTTCCGGAGGATGCCTGCTGGTTGCAGCGGATTAAATGCAGAAGTATCAAACAAAAAAATAACAGTGTAGCGGCACCCTTTACGGGTATCCGTAAAGGGTGCCAGATTAATATTATCCATTTATTCGGGTATAAAAGTATGAAAGTCTGGAGCAGAGGATAATTTTGACGGACGGAAAGTCCGGGATTATGACGCAGAACCCCTTTTTAATTTTAGATTGAGAAGCATTCCGTACATTTGTTGTCCCCCCGGGGCTCCTGGTCGGATCAGTCTGCTGTTGTCAGAACATGCAAGCAACCGGCAGTACTAATATTGCGATGTCTTAATCAACGGGGAGCGGGTCAATTGAAGGATAGCCCATTGCGAGATATACCCGTGCTTATTTTCCGGTCCCATCAGTGGTGTTCATGGACGAAATTCCGGAAAAACACGTGTTTTGGCCGTCTTGATGATATCTCTGCTAAGAGTACAGACTCAGGGATTCATGGGCTTCATTTTGACGAACTGAATATTTCAGATAATTGCGCCAAAAATTTTGAATCTCTGTCCGGTCTTTTCGGATTTCCCCAGTCAGTCACATTTACCGGTGTTTGTGGTGTGAATGTAAAACCGGATTTTGGGGCATTGTTTATAAGCATTTTCAGAATATCGTTGTATGCATCTTTGTATGTCTGCCAGTGATACGAATGTATATTTTCTCTGAGGAAAATAATGATTTCATTTTTTATCTTCCGTTCATTTATTACGGTTGGGTCATCAGAGGACAGTGTGTAATCAGAACGAAACGCTGCGTTTAAACATATTTCTGGTGTGGAGGAAAGTAATCCACAACTATATCCCAGATAGTAAAGTGCTTCACTTATGCTGCTTATTGCTTTCTCATGATAATTATTAAGAAATTCTTTTTTGGATTTACAGTATAAAAATAAGGCGTAGGTTGTTGCTGTTTTAACCGGCTCTTTAGTACTCAAACCTGATTTGAAATCGGTACACTTTTCATTGAGCCATTTATCATCTTCAGCAAAAATTTCCGCTTCATTTTTTTCAATGTGGTTATTGAGTACAATTTCGATATCATAGCCGGGCCATATTGTATGGCCGTGAGAAAACAATAAATCCCTGAATAAGCGCCGGTATACTTTAAATTGTGTTTCACTTATCTGTAGTGTTTGTGCTGTCATGTGATTGCCTCTTCAGAATGACCAAATAAATCAATCAGTTTTTTATGATACCGCATTTACCGGATAACACCAGAGCTTCGTTACACCAAAATGACTGGTTGTTTTTTGTTCGGTTATGCATGTGTAAATTTTTACAAAAGTATAAAATGTTGTGTGGAAACAAAATGATATGTAACCTTTCTGCGTACCAGTAAACAGGAGGTTTTTATGAGTGATTCTACGGTTATTCTCCGTGTTGGGGATATGGTAAAGAAACTGAAGATAGCCAGGTCAACGTTATATGACTGGCTGAACCGGGATTCTCCAAGGTATAATACCGGATTTCCCAGACCTTTCAGATTATCCGGAAAATCTATTGGCTGGGATGAGTCTGAAGTTAATGACTGGCTGATACAAAGAAAAAAAGACCGATGTTAAGATAACTCACCCGGTATTCGTCCGAAATACCGGGTGAGCACTTATGCAGGATAAAATAATTCAGCTAACTGTTCCTGAAATTCCCGGTCAGATTCACTTTTTGATGAGCTACGTGCCCATTTTTTAATATTAGCGCGTATTGTATCCGGATTTATTGTAAACTCCCGGGTGTTTTTTGCTTTTTCCGTCAGCATACTGATAAGTTCAGGTATGCAATCATCAATTGATGTCCAGGGATATCTCCTGGCATTCTCACTCAGATAATCTAAAATTTCCTTTTTAATTCGTCTGCTGTTTTTTGCTTTCTCGGTTTCGGAGGCAGCTTTTGACATGCGCTCTGATGATCGCTCTTCATATAATGCCTGAAGGTAATAACCATGCAATAATCCGATTTGGAATAAAGCCTCATTAATGTGCATACTTGCATTATTAAAATCATTTTTTGCGTAAAACTGCGTTGCCCGTATATATGACATAACTGATAAATCGAGTGATAATTTATTATTTAGTTCAATTACATTATGGAAATTGACATCAGAATAATAGTTATCGAATTCCTCCTGATCCAGTGATAATTCAATATATTTGTTTATATAATTATCAGTAAGTATTTTTATTTCTTCATCACTTTTATTTTCAGCTAAGTAGCTAGCTGAAATTGAATGTAATGATCTCAGATAAAACTCACATGTACTACGGAATATTGGTTCATATTCATTCATTATATCAAATTCCTTAAAATACGAGAGTGTCAATCCCAGTATTGTAAAAAATTATCATGCTTCTGGCTGATATAACTGTGATCTGCTTCAGATAACAATGCGGGGGATGTAATCAGTGTTATTTTATTGTTTCAGATATTCCTGCGGCAGGATAAAATCAGCCCACTGTTGCATCACCGGTCGCCGCTGTTCAAGCAGGTCTGTACGATGATAAGCCGCTTCCACTTTATTCTTCACTGTATGCGCAAGCGCTCTCTCAGCCAGGTCGCGGGGCACGCCATGCTCAGAACACCAATCCCTGAATGTTGAACGAAAGCCATGAGCTGTCGCCGTGCGCCCCCGGCTGTCACTGGGAGCATGTGTCCGGCGCAAAAACGAAGTGAGAACCATATCAGTGAGGATGGCCTGTTTTCTCGGTGACGGAAAAACAAGGGTGTCATGCAGTCCTCTGAGACTATGCAGCAAATCCACAGCCTGCTGAGATAAGGGAACCCTGTGCTGCAGGCTCGCCTTCATTCTTTCTGCAGGAATTGTCCAGATATGCTGACGGAAATCAATTTCACACCATTGCATGGCTCTGGCCTCCCCGGAACGGCATGCGGTCAGAATAACAAATAACAGCAGGGCACGGGTGACGTTGTACCTTTCGTCTGTTCTGACGTACTCTGCAAGATAATATGGTAGTTTTTTCCAGGGCATGGCTGGCTGATGCTCTGTACGGATATGCGCACTGACCTGCCGGGGTAACAGATGCGTGACGACGTCGGCAGGATTAGCAGTGCAGTATCCGTGAGCCCATCCCCACTGCATAACAGCGTGAATACGCTGTTTGATTCTGGAGGCTGTTTCAGCCCTGGTCAGCCAGACCGGGGACAGTGCTGAGGCGATATCGGCAGGCGTAACTGTATCTATCGCTGATTTGCCGATGACAGGGAAGATATATTGTTCCAGCGTGGTTATCCACTGAGTCGCGTGTTTTTTGTTTTTCCAGCCGGGCAATAATTCAGCATGCAGTAACCTGGCTGCTTCTTCAAATGTAGGTACTGTCGGTGTCAGTTCAGCTGATTTTTTCAGCTCAAGCGGGTCAAGTCCGTCAGTGATCTGCTGGCGCATAACAGATGCCAGACGGGAAGCCTCTGCAACTGAAATATCCGGGTACGTACCCAGTCCGGCATTCCGTCGTTTTCCGGTGACGGGGCTGACATAACGTAAAACCCATTTTCCCCGGCCTTTTGCAGAGGATGGGTGAAGTGAAAGTCCGGTAACTCCTCCGTGAGATAATGGCTTGTCACCGGGTTGTATATGTTTCGCTTTAGCGTTTGTTAATAAGGCCATAATGATGAATTCCTGAAAATCGGGTGTGCCTTTTGGTATGCCATCGGGTATGCCATCAGCAGTTGGAACAGAAAGGATTCAATTATAGTAAATTGGAATGAAGATATACATAATACATTGATAATAATGGATATGTTGTATTGAATCAGACGTAATTAAACGTGTGGTAAGCGGACGTCCGTTCCGCCAGATTACAGAAGCCCTGACAACAATGTCAGGGCTTTTCTGTTTTTACGCTGCATAATCACCCTGTATCATTATCATCCCGCGCTATTACCTTTCTTATCATTTTGATAATACGTTGTGACCACACTCATACTTTATGTGAATAAATAATGTTCAGGTGCTGGCACATATCTTGCTGTTTGTTTTCCGTAACCGGTTGCGCGGCCGTCGCCGCTGTGCCGGTAAAAACAATAAAACCAATCACAGAGGTTGTATTTATGAAAACAAACACCGGGAGTGATGAAGTCAATGAAATGATGCCGATGCGGAAACTGTTTCCGTATGCTGTTCAGCATATTTTTGCCATGTTTACCGGCACCATTGCCGTGCCGATAGTAATTTCCCAGGTTCTGAAACTGTCGCAGGAAGATACCACCCTGCTGATTGCCGCCGCGATTTTTGTTTCCGGCGTGGGGACACTTATCCAGTCACTGAGTATCACCAAATATGTCGGTGTCAGTCTGCCGCTGATCCTCGGCACCTCGTTTGTGGCGATGCCGCCGGTTTTTATTATCGCCTCGCGGTTCGGCGGGGGACTTGAATCACTGCCTTATGTTTTCGGCGGGACACTGGTTTCCGGTGTGCTGTTGTTCTTTCTCGCGCCGCTGTACGGAAAAATCGCTTTCTTATTCAAACCAATAGTGATCGGTTGTTATCTTATTATGCTCGGTGTTTCCCTGTTGCCGGTTTCGTTTTCCGGCATTGTCGGTTATCCGGGGGATGCCTCCTACGGCGACCCGGCCGGTATTTTTCTCGGCGTGCTGACTATCACGGTGATTGTGCTGTTAAACCGCTTCGGTAAAGGCGCGCTGCGGGAAATGTCGATTCTTATCGGTCTGATCGTGGCCACTCTGGTGGCGGTGGTGATGGATATGGTCAATTTTGGTCCGGTGAGCAGCGCCGGGTGGTTTTCGTTTGTCCGTCCCGCCCATTACGGCATTCAGTTTGATCTGACCGCCATTATTCTGATGTTCCTCGGTACCTTTATGGCCACTCTGGATTCTGTCGGTACTTTCTCCACTGTCGGCCGTCTGTGCAACCGCTCTATGGAAGGTAATGCCCTGAATTCCCCGATGCGCGGGGAAGGGGTGGCGGTGACCATTTCCGGGCTGTTTAACTGTACGCCGCTGACCTCCTTTATTAACAACGCGGGGGTGATTATTATTTCCGGTGTGCGCAGCCGTTATGTGACCGCGTGCAGCGGCGTGATCCTGATTATCCTCAGCATTATTCCCAAATTCTCCGCAATTGCGACCATGATCCCCGCTTCGGTTTTCGGCGGTGCAACCCTGGTGATTTTTGCCTTTATTACTGTGGCGGGGATAGACACACTGACAAAATCCGTCGATATGACCAAAATGGGCAATATGATGGTGGTCGGGATTTCAGTCAGTGTCGGGCTGATGTTTAACGGTCAGCGGGAAGCGCTTTCTCAGCTGCCGGAAATGCTGCGGATTATTCTTTCCCAGGGCGTGATAGTGACCTTTGTTCTGGCTATCGTGCTGAATCTTTTATTCAACTTTGACAGTGTCATCGGTAAAAAAGAGAAACCGTAATATCTTCGTCTGCCGGTAAGCGGAATTTTTCCGCTGCCGGCAGGAAACTCCCGCCATCCGCCGGATAAGCGCACAGAATGCGGTATTTCCGCTTGCTATTCATTGTGGTAATCGGGTTTAATAGGTCACTTCCGCTGTTGCGCAATACCTGGTGCTAAAACGATTTAGTCAGCGAAAATGCCGCCTGTGCGAAGTATTTTTCTGTCCTCAGACACGCCTCGCCTGACGTCTTATTGTTGCCTTTTCAGCCCCGACCCTTTGCCTCTGACCGGTGATAAGGATTGCCATCCGTGCGCGGCACTGCGAAAATAGCCTGTATCTGCTTTTTATCCGAACCTGGAGTAGACAATGACCTCTCGTAAAACTCTTGCTAATGCGATTCGTTTCCTGAGCATGGACGCGGTGCAAAAGGCAAATTCCGGACACCCCGGCGCACCAATGGGCATGGCTGATATCGCGGAAGTACTGTGGCGCGACTATCTGAAGCACAACCCGTCAAACCCGCACTGGAGTGATCGTGACCGCTTTGTGCTGTCAAACGGCCACGGCTCAATGCTGATTTACAGCCTGCTGCACCTCACCGGGTATGATGTATCGGTGGATGACTTAAAAGCCTTCCGTCAGCTGCATTCCAAAACGCCGGGTCACCCTGAATACGGTTACACACCGGGCGTGGAAACCACCACCGGCCCGTTAGGCCAGGGTATCGCAAACGCAGTCGGTTTTGCTGTTGCGGAACAGACACTGGCGGCGCAGTTCAACCGTCCGGGTCACGATATTGTTGATCATCACACCTACGTCTTTATGGGCGACGGCTGTATGATGGAAGGGATCTCCCACGAGGCCTGCTCTCTGGCCGGTACCCTGAAGCTGGGTAAACTGGTTGCCTTCTATGATGACAACGGCATTTCCATCGACGGTAATGTTCAGGGCTGGTTCACTGACGATACCGCCAAACGCTTTGAAGCTTACGGCTGGCACGTTGTACGCGGCATTGACGGTCACAACCCTGACCAGATCAAAGCAGCCGTTGAAGAAGCCAAAGCGGTTACTGACAAACCATCCCTGCTGATGTGCAAAACGGTTATCGGTTTCGGTTCACCGAAGAAAGCCGGTACTGCGGATGCACACGGCTCTCCGTTAGGTGATGCGGAAATCGCCGCTACCCGCGAAGCACTGAACTGGCCGTATGCGCCGTTCGAAATCCCGCAGGAAATCTACACGGAGTGGGATGCGAAGAAAGCCGGTGCTGCCGCTGAATCTGAGTGGGATGTGAAATTCGCTCACTACGAAAAAGCCTTCCCTGAACTGGCCCGCGAATACCGCCGCCGTGTAAACGGTGAACTGCCTGCACAGTGGGAAGCTGACGCAAACGCCTTCATTCAGAACCTCCAGGACAACCCGGCCAGCATTGCCAGCCGTAAAGCATCACAAAATGCACTGGAAGCGTTCGGTAAAGTGCTGCCTGAATTTATGGGCGGTTCCGCTGACCTGGCACCGAGTAACCTGACCATGTGGTCCGGCTCTGCGCCAATCAATGAAGACAAAGCGGGTAACTACATTCACTACGGCGTGCGCGAGTTCGGCATGTCTGCCATCATGAACGGTATCGCCCTGCACGGCGGTTTCATTCCTTACGGCGCGACCTTCCTGATGTTCGTTGAATATGCCCGTAATGCGGTGCGTATGGCGGCTCTGATGAAGATCCGCAGCATCTTCGTTTACACTCATGACTCTATCGGTCTGGGTGAAGACGGCCCGACTCACCAGCCGGTTGAGCAAATCGCCAGCCTGCGCGTGACACCAAACATGAGCACATGGCGTCCGTGTGACCAGGTGGAATCTGCGGTAGCCTGGAAATACGCGATTGAGCGTAAAAACGGCCCGACATCCCTGATCTTCTCCCGCCAGAATCTGGCACAGCAGCCGCGTACTGCGCAGCAGCTGGCAGATATCGAAAAAGGGGCGTATATCCTGAAAGATTGCGCAGGTCAGCCGGACGTGATCCTGATTGCAACCGGTTCTGAAGTGGAACTGGCCGTGAAAGCATACGAGCAGCTGACAGCCGAAGGCCGTAAAGCGCGGGTGGTTTCCATGCCGTCCACCGATGCATTCGACAAACAGGATGCCGCTTACCGTGAATCTGTTCTGCCGTCAGCCGTGACTGCACGTGTTGCTGTCGAAGCGGGTATTGCCGATTACTGGTTCAAATACACCGGTATGCAGGGTGCCATTGTCGGCATGCATTCATTCGGTGAATCTGCACCAGCCGGTCAGCTGTTCAGTGAATTTGGTTTCACTGTTGAAAATGTGGTTTCTCAGGCGAAAGCCCTGCTGAAATAATCTGCTGATACAGATTCTGAAAGCGCATTCCGGTTTTTTTGACCGAATGCGCTTTTTTTGTTTTTGCTCCTCTGACTGTCTTGCGATCTTTTTTCATTTAGCATAACCTGTCTTCATTAAGCTGAACCGTTTCAGTAGTAAGGGTATTATGATTGTGCCGTAAAGGATAAAAAAGATTACGGTTTCTATGATAAATACCCCGTACAAAAACCCGTGAGTTCGTTATTCTTAGTCCGCTGATAATTTGGCTATTTCTGAGGATACTATGACAATAAAAATTGCAATCAACGGGTTTGGGCGAATCGGGCGGAGTGTGCTGCGGGCGTTGTATGAAACCGGGCGTAACACGCAGATTACCGTTGTTGCTATTAATGAGCTGGCGGATTCCGAAGGTATTGCACACTTACTTCAATATGACACAAGCCACGGGCGCTTTTTTAAACCGGTACAGCTGACAGATAAAAATACACTGAAAGTCGGTGATGACACTATCCGTATCCTGCATGAAGCGGATATTCATCAGTTACCCTGGGCGGAACTGGGTGTGGATGTGGTGCTGGACTGCAGCGGCGTGTACGGCTCCCGTGATGACGGGCTGGCACATATCGCTGACGGTGCGAAAAAAGTGCTGTTTTCCCATCCCGGCGGTAACGACCTGGATGCCACCATTGTCTACGGTGTTAACCATGACACACTGACGGCGCAGGATAACATTGTATCGAATGCCTCCTGTACCACCAACTGCATCATTCCGGTGATAAAATTACTGGATGAGGGATTCGGTATCGAGTCCGGTACAGTGACCACCATTCACGCGGCGATGAATGACCAGCCGGTGATTGATGCGTATCACAGTGATTTGCGGCGCACGCGGGCGGCCGGGCACTCCATCATACCGGTGGATACCAAACTGGCTGCGGGGATCCGGCGGATTTTCCCGAAATTTGAAGATCATTTTGAGGCGATTTCAGTCCGGGTGCCTACAATTAATGTGACGGCGATTGATTTGAGCGTCACCGTAAAAAGTAATGTCACCACGCAGGATGTAAACCGCCTTCTGCAAAACGCAGCGACAGGGGCATTTCGTGGTATAGTGGACTACACAGAGTTACCGTTAGTCTCGGCGGATTTTAACCATGATCCGCACAGTGCTATCGTTGACGGTACCCAGACCCGCGTCAGCGGACAGCATCTGATAAAAATGCTGGTCTGGTGCGATAACGAATGGGGCTTTGCGAACCGTATGCTGGATACCACTCTGGCAATGGCTGAGGCTGGTTTTCACTGAGGGACGGCGTGCCCCGGCAGAAAATTGAACACAATTTAACTGATAAGAGAATCAACAAGAGGATTCACCATGTCCGTAATTAAGATGACCGATCTGGATCTGGCGGGTAAACGTATTTTTATCCGTGCTGACCTGAACGTTCCTGTCAAAGATGGCAAAGTTACCTCTGATGCACGTATCCGTGCCTCGCTCCCGACAATCGAAGCCGCACTGAAACAGGGTGCCAAAGTCATGGTGACCTCTCACCTCGGCCGTCCGGTTGAAGGGGAATACAACGAAGAGTTTTCACTGAAACCGGTTGTTGATTATCTGGCAGATAAACTGAGCTGCCCGGTGCGCCTGGAAAAAGATTACCTCAACGGCCTTGAACTCAATGCCGGTGAGCTGGTGGTACTGGAAAACGTCCGCTTTAACAAAGGCGAGAAAAAAGACGACGAAACCCTGTCAAAACAGTATGCATCACTGTGTGATATTTTCGTGATGGATGCATTCGGGACGGCTCACCGCGCCCAGGCATCGACTCACGGCGTGGCAAAATTTGCACCTGTTGCCTGTGCCGGTCCGCTGTTATGGGCGGAACTGGATGCACTCGGCAAAGCACTGGATAATCCGGCGCGTCCGATGGTGGCGATTGTCGGCGGTTCTAAAGTGTCCACCAAACTGACCGTACTGGACTCTCTGTCCAAAATCGCGGATCAGATCATCGTCGGCGGTGGTATTGCCAACACCTTTATTGCAGCGGAAGGGCACAATGTCGGCCGTTCACTGTATGAGGATGACCTGATTCCGGAAGCGAAAAAATTACTCAGCAGCTGTGATATCCCGGTACCGGTTGATGTCCGTGTGGCGACTGAGTTCTCAGAAACCGCAGAAGCGGTGCTGAAATCAGCCAATGACATCAAAGATGACGAACAGGTACTGGATATCGGTGATGAATCCGCACAGCACCTGGCTGATATCCTGAAAAATGCCAAAACCATTCTGTGGAATGGCCCGGTAGGCGTGTTTGAGTTCCCGAACTTCCGTAAAGGGACTGAAATCGTGGCTAACGCCATTGCTGACAGTGACGCATTCTCTATCGCAGGCGGCGGTGATACCCTGGCGGCTATCGACTTATTCGGCATTGCGGACAAAATCTCTTACATCTCTACCGGCGGCGGCGCATTCCTGGAATTCGTCGAAGGCAAAAAACTGCCTGCCGTTGTCATGCTCGAAGAACGTGCAAAACAGTAACAGTCATAATCAGATGACAACAACGGGCAGTGTGAGCTGCCCGTGACAACTTCCGAAAGACCAATACAGGAAATTTGATATGTCTAAAGTTTTTGATTTTGTAAAACCCGGTGTCGTCACTGGCGATGATGTTCAGAAAATCTTTGCGGTAGCCAAAGAGAATAATTTTGCACTGCCAGCGGTAAACTGCGTCGGGACAGACTCGATCAACGCCGTATTGGAAGCGGCGGCCAAAGTCCGTGCGCCTGTTATTGTTCAGTTCTCAAACGGTGGTGCCGCATTTATCGCCGGTAAAGGTTTTAAAGGCGAAGGTCAGCAGTCTGCGGTTCTGGGTGCTATCTCCGGTGCGCATCATGTGCATCAGATGGCGGAATATTACGGCGTGCCGGTCATTCTGCACACTGACCACTGTGCGAAGAAATTACTGCCGTGGTTAGACGGCCTGCTGGATGCCGGTGAAAAACACTTTGCCGCAACCGGTAAACCGCTGTTCTCTTCTCACATGATCGACCTGTCAGAAGAGTCACTGGAAGAAAACATTGAGATTTGCAGCAAATACCTGACCCGTATGGCGAAAATCGGTATGACCCTGGAAATCGAACTGGGCTGCACCGGTGGTGAGGAAGACGGCGTGGATAACTCCCACCTCGATAACTCCGCTCTGTACACCCAGCCGGAAGACGTGGCGTACGCTTATGAAAAACTGAATGCCATCAGCCCGCGTTTCACTATCGCTGCATCATTCGGTAACGTACACGGCGTTTACAAGCCGGGTAACGTGCAGTTAACACCAAAAATTCTGCGTAACTCTCAGGACTACGTCTCTGAGAAATATAACCTGCCGCACAACAGCCTGAATTTCGTTTTCCACGGCGGTTCCGGCTCCACTGCAGAAGAAATCAAAGAAGCTGTGGGTTACGGTGTGGTGAAAATGAATATCGACACCGATACTCAGTGGGCAACCTGGGAAGGTATCCTGCACTACTATCAGAAAAACGAAGGTTATCTGCAGGGCCAGCTGGGCAACCCGGAAGGCGAAGACAAGCCGAACAAAAAATACTATGACCCGCGTGCATGGTTACGTGCCGGTCAGCAGACAATGATCGAACGTCTGGAAAAAGCATTCAAAGAGCTGAACTGCGTTAACGTTCTGTAATTTGTTGCGTGAATAATAAAATCGCCCGGTATTTTACCGGGCTTTTTTTACGGATTATTTTTTCTGCTGACTTTCATTTCGCCGGATTATCGATTCAATTAACTCATCGATATGAAGGTTGACCAGCATCTCTACCGCGTCACTGCGGGTTTTACCGGACAGCATGGATAAATGCGCTATTTTCCGGATTGTTGTGCCGGTCAGTGACAGCGATACCGCTTTCTTCTTCTCTTTATCCAGTGACACCTTCCCGCAGTAATACACCGATTTCTGCCCGTTATGGCTCTCCAGCTCTTCACTCATCTTTTTCAGTGTTTTGCGATCCAGTGTGCCCGGATCAGTCATTTCATAGGTGTGTGAGGCTTTGCGGTAGCGGATTTCTGCCGACCAGGTATCACGTAACTCTTTGAAAGTACGGGTCAGAGTTGCCTCTGAGCAGCGGAGTGTCGCCAGGATTTCATCTGACGGAACCGGTTTTCCGGCACCGAGCAGGGTTGCCAGGGTGAATAAACGAACCTGTCGTGTGCTTAATTGCATAGTCTGGGGACACCTGTATAAAAACAAAGAGACAGAGAAGCTGTTATGCCGGAAACAGCGGTTCCGCATAACAGTTCTATTTAATCAGCTGGTCAGGATATATCAAGGTATTCAGATATAATAGTGCAGGATATTCAGTCTGATGATATTTCTGTCCTCAGTTTCAGCCGTTTTGTGTTTTAAACGGCTGTTCGTCCGTTTTTCGCTGTGCGATCCCGTACACCCGGGCACGGGCCAGAATGGCCGATGCCCAGCGCCGGTGTGTCGCCGGCTCACACATGGCTCCCTGTGATTTGAATACCGCCTGTGTGGAGTTGAGGATCCGCAGTGCATCCGCGTGCTCATCGGCGGAGACCCGCAGTGCCTGCTCAATCACCGCCACCTGATTCGGATGGATCGCCGTTTTGCCCGTAAGTCCGTGAGCGATATCCAGCGCCAGCTCCCGCGTCATGACATCGTGATCATCAATATGCTCGCAGACCGGAGCGGTCATGGCAAAATCGTGCGGGGCAAATACAGAGACCAGCATTTTTATCACATAACCCATCGGGCCGTCATACAGGGTGAGATGGCGCGGGCGGCGCAGGGAGATCACATTCATCAGGTCATTTCCGCCGATACGCAGTGCGATGATTTTGTCATGACAGGGATGGGATTTGAGTACCTGTGCCAGCTCGCGCATCTGTACCACATCACAGACTTCTTCTGTTTCCAGGGTCGGCATCATACACAGCGGGGTATCCTGTACCACCTGCCACCAGACCGGCAGCGTTTTCTGTGTGAATTTCGGCAGTACCAGCCCGTCAGCGGCACTGAGGTCGCAGTGCCCGCGCAGCCACAATCCCATTTCCGGGTTGCGCGGGCGGATAAAGACCAGCGGCCAGTTCTGGTTTCCGGCACGCTGTTTCTCCGCTGTCAGCGCGGCCATAATGCTCTGTAAATTATTCAGTGCCTGCGGGATATCCGCTTCACTGACCGCATCTTCCAGACAGATAATCAGTGAACGCAGCCCGCTGATTTTATTACTGATAATCACATCCGTGATATCGGTGCGGGTGGCGGGCATATAGAGTGAGGCCCCTAAATTCCACGGGGAGAGACGTCGGGTCATGGTGATACCTTCCTGATAATAGTGACGGCGCGGTACTGCCCGAGGGCGTCGCCGGCTTCCGTGATAGCGATCCCTTTCTGACGGGTGAGATAAAGCAGTAATTCCACATCCGGCTCTGTACAGTCACGCACAAAGACATGATCCGGCACCCGGCGCAGAACGGCGCGGGTGGCTTCGGCAATGCCGGGTTTGATTCTGTTCAGATCGGTGACACCGCAGCGTTCAGCCAGTGCAGTGATCACCGCGCGGCTTTTTTCGCGCAGTGCGGTTTTGGTGTCCGGATCGGGAAAGGCGGCGGCAGGGACAGCCGTATACTGAGGGCGTAAGGCCGCAACGGTATCGGTGAGTGTCCGGCTGCACTCATAAGGTTGTAAGTGCTCACAATGCACACAGCCGTGCGGGCCGGTATCTGACCAGACTGAGCGGGAGATAAGCCCGGAAACCGGGGCTCCCATAATCCCGGAGGGGATCAGCCAGTCATCATCCGCAGCGGAGAGCCAGGCGCATCCGGCAGGATCGGCCAAAACCACCAGACGCGGATCGGCCGGGTAGCCGGGTCTGTCTTTCAGAGAGCGGATCAGTTCACCGGTGATAGCGCCTTTGCCTGTCCAGCCATCAACAAAGACAATACCGGTGGTGCCGTGATGGTGTTCGATCCATTCCAGTGCCGCCGTATCAATACCGCGATCGCGGATGATACTGATGCCGTAATGGTGTGAGGTTTTTCCCGCATCACGCAGCGCCTGATGCAGCATCACGCCTAACGGTACACCGGCGCGGACCAGGCTGACCAGCACAACCGGCTGATCCGCAAAATAATCACCCAGTGTGCGGGCAAGGGAACTCACATCCCGTGCCAGCCGGGGGGCGCCTTTTTTCAGTGCGCGGTTAAACAGATCAAGATGCCAGTCCGTGGGGGCGGGCTCCTGGCTGAGCATATCAGAATAGTGCTTCTGTCCGGACTGGATAAGCTGCTCTTTCACATCCACCGGGGTCATATCAATGGTAACCGGCCGGAGCAGAAACTGCACATCATCCGGCAGATAACTGCCTGAGAACGGAGGGAAATTATACATCGGATACCTCACTGAAAATCCGGGCGGCGACCGCCTCCGCAAACTGACAGCGGGACGGCATCCCGAACCAGGTGCAGTGTTTCATAAAGCGGTAATCACTCAGACTGTCGCCGAGGCCGATAACCGGAAAAGTGCCGCGCTCTGCCCGTAATAACGCCAGCAGGTGCGTAACAGCATGGCCTTTTTCCACCGGGTCCGGCAGCCAGGCGATATTGTTGCCGTTGCGGTGGATGTAAAACCCGTCCGCCGGAAACTGTTGTTCAATCTCTGCGGCAACGGCATACAGTTCCGCTGTGCGGGTGCTGTCAGTGTGCTTCATCACCAGATAGACCGGTACATCATCGTATTCATCATTAATACGCGCCCGGGCATCAATACCGCGCCCGGCCATCATGTCAGTACAAAACTGCTGAAGTGACAGCAGGCGTTCACGGTAAGGGGCGAGGGCGGCCAGCATCTGAGACTGCCAGACCGGCTCCGGCGAGCCGTCCGGTTGCAGGATCACCGCGCCGTGTGTGGTGATCGCATACGAACGGAACGGGATAGTGACACGGCGGAGTTCTTCCGTCCCGCGTGCTGTAACCGGAATGAGATCGGCATGTGCCAGCAGCCAGTCTGTCAGCATAGACTGTTCTTCGGTCATAAAACTGCGCGGCTGCAATGTGCGGTCAACGGCACCGGCGCGGAACGGTGTAAGTGCCTGCTCCTGCGTCATTTTGCGCTTTGTCTGGAACAGGGTGTCATCCAGATCGCTCAGGATCACCGGTTTAGTCGTCATAAATTACCTCCGTCAGCGGCGCGCAGCGGGCCAGTGCCTGTAATAACTGCGGATCAAACGCCGCCGGATCCGTTTCGGTGCACAGCAGAATGCGGTCAAATGACTGATGTGCCACGTTGTAGAGATAATTGGGGATCCCCAGTCCGTAGTTATCCGTGAAGGAAATAACAGATTCAATAGCACCGCCGGGGGCTATCGGGGAGCGGGTCAGGGCACTGAATTTTACATCAGCCCCGGCCTCTGCCAGCCGTTCCGCCAGCAGGAACGGTTCCCGGACAAATTCCCCGGAACCGAGCACCAGGATCCGCTCACCGGGTGCTGCCGTCATCGTGCAGCCAAAATCGGTGTGCGGATCATGCAGACCGAGCCGTACCCGTGTCTGCGGACGGCGGATTGGCACGGCTCCCGCCGCGCTGACATTCACATCCGGCATCTCCGGCAGGGGCGCATCCGGATCCGCTTCCCAGTGCCAGCTGCCGCTGACAAGAGAGACATGCCGCAACGGCAGACCGTGCTGAACGGCGGCAGGACTTTCCCGCCAGTCAGTCAGTGTGACAGTCACAACCTGTTGTAAATCAGGCAGCTGCCCGCTTTCATACAGTGCGGTCAGCAGATTGGTAAACGTATTGCCGGTGGTGGCTTCGTCATCAGCCAGCACCAGGGTTTTTGCCTGTTGCAGCCGGGTTCTCAGTTGCGGATCGGCCGGGAAATAGAGCAGATGATCGGTGGCGTGGCTGTGATTCTCTTTAAATTCACACAGCAGTTCGCCGTCCGCCGGATGGCGGGTGGAGGAGAGATACAGGGATTCCGGATACTGACGGCGGATTTCGCTGTATACCCCTGCTCCCAGACCGACAGCGGTTTCCGCCATACCGATAACCAGCAGCGGCTGCGGCAGATCCTGCGGGAACTGCTCACTGAGGCGGCGGTAAACACCACGCATAATTTCCGGCTCCACCGGGATATGGCGGCCCAGCACTTTGCTGACAAACAGAAATGCCCGTTTCGGGTTACGCCGCTCCGCTATTGCGAACAGCGCATCCAGCGTTTCCGGGGTGGCATCGCTGCGGACTTCCAGCGTGCCGGTTGTCAGTGTGAACCGGTGGCAACCGGGACGGGTAAAACCGGGCATAGTGACCTCAGTGTATTGCATTGTTCAGGGCAGACGGGTAGCTGACGGCTTCGGTCAGCGGGCGGACAATTGCCGGACGAAATGCAGTGCGGTCATATTCTCTGACCTCATCCGCACTGAGCAGCCCGATACTGTGCAGGGCAAACAGGCCCGGCAGATTCACCCCGCTCAGCGCGGTATAACCGATACCGCCGGACGGTCGCATATTGATTTCCAGCAGCAGCGGCTGCCCGTGATGGTCATGGCGGGTCTGCACATTCACCAGCCCATCGGCCTTCATTACCCGCGCACAGGCGCAGGCCAGTTCAAATGCGGCGCCGTCATGTTCAAGGTATTGCAGGGAACCCTCTTTGCGCCGCGCAACAGCAGCCAGCACTTCACCGTTATCAGCCAGAATATCTGCGGAATACTCCGGGCCGGGCAAATAAGGCATCAGTACCTGCGGGGCGCATTTTTTCGCGCTTTCAAGGGCGGACAGATACTGCTGCGGTGTGGTGAGCCGCCGTTCAGGGTTTGTGAACATGGCCATCGGCTGTGCATTGTCATCAAACTGCCAGAAACCGGCACCGTAAATGCCCTGAACCGGTTTAATGCACAGCGGCAGACCCGGAAACGGGGAACGGGTGAGTGCATCACGCAACTGCGCCGCAGAGGTAACCGGTACAGAAGGCACAACCGGCAGGTCGTGTGATGCCATCTCAGCAGCAAAGCGGATTTTATCATCCGCCACGGCGTAATCAGACAGAGAGGCGACACCGGTTATCAGCCGGGTGCCGGCAGCTGTGATAGTGTTTCTGTGCGTTTCAAACCACGCGGTATTCCGCCCGGCATGGATTGCCTGAATACTGTATTTTTCCGTAACAGACAGGATAAGCGCCAGCCGATCGTTATCGTCAGCCGGTTCAGTCAGGGAATAATCCGCCTCTGACAGGATCTCGTGACGGGGATGCCGGTGAGAGGCAAAGATCGTGAGATCAGCCTGTAATGTCTGCGCGAACAGCCTGATATTCCGGATCAGATCACGCTGGGAGGAGAGCCCTTCCGTCAGCCAGATCGCATGCGCCATTATTGTTTATTCCTGTTCTGTTTTATCCGATAGATTAGGAGCGAGTTTATTTAGGGTTAATTAACATGTCAATCATATTATGATTATGTTTTGATTGACAATCCGCTGACAAAATCCGACATTGTCTATAATTTTCAATATCATTATTTTTAAGGTAACTATATGTTTAAATTGTATTATTAATTTATATCGAAATATATCTTGCCAAAGAACTCCGTCATGATATGATTTTTTAAAATTCATTATCACCAGCATCTGTTGCCGGGTTTTATCTCCCGTTTAAGGAATGAAAATATGGTTTCATTGACGAAAAATCAGACGGTATCTCTCAGCAAGGCATCTGCCGCATTAAATCAGCTGCATTTCGGTCTCGGCTGGGATCCTGTTCAGAAAAAGAAAGGTTTTCTCGGTTCGCTGTTCGGCGGCGGTAACGATTCCATTGATCTGGATGCCAGCTGCATCCTGCTGGATAAAAACGGTCGTATTCTCGACACCATCTGGTTCCGCAAACTGAAATCAGATTGTAAATCCGTGATCCACGAAGGGGATAACCTGACCGGCGAGGGTGACGGTGATGATGAAGTGATCCGCGTGGATCTTAACCGTCTGCCGCAGAATACCGAATATCTGGCTTTTACGGTGAACAGCTTCCGTGGTCAGACATTTAATGATGTGGAAAATGCTTTCTGCCGTGTGCTGGATCAGAGTGGTAAAGAGCTGGTGCGTTATCAGCTGAATGAGCAGGGCTCACACACCGGTATCGTGATCGCCTCCCTGTGCCGCAGCGGTGGTAAGTGGAACTTTACCGCACACGGTACCGCATGCCGCGGCCGCACGATTGACGACATGTCTTCTGACATCGTCAGTACGGTGGTGCGCTGATGAACATGACGCCCGGGGCGAATGCGCCCGTTCCGCTGAAAACACTGCGGGTGACGGTGCTGTCCGGTGCGGCGGCGGATGCCTCTGCATTCCGTCTGTATGCTGACGGCAAAGTGCAGGGCGATCCGGATATGGTTTTCTACGGCCAGCCGCAGAATGATGACAACACCATCAGCTGGCAGCAGAACGGCAACAATACCGTCTTTACGGTGGATGTCAGCCGTCTGCGTCAGGATGTGCAGAAAGTCGCGTTTGTGGTTACCTGTGACGGCGGACAGACTGTTGCCGGTCTGCGCAGCCTGGAAGTTCAGGTTGAGGCGGATCGCGAAAAACGGCTCAGCGGCATTGTGGATACCGCCGGTCGTCAGGAAGCGGCACTGATCCTTGGTGAACTGTACCGCCGTAACAATGAGTGGAAATTCCGTTTTGTTGCCCAAGGCTTCAACGGCGGACTGAAACCGCTGGCGGAACACTTCGGGGTGGATGTGGCGGCAGAATCCGCACCGGCACCATCGCCTGCACCAAAACCGGCAGAAAGCAAAATCAGTTTAAGTAAGATATCGCTGAGCAAAGAAAAGCCGTCAATCAGTCTGAGCAAGCGGGATAACTTCGGTGAAATCCGCATTAATCTGAACTGGCACCGGGATGCTCAGAACAGCCGTTCCGGGGGCTTTCTCAGTAATGTGTTCGGTGGCGGTAACAAAGGGATTGACCTGGATCTGGGCGCATTCGTTGAGTTACAGAATGGTCAGAAATCGGTAATTCAGGCACTGGGTAATGCATTTGGTGATTACCGGCGCGAACCGTTTATTCAGTTGCAGGGTGATGATCGCACCGGCGCGGTTTCAGAAGGTGAGTGGTTGCATATCAACGGCGGCGAGTGGAAACATATCCGTCAGATCCTCATCTACGCCTTTATTTATCAGGGCGTACCGAGCTGGGACAAAACCGATGGCATGGTGACGGTCTTTGTACCGGAGCAGCCGCCGGTGGAAACCCGGCTGACAGAAGGGGACGACCGCCGCACCATGTGCGCGATTGCCCGGCTGGTCAATGAGAACGGGGCGATAACAGTCGAACGCCTTAACCGTTTCTTTAAAAATCAAAGCGATATGGATGAAGCATTCGGGTGGGGTTTCCGCTGGAAAGCCGGGTCGAAATAATTTAAGTGAGGATACAGCAATGAGTATACTTAACCGGGTCAAAAATGCGTTTAATTCAGGCCGTGAAGAGCTGACAAAACAGGTCAGCCGTTTCAGAAACCGTAAGTTTATGGAAGGCACAATCGCTGTCTGTGCGCGTATCGCGGTTTCCAGTGACGGGGTCAGCGCGGAAGAAAAACAGAAAATGATCGGTTTTCTGAAATCGTCCGAAGAACTGAAAGTATTTGAAACTGAAGAAGTTATTACATTTTTCAACAAACTGGTCACCAGTTTCGATTTTGACATGGAAATCGGCAAAGGTGAAACCATGAAATATATCCTGGCGCTGAAGGATCAGCCGGAAGCAGCGCAGTTAGCGGTGCGTGTCGGGATTGCAGTCGCGAAGAGTGACGGTAACTTCGATCAGGATGAGCAGAAAGCAGTAAAAGAGATCGCCGCTGCCCTGGGGTTTGACCCGGCAGAATTCGGTCTCTGATTTTTATACCTAAGGGTTAATTATGGAATCAACACATATCGGTTTTCCGGTGGAAACAGTCACTGTTTTCGTCGTCCTCGCAATCGGTGCGATTTTTATTGATTTGTTTATGCACCGGGGCGATAAGCCGGTTTCACTGAAAAATGCGGCAATCTGGTCTGTTTTCTGGGTTGCTGTGGCAATGGGTTTTGCCGGGTTTCTCTATATCCACCACGGTTCAGAGGTTGCGAGCCTGTTCGTCACCGGTTATGCGCTTGAGAAAGTGCTGTCGGTCGACAACCTGTTTGTGATGATGGCGATTTTCTCCTGGTTCTCGGTTCCGGATCGTTTCCGCCACCGTGTGCTGTACTGGGGCATTATCGGGGCTATTGTTTTCCGCGGGATTTTCGTGGCGATAGGGACCGGTCTGCTGAGCCTGGGGCCGTATGTGGAAGTGATTTTCGCCCTGATCGTCGCCTGGACCGCCGTCATGATGCTGCGTAACCGCGAAGAGAAGGAAGAGATTGAAGATTACTCACAGCACATTGCTTACCGGATGGTGAAAAAACTGTTCCCGATCTGGCCGAAACTGAGCGGACACGCCTTCCTGCTGACTCAGAAAGAAGTGGATGCCGAGCTGGCAAAACCGGAGAACAAAGACGTCACTATCGGGCGCGGTAAAAAAGCCGCTCTGTATGCCACGCCGCTGATGCTGTGTGTGGCGGTGGTGGAACTGTCCGATGTGATGTTTGCGTTTGATTCCGTACCGGCGATTATCGCCGTGAGCCGTGAGCCGCTGATTGTATACAGCGCCATGATGTTCGCGATCCTCGGCCTGCGTACCCTGTATTTTGTCCTGGAAGCACTGAAGCAGTATCTGGTTCACCTGGAAAAAGCAGTTATTGCGCTGCTGTTCTTTATCGCGGTGAAACTGGGTCTGAATGCGACAGACAGCCTCTGGGGTCACGGATTACATATTTCGGCCGCCAGCAGCCTGTTCGTGGTGCTCGGGGTTCTGGCACTGGGTATTATCGCCAGCTTTGTTTTCCCGGAAAAAACGGAAAGTGCGGATAAGTAATTATCCGCCGCCCGTCACTGATTTAACTAAGGAGTAAGTGAAATGAGCGTTTCTCTTTCTAAAGGTGGTAACGTGTCGCTGAGCAAAACAGCCCCTTCAATGAAAAACGTCCTGATTGGCTTAGGCTGGGATGTTCGTTCCACAGATGGTCAGGATTTTGACCTTGATGCCTCTGCATTTTTGCTGACCGCCGCCGGTAAAGTGCGTGGTGATGCAGACTTTATTTTCTATAACAACCTGCGTTCATCTGACGGTTCAGTCACCCATACCGGCGACAACCGCACCGGCCAGGGCGATGGTGATGATGAATCCCTGATCATCAAACTGGATATGATTCCGGCGGAGATCGACAAAATTGTCTTCGTGGTCACTATCCATGACGCGCAGACCCGCCGTCAGAGCTTCGGCCAGGTATCCGGCGCCTTTATCCGCCTGGTCAATGATGACACCAATACCGAAATCGCCCGTTATGACCTGACCGAAGATGCCTCCACTGAAACCGCGATGCTGTTCGGTGAACTCTACCGTCACGGTGCCGAGTGGAAATTCCGTGCTGTCGGCCAGGGCTATGCCGGTGGTCTGTCATCAGTCTGTGCGCAGTACGGTATCAACGCATCCTGATTATTTTTTCAGCGGGCTGATAACCAGCCCTCTTTATAACCCGCAGCAGGAGTCCGGAAATGGCAGTTTCTCTTACAAAAGGCGGTAACGTCTCCCTGACCAAAGAAGCCCCGTCAATGAGCGTGGCAATGGTTGGTCTGGGCTGGGATGCGCGTGTGACTGATGGTCAGGATTTTGACCTCGACGCATCGGTATTTATGGTGGGTGACGACGGAAAAGTATTATCCGACAGCCATTTCATCTTCTTTAATAACAAAACCAGCCCGTGCGGCGCGGTGGAACACCAGGGCGACAACCGCACCGGAGAAGGCGATGGTGATGATGAGCAGGTAAAAATCAGCCTGAATACCCTTCCGGCGGATGTGAAAAAACTGGTCTTCTCCGTCACGATTTATGATGCGGAAGCCCGTAAACAGAACTTCGGTATGGTCAGCAACAGCTTCATCCGTATCTGTAATAATGATAACGGCAGTGAAATTGCCCGTTTCGACCTGTCTGAAGATGCATCAACAGAAACCGCAATGGTCTTCGGTGAGCTGTACCGTCATGGTACTGAGTGGAAATTCAAAGCAGTCGGCCAGGGCTTTGCCGGTGGTCTGTCTGCATTAGCGTCTCAGCACGGTGTTAATATTTAATTATTGATATCAGTGGGTTGCCGTAAAAAATGCCCTGTCCGTCACGGACAGGGCATGCTGCGTTTACAAATCCGGCCGGGAGATTACTCGACTCCTGCTGCTTCCCCGGCCGGGCGGCGCACATCATTGGCGCCGTACAGATAACCTTCCCGCACCTTACCGGACACGGCGGCATCATTGCCGGAAGAATCCGCGCTGACCCCGGCGGCACCCGGTAATCCCACCATAATCAGCTCGGCGGCGCCCCACGGTGTCTGCTCAACCATCTTATAACCCATTTTATCCAGCAGATTCAGTGAGTCTTTTGACACACCGCGCTGCTCGTAATACACCTCATCCGGCAGCCACTGATGGTGGATACGCGGCGCATTCACGGCTTCCTGCGGTGCCATGCCGTGGTCGATAATATTCAGCGCGGTCTGCAGGGTGATAGAGATGATCCGTGAGCCGCCCGGCGAACCAAGCACCAGGAAAATCTTACCGTCTTTGGTGACAATGGTCGGGCTCATGGAAGAAAGCGGACGTTTGCCCGGGGCAATTGCGTTGCGCTCACCCTGAACCAGGCCGTACATATTCTTCTCACCGATTTTGGTGGTGAAATCATCCATTTCATCATTGAGGAAGAAGCCGGTGCCCGGCGGGATCACCACCGCACCGAAACGACCATTGATGGTATAGGTGGTGGAAACCGCATTACCTTTGTTATCCACCACGGAATAGTGTGTGGTTTCCGGTTTTTCATGCGGACCGGTACCCGGCTGCACCTGAGCAGAAGGGGTGGCTTTGCCCGGAATGATTTCTTTGCGCAGCTCTTCCGCATAGGCTTTGCTGGTCAGTTTTTCGGTCGGGTTTTTCACAAACGCCGGGTCACCGAGGGAAGTATTGCGATCCATATAAGAATGGCGCATCGCCTCTGTCAGAGTGTGGATATAATCCGCCGAGTTAAAGCCCATTGCTTTCAGATCATAACCTTCCAGAATATTCAGGGTCTGGCAGATAGTCACACCGCCGGAGCTCGGCGGCGGGGCGGATATAAACTCATAACCGCGATAGGTACAGGTGACCGGCGCGACCTCAGAAATGGTGTAATCTGCGAAATCTTTGGCTGTCAGCTTACCGCCGCCTGCCTGAGAGGCTTTTTCCACGATTTGCGGGATATCACCTTCATAAAAGGCGGAAGGGCCTTCTTTGGCAATGCGCTCCAGGGTATTGGCCAGATCGGTCTGAATCAGACGGTCGCCCGGCTGAAATGCGGAGCCGTCAGGTTTAAGGAAAATCCGCGCAGCTTCCGGATCCTGCTTAAAACGGGCGGTGGTGGTATCCAGCACATCGGTATCCGCGCGGGTCAGGATAAAACCGTCACGGGCCAGTTTGATCGCCGGAGCCATCACCTGCTCCCGCGTCATGGTGCCGTATTTTTCCAGGGCATAATCGAGCCCTTTTACCGTTCCCGGCACCCCGGCGGCGAGGTAGCCGTACAGGCTGGCATCTTTGATCAGATTACCGTCTTTATCGAGATACATATCCGCAGAGGCGGATGCCGGGGCCGTCTCACGGAAATTGATGAAAATATTTTTTCCGTCTGCCAGATGCAGGGTCATAAAACCACCGCCGCCGATATTACCGCAGCAGGGATTCACCACTGCCTGAGCGTAGCCGACAGCCACCGCCGCATCCACCGCGTTACCACCGGATTTCAGAATATCGGCACCGGCCTGTGATGCCAGATGCTGGGAAGAGACCACCATCCCGTTGCGGGCTTCAGCGGCGGGTTCGGAAGCAGCGTACAATTGCGGGGAAAGCAGCAGAGAGAGCAGAAGAACAGGTGTTTGCCATGGTGTTCGCATTATTATCTCCGTTGATCGTGCAGGGTTTTGTATGATGAAGTGATTGACTATTTGTTAATTAATAGTTAATTAACGTATAGCAGGGATACTAATATTTGAGAAATGGCGTGCGGGAAAATGTGAAACCGGGCAGAAAAGCAGAGCAGGGAGATAATAAAAAACCCGGATAACCCGGGCTATGCAGAACAGCGTGTCATTACGCAAACGAGACGGTAAACCGGTGCCGCAGCAGCACCGGTTAACACAATCAGGCTGTTTTTTCTTCTTTCATGATTTTGTTCAGTTTCGGTACGATAGCCCACATAATAAGGCCGGCAACCGCCGTTGCGATACCGATTTTGCCAAACACATCGGTGTAGATACCGAGAGTCTGAAGCGGGTCGGTCACGCCTTCCGGCGGAGCGGTAAAGGTCGCCACGTAACCGCCCAGCAGTGTTGCCATTGCCTGGGTCAGGAACCACATCCCGAGAATAAAGCCCATCAGGTACTGCGGAACGAACGCAGCCACCATCGCCAGACCCAGCGCACTGATCATCAGTTCACCGACTGCCTGGAAGAAGTAAACCAGAACGATAAACCACGGTGAGGTCAGACCGGAGGCATCGGCAAACCACATACCGGAAGCGGCAGCGGTCAGGAAACCGGCAGAGCAGCAGAACATACCGATGGTGAATTTACCCGGCATCGAGAAGTCTTTGCCGCGTGCACCCATTTTACTGTAGAAGTAAGCCAGAACCGGGCTCAGTACGATAATCCAGAACGGGTTCAGTGCCTGGAAGCTGACCGGATGCACATCAATACCCATAATGGTGTGATGTACGTTATAGATAGCGAAGAAGTTCAGTGAAGTCGGCATCTGGGCATACAGCACATAGAAGATAACCGCTTCCAGCATCAGAACAAACGCCACATACATCTTGTTCCGCTCAACGCCTTTCAGTTTGAAGGCTTCGCGGAAGAAGAAGAAGATAACCACAGCGGTGACGCCGAGTAACACATAGTTGGCAACAACCACGTTGTGCAGTAACCATGCACACAGGAAGACGGTTGCCACACTACCGGCTAACACCACCAGCAGGCTGCCGAATTTCATTGGTTTGTGATCCGGCTCGGAACCGATATTACGCACCATTTTCTGACAGAACAGGAAGACCGCCAGGGCGATCAGCAGGCCGATACCGCAGATATTATAAGTGACGGTATAGCTGTATTTGTCCGCGATAACCGGTGCCAGCGCCAGGGAAATCAGGGAGCCGATGTTGATCGACATATAGAACAGGGTAAATGCCCCGTCCAGACGCGGGTCTTTCGGCGGATAGCATTTTGCCAGCAGGCTGGCCGGGTTAGCTTTGAATAAGCCGTTACCGACAGCAATGGTACCCAGTGCGTAGAAGATCAGATCCGGGTGCATGATAGACAGGCCGGTCATAAAATAACCGACAGCCATCACGATGGCCCCTAAGATGATGGTCCGTTTGGTCCCGAGGACGTGGTCACCGACGTAACCACCGATAGAGATCAGACCGTATACCAGCGCGGCGAATGCCCCGAAGGTGATAAATGCCTGTTCCTGACTGAATCCCAGTTTCTGAACGAAGTAGACGGCCAGGATGCCTTGTACACCGTAATAGCCGAAGCGTTCCCACAGCTCCACGATAAAAATCATGAAGAATGGCTTAGGTTGGTTAAATAATCCAACCTGCGCGGGTTTACTCATGGTTTAATGCCTCTTATTAATAATTATTCATCACGCAAAAGCCTTCCCGGCATCGCGGAGGCAAAGCTAAAAGATAAACTCTTGCGTAAGGTTGAGTGTTTGCGTATTTGTCAGGGTATTTGCCAAAGGGCTCAGACTAATATATTGCCTGCTGAGCATCTCAAAGGCAGATCACACTTACTGTAATAATTAATATCATAATTGAAATAAAATTCATTAGATTGACATCAATAATTAGTCTTCAATGGTTTTGTTGATGGTGATTTGAGCGGATTGGCGGTTATTTATTCTGTTGTCCGGAGGGATGCAGAGTTAAATGTGAAAATATGTAACAGTTATTTTTCTGATGAATAATAATTCGTTAACACATGATATGTTAACGAATTATTATGATAAGAATGAAAACGGATCAGGCAACAGCAGCAGCGGGGATATCACCGGTTTCGACAGTGCGGAAATCACGGCGGAAGTAAATCAGACCATGTCCTTCGTCGCGGACATCAATATTGCGGATCTCCGCCATAAAGATATTGTGTGTGCCGATTTCCTGCACCTGAGTCACCACACCTTCCAGACAGGCCAGCGAGCCATACAGACAAGGTTGTCCCAGCGCGCCGGGCTGCCAGTGATCACCGGCAAAACGCGCGTCCATACTCAGGCCGGTCATCCCGGCAAAATCACACGCCAGTGCCTGATGTTCATGGGTGAGCACGTTGACACACAAACGTCCGTTGGTTCTGAACACCTCACTGAGCGCACTGCTGCGGTTGATGCACACCAGCAGGGTCGGCGGCGTATCCGTGACAGAGCAGACCGCGGTGGCGGTCAGCCCGCCGCGCCCGGCATCGCCGTCGGTGGTGACAATATTGACGGCAGCGGAGAGTGTCGCCATTGCGTCGCGGAACAACAGACGCTGTGAATTATCCAAAGACATACCAACTCCCGGTGGGGTAAAAAATGTGACGCAATTGTTGCTTATTTGCGAATGATACGCAGTCTAATCATAGCCGGGGAAAAATACAAGGGAGAGTCAGAAAATGCGGCTGCCGGAAGGACAGCCGCAGGAGAAGGTCAGCGGGGATTAACGGATCCCGCCGAAGCAGAGGTATTTGATTTCCAGATAGTCATCAATACCGTGGCGGGAGCCTTCGCGGCCGAGCCCGGATTGCTTGATACCGCCGAACGGTGCCACTTCTGCGGAAATAATCCCTTCATTAATACCGACCATCCCGGCTTCCAGGGCTTCCGCCACGCGGTAGACCCGGCCGATATCGCGGGAGTAGAAATAAGCGGCGAGACCGAACTCACTGTTGTTTGCCGCGCGGATGGCCTCTTCTTCTTCCCGGAACCGTACCAGCGGTGCCAGCGGGCCGAAAGTCTCCTCGCGGGTCACCAGCATGTCTGAAGTCACACCGGTCAGGACTGTCGGTTCAAAAAATAATCCGCCCTGTACCGCCGGTTTCCCGCCGCTGAGAACGGTTGCCCCCTTACTGACCGCATCGGCGATATGCTCACTGACTTTGCGGATAGCGGCCTCATTAATCAGCGGCCCCTGTTGTGCTTTTTCGTCGGTGTACGGCGCGACATGCAGGGCACTGACAGCCTCTGCCAGTTTCGCGGCAAAGGCATCATACACACCGTCCTGCACATAAAGGCGGTTGGCACAGACACAGGTTTGCCCGCTGTTGCGGAATTTGGCGGCCATGGCACCGGCAACCGCCGCATCGAGATCGGTATCATCAAATACAATAAACGGTGCGTTGCCGCCCAGTTCAAGAGAGAGCTTTTTAACGGTCTCCGCACTCTGCGCCATCAGCAGCTTGCCGACACGGGTGGAGCCGGTAAAGGATATTTTGCGCACAACCGGGCTGGTGGTCAGTTCACCACCGATAGCCGCCGCATCAAGCCCGGTGACAACATTAAACACCCCGGCCGGAATACCGGCCTGTTCACCGAGTGCAGCCAGCGCCAGGGCGGAAAGCGGGGTTTCTGCTGCCGGTTTCAGCACCATGGTACAGCCTGCCGCCAGTGCCGGAGCGGCTTTGCGGGTGATCATGGCATTCGGGAAGTTCCACGGCGTGATAGCACCGACCACCCCGATCGGCTGGCGGATAGTGGCGATCCGTTGTCCGCTCTGTGTCGCCGGAATGGTTTCGCCGTACACGCGCTTGCCTTCTTCGGCAAACCATTCGATAAAGCTTGCGCCGTAGGCGATTTCCCCGCGTGATTCTGCCAGCGGTTTGCCCTGCTCCAGGCTCAGGAGTTGTGCCAGTTCCTCCTGATTCTCCATAACAAGATCAAACCAGCGGCGCAGGATCTGCGCACGGGCTTTGGCGGTCAGGGCGCGCCAGCCCGGCAGGGCATTTTCGGCGGCGGCAATGGCAAGCCGGGTTTCGTGTGCGCCGAGGTCGCTGACGCGGGTGATCAGCCCGCCGGTGGCCGGGTTGGTCACATCAAACGTGGCCTTATCCTGTGCATCGGTCCACTGGCCATTGATATAGCCGCCGGTGCGCAGCAGGGAAAAGGAAGGATCGGTTAACGATGAGGTGAACATAGAGAGCTCCGTTGCGTTTTCTCAAAAAAGTGATGAGGGCACTGAGATATCAGCAGAAGACCATTGATTTATTGTTAATATAGCGTTAATAAAAGGAGAGTCCTTTGGGTCTTTATGACTGATATGCTTTTTATTCTAACAGAGGATATCTGATTGCGCATTTTCCCGATAAAATGGCGCCTTTTTTTGATAACGTCGATGTTTATGATGTGAGTACATCGCGGAGAAATTACCCATTATGCATGAATCATTACTTATCGCCCTTTTGCAGGCCCGTGAAGTGGTCCTCGGCTACTTTCGCCCGACCCTGAAAGCACACCAGCTGACAGAGCAGCAGTGGCGGATTATCCGCATACTGGCTAAGACCCCGTCACTCGATTTTCATCTCCTGGCACAGAAAAGCTGTATTCTGCGCCCCAGCCTGACCGGCATTCTGACACGGATGGAAAAAGCGGGCATTATTCATCGTCTCAAGCCGCTCAGTGATCAGCGCAAACTCTATCTCTCCCTGACTGACGAAGGCACGGCACTGTATCACCGTGTGCAGGCGGAAGTGGAGACCGGCTATCAGGCGCTGGAATTACAGTTTACACCGGAGAAGGTGCGCCAGCTCTATGCGTTGCTGGATGACCTGGTGGCACTGCCGCAGCGCGGCAACGAAGAAGAATAAAAAAATGCCGCTCAGGTGAGCGGCGTTTTTACAGTGACAGACTTATTTCTTGCCGAGCAGATGCAGGAAGTGAATATGTTTTTCATACTGGTCAAGGATGTCATGAATAATCTGCTCCTTGTTCCAGCCCATAATGTCATAATCCTGTCCGCCCTCTTTCAGATGGATTTCCGCGCGGTAATAGCGGTGCTCCTCATCTTTCTCCTCGTCAGTCATCCCGGAAAGGGCAAAGGACGGCTGATTGTAATAGCGCAGCCGGGTTTCATAGATAAAGTTCATATCATCCCCCAGATCGACCTCAAAGGTGATCCGGTCGTCGCGGCTGCGGTCGATATGGCTCGGGGTGCTCTGTTTTTCCAGCTCCTGCGACACCATTTCCATCGCCTCTGATACCACTTCATCAATAAAGCGTTTGACCAGCGAACGTTTCGGAAAATAGCCGATATTACGCAGACGGCGCTGCCACGGGATCGGATTGCGGCTTGCCGTCGGTGCAATGGTCGCCAGCTGCTGGCTGTCGCGTTTATGCACATCAATCCGCAGGGCTTTTATCAGTCCGTAAATCGAGAACAGCAGCACAACCGCAAACGGCAGGGCACTGGCGATAGTCACGGTTTGCAGGGCGGATAATCCGCCGGCCAGCAGCAGGGTGATCGCCACCACGCCCATCAGTCCTGCCCAGAAAATCCGCTGCCAGACCGGTGTGTGTGCATCCCCGCCGGAGGCCAGAGTGTCCACGACCATCGCGCCGGAGTCAGCGGAGGTGACGAAGAAGACAATCACCATCAGCATGGCAAAGAAAGAAAGCGCTGTGGAGAACGGGAAATACTCGAGGAACTGGAACAGTGCCAGTGACACATCCTCCTTCACCACCGTGGCGAGAACGGTTGCGCCCTGATTTTTGATCAGATCTATGGCGGTATTGCCGAAGAAGGTCATCCACAGCAGGGTAAAGCCCGCCGGGACAAACAACACGCCGAAAACAAACTCACGGATGGTGCGTCCGCGTGAAATCCGCGCGATAAACATCCCGACAAACGGTGACCACGACAGCCACCAGCCCCAGTAAAGCAGGGTCCAGCCGCCCAGCCAGTCATCTGACTTCGGCTCATAAGCAAAGAGATTAAAGGTATTACTGACGATTTCGGAAAGATACCCGCCGGTGTTCTCAACAAAGGATTTCAGCAGAAGCACGGTCGGGCCTAACACACCAACCATAATCAGCAGCAGAACCGCCAGGCCGAGGTTCAGCTCTGACAGAAAACGGATGCCTTTATCCAGACCGGACACCACTGACAGCGTGGCCAGTGAGGTGATCACCACAATCAGCACCACCTGAACGGTTTCTGTCTGCGGCAGGCCGAACAGATGATTCAGCCCGGCATTCACCTGTAACACGCCGAAGCCGAGGGAGGTCGCGACCCCGAATACCGTACCGACCACGGCGAAAATATCCACCGCATGACCGGCTGCGCCGTAAATACGGTCACCGATAATCGGGTAGAGTGCGGAACGCAGTGTCAGCGGCAGGCCGTGGCGGTAGCTGAAAAACGCAAGGATCAGCGCCACAACCGCGTAAATAGCCCAGGCGTGTAACCCCCAGTGGAAGAAGGTCAGGCGCATGGCCTCTTTTGCCGCTTCAACCGTTTCCGGTGTGCCGACAGGCGGGGAAAGATAGTGCATCACCGGTTCGGCGACACCAAAGAACATCAGCCCGATCCCCATACCGGCGGAGAACAGCATGGCAAACCAGGAAATATAACTGTACGCCGGACGGGCGTGGTCAGGGCCGAGTTTAATATCACCGAAACGGGACAGCCCCATAAAGGTGACGCTCAGTAAAATCAGGGCGACGGCGAGAATATAGAACCAGCTGGCGTTTTTAAACAGGCTGGTCTGAAGGGCTTTAAGGTGTATGTCCGCTGTCTGGGGAAACAGGGCGGCAAAGCCGACAATCAGGAGAATAACCAGGGCCGAAATATAAAAAACCGGCGGATTAATCTTCATTTTTTTTGCGGATTGTTCAGTGTCCTGATGACTCATGAATTATTCCTTTTATCAGTTGTAGATAACGCCGGCAGTAAAAAGGGGAGAACTGCATCAAAGCGTCAGATTTTCCTTCTGAAACGGTACGCGGCTGCGCAGCGGCAAATAGAAACCCCGGCAAAATAGTGTCAGCGGGAGATCAGAAAAAACGGAGATGAATACAGGCTAAACCTGCGGGAAAAATGCGGTGATATCAGATTTTATTACCCCGGTTGGTGAAAAAAAGAGGATTATAGTGCCAAAAATGTCCCTCTGCGGCAAGTCGCGGGGGATTTGGGCGGGATAAAGAGATCTTTTTTGCGGTGAATTTTATTTGCGGAAACCGGAAAACTACCTGAAATAACACAATAAAAAAGCCGGAAACAATCATTGTTTCCGGCTGGCGGCTGTTTTACGGATTGGTACGGGATATTACCTGTTCCGGTTTACTGAGCATCCGCAGATTTTCCGCTGACATCCTGTTTCAGCTCATCAATTTTTTTATCAGCAGCGGCTTTGGCGTCATCCGCTTTTTGTTTCAGTTCTGCGGCTTTTTCTTCTGCGGCTTTTTTGGCGTCTTCGCCTTTATCTTTGGCATCAGCCAGCAGGGCATCAGCTTCTTTTTTCAGTTCATCCGCTTTGGCATCGGCACTGTCACGGATTTCGGCAGCTTTCTCTTTTGCGTCAGCCATCACCGCACCGGCTTTTTCTTTGGCATCACCGGCGGCGTCAGTGGCATCCTGTTGCAGTTCAGCGGCTTTCTGCTCAGTTTTATCCGCTGCGTCTTTGGCATCCTGCTTCAGTTCATCCGTTTTCTGTTCAGCGGCTTCTTTTATCTGCGCAGCGCCTTCCTGTGCTTTTTGCGCCGCAGGGTCGGTTTTGCTGCTGTCGTCACAGCCGGTGGCCAGTGCGAATACCCCTGCAAGGATGAGTGAACTTAATAATGCTTTCTTCATGATTAACTCCTCTTCAGCAATACTGAGTAAAATAACCGGATAACATCGTGTCCGTGATTATTGATTATATAATAAAATCAGGCAGCCTGCTGACAGATATAATTTTCTGTCAGGGTTATCCTTTTCAGCATAGAATAATGAAGCGCCGGTTGTATAGCACCGGGGGGAAATTTATCAGTAACGCCCTAAAATAATATCCCGCAGTATAACAATATCCGGTAATATCAATACAGAACGTGGTTTTATACGCGTAACACATTAATGTGTTTTATTTCAGTTGGTTATCGACATTTGTCAGTGTAAGGAAATACCATGACATATTATCTGCTGGTTATCGTTAAATTTCTCATCGGTTTTGTTATTGTGTTAACCCACATGAATATCTCCGGGAAAACCCAATTATCACAAATGACACCGGTTGATTTTATCGGCAACTTTGTACTGGGCGGCATTATCGGCGGTGTTATTTACAGTGATACCATTCCGCTGACGCAATATATTATTATTCTGCTGATGGGCGTGAGTTTTATCAGCATAATCAATTGGGTCAGCAAACATATCAGTGTACTGCGGGCGGTGACTATCGGTAACCCGATCCCGATTATTAAAAACGGGGCGTTTATCATGGACAGCATTCATGAGAAGCGCAATAAAATCGATATTCTGAATATCACCTCCCGCATGCATGCACAGGGGATCTACTCATTCCGTGATGTATATTATGCGCAGATAGAGCCGGACGGTCAGCTGACGGTGATTTGTGACCAGTCACAGATGCCGTCTGTCATTGTGATGAAGGACGGCGTGCCGCGCAAACATGAGCTGGAACAGATTGGTCATGATGAGGAGTGGCTGGCTGGCTGCCTGAAACAGCAGGGCATTGATGATCCTGAGACTGTATTCCTGGCGGAGTTTTATAACGGCAGCCTCAATGTGGTGATGAAAGACGGGCGGATGACCGGCCATCACCGTGAACCGGCACAGCCGTAAGATCACGGCACGATAACCACTTTTTCCGGATATTTTTCACGGAATTCGTGCGCTTTCTGCCATTTATCGTCACAGATAATTTTATCGATAACGGCAATTTCTGCGATCTTTAAAATCCCCTGCTGGCCGAATTTACTGGAGTCGGCCAGGATGACTTTCTGTTTACTTTTTTCCAGCATTTTCCGTGCGATCATGCCTTCTTCGACACTTTTGACCAGAATACCTTCATCACGCACGCCGCCTGCGCCGACAAAGGCAAAGTCCGCATAAATATGGTCAATTTCATGCAGGGTTTTCACGCCGAGATTGGCCCGGAATTCATGGCTGTATTCACCGCCCAGCACATACACTTTCGCCAGCGGGTTCTGCGAGGCAATTTTATCCGCGATAAGGGCGGAATTGGTGAAAACGGTAAACGCAATCGCCGGTAACTGCGCGGAAAACAGCAGGGTTGTCGAACAGGAATCGATATACAGTGTGTCATGCTCAGAAATCAGCCCGGCAGCATAGCGCGCGAGGATCATTTTTTCCTCACGGTTCAGTTCCAGCCGCTGTTCGAAGCTGCCTTCGCTGATACTCTTTTTCTTCATCGCCCCGCCGTGGATTTTGATGATCTCGCCTTCTTTCTCCAGAATGGAGAGGTCACGGCGGATCGTCTCAGAGGTGACATTCAGCGTATCAGCAAGATCCTGCACACTGACTTCCCCTTGCTGATTCAGCAAATCGAGAATGTATTCCTTTCTTTTTATCGGATTCATGACCGTTCTCATCACACTCGTAAACATGAACAATATTAGCGCATTATGCGCCGTTGCGAAATGCCGCCCTGTAATGCCGAAGTGCGGCAGCAACGCCATCTTCCCGGCAGTCAGCGGTAATGTATCCGGCGGCCTGCTTCAGTGCCGGTACGGCATTGCCCATTGCCACGCGCAGATCCGCTGCGGCAAATAAAGAAAGATCATTTTCCTGATCCCCGATGGCCATGATGGTTCCCGGCCGGAGAATACCGCACTCCGCCAGTATACGCAGGGTATGTCCTTTGCTCACGGATGCCGGTACCAGTTCAAAATAGTGTTGATCGGTAAAGAATGCGCTTATCTCCGCCGGTAACTGCGGGCGAAGAATGTCAGCCCGTTGCCGCAGGGATACCGTTTCCCCGCACAGGGTGATTTTAATGATATCTGTCCGGCTGAAAATATCGTCTGCCGTGAGCGTTTGTATTGGCAGGCCGAATAATTCAGCTTCATGAATGGTGTATTCTGATATTTCCCCCGGCGGACAGAGCAGCGCATCCTCCCCGAAAGCATGCCAGCCGGTGGTGAGCAGGTGCTGCAGTGCGGATAACACGTCCGGAGAGAGGGCAGTCCGGCTGAGAACGGCTTGTGTGCGGCAGTCATATATAACCGCGCCGTTACAGGCACCGATAGCCCGGAGTACCGGAAGCAGCCCGGCGCTGTCTGTCAGAGACAAAATTGCCCGCAGCGGGCGGGCAGAGCAGATCACAATATCCGTTTCCGGCGGCAGCGCCAGCAGTGCACGGCGGTTGCCCTCTGAAATACGGTTATCCGGATGTAAAAGTGTGCCGTCGAGATCGATAGCCAGTGTGGTCATAAAAAGCCTCAGCGGGAGCCGTGCCCCCGCATTGGAAATCCAGTCAGTTGTGATGAATAAAGGATTGAGTGACCTGTGCGGCCGCCTGACACACCACGTTATCAATCGCGGTGCCGACCACTAAAATATTCACCCCGGTTTCTTTAAACGCTTTGGCATTGGCAACGTTAATACCGCCTTCTGCCAGTGTCGGGACGCTGACCGCGCCGACTAACGCTTTCAGCCGGGCTTTAATCTGCTCCGGAATTTCACCGGCAGCCACGCCCTCGTAGCTCATACCGGTCATCAGGCCGATCATATCCACGCCGATGGCTTCCATTTTCTTCGCCACTTCCGCGACCTCTTCCGGGGTTTCCGCCGGGATACCGAAGGTGTGCAGATCGTCCGGGTGCCCGATGTAAGCATCCACGGTCAGGCCGAAGCGGTGTGCGAGACTGACAATATCTGCCAGATCTTCAAAGGTGGATTTATGGGTGTGCAGGCCGTCCGCTCCGGCGCGGGCGATCTGCAAAATATCTTCTTCTGTTACCGGCACCGGGATGGTTTCGGTGAATCCGCCGGCAATCCCGACTGTAATAAAGACATCATCCGGGATCACGTTGCGGATACCGTTGACAGCTTCCGCCATCTGCGCGGTGGAAATTTCATGGCGGATCTGCTCGGCGGCGTGCATGTTATTCACGCCACGGTGTCCGCGTGCCAGCGCCAGCGCCGGATGGTTCGGCTCCAGCATTTTGACCCCGGCATCACACACTGCTTTCGCCAGTCGCGCGTCATCACCGGTGATACCCGTGCTGAGCAGAGTCTGCCCGTTGTGCAGCGCAATAGCATTTCTGACTTTCGCCATGGCCTGTTCACGTTTTTTATTCATATCACCTATAAACATATCAACCTCTTATTACTTTTTTTGTGTTTTTGTATGACGGCACCCGAAGATGCCGTTTTCATAAAGCCCTGGTGTTGGCGTGTGATATTTTTCACACTTATTATTTGCTGTGGTGTCTTTGCATCAGCCTGCGGCTTTCACGGTTGTCACGGCACTGAAACGGTTGGCGATGACAGTAATGGCGCAGGTTAAAACCAGAATCACGGTCATGGTCAGCGCCATGTAAAGTGCGTTACTGGATAAGAACGGAGAGGCAAACGCCGGTACATACGCCACCCCTTTGACATTAAACATGCCGAGCATCATGCCGCCGATCCCGGCGGAGAGAATGGCACCGCCGAACACGATTTTGTTGGCAAACATGAAGGGATACGCCGATTCCACAAAGGTGCCGAATCCCAGATTGATAAGCAGTCCCGGGGCGGCGACAGCGGCCTCACTGCGTTCACGCGGGGCAATAACGTTTGCCAGGTTAATACCGGCGGCAACCATCACCAGCCCGACCATATCCACCGCGCCGAGGAAGCTGACACCGGTTTTTTCCATCTCAAGCAGCACCAGCGGCAGGATCACCGCGTGATAAACACCGCCGAGGATCGCAGGCCAGATAACCAGACCCGCCAGCAGACCTGCCAGTACCGGACTGAACGCGAGGGTGCTTTCCAGTGCCAGTTTGATGTAGTTACCGGCCAGCAGTGCCAGCGGGCTGAGGAAGTAGAACATGATAAGACCGGCGGCCAGACCGGAAATCCCGCCCGCCACGATGTTGACAGTGGTCATCGGGAATTTCCAGCTGATGCACAGGGCAAACAGGTAACGGACAAAAATACCCGCCATAATCCCGCCTGCGATCCCGCCGATCAGCCCCCCCTCTACCGAGAGCACCCCGGCGACAACCCCGGAAACAATCGAAACCTCATCCAGTTCGGAAACCTGTTTGGCGGCAATCACCGCCACAATCACCGGCAATCCTTTAAGCAGCAGCTGGAAAATCGCATCCAGGCTTTCCAGCCCGGGGATGTGGCTCAGCGCCAGCACAATCGCCATGGCAATAAAGCCGGGCAGGGCGGGGATCATAATGCCGCGGATATTCATCCGTTTAAGCAGGCTCTTATCAGACGGCCCGCCGGTGCTGCCTGCACTGCCCAGTACCGGACGGAATTTAATCCCCCAGTGTTTGCACAGGGAGGAGATAAATGAAATCGCCCGGGTTCTGCTGGTGGTACCGGTGGTGCCGGAGGTGGCAATCACATTGGCACCGGCGGCGGCGATATGGGCCATTGAGGTACCGCCGGTACCGGCGATCGGCACTTTCTTTTCCGCCGCAGCCTGAAGTGCCAGGCGGTTGGCGTTGTGCGGATCGCCGCTCATAATAATGATGCCGTCGATATCGCCCTGTTCTATCAGCCGGGCAATCTGTTCATCACTGCCGCGCACTGCATCATTCACTTCCGCGAGGGTGCCGGAGAACGTGATTGCAGGTACAGCATCAGAATCGGTCAGGGTATACACCGCGGCGGCGGTAGAGGGTTTGGCAACATCCATCGACGCCTGTGCTGCAATAAACTGCACTGCGGCAACAGACACACCGGCGGACTGACATTGCGTGTAGATTTCGCTCAGAAGTTTTTCAGGATCTGCACCACCGAGGTTGTACAGGTTCCCGCCACTACTGCCCAGTATGACAATTTTTTTCATAATCGGACCTCAGGGGGTTCAGGGTAAGTAACGACTTATTGTTGTTTTTTGTTGATATTGCTTGGGATAACAACGTAAATCAACACATCAAAATAGGATGCGTTGTTTATGAAATAATCACTGAATTGATTCAATCCGGGGAAAATAGCGATGATGTGTCCATTTATTAGTGTTATCAGCTGGTTTTTTGGTAATTCTGTTATATTTAATTCCGTTTAATTATTAGCTAATTATTTTGCTTTATGTTGTTTTGTGTGAGTTTGATCATAATTAATCGGGCAGTTAACACAAGAAAACCACATAAAACAAAAAAGCCACTCACGGGAGTGGCTTTTGCTGAAAAGTAAAAAAACGGATCAGCCGGGCAGATTAACCAGCGAGTCGCGGGTGATATCACGGATGGTTTTTGCACCGGTCAGTGTCATTGCCACGCGCATCTCTTTATCAATCAGATCCAGCAGATTTTCGACACCCGCCTGTCCCTGTGCCGCGAGGGCGTAGACAAAAGCACGACCCAGCAGGACAGAATCCGCCCCCAGCGCCAGCATCCGCACCACATCAAGGCCGTTGCGGATCCCGGAATCACTCAGAATAGTGATATCCGATTTCACCGCATCGGCAATAGCAGGCAGGGCGCGGGCGGTGGAGAGCACACCGTCGAGCTGACGGCCGCCGTGGTTTGACACTACAATACCGTCAGCGCCGAAACGCACTGCATCTTTCGCATCTTCCGGGTCCAGAATTCCTTTGATAATCATCGGGCCTTCCCAGAACTCGCGGATCCATTCCAGATCTTTCCAGGAAATGGACGGATCGAAGTTTGCCCCCAGCCAGCCGATATAATCTTCCAGTTTGGTCGGTGCGCCGCGATAGACCGAGATATTACCCAGATCATGCGGTTTACCGAGTACGCCGACATCCAGCGCCCAGCGCGGGTGAACCATCGCCTGTAACACGCGGCGAATGGCGGCATTCGGGCCGCTCATCCCGGAATGAGCATCACGGTAACGCGCTCCCGGTACCGGCATATCAACGGTAAAGACCAGCGTTTTGACCCCGGCGGCTTTGGCGCGCTCAAGGGCATTTTTCATAAAACCGCGATCGCGCAGCACATAGAGCTGGAACCACATCGGGCGCTCAATCGCCGGGGCAACTTCCTCAATCGGGCATACGGAGACGGTGGACAGGGTAAACGGCACGCCTTTATTGGCCGCTGCCTTCGCCGCCTGCACTTCACCGCGCCGCGCGTACATGCCGGTCAGCCCGACCGGCGCCAGGGCAACCGGCATCGCCAGTTTTTCCCCGAACAGTTCAGTTTCCAGACTGAGAGACGACATATCGCGCAGCACCCGCTGACGCAGGGCGATATCCGCCAGATCCGCCGTATTGCGCTTCAGGGTATGCTCGGCATACGCCCCGCCGTCAATATAGTGAAACAGGAAGGGTGGCAGTCTGGATTCGGCGGCCGCCCGGTAGTCTGTTGAAGCGGAAATAATCATCTTAAATACCTGTATATGTATGTAACAAATTCAGCACTGTGCCCGGTTACAGGGTCAGTATCAGTGCCATCACGGCGGCAATCACGCCGTAGATAAACATCGGAACCACAGTCTTTTTGATAATTGACCCTTCGGCGTTGGTAATACCGAGGATGGTGCAGACAGCGATAATATTATTCAGACACACCATGTTCCCCATCGCACCGCCGACAGACTGGAGCGCGAGGGTTAAATTGACATTCAGTCCGGTGGTTTGCGCGATCGACTGCTGGATACCGCCGAAGGTCAGGTTGGACACGGTATTGGAGCCGGAGAAGAATGACCCGAGTGCGCCGAGATAAGAGGCAAAGTAGATCCAGCTCTCGCCGGTGGCTCCCGCCAGTGAGCGGCCGATAATGTAAACCGGCGCATTTTCGCCACCCTGCATCATCAGGTTTACCATAATCAGCGCGCCAAACAGGGCAATAAACGGTTTGTTGGTCTGCTGTGCGGTCTGCACAAACATGGTTTTTACCTGCGTCCGTTTCAGGCGGAACAGGAAAATACCGATAAATACCACGAGGAAGAACGGGATCAGCGCCGGGACGTACAGGGTTTTATAGTCTGCCGCCGCCGGGGTACCGAATACATTGCTCAGGTGGACAATCAGTGCATCACTCAGCGTGATATGGCCCAGGAAACCGATTGTTCCTTCCCAAATCACGTTAGTGCTGTTGAGCAGCCCTTTCAGGCCGAGCTGGTGGATGCGGGTAACAATCAGAATACCGATCAGCAGCAGGGTCGGGGTCATCGCTTTGATAACCTGCCCGAACGGGATCACTTTTTTCTCTGTTTTTTGTTCTGTGCGGGTCAGGCCGATACCGGCACGGGCAGTCACCACCGAGATCCCGAGGCCGATAGCTCCGCCGAGCAGCGCCGGGAACTCATAGTTGACCTGTGCCAGCAGCAGATACGGCACGGTACAGGCGAGCACGCTGATCAGAATAAACACGATATTGCGGCGGATTTCCTGCCAGCTGACAATAAAACGCAGCGCCAGCAGCGGGATCACAAATGCAGCGACAAAGTGGATCAGCGCGGAGTAGTGGCTTATCTGATAAACACTCTCCTCACTCAGCCCGAGGTTGGCAAAACCAAACCAGGTCGGGGTACCGACGGCGCCGAACGAGACCGGCACGGAGTTCATCACCAGCGTCAGCAGGGCAACCCGCATGGCCGGGAAGCCGAGACCGACCAGGATTGGTGCGGCGATAGCGGCGGGGGTACCGAACCCGCTTGCGCCCTCAATGGTAAAGGCGAATGCCCAGCCGATAATCATCAGCTGCGCCACCGGATTCGGGCTGATATTTTCCAGCCAGCTGCGTACCACATTTTCCGCGCCGCTCACCTGCATCAGCTTATTGAGCATAATTGCCCCGGCAATGATGGTGATCGGTGTCAGCACAGAAATAAAGGCGGTGACAATATTCGCACTCAGCAGTGTGAGATCCGTTTTAAACCAGAACAGCTGGATACAGAACACCACGGCGGCGGTGAAAGGTAATGCGGCGTAAGAAGGGATACTGCGGCGTTTTGTCATCATCCAGATTAACATCACGATCGGTGCAAGACTGAAAAAAATAGCCATAAAGCCCTCTGACATTATTATTGTTTTAAAATTAATATTGCATGCAGGATTCGTTAAATTTTTATTACAGAATTATTTTAATCACAACCAAAAAGAATTATCTATGCTGCATTTTCTTAACAATTCAGTGCGGGCAGGAAATGACGAAAAAGGCAGAAAATCAGGTGAAGAAAGGAAATGAAAAAATGTTATTTATCAGTAGGTTAATGGGTTAATTTGTATGATGAAAGGACGGGGTCACATTAATTAGGCCATAACGGTCAATAGAGAAATTCCAAAAATCGACTAATCCGCAGGCATGAACAGATAACAATCCTGAATCTGTCAGCCGAAATAAGGACGGATTGCCTGATATGACTGCTGAATATGATCGATCAGCAGGCGGATTTTCACCGGCAGATGACGGGTGTAAGGATATACGGCATACACGCCGAGTTTTTTACCGCTGTAACCCGGCAGGACTTCGGTCAGCAATCCGGCCTCCAGATCCTCATGCACCATACAGCGCGGCACCATGGCGATACCGTGACCGCTGAGCAGCGCTTTGCGGATGGCGCGGGCATTATTGAACGCGATATTACCGCTTACCTGCAATTCATAGATTTCACCGGTGTCCGGGCGGCGCATCAGCCAGTTTGAGGTCCCGCTCTGCTGATAGGTGTATGTGAGGCAGTTGTGTGTCAGTAAATCTTCCGGATTCTGCGGCGCGGGGTGTTTTTCCAGATAGCGGGGGGAGGCAAGGATCACCCAGTGAGAGTCAATCAGCGGGCGGGCTATCAGGCTGGAGTCACTCATCATACCGGTGCGGATAGCCAGGTCAATTCGTTCATTCACCAGGTCAACAAACCGGTTCTCCAGATGCATTTCCACTTTCACATTCGGGTATTTTTCACAAAATTCCGCCACACTATCACTGAGAACCAGCTCTCCGGAGATAGTGGGCACTGACATACGGATAAGCCCGGTCAGCTCATCACTATTGGCACTGACCGCCTGCAGGGCGCTGTGAACCTGGCCGGTAAGGGATTTGGCATGCTGATACAGCACGCGGCCGTTTTCCGTGACAGAGAGGCTGCGGGTGGTGCGGTACAGAAGACGGGCGCCGAGCGCTTTTTCCAGCCGTCCTACCCGCTTACTGAGTACGGAGCCGGTGATACCGGCCATTTCCGCCGCTTTACTGAAGGAGCCGCAATCCACAATCAGCGCAAATAAAATCAGATCATTGGCGTACTCGTGGGCGGGCAGCATGATAAAACCTCCGGCAGTGAATGAAATAATGAACAGCATTCACTATATCAAAATCTGTGTAACAGTGATAATCACGCCGGAGACAGACTGGTTACAGCGGGTATATCATGTGATCAAAGGCAAACACGGTGGCCGGGAAAATCGCCTGACACTCTCGAAGTAAGCGCTCACAATCTTCTTCATTATAGCGTCCGCTGAAATGGGTGGCGATCAGCGTACCGACCCCGGCATTCCGCGCCAGGGCAGCTGTTTGCACAGTGGAAGAGTGTCCGCGGCTGTTGGCTTTGTCTGTCATGGTGCCGTCAAGCGTAGCTTCCAGCACAATCACATCGGCATTCTGTGCCAGTTTCAGCGCATTTTCGCACGGTGCGGTATCCCCGAAAATCACCAGATGGCGTCCGCGCTGCGGTTCGCCGAGGTAATCCGCCCCGCAGATCACCCGGCCATCGTCCAGTGTTACTTCGCCACCCTGTTTCAGGATCTGCATCCACGGGCCGCCCGGCACGCCTTCGGCTTTCAGGCGCTGTGCATCCAGCGCGCCGGGCTTATCATGTTCTTCAATCCGGTAACCGTAGCTGATCACCGGGTGCTCAAGTGAGTAAGCGCTGACTTTCAGTTGCCCGTCATCGTAAATCACGCCTTCTTTATCTATCTCAATGATCGCCAGCGGAAAGGTCAGATACGAGCCGCTGAGTGTCAGTGCCGTTTCAACAAACTGCGCCAGCCCCTGCGGGCCAAAGAGAGTAAGTGGTTCCTCACATCCGCCCATGGAGCGGCTGCATAACAGGCCGGGCAGGCCGAAAATATGGTCGCCGTGCAGATGGGTGATAAAGATTTTTTCCAGTTTCGGGATTTTGACCGGACTTTTCAGAATCTGATGCTGAGTGCCTTCGCCGCAGTCAAACATCCACAGACCGCGCTGTAATGATTTGAGATCCAGTACCAGGCTGCTGACGTTGCGATCATTCGACGGAACACCGGCACCGGTGCCCAGAAAAATTAACTCCATGTTGTTCCCTGTATTGCAGTTGCTGCCGGACAGAGGCCGGTATTACGGAATACGGCGAAGTTGCGGCGAGCGGGTCATATTTTCCGGTAAGATTAACGGTTCTTCCGCCAGCGGTAAACTCAGACGGGTTTTGCCGGTGATAATCGTGACCCCGGCGGACTGCCAGGCGTCTGCCGCCAGTTGCGTGCAGTACAGTCCGTCCTGCGGGTTGATGCTGAAAGGCGTACCGAGCCGCGCAAGGGCATTATCACGGGCGCGCCGGTGGTTTTCACTGTCTGCCTGTACGGCATACCAGGTCACCTGTCCGTCTTTGGCATGCTGAATAAAGAAATCAAGCGGGTCACGATTCACACCGCTGATACCGCCCGGGTGTTCCTGCGGGGTGGCGTGAATGACATAAGTACCTTCCGGTGTGATATCAACAACACCGACATGGCTGAAACCGCTGCTGTCAATACTTCTGACAATCTCACTGATGGCTTCGCCGCCGTCCCGGAAAACCAGGTCACCACTCTGAATGCCGGGCGGCGGTACTGCCGCCCGCAGCGGCAGTGCCGCTGTCAGTAGCGCCGGGAGCAGAAGCCCGGCGCAGAGTGTGTGTCTCATCAGCGCAGGATGATTTTCCAGTCGCCGCCGTCTTCCTGTGTCAGCAGGAAACGCTCATCTTTCTGTTTGCCGTCCTTAAAATTCACGGTCAGAATCACGGTTGCGCGTTTGTTGTTTTCATCAATATCGACGGATTTCACTTCCGTACTTTCCACGCCGCCGTTACCTTCAATGCGGCGCGCCATATCGCCGACAATCATCTGTACTTTCCCTTTGATTTCCATCTCATTTTTCTGTTTATCTTTTTCCGGGATGGCGAGCAGATCATAAGCTTTATCCGCATCTTTTTTCTCAACAGCACTGTAGAACTGTTTAACGACATCCTGCGGGGAATCACTGCCGCAGGCAGTCAGCATCATACTGCCGGCCAGCAGCATCAGGGTAAGGGCGATTTTTTTAAACATAGTTTTCCTTTAAAAGACAACAGGTGTTTTTATTATTTTCTGATGAAAATACCGGCAGTATACGGACATCCGGCGGCTTGGCAATCCTGTATATAACGCTGACGGCGGATTCAGGGAAAGATAGCGCAGTGAGGGCGACACTGCGCAGGTTATTATGCGGATACCTGTTCAGGAAAACTCGGGCAGAGGATTATCAGGGCGTATCGCTGAGCAGGCTCTCCAGTACCATTGCACCGGCTCCCTGAGAAACCACCTCATAGGAATCAAACGCGGGCACTATCCGGGTGTTAATCTGCGGGAATCCGGCCAGTTTTTGCGCCACGGTTTTCTGCACAGTGGCAAAGAAAGTGTGTTTCGGGGTCAGCGTCCCGCCGCAGATCACCACATCCGGCTGGAAGGAGAGGATGGTATTGGCGATTGCCAGACCGTAATAATAGGCAGCCTCTTCGAGTGCATCGGTACAGATTGGATCGGCCAGCTCAAGGGCTTTAAAAATCACGTGGTAATCAATCTCCTGCTCATCACTGACCAGCGAGGTGATAACGGACGCTTTGCCGCGCCGCAGATGCTGAATCACGGTTTTGCGGATAGCTTCCAGTGAACTGTACTGATTAAGACAACCAAACGAGCCGCATTCACAGGCGCGGCCGTGGAGATCGAGCGTCATATGCCCGAACGCATTTTCCGAGCCCGGCGGCATAAAGCGGACAGGCTCGCTGAGAATGGTACTGCTGCGGATCTCCGCGTCACAGGTTGTGAAAAACAGGCGGCGGCTCTCTTTGTGGCGCAGCCGGTATTCTGCCAGCGCAGCAAAATTCACCCCGCTGCCGATAGTCACCTGACACCCGGTGCGGCTTTCCGCCATCTCCCGCAGTAACGGGATCAGATAATCGTTCATGGCGCGTCGGTCACTGCTGGGAGGCAGGGTGTAATCCGCCGCAATGCCGATACCGAGCAGATCATCCGTACTGAGGTGATGCTCCTCCAGCAGCGATAACAGCCGGGTGAGCAGCCGCTCCAGCAGCACCTGCGGCGTTTCCTGTCCGGCGGCTTTGATTTTGCAGGTCGCCAGCACATCCAGTTTCAGGTTTTGCAGCACAATCGTGGAATAGATATTGCTGATTTCAATCCCGGCGAGCCGCCCCCTGTCCGGATTGACACTGTAGAGAATCGGTTTGCGCCCGCCGGTCGATTGCCCCAGTTCTGCCGCGCTGATAAGACCCAGTCTGCTCAGCTCATCCAGCAGCCGCGCACAGGTGGCGCCATTCATGTTGGCTTTTTCTGACAGTGTTTCCGCGCGGATCGGCCCGTCATTCAGAATCAGCTGCCAGAGGGTTTTCAGTTTCCGGGTTTTGGAGTTTTTGGATAACCGGAATTCACTGAGTATGCCGGATAACGTCATAAGCCCGAATCTCCTTTTATCACGGGGCACTGTCTGTTATTCATCATTGTATCCGGATCCTTTTTCTCATATTGAGAAGAAGATCCTGTTTCCGTGTTTACATCTGATCTACAATCGCGGCATACATTTCATCAATTGTTACATCCCGGATAAATTCAGGAGATAAATAATGCATCTCACCGCTGATATCGCAGAAAGCAAAGCGTTCGTCGAAGCGCAGATCACTGTTAAACCAACCATCGGTATCATTTTAGGCTCCGGTCTGGGACCGTTTGCTGATACCCTGGAGAATGCTGTCCGCATTCCGTACAACGATATTCCGCATTTCGCCAGCTCTTCCGCTGTCGGCCATGCCAATGAGCTGGTTATCGGCACGCTGGGCGGCAAAACCGTGGTGGCGATGAAAGGCCGTTTCCACTATTACGAAGGCGTGTCGCTGGATCAGGTTACCTTCCCGGTGCGTCTGATGAAAGCGCTGGGTGTCGAAAAGCTGATCATCACCAATGCCTGTGGGGCAGTAAATACCGGTTTTGCCCCGGGCGACCTGATGCTGATCACAGACCACCTCAATCTGACGGCAAATAATCCGCTGATCGGGCCGAATAATCCGGATCTGGGTGTGCGTTTCCTGGATGTCAGCGAAGTGTACAGCAAAAATCTGCGCGGTATCGCCAAAGCGGTAGCCGCAGAGCAGGGCGTGACCATGCGCGAAGGTGTCTACGCCTGGTGGACCGGCCCAGTTTATGAAACACCGGCGGAAATCCGCATGATCCGCACACTGGGCGCGGATGCGGTGGGTATGTCTACTGTTCCGGAAGCACTGGTGGCGCGTCACGCCGGGATTGAAACCCTGGGGATTTCCTGTCTGACGAATATGGCGTGCGGTATTCTCGACCAGCCGCTTAGCCACGACGAAGTGATTGAAACCGCTGAGCGGGTGAAAAGCACTTTCCTGAAGCTGGTTACCGGTATTATTTCCCGTTTTTAATCAGATAATCATCAGCTAAGCGTGATTTTCTTTTTCTCAGTATAACATTAAGAAAACCGTCGTTCAGAGGCCGCCCTGACATCATGGGACGTCGGCGGCCTTTTTTTCTTTATCTCAGCGGAGATACCCATGGATATAAAAGTCAGACTGAAAGCGATGCTGTTCCTCCAGTATTTCATCTGGGGCGCGTGGTTAATCACCCTCGGCTCGTATATGATGGCAACCCTCAAATTCACCGGTGCCGATGTGGGCTGGATCTACAGCACCAAAGGGCTGGCGGCGGTGATTATGCCGGGCCTGGTCGGAATTATTGCCGATAAATTTATTCCGGCGAACCGGCTTTACGGCCTGTGTCACCTGATCTGCGCCGGAGCACTCTTTTATGCCGCAACTGTCACCGATGTGAATGTACTGTTCTGGGTGATGCTGCTGAATGCGATGGCCTTTATGCCGACCATTGCCCTGTCAAACTCCGTCAGTTACGCAAGCCTGCAAAAATATAATCTCGATCCTGTCACGCATTTCCCGTCTGTCCGGGTGTTCGGCACTGTCGGTTTTATCGCGGCGATGTGGGCGGTCAGTCTGATGAAATTCGAGCTGAGCAATATGCAGCTTTATATTGCCGCCGGCGCATCATTGCTGCTCGCACTGTATTCACTGACACTGCCGGCGATTCCGGTGGTAAAACAGACCGGCACAACCACCTGGGCACAGCGTTACGGCCTGGATGCCTTTGTGCTGTTTAAACAGCCGGTCATGGCGGTATTTTTCCTGTTTGCCATGCTGCTCGGCGCAGTGCTGCAAATCACCAATACATTCGGTAACCCGTTCCTGCATGATTTCGGCCGTATCGCGGAATATAAAGACACGCTGGTGGTGCAGTATCCGTCTGTACTGCTTTCCGTCTCACAGATGGCTGAAGTGGTGTTTATCCTCGCAATCCCGTATTTCCTCAAACGCTACGGCATCAAAACTGTCATGCTGATCAGTATGATTGCCTGGACACTGCGTTTTGGTCTGTTTGCCTTTGGTGAGCCGGTATCAATCGGTTTCTTCTTCCTCGTGCTGTCGATGATTGTTTATGGCTGTGCATTTGATTTCTTCAATGTCTCCGGCTCGATTTTCATTGAAAAAACCGTCAGTTCCAAAATCCGTGCCAGTGCACAGGGACTGTTTATGATGATGGTTAACGGTGTGGGAGCCTATGCCGGTGCGATTGTCAGCGGTAAGGTTGTGGATATGTTCACGGTGGACGGCGTAAAAGACTGGCAGTCAATCTGGCTGATATTCGCCTCTTATACTGTAGTGCTGGCGATTATTTTCCAGTTCACTTTCCGTTATGACCACCGGACTGAAAAAGCCGCAGAAAAAGCGGTGGTATAAAGAAACAGCATAAAAAAACCGGCCTTAAGGGCCGGTTTTGTCATTCTGTACTGTATGAGTTATCAGAAACTGTAACGGATACCCAGGTTGCCGCTGTAAGGGGTTTCCACATGGCTGCCTTTGGCATAGTTGAACTCTGCATAGGCGGACCACTGATTATTCATCTGCGCTGTCAGACCCACGCCGTACTTACCGACGGTTCCGGACATATCATTGCTGAATGATTCAGTGTCATTAATCACCACATCATTGTTCTTTTTGAACTCGTGGCTGACCGCCAGGCGTGCATAAGGTTTAATCAGGCCGCCGCTTTCAGTGACAAATGTCTTACCGAAGGTGGTACCGATTTCACCTTTCACAGATTCTGCAGCGTCCGCTTTCACTTTCATATCGCTGCTGAAACGGTAGGCCGTTTTTTCGCCGCGGAAGTAAGATCCCAGCACATAAGGCTCGATAAAGTAACTGCCTGCGGTGATGTGTTTACCGCCTTCCACAGAGAAACCGATGCCGTTGGTGTTATCTTTGGCGGTGGTTTTTCCGTCATTAAACTGTGCGCTGTTTTTGGTTCTGAAATGGTTGGCTTTCAGCACGCCATCCACATAGTAGCCGCTGTTGTGCATCCAGGTGGTGTAGACACCAAGACCCAGGCTGTCCACCTTACCGTCACTGGTGCGGGCATCCAGTTCTGAATGGGTATAGGAGAACATCCCCCCGACCAGCAGGCGGCCGTTTTCCAGCGCAATCGCGTGGTCGCCGCCCAGCATCAGCCCGTTCATATCCTGTGTGTAGCCGACATTACTGGTTGAGATGCGGTTACGGCTGCCGATATATTTGCCCCACACACCATCCTGTGCCGTCTGGTTATCACGCAGATCACCCAGCCGGGTTCTCAGTGTGGATAATTCGCTGTTCCAGATAGTTGGTGTCACGTTGGCCATCGCGATAGCGTTTTTACCACTTTCAGAGATTTCAGGCTTCGGATCAGGAGCAGGCCCCGGATCCGGGTTTGGTGCCGGATCGGTTGCTTTCGGCGATAAATACCAGTTATCGCTGTCCTGCTCATCACCCTGTACCAGGTAATATTTATAAGCGCCCAGATCAACACTGCCGTTCACCAGCGCAAAGCTGTTGCTGTCACTGCCGTTGGCAAAGATCAGATGATGAGGGTTCACACCGCCGCGGCTTTTCAGCTCCTGACCGGAATCCATTACTCTGACATTAAACTCACCGCTGATACTGTTGCTGATATTCAGGAAATCACCGGTACCGCCGTTAATATTGGTATTCATCACAAAGGTGCCGGAACCGGTCAGATCTGAAATCTGCAAACGGCTGTATTTACCGGCATCACTGCCGTCGCGGCTGCCGAATACCACGGTGCCGTTGTTAGCCAGTGTTTCAATGGTCGCTTCGGATTCGCTGGTGGTATCATTATGCTTCAGATACAGAACCGCATTGTCACCGGCCAGATTAAGGCGGGTAACATAAGCACCTTTGCCGTCCAGAGCTCCGGTCCAGCTGTGAAGGCTGCCGCCCTCCATGGTTACTGAACCATTATTCACATTCAGGTCACCGGTGGAATATGCACCATAGGCAATAAAGGATGAACCGCCGTTCTCAACAGTAGTATCCTGAATATGACCAAACTCGTTGACCAGCTGTATGCCGCCGTTAACCAGCGTACCAACCGCATCGGCATAGTATTCAACAATCTGCTCACCGCCCTGGTGGATCACAGAGCCGGTCGCAACCTGATCTTTGCCAATCCATCCGTCCCGTTCAACCCACTGTCCGCTGGTCCAGCCGCCTTTTTTGCCGCTGACAATCTGCTGTCCGTAAACCTGAGTATCAATGGCCTCGCCGGTCTGAATACGCTGCACACCGCCTGCATAAATGGTGGCATTTTTGGCTGTCTGATCATCAATCCGGAAAGAATCGTCGGATGTCCACCCGCCGTTTTCCCATTCCCCGTCAACACCGGTAATAATCTGGGTACCGTAAACACGGGTATCTTCTGTATTACCGTGGGTCACAAACTGTAATGCGCCGTGGTTAACAAGGGTATTGCGGTCGGTCACACCCTCTTTTCCGGCATAAATCTGCTGAACTGCACCATCATACAGCACGGTATCTATCGTGTTGCCGCTGCTCATCTGATAGCTGCCGCCGCCGATATGGCTGTTGGTTGCCGTCCCGCCATAGATAATATGCTGTCCGCCATTCACGACAATGACATCTTTGGTATTTGAGGTGCTGGTAACGGATTGCTCCAGATAACCACCGTTGATCAGAATCGCCTGCGCATAGCCCCGCGTGCCGACTACCATTTTTCCGCCGGTATTCACGGTGGTGTTATACGCTTTGGCGTCATTGTTCAGACTGAGGCTGCCGTTATCTTCAACAATGGTGTTATATGCCACGGAGTCTTCTGTCATCGACATAAACCCGCGATAGATTTTAGCAGGATCGGACGGATTACTGATTCCGCCTTTGACTATATTGCCGACAGCGGCACTGCCGCTGCGGAATGTGGCCTGGAAGGAATCAATAATGTTATTCAGGCTGTAAGAATTATTTTCGATATAAAGCATTTGTTCCGGGAACCAGGTTCTGGTTAATGTCTGGCCATTAATATATTGGTTACCGGTGATAATTGACTGGTATTTATTATCCCACTTATCTTTTGCGATCGGCCAGCCGTCCGTGGCACTGCTGAGAATGGTATTAACATCAGGGATTTCGGCCTCTGACTGATAAGGGGGTGGTGGTTCCGTGGCATAAGCGCTGAAAGAAGCGGAAAACAGTGCAATCAGCACCGAATTATTAAATGTCATATCCGAATCCTTGCTATAAAAAGCGAATTAAAATTATTTATCAGATTAAAAGTGGTGTGGTGAGTTGTAAGAAAACCGTCCGGAAATAAAGCGGAATATTATTTTTTAATGGGTAATAAAATAATGAAACAGCCGGTAAATGCTGTCTGCCGGTGATAATTTGGGTATACAACCCGCTCACAGGAAAAGTACCACTCAGACGGGTAAGTCTCTACACGCATTGGTTGTAATAAGGCGATAATATGTAACAATTTGAGAATAGCAAGGAAAGAACAGCGGCAGATAAAAAATACGGGATGGTTTTATCTGCTGTGCATAGTTTAACAACTGTGGTTTGTTATTGAACGTTCGGGATGTACCGGCAATTTACAGTACTCTATTTTTATTATTCTTATAATAAATCAATGTGTTATTTTTATTTTTTATGGCGTTGTCATTGTGACATTCGAGGCTGAATTATCCCTGCTGCCGGATTCCTGAATCTGATATCCGGAATGACAGGGGCGAGCCGGGCAAAGCGGCTGAAATTCTGTCAGGATGAGCCGTATCAGCCGCGGGATTACATTACTCAAAAACAGGAAGGCAGCAATTACCGATCATTGTGACCGTTCCCCGCAGGAATTTGCGGATTAGCTATCCGGTTTTTAGTCGGTGTTGAACAGGAAAACCGAACCCGGTAGTCTGCCGGGGCTCTGGGTGACATAAAATTTTGAGCATTTTATTTTTATACTACTTTAGTTTGAAATTTATTTTTTTTTGGTACAAAACTTCAATTGTTTTACGTTTTTTTTATCTGAAAATTTTTTTTGATTATAGAATTGTTTAAAATATTTTAACTTTTTTCACAAAAAATCTAAATTAATAACCTTTTAATTATATTTAAGTTAAAATAGTCTAATGTTTTTTCCTTGCAAATATATCCATATCTTGTGTGAGTGTATTTTTGTATTTACCCTAAATATAAGTTTATAATCGAAAAAACACACTAATTAAGATTATAATCCAATCTTTTTAAGGATCCCCTTATAGTTATTTGTGTTTGTTATGTATAGATTTAGTATCACTATAATCAAGTTGATTTCTATTAATTTTTAAATTATATATCCGTAAGTATTACGCGGATTAATATTTCTATTAAATTATGACATTAATTTTGATTGACACCATATATTAAAATAATGTGATAAAAGGAAATTAATTATGACTGCAAAATACCCTATAGCTAAAGCCATAGGGGAGAAAATAAAAAAACTAAGGAAAGAAAGGGGGTTAACAGGATCCGATTTGGCAATAATATTAAAAATCAGCCAACAACAAGGTTCTCGTTATGAGAAAGGAACAAGCAGGATTGATATTGATAAACTGATCTATATATCATCACTCTTTAAGGTCGACATAAACTATTTTTTTGATGAGTTATCAGAGGTCTGTTCGTCAGATATTTTTTTTACTGAAAATAAAAATATAATTTATGAACTTAAAGATGATTAAATACATACCAGGTTGTTCATGATGGATTGCCTCTTTTAAGGATCACCTTATAGTCGGGTTTACTTTCTTTGTATAAAATCTCATTTATACCAGCCTAAATGTATTTTTTATTCGTTGAGCTGGTATGAAATTAAAATTATGTCATCTGAAATAAAATTCAGTGACGTATCCGGGTTAATCATATTAACCAACTATTTATTAAATTTTCAAGGATTTAAAAATGAAAAAGACGCTTTTAGCATCTTCAATTATCGCATTAACACTTACAGCTGCATCAACTTCATTTGCTGCCGATGTTGGAAGCGGTACTATTGAATTTAATGGTACAGTTAACTCAGGTGCCTGCAGTATTGTGCCATCATCAATTAATAAAGAAGTTCAGTTAGGGTCCATTCCTGCTGTTTCTTTAAAAACGGCGGGAGCGCAGGGTCCTAATGTTGATTTTACCCTTGAACTCGCTGACTGTGTATTAGATCCAGCTGCAAGCGGTACAGATTACTCTAAAGTGACAGTTAAATTTACAGGCCAGATGGATGCCGCAGGTGTTTTATGGGCAAACAGTGGTACAGCACAGAATGTCGGTATTTTATTCCAGGATGGTAATGGCACTAATTTAAAAACAGGTGATGTTATTACTCAGAACTTAAATGCGGGCTCTAATACGATTAATTTATCTGCTCGTATGCAAGCATTAGGTGTGGCGACAGGAGGCTCAGTGAAGTCTACAGTAGCCTACGTCCTGGATTACCAATAAATATATACTAATCACTTTAATAAAAATAAATAAATTTTCTATCTGATTGTTAACATGCCGATAATGCTATGCAAAATTAATATTTTGCAGCATTTTCGGCTGTTTATAAATGGTAGTGTAATAAATGTATCAATTGCAGAATATTCCAGCTAATGAAAATGAACAATTTTAAAAAAACATAGTAGCTAGTTTTATAGCTGGATTATTTCTTTATTCAAACTATGTTAATGCAGACTCAATTCAATTTAATCAGGATGCTTTGTCTATTTCTGGTGATTCAGATATTGACTTAAGTGCTTTTGAAAACAACACAGTTGCAGAGGGTTCTTATTTTTCAAATGTTTCTGTAAATGGTAAAGGAGTTAATTTTCTTGATAAAATTGATTTTCTGAATTACAACGGAAAAGTTCAGCCTTGCATTCCACAAAAATTAGTGGAAGTCATTGGCTTGAAAGAAGAATTTATAAATGAAATTCCTACGTGGGAGAATGGCCGGTGTTATGATTTATCATCACAGGATAAAAACATCACATCAGGATTCGATGATGAAAAACAAGAACTGGTATTATCAATACCACAAGCTTATTTTTTATATTCTGATGATAATTGGGTTCCTCCTATGCAGCGTGAGATCGGTATTAATGCATTAGTTTTTGATTATAATATTATCGAAAATTACTTTAAATATAAAAATACTGAAAATACAAATAATCTGAGTTCATTCGGCGATTTAGGTGCTAATATTGGGCGATGGAGGTTGCGTAGTAATTATCAGTTCCTGAAAGATTTTAACAACACAAGGAATGATAATTTCAAGTGGGTACAAACGTATATCTTTACTGATTTACCAGGTTTATCAGCTAAACTTTTTGCGGGAAAATATTATACAGCTAACCAGTTATTTGACTCTGTCCGCTTTAACGGGATTAGTATTTTTACAGATGAAAAAATGTTACCTGCATCTTTAAGAGGGTATGCTCCGAATGTTTCAGGAATAGCAACAAGTAATGCAACGGTCACCGTATCTCAAAATGGACGGATATTAAATCAGGTTAAAGTCGCACCGGGACCATTTTTGATTGATAATTTAAGTTCCTCTTTATCGGGGACATTAGATGTTAAAATAACAGAAGAAGATGGCTCTGTCAGGGAGTACCAGGTATCTTCAACAAGTATTCCATTCTTAACGCGGCCGGGTATGGTGCAATATAAATTTAATGCGGGCCAGTTGGATCCGATGGGATATAAGAATGTTAAAAATGATTTCATTTCAACTGAATTTTCGTGGGGAGTTTTAAATAACTTATCTGCATTTGGCGGGGTATTTTCAACATCGGATAATGAATACCATGCTTATAACGTAGGTATCGGGTTAAATATGGACCGTTTTGGTGCGATGTCATTTGATATTACTCAATCAAGAAACAAATTGAAAGATATTTCCTCGCATACAGGAGAAAGCTATCGTATTAATTATGCTAAGCGTTTTTCAAATTCAAGTCGTCTTGATTTAACAGGGTATCAATTTTCTAATGAAGGGTTTATGTCAGTTAATAATTTCATTGATACTAAAGAAAACCCATCAGGAAACCATTATCGCCAAAAGAATGTATTTACAACATCTTTTACCCAGCAAATTCCTGACTGGAATGCTGATATAAGCTTAAGCTATTCAAGAGAAAATTACTGGAATGAATCTAAAAGCAATGACACCTTGAATTTATCATTTAACAAAACAATCAGAAATGATTATCTTGATAATGCGGTTCTATCTTTTTCAATTGGTGAAAGTAGTTATGCAAAAGGAAAGCAATCTAAACAGGCTTATCTTTCTTTAAGTCTTCCTTTAGGTAAAGAACGAGACTCCAGATTACAATATTTTTCTTCTTATAATGATCGGGATAAAAAATATAGTAATAATATAAATTACTATACTAAAATTAATGAAAACAACGTCAATATTGGGTTGTCGAGTAAAGATTTTTTTGAGAATGCGACGATTAATACATCTTTATATCGTGACACTCAATATGGTACGGCTCAGTTCACTGGTGCTTATAGTAATGATTATCATACAGCGAGCGGGTCACTGGATGGGTCTTTAACATTAACAAGCCATGGTCCTGTATTACATCGCAGAGTTTACGAAAACCAGGCAAGAATGGTTATTGATACAGATAAAGCAAAAGATGTGTCCATCAATAAAAATGAGTCAATAACCAACAGGTTTGGTTTAGCTGCAATCAGTAATGTACCAACCTATTATAAATCAACTCAGTATGTGGATCTGAATAATATACCGGAAAATGTCAGTATTGATGACAGCGTTGTGGAATCAACACTAACAGACGGTGCGGTTGGATATTCTAAACTAAATACTATTATGGGTAAAAAAGCATTATTAACAATCAGTTTTCCTGATGGAAAAAAACCACCATTTGGTGCACTGGTATACGATTCTGATGATGAAAAAGTATTGGGTATGATTGCCGAACAAGGTGAAGTTTATTTGGCAGGTATTCAACCAAATCAGAAATTAATTGTTAAATGGACAGGAAATCAATCCTGCCGGATTGCGTTAGATAATACTAACGTTCAGAAAATAATTTGTTATAAATAGCAGAAGATTATGAAAAATTTAAAATTAGTAATGAGTGCATTACTTTTGGTAAGCACTTACACATATGCATCAATTTCTGTCGACCGTACGCGCGTTATTTATGACGAAGGTAGCAAGGGTGTTAGTGTGGTTGTTGAAAATACGGATAATAAGGACCCATTTCTGGTTCAGTCCTGGGTGGAAGACGAAAAAGGTAAGAAAATTACCGATCCGTTAGTTGCATTACCTTTATTGCAACGTATTGAGCCTAACCAAAAGAAACAAATCAGGATTAGCACATCAAAAATTAACCAGGTTATTGCCGGTAATGAAGAGTCATTGTTTTATTTTAATGTGCTTGGCATTCCACCTAAAAGTCAATCGGAAAATGCAGTTGAAATTGTGATTCAGTCTCGTTTTAAGTTGTTTTATCGTCCAAAAGGAATTGTTAAATATGCAGGCAATAACTGGCAAAAAGAACTAAAGGTTGAAAAGATGGGTAGTACATTAAAACTGGTAAATCCTACTGATTATCATATTGTCGTAATAAATATAAATGATAGTAAAAGTAAGGTTGCTAATTTTGAAGAAATGATCATTAAACCTAATGGTAACATGAATTATGTATTATCAGATAAACAAAAAAATTCATCTAAAATTGTTATAACATATGTTGATGATTATGGTTCGCCAAAGCTATTAGATTACACTTGCCAAGATACAACTTGTACATTAGTTAATGATAAATAGGAAGAAATGATGATCACCTATTTTAAGAAAGTCGTACCTGTTATTTTATGTTACTTTTCATTTTTGAGCTTTAATGCCTTTGGTTCAGTAACGAATTGTCAACCTGTTTCCGGTGCAGCATACATACAGCAGGATATTACCTTTAATATTACAAGTAGCAGTACCTCTATTACATCCGGAACTACATTAGCGTCGGCATTATCTTCATATGTAAGCTTAAAATGTGATTTTACAGGCAGTGTGCAGACGCCCAATCATGTTTATTTTAAAAATGTTGTCTCTGCGCAAACTAAATCACTCTTAATTAATAGTGGGGTTACGGTTACTCAACAAAATGCAATTAGTGGTGGTACAATTGCCACCATTACAAACTCAAGTGTTCCTAATCTGGATTTAGGTGCCTGGCTGCAGCCCTCATCAGGAACTTCGGTATCTATTGTTACCATGTATAGATTTGCCGTCCTAAAAGGGAGTAATACCTTGAAACCCTTTGATACAGGCGTTTTTCTATTGGGATATCATGAAGATTATCAAGCTAAATATCTTGGTGCTCCTGTTTATATACGTATCGTGGGTAATTTAACGTTGCTTTGCCCTGCGCCGGCAGTCAGTGTGACTGCATCAAATGGCGGAAGTGTTAACTTTGGAACGATTTCACCGAAACAAATGAACGGAGGGGAAGTCGTGAGTCGCACATTTAATCTTGGTATGGCTGTTCCTCAGGATTGCGAAACAGGATTAAATGTATCTGTCCGTTTTGAACCAAATAATAATACTATTTTGGGTGGTAAATACCTTGATATGGGAAATGGATTACAAACAATGTTACAAAGTGGATCAACAGAAATAAATTACAGCCAGAACTATGCGATTGGCGAAATTTTACCTCAATCGCCGGTAAGTGTCCCTTATACTGCGATCTTAAATAAAGTGCCGGGCAGCACTATAAGCTCCGGACCATTTTCAAAAACGATCCGGGTTGTAGTCTCTTATTGAATGTGTCCTCCCGGTCGTCACGACTTCTGTGGTAGTGATAAACGCTGCTTTATTCCGGTGCTGTTTCCGGGAGCACTCATCGGTTATCACTCTTTTGCGACATCTTAAAAAGAGTTATTGTTTAATTTATTTTTTATATTATGATGGAGAACATAGGGTCTGAATGTAATCGATGAGAATAGCGTCATGGCCAATTCCTCCCCAACTGCATTTTCACGGATAACACGTAATTCAGGGCGTACGAATAGCATATTAACTGTTGCGCTTCCTCTCCTGTTTATTCTGATTGCAACTCTGGTTTGGAGTGCTGAACGAATTATTCAACAAGAAACGAAGCGATTAGAGGTAGATTTCAGAACACTTACCGGCTATATCTTTGAACAAGAAAAGTTTTTAATTGCATTAAATCAGCAAAACCAAGACTTATCAGAGTTAGTGGAAAGCCGGACATACTCAATAAATTACCAATCTTTTCCCCAAAAGTGGCCGCTCCAATTACTGGAGGGTAAAGAATCGCTTGTTGCTATGCCATTCACATTAGGTTGCAATGAGAGTCTGGAGTGCACCAGGGTGCCAAGTATCTTATTTTCACTTGGTGCATATTTAGCTGATTTTTACTCTACCTTTTGGGGAGGATCATATTATCCTGCAGCAGCAGTATTCTTTATTAATGAGCATGACCATATCAGCATCGGCGTTCCCTCTGTTGGTTCAGTCATGGGCAATGAATCGATATCACCTGAGTTATTCCATGCGGTGACAGACAGTATTCGCATCAACCTCCCTTCAGTAAAAAAACAGCTTGATGAAGCACAAAAAAAGCATGAGAAAAATACCGTTATTTGGATAAGACAATCCAACTCAACGAATAATCTTATCGGTGTTATTCCTGCGGGTTTTGACGTACATTTGTGGGAAAATGCACAATTATCGCCACAAAATATTTATGCTGCTTCATTACTGAGCCAAGTAAGAATGCGTGTTTTTGAAAGAATGCTAAACCCGGCATTAACGCATCAGTTTTGGTTAACTCATAATGAATTTGGTCAGTTGTCAGGTGACACAGATATACCATTTGAAGTCAGTGAAGGACTTTTTTATACCAAAGACGGGCTTGTTCTGAAACTGGATTCTCAAAATAAAAAATGGAGCGGATATTACAGAATCAGTTACGCTGCTTTTTTTGAAGATAATCTTTGGTTACCCATTAGTTTAATCACAGCCCTGTTCTTCAGCTTTTTTTGTGGCTGGGGTTACCACCGTTGGTACCAAAGAAAAATTCTTCAGCCAGCTATTCAGTCCCAGCAAATTATCTTAGATAATGAATCTTTTAACCGGACACTTATTGCTATAACGCCGATTGGCCTGTGTGTTATTGACAGAGAAACCCGGCAGTTGCGTTTCGCGAATGAACTTGCACAACACTGGCTTAACATCACAGAGCCTTCCCGGCCTCAGGACTCCGGTGAATACCGGGAACTTCTTAGCCATGTTATTACCCGGGAAAAACACGTCAAAACAATACAAAAATCAGGAGATAATGTTCTGTATATCACGAGTACAGAGACGAATTACCAGCAACGTTCTGTAATTTTGTGTGCATTTACCGATATAACGATGCAGGCAGAAACTGAGAAACAGTTAGCTAATGCCAAACGGCTAGCTGAAGAAGCAAACCGGGCTAAATCTTCATTTTTAGCAACCATGAGTCATGAAATAAGAACACCGCTTTATGGGCTTATTGGTACATTAGAATTACTATCTAATACATTGTTATCTCCTCAGCAAGTTAATTTAATTAACCGTATGTCGACAACATCTCAATTATTAATGCTACTGATTGGAGATATTCTCGATATCAGTAAAATTGAAGCTAATCAGGTTAAAATTCAGGATCAACCACTTTCTCTTTTAGAATTAATACAACAAACTGTTCAACTATATCAAGGCTTGGCACAACAAAAGAATTTAGTGCTTTTCCCGGTTATAGATCCGGATATCCACTCAAACAGAGTCGGAGATGAGGCAAGATTACAGCAGATTATTGGAAACCTGCTGAGTAATGCCATTAAATTTACACAAAAAGGTACTATTATTGTCGAACTGAAAACAGGCACCAATGACAATATATTGTTACGGGTTATTGACTCCGGGGTCGGCATTGATGCAGAGCAACAGAAAAAATTGTTTGAGCCTTTTTACCAGGCACATCCGGAATCTCTCACATATGGCGGCACTGGTTTAGGATTATTTATTTGCTCAAATCTGGTTAAGCTAATGGGTGGGCAGATAAGCTTGCAAAGCCAGCCCGGCAAGGGGAGCTCTTTTCTTATCACACTACCTCTTAAGTCCGGACAACAAGATGATATATGGGAAGATCTGACAGGTACCCACATTTGGCTCCAAACCATCAATCCGTTACTCACCAAAAATATTACACAATGGTTGAAAAAATGGGGAGCTTCTGTTTATTTAACACAAGATAGCTTACCAGAGGATACATCATCAGTTATCGCAGTTGGTATATTAATAGAACATATTTCACTGCCTGAATACTGGAAGGGGAAAACATGGTTAGCCTCTGAAAGCTATTGTAAACTATCAGAACTAAACCAACAGCTGTTTTTATTAAAAAATAACGGGAATCTGGCAACCTCATTAATCACCCCAATTTCCGGGATTCAAACACATACTGATCTGTTTTCATTAAAAGTATTAATAGCTGAGGATAATCTGATTAACCAGGTTGTTCTTCAGGAACAGCTTGAACTGCTTGGTTGTCAGGTTTTTACAGCCAGTGATGGTGAGGAGGCTTTAGTTATTTGGGATAATGAAATTGTTGATATTATTCTTACTGATGTCAACATGCCATATCGCAATGGTTATGAACTTACAAAACAACTTCGCCTTGAAGGGGAAACCTGCCCAATCATCGGCATAACTGCAAATGGCCTGAAAGAAGAAGAAGAGCGCTGTTTACAGGCAGGAATGAACGCCTGGCTTGTCAAGCCAATAGAATTAGAAACTTTAGTACATGTTTTAAGTCGCTTTTTCCCCGTCGGCCAGCCCTCTTTTTCTGAAGATGAATTAATCACCCGCGTTAATCCACTCAGTAGTAAAGATCGGGAAAAAATTATTTCGCAATTTGGTATTGATATACAAGAGCTTAACCAGGCTATAAACAACCGGGATATCGAAATAGTAAAACAACTTTCGCATCGGCTGCGCGGAGCATTAGTCAGCACAGAACAACAAGACCTTGCCGATAAGCTTCTGCAATTTGAAAAATCATTAAATCCGAAAACTGCAAATTCAGACTTAATCAAATTTGGTCAGAGTATTTGCAATGACCTGATAACCTGGATCAATAAGCTTAATCAAACAGATGGTGAGTAACGCAATAACTGATTAAAGCCTGATTATTATCAACCCCCAATTTACGCATTGCTGCATTTTTTTGTAAACTAATCGTTTTGTCGCTTCGGTTTAACAGCTTCGCAATTTCAACAATAGGCTTCCCCTGTACAAATAGTCGCAGCACCTCTGATTCACGGGGTGATAGTGTTTTTACCCGTTCATCAAGGGTTGTGGCATTGCGGCTTTTTAATGTTGTAGTTAAATCAGCAGCAGGTTGGTGATATTCCCGGCCTTGCCCTGCCAGCTTTATTGCTTTCATCAAATCCTGCAAAGGCGCTTCTTTTGAAACAACAGCGCTTACACCGTTGTCATACAACTTCTGTATAATCATGGAATTAGAAATCATCGTTAATACAACTAAAGCAGTACCGGGATACTTGCGACGTAAAAACTGAATATAATTTTGGCCGTCACTTAATAGTGTATTATTTGGCATCATATAGTCAGTCACAATAACATCAACATTATTATTTTTTAAAAATGTAAATAGCTCAGCGTCTTGGGTAAAAGCGCCCATAACAGATAAATTTGATGATTGCGATAATGTCTCCTTTAATCCGGAGAGAACAATCGGATGGTCATCAACTAAAACTAATGATAGTTTTTTCATCTGCGTTACTCATTATCATGGGGTGATTGTAATTGAATATAACACCGTTTATAGAAAGTCAAATCGGGAATATCATTTCAGATAAATATTTTAAAATTGAGAGCTATCTGTTTAACTTTTATAAATAAAAACAGATAATTATAAACTTTTGTGCAAATTGCTGTGAGTGGAGGTCTGTTGTGCCGCTTTACATAATCATTTTTGAGTCGTGGCGTGAGTGTAAACTCCCTCTGAATGCAGAGAATAACATCGCACTGACCTCTGCGCAGAACACACAGACGGTGGACGGTAAAAACAGCAGCAAAGGTAATTTGGTGGGGGAGGTATCACCTTTCCGATTCGTTTGGTGGTAATCCGCCGTTATATTCGTGCGGTCTGAGTTCGCTGTAATACCCGACGATATAATCACGTTGCGTGCGTTTGAATTCAGTCATCATCACGTTCTCCGTATTTAAGTCAGGAACGTGTCAACGCTATTCAGGACGGGGCAGATTTAAAAAAAAGCCCATGAAGCATGGGCAAAAGAGGTAAACCTAATTCAACGGCGCCGGGTGTAATGAAGCAAGAATTCCGTTTTTTTATTTTAGTTTGCAGACATTAAAAGGTTTCCCAGTCATCATCGGAATTATTTGTTGGTTTTTTAAGGGCAGGGGATTGCAGCGGCACGATAGTGCTGGTTTTCGTGCCTGCCGTCACTTTTCCGGCCTGTATATGAAATACAGACACTGCCTGAGTCAGTTTACCCGCCTGATCTTCAAGTGATGCGGCAGCGGCTGCCGATTGCTCGACTAACGCCGCATTCTGCTGGGTGACTTTGTCCATTTCTGTCACTGCCACACCAATCTGGTCTATTCCGCGGCTTTGCTCATCCGAAGCAGAAGCAATCTCACTCATAATATCGGTAACGCGGGTGACAGCGCTGACAATTTCATTCATCGTCTCACCGGCACGCTCAACCAGTACCGCACCGGTATCGACTCTGCCGACCGAATCCTCGATCAGGGTTTTGATTTCCCGGGCGGCCTGCGCACTGCGCTGGGCCAGATTACGCACCTCGCCGGCGACGACGGCAAATCCGCGCCCCTGCTCACCGGCACGGGCGGCTTCCACGGCCGCATTCAGTGCCAGAATATTGGTCTGGAACGCGATACCGTCGATCACACTGATGATATCGGCAATTTTCTTCGAGCTGTCGCCGATACCGCGCATGGTATCCACGACATCATCCACCACTTTCCCGCCGCGCTCTGCGGTTTCAGAAGCGGTTAATGCCAGGTGGCTTGCCTGACGGGCGTTATCGGCATTCTGGCGCACGGTCGCTGTCAGTTCTTCCATGCTGGCAGCCGTTTCTTCGAGAGAGGCAGCCTGTTGTTCCGTCCGCGAAGACAGATCGTTATTCCCGGCTGCAATTTCACTGGCGCCGTTGTAAATTGCATTGACCCCGTCACGGACATTACTGACTGTCCCGGCGAGTTCACCCTGCATATAGCGCAGAGTATCCGCCAGTTTATTGACTTCATCACAACCGGTCATATCAATGGTTCTGGTCAGGTCTCCCCCGGCAATATGCCGGATGTTGTCAAGCACGTTATTCAGCGGTGTAATCAGTATGCGCTTAAGGCCTGACCATATACCAATCACAATAAGCAGGGTTATACAGAGTACGGTAATCAGTATCCATATTGACTGACGGTCGGCTTTATCATCTTCTTTGATTGTTTGTGCAATAATATCGTTATTTTTATGGCTGTATGTATCGTAATGCTTCAGATAAGCATCCTGACTGGTTTGAGTGTCCTGTAATATTGCCGTATTTAAATCACGATTTCGTATTAACTGTATAAGTTCGATAATGGTTGTATAGTAGGTGTTATAGCTGTCTTCCAGATTTGTTCTTATCTGACCATGTAAATTGGGTGTGGAATTAAATTTTTCCCAGTCACCTTCAACGTCTTTCAGGTTTTTAATGGCGCTGTTTAAGAGTGAATCTATTTCATTTTCGCTCCGACCGGAAATAAGTGCCCGGCTGAGGTTTAACCTGGCTTGTGAAAAATTCGACCAGACATTGGATAGCAGAACATTGCGTTCATTCAGACTGAGCACCTGATGGAAAGAAGTTGCTCCTCTTTCTACAGTATTAAAATACAAACCACTTGTTAATAGTTGCAATACACAGAATATAAGCAGGGTTGCAGTCAGCATAGTTGTTATTTTTAAACGGCTAAGCATTTATTTCTCTCTTTATTGAGTGTATTTTTTATGAAATCCAATACCAGCCACAAAGGGAGGCTTTAACTCTTTTATGCCGGAAAAAGAATAGACGTATTCTGCCGGGGCGGCATAGTGATACCGTCCTTTTTTACGGTTCCTCTTTTTATTACATAAATAAGAAAAATACACATATCAGGTTGATTATATTAATCAATTAAAAATGTTTTTCGCTACTCAATCCAATCGTTTAAAACGATCGAAATCAGGATTTGCGATAGGTTTTGACTATTAATATGTATATATTTGATCGTTATTATTGATGTGATAAAGCGAGTTGGACTTTAAATTCAAATAGTTATTTTTGTTATCCGGATAAATCAGCTTGTACTCTTAATTTGGGTAAGAATATAACGTTACAATATAAAAGGCCCGAGTGTCATCAGGGAAGGATTGTATTCCGGATATGACACTGTATGCAAAATGTAACCAAGGGATCCCTGAAAGTGAATGAGAATTTTTATCAAAATACGCATAATAAGAATAAATGCATGTTGATGTAAATCTGAAACAGAAACAGATAAAGCAATATGGTGTAAAAAATAACGCCGTGGCAGCAATAAAATCTGCGTACCATCATAATTAACACTGGATTCATATACATCATTACTCACGTCAGATGATATGATAATGTTCAGGCTGGCTGGCAGCATTAATGATGAACAACAGAGAAAAGGACTTATATAATGCGTAAAAAACTAAAGCAGTGGTTTAAAAATAAGCGCAAACAACCGTCTCAGCAAGAAATAACAGACGTAGTATCAAATACTATCAGCACGGAAATATCAGCCACTGATATAGCTGAGAAATCCAATGATAAGCTGTTGTGTCAGCATTTAATTTCCGGTATCAGTGCGGTAGAAATTATTCGTGATTCATTACTTAATTCCAGCCAGCGCTTGATGAAGGAATTGGTTACTGTTGATGAACTTAATCAGAAGAATGAAAGTGTCAGACAGGAGATGAATCAGCTCTCTGAATTAGTGCATCGTATTGAGCAACACACCAGTGAAAATATTATCTATGTTGATGAGCTTATTTCTGTACTTGGTGGCATAAATAGCAATATTGATGAAATAAATAGCCTTTCAAGACAAACAAATTTGCTGGCAATAAATTCAGCTATTGAATCTGCTCATGTCGGCGGAAGAGGTGCCGGATTTTCGGTGATTGCAAAAGAAATTAAACAATTGTCGTCAGGCATTCAATTTCAGGCAAAGAATATTACGGCATTAACACTGGATATTAATCAGCATGCAAAAAGCATCAGTACCAGTGCGGAGAAAAATTATCAGTCTATTAATGATATTCGCTATGCGACAGAACAGGCCTGTATAATGTTACAGCAGACCATTGAACTTTCTGCTCATATGCAGGAAATTATTCGTTTCATTGCTACCCAGCAATTTCTTAATACAGTCAAATTAGATCATGTGATCTGGAAGATTAAAGTGTATGAATTAATTTTTAACCGCGATGAAACCTCTGAAGTTAACAGTCATACCGATTGTCGTTTAGGGAAATGGTTTTATGGTGAGGAAGGGCATAAATTCTCACACCTCAGTTGTTTTTCTGAGCTTGAGGTACCTCATGAAAAAGTACACCGTTCCGGCCGGGAGGCGTTACTGGCATTCAGATCAGGCGATGACGAACGGATGAATATCAGTTTAAACAATATGGAACAAGCCAGTACATTAGTGATTAAACGGCTTGATGAGTTATTATTACAGATGCAGCCACATTAATCCCTTATAATGTTTGTCGTTATTTTATTTGGATTTTATTATTTTGATTTAATCAGTAAGATAATGTTATAGCTTTGTTTAATTTAAGCTAAATGTGTTAGGTTATCGTATCAACATGATTTAAGAGAACAAATTTAATGCTGATGAAACCCGAAAGAATAAGTGCTTATTTTATTCGTTATGATCTGCAGCCTGTTTACAAAGATATGATTGTCCGTATTATCACATCAGAAAAAATTTTCTTTTTTTGTTATTCACAATTTGATAATACCGATGATTTTCTTAATCAGTTAGTGCCCGGAGATGACATTATCGCAGCCGGACACCTGTTAAATAATGGCGGCTATTGGCTGCATTGGGCTATAAAAGACGAAAATAATGAGTTAGTGCCCGAAAAAAAATATGATGAAAGTCAGAATTTACTTAAATACCTGGCTTACGGTTCATTATCTATGGCTGTGAGCCTTTTGATGGTTATTTGTGGTGCGGATTCAATCTTTATCGGGCTGTTGTTTCTGTTTTCACTTTGGATTAATATCTTTTTTGCAAAAGAATTAGTTATGCTTGCAATATCTCCTTTAAATGAATCAGTTGAGATTTATCAGAGGGAGAGAAATATTATGGGTAAACCTTTTTCTGATAAAAAAATATGAGGAAAAAATATTTTTATTTATCAGTCTGTTTTCATTCGAAAGACCAAAAAAACTGTTTTCAGTCGATAACTATGAACTTATTAATAAGAGAGCTGAAAGCATCGGGCTTAGCGTCAGGTGGTTAGATGTTGATGAAATACAAATACAGAGTAATATGAATGTTACCAGTTTGAGGGTTAATAACGTCAGAAGAACAGTTAAGATACCAAACAATTATTTTTTGATTAGTGATGGTTACAGTGACTTTTATTGTAAAACTCATCATAGTTATCGGTTCGGAGAAGTATTAACGAAAATAGAGCATCCTTTTTTTGTTGCGGTGAATGATAAAGTTGAAGTGATCAGTAATGTTGACAATAATCAGATAATAGGTCTTTATAATCATACTGATAAATCTGCCTATCTGTTCAGGTCGAACAGACATATTGATTACAGTGAAATAGCGACGAAATCGATATTAGCATCAGTAATACTTATGTTTTTTATTATATTTATGCCTTGCCTGATAATTTTATTATATTTGGAAACGGGTTTTACCGGGGTTATCCTTTCATTTTTTATGAGTATTTCTCTTCCTGCCATTATTTGTTTTTTATTATTTTTAAAAAGAAAACGATACGCTAAGCGAAAAAATCCGGACAAGTTGGCACTGGTGGAAAACTATATACAATATCGTTTAGACCTGAATAATAATAAAAGCAGTATCAATATTGTATATAATACCGGAGGTCTCAGCAGATTTAATACGACTGCATCAGATAATAAAAAGATGAGAAGGAAATTAACGTAATAGCAGATGGCCGTCATCAATTATGGCGGTTGTGGTCGCTGAACTGGCCAGGCACGCTGCCGGAATGGAATTTTCACTTTACGGACGATGATTTTATCTATTTATAGTCTGAGTTTCAGCATGGAAAATACAGGGTTCTTTTACATGACCTGAAAAAATGACAATTTTCTTATTATTTACAGCATATTATGTGATTTTTTTAATAAATATGGGTATTTGTTTGTTTTTTATCCGGTTTATTACGCTGAGTAAATCTTAATTTATCATTTATAAAAGTTAAATATCCTGTTTTTGCAACGATTTTAATTTAAGTAACTGCTCCTGAGAGATGCAGACCTTTCTCCGGTCTTTACAGAGTGGTAAGTAAAATTTATGATTCAGCATTATCACCATGCGCACTGGCTGAGGACGAAGTTACTCGTCAGGTAATCACCTGTTACCCGTTAATAAATAAGGAATTTGATCATGCCAACTCCATGTTATATCTCCATCGAAGGTAAAAGCCAGGGCAACATCACTGCCGGTGCCTTTACCGCTGAATCTGTCGGCAATATCTACGTGCAGGGCCATGAAGATGAAATGCTGGTGCAGCAGTTTGACCATGTTGTGACGGTTCCGACTGATCCGCAGTCCGGTCAGCCATCCGGTCAGCGTGCACACTGTCCGTTTAAATTCACGGTCGCGCTGAACAAAGCGGTTCCGCTGCTGTACAACGCCCTGGCAGCCGGTGAGATGCTGCCTAAGGTACAACTGAAATGGTACCGCACGTCTGTTGAGGGTAAGCAGGAGCACTTCTTCACCACCGCACTGGAAGATGCCACTATCGTCAACATCGACTGCAAAATGCCGCACTGTCAGGATCCGCAAAAAACGGATTACACGCAGCTGATTGAAGTCTCGCTGTCCTGCCGCAAAATCAGCTGGGAACACACCGTCGCAGGCACCTCCGGTGCTGATGACTGGCGCGCACCAATCGAAGCGTAATGTGCTCACTGACACCGCATATTTCTCCGGGGATGTGTGGTGTTCCTGCCTGAGCAGTTCCGGAGCCGGTATGTTTGCTGAAGATCCCCAAAAAAGGTCATTGACCCGTGAAGGCGTCAACGTCCGCACTGTGCAGCGGGGGCTGGCCTCCGCTGCACAGTGCAATACCGATGGCAACAAAACCTGGTATCACTTTCTGATCCGCCGGAAATGTGCATCATGACGCTCAATCAGGACAGCCGTATCTTCCGGAAACAATCGGTACTGAAGAAAGGGATGAGATCAAAAATAACGAAATCTCAAAAAGTGTGTGGAACTGAAGCGGGTGTGCTTACATACAAAGTAAATAAGAGACAGGCTTATGAGAGGGTACAGATGCCTTTAACAGCAACGACCAGAAATCTACCGTAACCAGAAAAGGAAAAAGCCCCGCTTTTCAGCGAGGCCTTATGAATAGTGGTGCCGGACTCGAAATCGATTTCATTGCATATCTTTTTGGTTTTTAAATTTAATTTTTGATGTGATTATATTTATACCCTCATTTGTACCCTCGGTCCGGGATCATACAGTGATGAAGGACCAAAAACAGCATAACAGCAGGGTTAATAGTATAAATCCTATCAGTCAGCCTGAGGTATTAAAAGGGTATCACAGGGTGATTTTACCTCCTTTAAATGATTATGTATTGTTGCTTATTTTTTCATATCTGAGCATTTACTCAGATTTGCCGACGATCAATGAAGTGTTCATACATTTTCTCTGTCATCACCCACAACGCTTTGTTCAGACGGATATCACCATCGATACCGGTCACTGCCCGGGTGTGTGATCGTTTCCCTTTGGCTGTACGTCCGGACAGTCCGCCTTTAATCAGGTTTTCCTGCAAACGCTGGTACACTGTCCACAGGTCATCCTTCTTATCTTCCCACCGGCGGGGTTGCAGCACCTGTTCTTCTGTGACCGGCTGGTGGTCATCCCCGAACCGGTACGTGATAGCGGCATGCGCCAGCGCCTGCTGTGCCGGTGGTGGTAACAACAGAGACTGCATCTGTTCGCGTTTTTCAGCCATCGCATCAAACGTTTCCAGTACTTCATACGCGCCTTCAATCACTTTATCGACGACATTACCTTTATGGGGCACTCTGACCTCACCAAAGGTATCACCGCAGACCAGCCCGTTCTCACAAACCGCACGAAATAATCCCGGCAGCATCTGATAACTGCTGGTGCCGTCGTGGCTGTTTAACAGAATAATTTCCGGTACCTGGACGCCGGTGATCTGGTTATGACGGCGAAGGCGCAGCATATGTTTGGTGTGCTCCCGGCGGCTGTCATCACGGACTCGGGTCTGACAGGCAAAGAACGGGTAAAAGCCTTCTTGTTGCAGGCTCTCAAGCAGGGTAATGGTGGGAATATAGGTGTAACGGTCACTGCGGGATTTATGTTTTTCCGCTGAAAAGACACTGGGTACAGTGCAGTATAATTCTTCGGTGGTTAACGGGCGGTCACGACGAATAATATTCGCCCTGCCGAAGCGCGAGGCTAAACGGGTCATAGTCATTCTCCGGTAAAATTAAACGGGTAAAAGGGGCGTCAGATAAAAGCCGGGACTGAACGGGATAAAAAAAGAGCTAAGATGGGGTACGGGAACGGGCTTTTTATACGGTGCAGTGTCTGCGGAGTGTTATCAGACCGGTTGCTTTCCGTGCCCGCAGAATATCGGTCGCAGTGATACTGTGTGACAACTCAGTGATACCGTTGTTGCGCCGGTCAGTGCGGACCAGGGCGTATTTCTCCGCAAAGGCATTCAGTGCCTCACACAACGACATCCCCCGGCTGAGGCAGGCCTCAATCACGCGCTCATCACTGAATTCCGTGTCGTTCAGAGTGAGGCCGTAGTGCTGTTGCAGCAGGTAAGTCAACAGTGTCTGCCAGACTGCCGCCGGTGACGCGGGTACTGCTGTATTGTTCATGGCGTAGCTCCCGGTTAATCGATAAGACGGAAAATAGCGGCACACTCCTCATGCTGCAGGGCGTAGTCCCGCAACTGATAAAAATACTCCACCATCTCCGGACTTTCAGTTTTAAATGACCAGAGACTGTAAGTGATGAGGCATACCGCGATACCGGCCGCTTCGGGGCTCAGTTCCGCGTCATTGCCGTTATGCGGGTTAACCATCGGGAGTGACATTTCAATCATGTCAGGCCAGATAAATGCGCCGCCGTTGGTGAGCATGCTGAATTCCCAGAAGGCACCGTGATAAATGTCACACAGATTATCCATCATCTTAAAAATATCGCCTTCCAGGTGCTGCCAGCCCGGTACGCTGCTGAAATAAAACCGCCAGAATGTGTCTCTGCCCCGGTGATGAACCAGATTGCTTTTGATGGTTGCGGGCTCCTGCGGCAGAAGTGCTGATAACGTCATCGTGAAACTCCTTTGTATTTAGGGGTAAAAATAGTGGGTTACTGATTTGTGAATGGCGCATAAAAAAACGGCAGACTGTGAACGTCTGCCGTCAGGGGTGATGTGATAAACCAGTATGCCGTACAGGTCAGCGGGGAAAGAGCCGACCCAGCAGACGGTCAAGGGTACCGCCCGGCACGGCTGAGCAGGCCAGCGCCGCACTGAGCCCGGCCGCCAGTTTTTCCGCTGCGGTGGCATCCTCTTTGTCTGCCGCCTCAGCAGCAGCCTGCCAGGCACAGTACGTGGCTAACGCCACCGTTGCCACACCGAGTATGGTAGCCATTAATTTAAAAACAGACATCTGTGTTTCCTTTTTTTACAGGGATTCAGCAGTACAGCGGATGCAACAGCATGACCGGCAGTATTATTTCGGCAGCGAAATGTGGCTGGTCTGATGACGGAAAAGACCGTCAGCCACAGTACTTATGTAAGGCGCTGAACCGGTTATATCCCGGTAGATATGAGTAAGGATATCGTTGTCATTACTGATGGTGCCGAGTCCGGATAAATAGCGTTTCAGCTCGTACTGCCCGTTACGGTCATCCACCAGAAACATACCCCCCATAAAGACAGGGTCCGGACCGGTCACACTCCAGTACAGTTCCTGGGTAATCTGCCAGTCTTTTGATTCCTGTTGTGCGTCTTTCAGTGCTGACAGTACCTGTGACAAAACGGCTTTATTCTTATTACTTTCGTCCTGAAGTTTCTGACGTTTTTGGTTCAGCTCTGCTTTTCGCGATGCCAGTTCCTGACTGAATTCTTTTGTGATTCCGGATGGGTCCCTGAACCAGTAATCAGGAAGACTGCCCATATTGTTGCTCTCAGTAATCCTGTTCCACTGAGTTATCAGATTGCGTTGCTCTTCTGATAAACTTTCCGTAATACGGCCGGACATGACCCCGTTACTGAGTGTGATTTTACGCCCGGCGTCCTTCAGATTACCGGTTGTGTTGTCATATTCAGCGGCGGGACCGGTAATACTGACATCATCGCGCAGTGCCGACCAGTCATGCTGCGAGAGCGCTTCAATTTTTGCCAGCGATTCTTCTGCAGTGGCAACATCCCTCTCCTCATAATCAGTCAGTGATTTGATATATTCCGGTGAATCCAGTGTATTAAAACGCTGAGTGTACTCATTTATCCGCGTGTTATAACGCTTTTCCAACCAGGTATTAATGTGGTTTCTGACAGCGGATGTGTTGTAGTGACAGCGGTACCTGACCAGTTCCCGCCCTTTATCGTCAGTCAGGGTATCCCACTCTGTTTCGGTACATTCAGAGCGGTTATCGAGAATACCGCTGAGCGTGACGGTACGGTCATACGTATAAATCAGCTGCTTTACTGACAGAATCTCCTGCTGCTGACGCGGGTCAGGGGCGGGCGTGCTGTCACTGTTGTCACAGGCTGTCAGCAACAGGGCAGACAGCAGGACGGCGGTAAACCGGGGTTTCATCATATGATGTTCCTTTTATGTGATTAATGAACGGATAAACTGATAATGGGGTAATGCGGTGATGAATTCGGGCCGGGTGACTGTCCGTGCGATAACCGCATCCTGACGGAAACGGCGTCCGGACACGGCAATGTTCTGCAGCTGACTGAACCGGAACACCCGCAGGGCAGACTGCCATTCCCCGCACAGATACCAGTCCCGCTGAAAGTAAATCAGCTTGTAGGGGGCCATCCCCTCATAGTCCTGACCGTCACAGCGGAAGCTGAGCAGCCGCCTGCGGACAATCGCCTGCGTCACGACATAAAAGCCGCCGAACAGCGTCGGGGCGGATTGCGGTGGTTCATGGTAGACCAGGCAGGGGGCACCGTTTTCCGGACTGAGCAGCACGGACAGCAGCCTGCGGTCAAGCGAGGGGAACAGCGGGGTGATATGGGTGATATCGGCAAAGTACAGGATATCGCTGTCTGTCCGGTAAGGGCGCTGACCGGCAGCCAGCCGGTATCCGCCCTGATACGGCTCCGTGTCCAGAAAGACCAGGCGCTCACTGAAATCCCGCTGCAGTGTGCGGGCCGAGACATTAAACTCACGGGCGAGCTGTGCCGGATACAGCGTTTCACCGCTGAACAGGCGGCTGATAATCATGGCCAGCCGGAATGCAAGCCGGTCATGGCGTGAATCTGACGTATGCATGAGCGCAGCCTCCGTGAGTCAGTCAGAGAAAACAGGAATAACGGAATACGGAAATCAGGCCGCCAGGGCCTTCTGGCGCAGGTACGCCACAATGATGCAGGCCGGAATGGTGACCCGGTAAGCGGGACCGGCGATATCGGCTATCAGCCATGCGGAGCTCAGCGCAATTCCTATCGGACCGGCCAGTACCCCCAGTGCCCGGTTGGCGGCAAAGAGTGTACCCCAGGTGGCAATACCGCCCATTGCCTCAATCACCCCGACAGCAGCAACAGTGGCAAACTGCAGGGCTGCAACTCCGGAGCTGGCGACGGCCGCCTGCACCGCGAGCAGAATAAGCTGCGGGGTCGGTGCGGACAGATTCAGTTTCAGCCCGGCCGCAAAACGGATCAGTTCGTCCTGTGACATCTCCTGCAGGCTTTTCTCCAGTACTTTCATCAGCAGGTTAAGCTCGGTGGTTTCCACCGGACTTTCTTTGTTGTGGTTCACTTTCAGCTTGTCGCAGACATCGTGCAGGATTTCACGGTAAAGCACGCCTTTGTTACCGCGCAGCAGTGTGACCAGGCTGTTGGCCCCGAAGGCCTGCAGTTCGGCACAGATGGCGGGCCAGTACTTCTGATGGTCAGGGTAAAAGAGCTGATATTCCGGTGAGGCGGTAAGAGACTCCGCCAGCCGTTTTTTGCAGTCTTTACTGTCGTGAGTCAACACAGAGACCAGCAGATCGAGGTCCTCATTGCTGCACTGACCGATAAATGCGAGGTCGGGGTCGATACGGTAAATTGCCATAACAGAAATTCCTTACAGGTGATTTAAGACAGCAACAGCATAACAAAGGGGTCTGACAGGATATGGCGCGGAAAATCGCTGTTTTCGGGGGGTAAAAAACGGGGAAACGACAGGGTGTGTCGCCGGTCAGTTATCCTGACCGGTGTTTTTCCTGTTATGTCAGTAAGTTAATGTGTATTTGAAAAATTACTGATTCCGGTAAATTATTTTTTCGGTGTTCTGTACTCGTTCTCAATTAACTGGGTCACCAAATCGGTGATCGTCATTTCATAGGTTTCAGCTAATTCTTCCAGATGTTTTTTTACTTCATCATCCAGACTGCAGCTCAGTATTTTTTTATTTTTTTGTTTTTTCCGGAAAGAGCGCTGCTGCCATGCCTTTTTAAGAGAGTATAAAAAATACTTCTTCCCTCCGGGATTATCATTCCATGCCCGCAGGGCGGCATAAAAACAAATATATTTATCTCCGGAACTTTCGGGGTTAAAGAACCGGAGAGGCCAGACAGGTATCTTTATATTATCGACAGAGTAGTTACAGATATAATCCCATATCCAGTTACAGGCATCATCATCATCCTTACTCAGCCATTTTATATTTTTTACTGCTGTGAAGGATTTTATCCATTCATCCTTAAGAATATTTATAACATTTTCTTTTTCACCAAATTCCAGGCTGATATGATCAAATATAGTCTGGAAATCGCGATACATCTCTTCAGTACTGACATGATTATCTTTTATACCAAATTTTCTTTTGATGTATTTTATTTGCTGTGACACAGATGGATTTCTGAATTCATTATCACTCAACCAACTATTAGCAGCAGGTTTTAATGCTGTTGCCTGTTGAATTGCCTGAGTATATTTATCATTTATGGAGGTTAATGGCTTTATATTATTTAACATTGCCCAGCAATATGCAGAAGCAATGCTGTCTTCTTTAATCCATTCAAACTTTTCAATACTGATAAGATTATTGTTCACATGATTTAAAACTTCATTGGTAAGGTGATCGTAATTACTGTTCGCCATGCCAATAACTTCATTTATTAAATCTCTTAAACGTGATTTGTCATTTCTGTCACCTGAGAAATATTTATTTTCAACCCATTCAAATCTGGGCTCTGTTGACATGAAAAATACAAAAACACCCGCTTTTCTCAGGTCTTTCACTTTCAGCAACTCATCAATCTCATAGTTTTTATCGTTCATAATCTGTTCATACCGCGTAGTCAATGTGTCGTTATTGTAGTTTGTTTTGGTCTCTAAAAAAGTGATATTGTCGTGGTAATGTATAGTATAAATAGTTTTATAGTCTTTTTTATGAGTTAAAAATGAAGTGTTTTATCATGTAATTTATATATTTATCCTGAAAATGCTGGGTCAGGCAGTATTTTTTATAGGAAAAAATGATGCTAACGGTTACTTATCTTTTTTCCCGTGACTATTTCTGTGAGGAGACTAACTTTCAGATATCTTGTTCATCGTGAAGCCTGCTGCAAATGCTGTCTGTGCATACTGTTTTAATAAACTCAGGTAACAATCAAAAAAGGATTATTTATTATTATATTAATCTTACCCGGTACTCTCTGTATCAGGTTAATATTCACCTCTGTTCTTACGATAACCCTTTCATTATTGATAACCCCATCCTTTTATCGAATAAATAACCAAACATATTGAATGACACTCCTGTTACTGATACAGATGATAGTGACATTATCATGAATTACTGATTCATCTTCATAAACAATAACTTTTGTTAATTAATCTCAGTGGTGAGTTCACTTACTGTCCACATCTGAGGTATCACTCAGAATAAATGCGGTTAATCACATTTAAAACCCGCCTGTTGTAGATATAGGGGGCAGTAAAAAAATAAAAGCTTCTCTCTGTCATATGAACAGAAACACCATCATTAATCAGAGGGAATTAATAATGAAAGACGATATAACCTGTGAAATACTGGCGCTGTCACAAACCTACAATAATGGCACAGAGATTACTGATGATACTACAGACCGTGAATCACTCCGACTGATAGCGTTGTATACCACTGCATTAATTAAAAGAAAGAGTCAGCCTGCTCCTTTTAAAGAGTGCTGCTTTGCTAATAAATTACATATCAAGGCCACTAAAACCGGTCAGTTATTTTATGAATTAATACAAAACATTCTTTCTCTTTCCCGTGTCACCGGTAACCGTCGTAAATTACATCCGGTTATTCCGCTGATTGTTTCTCTTGCTGATAAATATCATATCCGTCCTGTTCCGGTGCTGTCGGAATACCATCCTGACTCAGAGGAGGATATTAAACAGTTAAATGAAGCCTATTGTGAATTTATTCAGTCCATGGACAGTAAAGAGTATAAAACTGCTGTCAGTTCCTTTAAGAACAGTGCCCGCAAGAATTACCGGTTATGTTGCCGCTATATTGAAAACCTGTTTGAACACCATGCGAAACTGCTGGTGGTACGGACAGACCTGTCTTACGGGAAACGGGTCAGTCATAAAGTTACAGCCCGGGATTTAACCCGTCACCGGATTGCCCTGTATAAAGCAATACAGCGGTTACCCCTGTTTAAACACTGCGTCGGTTATATCCTGAAACTGGAATACGGTCGTGAGAAAGGCTTTCACTACCACTGCCTGTTTTTCTTCAATGGTCAGCACGTCAGACAGGATGTCACAATAGCCCAGCTCATCGGTGAGTTTTGGCAGGAAACCATCACCGAGGGACAGGGGATCTACTTTAACTGCAACCGCTATAAATCAGATTACCGTATCTGCGGTATTGGCATGCTGCACCGCAGTGAGAGCCTCCGGCGGGAAGGCCTGATGACCGCTGTGAATTATATCTGCAAAACAGACCAGTGGGTGAAACTGCAGGTACCGGGGATCGACCGGACATTCTGGCGGGGAACCATCAGAAACAAACGGCGTAAAACACGCCGGTAAATCTTTTTTTACAGACAAGGGGAATCATATAGAAGTGATATCCGCTGCATCATCGATAGCACTTCTGCCTTTTAAACCTACAAAGACAGGAGATCCCCCATGAATACCATCAATACCACCACAGCCCCTTCTCCACTTGACGAACCACTCGTGGACATGAAATTCATCACCCAATTTACCGGATCAACGGATAAGTGGTTTTACAAGCAGATACAGGAGGGCAAGTTTCCGAAACCTATTAAACTGGGACGCAGTTCCCGCTGGCTGAAAAGTGAAGTAGATACCTGGCTGAAAGCCCGTATTGTGGAGTCCCGTGAAGAGAGTTGAAATGTAACGCATCTATTGATTGAATAGGGGGTACAAGAATGATTGTTTAGGATGAACTATATATGGAAATTACTGATTTAAGTAACGCTAGAAGTAATACTGTCAATAAACTACTTAACAACCCTGAATTTTCCAGCTTGTTGATTGAGCATGGTTGGTCTTCGTTTCCAGCGCGTTTTTTAAAAGCTGTCGCCAACGCGAATGATACCTCCACCGAAGTTCTGCTCGATATGCTGCCTTCATTATCACTTGATATGAAAATAAAAGTGGCTCAGCAAAGCAAACACCCGTTTATTGTTCCATGTATGATTTGGCCTGAACTGGTCATGCGCTGGCAACCCTGGCAATATAGCAGCGAGGTTTTGGCCTGGCAGGAATTAGTTTCTAAATATTCAAAATGGATAATCGGTCTTTCTAGCAAGCCAATGGCTTCCGTTGCTGACCAACATAGAGCAGATGAAAGGGTATACACCGACTACTTTATGGATCCCGTTGGACCAATCATTGACAAGCTGGAAGAGAATCCTAACTGGCCTTCATGTTGGCCTAATATAGCTGTTCATCATCCCGATATTGCTGTTCGGGAAAGTATGGTTTACCGACTGGTAGATCCGCCTCATTCATTGCTGTTATCTCTTACAAAAGACCCATCACATTTAGTCAGAAATGGCATTATTGCTTGTTATCATAATAATGAGCCTTTGATGAAGCTATTAATGCATGATAAAAATCTCTGGATTATCAGTGAACTTGCGGAATATTCATCCTCTGCTTTCATTCTGGACTATCTCTGTCATTCAATGAATCTAAACATTTTGCGAAGCCTTGCGCACAACCGAAACTTTATTTCGGATCGTTCGCTATCTATTGTTTGGAAAGAATTAGTGCAGCACCCCTATGTTTTTACAATGGATAGCTTCACTGTGATGAGTTCACTCACTTCTGATGGCTCGATAAATTGGCAGGCATATAGTCAATGGTGCGAACACTTTGCTGATGCGTATCCCGACTTGCGCATTGCAATGCCACCATTCAGAAATTACATTCCTGATGACCTGAAAATGGGGATCACAACTCGCTACTGTGATTACGCCAACAGCTTATTTCAGTTTAACTGTTCGATTGCAATGAGCCCATTAACCCCTGAGCCTATCTTGCACCTCTTCTGCTTATGTCCATTTGAGAAGTTAAGAATGGAGGTTGCACTAAACCCAGCACTACCAGACCAGTTGATTAAATTATTACTCAATGATCCATCTCCTGAAGTCGTCGCACAAATACTGGAACACCAAACGGTTTATGTACAACAACATCCTGAAGTGTTTTCGGGACTCATCATTAATGCCGTGCCCGAAGAAAGATGTGCGATGGCGGAAAGTGAGCATTGCCAACCTTCTTTACTTGAAAAGTTAAGCCATGATAAAGATGAAAGAGTAAGGGCTGCTGTGGCGGGTAACGATAAAACGCCCACAGATGTACTGGCCGCTTTAGCACAAGACCATAGCACAGATGTATTATCGGCATTAGTCAATAACTCGAATACGCCTGATTCTATCAGGGAAGGTTTATTTGAGGTTGATGAATTTGACGTGCAGTATTCATTGTTACATTTTTATCATTTTGAACGAACCGAGCTTTTAAATAAATTTGCGCATCATCCTTCTTTAGAGTTTAGAGAGATGCTGGTCAGGCAACCTTATGCTGCTGCCAGCCTGCTTACGACTATGTCGCAAGATAGTTCAGTTAAGGTAAGGCGTCGGGTGGCAAAGCACCAAAATACGCCCGAGACAATTTTAACTGATTTACTCAAAGATAAAGATGAAAAGGTGGTAAAATTTGCAGTTTATCAACTGAAAAAACGAAGGCATACAGTTGAGAAATAAACTTGGCAATATTAATAACTCGGTTCTTATTCATATGATATTTTACCAAATTAATGCGGTTAATCAGGTAATAGTACTGGCTGCATTGATAAAGCTGCGTCCTGCAATAAATGGATTTTTGAATCTCTTTGGTCACCAAATAAATGAGTGTTCTGTGCAACTAAATCAGGACACTTTTCTTAAGAAATTTAGTTGAATGAAGAAAATGCTGTTATTGCTGACTATCAATAACCGGCATGCAAAACGTATGCTGATATTCCGGCTCCTGACAACATTCTGCGCCATCTGTTCTTGGCACGATGGCTTTACTATTTTTTTGCCATCGCCTTGATGATAATTTACTGTTTATCTCAATGTTGTTTTTCTGAACTATTGTCAGAGAATATCAGTCAGTGGAATATCCTGATTTCGTCCGTCTTTTCCGCCATATTCAGTGCTGAAAATCCGGTCATTTTTATCTCATGGCCTGATTTTCAGTTTTTGTTATTGTATTTTATGATGTTATGGTGTGGTTACATTTTGTTACATATTTTATTTCTGTGATCATACGGCGAGTGGTGTTTTTTCACATAGTTTACAGTATGTTATACGGATATGTTAAATTTTATGATGATTATCGCTTTTTTTGATCTGACATATTTCACTGTACCAGCCTGTTATTCTGACTCATCTCAGCCGGATATCCTGTTTTTGCAACGATTTTAACTTAAGTTATACATCCTGTGAGATACAGCACCGCCTCCCGCCTTTACAGGCCCGTAAGTGAAATTTATGCTTTAACCCGTTCACACCATGCGCACCGGCTGATGACAACATACTGTCAGATAACTCACGGTTATCATTTATATTATAAGGAATTTACCATGCCAACTCCGTGCTATATCTCCATCCAAGGTAAAACTCAGGGTAATATCACTGCCGGTGCGTTTACCGCTGAATCCGTCGGCAACATCTATGTGCAGGGGCATGAAGATGAGATGCTGGTGCAGCAGTTTGACCATATCGTCACCGTCCCGACGGATCCGCAGTCCGGTCAGCCATCCGGCCAGCGTGCGCACCGTCCGTTCAAATTTACCGTGGCGCTGAACAAAGCGGTTCCGCTGCTGTACAACGCCCTGGCCGCTGGTGAAATGCTGCCGAAAGTACAGCTGAAATGGTACCGCACCTCCGTTGAGGGCAAGCAGGAGCATTTCTTCACCACCTCTCTGGAAGATGCGACCATCGTGAATATCGACTGTAAAATGCCTCATTGCCAGGACCCGGAAAAAACGGATTACACCCAACTGATCGAAGTGTCACTCTCTTACCGCAAAATCGACTGGGAACACACCGTTGCAGGCACCTCCGGTGCTGACGACTGGCGTGCGCCAATCGAAGCGTAATAAGCTGAATCACACCCTGCATTCCCAGCGGAATGCGGGGTGTTCCTGTCTTTTTTCTGATCCGTTCCGGAGCAGGTATGTTTGCTGAAGATCCCAAAAAGAAGCAGGCCGAAAACGCCGCGCTGAAAGACTCTCTTGTTCAACAGGCCGGTGATATCGCGATGGATAAAGCGGCTGAATCACTCTCCGCACCTGCTCAGAAAATAGTGGCAGCGACACGTCAGGCACAGGCGGCAGCGTCGCAGATACCATCTGCTGTATCTGCTGTGAATACCGCCAGCCTGATCCCAGGTGGCGGATTTACCGGCGGCCTGAACAGCACCACCTCCGGCAATATATCCGGGCTTTCCGGCACTGCCGGTGATATCGCTGGTGCTCTGTTCTCCGGTCGTTCGCCGTCGGGATTAGTATTCACCTGTAAAATCGGCCGCTTACCGGAGCAGACTTTTCAGGTCACGGAGTTTTCCCTCAGTGAATCCCTTTCCTCGCTGTTCTCGCTGACCATCAGCGCGGTCAGTCTCCTGCCGTCGATCACATTTGAGGATCATCTCGGCTCTGCTGCCTCACTGACGGTCACCCGGGACGGCGTCAAAGTCCGTACCGTTCAGGGATTGCTGGCCTCTGCCGAACAGGGCAATACTGACGGCAATAAAACCTGGTATCACTTTCTGATCCGCCCGGAAATGTGGATCATGACACTTAATCAGGACAGCCGTATTTTCCAGAAGCAATCCGTGCCGGAGGTGCTGGCCACATTGCTTAAAGAAGCTCACGTCAAAAATGACCTGAAATTCTATCAGGACGAACTGCATCAGAAGCGGGATTACATCACCCAGAAGCGTGAATCCGCTTATGAGTTCTGGTGCCGTCTGGCCGCAGAAGAGGGTATTAACTTCTGGTTCGAGGAAGGCCCGAAACTCTTTTACAGCGACAACCATCTCGGCATGACCGCCGGTATCAATCTGACCTACAACCCGCAGGCAGACACGGATATCAGTGACAGCACTGCTTTTTCCTGGCGCTACGCCGAACAGTTGTGCAGTGATGTTATTATCCAGAAAGATTATAACCCGGAACGCCCGTCGTATCTGTTTAAACATGAAGTCACCGGCGACGTGCATAAACAGCACCCGGTGTATGAAAGCTATGGCCGCTATCGCGACGACGAGACAGGTAAACCGTTCACGCAGCTGCGCTATGAGCAGTCACAGAACCAGCGCCAGAACGGTACTGCAGGTACCAACTGCTTTGCGCTGATGCCGGGAAAAATCTTCACCCTGAAAAACCATCCGTCTGACAGCATGAATAAATCCTGGCAGGTGATTACGGTCAACCATCACGGTATCCAGCCGCTGGCGGATAACGGCGGCGGGGAGGGAACCAAATTCAGTAACACCGTTCAGTTTATCCCCGGCACCCGCGAATGGCGCCCGCCGTTCCGTTTCCGCCCGCAGGCGGACGGTGACGAGCTGGCAACCGTGGTCGGCCCGGAAGGGGAAGAGATTTACACCAACGAGCAGGGCGCGGTAAAGGTGTATTTCCACTGGGACCGCTACGGTAAGCCGGATCACAGTGCTTCCTGCTGGGTACGGGTGGCGATGGGCTGGAACGGCGGCGGCTATGGTTTCTCTGCCGTGCCGCGTATCGGCCAGGAAGTGATCGTCTCTTATCTCAACGGCGATATTGACCGCCCGATTATTACCGGCTGTACCTATAACGGCCGTAATTCACCGCCGTCGGCATTCCCGGGCAGTAAAACACAAACGGCTTTCCGGACAAAAACCCACAAAGGCGAGGGATTCAACGAACTGCGCTTTGAGGATGAAAACGGGAAGCAGCAGGTCTTTATTCATGCCCAGCGGGATATGGACACGGTGGTACTGAATGACCGCAGCACGCTGGTGAAAGCGAATCACAGTGAGCTGATTGAAAAAAATCAGAGTATGACGGTCAACGGCCACCGCAAAGAAGAGATCGGTGAAAATAACAGTGAAACAGTCGGAAAACATAAATCGGTGACAGTGGGAAATACCCTGTCAGTGACCGCCGGTGATGTGATCGAACTGCGCTGCGGTGCCAGCGTATTACGGATGGACAGCGCCGGGCGGGTAACGATCAACGGCACTGAATTCAGCTTCGAAGCCAGTGGTCCGGTGCAGATCACCGGCAAAGACATTGATTTGAACTGAGGAGGGGATCAGATGGAATTTCGTAACCTGACACCATTTTCAGTGATGAATTACAAAATGCTGGATACGGATGATATTGAGCATCATGTCATTGCGATGAAAGTGGGGTATGAATTAGTGTCCGGCGGTAATAACGGGGACTATACCCCTCGCCTGCTGACGGATTTGGCACTGGTGTCTGAGGATCTGTTTACGGGGAATCTCAATACATCATCTGTTTTGATCGAAAGTGATCTGGCTCCGTTCAAGCCCCGCTGTGATGTTCTTGTTAACGGAATTGCCTATGCGCCGGATGATGTTCCGGCGGAGTCAATAGTTGTCTCATTGCTTATGACAGACCGGCATCACAGAGTATTAATCGAAAAATCCCTGCGCTGTTTCGGGGAGCGTCAGTTTGTGCTCGATGAAAACTCAGGTGAATGGCAGTTAACGGCTCCGGCTGCGGTACGTCAGTTACCGGTTGATTACCGCTATGCGTTCGGCGGGGAATGCAAAATTTACGGACATGATGCACTCAGTCGTCCTGTCGCCGAAGAGGCATTACTTTCTGATATCCGGCGTGCTGCCCATCCGGAAAAAGAGTCGGCACCGGTAGCTCACAGTACGGAAGAGCATAACCCGCTGGGGCAGGGATTTATAACATCATGGTATCAGCAATCCCTGAATGTTACCGCGTTTGCCGCACCTCAGTCTGAATCTCCGGAATATCCCGTCACTGTTGGGTGGGTCGTGTCACAACTCAATGATGAGCAACTGCCGCACGGTATCGCCGGTTTTGGTGCTATAGGCAGGGCATGGCTGCCCCGCCGGTTGCTGGCAGGAACTTATGATGAAACATGGCTGAATCAGCGTCATCCTTATCTGCCGCATGATTTTGATTTTGGTTACTGGAACTGCGCGCCGGAAGATCAGCAAATCGCCTATCCGGCGGGTGATTTCTCCCTGACTCTGACTAATTTAACGCCCGGTGGCATTGTCCGTACAACCTTACCGGGACACCGGCCGTTTGTTTTACTGAGAATGGCGGAGGGACAGCTTATCCCTCTTAAACTCAATCCGGATACGATTGTGATTGATACTGAAAAACTGCAACTTTCCCTGACTTACCGCTTAGTTTTTGAAGCGGATCTGCCCGTACGGGTATGTGAAGCCCGTTTTGAAACGGATCCTGCTGCGCCGCTGGTCCGTTTTGCCGAACCTCAGAAGGAATTGACCCATGGCTGATAACTACCTGGCCCGCCGGCAGGGTGAATGGCTGGTGATTAGTCTGATACCGGATGTGTGTAAAACCCCGGTGGGATCATCCACACCGCCGATCCCCTATCCTGTGATTGCGAAGCTGGAAACGTCGGCTTCGGTGGTGTCGTCAGTCAGAGCTAATGGTCATCCCGCAGTGGTCTTTAATCAGAGCTTTATTCCGGCCACCTTAGGCGATGCCCCCGGTGTGGCAAATGGCATTAAAAGCGGGACTGTCGGCGGAAAGTGTTATCCGAAAGAACATTCAGGCAGTGTTTGTGCAGGGAAAAAACGGATTCTGCGTCACGGCGATAAATTCTGGATGAACGGGAGGTAGAAAAGTGCAGGAAATGAAAGTGTTTGCATGTTTTTCAGATAACTGTACATCTTCTTCAGTTCAAATTCAGGAGGAATACGGAAACCTGGAGTTACCTAATGTTAATGACCGGGAAAAATATGGTGATTATGTACAGGTTCTTGAATATGAAAATAATGGAAGATCTGAAGTTTTAATTTTTGCCAGGCAGAATGACGACGATATAAAAATTTATAAATATGATATTGATACCGGAGAAGATAAAGAGCAGATAGTTACAGCGGAAGAATATGATGCAGCTCTGGACAGGATAAGCAGTTCACTTCCCCGTTCAAAGGATATGCTTTATGCCAATAACCCGGCAAACGGAAATACCATCGGTGTCATCACTGCACAGGCCAGAGCTGCTGCCGTTTCCCCACAGCAGGCTAACCCTGCGGTGATCGCTGAGACGGCCGCTGAGCAATACAGACTTATCGACCCCACAATAACTTTATTGTCCGCAGAAGATGCGGAAAGAGTACGTCAGTGGGCGGAAGAGAGAAAAGCGGAATTAACGGCCTGGGCAACTCAAACCGGTAATGAAATTTCGGCTGCACTGGATTCGCCTTTTGAGGGAATCAGCGGAGCTATAAAAGACACCTGGAATATTGTGCCTGATGTGCTCGATTTAGCGTATGCAGGGGCTCAGATTATTGAAATCACTGCCAGTACCCTGGGGGCAAAAATTGCAGGACTGTTCAGTGATAAATGGGCAAAAAAAGCGGAAGAGCATGCAGATAGTGTAAAAAGTCAGCTGGGTTATTCGGCATTTAATTTTGCCAGATTTGAAAATCTGTCTGAAGCCGAAAAAGGCGGGGCATTTCTGGCGATGATAAATCCGCTGGGGTTGGTAAAAGCAACAGGCCGGAAGCTGGAAAAAGAAATTGCAGAGGAAGCAGCTGAAATTATCAGCAAAAAACCGTCCGCCGGAGGGGTAGTGAAACCCCGTGAAATTCCGCCGGATAAAACACCGGATACTCCCGCAGCAAAAGTCAGTGAAGATACGAAAAAAACACAGTCTGGCAGTGACGGTAAAGGAACGGATAATAATAACCGTCATGTCGGTGGTGACCCGGTGGATTTGGTCAGCGGGGATTTTATTCAGTCATGGCCGGTTATCTGTATTCCCGGTCTGCTGCCGGTTGAACTTACCCGGACATATTACTCCGTCCAGTCAGCCCGGGGACTTTTCGGTGAAAAATGGGCAGATGACTGGTCAATGTATCTTGAGATACATGATGACACTGCTGATTTTCAGGATCCCGGCGGAAACCGGTATACCTTTGAAATATCCGGTGATGAAGTCCGGTCACGAAACTTACGTGCTCCGTACTACCTGCTGTCAGGCAACCGGAAAACGGGGTTACAGATACAGGATAACCGCCGTCAGCGGGTATATCACTTTGAACCGGCACCGGTATTGCACGGCCGTCTGATCAAAATTACCAATTTACAGGGTGTTGCCTTACATTTTCATTACAATGAAGGCCGGCAGCTCAGCCACCTCTCCCGCGATGACGGATTCATAATCCGGCTGCATTATCAGCAACATCAGCTGACGCATATTGATTATACCTGTGATAACCGGACACAGCGGCTTGTTTCATGCCGGTACGATAATTCCGGCTATCTGAGTGAGTGTGATGCTTTTCAGCAAAACCACCTTTGGCACAGTTATACATCAGAAGGATGGATGACCGGATGGCAGGATTCTGACCAGACCTCGCTGGCGGTTACTTATGATGACCGGGGGCGTGTGATACAAACGCACTCTGACAGCGGATACTGGTGTGACCGTTTTGTTTATGACGATACATTACGGCTCAATACCTATATCGACGGTGAAGGCGGGCACTTCCGTTACTATTACAATGAAGATAACCTGGTGGTACGCACACTTGATCCGTCAGGCCGGGAAACCCGTACAGAATGGCGTGATTTTCAGAAAATCAGTGAAACCAATGATATTGGTGAAATCACGCGGTATGTTTATCATGCCGACGGATTACCGGCACAAATTTATCTGCCGGATAACCGCAGGATTGGCTGCGAATACAATGATAACGGACAGCTCACTCGCTATATCGCACCAACAGGAGATGAGTGGCGGCTGAATTATGATACTGCCGGTAACCTGATCTCTGAGACTGATCCGCAGGGCCGTGTTCAGATGTACGAATACAGTGTGCATGGTGAATTACTGAAAGCCGTTTCACCTGACGGGGCGCAGTGGCGGTATGAATATACGTCTGCGCATCAGCTGAGCAGAAGTATCAATCCGTATCTGAACAGCACGGAGTATCAGTTTGATGAACTGGGACGCCTCACCCACCTCACGGATGCACTGAATAATACCACCCGTTATCACTATGATCCGTCTCATGCGGGGGTTAACTGCAGTACCAGTGATATTTTCCTGCCTGACGGCGTACATCAGCATATTGATTATGACAGTGAACGCCGGGTGGTGGCGGTCACTGACGGCGAGGGCAAAATAACCCGTTACCGTTACGGACCGTTTGACCTGCTGCTGGCGATGGTCCGTCCTGACGGTACAGAAATCCGCTTTGAATATGACAGCCTGACGCGGCTGAAAAAAGTGATTAATGCGGCCGGGGATGAATACCGCTATGAGCGGGATAAAGCCGGGCAGATTATCCGCGAGACCGATTTTACCGGCCGGGAGATTCAGTACCGTTATGACCGGCTCGGCCGCCGCACGGCCACCCGTTACCCGGATCAGCATGAAATCCGCTGGTCGTACTCTCCGGAAGGGCTGATTACCCGGCAGGATATCTGGTTTGATGACGGCACACGCAGTGAACTGAAATCCGTCACGCACTATGAATATAACGCCCGGATGCAGCTTATCCGCGCCGAAAATACGGATGCAGTCACGGAGTTTGAGTATGACGCCGCCGGGCGGCTAATCTGTGAAAAAATCAATGGCCGTGAGATTGAGCATGAGTGGGACGCACAGACAGACCGGCTCACACAGACCCGGTTCGGGTCGCAGTCGTTACAGTATCAGTACGGATTACAGGGCGAACTGACGCAGTTTCAGGCCGGAAAACACCAGCCGCTGCAACTGAGCCGCAATGCGCTCGGGCAGGAATACCTGCGTCACAGTCAGTCCGGTTTTGCCTCATCACGCCATTACACGGCAACAGGCATGCTGGCGCATCAGACCGCCGGGCGCGGCTCGGACTGTTATCTTCAGGCGTTGCGGGACAATCCGGTACAGCCGCCTGCCGCCAGTGATGTCAACAGGAGCTGGCAGTATGACAAAGCCTATAACATCACGGCGATTGATGACCACCGCTGGCGCCGTATGCAGTACCGCTATAATCAGAATGACCAGATTGAGAACACGTCCTTCGGCGGTTTATACCCTCAGACAGCGCAGTTCAGCTACGACATCAACCTGAATATCCGTCAGCAGACGCTGATACCGGGGGAGGCGCAGGGGGCCCTGCATCAGTTATCGCAGCAACAGCAGGCGGCGCGGGTGGTCCGGCGTACCACGGCAACCGGTCATTTTGATTATCACTACGATATCAGCGGACGGCTGGAACGGAAAACCGAGCACCGGAACGGCTTCCGCCCGCGTGAATGGTGTTACCAGTGGGACACCTTAAATCAGCTCACATCCTGCTTCACTCCGCAGGGTGACTGCTGGCGTTACACGTATGATGCCTTCGGCCGCCGTCTGAGCAAATATCAGGTGGTAAATGCACAGGAACCGGTACATTTTCAGTACCTGAACCAGCCCCCGGTGGTCCGTGGCCGGCAGTATCTGTGGTCCGGCAATCAGATGATTGAGGAAGCGCCGGTGTATGCGGACGGCACGGTGGCGCATGACGCCGGGATCCAGTGGCTGTATGAACCGGGTGCGCTGACTCCGGCAGCGCGGTATGAAAAAGGGAAACTGCATTACCTGGTCACCGACCATCAGGGCACACCGCGTGAAATCTTCACGGAAAGCGGGACGGTCAGCTGGGCAGCAAGACCGGATACGTGGGGACAAATGGCGTTCTGGAGCCTGAAAACCAGTGCCAATGACCCGAATTACACCGAATGCCACTTCCGCTTCGCGGGACAATATGAAGATGCAGAAACGGGCTTGTACTATAACCGGTTCCGCTATTATGATAAGGACACGGGACAGTACATCAGCCCCGATCCGATAGGGCTCGAAGGCGGCTTTAACCCGTATGGGTATGTGCATTGCCCTGTGGGCTGGGTAGATCCGTTTGGGTTGGCGGGGAGTTCATCTGTTGATTTAGTTCAAAAAGTCAACGGAAGGAATCCAATAAATAGTAAATATGCTGGTCAAGTATATCCAGTAGAGCTATTACCACTTGAAATTAGAGGAAAATATCCGCATAGCGTGCCTTTCACCTTAACTGGGTTTCCTGATTTCTCACGTTATGCGATAAAAAATGTCAGAATTACTCTTGGTAATTCTAGAGCTGTTGACTTTGCGAGAGCAGATAAAATTGCGGGATACAGCAAACAAAACCCAAGGCCAGCTAACTATACTTGGCATCATGACAAAGATACGGGATATATGCAGTTAGTTCCAACAGATATACACGGCGCAGTAAGGCACACTGGTGGGATCGCAAATGGAAAATAAAGTGAATACAGTAATTATTGATTCTGATCTACCATTAAATGAGCTCGACATTAGTCAAATAAGAGCTATGGTTAATTATTTAATACCAACTGAATACATTGATTTTATTAAAAAATATAACGGTGGCGTACCTGAACCAGACTCATTTAATATACAGGAAATTGATGACGCATCTACTATAAATCGCTTTCTTGGTGTGAAGAAAGAAAAAAACCGAGATAGCGATATATTTTATTTTTTTAATGTATATCAAGATAGAATGCCGTCAGGGTATTTGCCTATAGCATATGATGTTGGTGGTAATCTTATTTTAATTAAGTTAGGAAGTAGTGATGATGCAAAAGTATTTTTTTGGGATCATGAATTAGAGGTCGATGAGGATGAAGAGCCTACTTTAGAGAATATTTACTATTTGGCAGATAGCATTAATGATTTTTTATCTAGCTTGTTTTTAATTGAAGTTTAATATTATTGATGAGTTATCCATAATTAAATGATTAACTCGCATCCGCTACGGCGTACAGCTCATACATATCCTGCTGCGCTGGGAAGGCTGACTGATTAACCCATAAGAAAACCCACAGTATTTATTGCCAGGAAGGGCTGAACCTGCGGACAAAGCGGTCTCAGCGATATGTCACAGCCGGGCACAGACAGCTGCGTCCGGCTGTGACGGTGTAAGTATCCCAATAAAGCACCCAATTCACTTTCAGAGATCTTCATCCATACTCGTTAGATACCTTACATATTTTATAATACAAAAAATAAAATACACAGCAATAGCCATCTTTACGTTTACACGTAAAGATGGCTACTAAATATTACTTAAAATTCACATTAACAACATTATCCAAACGCCCCTCCAACTCGTCCATGTAGTCTGTATAGCACTGCATCATTTCTTTGCGTCCATCGAAATACTGAGCATGGTCATACGTTCCCCGAATAGAGTTTTTATCAACGTTGGCAAGCTGTGTCTCAATCCCAGCAGAGTTATAGCCCTTTCCATACAAAACAGTGCTCGTCGCGTGGTGAAAAACCCTTGTAAGCACTACGAATCAATTCTGTTTATTGATATCCATTGGGTGGTAATCCCCCCATTTTTA
>NZ_AYMP01000023.1 GCF_000633515.1 Morganella morganii H1r | reverse complement strand
CCAGGTTATTATTAAGTGAAAAAGCCACCCTTTGGGTGGCTTTTTTGCGTTTGGGCAAAAGAAAAAAGCACAGTCTGTGCTCATTTTTCGGATAATGAATTAACAACCGGCAATTCTCATCGTTAAATGCGTATGATACTCCGAACCTGAATAAATCATAATGAATCTTCCGCCACTGTATAGCAGAAAAACTGATGCTCAGACCGGCGATATCCGGTATTACAGCAGTACGGGATAAATTCATTTTTTGCTTTTTATTTCAATGCTGCCGGTTACAGAGGGAATTCAGCCGGTATCTTTTTAATCCTGCTTATCATAGGTTTCCCCTGTGCCATAAGGATATAAAATAATACCACTTTCCGGATCTTTAATATCCACGGGTAAACGTCCGCCGGGATAATTAAGCGGACGGGTATTTTTACCGGAAAACAATGTTCTCAGCCCGCTCCGGATATTGGTTTCTAATGCATTACGCTGACCATTTGTGATATCAAACCCGGTAATACCATAGATGGCAATATTGGCTTTTACATTGCCCAGACGCGCAATATCGTATGGATCCCGTGACGATATCACGACTACAGGAATGTCCGCATTATTGGCGGAGTCGATGATAATTTGTGCATTTGTATCGCGACTCCGCAGGTTGTAGGTCACCAGTAAAATAACATCCTGCCCGTTGATCATAGTGCTTACTCTCTTTTCAGAGAGTGTTTTCTTATCTGTTTTTATTTTTTGTGTAGTGACATGAATACGGGTTTCTGTTTCCTGTGCAATATCATTCAGATGTTTTTTAATTAACTGATTACGGGGATATTCATCAGAAATCACCAGAATTTTATTATCCGGTTTCAGTTGATAAGGCAGTATACCGTCATTTTTTATAATGGTAACAGCCTGTTCTGAAATCTTATTTTCCTGATTTTTATGTTCTGCTGATGCAACAATTCCTTGTGCTTTTACCGGATCCGCAGGTGCCCCGCTGAGGGCTTTATTCAGCTTGATCAGAACTACCCGTTTTGCTGATTCATCAATACGTTGCTGCAGTTCCGGTTTTTTTTGTGCCTGTTCATCCAGGTAGCGGTATAAATTATCAAGGCGCTTAACCGCGTCTTCATCCCACATTTTTACCGGCATCAGGATAATATCTGCGCCTGCGGACAGAGCGTGCTCAACGGCAAAATTGAGCTCAAAGTTATCAGTGATGGCTTTCATATCCATGGCATCCGTAATTATCAGCCCCTGAAAGTGAAGTTCATTGCGTAATATCCCGGTCAGGATAGGTTTGGATAATGTGGCGGGTGTACCCGCTTCTGAACCGTCACGGGTTTTAATTTTTGTGTCATCCAGCGCCGGTACAATAATATGTGCAGTCATAACTGCATCTGCACCATGTTGCAGTGCATAGATAAATGGCGGTAATTCTGTCTGCCGCCAGCTTTTTTCATCTGATGTGACAACCGGAAGAGCGACATGGGAATCTGCGGAGACATTGCCGTGGCCGGGAAAATGTTTCAGAGCAGAGATTAGCCCGTACTGATGAATACCACGGATATAGGCGGCTGACAGGATTTCTGTCAGCTCTTTTCTGTCAGAATAAGCCCGTACACCAATAACGGGGTTATTTTGATTATTATTGATGTCCACGACCGGGCCAAAATTCATGTTAAATCCCAGTGCGGATAACTCACTGCCGTGAATTTCACCGGTTAATCTTGCTGATTCCGGATCACGGGCAGCACCCAGAGCCATATTTCCCGGCATTTCTGTGCCGACCCGCAGCCGGGTGACATATCCGCCTTCCTGGTCGGTGCTGATAAATAACGGAAGACGATAACGGGATGATTGAATATCATTGATCAATTTTACTGTTTGCGGAGTATCAATTAAATTTTCCCTGAATAATACAACGCCGCCTAACCGGTAATGACAGATAATATCTTTGATATCGTTATTTATATTAATGACAGGGATAGAGACAGGACTCCGGAACATATCCCGGTAGCGAAAATCAAGCATCATCAGTTGACCGATTTTTTCTGTCCTGCTCATTGATGCAACAATTTCTTCAGCTGCCTGATCAGGATTTTTTATCAATATATTTAACTCCTGCGGTGTCAGGGGAGCAGCAATTCCTCTGAAACTAAATAGTATTGTAAATAACAGGATTGATTTTTTCATAATGACATCCTTTTCATGATGTTATTTCAATTATTTATTATTGCCGTTTATTTTTATTTTCTGAATTATCAGACTGCTAATAATTCCTTTTATCCTGATAGCGCTATCCGGCGAATTTTTGTTCTAATTTCTGTTTGTCAGCAGGATATAACGGATGAATAAGGAAATCAAAAAATGATGCAAAAGACAGTATTGGCAAATACAATCTGCGGTGTACTTTTAGTGAATTCAATGACTGCTTCGGCGGCGATAACCTATCAATATGAAAAGGACGTGACGAATAAGACCGTTATTGATAATCAGGTTGGCATTAAGCCGGGGACTGCTGATGACGGGAGGCAGACGATTGGTCAGGGCGGAAAGTCAATCAACAGCTGGATTTTTGATAGCGGCAGTGTTGATGTGGATGATGGCGGTATCCTGGATAAAGCTAAAGTGGGTGCCCCGAGAACGGCTTCTGAACTGAATAGTGAAAGTCGTTCAGACATATACAGTCCGGCACGCCGTGATGGTCAGGTTGATGTGTACAGCGGCGGAAAAGCGACAGATACGCAGATCATTGGTCAGGGAATTGTTAATGTTCATGAAAAAGGTGTTGTCAGTAATACATCTGTCAGGGATTTAGGGGTTCTGCGTTTTCATATCGGCGGTGAAAGTCGCAGTGCATTAAATGTTGAACGTAAAGCATCAGTCATTCTGGATAATAATCCGTATTATGGTTCAGGCAAAAATACATTTATAGAGCAGATGAATCTTGCCGGTACTCTCTATATTCAGGATATATCTACAGTAATAACAAACGATAACTCACCATTGAGATGGGAAGGGCGGGATATCGATGTTGATCCTGATAGTTATTTTCAGGTTTCAGAGATTAATAAACTTCATTTGGATCACGGCTCAGTTTACCTTAAACCATCTCTGGATAAGAAAAATGCAACGTTTAATCAGTTAGTGGTAAAGGATCTCAGCGGAGAGGGAACGTTTTCATTCCATTCTCAGATTGCTGATGATGTCAGTGATAAATTAGTGGTAACTAATAAAGCAACAGGGAAATTTAAAGTCAATGTTTATGATACCGGAAAGGATATAGCTGATCCGGATGAGACTGTTGAGCTGATTGAAATTAATAAAGGTAATGCGAGTTTTAAATTAGCCGGAAGGAATGGTGTGGTTGATCTGGGGATTTATAAATACCGGCTGATTAAAGGTATAAAGAGTAACGGGAAATCAACCTGGTATTTAGCGACAAAAGCAGACCATATTCCGTACCCGGATATTGATCCCGGCGGAGAAGTTCAGGGCGAACCGGATATTGATAAAAACGATGAGTATGTTCAGGAAATTGATGCGAAAACCGGAAAAAATGTTACTAATGATACCAGTACGCCTGAATTGCGGGAGGTATTATCTAATAGTGCGCTGGCCGGATTGTCGATGGCATCAGTGAATCGTCAGATACTGCGCAGTGAGAACATGTCCGGGCCGTCGCGACGCCATATTACAGACAGTTTGTCAGATAAAAAATACGGTGTATGGGCAAATTACCGCTATGACAATGCAAAGTTCAGTGACAGTGAAAGCCGTGCGTTCAGAAATCACCTGAATATTCTGGAAATCGGTTACGACAAGGTCAATAAAGCGCGTTACGGGGATATTGCATTCGGTTTATTTACCAGCGCAGGCAAAACCCGATCGACATTTGATTATACACCGGGACAGGGAAATACCGACAGTTTCGCTATCGGCGGATATACCCACTGGCAATATCAGGATTGGTATACCGCCGGCATGCTGAAAGGGTCACATTTTAAAAATCGTGTTAATACTCAAAGCAGTGGTGGCGGAGCAGTTGACGGTTCATTTAAGCAAAATGCGCTGACCGTCAGTGCGGAAGCCGGAAAAAAACTGCACATTACACCGGAAATCAGTCTGACGCCATACGGACGGATAGATTACAGCCGTTTCAGTGAGGCAAAATATCAGTTATCGAACGGAATGGATATTCATGAACATAACAGTGACAGTGTGAGAGGGGAATTGGGGTCACGCCTCAGTATGGATACACACATTGATGATATTAAAATCAGTCCTTTTGTGAATATTGGTGTTTCACATGAGTTTGTGAAAAATAATAAAGTGACACTGAATAAAAAAGATTTTTCCGCCGTAAATGAAACCACTACCGGTAAATATCAGATGGGGGCAACGATTGAACTGACACCGGATACCCGGATAACCGGCAGCCTGGGTTATCGGCATGGTGATAAAAATGAATCACCGGTCAGTGCTTATATCGGATTGAAAGTCAGTTTCTGATGTTTATTTTTATCAGATAAACAGCCATACCGTTTCTCCGGTATGGCTTTTTTAATATCGTTACTGATGTGTGGCGGTCTCTTCCCGGGGTAATGCGGAAACCGGCACCCCGAAAAGTTTGTCAAATGCCCAGTTAAAGAAAAATGTGTAAATCGGGATAAAAATAATCAGGGCAAAATCCAGCAGAAAAGCCTGTATTAAGCTGACCGATAACCACCATGCAATCAGCGGGATAAGGAAAACCACCAGTGTCAGCTGAAACAGAACGGCATGCACCAGTCTGCGGCGGAATGTCCGGATGCGGGACACCTGCCGGGATTCCCAGAACTCGAACAGCGTATTAAAGATAAAGTTCCAGCTGACGGCGATGGTGGTGATCACCAGTGCCAGCGGTCCGGTCACCCCGGCTGAATTACCGGAAAGTAACGCCAGTCCTAAGGATGAGATGATCCAGCCGATAATCTCATAAGTGGTGATAAAGACCAGTTTTCGTTTTAAACCCTGCATATTTGTATCCTGAGTGTATCGCTGAAATAGAGAAGGCTGGAAAGGTAAATCAATAGAGATGATAATAAAAGTCAGCTACTATCAGATTTTCTGACAGGAAGGAGGGGGAATGCCGTTTAACAGTGATAATTTACAGCTTTTTCTGACCGTGCTGGAGAAAGGCTCATTTTCAGCTGCCGCAAGGGCACTGCACCGGGTGCCGTCAGCGGTCAGTATGGCGGTCAGTAATCTGGAAGCGGAGCTGGGGTTTGCACTGTTTGAACGTTCTGGCAGAGCGCCGGTACCGACAGAAAGAGCCCTGGCGCTGGCACCGTATGCCAGAGAGATAACCGATAAAATTCATCAGCTGAATGTGTTTACCCGTGAACTGACACAGGGTGTGGAGAGTACACTGGCTGTCGGTGTGGCAACGGATGTGAACCCGGCGTGCCTGTTTGCTGCACTGCAGATCATTAATCAGCGTTATCCGTTGCTGAAAACGGAGATTTTGTCCGCACCGCAGGATGATATCCTGCCCTTGCTGCATCAGGGGCGGATCCAGCTGGCGCTGGTGTTCGGCGGGCTGCATGTGGATCCGCGTGAGCAGTTTCACTGTATCGGCTATGAATCCCTGGTGGCGACTATTTCAGCCACACATCCTTCACTTTCGCAGCAACAATCTGTTTATATTGAGGATTTGGTACAGATAAAACAAGTTGTGATTGCCAGCCATCACCATTCTCTCAGTGATGTCCGTTCTCAGGTGGCGACAAAAACCTGGCAGACCGATAATTTTTCGATGGCGCTGGGACTGGTTAAAGCGGGTATCGGCTGGGGGAATCTGCCGGAATCGATGATCCGGGCGGAAGTGGCGTCCGGGACACTGAAGGTGCTGTCATTCCGCAATACCCGCAACGGTCTGGTGCTGCCGGTGCATATTGTCAGCCGGAAAGGGGATGTGCTTAAACGTGGCGCGCAGGAGTGTATCGGGCTGCTGACGGAAAGCCGTGTGTCTGCGGGAAATTAGTTGTTATGATAACGGGATAAATCAGCAGAGAGGAAAAGCGTATGTTTGAAATCCGCGATTTACAGGTTATTCAGGGCGGAAGAACATTGTGGGACGGCCTTTCTTTCCGGCTGAATGCCGGTGAGCGTCTGGGGATCTCCGCACCCAGCGGGTTCGGGAAAACAACGCTGGGGCGGATCCTGGCACAGTGGCAGCAGCCGCATGCCGGGGAACTGCTGCTCGACGGCAAGCCGGTACCGAAAACCGGCTATTGTCCGGTACAACTGGTGCCGCAGCATCCTGAGAAGTGTTTTAATCCGTACCGTACGACCGGTGCAGGGTTATATGATGCCTGGAAACCGGATGCGGAATGGCTGGAAAAGCTCAGCATTGAGCCTCACTGGCTGGAACGCCGTCCGGATGAATTGTCCGGCGGGGAACTGGCGAGAATCGCGCTGCTGCGGGCGTTAGATCCGCGCACCCGTTTCCTGATCGCCGATGAAGTGACCGCGCAGCTGGATGCACATATTCAGGCGCAAATCTGGCAGGTGCTGATTGAAGAATCAGAGAAACGGCCGCTCGGGCTGGTGGTGTTCAGCCACAATAAGGCGCTGCTGGACAAGGTCTGCACATCGGTATGGGTTGCCGGGGAGCCGGAGGATAGCCTGCTGTCTGATGTGGCGGTTTGACTTTTCCGTCCTGTGGCATAAAAATACGAAGCTGATAAATAATAATGATAATTATTACTGATTTTGAAGGATCAGCGACGTGAAAAAAACTCTGCTCTGCTGCGCGGCATTCTCTGCATTTTCTGCGCAGGCCTCTGCTTCCTGCCAGTCGCTCTCAGCCCCGGATGAGAAACGGACGATGATGATTACCGGTACGTTTGATCACAACGGACAGGCTTGTGTACAGTTGCCGCTGTCTGAAAAACAGGTTGTGATCGCGGAAAGTGAGAATATCCGTGATTTGTCACTCTATGACAGTCAGATGACACCCCGCCGGGCGCTGCTTACCGACAATCCTGTCACAGAAATGCAATCTGTGACATTCACATTACCGTTTGATGACACCTGGACACTGACCTCACAGGGTGTACCCGGCTCTGAATGGAAGTTGGCGCTTACTAACTATCCGTATCAGCCGCTGGTTGAAAACATCTCTCTGCCGGTGGACAGTGTTCGCCTGCAGCAGCTGATAACGCTGGTTAGCGGGGGAGATACCTCGGCTTTCTGGCAGGCGGTGACAGAAACTCCGCTGGTTGAGGAGTATGACGAGCATCACAAACGGATCACTTTCCTCTGGCGAGGTGCGAAAGTGAATGCTTACATACTTGGCGCGCCTTCCGGACAGCATGACCCGATGGCCAGACTGAATGATACCGATATCTGGTATCGCTCCTACATTGTTCCCGCAGAGACTGTCAGCCAGTATAAAATCGCCCCGGATATTCCGCAGCTTGACCGTTCCGTTGAAGGTGCCCGCCGCAAAGCGCTGCTGAGCACTGCACAGGCAGATCCGCGTAACCCGCTGAGTGCGGGTGCAGACGGCGCGGATGAATTCAACCGCCATTCCATTATCGCGTTAGATAACAACAGAGTGTGTGATTTCCGGACGCCCGGACAACAACCGGTTTTTGGTACGGTGGCACTGCATCAGCTGCACAGCGATATCCTGAATAACCAGCGGGAAATGGCAGTGTATACCCCGCCGGAGCCGGGTGCTGATCCCTGGTTGCTGGTGCTGTTTGACGGGCAGATATACCGCAAAAACTATCATATCGTCACATTTATTGATCAGTGGGTGAAACGCAGGGAAATCCCGCCGCTGTATGTCGTGATGGTGGACAGTATCAGCAGTGAGCAGCGCGGCAAAGAACTGCCGCCGAATGAGCTGTTCCCGCAGTTTCTGGATAAAGAGCTGATGCCGTGGCTGGCACAGCAGGGTATTAATATCCCTGCAGCGCGGACCATTGTTTCCGGCAGCAGTTATGGTGGTCTTGCGTCTTCCTGGAATGCGATGAAATTACCTCACCGTTTTGGCAATGTGCTGAGTATGTCCGGTTCTTACTGGTGGTCACCGGAGGGAGAGCCGCCGGAATGGCTGATTCGCGAGTTTGCAGGTACTCACAAACTTCCGCTGCGGTTTTTTCTTGAGGCCGGTGTGTTTGAAACCCGTGCCGGTGCCGGCGGGATTTTGTATAACAACCGGGCGCTTCATCAGGTTTTACAGGAAAAAGGTTATGACGTCAGCCGTGAGGAGCGTCCGGGCGGACATGACTATGTCTCATGGTGCGAAACCCTGCATTCCGGACTGGTGCACCTGACTGACATAAAGAGGTCACAATAGTGTCACGCTGATGTCATAAGAGCAGATTAGGCTGTCCTGCGTTGATAACTGACTACGTTTTATTAATGACAAGGATTCTGCTCATGCTTCATGCGACGATGAAAACACGGGTTGCAGCAGCCGTTCTGGCACTGCTGACGGGCTCTGCATTACCGGCAGTTGCTGCGGGGAATGCAGATGCGATTCTGGCACAGGATCGCGCCGCCAAAGGCAATATCACGGAGTTCGGCGGTGCGCGCCGTTTGTCATCCGATCAGACTGAGGCGCTGAAAGCGGCTATCGGTCAGACCAAAGCAAAAAATGTGATTTTGTTTATCGGCGACGGGATGGGTGATTCCGAAATTACCGTGGCGCGTAACTATGCAGAAGGCGCGGGCGGCGTGTTTAAAGGGATTGATGCCCTGCCGCTGACTGGTCAGTACACCACGTATGCACTCGATAAAAAAACACAGAAACCGAATTATGTTACTGACTCCGCTGCCTCTGCGACGGCCTGGGCTTCCGGAGTGAAAACCTATAATGGCGCGCTGGGTATTGATGTTACCGGCAAACCGCACACCACCATTCTCGAGCTGGCAAAGAAAAACGGCAAAGCGACCGGGAATGTCACCACATCTGAAATTCAGGATGCCACACCGGCAGCCCTGATCTCACATATCAGCCAGCGTAAATGCTACGGCCCGGAAGAAACCGCAGAGCGCTGCAGCGCCGATGCACTGGAAAACGGCGGGCCGGGTTCCATCAGTGAGCAGTTGCTGAATGCCCGTGCCGATGTCACGCTCGGCGGCGGCGCGAAGAGTTTCCGCCAGACAGCCAAAGCCGGGGACTATGCAGGGAAAACCCTGGAAGAGCAGGCAGCGGCACGCGGTTATCTGGTTGTGAAAGATGCCAAATCGCTGGCGGATGTGAAAGCGGCAAATCAGGATAAACCGGTGCTCGGATTATTCAGTGACGGCAATATGGAAGTGGCGTGGGAAGGCCCGAAAGCCTCCTATCGTGGCAACCTCGATAAACCTGTCGTGGAGTGTAAACCAAGTTCAAAACTGGATCCGAATGCCCCGACACTGGCTCAGATGACTGAAAAAGCCATTGATCTGCTTAAAGATCATGAAAACGGCTTCTTCTTACAGGTGGAAAGTGCCTCTATTGATAAACAGGATCACGCGGCAAACGCCTGCGGCCAGATCGGCGAAACTGTTGCGCTGGATGAAGCTGTGCAGATCGGTATGGAATACGCGAAAACACACGGTGATACGCTGGTGATTGTGACCGCTGACCATGCTCATTCCAGCCAGATTATTGAAGCGGATGTGGTCTCACCGGGGCTGACTCAGGCACTGCTGACCAAAGACGGCAGCGTGATGGCAGTTAACTACGGTAACTCGGAATCAGATTCGCAGGAGCATACCGGTGCTCAGCTGCGTGTGGCGGCATACGGTCCGGGGGCGGCGAATGTGGTGGGTCTGACGGATCAGACCGATTTGTTCTTCACCATGCGGGACGCGATGGAACTGAAGTAATCTGCGGTACCTGATATTCACACTGTTCTGAAGTGCTTTTCTTCATGTTGATTGCATCATTTTGCTGATTTCAGCAGTGGCTGCCGCCGGTACTCTGTGCCGGCGGTTTTTTATTATTTTTTGTAACATGATGATTTTTGAAATATATTTACCATAAGGTATACTTATCCGATGTCCCGGCTCCGGGACAGATATCCTGTATTCCGTAAAACTGTGTGTTTTATGCGATTTTTTTCTTCTGATGGCGGCGGTGTTTATTACCATTATCACATTGCGGCACAGTGCCTGTGTGATATACCGTTGATCTGATCGTTTTAACGGGACCCTTATGCTGACATTACTCCATCTTCTTTCATCAGTTGCACTGCTGGTCTGGGGAACACACATTGTCCGGACCGGAATTATGCGTGTCTTCGGCGCGGATTTGCGGCGTCTTCTCGGAAAAAGCATCCGGAAAACCTCACGGGCATTTCTCGCCGGTCTGGGGGTAACTGCGCTGGTGCAGAGCAGTAATGCCACCGCATTGCTGGTGATCTCGTTTGTGGCGCAGGGCATGATAGCACTGCCGCCCGCCCTGGTGATTATGCTGGGGGCGGATGTCGGGACGGCGCTGATGGCACGGGTGCTGACGTTTAATCTCTCCTGGCTCTCACCACTGCTGATCCTGGCGGGGGTCACTACGTTTCTCAGTCAGAAAAAGAGCCGGACAGGGCAGCTCGGGCGGGTTGGTATCGGGCTGGGTCTGATTATTCTGGCACTTCAGCTGATAGTGTCCTCCGCAGAGCCGATTACACAGGCATCTGCGGTTCAGGCTATTTTCACGTCACTGAGCGGGGATGCAGTGCTGGCGCTGCTGGTGGGGGCGCTGTTTGCCATGATCAGTTACTCCAGCCTGGCGGCGGTGCTTCTGACGGCTACCCTGAGTGCCACCGGTCTGGTGCCGCTGCATATCAGTCTGGCGATCGTCATCGGCTCCAATCTCGGCAGCGGGTTCCTGGCCATGCTGAGCAGCCGTGGTCAGAATGCGGTTGCGCGTCAGGTGGTGCTCGGCAGTATGCTGTTTAAGCTGATTGGCTGTGTGCTGGTGCTGCCGTGGGTGAAACCGCTGGCGCTCTGGATCGGCCAGTACAATCTGCCGGCGGCGGAAGTCGTTATTTATTTCCATGTGGTCTACAACCTGGTCCGCTGTGTGCTGATGCTGGCGCTGGTAAAACCGATGGCGCGGCTGTGTCAGCGGCTGATCGCCGAACCGGAGGCGGAAGAGGGCAGCGCTGCCCCCCGTTATCTGGATCAGAGCGCGCTGGATACCCCGTCTCTTGCGCTGGCTAATGCGGTACGGGAAACCCTGCGGCTGGGGGATGTGATTGAGCAGATGCTTCAGCGTTTTGACAGCCAGCTCGCGGGTAAAGGTGAGCAGAAACGGCTGATCGGGCACCTGGAAGAAGAAGCGGAGCTGCTGCACAGCAGTATCAAGCTCTATCTGGCACAGTTACAGCAAACCGAACTGGGGGAAAGCGATTCCCGGCGCTGGGCGGAGGTGATTGATACCGCGATGTCGCTTCAGCAGTCTTCCCTGATTATCGGGCGGATGTCCCATGATGTGGCGAACCAGACAGCCGATCCGCAGCGTATCTTCTCGAAAGACGGCTACGGTGAACTGACCACCATGATGTCGCGGTTGCAGAATAACCTCAATCTGGCGATGTCAGTGTTTGTGTCCGGCGATGTGGATAATGCACGGCGTCTGCGCCGGGCAAAACACCGTTTCCGTCTGCTGAATCAGCGTTACTCTTTTGCTCATGTTGAGCGGCTGCATGTCAATAATCTTCAGAGCATCGGCAGCAGCCGGTTACATATCGGGCTGCTGGGGGATATGAAGCGTCTGAACTCTCTGTTTTGCTCTGTGGCTTATCATGTGTTAGAAGGTGTCGCAGAGATAAAAACAGAGACAACAAATGATGACACTTCTCACGAGACAGCTTGAACGGCAGGAAATACCGCAGGTCTGGTCAATCGACCGGACCGAACTGATTGAACACCTGTACCTGCATCAGCACGGGGAGCTGGTACTCTCCGCGCAGCGCTTTGATATGCGTGACTGGCCGGAGGGCGAGGCGGAGCATTACACGCCGATCCTGCTGGACAGTTTTGATCGCGGCGCGCCATTCTTCGGGGTGTTTGACGGAGAGATGCTGGCGGCAGCCGCCAGTGTTGATCCGCGTCCGGTGGCATTTGAGGAAGATGAAACGGCGCTGCGCCAGCTCTCCTTCCTGCATATCAGCAAGGCGTACCGTGGCAGAGGGATCGGCCGTCAGCTCTTTGCCTGCTGTGAAACGGCGGCAAAAGCGATGGGTGCAAAGGGATTTTATGTTTCCTCCATCCCGTCAGAAAATACCGTGCATTTTTATCAGCATCTGGGATGTGAACTGATCGCAAAGCCGGACCCGGCACTGTTTGCCCTTGAACCGGAAGATATTCATTTTGTGTTTCTTTTCCGGAACTGATCATTTAACACATTAATATCCGTTCAATTTATAGACGCATTAATTATAGGTGTATGATTTTCAGGTATATAATCATGCGCCTTTTTTGCATTTTATGCGAAAAAGCGGTTGCAACAGGCGGCAGATTATTTATGATAACAGGAATGATTCTCATTTCGTTATTGTAAGGAGTGGCTGTGATGCAAATCAAACACCCGCTTTCATCGTTTTTCTGGCAGCAGTTAACCGGGGTCGGTGGCATGATGCTGGCGCTGATACCGGTCGTGTTGTTTTTATCACAGGGGCATGAACAGGATGCTGCGCGTATTGCGTTAGCTGTGGTGATTCTGCTGACAATGCCGATGCTGTATAACCGCGTATTGCGCCATTTCCTGCTGATTCCGGCAGGTATTGCATTTGTTCTGGGAAGTCTGCTCTGGTTTGAGCATCTGAGGATGTGATATCCGGAAGTGAAAATTATTGCAGAAGATTGTCATAACAGTGGTGCGAAGGGGGGGACTTGAACCCCCACGTCCGTAAGAACACTAACACCTGAAGCTAGCGCGTCTACCAATTCCGCCACCCTCGCAGGTACTGTCATTCAATCTGCTGTCAGTTTTGTGTGATAAGATCTGACTGGTGCGAAGGGGGGGACTTGAACCCCCACGTCCGTAAGGACACTAACACCTGAAGCTAGCGCGTCTACCAATTCCGCCACCCTCGCAATTCAGAACTATCTTGTCACTGATAGCATGGAGGCGGATTTTAGCGGTTTTATCCGCGCCGTCAATAATTTTTTATCAAAATTGGTGACTTCGCTTACTTATTAGGCATTTGTGGCCAGGTAGACCTTAAATTTGCCGGTTTGCGCCAGAACCTGATGCCGGCCGAACGTGCTGTCCAGCAGATCCGGATACGGTAAAAAGGCGTTCGCCACGATGCACAATTTTCCGCCGCGGTTCAGGCGGGCTTTGGCACCGGAAATAAGGCGTTGTGCGGCACTGTAGCTGGTGTTTAGTCCGTCATGGAACGGCGGGTTGGCAACAATCCAGTCATAGCGGTCGCTGATATCCGAATACACGTCACTGGCGATCACACGGCCTTCCAGCTGGTTGCGGGCCAGGGTTTCGCGTCCGGCTTCAAGAGCGGCGGCAGAGACATCACTGAGCGTCAGGGTCAGCCCCGGATTACGTTTGGCCAGTACGGTCGCGATAACGCCACTGCCGCAGGCAATATCCAGCAGTGACCCGGTCACCGGCTGGTTCAGTGATTCCAGCAGCAGTGCACTGCCGGCATCAATATTGTCCCGGCTGAATACCCCCGGCAGCGTCACGATTTGCGTACCTTCCGCTGTATAACTGCCGATCCAGTCCTGCAGGGCAAAGTGTGCCGGGGTGGTCAGTTCGCCGTAATAGAGACCGCAGCGGCGTGCGCTGTCAATTTTGCGCAGTGCGGTGAACGGTTCTGTCATTTTTTCCGCGCTGCGGACACCACTGCGGTTTTCACCGGCAATAAAAATATTGCTGCCGACCGGCAGACAGGAAAAAATCTGCGTCAGCTGGAACAGCGCTTCCTGTTTACTCTTCGGCCAGAAATAGATCAGTGTGTCGCACTGTGCGGCGGCTTCCGGGCTGACGGTCAGCGCGAATGCGGCGCGATCACCCAGCGGGGCACGCAGAGCCTGCCACTGATGATACTGGCTGGTGCTGACATACACTGACTGCGCGGAAAGTTGTGCGGCGAGGGAGTCCTGAATGTCTCCGGCAAGCAGGACACGGCTCCCGGTAAATTCGTCTGCATGACGTAAAATCACTTCACTGGCCGGGGTAAGCATGGACATCCGTTAACTCCTGTAAATCATAATTCGGCAGCATTGGCGCGGGCAGCGCGCTTTGCTAAGATAGTGTCGTTTGTTATTTCAGGGATACATTATGACGCGACGAGACAGAATGCTGGCTCAGATGGGGATCACCCAATGGACGCTGCGTCAGCCGCAGCGCCTGAAAGGGGAACTGTCTGTACAGATCCCGGCTTCGGCACGTCTGCTGATCATAACCGATGAGCAGGCAGATCTCACCTGTGATTTACTCAGCGATATATTCCGCAGCCTGAATATTACGGCAGAGGATGTGTACTGCATCACCCCGGACAATGTACAAAGTATCCCGGCGCAGACAAACTGCCTGTGCTGGCTGCCCGGAACGGAAGCTGAACTGCCGCATTCACTGCCTTCATTACACTCGCCCCGTCTTGCCGACCTGTATCAGGATGCACAGGCAAAACGCGGGTTATGGACACAAATTTATCATTATGACCAGACTGTCACCGCTGCTTCCCGCTGATTTTGCCGCCGCATTCCGTATTGAGCAGGCCGCTCACGCTTATCCCTGGAGTGAAGCCACATTCCGCAGCAATCACGGCGAACGTTACCATAACCTGAAACTGGAAGCAGACGGGGAACTGGCCGGCTTCGCTATCAACCAGACCGTACTGGATGAAGCAACGCTGTTTAATATTGCGGTTTCGCCTGAGCATCAGGGGAAAGGTTATGGCCGTCAGTTGCTGGAAAAAGTGATTGAAGACCTGACAGCAAAAGCGATTGCGACACTCTGGCTGGAAGTCAGGGCATCAAACCGCCCGGCGATTGCGCTGTATGAATCGCTTGGTTTTAATGAGGTCTCGGTGCGGAAGAACTATTATCCGGCGGCACAGGGTAAAGAGGATGCACTGATTATGGCGCTTTATCTGAGTTTCGGAATGTAATAGCACGATAAGTCAGATAAAACGGTGTTTTTTCATCCATTTCCCGGATTTCTTTCCATGCTATTGTGATAATATACTTTTATCACAGGCGCTCTCCGTCATGTTTATCCATAAAATTATCACACCAATGTTTATCCGGCGCTTTGAATGCGTTGGTTCTGAGTGCTTGTCACACTGTTGCCAGGATTGGTTTATCAGTATTGATAAAAAAACGTATAAAAAATATCACAGTTCAGACAGTATTGAAATTAAACAAATTTCACAGGATTATGTACTAAAATCAGACCGCCCCGGGGCATACGCTTATGTCCGGCTGACGGAAAAAAAATTGTGTCCGTTTCTGACGGAAAAACGGCTGTGCGGGATTTACAGCAAACTCGGTCCTTCGGCAATGAGTCATACCTGCCGGGAATATCCGCGCAGTGCAGTAAAATATCAGAATGCAACGTTTAAACGTCTGTCACTCTCCTGTCCGGAGGTCGTCCGTCAGCTGCTGTTTTCCGCCGATGCCATGCAGTTAACAGAAGAAGATCAGTTCCTGAAAAAAATACCACAGGATGCGGCGCTGACTGACCCGAAATACCTGGTGTATCTCTGGTGTATGAATCTGGTGCAGGCACCGTCACCGGAGTTTGAGGATAATCTCTATGCCGTCATGCAGTTACTGACGTTTATCAGCAAACTCAACTATGATATTGAGACGAATTTTGATCGTATTCAGGGTGTGTATGAATTCCTGCTCAATGCAACGGAAAACGGGGAACTGACTGCAGAACGCAGAGCACTGCCGCATCCGGTCAGTTTTCAGACGGGGGTATTGAGTGTGTATGGCAAATTTATTCCGAAATTATCCCGTAACGGCCCTTTTTTGATTTCAGCCTATATCAACACGCTGAAACAGCTGGGGCTGGACGAGCAGCAGACGACAGCCCGCACGGAAGAGAATATGGCCCGTCTGCGGGCCGAATGGAAAGTGCAGCAGCAGGACAGTTGTCTGAGTGAATCGTACACGCTGCGCAATCTGTTTTCTTATCTGCTGTATCACAGTCAGTTTCCGCACGCGGATAATTTTGGCGGTGATGCTGCCGGTACCGATAATGCATTGTCTCACTTCAGTCTGCTGGTCATGGATTATTTCTATCTGCGCACCAATCTGGCAGCACTGGCGATAACGGAAAAACGGCTTCTGACTGAACGTGATGTTCAGCTTTTACTGGCAGCGTATTTTTCACTGAAAATGCATATGCGTGATATTAATACGGATTTACTGACACTGATGGAGAGTTGCCGGATGAGTGATGCACTCGCCTGTATCTGCCTGCTGGACAACTGACAGCGCCCGATTTTCAAGCTTTTGTTGTTTCACGGGGCAAACCGGGCGAAAATAAGCCCTATTAATGAGAAATCAGAGGCGGAAACCGGGTGTTTCTGCCTCACAGCCCCAGAAGAACGCTCAGATGTCAAATAATGCATTTTTACAGGAAGTGGCCAAGCGCCGCACCTTTGCGATCATTTCGCACCCCGATGCCGGTAAAACCACCATTACCGAAAAAGTCCTGCTGTTCGGACAGGCTATCCAGAAAGCCGGGACAGTCAAAGGGCGCGGCTCTAACCAGCACGCCAAATCTGACTGGATGGAGATGGAAAAACAGCGCGGGATCTCAATCACCACATCTGTGATGCAATTCCCGTATCACGATGCGCTGGTGAATCTGCTGGATACCCCCGGGCACGAAGACTTCTCCGAAGATACCTACCGTACCCTGACGGCGGTGGACTGCTGCCTGATGGTGATCGATGCGGCAAAAGGGGTGGAGGATCGTACCCGTAAGCTGATGGAAGTTACCCGTCTGCGTGACACGCCGATTCTGACCTTTATGAACAAACTTGACCGCGACATCCGTGACCCGATGGAGTTACTGGATGAAGTGGAAAACGAGCTGAAAATTGCCTGTTCGCCGATTACCTGGCCTATCGGCTGCGGTAAGCTGTTCAAAGGGGTGTATCACTTATACCGTGATGAGACCTATCTGTATCAGACCGGCAAGGGACACACCATCCAGGAGGTCCGTACTGTAAAAGGGCTGAATAACCCGGATCTGGATGCCGCTGTCGGTGAAGAACTGGCAGCACAGCTGCGTGATGAGCTGGAGCTGGTACAGGGTGCATCCCATGAATTTGATGAGGAACTGTTCCTCGCCGGTGAACTGACGCCGGTTTTCTTCGGCACCGCGCTGGGGAATTTCGGGGTGGATCATATGCTGGATGGCCTGGTTTCCTGGGCACCGGCACCGATGCCGCGTCAGACGGATGTCCGCGAAGTGACAGCAAAAGAAGATAAATTCACTGGTTTTGTCTTTAAAATTCAGGCGAATATGGATCCCAAACACCGTGACCGCGTGGCGTTCCTGCGCATTGTCTCCGGTGTGTATGAAAAAGGCATGAAACTGCATCAGGTACGTCTCAAAAAAGATGTGGTGATTTCTGATGCGCTGACCTTTATGGCCGGTGACCGTGCGCATGTGGATTGCGCCTATCCCGGCGATATTATCGGGCTGCATAACCACGGTACCATTCAGATTGGTGATACCTTCACTCAGGGTGAAATTCTGAAATTCACCGGCATCCCTAACTTTGCACCGGAACTGTTCCGCCGTATCCGTCTGCGTGATCCGCTGAAACAGAAACAGCTGCTCAAAGGGCTGGTTCAGCTGTCTGAAGAGGGGGCTGTGCAGGTTTTCCGTCCGCTGGCTAACAATGACCTGATTGTCGGGGCGGTGGGTGTGCTTCAGTTTGATGTGGTGGTTGCCCGTCTGAAAAGCGAATACAACGTCGAAGCGATTTATGAGGCTGTTAACGTCTCTACCGCCCGCTGGGTGGAGTGTAACGATGTGAAGAAACTGGAAGAGTTCAAACGTAAAAATGAACTGCATCTGGCACTCGACGGCGGCGATAACCTCTCTTATATCGCACCGACCATGGTGAACCTGAATCTCACTGCGGAACGTTATCCGGATGTGAGTTTCCACAAAACCCGCGAACACTGACAGAAAAATAACGCGCCGCCGGGCGCGTTTTTTTTATGGCGGAGTTAAGATACACTGACGGACAGATGATGTTCATCATGAAAATAAAGAAGGGGATGAGAATGCGTAATACCATGAAATCACTGGCTGTTCTGCTGGTCAGCGGCACACTGTTCAGTGCATCCGCCATGGCGGAGGAATCTCTGAGTCAGAAAGCAGGGCAGGCGTGGGACAGTGCTTCTCAGTCTGCGGAAGATCTTGGTAAGCAGGCAGAGCAGAAATTTGACGGCGCGGTAAAAGATGCCTCACTGCTGGTGGATGATAGCACCATTACCGCGAAAATCCGTGGTCAGTTGTTAAGTGCAAATGATATTGACAGCAATGATATCGCTGTAAAAACCATTAACGGTACTGTGTATCTTTCCGGGTTTGTCACCACTGATGCTCAGCGTACAAAAATCATCGATATTGCCAAAGGCATCCCCGGCGTCCGCGCGGTGGAAGTCAGTATCGGGCAATATAAATAACCGGCAGATAATCTGCGCCGGGGGAAGACAGGATGGGAACGTATATCCCGGTAACGCCCGGGAAAATCGCACCGCTGGCCTGGTTGCCTGATCCGCTTCAGGCACCCGGTAAACTGGCACTGGTCTGTGAAGGTGGCGGTCAGCGCGGGATTTTTACCGCCGGGGTGCTGGATGAATTTCTCAAAGCCGGGTTTAACCCGTTTGATTTACTGATAGGCACTTCTGCGGGAGCGCAGAACCTGTCGGCCTATCTGTGCGGTCAGCGCGGCTACGCCCGTCATGTCATTACCCGTTACACCACAGACAAACAATTCTTTAATCCGCTGCGTTTTATCCGCGGCGGAAATCTTATCGACCTCGACTGGCTTATTTCTTCAACCTCTGCAGAATGTCCGCTGGATATTGCGTATGCACTGCGGCGCTTTGAGAAGGGGCAGGAATTTTATATGTGCGCCAGCCGGGCGGATAATCTGAATGCCGCGTATTTCAGCCCGCAGGCGGAAGACTGGCTGGAATATATCAAAGCCTCCAGCGCCATCCCGGGATTCTACCGTGAAGGGGTGGAGATTGACGGTATCACATATCATGACGGCGGCATCAGTGATGCCGTACCGGTTATTGAGGCATGGCGGCGCGGTGCCACCCGGATTGTGGTGATCCGGACAGTGCCGTCACAGCTCTATTACACCCCGGAATGGATAAAACGGATGGAACGCTGGCTGGAAAAAAGCCATCTGAAACGGATGGTTGCCATGATGAAACAGCACGCCAAAAGTTATTACCGGACACAAAAGTTTATTCAGTCACCGCCGCCCGGGGTTGAAATTGCTGAAATTTATCCGAATGCACCACTGGCGAGTAATGCGCTCGGCAGCCGGGTTAAAACCCTGATGCAGGATTACCGGCTGGGCCGCCGCAGCGGGCGCTATTTTCTGGCAACGCTCGGTGAGCGCTGGGCATCATATCAGCCGGTACGACGTTCCGTACTGAGGGTGCCGCCCGCATCCAACGACAGCGATTCTCAGTTGCCCGTCACTGACGGCACCGCCGCTGTATTGCATTCACCGGAACGCTCACCGGAAAAGACGGCGGACTGAATAAATGCCATTTATTGATACCCACTGCCATTTTGATTTTCCGTTTTTTACGGATGATCTTACCCGCCACAAAGCCGCAGCGGCACAGGCCGGGCTGACTGATATTATTATCCCGGCGGTCAGTCATTGGAATCTCAGCACGGTGGCCGGGCTGTGCCGGTCATCCGGCGATACCTTTCCCCGCCTGCACGCAGCGTTTGGTCTGCATCCGCTTTATATTGCAGAACACACCCCTGAACATCTGGAACAGCTTGAGTCCCTTATCACCGGAAGCGGGGCAGAGTGTGTGGGGGTAGGAGAGATCGGGCTGGATCGCTATATGGCGGAGCCGCAGTGGGATAAGCAGCTGGATTTTTTTATTGCTCAGCTGAAACTGGCCGCGCGGACAGATAAACCGGTTATTCTGCATTCCCGCAAAACCCATGACACGCTTGCTGCGGTTCTGCGCCGTCATCCGGTGCCCTGCCGTGGAGTGGTTCACGGTTTTTCGGGCAGTTTTGCCCAGGCGGATGCCTTTGTGAAGCTGGGTTATTACATCGGGGTCGGCGGGACGATTACTTACGACCGGGCGCAGAAGACCCGGCGGGCAATCGCGCAACTTCCGCTCTCTGCGTTACTGCTGGAAACGGATGCCCCGGATATGCCGCTCAGCGGTTTTCAGGGTGAGCCGAACCGGCCGGAGCAGATTGTCCGCACTTTTGAGGTGCTTTGTTCACTGCGCAGTGAGTCTCCGGAGGAGATTGCTGTTCAGATTTATCGCAACAGCTGTACACTTTTTTCCCTGTAATCATCTGATTAAGATTCCTGAATCGATTTTTCCGAGATTTTGTCCTGTGCGGCCTGCATTCTGTGTGCCAAATCACCTGAAATCACTTACAATTGTAAGCGGATGTTATTTCATGTTCGTCATCTGGTTAAATACCCGCCAATTCCCGGTCTGTCAGCGAATTTTTCAGGGTAAAACAGTTGAATAATGTGATTATCATCATGTTTTTGTATTTTTTGTTACTTTTTTCAGTCGTTATTTGTGACGCAAGTTGATTGTTGACCGGACTGACCGGGTATAATCAGCGCCACAGGGTCCTGCTCTGAGCTGCATGCGGAACAGGACTATTACTCTACATTATCGTGAACAGGGATACTTCCATGCAACTCCTTATGAGTCTGGTCGGGATGGCAGTGCTGATCTTTATCGCAGTGCTGTTTTCAAGTGATCGCCGGGCAATCAAACTGCGGACTGTCACCGGTGCCTTTATTATTCAGGTGCTGATCGGGGCATTGGTACTTTACTGGGATCCGGGCCGTGATGCATTAATCTCCGTTTCAAACGGTGTCGCTAACGTGATTGATTACGGTCAGAAAGGGATGGACTTCATTTTTGGTGCTTTGGTATCAAATGAAAAAATGGAGCATGCATTTGGTAAGAACAATGGTTTTGTCTTTGCCCTGCGCGTTCTGCCGGTTATTGTCTTCTTCTCCTCGCTGATTGCTGTTCTGTATTATCTCGGCATTATGCAGCTTGTGATTAAAATTCTCGGCGGCGGCTTACAGAAGCTGCTGGGTACCTCCCGTACCGAATCCCTGTCTGCGACAGCCAACATCTTTGTGGGACAAACTGAAGCCCCGCTGGTGGTGCGCCCGTATATTTCAGGAATGACCAACTCAGAACTGTTTGCGGTGATGTGTGGTGGTCTGGCATCCGTGGCCGGTTCTGTTCTCGCCGGGTATGCGCAGATGGGGGTACCGCTGGAGTACCTGATTGCGGCATCCTTTATGGCGGCGCCGGGCGGCCTGCTGTTTGCGAAACTGATGGTACCGGAAACCGAGCATTTCGATGATCGCCGTGAAGCCATGGCCGGTATGGCAGAAGAAGAACGCCCTGCCAACATCATTGATGCGGCGGCAAGCGGTGCGTCTTCCGGTATGCAGCTGGCACTGAACGTGGGTGCAATGCTGCTGGCGTTTATCGCGCTGATCGCCTTAATCAACGGGATCTTAAGTGGTGTCGGTGGCTGGTTTGATTATCCGCAGCTGTCACTGGAACTGCTCCTCGGCTGGATCTTCTCACCAATCGCCTTCCTGATCGGTGTTCCGTGGAGTGAAGCAATGACGGCCGGTTCCTTTATCGGCCAGAAAATTGTGGTGAATGAGTTTGTCGCCTATATGAATTTCGGTGAATACCTGAAGCCGGATACGCAGGTGATTGCTGCCGGTTTACAGCCGCTGTCTGATCACACCAAAGCGATTATCTCCTTTGCCCTGTGCGGTTTTGCTAACCTGTCCTCCGTTGCTATCCTGCTGGGTGGCCTGGGCGGTATGGCACCTAACCGCCGTAAAGACGTGGCACGTCTGGGCATGAAAGCGGTGATGGCCGGTACTCTCTCCAACCTGATGAGTGCAACTATCGCCGGTTTCTTCCTGGCACTGTAAAGCGCTTTCTGCACAGGTGAACCCGGTTCACCTGTGCATTTTACTGATTCAGTGTACTTGTCTTTCTGTCTCTCCCTGTTTATCCCTTTCCTGCGTTATACTATGCCGTGAATATATGCTGTCATTTTGCGCATATCGGGCTATTAACGTGATTTTTATCACATAATCATATGTATTGATGTAAATGCTGTTATATAAACGTGATGAAAGGCACGTATTATAGCGCCGGGACATGCTCAAATACGGCATGGATACCCTGTAACGGATTCGGTGATTCTGTTTGTCAGGTCACCTGTATGACAGCGCGGTGAGAAGGATCTCAGCGTTAACTCTTATCTCAAGAGAAACAACGTCTTCACGGAACCAAGTCCCGCTCGCCAACACATTTTGCATCGTTCAGATATTGCGTCTGCCCGGTAACGGCGCAGGCATACGTTGGAGAGTTTTATGACCGATTTAACCGCCGCAGCGCAGCGCGCGCTGTCCTTAATGGATTTAACCACCCTGAATGATGATGATACTGACGCGAAAGTCACTGCGTTGTGTCACCAGGCGAAAAGCCCGGCCGGCCAGACTGCGGCTGTCTGCATTTACCCGCGTTTTATCCCGCTGGCCCGTAAAGTTCTTCGTGAGCAGGGTACGCCGGACGTGCGTATCGCGACAGTCACCAACTTCCCGTACGGTAATGATGATATTGAGATTGCACTGGCTGAAACCAATGCGGCGATTGCTTACGGCGCAGATGATGTGGATGTGGTGTTCCCGTACCGTGCGCTGATGGCCGGTAATACACAGGTGGGTTTTGATATGGTAAAAGCCTGCAAAGATGCCTGTGCGAAACACAATGTGCTGCTGAAAGTGATCATCGAAAGCGGTGAGCTGAAAGATCCGGCGTTAATTCGTCAGGCATCTGAAATCGCCATCAAAGCCGGTGCTGATTTTATTAAAACCTCCACCGGTAAAGTGCCGGTCAATGCCACGCCGGAAACCGCGGAAATCATGATGACCGTGATCCGTGATATGGGCGTTGGTAAAACCGTTGGTTTCAAACCGGCCGGTGGTGTCCGTACTGCGGAAGAAGCCGCACTGTATCTGGCGATGGCTGACCGTATCATGGGCGAAGGCTGGGCTGACTCCCGTCACTTCCGTTTTGGCGCATCCAGCCTGTTAGCCAGCCTGCTTAACGCACTGGGCTACGCAGACGCCAAATCTGACAGCAAGTATTAATCACGCTTTCCGGGCTGTTTTTGCCGCCCGGTGTTCTGATTAACCCCGCACCTCCGGTGCCGGGACGGATCCGGTATTTTAAGGAGATCACCGTGTTTCTGGCTCAGGAAATCATTCGCAAAAAACGGGACGGACACCCGCTCTCTGATGAGGAAATTCGTTTCTTTATTAACGGTGTGCGTGATAACTCAGTCTCTGAGGGACAAATTGCCGCGCTGGCGATGACGATATATTTCCATGATATGAACCCGCAGGAGCGTGTCTCGCTGACACTGGCGATGCGCGATTCCGGCTCGGTGCTGGACTGGAAAAACCTTGATTTACCGGGCCCGGTTGTGGATAAACACTCCACCGGCGGCGTGGGGGATGTGACCTCCCTGATGCTCGGCCCGATGGTGGCTGCCTGTGGCGGCTATATCCCGATGATCTCCGGCCGCGGGCTGGGACATACCGGCGGCACGCTCGACAAACTGGAAGCGATTCCGGGCTTTGATATTTTCCCGGATGATGAAACCTTCCGCCGTATTATTAAAGAGACCGGTGTGGCGATTATCGGCCAGACCAACTCACTGGCACCGGCGGACAAACGTTTCTACGCGACCCGCGACATTACGGCAACCGTGGATTCCATTCCGCTGATCACCGCCTCTATCCTCGGCAAAAAACTGGCTGAAGGACTGGATGCGCTGGTAATGGATGTGAAAGTCGGTTCCGGGGCATTTATGCCGACTTATGAATTATCGGAGCAACTGGCGCAGGCGATCGTGCAGGTTGCCAACGGCGCGGGCTGCCGGACAACGGCACTGCTGACTGATATGAATCAGGTGCTGGCATCCAGTGCCGGTAATGCGGTGGAAGTACGTGAAGCGGTGCGTTTCCTGACCGGTGAATACCGCAATCCGCGCCTGTATGAAGTCACTATGGCGCTGTGCAAAGAGATGCTGGTTTCCGGCGGACTGGCGGCTGACCGCACAGAGGCGGAAGCAAAATTACAGCGCGTGCTGGATAATGGTAAAGCGGCGGAAATCTTCGGCCGGATGGTCGCCGCACAGCGCGGACCGGCTGATTTTATCGAACGTTATCCGCACTATTTGCCATCGGCAGTGCTCAGTAAACCGGTCTATGCTGAGACAGAAGGGATTGTGGCCGCGATGGATACCCGCGCACTGGGGATGGCGGTTGTCTCGCTGGGCGGCGGACGCCGTAAGGCCAGCGATCCGATCGACTACAGTGTCGGATTAAGTGATATCGCCCCGATCAACAGTATGGCTGACGGACAGATGCCGCTGGCGATGATCCATGCCAACAATGAAGATGCGTGGAATGAAGCGGCTCAGGCAGTGCGTCAGGCGGTCACACTCAGTGAGAACCCGGTTACAGATACCCCGCTGATTTACCGCCGGATCAGCGAATAAGAACAATTTTGTTATTCACGCGGAGCCCTGCATCCTGACGTGATCTGACACAGGAGAGAAGTATGAAACGTACATTTATTATGGTGCTGGATTCATTCGGTATCGGTGCTGCACATGATGCCGCTGATTTCGGCGACACCGGTGCTGACACGTTAGGTCATATCGCACAGGCCTGTGCCTGCGGTGAAGCAGACAAAGGCCGTAAAGGGCCGCTGCATCTGCCGAATCTGTCCCGTCTGGGGCTGGGTAAAGCCGCTGAGGAATCCACCGGACACTTCCCGGAAGGTCTGGATAAGAATGCGGAGATTATCGGCGCATACGGCTATGCCGGGGAGTTATCCTCCGGTAAAGATACCCCGTCCGGCCACTGGGAAATTGCCGGTGTTCCGGTTCTGTTTGACTGGGGCTATTTCAGCGATCATGAAAACAGTTTCCCGCAGGAATTACTGGATATCCTTGTTAAACGCGCCAATCTGCCGGGATACCTCGGTAACTGCCACTCATCCGGTACTGTGATTCTGGATCAGCTCGGCGAAGAGCATATGAAAACCGGCAAACCGATTTTCTATACCTCTGCGGACTCCGTTTTCCAGATTGCCTGCCACGAAGAAACGTACGGCCTGGAAAAACTGTATGAGCTGTGTGAAATCGCCCGTGAAGAACTGACCAAAGGCGGTTACAACATCGGCCGTGTGATTGCCCGTCCGTTTACCGGCGAAAAAGCCGGTTCATTTGAACGTACCGGTAACCGTCACGACTACGCGGTAGAGCCGCCGTCAGCGACCATGCTGCAGAAGCTGGTGGAAGAGAAGCAGGGCGAAGTGGTCTCCATCGGTAAAATCGCGGATATCTATGCTCATGTCGGTATCACCAAAAAAGTGAAAGCGACCGGCATTGATGCGCTGTTTGATGCATCACTGGAAGAGATGAAACTGGCCGGTGATAATACCATCGTGTTTACCAACTTTGTTGATTTCGACTCCTCCTACGGCCACCGCCGTGATGTGGCGGGCTACGCTGCTGCACTGGAACTGTTTGACCGCCGTCTGCCGGAGATGCTGAAACTGGTGAAAGAGGACGATATTCTGATCCTGACTGCTGACCACGGCTGTGACCCGACCTGGCCGGGTACCGATCATACCCGCGAACATATCCCTGTGCTGGTGTACGGGCCGAAAGTCAAACCGGGCTCACTGGGCTACCGTGAAACCTTCGCGGATATCGGGCAGACTGTTGCATCCTATTTTAATTTATCCCCGATGGATTACGGCAAAAACATGCTGTAATGTGTCTCTTTTTTCGGGCAGGCTTTCAGTCTGCCCTTTCCCTTTGGATTGACTGAAAGGATTTTTTTATGGCTACCCCTCACATTAATGCCGAACGCGGTGATTTTGCTGATGTTGTTCTGATGCCCGGCGACCCGCTGCGTGCGAAATACATTGCAGAAAATTTTCTGGAAGACATTAAACAAGTCAACAATGTGCGTGGCATGCTGGGTTTTACCGGAACCTATAAAGGCCGCCGTATCTCTGTGATGGGCCACGGTATGGGGATCCCGTCCTGCTCTATTTACGCCAAAGAGCTGATTACGGAGTTTGACGTGAAAACCATTATCCGCGTCGGTTCCTGCGGGGCTATCAGCCCTGATGTCAAACTGCGTGATGTGGTTATCGGCATGGGTGCGAGCACGGATTCCAAAGTGAACCGCCTGCGTTTCAAAGATAACGATTTCGCGGCTATCGCGGACTTCGGGCTGGTACGTAATGCGGTTGAAGCGGCAGAAAACGCCGGGATCCCGGCTCGGGTCGGTAATATCTTTTCTGCGGATTTATTCTATACACCGGATCCGCAAATGTTTGACGTGATGGAAAAATACGGCATTCTGGGCGTGGAAATGGAAGCCGCCGGTATTTATGGCGTGGCTGCTGAATTCGGTGCGAAAGCACTGACTATCTGCACCGTTTCTGACCACATCCGTACCGGTGAAAACTTACCGGCAGAAGAACGTCAGACGACTTTTAATGAAATGATCACTATCGCGCTGGAATCTGTTTTACTGGGCGATAAAAAGTAATTTATTTCAGTCATTATAAAAACCGCTGCCGGTATTATTTTCCGGCAGCGGTTTATGTTGAAAAACGTAACCGGGGCTTTCTTCTGTCCGGAACAGGGAAAATATAGCCTGATCCGGACAGAATCAGGCACCCGCAGAAAATATAACAACTGTGTTTCTCCTTATCTCTGCCTCATTCGGGTGATAATACGGAGATATATCACAAAATATATTTTCACTCTCCGTTAATACAATGATCGTTATTTTCTGGACGGCTAAAAAATAAAGCCGCTGTTAAACGGCTTTATTTTGTTATGGCGGAGTGAGCATAAATAATTTTTCATTCTCACCGCTGTAGCGGGATAATGCCCGGTTTATATCCTCTGCGGTAATCTGATTAATTAACGCCTCTTCTGCGGTTATCCGGGTAAATTCATTATCGTCCCCGGCAATCTGAGCCAGTGATTCTGTCCAGAACGCGGCACTCTGGTAAACCTGCTGTTTTTCCAGTAACCAGTTGGCTCTGGCTTCATTCAGGGCATTATCACTGATACCGTCTGTTTTCAGGGTTTTCAGCACATTCCGGCTCAGTGCCGTCATCTCTGCGGCGCGCTGAGGATCGGTGGTGAAATTCAGCCGGGCGCTGTAATACGGTGACGGCAGTTTTGCCAGCATAGAGGAGAAACTCAGAGCATAAATACCGCCCGCCTGTTCCCGTAATGCACCGCGTAACTGTTTGCTGATGATGCTGTCGGCCAGTTGCAGTGTCAGGCTTTCTTTCTGTGACCACTGTGCCGGGGCGGCATACTGAATACTCACCATGGTTTTATCAGAGCTGGCTATCGGGTAAGTCCGGCTGAAGGATTGCATTTTGGGTGCGATAGCCGGATCCCGCCACTGCAGGCGCTGCCCGGAAGCAGGAAGGGTGGCGATCCACTTCTCAACTGCCTGTTTTATCTGTTTTTTATCTGCCGCACCACTGATCACCAGTGTCATATCCTGTACCGGGCTGACCAGGAGACGGTGATTTTGCTGTAACTGCGCGGCAGTAAACTGACGCCAGCCGCCGTTTTCATTTATTACCAGACGTTCGCCGTGAGTATGGCTTTCGCGGTTAATGGCATCCAGGAAGCGGCGCTCCACCGGGGTGCTGTTCAGGCTTTCCAGCGTCAGCTGCTGATTGCGGAGTAATTTTTCGCCGCTGAACTGTGGCTGTGTGATCTTCAGATGCAGCAGTTTCAGCAGGGTGTCCAGTTCTTCCGGCGGTGCTTCACCCCGGAATCCGTGGTTCAGCAGTTCGCTGTACGGGCGCAGGCTGAGACTGTGCTGTTTACTGAATAAGGCCAGCTCACGGGCGCTCAGCTCACCGTAGCCGCTGCTTTCCGGCAGTTTCAGTGCCCAGTCGGTCAGTCCTTCCTGTCCGGCAGGCTCCAGTGAACGACCGCCCGGAATGCGCAGATTGACCTGAATATTATCTTTCAGGCTTTTATCCTGATGCACAATCACCCGCAAACCGTTGGATAATTGCCACGATTCAGTGGACGGCAGCGGCAATGGCTGCTCCTGAACAATAGTACCGGCTGCTGCCGGGGTAACATTCAGCGCAACCTGCCGCACGGTCAGGGAAAACGGCCCGGGATCGGACTGCCGGATCTGCTGCCAGCGGTCAGTGAACGCTTTTTCATCAAAACGGGTCTGTTCGCTGTCCGGCCCGAGCAGGGCCAGCCGTGGTGAGGCCTGATTCAGGAATCCGTTCACATGGGTTTTCAGTGTATCCGGCGTGACCGGTTTAAGCAGTTCCCATGCCGTGGTGAGCTGCTGGCGTTTGTCCTGAACCGGCATCCGGTATTCCAGTGCGGTGGTGATGGTATCGGCGAGATAATCATTGCCGTAGCGGGATTCCCCGGCAGCCTGCTGACTGAGTTTCGCCAGCAGACTCTGCCGGGCATCGTCCAGCTCTGCCTGTGTGACGGGCTGTGTCGCCAGGCGCTGAATCTCTGTCCACAACAGGGTGATGCTGCCGAGATAATCGCCACCCTGAGGATGCACTATCATCAGTTGCTGAAGACGGCGGCTGTCCAGCATAGCTCCCTGCGGGTTGATACTGGCGGCAGGCAGTTGCCCGTTATCCACCAGTGCAGTCAGGCGCTGATTGAGAATTGTCACCCAGAGATTATCCAGCAGGTCGTCATACTGTCCGTCACGGGTGTTGAGCGGGGCACGGATATCTCTCTGCAGCGCGAACTGCATAATGCGCTGTCCCTGCTCTTTATCGAAAACAGGTTTTACCAGCAGTCCCGGCTGCGGGGCAAAACGCTGACGGGCAGGATCATCCTGTGCGGCGTCTTTTTTGGCAGGCTGATTAAAATACGCTTCCGCCAGATTGCTGACATCGTGGCGGTTAAACTGCCCGATAACCACCAGACTCATCCGCTGCGGCTGATACCAGGTCTGATAATAGTCTTTTGCTGTGCTGACCGGCGCATGGCGGATCACATCCAATAACCCGATCGGGTCACGTTCCGCATAGAGACTGCCCGCATAGCGCAGCTGCTCAAGGGCATTATTGATACGGAAACCGATGCCCTGGCGCAGCCGCCACTCCTCAATAATCACGGAGCGTTCTTTATCAAACGCAACAGGGTCAAAGGTCATGCCCTGTGCCCAGTCGGCGAGCACCTGTAAACCGGTCCGGATCTGTTCCGGGGTGGCCTGCGGCAGTGACAGTTTATAGACAGTGGAATTGAGGCTGGTGGCGGCATTGACATGGCTGCCGAGATTCAGCCCCTGTTTTTCCAGTTGTTTGAAACTCTGTGTGTCCGGGAAATGCGTGGTGCCTTTAAAGGCCATATGTTCGGTGAAATGCGCCAGGCCGCGCTGCTCTTCTGTTTCCTGCAGTGAACCGCTTTCCACCAGCAGGCGCAGCTCTGCGCCGGGCTGCGGGCGTGACAGAAGATACACATTCATGCCGTTTGCCAGGCGGATGTGCTGTAAATCACTGCGCTGCGGCAGCGGACGATTATCTGTGCCGCTTGTGCTGACAGCGGTACAGCCGGTGAGGATCAGCACCACACCGGCAAAGGTCAGTTTATAATGCATATCGGACTCCTGATGTGCAGGTGGCGGCAGGAGCGGACAGGGCGATCACGCGATCTGCCTCCTGCTGAAGAAAACGCTGGTGGCTGACCAGCAGAAGCGTGCTGTCCGGCAGACGCTGGCGGAGCAGACGGATCATACAGACCGCATTGTCATCATCCAGTGCGGAGGTAATTTCATCGAGCAGCATCAGCTTCGGCTGACTGAGCAGCAGACGGGCGATCAGCAACCGCTGCTGTTCACCACCGGACAGGCGCTGACGCCAGTCGGCATCGGTATCCAGCTGTGGTATCAGTGCGGTAAGCCCGGTGGCGTCCAGCACCTCGCGGTAAGCTTCCGGCGTGAACTGTGCGGCGGTATGCGGATAGGCGAGCAGGGATTTCAGTGTTCCGGATGGCAGATAAAGTGATTGCGGCACCCACATCACATCCTGTTCACGGCTGATATTGCCCCGGTAATAAGGCCAGTGGCCGCTGAGTGCGCGCAGCAGGGTCGATTTCCCCAGCCCGGAGCGGCCGCTGATAATGGCAAATTCCCCGGCGTGCAGAGAGAGTGAAAAACCCTCCAGCAGCGGACGGTTATCCGGCAGCAAAATATCGGCGCAAACATCCAGGCGCACTGCGGACTGGCGGGTTTCGGTGACATCAGACACCGCGTCATTTTCCAGCAGGCGGACGAAATGGTACAGACGGGTTACCGTCGCCTGCCAGGCGGCAATCTCTTTATAGGCAAAAATAAACCAGCCAAGTGACGTCGCGACACTGCTAAAGGCCTGACGCAGTTGCATTAATCCGCCCAGCATCAGTTCACCGGCGAGGAATTTCGGCAGGGCGAACAGGATCGGTGCCAGCGCGGTCACCTGCTGATAACCCACGGTATAAAAGGATAAATTCCGCTCGCAGCGGATCAGCTGATTCCAGTTGGCCGCCACCCGGGCAAATCGGGCCAGCAATTGCTGTTTATCCTGCAACTCCCCCCGCTGCCCGGCAATGGCATCACCGTGCTGTCTGCGGGTGATCAGTGCCGCACGGTAATCCGCCTCACGCTGCTGTTTTTCCATATTCAGTTTACGCAGCGGCCCGCCGATGAGCTGTGTCAGCGCGATACCCACGAGGGTGTAGGCGATACAGGCCCAGAACATATAGCCGTCGATGCGCCAGTCAGTACCGGCGGCAGAGAGCATAATACTGCCGGAAAGCTGCCAGAGGATGGCGGCAAAGGAAACCAGGGTCAGCAGCGAATGCAGGAAAGTGATCAGCAGACTGAGGGTGGATTCCACCAGCAGACGGACATCCTCGGCAATCCGCTGATCCGGGTTATCCGGCTCGCTGGCGGCCAGGCGCAGCAGGTAATGGCGGCTCTGCGGCGACAGCCAGCGGCTGAGGATCTGTTCTGTCATCCCCTCCCGCCAGCGGATAGCCAGTTTCTGCCGGAACCAGGTACCGAGTACCACCACCAGAATCAGCCCGCTGACCAGCACGACGAAAAATTTGATCAGCTGATACAGTGCCGCGCCGTCCAGCTTTTGCAGTGCATTATAAAAATCCCCGTTCCACTGGTTCATGCGGATATTGAACCAGACGGAGGAGAGTGTCAGCCCGAGAGACAACAACAGTAAGAACCAGCAAAACAGGGCGGCGCGCCGCCCCCAGAACGGCTTCACCAGCCAGAAAAATTGTTTTATCGTTTTCATTGATTATTCATAACGTTAAGAGACATTGCTCACATGCTCAGATTAAAAATCGTAATTCAGCTGTAACCAGAACTGACGGCCCGGATCATAGGCAATCACCTTGTTACCGGCATAGATAAAGGTATCCGCGACATTTTTGTTATTCAGGACGTTATTTACTTCCAGCGAGACAGACGCGCCGTAAGCAAATTCCGGTTTCCAGTTCACGCGGGTATCCCAGGTGAATTTGGATGCGAAATGTTCTTTCTGATAGACACGTAACTCGCCGTACTGCGGATCACGGACCACTTCGTTGTCATGACGGACAGCCTGATTACGTGCCCCCCACCATTGCAGGCGGTTGTACCAGGAAATATTGTAATTATCCCAGTCACTGGTCAGCTCGACGTTCAGCTTCAGCGGCGAGTTAAAGTTACTGGCAGGCAGATCACTGACGTCGATTACTTTGCCGCCGTACATTACTTTGTCGGAGTTAATGGCAGTGCCCGGCTCAAAGAAGGCATAGCCCTGGTCAGACGGGAAGTTGGTTTTGGTATCCTGCCAGACGATTGAGGAGGTAAAGACATGGCTTGCCTGCCCCCATTCCCACGGCTGACTGTTACTGACGGCCAGGGTGACGGAGTCATGTTTGCTGCGTCCGGCATTATCAAAGGTGCGGATGTTGCCTTTGTCGGAGTATTTGTCCGGGCCGGTCAGGTTGGTATATTTGGTGCGGCTGCGGACTTCATCGTAACCTTCACGGTGGACATAGGTCAGACGCCACGTTGTGCTGAGAATTTCCTGTTGCAGGCCGAGGGAAATTTCATCGTTATACGGCGTTTTCAGTGAATCCAGACCTTCAAAATCATTGCTCGGGATCCAGTTTTCTCCCCAGTTACACATATAGCATTTTTCCAGCCCGGCATTCTGTGCACCGTACAGGGCGTAGGTCAGCATGGAGCGGCCGTAATAACGGTTGGCACCGGCGATCAGCAGCGTTTCTTTATTGCCGAACAGATCATAAGTGGCGGCCAGGCGTGGTGCGACATTGGTGCGCTGAACAAAATCATCCCGATCCACGCGGATACCCGGACGCAGTGTCAGACGGCCAATCTCAATATTGTCATCGGCAAACAGCGCGTAGTTGTTATAACTGACTGAGGCGGTTCCCGGCAGGAAACGGTGGATATTGGTCATCTCCATGCCCATATCCGCATAAGTGGCTTTGTCATCACTGGTGTGATAATGCGATTTATCGCGGATATAGCGGCCTTTGGTATGGGTGGATTCCATCCCGAGTGTCGGGCGGTGTGTGATCCCGAAGCCTTCTGACGGCAGGAAACGGGCAACGGCTTTGGTGGTGACATTGTCCTGCTCTGTCCGCAGATCACCCAGTCCGCCCATTTTGGTGTTAATAATCGTTTTACCGTCCGGTAACCTGTCTTTCAGCTCATAAAAATGCTGCTCGTCATTCACGCGGTTATCTTTCAGTTTCTGATAACCCAGGGTGAATTCCAGATCAGCCAGGCTGGTCTGGTGCTTCAGAACACCGGTTACGCCTAATCCTTTGTGGTTATTGTCATAACCTGAGTTGGCAATATTGGAGGCGAATAAACGTGCTTTGTAATCGGAGTAATTCAGGGAAATATCCGCCGTGGTGACCGGCGAGAGATCCATTGCATACTTCACGAACAGGTTGTCTGAGGTACGTTTCTGGTTGCGTTTGCGCTTATCAAACTCATAACCGACCAGTTCTTCACCTTCCATCACCGCCATCAGTACTGAGGTATTGGCCGGAATGGTGGAGGTACGGCGGGAGGCAGATACCGTCAGGCCGCTGTTTTCGGTTACACCGACTTCAAACCAGCCGCCGAAATCGTGTTTGTTATATTCATTCTGGAAACGGGCCGGGTGGCTGATATCATTTTTGGATGAGTCGATCGGCTGTGAAGAATCCTCAAACAGATGATTCCAGGCGGAGCGGGTGGTGCGGTAATACATATGACCGCTGTTTTCGCCGTTCCAGCGGCGGCTGGTGACATCCACACTGCCGCCGGTAAAGCCGCCGAATTCCACCGGGATGTTGTTATCGTAAACCGTCACGCTGTCGATCAGACGGCTGTCGATATACATGCCCTGGTCGCCGCTGTCCAGACGGGTGGAGGTTTCTCCCAGGGTATCTTTTGCCGGGTCGAAATCGTTGTTAAAGCTGATGCCGTCGAGTTTATAGGCGTTCTGGAAACTGGATGCGCCGTGAATGGAAATCCGCGACGGTTTGATTTCGCCCTGGTTGAGGGACGAACTGTCATTACCGGCAAACTGTACGGCAGGGTTGGTACGCAGCAGTTCCGTGACGTTGCCGTCACCGGTATTGCGCTGGCGGATCTCCTCTGCGGTAATGTATTGCGGGGCCGACATGACATCGGTGGCCGGATGGTAAGCCAGTTCACCCTGAACCCGGGTTTCCGGGATTAAAATGGTTTCCGCTTCAGTGCTCAGCGGACGGATAACATAGCTGCTGCCCTGCTGTACCAGTGTCAGGCCGGAGCCTGCCAGCAGGGTCTGAATGGCGGTCTGCGCGGAATAGCTGCCGTGCAGAGCCGGTGCCCGCAGTGCGCCGAGTTGTCCGGCATCATACAGTAACTGGATTTGTCCCTGCTGTGCGATGGTGTTCAGCGAACGGCTCAGTGCCTGTTCCGGCAGATCAAGAGTGAGATCCGCGGCCCCTGCCGGTAGCGCTGTCAGCCCGAATGCCAGCACAATGGCTGAACTGACCGCCCTGATGCTGAATGGTGATGGTTTTATTGTCATTTTTATCATTTCCGGAAGTGTCATAGTTATCCCCTGTATCAGAAGACGCGGAAATGAGAACTATCCTCACCTGATAATTATTCTTTTTTTCATTAATTTTTATTTTTCTTCACAATCAACAGGCTGCCGTCATGCAGTTCTGTGACCTCAACCGGTAACAGCAGCGGCAGTGCGGTGAAAAAGGCATCGGTTTCGGAAAGGGTGACCCGGCCGGAGACGGTCAGATCCGCCGCATTGGCGGCAAGTGAGACGGGGCGGTTGCCGTATGGTGCGAGGCGGGTAATAACATCACGCAGCGGTGTATCGGTGAGGGTGATTTGTCCGTTGCGCCACTCCCCGGCCTGTTCCGGCGGGATGTGGCTGAGCAGCAGAGCCGCTCCCGGCGCCGGGCTGACGGCTTTATCCCCGGCACGCAGATACACCGGTTTTTCATCCGGCGCATCCCGCAGGGCGACAATCCCGTTTGCCACCGAGACCGCCACTTCCGTTCCCCGGCGGCTGACATCAAATTCCGTGCCGACAACGGTTATCTCTCTGCCGTCCGCGCGGATAACAAACGGCCGCCACGGGTTGGATTTCACCTGAAAAAAGGCGGTACCGCGCACGAGAGTGATGCGGCGGTGTGTCTGTTCATAGGCAATATCCGCTTCGCTGTCACGGCTGAGAAAAATACGGCTGCCGTCCGGCAGGATCATGGATTTGCTCTCTGCGGCGGTGGCGAGTGTCAGGTTATCCATCAGCAGGGCGGGTAACTGACTGTAGGGCAGAAACAGCATCACCAGGATAAACAGCCCGGCGAGGGTATGGCGCAGCGGACGCAGAAGCGGAAAAGCCCGTACGGGTACGGTCTCCGTGATTTCCGGGCGCGGCAGAGCCGACATCTCCTGCCACAGCAGCGCCATATCATCAAACGCCTGCCGGTTTTCCGGGCAGGCCGCCAGCCATGTCTGTAATTCCCGCTGCTGCTGTGCCGTCATGCTCTGGCTGTGCCAGCGCGTAAACCATAATGCGGCGGCGTCTTCCCGTTCGTCCTGCTCCCGCCGGTCTGTCATTCCCCGTCCTTCTGTTCTGCGGCATTCATGGCGCGTTTACATTGCAGCAGGGCACGGGCGATATGCTTTTCCACCATACTGACAGAAATATCCATCCGTTCTGCAATGTCACTTTGCGAAAGTCCGTCAAACCGGTAAAGCACAAAGGCTTCCCGCTGACGGGGCGGCAGTGCATTCAGCACGTGATACAGCCTGTCCAGGCGCTGCCGGTGTTCGAGCTGTACCTGAGGATCGGCTTCCTCCTGTGCCACGTCCGCCGCCGGTGAATCATCCCACTCACTGACACGGTCACGTCCCTTCCGCCGGCTGTGGCGCCAGTGATCGGTCAGCACATTATTGGCGATCTTAAACAGGAACGCGCGGGTTTCCTGCACAGATGTCTCGTTGCCGCCTTTGAGCCAGCGGGCAAACACATCCTGCGACAAATCCCGAGCATCCTGACTGTTGCCCAGCCGCTTATGGAAGAAGCGGACAAGCTGATGGTAGGTTGAGTGATAAGCGCCGGCGATAAGCCTGCTTACCGATTTTTCAGTCGTCATTTTTCTGGTGTGTGCCGAAGTCATCGTAATTGAAGGAGTCATTACGCATTGCTTAGAAAAATCCAAAAAATCTCATTGTTGTTATTTGAATTATTATTTAATAATAAAAAGAAATATCATTTGCGTTATCATTATGCCTGTAATTTTACAAATTGAAATACGTGAATAACGATTAAAAAGTGAGTTGAGTGATGTTGAATATGGCTGCGGCCTGTTGTCAGAACAGGCGATATTCAGTCTGCGGCACGGCTGCCAGTGTGGGTGCTCACGCGCTGCTGCTGGCATTGTTTCTGGGCTGGCTGAGCTTTTCAGCGGATGAGCCTAAAGGTATGCTGCCCCCGGCGTTTGTGCTGACAGCGGGCGTTTATCAGCTGGAAAGTGCACCGCCGGAAAAAGCGGAAGGCGTCAGACAGGTGATGTCACAACCGGCACCACAGCCGGTGGCTGAGCCGGAGCGGGAATCTGCTGTCGATAAACTGGCGGTTTCTGATCAGGGCACCTGGACGCGGAAAGCGGAGAAACCAAAGAAAAAAGCGGAACAAAAGCCGCTGACGGAAATCAAAATGCCGGAAACGGATAACCCGTCCCCGGTACTGGCAGAAAGCACTTCTGCGCCGCATCAGGGCGACAGTTCCGCGAGCCGCGCGGATTTTACCAGTCATGCACCGCAGCCGGTCAGCGGCAGCACCGGCTGGGAAAGCGCAGTACATTCGCACCTGGCGAAATACAAACGTTATCCGCGTGCGCTGCTGCGTTATAAGTCCACCGGTGTTTCTCATGTGAAAGTAACACTGAACATGCAGGGAAATGTCATCTCTGCGGAGCTGGTCAATTCATCCGGCACAAAATTGCTTGATAAAGAAGCACTTGCCACCGTGCAACGGGCATCCCCTTTTCCGCTGCCGCCAAAGGAACGCGGCAGAAACGGCCATATTGAGATAGTCACCCCCATCGGTTTTTACCTGTAACCAGCAGACAATTCCCGAAATTTCATTTTTATTACCAGGAATTGTCTGTATTTTCCGTGTTTTTATTTCTTATGTGATCTTTTCCCTGTTCAATATTTCGGTTTTTATATGGGTTTTCTTAATTTATCTGAATGAGTTTCAGCCACTCATATTGTAACAGGCACAGTAAAGCCTGTTCAGACCTGGATAAAATGCTGTTATGACGTATGCCGATATTATTTTCAAAATGAAAATAGTTAATTTAATTAACCTATTTTGCTGCGGGAAATTCAACCGTCATTCTCAAAAAGAGTGTGCTACACTGCAAAAAAAGGGGCAGCGGTGGTGCTGATAATACTCCCCCGGAGCTCATGTGTAATAAGTATAATATCTTGGTAAATCATCAATTTTGGTCTGTTTATGGGTAATGTGTTACAAAATATTTCATTTGTGAATTATCAGAGAAACATGAAATAGCGTTATTATTCAGCAGCAATATTGAATAAAAGAATTTAATATATGAGAAATCCGATTTTTACCACGATTCATTAGTATGCATCATTTCCGGACGTGATTTTAGTGGCATAAACTCTGTTTTCTTTGGTAGATTAATTTTTACAGGTGATTTTTCGTAATACCGGATTAACTTAAAATTAAATAATGAAAATTTTAGTTAGGTAAGGATGAATAATGACTAAAAAGTCAGTTTTTGCAAGAACACTCGTCTCTCTGCTGTTAGGTACAGCAATCAGTGCTTCAGCGCTGGCTGCGGCAGAAAATACCGGTCATACATTGCGGCTGGCCATCGGTGCAGAACCGACAGAAGGGTTTGACCCGATGCTCGGCTGGAGCCACGGCAGTTATCTGTTACTGCACAGCCCGCTGCTCAAACAAAAGGCCGATCTTTCCTGGCACAGCTATCTGCTGGACAGCTACGACCATAATGCCGACGGCAAAGAGTGGACACTGAAGCTGAAAAAAGACCTGAAATTCTCAGACGGCTCCCCGCTGACCGCCAAAGATGTGGCGTTCACTTATAACAATGCCGCCGCCGGCGGCGGCAAAATCGATATGGGTAACTTTGCCAAAGCGGAGGAAATTGACCCGCTGACAGTGAAAATCACCCTGTCCGAACCACAGAGTACCTTTATCAACGTGCTCGGCTCTCTCGGGATTGTGTCCGCTGATAAATACGATGCCAGACAGTATGCCCAAAAACCGGTGGGTGCCGGGCCGTATCGTCTGGTGGCTTTCCAGCCGGGACAGCAGCTGATTGTTGAGGCTAACCCGTATTATGCCGGGCCGAAAAATGACTTTAACAAGCTGGTGTTTGTCTTCCTGGATGAAGATTCTGCCTTTGCTGCCGCACAGAGCCGTCAGCTTGAGGTTGTCCGCATTCCGCCGGTGATCGCTGCGACTGCCGGTGATGTCAAAGGAATGAAACTGGTGGAGCGTGCCAGCGTGGAAAACCGCGGTATTGTCTTCCCGATTCCGAAAGCCGGTGAAAAAGACGCACAGGGTTATCCGATCGGTAACGATATCACTGCCGATATCGCCATCCGTAAAGCCATCAACTACGCGATTGACCGCAAACTGCTGTCTGAACAGGTGATGGAAGGGTACGCCGTACCGGCCTTTACCGGTGTTCACGGGCTGCCGTGGAACAATCCGGAAGCCGCCTTTAAAGATGGTGATGCGGAAAAAGCCAAACAGATTCTGGAAGAAGCCGGCTGGAAACTGAATAAAGACGGGCTGCGTGAGAAAGACGGCAAAGTCGCCAGACTGACGCTGTGGTACACCAGCGGGGATACCACCCGCCGTGACCTGGCACAGGCTATCCGCGCCTTCCTGAAACCCATCGGCATTGAACTGGATTTACAGTCCGGCAGCTGGGAAACCGTCGAGCGCCATATGCACGCCAACCCGACCCTGTTCGGCTGGGGCAGTCTGGATCCGATGGAGTTAGTCCATCACTACAGCAGCAAAGCAGCGGGTGTGGAATTCTACAACCCGGGCTATTACAAAAATCCGCAGGTGGATGCCATCCTTGAGAAAGCCATGAGTGCGCCGGATCAGGAAGCGGCTATTCCTGTCTGGCAGCAGGTGGACTGGAACGGCAAAACCGGTACCGGGATTAAAGGGGATGCCGCCTGGGCGTGGCTGCTGAATGTGCAGCATACCTATGTGGTGAGTGATTGTGTTGATTTGGGCAAGGGTGCACCGGAGATCCACGGATCATGGTCACTGCTCAACAGTGTGGATGACTGGGCCTGGACCTGTAAATAATGCGCAGTGCCCTGTTCCTTTTCGTGCGGTTTGTTTGTTTGCTGACGGTCACGGCGGCGGGGGTGTTTATCCTCCTCAGTTATTCGCCGATAGACCCGATCAGAGCCTATATCGGAAATGATCTGCTGCATGTACCGCCGGAGCAATATCCGGCGATTGCAGCCCGCTGGGGACTGGATCAGCCGCTGTGGCAGCGGTTCTGGATTTGGTTCTCACAGATGCTGCGGGGCGACCTCGGTTACTCCATGCTGTATAACGCGCCGGTGTCAGAGGTGATTTCGGCACGGCTCGGGCCGTCACTGGCACTGCTTATCAGCGCCTGGCTGCTCTCGGGTATTGCCGGGCTGCTGCTGGGGCTGGTGGCCGGGCGTTACCTGAACCGCTGGCCGGACAAAATGATTTCGGCGCTGTCGTATCTGCTGGCTTCGATACCGACATTCTGGATAGGGTTGCTGCTGTTGTCGCTGTTTGCGGTCACCCTGAACTGGGCACCAATCTGTTGTGCCTGGCCGATGGGCGAGGATGCGGATACAGCAACCTTCGGGCAGAAAATTCATCACCTGATTCTGCCGGTGCTGGCGCTGGGCTTACTCGGTGTCGGTAATATTGCCCTGCACACACGGGCAAAAGTGGCGGAAGTGATGGGGACCGAATTTATCCGTTATGCGAAAGCGCAGGGGGATAAAGGCTGGCCGATGATTAAATTTCATGTGCTGCGTCACGCCATTACCCCGGCACTCTGTTTACAGTTTGCCTCTGTGGGGGAACTGCTGAGCGGTTCGCTGCTGGCGGAGAAAGTGTTCGCCTATCCGGGACTGGGACAGGCGACGATAGACGCGGGGCTGCGGGGGGATATCCCGCTGCTGATGGGCATTGTAATGTTTTGCGCGATCCTGATTTTTATCGGTAACAGCACGGCGGATATTTTACTGCGCCGCGTGAATCAGGGAGTGATCCGCGAATCATGACGCATAACCCGAACCGCGCGCTGTTAAAACTGACGGGCACATTACTGATGCTGATCCTGCTGGGCGTGTATGCCATCTGGATCACACACACTGATATTGATATGGATTTCCTGGCGCGGCGGCAGGCACCGTCTGTCGCGCACTGGTTCGGCACTGACAGCCTGGGGCGTGATCTGTGGGATCGTACCTTTCAGGGGATGGCAACCAGTCTGCAGATCGGGCTGATTTCCGCCCTGACCAGCGGGCTGGTGGCGCTGACGATGGCCGGGTTATCAACAATTAACAAAGGGACAGATTATCTGGTGCGCGGGGTGATTGATGCACTGCTGGCACTGCCGCACCTGCTGCTGCTGATTTTAATCTGTTTCACTCTGGGCGGCGGAAAATCCGGCGTGATCTGGGCGGTAGCGCTGACACACTGGCCGAAACTGACGCTGATCCTGCGCTCAGAAATTTTGCGGGTACGGGAAACGGATTATGTGATGCTGGCGCAGCGTATGGGAAATTCACGGTTGTATTGCTGGCGTCATCATTATCTGCCAATGTTATTACCGCAGTGGATTGTCGGCACACTGCTGATGTTCCCGCATTCGGTACTGCACAGTGCGGCGCTCAGTTTTCTGGGCTTCGGGCTTGCGCCGCATGAGGCATCACTGGGGATCCTGCTGTCAGATGCACTGCGCTATCTCAGTACCGGTGCCTGGTGGCTGGCATTTTTCCCGGGACTGGTGCTGGTCGGACTGGTGTTACTGTTTGATCAGTTTGCGAAAGCCTTACAACAGCTCTGGCTGAGGATCGCATAATGCTGAAATTTGACCGGCTTGCCATTGATGTCGCGCAGTTCAGCTGGCTGCGGAAAAAACGCTGGCAGCCGCTGCTGACAGATATTTCCCTGGCGGTTCAGCCCGGTGAGCTGGTGGCGCTGGTCGGCAGCAGCGGGGAAGGCAAAAGTCTGCTGCTGCAGAGTGCGCTGGGGCTGCTGCCGGACAATATGCGCTGCCGGGGCGCTATTTCGCTGGCGGGGGAAACCCTGACGGAAGAGAGTAAGCAGCTGCACCGCGGCAACACCCTGTGTTATGTGCCGCAGGGGGTGAGCGCGCTCAATCCGCTGGTGCGGGTCGGCCCGCAGCTGGAACGCGCAGCCACGCTCAGCGGCATGCATGTGAAGATGCACGATGTGGCGCGTCAGCTGCAACGTTATAACCTCCGGCCTGAGCTGACGGGCGCCTTTCCGAACCGGCTCTCAGGCGGGATGGCCAAACGGGTGCTGACCTGTGGCGCGACCCTGACCGGGGCGCAGTATATTCTGGCGGATGAAATTACCTCCTGGCTGGATGATGAACACGCAGGGCAGATACTCGCACACCTGAAAGTGCTGTGTGCGGACGGGCGCGGTGTATTGTGGGTCACGCATGATCTGGCAATGGCAGCCCGCTTTGCTGACCGGATTGCGGTGTTGCGTCACGGGGTTTTACAGGAAACACTGACATCGCAGGCGTTACTGAACGGGAAAGGCAGCCCGTGGCTGCAGTCACTGTGGGATGCATTGCCGGAGCACCGCTTTTTGTCCGGGCAGAATAAACTCAGATGATAATCCGTTTTATTTAGTCTTTATCTGAGTATTTATTATTTATTTACTGAAAATCAGTATGGTGATTGATTTTATATTTAAACACAGTAGCAGATATTAATTCATCTATATGCGGTAACGGAAACACTGCATAGTCATCAAGGGATCTGAACATCGTTTTCTTATTCAGGAGAACAGCGGTGAATGATTTATTTTTTTATGGCTGATTAACAGCTTACATTTTTCACACTTTAGTATTTCCGGGTGTGCGCCTGCGCATGTCCGGCGGTCAGTGGCGGATTGTGTCTGCATTCAGCGGATGCGCCACTGAAATAAAAACTGAAATCACGGTGACCCGGAAACCGAAAATTCCCGGATTGCTGTCTGATGACTCTGGTTTCATTCAATTGTGGAGGCGTTATGCAATTAACCCCGAGAGAAGTTGAAAAGCTGATGATATACACCCTGGCGGATGTCGCACAGCGACGCCGTGACAGAGGGGTAAAACTGAACTACCCGGAAGCGGTCGCGATTATCACGGTAACAGCACTGGAAGGCGCCCGTGACGGCAAAACAGTGGAAGATGTGATGAAAGAAGCCGCTACTGTGCTGACCAAAGCCGATGTGATGGAAGGGGTGGATGATTTAATCCCGAATGTGCAGGTTGAGGCGATTTTCACAGACGGCAGCCGTCTGGTGACGGTTCATAACCCAATCAAATAAACGTACAGCAAAAAGGTGAGGTTCTGATTATGAGCAATACAAAACAACCCACGCCGTTAGGCGGAGTCATTTTTGCGGATACCCCGATTGAATTTAATGCCGGTAAGCCGGAAACCAAAATTAAAGTCCGTAATACCGGGGATCGCCCGATTCAGATCGGTTCGCATTTTCACTTTTTTGAAGTGAACCATGCCCTGGAATTCGATCGTGAAGCGGCTTACGGCAAACGCCTGAATATTTCATCCACGACTGCCATCCGTTTTGAGCCGGGCGATGAAACTGAAGTTTCTCTTATTCCTTACGGCGGCAAACAGACAGTGTACGGGTTTAACAACCTGGTGGACGGCTGGGCCGGTAATAATGTGGCCATCAGCGAACGTCCGGCAAAAGCGATTGCCCTGAACGAGGCAATTGCCCGCGGTTTCAGCCATAAAGCAGAAGCGAATAAGTAATTCTCCGTCCTGACACGATTTTCCGGCAGTGATGCACAGGCATCCTGAACGAAATAAGGAACACGTTATGCCACAGATTTCCAGACAAGAATATTGCGGCCTGTTCGGGCCGACCACCGGAGACAAAATCCGTCTTGGTGATACTGATCTCTATATCGAAATTGAAAAAGACTTACGCGGTTACGGTGAAGAATCTGTTTACGGCGGCGGGAAATCCCTCCGTGACGGGATGGGTGCGAACAACACACTGACCAGCGATAACGGTGTGCTCGACCTGGTGATCACCAACGTTACTATCGTCGATGCCAAATTAGGCGTTATCAAAGCGGACGTGGGTGTGAAGGACGGTAAAATCGTCGGTATCGGTAAGAGCGGTAACCCGAATCTCCAGGACGGTATCACCCCGGGAATGGTTGCCGGGGTATCGACTGATGCTATCTCCGGTGAGCATCTGATCCTGACAGCGGCGGGTATTGATACCCATATTCACCTGATTTCACCACAGCAGGCTTATGCGGCGCTGTCCAACGGTGTCACCACCTTCTTCGGCGGTGGTATCGGGCCGACAGACGGCACCAACGGGACAACCGTTACCGCCGGTCCGTGGAACATCCGCGCGATGCTGCGTTCACTGGAAGGTTTACCGGTTAACGTCGGTATGCTCGGGAAAGGTAACTCTTTTGCCCGCGATCCGCTGGTTGAACAGATCATTGCCGGTGTTGCCGGTCTGAAAGTCCACGAAGACTGGGGTGCAACTTCCAACGCCATCCGTCATGCCCTGCGTGTGGCAGATGACTATGATATCCAGGTTGCGGTACACACTGACAGTCTGAACGAAGGCGGGTATGTGGAAGATACCATCGAAGCCTTTGAAGGCCGTACTATCCATACTTACCACACCGAAGGTGCGGGCGGTGGTCATGCGCCGGACATCATCAAAGTGGTCAGCCAGCCGAACGTGCTGCCGAGCTCCACCAACCCGACCCTGCCGTACGGCATCAACAGCCAGGCAGAACTGTTCGACATGATCATGGTATGTCACAACCTGAACCCGAATGTGCCGGCTGACGTTTCCTTCGCGGAAAGCCGTGTGCGTCCGGAAACCATCGCAGCGGAAAACGTGCTGCATGATATGGGTGCAATCTCCATGTTCTCCAGTGACTCCCAGGCGATGGGTCGTGTCGGTGAGAACTGGCTGCGTGTGATCCAGACCGCTAACGCCATGAAAGCGGCGCGCGGCAAACTGCCGGAAGATGCGGCGGGTAACGATAACTTCCGTGTTCTGCGTTACGTGGCAAAAATCACCATTAACCCGGCGATTGCCCAGGGTATCAGCCATGTTCTCGGCTCAGTCGAAGTCGGCAAAATGGCTGACCTGGTTCTGTGGGATCCGCGTTTCTTCGGCGCGAAACCAAAACTGGTTATCAAAGGCGGCATGATCAACTGGGCAGCGATGGGTGACCCTAACGCTTCCCTGCCGACACCGCAGCCGGTCTTCTATCGTCCGATGTTTGGTGCGATGGGTAAAACCCTGCAGGATACCTGTGTGACTTTCGTGTCTCAGGCAGCACTGGAAGATGGTGTGAAAGAGAAAGCCGGTCTGGAGCGCGAAGTTGTCGCGGTGCAGGGCATGCGCACCACCACCAAACGCGACCTGGTCCGTAACGGCGAAACCCCGGATATCGAAGTGGATCCGGAAACCTTCGCGGTGAAAGTTAACGGGGAACACGCGACCTGCCAGCCAATCTCGGTAGCGGCAATGAACCAGCGTTATTTCTTTGGTTAACAGAATCCGGGGCTGAAAGGTCCCGGGTTAACTGACTTCCCCGGCGGGTGTTGTTCAGCCCGCCGGGCATAACAAAAAGGTAATTCCATGATCCTCATTGAGCACATTCTCGGCAACGTCAGAAAAGATCAGGCGTGGGCTGATAAAGCGAACGACATGACGGTGGATATGCTGATCCTCGATCAGCGGGAAGCCCAGAAAAGCCGCTGCCGTAAACACACCCAAAACGGGCTGGATATCGGGATCGCGCTGGATCGCAACGTGCTGTTGTCTGACGGAGATGTGATCCACACCGATGATGCCGCTAATACCATGGTTGTCGTCCAGATCGATCTGCGTGATGTCATGGTTGTTGATCTCAAACGTCTTCAGGGCAGCACGCCGGAAGAGCAGATCCGCATCAGTTTTGAACTGGGTCATGCGCTCGGTAACCAGCACTGGAAAGCCGTTATCAAAGAAAACAAGGTGTATGTCCCGCTGACCGTCAGTGAAAAAGTGATGGAATCGGTGATGCGCACTCACGGCTTCGGCAATGATACGTTTGCTTTCGTCAAAGGCGAAACCATTCTGCCGATCCTGACCAACTCAGAATCCCGTCTGCTGTTCGGCGGCGCGGAAGAGACAGATACTCACGTGCATGTGGCACATAACCACGGGCACTCACATTCACATGGCCACGATCACGGGCACAGCCATGACCATGACCACAGTCACGACCACGGTCACAGTCATGATCATCACCACGATCACGACCATGATCACAAACACTGACAGACCGGAACGGGAGAACGTGTGATGAAAGCGGCTGATCTTATCCGGATCATGCAGTTTGGTGATTCGGCACTTCCCGTCGGCGCCTTTACTTTCTCAAACGGTGTGGAATCGGCGATTCAGACGGGCGTGGTACATGATGCCGAAACCCTGAAAGGCTTTGTCCGCACCGCACTGAAGCAGGCGGCGAGCGGTGACGGTATTGCCGTTGTCGCGGCACACCGCGCAGTACTTGCCGGTGACAATGATGCCATTCTGCGGGTCGACCGGGCGGTGAATAACCGTAAACTGAATGAAGAAGCCCGCCTGATGGCGACACGGATGGGGAAAAAACTGGCGGAAATTTCCGTTCATATTTTTGACGATCCGCTCGTGGCCTGGTGGCTGGCACAAATTAAAAGCGGGGACACCCCGGGCACCCAGCCTGTCACTCAGGCTATTGTGATGGCGGTACAGGGTATCGGCGAGCGTGAAGTCGTGGTTATGCATCAGTACGGGATCGCAATGACGATCCTCAGCGCCGCCATGCGCCTGATGCGGATCACGCACTTTGAAACACAGCACATTTTATTTGAACTGAACAACGACATTGAAACCTTCTGCGATATCGCAGCCTGCGGCGACATTGAACAGATGTCTTCCTATGTGCCGGTGATCGACGTCCTTGCGGCAGTTCATACCAAATCTTTTGTCCGCCTGTTTATGAACTGACCGGCGGCTGACTTATTTTCCGGGAGTATACTGATGAAAAAAATGACACGGATCGGCATCGGCGGCCCTGTTGGCTCAGGCAAAACAGCGATCATTGAAGTGATCACTCCGATCCTGATTGAGCGCGGGATCAAGCCGTTAATCATCACCAATGACATCGTGACCACCGAAGATGCAAAACAGGTCAAACGTACCCTGAAAGGGATCCTCGACGAAGAGAAAATCCTCGGTGTTGAAACCGGTGCCTGCCCGCACACTGCTGTGCGCGAAGACCCGAGCATGAACATTGCTGCCGTGGAAGATATGGAAGAGCGCTTCCCGGACAGCGATGTCATCATGATCGAAAGCGGCGGCGATAACCTGACGCTGACTTTCAGCCCGGCGCTTGCTGACTTCTATATCTACGTCATCGATGTGGCGGAAGGGGAAAAAATCCCGCGTAAAAACGGTCCGGGCCTGGTGCAGGCGGATATCCTGGTGATCAACAAAATCGACCTCGCACCGTATGTCGGTGCCAGCCTGGAAGTCATGGAAAGTGACACCAAAGTGGTGCGCGGCAACCGTCCGTATGTCATGACCAACTGCAAAACCGGCGAAGGCGTGGTGGAGCTGGTGGATATGATCATGGATAAATTCCTGTTCACCCACCAGGCGGGAGCAAAAGCATGACACAACTGAGGGCTGAGATCGCGGGGACGCCGACACGTCTCCGGGCTCATCTCTTAGGGGAAAAGGCGCCGGAAATGGCGCCTTACCAGGATGAGCCAAAACAGATGCAAAGTGGTGCCATCGGGAAAAGCGGCTATCTGAAACTGCGGTTTGCCAAACGGGAATACCGCAGTGAAATGGTGGAAATGGAGCGCCGTGTGCCCTCTCTGGTGCAGCGCGCGCTGTACTGGGATGAAATGATGCCGCAGATGCCGTGTGTCACTATGATTTCCACCTCCGGCTGCCTGTTACAGGGCGACCGCCAGGCACTGGATTTGATTGTGGAAGAAGGGGCGTGCGCCCATGTCACCACACAGTCCGCCACCAAAATCCACATGATGGAGGCGAACTACGCCACGCAGTACCAGAATGTGGTGGTGGAAGCAGGCGGTTATCTGGAGTTTATGCCGGATCCGATTATCCCGCACCGTAATGCCCGTTTTTTAACGGACACACAGATAACGATTGATCCGACGGCCACGATGATCTATTCCGAGATCCTGATGTCGGGACGGAAATATCACCATCCGGATGAACAGTTCGGATTTGATATTTTTTCATCAAAGATCAGGGCGGAAGATAATGAGGGGAAAGAATTATTTGTTGAAAAATACATTCTGGAACCGAAAAAAGAAGCCCTGAATGTGGTCGGCGTGATGGGGGGATTTGATGTCTTCGGTAATGTGATTTTACTGACACCGAAAGAGCATCATGCCCGTATCCTGGAGCGCCTGGAAGCCCGTTATGACACGGATGAAGAGGTTGCATTCGGGGCAACGCAGTTGCCGAACGAATGTGGTCTGGTCTTCAAAGTGCTGGGAATCGACAGCCCGAAAACCAAAGAAGCTGTCCGTTATTTCTGGCAAATCGCCCGGGAAGAAATCCTCGGCATCACATTGCAAAAACCGTTCCTGTGGCGCTGATGCGCTGCAGGATAACACCGGTGGTTACTCAGGGGACTGGTTATTATCAGCATAATCAGTCCCTTTATCCGGTTTACCTTCAGGGGAAAGACGATGGCAACTTCAACAGTCAGTCAGAACGGCTGGAATAAACTGGCCGGATCCAATCCTGTCATACACTTTATTGATATCACACTGCGCGGCTGTGCACAGGTGATGTTTCAGAACAACCCGCTGACCGGGCTGTTCTTTTTCGCCGCTATTTTTATTGGTGCATACAGTGAAGGCATTCCGGCAGTCGGCTGGGGCTGTCTGCTCGGTACCGTGGTATCCACGCTGACCGCGTATGTCAGCAAAATGGATGTCACCTCACTGCGTGCCGGGCTGTACGGTTATAACGGCTGTCTGGTCGGTGTGGCGCTGCCGACCTTTCTGAATAACACACCGTTTATGTGGGCGGCCATTGTGCTCGGCAGTATCGTGGCGGTGATCGCCACCATTTCACTGACCGATTTCCTGAAAAACTGGAAAGTGGCGGCGCTGACCGCGCCTTTCGTGCTGGTGACCTGGACTATCCTGCTGGCCAGCTACAGTTTCTTCGGCATCAAGGGCGTCAGCCTGCCGGGACCGGCACTGCCGGATCAGTATGTGGCACCGATCGCAGGGATCCCGTATTCCGATCTGATCCCGGATATTTTCCGCGGTGTGTCAGAGGTCTTCCTGCTGAGCAGTATCACGGTGGGCATTCTGTTTGTGATCGGTCTGGCGGTCAGCTCGGTGTGGGCGGCGGTCTTTGCGGTGCTCGGCTCACTGCTGGCTTTTGGGGTGGCATCTTTCCTGAAAGCGGATTTCGGCAGTGTGCATACCGGACTGTATTCCTTCAGCGCCGTGTTAACCGCAATCGCGCTGGGCTCCACATTTAACAAACCGAGCTTCAAAGTGCTGGTGTATACCGTTGTGGGTGTGATTTTCACGGTGTTTGTCCAGGGCGCGCTGGATGTGGTGGTATCGCCGTTCGGCATTCCGACACTGACCATGCCGTTCGTTCTGGCTTCCTGGCTGTTCCTGGTACCGAATCAGGACATCATGCCGGAACACCGTCAGTAAAAGGGGAGAAATATGCAGACTAATCTGCTGAAAACCGGGTTACATGAATTACTGAGTCTGCGGGTGATCCTGTCGGTACTGCTGTTTATTGACGGGGTGATGATCCTGTCGCCGGTGCTGTTTTCCTATACCGGGGATATTGCCTGGCAGGACGGCGGTTTCACTGCGTGGTTACAGTCGCTCGGGTTTATCAAACTGCTGGATATTCCCCGCTTTATGCTGGGGTTACTGCTGGCACTGCTGGCGTTGCTGATGCTGACCGGCGCACGTATCGCCTGGCTGTTCTCCCTGTTTATCCTGCTCACGATGGTGCTGATGGATCTGGGGCTGGCCCGGGAATACTCGCTGCAGGGGCTGTTCTCGCTGGCGCTGCTGATTGCGGCCGGCTGTCTGTGGCGGCAGTTCCCGCATCACAGCCTGACCAGTGCCGGGGTGGTGGCGGTCAGCAGTATTATCCTGCTGGTGGTGTATTCCGTCTTCGGCACCCTGTATCTCGGTAATGAGTTCCAGCCGCATGTCACCGATATCTCAGCGGCGTTCTATTTTGCCCTGGTCTGTATGACCACAGTCGGCTTCGGGGATATCATCCCGATCAGTGTGGAAGCACGGATGTTTACCCTGACGGTGGTGGTGTTCGGTATCACGATTTTCACCACATCCATTGTGTACATTGTGGGTGTCGTCCTGCGCGGCACACGCGAGATTGTCAAAAAGAGGTTGTTACACATGAAAGAGCATTATGTTGTTATCGGCGCGAATCCGCTGGCGGTCAGTATTTATAAGGGACTGAAAAAACGCGGTTTGCAGGTGGTGGTGATCTGTTCTGATGAGGACAAAGCACACTTCCCTGACGGCACCGTGACCGTTGCCGGTGACAGTGCCGATGCTGTAACCCTGAATGAAGCCAATGTCAAAGATGCCCGCTGTGTGATGGCTATCAGTGATAATGACGCGGATAACACCTTTGCGCTGCTGGCGGTGAAACAGCTGGCCGGTGAAGGCGTGAAAACCGTGACCGTGGTGAATCAGGAAGAGAACCGCGACAAAATGCGCCTGCTGCATGCGGATATGACCTTCTCCCTGTCACAACTCGGCAGTGAAGTGCTGATGAAAATGCTGTGCGGCGAGAACATCAATAACAGCGTCATGGCTGACATCTTATTAGCCAAAGCGCCATAAGCAGGGCCGGTTGTGAAGCATAAAGAAAAAAAAATAAATCTGAGCCACGGGATCACCCGGGCTCAGTCATTCTTTTATTCCCGGTTTAAACAGCTGCACGGCATCCGCATTGCACTGGCATTCACACTGACGTTTATGGTGTTCCGGGAATTACACAGCGATAAGCTCGATTACATTATCATGACACTTATCTCTATCCTGATGCCGATGCCGTACTGGGGAAATGTGCTGATCCGCTCGATGCAGCGCACCCTCGGCACCGTTATCGGCTCGCTGATAGGGATGCTGCTGCTGTACACGGAAACCCACTCTTTCCCGCTGATGCTGGCGCTGGCGACGATTGCGATGTTTGTCTGCGGTCTGATCGCGCTGGGTAAAAACATGTATGTCGGGATGCTGATCGGGATGACCATCAGTATCGTTGCCACCGCACCGGTCGGGGATATGGACTCCGCGCTTATCCGTTCGGCGCAGACCGTGGGCGGCTCGATTCTGGCACTGGTGTTCTCGGCTATTCTGCCGCTGAAAGGATTTGTGTTCTGGCGGATGAACATCAGCACCATTCTGCGCGATATTGCCAGATTATATGATGAGCACATCATGAAACTGAGCAGTACCGACCCGGAGCGGTGGGATAATCAGCTGAAAGACACATTATCCACACTGCTGACCTGCAATACCTACATTGCACCGGCTGTCAAAGAGACTCATGTTCCGGCTGCCACCTTTACGGCCATCCACGGGCGCATCCGGCGGCTGGTGGCGATTCTGGAACTGCTGACCGATACCTTCAGTAAAAACTACTTCGCTCATGCGCTGAACACCGAGAACCCGTACATTGTTCAGCTGCAGAAAAGTAACAGTGAGATCATGAAACTGCTCTCTGATATCTTTGTGCAGGGGAAAGACGATGACACCATGAATAAGCTCCAGGCACTGCGTGCCAGCACACATGAGCTGCATCAGAAGATCAATGCACAGCCGGAAAGTAACTCGGCGGATGCCATGATGGTCGGGATGAGTGTGGAAGTGATCAAACTGCTGGATGAAGTGTGCGGGCTTGTTCAGGTTGACATTTTAAAGAAATGCGCATAAACACAGAAACATTGAAACAAACATGAAGTAAGGTTTTTCTATGTTAAATGTGATCCTCAGCATTTCCGCAGGATCAGTGCTCGGCGGCCTCGGCCGCTGGGTGTTGAGTAATAAATTCAACCCGGTGCTGGCAATGATGCCGCTGGGGACGTATCTCGCCAATATTATTGCCGGTTATATTATCGGGCTGGCGGTGGCGTTTTTCTCTTCTCACCCGACACTCCCTGCAGAATGGCGGCTGTTTATTGTCACCGGGTTCTGCGGCGCGTTATCGACGTTCTCGACCTTTTCACTCGAGATTGTGCAGGCATTTCAGGCCGGGCGTATCCACCACGGTATGGCAGAGATCACCCTGCATGTACTCAGCTCCCTGCTGATGACCTGGCTCGGCCTGCTGACCTGGCAGGTATTGCAGCACCGGTAAAAGAAATATTTAAAGATAAGGGGTGGCCGGGAGAGATTTTCCGGCCTTTAATCTCACCTCTGCTATTAATACGATAATTATTTTAGTTTAGGATAAATCACCCTGTTAATGATTTTAATTTATATTTATAATTTTATTATGGTCTATTTCTATGTCATTAATAAGGATTTTATATGGCTATTAAAAGATTTTATTTCTCTCAGCTTGCTGACTTAAGAATAGAAGGTGTTGGTATTCATGCCAGTTACGGAATCACACTAATAGTCAATGAAGAAGATAATAATAGCGGAAAGAGAATAAGAGTGTCAGCATTAGGTAAAAGTAATGCGGCGAAAGCAGCAGGTTCCGGTAAAATATTATTCTGGTGTGTAATAACAAATAATTTAAATCATAATAAGTATATTCTGGAAATGAAAAAAGGTGAATCATGGGCAATGGGTGTAGATGATATACCTATTGGTAGTGTTGACTTTGATTTCATAAAATCAGCGATAACACCGGAACTAACAGTTGAATTTGGTTACGTCTATGACGCAGGGTATGCCGGTAATGTCGTTCCTTTCCCAAGAAGTTCAACAAAAACGATAAAATTAAATAAATTTAAATGGTGACAATATGATTTTGATAAAATCAAAATGGATAATTCTGGTATTCTCATTATTTATATTATCAATGAATATAAATAAATCATTGGCAAATGAAAGTGATAATAATGGTGTGAAAGTTGCATCTGATTTAATCATGAAGTTAACATTTGCAGATAGCATCGATAAAAAGAATGAAATTTTAAATGAAATAAAAAAAATAAAAGAAGAGAATAAAACAGATATGAATGTGGCTAACATTTATATCAGTGGGCTGGTCGGTGAAAAACAATATGATCTCGCATTATCAGAAATAAATGAAATTAGTAATGATGATAAAGAAGGTCGGTTTTTTTTGTTAAAGTGCATGTTAATGGACAGGCTGGAAAAAAAAGAAGTGGCTGACTGTTATACATCATATATAGAAACCAAAAACAAAAAGAAAGAAAAAGATATTGATTATATAATGGCTCTGTATTTATCGGGGAGTCCGAAGTATCAAACGGAAAAAGAAGAGTATATAAAAAACAGTAAGTTTGCAGATGATCTTCAACCATTGGATACAAAAAGTAAAAGAGACGTTTTATCAGAACTATTCCCGTAAAGATCTGTACTGGCGGGATTATCGTGGTTTAATTATTCCGGACGATATTTTATTTTTCGGATTTCGCAGACTCAGTGAGTACGCCGGATACTAGCGTACTCACTGAACAATCATATCTTTCCGGGCCTTCACGCCCGCTTTTGGGGAAATTATTCCCCTTTTTCTTTCTCTTCTGTTTTCTTCCCCGGCTTCTCATCTTCATTTTTCAGATTGGCGGTCAGCAGATACAGGGATTGCTGCCAGCGGCTCGGGGTCAGCTGCAGCAGGTTATTGGCGAGCACAAAGCCGATACCGAGGGCGAGAAGTAACATCACCCGCAGCAGATTGGTGGTGTTATCCACCTGGGTGGATTCTGTGGCCAGCCGGTGGGTATCAATGGTCAGGCGCAGAAAGCCTTTCGGGACTTTTTTCCCGGGAATGGCGGCGACAATCTGATGATTAAAATAACTGCCGGCTTTTTGCCCGTCCAGTGCCAGCCGGTCGCGGACCGTGATACTCTCGCCGCTGCCGGCTATCTGTACCCCGTCATCCTGATATACTGTGGCATCGAGAATGCGGCTGTTGGTGGTCAGCTGCGCTAAATTTGCCGTAATTTGTTTCTTATTGAGCACTTTCCCGTTATCGTCTATAGCATCGGAAAGGTTAAACGCCACCTGTTGTGCCAGCGAATAGGCCAGTTCATTAAACTGATCCATTGACGACTGCTGGTGGACGCGGCTGAAATAAGAGACACCCTGTAACAGACACACCATCAGGGCGAGACAAATCAGAATAATGGCTGTTTTATGCAGCCGGAATGTTAACTTCGTTTTGGCCATTGTTTATCCGTTTTTCCGTTGTCGCCACCATATTGCCAGAAGCGGAAATTTTTATCTGCTACCATCATGAATATTATCAGGGATTATAGGAGTATCTGTTGATGTCGACGAGTCTGACCTACTGTTATTTGCCGAATGAAATCCATAAGTGGCCGGGCCTTCCTCTTTCCCTGAGCGGTGATGAAGTGATGCCGCTGGATTACCGGGCGGGTGACAGCGGCTGGCTGCTGTACGGGCGCGGGCTGGATAAGGCGCGGATCAGCGATTTCCAGCACCGGCTGGGGGCGGCAATTGTGGTGGTCTCGTCATGGCGGATTGATGACTATCAGGTGGTGCGGATCGCAGGCAGCCTGACCGGTCGCATCAAACGGGTGGCGGATGAGTTTCAGATGGATGTGGTGCCGCTGGGGAACATTCCGAAATTGCGCTCTCCCGGATTATTGATGATGGATATGGATTCCACCGCAATCCAAATCGAATGTATCGATGAAATCGCCCGGCTGGCGGGTGTCGGTGATGAAGTTGCGGAAGTGACAGAAAGAGCGATGCAGGGCGAGCTGGATTTCAGCGAAAGCCTGAAAGCGCGTGTCGGCCTGCTGGCCGGGGCGGATGCCGCCATTTTACAGCAGGTGCTGGATACGCTGCCGCTGATGCCGGGGCTGACCAGCCTGGTGCGCAAACTCCAGGCGATGGACTGGCATGTCGCGATTGCCTCCGGCGGATTTACTTTCTACGCCAATTATTTAAAAGATTCTCTGCGCCTGATTGCCGTCTATGCCAATCAGCTGGAAATCAAAGACGGCAAACTGACCGGTAAAGTCAAGGGCCCGGTGGTGGATGCCAAATACAAAGCGCAGGCGCTGGTGAAACTGGCGGAATTTCTCAATATTCCTTTAGAGCAGACCGTGGCGATCGGTGATGGTGCCAATGACCTGAAAATGCTGAAAAAAGCCGGCCTCGGTATCGCATTTCACGCCAAACCGAAAGTGTATGCGCGGGCAAAAGTGGCTATCCGCCACGCCGACCTGATGGGGGTGATGTGCACCCTCAGCGGTGGTCTGAAACACGAAGAACGTTAATTTATCAGTTATTACGGGGTCACGAGTGGCAAAACCAGCAAAACGCGCCTTTGTCTGTAACGAGTGCGGGGCGGATTATCCCCGCTGGCAGGGGCAGTGTACCGCGTGTCAGGCGTGGAATACCATCACGGAAGTCCGGCTGGCTTCTGTTTCATCTTCGGCGGCGCGCAGTGACCGTCTCAGCGGTTATGCCGGACAGAGCGGTGTCAGCAAAGTACAGAAACTGTCGGAAATCAGTCTTGAGGAACTGCCGCGTTTCTCTACCGGTTTCAAAGAATTTGACCGCGTGCTGGGCGGCGGCGTGGTACCGGGCAGCGCTATTCTGATCGGCGGTAACCCGGGTGCCGGGAAAAGTACCCTGCTGTTACAGACCATGTGCCAGCTCGCCGCGCAGATGAAAACACTGTATGTCACGGGGGAGGAATCCTTGCAGCAGGTAGCGATGCGGGCCCACCGCCTCGGGCTGCCGATGGATAACCTCAATATGCTGTCGGAAACGGCGATTGAGCAGATTTGCCTGATCGCAGAGCAGGAACAGCCGAAGCTGATGGTGATTGACTCCATCCAGGTGATGCACATGGCGGATATTCAGTCTTCGCCGGGCAGTGTGGCACAGGTGCGCGAAACCGCCGCCTATCTGACCCGCTTTGCCAAAACCCGGGGTGTGGCGATCATTATGGTCGGCCACGTCACCAAAGACGGCTCTCTGGCGGGGCCGAAAGTACTTGAACACTGTATTGACTGCTCGGTCATGCTCGACGGCGAGGCCGATTCCCGTTTCCGTACACTGCGCAGCCATAAAAACCGCTTTGGTGCGGTGAATGAGCTGGGCGTGTTTGCGATGACGGAGCAGGGGCTGCGCGAGGTGAGCAACCCGTCCGCCATTTTCCTGAGCCGCGGGGATGAAATCACGTCCGGCAGTTCGGTGATGGTGGTCTGGGAAGGCACACGTCCGCTGCTGGTGGAAATCCAGGCGCTGGTGGATCATTCGATGATGTCGAACCCGCGCCGGGTGGCGGTCGGGCTGGAGCAAAACCGGCTGGCTATCCTCCTGGCGGTACTGCATCGTCACGGCGGACTGCAGATGTCGGATCAGGATGTATTCGTCAACGTGGTCGGCGGGGTGAAAGTCACCGAAACCAGTGCGGATCTGGCGCTGCTGCTCTCGCTGGTTTCCAGTTTCCGTGACCGGCCGATCCCGCGTGATGTGGTGATCTTCGGCGAAGTCGGGCTGGCGGGAGAGATCCGTCCGGTGCCGAGCGGCCAGGAGCGGATCTCGGAAGCGGCCAAACACGGTTTTAAACGGGCGATTGTGCCGAATGCCAACCGCCCGAAAAATCCGCCGCCGGGTATGCAGGTGTTCGGGGTGAAAAAACTGTCAGATGCCCTGTCTGTACTGGATGAACTGGAATAAGTGAGGCAGAGAATGACCGATTTTTCCTATCTGAAACAAGCCATTAAGCAGGCAGGTGTCACACTCCAGCAACTGGCGGATCAGTGCGGGGTGACCAAAGGGTATCTCAGCCAGCTGATCAACAACAAAATCAAAAGCCCCGGCGGTCAGAAGCTGGCCGGGCTGCACAGTGCGCTGGGGCTGGATTACCCGCTGAAGCAAAAAATTACCGGGGTGGTATTCGGGAAATTTTATCCGCTGCACACCGGCCATATTTATCTGATCCAGCGGGCGTGCAGCCAGGTGGATGAGCTGCATGTGATCCTCTGTCACGATGAACCGCGTGATAAGGCGCTGTTTATCAACAGTTCGATGTCTCAGCAGCCGACTGTCAGTGATCGCCTGCGCTGGCTTCTGCAAACCTTTAAATATCAGAAAAATATCCGCATTCACTCATTTGATGAGCATGCTTATGATCCGTATCCGCACGGCTGGGAACACTGGAGTCAGGGCGTGTGCCAGTTTATGCGGGAAAAAGGGATCTCACCGGATTTTATCTATTCAGGCGAAAAAGCGGATGTGCCGCGCTACCGTGAATCGTTCGGCATTGAAACGGTGCTTATCGACCCGGAGCGTACCTTTATGAATATCAGCGGACGGCAGATCCGTCAGGCACCGTTCCGCTACTGGGACTACATTCCGACCGAGGTTAAACCGTTCTTTGTGCGGACGGTGGCGGTGCTCGGCGGGGAGTCCAGCGGCAAATCCACACTCGTCAATAAACTGGCGAATATGTTCAATACCACCAGCGCCTGGGAATACGGACGCGATTATGTGTTTTCCCACCTGGGCGGTGATGAAATGGCACTGCAATATTCCGACTATGACAAAATCGCACTGGGGCATGCTCAGTATATTGATTTTGCAGTGAAATATGCCAATAAAGTTGCCTTTGTGGATACCGATTTTGTCACGACCCAGGCTTTCTGCAAACGGTATGAGGGTAAAGAGCATCCGTTTGTGCAGGCGCTGATTGCGGAATACCGCTTTGACCTGGTGATCCTGCTGGAAAATAATACACCGTGGGTGGCAGACGGACTGCGCAGCCTCGGCAGTGACAATGACCGCAAAGCGTTTCAGGATCTGCTGATCGATATGCTGCGGGAAAACGGCATTAAGTTTGTCCATGTGACATCGGCGGATTACGACACCCGTTTTCTCGAGTGTGTCGGCCTGGTTCAGCGTCTGCTGATGCTGGATGCCCCTGAAATTCGTGACGGGGATCAGCAAAAATAAAGAATGTTGTGAGAATCGGAAAATAATCGGGTAATTCCGTGAGAAATTATTTTTCTCTTCTATACTGAAAGAACAAGGACAATACACAGCGTCCGGCAGAATTCAGGGCAACAAAGGGAGGAACGATGAAGAGTAAAGGATCCCTTTACTGATGGTGTTAACTGATTGATAGTTTGTCAGTTTTAAGTGTTATAAAAGCGGTAAATATGAAGTGGTAAGTCAGCTTCGGTTGTACCTTAAGTACCAGGTTCAATGTAATACCCGTAACAAAAGACACTCTTTTATCCATCCAACCAAAAAATGCCGCGTGGTTCCTCACTACGCGGCATTTTCCGTTATATGACCTATTTGGTCATACGTTTGTACTTGATGCGGTGTGGCTCCAGTGCGGCCTCGCCGAGGGTCCGTTTCTTGTAATCTTCATATTCACTGAAGTTACCTTCGAAGAACTCCACTTTCCCCTCATCCTGATAGTCGATGATATGGGTGGCGATACGGTCGAGGAACCAGCGGTCATGGGAAATGACCATGGCGCAGCCCGGGAATTCCAGCAAGGCGTTTTCCAGTGCGCGCAGGGTTTCGATATCCAGGTCGTTGGTCGGTTCATCGAGCAGCAGCATGTTGCCGCCGACCTGCAGCAGTTTGGCCAGATGCAGGCGGCCGCGCTCACCACCGGATAACTCACCGACACGTTTGCCCTGGTCAACGCCTTTGAAGTTAAAGCGTCCGACATAAGCACGGCTCGGGATTTCAGTGGTGCCGATACGCATGATATCCTGCCCGCCGGAGACTTCTTCCCAGACGGTTTTCTTATCATCCATGGAATCACGGAACTGATCAACAGACGCGATAGTGACGGTATCACCGAGAGTGATAGTACCGGAATCCGGCTGTTCTTTACCGCTGATCATGCGGAACAGCGTGGATTTACCCGCACCGTTCGGCCCGATAATCCCGACAATCGCCCCTTTCGGCAGGGAGAAACTCAGGTTATCGATCAGGGTGCGGCCATCGTAGGATTTGGTCAGGTTTTCCACTTCCAGCACTTTGTCACCCAGACGCGGACCAGGCGGAATAAAGAGTTCGTTGGTCTCGTTGCGTTTCTGGTACTCGACACTGTTCAGTTCCTCAAAGCGGGCCAGACGGGCCTTGCCCTTGGACTGACGGCCTTTCGGATTCTGACGGATCCACTCCAGCTCTTTCTCGATAGACTTGCGGCGGGCCGCTTCAGAAGACGCTTCCTGTGCCAGACGGGCATCTTTCTGCTCCAGCCAGCTGGAGTAGTTCCCTTCCCACGGAATACCTTCACCGCGGTCAAGTTCGAGGATCCAGCCGGCGACGTTATCAAGGAAGTAACGGTCATGGGTGATCGCCACAACGGTACCTTCGTAGTCGTGCAGGAAGCGTTCCAGCCAGGCGACCGATTCCGCATCCAGGTGGTTGGTCGGTTCATCGAGCAGCAGCATATCCGGTTTTTCCAGCAGCAGGCGGCAGATAGCCACACGGCGGCGCTCACCTCCGGACAGATTACCGATTTTGGCATCCCAGGCCGGTAAACGCAGGGCATCTGCCGCCCGTTCCAGCTGGTTATCCAGGTTATGGCCGTCATGAGACTGGATAATCGCTTCCAGTTCACCCTGCTCTTTGGCGAGTTTGTCAAAGTCCGCATCCGGATCGGCGTACAGCGCGTACACTTCATCCAGACGGGTCAGGGCTTGTTTTACTTCGGCAACGGCTTCTTCAACCGCTTCACGGACAGTGTGCTCCGGATTCAGTTTCGGTTCCTGCGGCAGATAGCCGATGTTCAGGCCGGGTTGCGGACGTGCTTCACCTTCAATGTCGGTATCCACACCTGCCATGATGCGCAGCAGGGTTGATTTACCGGCACCATTCAGGCCGAGAACACCGATTTTGGCGCCCGGGAAGAAACTCAGAGAGATATTTTTCAGTATATGACGCTTCGGCGGCACAATTTTGCCGACACGGTGCATCGAATAAACGTATTGAGCCAATGTAGTATACCTTTTGAAAAATAAGAAAATTATTTAACAACTTTTCGTTTATGGGGCATCTGGGTGGCATTATGACTGAGTTTTTCGTTTAGTTAAAGCGACTCCGGCTGCGGGATGTCCCGGCGGCGGATGTCCCCGGCCGGAAAAAGCGGCGGACATTCTGATCGTCGTTGTATTGTCCGGGGGGATTCACCCGGTTTAAAAAAAAAGACGACCGGAGTCGTCTGAAATATATTCACTACTTATAGAGTTATTGGTAGTGCTCAGAACCCCGTTTACGGCGGTAACCGGACTCCTGAATTGTTATCATTTTAATTTTAAATTAAATTTTACTATATAGTAAAAATCTAGGTAATACCAGATGATATCACTATGAATTAGTTGATAAACCATCATTTACGGCAAAGGGAATACACAATAAGAATAATCAGACATATATTCTGAATAATCCGATTTTGGGTATCGGGTTATCCGGTACCACAGTATGATTTGTGTCTGCATGACAGGGCACTTACACTGTGTATCAGGGTCTGAGGTATTGTGCAGATAAACGGGAATTTAGGAGACTGGAGCAGATCATGAGGAAATGTATATGGCCGGGCGTGGCAGCCCTCAGCATGCTGATGTTTTCAGCACTGGCGTCAGCGGATTCACTGAGTGAGCAGCGTCAGCGCTATCAGGATGTCAAATCCGCATGGGATGCCAATAATATGGCGGAAGTGGAACGCCTGATGCCGTCACTGCGGGACTATCCGCTCTATCCTTATCTGGAATACCGTGAACTGACACAGGACATGAGCCTGCTGACAGCCGGTCAGGTGAAAAATTTTACGGATACCCATCCGAATCTGCCGTCAGCGGCAAGTCTGAAAAATAAATTTATCAGTGAACTGGCCAAACGTAATGACTGGCAGGGGCTGGTCAGCTACAGCACCACTGTGCCGAAACCGGTCAGTGCGAAGTGCGACTATTATTATGCCAACTGGCAGACCGGAAACCGTCAGGTGGCGCTGGACGGGGCGAAATCTGTCTGGCTGGCGGGAAACTCTCTGCCGTCCTCCTGTGATAAATTATTTGATGTCTGGGAACAGTCCGGTGGCCTGACACCGGAGCGCGTTCTTGAACGTATCAGCCTGGCACTGAAAAATGGCAATTCCTCTCTGGTCAGTTATCTGGCAAAACGTCTGCCCGCCTCTTATCAGACCATCAGCAATGGCCTGATTAATTTACAGAAAAACCCGGCATCAGTGGTGACATTTGCCCGACTGAGCCCGACCGATTTCACCCGCCAGGCCACAATATCCGCTTTCTCCGCCTATGCCCGCAAATCACCGGATGCGGCACGGGCTGACCTGAACAGTGTGGCGCGCGCCCAAAAAATGAATGACAGCGAGCGTCAGCAACTGAAAGATGCCATCGCATGGCAGTATATGGGGGGCGACGTGACAGATGAGCAGGCGGCCTGGCGTGACGAGGTGATTCAGGAAACCGATTCTGTCACCCTGCGCGAGCGCCGCGTGCGTCTGGCGCTGAGTAACGCAGATGACCGTGATTTGGATCGCTGGCTGACCCGGTTACCGGCGGACGCTCAGCAGAAAGAAGAATGGCAGTACTGGCGCGCGGTATTGCTGGAAAAAGGCGGCAATAAAGCGGCAGCAGATGCCATTCTGGAAAAAATCAGTCAGGGGCGCGGGTTCTATCCGATGGTGGCGGCACAGCGCCTGGGGAAACCGTATATCATGATGATCAATGCGGCGGATAAACCGGATAACAGCATCAGCAATCTGCCGGAAATTCAGCGCATCCGTGAGCTGCTGTACTGGCAGATGGAAGGGCTGGCCCGTACCGAGTGGCTGAATCTGGTCAGCAGCCAGACACCGGCACGCAAAGCGCAGCTGGCGCGTTATGCGCTGGAGCAGGGCTGGGCGGATCTGAGTGTGCAGGCGACGATCAACGGCAAGTTGTGGGATCATCTGGAAGAGCGCTTCCCGCTGGCCTGGCAGAGTGAGTTTGATGAGTTCACGCAGAATAAAAATATCAGCAAAAGCTATGCGATGGCGATAGCCCGTCAGGAAAGTGCCTGGAACCCGCAGGCACGTTCACCGGTCGGCGCGACCGGGCTGATGCAGCTGATGCCGGCAACGGCAACCCAGACGGTCCGCGACAACGGTATTGCGGATTACAGCAACAGTGCGCAGCTGGTTAATCCGCGCAAAAATATCGAGATAGGCACCGCGTATCTCAACGGCGTGTATAACCAGTTCGGTCAGAACCGGATCCTGGCGAGTGCCGCGTATAATGCGGGCCCTAACCGTGTGACCCGCTGGCTGAGCAACAGCGGCGGACGGCTCGATGCGGTTGCCTTTGTGGAAACTATTCCGTTTGCGGAAACCCGGGGTTATGTGAAGAATGTGCTGGCGTTTGATGTCTTTTATCAGAACTTCCTGAAAGGGCAGCGCCCGGCAGATGTGCTGACACCTTCCGAGCAATCAATGCGTTACTGATTCTTCCCTTCCGGCCCGGTTCAGCAGAAGACAGCTGCACCGGGCTTGTGTTATCCTTGGTGTACTAGTTAACGGGTACTTTTTGTACTCCTGATCCGATGGGGTGACATATGACGACAAACCAACTTCAGGACAGCGACTGGCAGCGTTTTGTCAGCCTGCTGCGCAACGCCTATTCACAGGATATTGAATCCCACCTTTTTCAGCTGCTTTTTACCCCGGATGAGCGCACGGCGCTGGGCACACGTGTGCGGATCGTCGAGGAACTGCTGCGCGGTAAGATGAGCCAGCGTGAGCTGAAAAGTGAGCTGGGGGTCGGCATTGCGACCATCACCCGCGGATCCAACAGCCTGAAATATGCTCCGGAAGAGGTGAAAGCCTGGCTGGAGCAGGAGCTCCTCAGCGGCAAAAAATAACTCAGCGGCTCTGCCGCCGGTACGTTGTCAGGGAAACGCCGGTCTCCCGTCTGAAATAGCGGCACAGATAGGACGGGTCATCAAAGTGCAGTTTATCTGCGATCTGCTCCACTGACAGCGTACTGTAACGCAGGAGTGTCTTGATTTCAGGGATAACCCGGCGGTTGATCAGTGATTTGGGTGAATGATTGAAAAACGTTCCGGTCAGCTGTGACAGATAAAACGGCGTAATATTTAACTGCCGCGCATAGTACTGCACATCCCTGTGTTCCCGGCTGTGGCGGCAGATAAGTTCCCAGAACCGCCAGCACAGCGCCTCTTTCCGGCTGTATTTTTGTGTGGTTGCCGGGGCATCCGGCGGCATTCTTTCCGCTATCCGCAAAAACAGATTCTGTAAATGATTACGCTGCATAATATGCCGGTAAACCGGGCTGTTGCGGGTGATATCCTGCATGTGTGCCAGCCACATTGTCAGCAGCGGTTTTTCTTCCGGCAGCGGAATGCAGCGGGGATATTCATGCAGAAACAGAAACAGCGGGTTAGGCAGAACATAAGCGATTTCGGCAGAGAAAGAGGCCGGGATCAGACAAAAAAACACACGGAATCCCCGCGAGCGCTTTTTCAGCAGCGCGATCGTATCTTCCGCCAGCACCAGAATATCCCCCGCCCGTACAGCCTGAGATTTAACATTCAGTGTCATATGCGCGTATCCCGCCCGGCAGATCATCAGGGTGAGATACGCATTTCCGAAGGTCAGCGGCATGCCGTTGTGATCGGCCAGTGTGCTTTCCCCTGTCAGTAATGTGTCAGCGTCTTCCGTTAACAGCGGAATCTGATCTGTCAGCGTAATATCATGAGTTGTCATTTTTACTGTCTCTGAGCCGGTATAAGAGAAAATTTATCACAATAGTTTTCAAAAGTACCGAAAGTGCGGAGGTTTGTTGCTTACCGCCGGTTTGCCGTCAGGCTACACTTCCCGTCATCACAGAGAGAGCCGCTGAGGCTGAATGTATAACTGAAGTAAGGTAAGCAGTATGATATTAGAAACAGAACGTATGATTTTGCGCCCGTGGGCAGAAACCGATGCCGCCGATTTATATGAAGTGGCAAAAGATGACCGGGTCGGCCCGATCGCTGGCTGGCCGCCGCACAGCTGCGTTGAGGAAAGTGCTGATGTTATCCGCACCGTTTTTAATCTCGGTGAGGTCTATGCCACTGAACTGAAAGCGAACGGGCGGGCGGTGGGGTGTATCGGGATTCTGATCGGTGAAAACAGCAACTTTGACATCAGTCAGCGGGAAGGGGAAATCGCCTACTGGATTGGTGTGCCGTACCAGGGACAGGGGCTGATTCCGGAAGCGGTCAGGGAAGTGATGCGCCATGCATTTGAAACCCCGGGGCTGGATGCGCTGTGGTGCGGCTATTTTGAAAATAATGAACAGTCACAACGCGCTCAGGCCAAGTGCGGGTTCCGTCATCATCATACCGAAGAAAATAAATTCAATCCGTTCCTGAATGATTACCGGACTGAACATATCAGCCGCATTACGCGGGACGAGTGGCTGGCACAGCAGTAAATGTGCCGGGAAAGTCACCGGGCCGGTTATCACCGGTCCGGTTTTTCAGATCAGGATTCTTTGGTATTCAGGGATTTATAAATTTCATGCTGAATAGGTACCAGCGCCAGGATAATCGCCTGCTCATAGACACTGGTCCGGGTCAGCGCGCCGCCGGTGAAGAAACCGATCGCACCGCCTTTCTGTTTGATATCTTCCACTCCGGTCAGGTCGGCCATTTCATCACCCAGTTCGCGGCCTTCGCGGATCCCCGCGAGAATTTTTTCCGGCAGCATCAGGCTGGCAGAACGGGATTCCCCGCGCAGCTGGCGGTGCTCGATAACAATCCAGGCAAACGTCATATCGCCTTCAATTCCTGCCTCAACACCAACCCAGAAATCGGCTTCCGGTCTGACCTGACGGGCGGCATTGACGCGCTGACGGGCGCCGGTACGGGTTTCGGTGTTCCCGATAGGCTGCTGCGGCACACTGCTGTCCACATTCACATCTTCAATATCAAAATTGCCGTTACCCAGTACCACTTCAAAAGCGGAACGGATAGCCTGAATTTTGGCCGGATTAGTCGTTGCTGCGATAATATGAAACATGATAATTAAACTATCCACGTAATTTTGTTTGCCGCAGTATAGCGAATATTGGCGGCTTTCCGCAGATTTTTTTAGACAGTGCTGTGCGGTGAAAGAGTTTCAGGGATAAAGCGTGATCCCGGGAATGTTTTTACGGTATGGTAACGGGGTAATCAGACTTTCACACAGTAAAAGCAGAGATTGATAGTTATGTCACAGGTATTTCTTGTCCGTCACGGTGAAACTGAATGGAACGTTCAGCGCCGTATCCAGGGTCATTCTGACAGCCCGTTAACCCAAAGTGGTATCGATCAGGCGAAGCAGGTTGCCGCGCGTCTGAAAAATGAAGGGATCACCCATATTATTGCCAGTGATCTGGGCCGCACACAGCAGACCGCGAAACTGATCGCAGAAGCCTGCGGTTGTGAGATTATTGCGGATCCGCGTCTGCGGGAGCTCAATATGGGCGTGCTGGAAAAGCGTCAGATCCATACCCTGACCGCAGAAGAAGAGGGCTGGCGTAAAAGCCTGCTTAACGGCGCGGAAGACGGGCGGATCCCGGAAGGGGAATCGCTTGCTGAGCTGGAAAGCCGCATGCGGGCGGCGCTGGAAAGCACCCTGGATCTGCCGGAGGGCAGCAAAGTTCTGCTGGTCAGTCACGGTATTGCGCTGGGATGTCTGATTGGTTCTGTGCTGGGACTGCCGGCGTATGCGGAACGCCGTCTGCGTCTGCGTAACTGCTCGTTATCCGTTCTGGAGTATCAGGAAAGCCCGTGGCTGGCGGATGGCTGGGTGGTTGAGACGGCCGGTGACACCACACATCTGAGTCTTCCGGCGCTGGATGAAGTACAGCGCTGAGTAAACCGCTGAATCAGACACCGCCCGGGTGAACAAGACACCACCGGCGGCGGTGTTTGTTCTGCGGCAGTGATTACTGCGGATTGCGTCTGACAGGAATATAGTATTTAAATTCCTCGATGTGATGGCGCGGATCGGTATCATCCACATCAGCCACATCCGGATAACGGATGTCGGCGCCTTTCTTCAGCTTATAGCGCTCAATATCATAACCACGGCGGCGGGTGATCCCCAGACGCGGTACACACTGGCCGTAAATGGTGAACAGGAAATCCTGTATGGCACTGCGGTAAGGAATACCGCTGAAGGTAAAGCAGAGGTATTCCCCGCCCGGCATCTCCATTTCGCGGACATTTTCCTCTGTTGTGAAGGCGGCGGTGTCTTTTTTCACTGCAGTGGTATATGTCACCGTCTGCTCATCTTCTTTATCCGGGTTACGGGTGGTGCGGTACAGCCCGTAAACATAATCAGGAATGGTTTTCGCCACGGAAATATGATGCAGCCAGAACTCCTGACGCATATGGGTACAAGCGGTAGCCCAGTCTTCCAGGCGATGGGAACAGCTGTGCTCAATACCGGCAACGGTAATCGGCGGCAGTGTGACAAACTCATGCTCCGGCATCGGGGTATCATCGAGCAGAATCGCGGAACAAATTCCGTCAGAGCACCATTCGTCAAGACGGCGGTACAGTGCCGGTGTTTTATTAAACTGTTTCTTGAATGCGCGGGTAAAGGTTTGCTGAGAATCGAAACGATACTGTAATGCGATATCTAAAATAGGACGGGCAGTCAGCCGCAGTGCAATGGCTGCGCGTGACAATCGGCGGGCGCGGATGTAAGCGCCGATGGCTTCACCGGTAACGTCCTTGAACATACGTTGTAAATGCCACTTGGAGTAGCCTGCCTTCGCAGCGACGTTATCGAGGGAAAGTGGCTGATCCAAATGCTCATCTAACCAACGGAGTAAATCGCGAATGATGCTGGTCTGATCCATACATCTCCCTTATTGGATTGATGAAGTTCTGAAAGAGATATAACGAATTTATATTCTAACCTGAGTGATTATCAACGAGATAATCATTTACCAATTCTTACTTTTGGCCGGAAAAATGTTTTAAGAACAGGGCGACTGTCATAAACTGGTAACATGGATTATCTTTAAAATCATACAATTTTCAAATGGTTTTCTTGGGCTATTAATATTATGAATCAGACTCACCGGTCTATACTGGGAATTATTACAGCTATTTCATTGAGTTCGTTATCCTTTTTGAGCCATGCTGAAGAAATCGGCTCTGTGGATACGGTATTCAAAATTCTGGGGCCGGATCACAAGATTGTGGTGGAAGCCTTTGATGATCCGGATGTGGAAAATATTACCTGCTACCTGAGCCGGGCAAAAACCGGCGGGATAAAAGGCGGGCTGGGTCTGGCGGAAGATACCTCCGATGCCGCGATTTCCTGTCAGCAGGTCGGCCCGGTCACGGTCAGTGATAAAGTGAAAAAAGGCCGCAAAGATAAAGGCCAGGTGGTGTTCCAGAAGCGGACATCCATGGTATTCAAAAAGTTACAGGTGGTTCGTTTCTATGATGAGAAACGTCACGCGCTGATTTATCTGACTTATTCAGACAAAGTGGTCGACGGCTCGCCGAAGAATGCGCTGAGTGCGGTGCCGATCATGCCGTGGAACAAATAACCGGATAACAGCAACAACAAATCCCCGGTGGTGCTCGGCATCACCGGGGATTTCGTCTGTGTGTTACCGCAGCGGAAGATTACTCTTCGAGATCGCCGCAGAACCGGTAACCTTCGCCGTGAATGGTGGCGATGATTTCCGGCGTATCCGGTGTGGACTCGAAATGCTTGCGGATACGGCGGATGGTGACATCCACTGTACGGTCATGCGGTTTCAGTTCACGGCCGGTCATTTTCTTGAGCAGTTCAGCACGGGTCTGAATCTTGCCCGGATTCTCACAGAAGTGCAGCATTGCACGGAACTCACTGCGCGGCAGCTTGTACTGCTCGCCGGTTGGTCCGATTAATGAGCGGCTGTTGATATCCAGTTCCCAGCCGTTGAACTTGTAACTTTCCACACTGCGGCGCTCTTCGCTGCCACCGGCCAGATTCATGGTCCGTGACAGTAAGTTGCGTGCGCGGATAGTCAGTTCACGCGGGTTAAACGGCTTGGTGATGTAGTCATCAGCACCGATTTCCAGACCGAGGATTTTATCCACTTCATTATCACGGCCGGTTAAGAACATCAGTGCCACGTTTGCCTGTTCGCGGAGCTCACGCGCCAGCAACAGACCATTTTTTCCCGGGAGGTTGATGTCCATGATAACCAAATTGATATCATGGTCTGACAGCACATTGTGCATCTCTGCACCATCAGTGGCTTCATGTACCACGTAACCCTCTGCTTCGAAAATACTTTTCAGGGTGTTACGGGTGACGATCTCATCTTCAACAATTAAAATATGCGGGGTTTGCATAGTCGCTACCTAAATTACTTAGAATAATAAGAAATCTGATTATCTGCCCGTGTAACCTGTGCCGGTATCGTTGTGGTTATGTCCGGCACATCACCACAGACAGAAAAAAATCTTGTTCAGACCGCATTTTAACAATCACTCAACTCAGAACGTAAGGAATTGAAACGATTCGTACCAATATTAGTCTATTAACACCAATATAACAGCAACCCAATCATTTACCATCCGGAAATCTAACCTTTGTTGATACATATCAAAATCAATTGTAGCACGTTAACACAATTTTCAATTGTTAATTGCTGGTTTTAATGATTGTCAAATAAATAGAAATACAATGTTAAGCATTATATCTGACTTGTCTGATTATTGTACATTTTTCTGCCGGGTAAACAGCGAAAAACGCAACCTGTATGATAAAAGTGAAAAAATACAGAAACTCCTGGTTCTGTAAAATTAAATGCCGGTTGATGAGATGATAACGGCGTTAATTTGCCGTAATTTCTTTTTATACTGATATGTGATCAAATTCAAATTGTCTGATTCTGCGGGCAAATCTGAAGAATAATTTGACATCAACCGGTCTTTCCTTTAACCGTAATAGGGTTAACCAGACAAATGACAGACAGGAACCCCATGCGTAATCACAGCCTGACCATGATTATTATTACCACCACCACCACCACCATTACCACCGGCGGTGCGGGCTGACGCATATCTGAAATCACGAAAAAAGCCCGCACAATGACTGTGCGGGCTTTTTTTTTGGACTAAAAACGGCAGGAGCAGGTGACACATGCGTGTACTTAAATTTGGCGGCACATCCGTGGCAAACGCGGATCGTATACTGAACATCGCAGGCATCGCGGAGAAAAAACTCGCGCAGGGACAGCTCGCCATGGTGCTTTCCGCACCGGCGAAAATCACTAATTACTTAGTGGCGATGGTGGAGCAGACCGTCAGCGGGCAGGAAGCAAACACCCTGGTACACGATGCCGCTGCGATCCTCGGGGCGATTCTGGACGGGCTGCGTGATGCGGTGCCCGGTTTTGAATATGACCGGCTGAAGCATGAAACGGAGCAGGAAATCAGCCGGATCCGCCGGGTATTGCACGGCGTGTCACTGCTGGGACAGTGTCCGGACGGCATCAATGCCAATATGATCAGCTGCGGTGAGCGTTTTTCTGTCGCAGTGATGGCATCACTGCTGAAAGCCCGCGGCCATAAAGTGACGGTGATTGACCCGGTGGTCAATCTGCTGGCGTTCGGTGGTTATCTGGAATCCACTGTTGATATAAATGAATCAACAAAACGCATTGCAGCACTGAATATTCCGTCTGACCACATTATTTTGATGGCGGGATTCACCGCCGGTAATGAAAACGGCGAGCTGGTGGTGCTGGGACGTAACGGCTCTGATTATTCTGCGGCGGTACTGGCGGCGTGTCTGCGCGCGGCCTGCTGTGAAATCTGGACTGATGTGGACGGCGTGTATACCTGTGACCCGCGTTTTGTCCCGGATGCCCGTCTGCTGAAAGGTATGTCGTATCAGGAAGCGATGGAGCTCTCCTATTTCGGGGCAAAAGTCCTGCATCCGCGCACTATCGCACCGATTGCCCAGTTCCAGATCCCGTGCCTGATTAAAAACACCCTCAATCCGGACGCACCGGGCACGCTGATCGGTGACGGTCAGCGGGATGACAGCCTGCCGGTGAAAGGGATCACCAACCTGAATAATATGGCGATGTTTAATGTCTCCGGCCCGGGCATGAAAGGGATGGTCGGGATGGCGGCGCGGGTGTTTACGGTGATGTCGCGGCGTAATATCTCTGTCGTGCTGATTACACAGTCATCTTCCGAATACAGCATCAGTTTTTGTGTGGCGCAGAAAGATAAGACCCGCACTCAGCAGGCGCTGGAAGAAGAGTTCTATCTGGAGCTGAAAGAGGGGGTGCTGGATCCGCTTGACGTGCTGGATAACCTGGCGATTGTTTCCGTGGTCGGGGATGGTATGCGGACACTCAAAGGTATTTCCGCGCGGTTCTTCTCGGCACTGACCCGCGCCAACATCAATATCATTGCGATCGCGCAGGGTTCATCCGAGCGTTCCATTTCTGCGGTGGTGGATAATGACCTCGCGGCGGCCGGCGTGCGCCTGTGTCACCAGATGCTGTTTAACACTGACCGCATCGTGGAGGTGTTTGTGGTGGGTACCGGCGGGGTCGGCAGTGCGTTGCTGGAGCAGATCTGCCGCCAGCAGGCGTGGCTGAAAGCCCGGAACATTGATCTGCGTGTGTGCGGTATCGCCAACTCAAAAGCGATGCTGACCAATATGCGCGGCATTGATTTACAGGACTGGCATCAGTCGCTGGCGCAGGCCAAAGAGCCGTTCAGCCTCAGCCGTCTGATCCGCCTGGAAAAAGAATATCACTTCCTCAACCCGGTGATTGTGGATTGTACATCGAATGAGGAAATCGCCCTGCAATATGCGGATTTCCTGAAGGACGGTTTCAACGTGGTGACGCCGAATAAAAAAGCCAACACCCTGTCGATGGATTATTACCATGAACTGCGCAGTGCGGCGGCATCGTCAAAACGTCAGTTCCGTTATGACACCAACGTCGGTGCCGGGCTGCCGGTGATCGAAAACCTGCAAAACCTGCTCAATGCGGGGGATGAGCTGGTGCAGTTCAGCGGTATTCTGTCCGGTTCGCTCTCCTTTATTTTCGGTATGCTGGATGAAGGGATGTCACTGTCTGAGGCAACAGCGGCGGCGAAAGCCAAAGGCTTTACCGAGCCGGATCCGCGTGATGATCTCTCCGGGATGGATGTGGCGCGTAAGCTGCTGATCCTGGCCCGTGAAGCGGGGCTCTCCCTTGAATTAGCGGATATTGAGGTGGATTCTGTGCTGCCGCCGGACTTTGATGCTTCCGGTGATGTGAATACCTTTATGGCGAATCTGCCATCACTGGATGCGGCCTTTGCCGCGCGTGTGGCGAAAGCCGCAGAAGCAGGCCGCGTTTTGCGTTATGTTGGCATCATCGATCGCGGCCGCTGTCAGGTAAAAATCACTGAGGCAGACGGTAACGATCCGCTGTATAAAGTGAAAAACGGCGAGAACGCCCTGGCGTTTTATACCCGCTATTATCAGCCTATCCCGCTGGTACTGCGCGGTTACGGCGCGGGGAATGATGTGACAGCGGCAGGGGTGTTTGCGGATGTGCTGCGGACAATGTCATGGAAACTGGGAGTGTAAAACGTGATAAAAATTTATGCACCGGCGTCAATCGGGAATGTGAGTGTGGGGTTCGATGTGCTGGGTGCGGCAGTATCTCCGGCCAGCGGGGCACTGCTCGGCGACTGTGTGTCCATCGCGAAGGCAGAGACGTTTTCACTCAGAAACCGCGGGCGTTTTGCCGGGAAGCTGCCGGTGAACCCGAAGCACAATATTGTGTATCAGTGCCGTGAACGGTTCAGTGAGATCATTCATGATGATCTGCCGGTCGCCATGGTACTGGAAAAAAATATGCCGGTGGGCTCGGGGCTGGGCTCCAGCGCCTGTTCGGTGGTGGCCGCGCTGGTGGCACTGAACGAATACACCGGCAGGCCGCTGGATGAAATGACGCTGCTGCGTCTGATGGGGGAGATGGAAGGGCGTATCTCCGGCAGTGTGCATTATGACAATGTCGCACCTTGTTTCCTGGGCGGATTACAGCTCAATATTGAAACCGGTGGCAGCGTCAGCCAGACGGTACCGGGCTTTGAACACTGGTACTGGGTGATGGCGTATCCGGGTATTAAAGTCTCCACGGCGCAGGCACGGGCGATTTTACCGGCTACCTATTCACGGGCGGATATTGTCAGCCACGGGCGCAACCTGGCCGGGTTTATCCACGCCTGTCACACCGGACAGGCGGATCTGGCGGCGGCGATGATCCGTGATGTGGTGGCAGAGCCGTACCGCCGTGAATTATTACCGAATTTTGATGCGGTCCGTGAGCAGGTGCTTGCACACGGCGCGAAGGCATGCGGTATCTCCGGCTCGGGGCCGACACTGTTTGCGGTTTGTGACAGCAAATCAGCGGCAGAGCAGGTGGCGGATGTCTTTAACACACAGTATTTGCAGAACAGCGAAGGGTTTGTCCATCTGTGCCGTCTCGATCTCAAAGGCGCACGTCAGATAAGTGCATAAAGGTAAAAAATGGAACTGTACAATTTAAAAGATGAGAGTGAAAAAGTCAGTTTTGCACAGGCGGTAAAACAGGGGCTGGGACGCGGGCAGGGACTGTTCTTCCCGTGTGAGATCCCGTTTTTTGAACCGGCTGAAATGGATAAGCTGCTGGCGATGGATTTTGTCAGCCGCAGCACCGCCATTCTGCATGCACTGATTGGTGATGAAATTCCGGAAGCTGAGCTGGCCGCGCGTGTCCGTGCCGCCTTTGCCTTCCCGGCACCGCTCAGTCCGGTGGAGCCGGATGTGGCCTGTCTGGAACTGTTTCACGGCCCGACGCTGGCATTCAAAGATTTTGGCGGACGTTTTATGGCCCAGGCGCTGGCCGCCGTTGCCGGTGACAAGCCCGTCACTATTCTGACCGCGACTTCCGGGGATACCGGCGCTGCCGTCGCACATGCCTTTTACGGCCTGAAAAACGTGCAGGTGGTGATCCTCTATCCGCAGGGGAAAATCAGTCCGTTACAGGAAAAACTGTTCTGTACCCTCGGCGGCAATATTCATACCGTGGCGGTGCAGGATGATTTCGATGCTTGTCAGGCACTGGTGAAACAGGCATTTGATGATGAGGAACTGAAACAGACGCTGCATCTGAACTCGGCAAACTCCATTAATATCAGCCGTCTGCTGGCACAAATCTGTTATTACTTTGAAGCGGTGGCACAGGTTCCGGCGGAAAAACGCGGTGAACTGGTGTTCTCGGTGCCGAGCGGCAACTTCGGTGACCTGACCGCCGGGGTGCTGGCGAAAGCGATGGGGCTGCCGGTGAAACGCTTTATCGCCGCGACCAATGCCAACGACACGGTGCCGCGCTATCTGGCGGACGGGCAGTGGAAACCGGCAGCAACGGTGGCAACGTTATCCAATGCCATGGATGTCAGCCAGCCGAACAACTGGCCGCGTATTGAGGCGCTGTTTGCACGTGAGGGCTGGTCTCTGAAAGATCTGCGTTCCGGTGCGGTAAGTGATGATGAAACCCGTGAAACCCTGCGTGATCTGGCTGCGAAAGGCTATATTTCCGAGCCGCATGCCGCGATTGCCTATCGTCTGCTGCGCAGTGATTTGCAGCCGGGTGAGTACGGTATTTTCCTCGGCACAGCGCATCCGGCCAAATTTCTGGAGAGTGTGGAAGCGATTCTGGGCAGTAAACTGCCGTTACCGGCAGAACTGGCGGAGCGCGCTGATTTGCCGCTGCTGTCATCGGTATTACCGGCGGATTTTGCGGCGCTGCGGGACTATTTGCTGAAGACGGTGAAGCCGTAATATAAAGAAGGCTGCGCCACGGATGGCGCGGCTGAGAATAGAACCGGTAATTCAACCTGATCTGATCCGTAATTTACCGGTGGCAAAGTCATTTCCTGCGTTGTGCTACTATTCTGCTGGCACGGCGCTCGAGTTTATCCGCATGTTTTAGTGCCACCTGATGAATAGCAACACAAAACTCACGCAACCGGCCATCCGGCGAAGGTTGCAATACATCGTTCGCGAGACGGCGTGCATCTGCGGCAGAAATGGGATCGCGATGAAGGCCCTTTGGGTAAATGGCACCGGTTATCACTGATTTCCGCCGGAGGCAAAGTTCGGTGTGATCGAGCTGCAATGCACGTATTGTTTCCTGTCCTTTTTCCGTTGGACTGTCAATATGCCCTTTATCAGAAAACGTAAAATGTGACTCGACTCCGGGCTCCAGTGGTGAGAGAAAATCCGGGTGGTCATAAGGGTCATAATCACCTTTGTAGTGCGCACCATATCCACAATGTATCTTGCTTATACTCGGGGGATAACATGCGACCATATTATGAAAGTTGATATCTTCACCAGCAGTGAAATTGATGACCTCTCTTACCTCATCCCCGTTACGTTGTTCTTTGATTAATTTTCCGCGGGTTTGCGGCAGAATATGTTCAATATGACAACTTTCACGCGTTTGGTTATTCGTATCGCACTCTTCCGGTTTTTTGAGCCGGATTAATGTATAGGCACACAAATAATATTGCTGTGCTAACAGTGCCCGACGGACAGCTTCTGCCGGAAAGCTGGCCTTGCCATACTCCAGATTTTCTGGTGTTAATCTGTTATCCGACTTCCAGTCTAACAACTCACGTGGTTCGGTTTTGTTATTCAATGACCTCATTCGTTGTCACCGTTGAGTAAAAAATCGAGTGTTTCGATACTGCTATCTAACCGCATGACATCCGGTGTGGATCCTATTTGTTTTTTCAACTGAGCTAATTGGTGACGGGCTTTTTCAATATAATCATCATCCAGACTGGCTTCAATATTCTCAATTTGTTGTTTAATCTCAGGATTTCTTGCATCACCTTCCATGATTAATTCCAGTACTTCATTACTGCTTAAACCTCGTGCCGAAGACGGATTTCCTAAAATGTTGCCGTCACGAACCAGAAGTACATTTTCAGGTGGAATTTCCCCGATGATCTGCGGAGAATGTGTGGAAACAATAAATTGGCAATTCGGAAAGGTTTCAGCGAAGTTTTTTAGTATGTTGCGTTGCCATTTCGGATGAAGGTGGAGATCAATCTCATCAATCAGAACAATAGCGTCACCAAGTAGCGGATTTGATGACAGCGGATTTACCAGTGCCAGGCGGCGCGCCAGATCACCCACCAGTGCCAGCAGGCATTTTTCACCGTTGGATAATTGGTTTACACTGAATTCCAGATCTTTTTTTCTCACTACCATACGTAGCGGGGTTTTTCGGTCGATATGAAGATCGCAAAAACCGGTAAAGGTTTCTATTGCGCTGCGTACTGCATCAAGTTTAGGATCCGTGTAACTATGGTCACGGCGGATATTCTGATTTTCGCGATCTTCTTCATTGCGGTACCAGTTAAAGAAGCGTTTGAAATCTGCACCACCATTCGTTAATGCATCTTCATTGCCCTCAGCGGGTGTATTCTTCAATTTTTCTCTGACGCGGAGCGGTATGTCCATCACAGCACGATGGACATCATAATAGATAGCCAGTGGTAAACTTATTGCGGTCGCTTCGTTTTCCCGGTAATTTTTATTTTTAGCCGCCAGGGGCTGTATAACGGAATTGAGTAAATCAAAATCACTGGATCGTTCTTTCGGATGTTTAGCTGCCCGTTTATTTAAGGCCAGGGCAAACTCTATTGTCTGCTGTTCGAGTTCCATACCGACAACGGCACGTGTGTAGTCAGCAGATATGAAAATATCATCCGGGGAAAAACTGCGTGCTTTTTGTGCAGACTCATAAATACGGCTTGTGACCTGTGAAAGTGTAATGGCTAGCGCATCAAGAAGTGTTGTTTTACCGGCTCCGTTTACACCAACAATCACTGTCAGCCTGTCTGTGAATGTGATATCCGCCTTCTGTATACCACGAAAATTTGTCAGAGAAATCTTTCTGATCTTCATATGGGTACCTTTTTTAGGTAAATTTACACGATCTTGTAATATAACATTTATTTGTTATCAGAACCGGTACCTTCCGGTCGTGTAAACACCAGTTCCCGCTCACCGGACTGGCTCTCATCAAAACGGTAACCGTCGAGGTTAAATTCCGTCAGCTGAGACGGTTGTGTCAGGCGGTTCTGAATAATAAACCGGCTCATCAGACCGCGCGCTTTCTTCGCATAGAAACTGATCACTTTATACTTGCCGTTTTTCTCATCGAGGAAAACCGGTTTGATAATCACCGCATTCAGCTTCTCCGGCTTCACCGCTTTAAAGTATTCATCAGAGGCCAGATTGACCAGCACATTATCACCCTGTGCAGCCAGCGCCTGATTCAGATTGTCCGTAATAATATCCCCCCAGAACGTATACAGATCGTTGCCGCGCGGATTGGCGAGTTTTGTCCCCATTTCCAGACGGTAGGGCTGCATCAGATCCAGCGGGCGCAGCACGCCGTACAGGCCGGAGAGCATACGCAGATGCTGCTGGGCGAAATCAAAATCAGCTTCACTGAAGGTTTCTGCCTGCATCCCGGTATACACATCCCCTTTAAATGCCAGAATGGCCTGGCGGGCATTGTCCGGCGTGAAATCCGGGTGCCACTCCCCGAAACGGGCGGCATTCAGACCCGCCAGTTTGTCACTGATATGCATCAGCGAGCCGATATCCGCAGGGGTCAGTTTGCGGCAGGTTTCCATCAGCATTTCTGACTGCGCCAGCAGCTCAGGCTGAGTATGGCGCTCAGTGGCTAACGGGCTGTCATAGTCGAGGGTTTTGGCAGGGGAAATAGTCAGCAGCATGGTCGGCTCCGGTCTGATATTGTCATTATTAACGGTACTCTACCAAAAAAAAGCACAGAGCGGGCAAATCACTGTAATCGGTGACAGGCACAAAACAGGTGACACTCCGGATTACCGCAGAATAACGGCGGATCACCGGTGCGGCACCGGATTTTCACTGCTTGCGCGGCGGGCTGTCCGTGATATTATCAGGTGCAGTTGCGGCATATTGCCATCTGTACTCGTTATACTTCAGGGTTACCGGGTGTTGACTACGCAAAGTTCACCGGCAGGCATCCCGAATTATTCCGGGTATCTTCTGACATAAGATGAGAGACGAAAATGACCGATAAATTAACTTCCCTGCGTAATCTGACCACGGTCGTGGCCGATACCGGTGACATCGAAGCGATGAAGCTGTACAAACCACAGGATGCCACCACCAACCCTTCTCTGATCCTCAATGCGGCGCAGATTCCGGAGTACCGTAAGTTAATTGATGATGCGGTGACCTGGGCGCGTGCGCAGAGCGATTCACGTGAACAGCAGATTATCGATGCCGGTGACAAACTGGCGGTGAATATCGGTCTGGAAATCCTGAAACTGATTCCGGGCCGCATCTCCACAGAAGTGGATGCCCGTCTCTCTTATGACACGCAGGCAAGTATCGCCAAAGCAAAACGTCTCATCAAACTGTATAACGATGCCGGTATCAGCAACGATCGTATCCTGATCAAACTGGCCTCCACCTGGCAGGGTATCCGTGCTGCGGAACAGCTGGAAAAAGAAGGCATCAACTGTAACCTGACACTGCTGTTCTCCTTTGCTCAGGCACGTGCCTGCGCGGAAGCAGGTGTATACCTGATTTCGCCGTTTGTCGGCCGTATCCTCGACTGGTACAAAGCAAACAGCGACAAGAAAGAGTTCGCACCGGCAGAAGATCCGGGCGTGATTTCAGTGACTGAAATCTACAACTACTACAAAGAGCACGGCTATAAAACCGTGGTTATGGGCGCAAGCTTCCGTAACTCCGGTGAGATCCTGGAACTGGCCGGTTGTGACCGCCTGACCATCGCCCCTGCACTGCTGAAAGAGCTGTCAGAAGCGACCGGTGCGGTTGAACGCAAACTGGAATACAAAGGCGAAGTGAAAGCGCGTCCTGCACCGCTGACAGAAGCTGAGTTCTACTGGGGCCACCACAGTGATGCAATGGCGACCGAGAAACTGGCGGACGGTATCCGTAAGTTTGCGGTAGACCAGGGCAAACTGGAAAAAATGATCGCCGATCTGCTGTAATCGTTATAATACAGTCAGATTCTGAAGGCAGCCGGGAGGCTGCCTTTTTTGTTTCCGGCGGCAATGCTATGCTGTGCCCCGGAGTCAAAATGACGTTGAGGTGACTATGAACAATGTGTTGCGCATCGGTCTTGTCTCGGTTTCTGACCGCGCATCCGGTGGTATTTATGAAGATAAAGGCATTCCGGCCTTACAGGCATGGCTGGAAAAAACCATCACCACGCCTTTTCAGACAGAAACCCGCCTGATCCCGGATGAAGAAGCGATGATCAGCCAGACGCTGTGCGAGCTGGTGGATGAATTCGGCTGCCATCTGGTGCTGACAACCGGCGGAACCGGCCCGGCGCGGCGTGATGTGACTCCGGACGCAACACTGGCGGTGGCGGATCGTGAAATGCCGGGCTTCGGCGAGCAGATGCGCCAGATCAGCCTGAAATTTGTGCCGACTGCCATTTTATCCCGCCAGGTAGGGGTGATCCGCAATCAGTCGCTGATCCTCAATCTGCCGGGTCAGCCGAAAGCTATCGCTGAGACCCTGGAAGGGCTGAAAGATGAAAATGGCAACGTGATGGTTTCCGGTATTTTTGCAAGTGTACCGTATTGTATACAGTTGCTGGACGGGCCTTACATTGAAACTGACCCTGAAATTGTCGCGGCGTTTCGTCCGAAATCAGCAATAAAGCCGCAGTAATACTGCGTTTTCAGCATAAAATAAAAAACATTCCCCCGGACACCTTTCTTGTCCTATGATGCGGTTATCCGTTTATGTAAAGTAAAGATAACAGCAATGTAAAGACAGGAAAGGTGAACCCATGGCACAGACCATTCCCCGGACACTCAACCGGCAGGATTATAAAACACTCTCTCTCGCGGCCCTGGGCGGCGCACTCGAATTCTACGACTTTATTATTTTCATCTTTTTTGCCGTCACTATCGGCAAACTATTCTTCCCGCCGGATATCCCTGCGTGGCTGGTGCAGATGCAGACCTTCGGGATCTTTGCTGCCGGTTATCTGGTGCGCCCGCTGGGCGGTATTGTAATGGCACATTTCGGTGACCTGGTCGGGCGTAAAAAAATGTTCTCCCTCAGTATCCTGCTGATGGCGGTGCCGACACTCTGTATCGGCCTGCTGCCGACCTATGAATCTATCGGTATTGCCGCGCCGTTACTGCTTTTATTAATGCGGGTGATGCAGGGGGCTGCGATCGGCGGGGAAGTGCCGGGCGCCTGGGTATTTGTCTCCGAGCATGTGCCGAAGCACCGTATCGGCATTGCCTGCGGTACGCTGACGGCGGGGCTGACGGTCGGTATTCTGCTCGGCTCGCTGGTGGCCATGATGATGGCAACCCTCTTTACTGAAGCACAGCAGCTTGCCTGGGGCTGGCGTGTGCCGTTCTTCCTCGGGGGGATTTTCGGGTTTGTGGCGCTTTATCTGCGCCGCTGGCTGGCGGAGACGCCGATCTTTCAGGAGATGAAACAGCAAAAAGCACTGGCGAAAGAGCTGCCGCTGAAAACCGTGGTGGTGAATCACAAAGAAGCGATTGTTATCTCCATGCTGCTGACCTGGCTGCTCTCCGCCGGGGTTGTGGTGGTGATCCTGCTGACACCGGCCTATTTACAGACGGAGTTCGGCCTGGCAAAAGCGGTGGTGTCTGTCGCCAATATGACCGCGATCCTGGCACTGTGCGCCGGGTGTCTGGTGGCGGGTTATCTGTGTGACAAACTGGGTGCTTCCGTGGTCTTTACCGTCGGCAGTCTGCTGCTGGCGGTCTGCACCGGCTATTTCTATCTGACCGCCGGTGAGCCGGGTACGCCGCTGTCGCTGACTTACGGGCTGGCCGGATTCAGTGTCGGCGTGGTGGGAGCGGTGCCGTTTGTAATGGTGAACAGCTATCCGGCGGAGATCCGTTTCAGCGGTATTTCGTTCTCCTACAATCTTTCTTATGCCATTTTCGGCGGACTGACGCCGGTGGTGGTCACGCTGTTCCTGAAATGGACACCGCTGGCACCGGCGTATTATATGCTGGGGCTTTCGCTGATCGGCCTGCTGCTGGGGCTGTATATGGGGAAAGCGGCGGTACGTCAGCGGATGATGGTGTTCAGCTCCTGATATCCCCTGCATTGTGCTGTGTGAATGCCGTGTTGATATGACTGTCAGCGCGGCATTTTTCAGTGTTTCATCATTTTCTTTTAAATAATCCGTTTTTTTTTCATTTTCCCCTTGATGAATGTATTTATGGCCCCATCTACTTGTCATCGGAAACTGAAACTCAGTTGAATCCCCTTTAACGCTGCGGGTGTCCGGTACCGCCGGAAAGGTTCCGGGTAACGGGTGAGTGAAAAATTTTTTCTTGAAAAGTGAAAATTGAACCTCATATACATGGGTAGCGTAAGACGAACAGAATTATTCGGAGGCCTTTAGATGGGTAAAATTATTGGTATCGACTTAGGTACAACCAACTCTTGTGTTGCTGTAATGGATGGTAATCAGGCACGTGTCCTGGAGAACGCAGAAGGCGACCGCACAACGCCGTCAATTATTGCGTATACACAGGATGGTGAAATCCTGGTCGGTCAGCCGGCAAAACGTCAGGCTGTTACCAATCCGCAGAACACACTGTTTGCAATCAAACGTTTGATTGGTCGTCGTTTTGACGATGAAGAAGTGCGCCGCGATATGAACATCATGCCGTACAAAATTGTCAGCTCTGATAACGGCGACGCATGGGTGGAAGCAAAAGGCCAGAAAATGGCACCACCACAGGTTTCTGCTGAAGTCCTGAAAAAAATGAAGAAAACCGCCGAAGATTATCTCGGCGAGCCGGTAACCGAAGCGGTTATCACCGTACCTGCTTACTTTAACGATGCTCAGCGTCAGGCAACCAAAGACGCCGGCCGTATTGCAGGTCTGGATGTAAAACGTATTATCAACGAACCGACTGCTGCGGCACTGGCTTACGGCCTGGATCGTGAAGTGGGTAACCGTACTATCGCGGTCTTCGACCTCGGTGGTGGTACTTTCGATATCTCCATCATCGAAATCGATGAAGTTGACGGCGAAAAAACTTATGAAGTGCTGGCAACGAACGGCGACACCCACTTAGGGGGTGAAGACTTCGACAGCCGCATGATCAACTATCTGGTTGAAGAATTTAAGAAAGAACAGGGTATAGATCTGCGTAACGACCCGCTGGCAATGCAGCGTCTGAAAGAAGCTGCCGAGAAAGCAAAAATTGAGCTTTCTTCCGCACAGCAGACTGACGTTAACCTGCCGTACATCACGGCGGACGCGACCGGTCCTAAACACATGAACATCAAAGTGACCCGTGCGAAACTGGAATCACTGGTTGAAGATCTGGTTAAACGCTCTATGGATCCGGTCAAAGTTGCATTACAGGATGCCGGCCTGTCAGTGAATGATATCAATGATGTTATCCTGGTCGGTGGTCAGACCCGTATGCCGCTGGTTCAGAAAACCGTTGCTGATTTCTTCGGTAAAGAGCCGCGTAAAGACGTGAACCCGGACGAAGCGGTAGCCGTTGGTGCTGCGGTTCAGGGTGGTGTGTTAGGTGGTGATGTTAAAGACGTGCTGCTGCTGGACGTTACCCCGCTGTCTCTGGGTATCGAAACCATGGGCGGCGTGATGACTCCGCTGATCGCGAAGAACACCACTATCCCGACCAAACACAGCCAGGTGTTCTCCACAGCGGAAGACAACCAGTCTGCGGTAACTATCCATGTTCTGCAGGGTGAGCGTAAACGTTCCGGTGACAACAAATCGCTGGGTCAGTTTAACCTGGATGGTATTCAGGCTGCTCCGCGCGGTATGCCGCAAATCGAAGTGACTTTTGACATCGATGCCGACGGTATCCTGCATGTGTCCGCGAAAGACAAAAACAGCGGCCGTGAGCAGAACATCACCATCAAGGCCTCTTCCGGTCTGAACGAGGAAGAGATCCAGAAAATGGTACGTGATGCGGAAGCGAACGCCGAAGCTGACCGTAAGTTCGAAGAACTGGTACAGGTCCGTAACCAGGCCGATCAGCTGGTTCACGCCACCCGTAAACAGATCGAAGAAGCGGGCGACAAACTGCCGGGCGACGATAAAGTGAAAATCGAGCAGGCGGTGAGTGAGCTGGAAATTGCAGCGAAAGGTGAAGATAAAGCGGCTATCGAAGAGAAAACGAAAGCCCTGATCGACGTTTCTGCCAAACTGATGGAAATTGCCCAGCAGCAGGCGCAGGCAGGTGCAGCAGGTGCTGATGCCGCGCAGGATGCAGGTAAAAATGATGATGTTGTTGATGCTGAATTCGAAGAAGTTGACGACAGCAAAGACAAAAAATAAGGCCCTTAGCGGGCGCGGTGATGACTGTTATTAATCACTGAAAACCGGCACGGGCGTTGAGGAAACTCTGCGCCCGTGTCTGTGTGTTAAGGGACAAAACGGATGGCAAAAAAAGATTACTATGAGGTGTTGGGCGTCTCGAAATCTGCGGATGACAAAGAGATTAAAAAAGCCTACAAACGCCTTGCGATGAAATATCACCCTGACCGTAATCAGGGCGATAAAGACGCGGAAGATAAATTCAAAGAAGTAAAAGAAGCATACGAGATCCTCACCGACGCACAGAAACGTGCGGCTTATGACCAGTACGGCCACGCGGCATTTGAGCAGGGCGGTATGGGCGGCGGCGGCGGATTTGGCGGCGGCGGTTTCGGCGGTGCTGACTTCGGTGATATCTTTGGTGACGTCTTCGGTGATATTTTTGGTGGTGGTCGCCGTCAGCAACGCGCGGCACGCGGAGCAGACCTGCGTTACAACATCGAACTGACCCTTGAAGAAGCGGTTCGTGGTGTGACCAAAGAGATCCGTATTCCGACCCTGGAAACCTGTGATAAATGTCACGGCAGCGGGGCGAAAGAAGGTACTGAGCCGCAGGAGTGTCCGACCTGTCACGGTATGGGCCAGGTGCAGATGCGCCAGGGCTTCTTTGCGGTGCAGCAGGCGTGTCCGACCTGTCATGGTCGCGGCAAAATCATCAAAGATCCGTGCAGCAAATGTCATGGTCACGGGCGTGTTGAACGCTATAAAACCCTGTCAGTCAAAATTCCGGCAGGGATGGACAGCGGTGACCGTATCCGTCTGACCGGCGAAGGTGAAGCAGGCGAAATGGGGGCTCCGGCAGGCGATCTGTATGTTGAGGTTCATGTCCGCCAGCACAACATCTTCGAACGTGACGGCAGCAATCTCTACTGTGAAGTGCCGATTGGCTTTACGGTTGCGGCGCTGGGCGGTGAGATTGAAGTACCGACACTCGACGGGCGCGTTAAGCTGAAGATTCCGGCAGAAACCCAGACCGGCAAAATGTTCCGTATGAAAGGCAAAGGTGTCAGACCGGCGCGCGGCGGAATACAGGGCGACCTGATGTGCCGTGTGGTGGTGGAAACCCCGGTGAAACTGAGCGAAAAACAGAAAGAACTGTTACGTGAGTTCGGTGAATCCGTTGATGGCCAGAGCGGTCACAATAACACCCCGAAAGCAAAACGCTTCTTTGACGGCGTGAAAAAATTCTTTGATGACCTGACCAAATAAGTCACTGTCAGATAAGTTATATCAAAACCGGCCGGGAAAATGTTCCCGGCCGGTTTTTTTGTGTATTTTTTGCAGGTTATCCGGAAGCATTACTTTATTATTTTTTATAAATTCATCATAAGGATAATGATATGTATACATCTGCTCTTGCCTCATCGTCTTCTGCGTCACAGGATATTTCTGTTTCCCGGTTTCTCAATAGTACGGCAGATGGTGACAGTGATCTGCTGATTGGTCTGCTGATTTTCAGTGTACAGAATACTGTTGAAGAATCATTCAGATGCAATGGTGATCAGGCGTTACTCATTTACCGGGGGGATGCATCTGCTGTTTCCGATGCGGGTCATATTGATATTCCGGTGGTTGATACCACGCCACTGGAAAACTTGTCTGCGTATATCAGCCTGATGAAGTTGCAGGGGAATGTGTCTGCGGACAGCTATCTGAACAAGGTTCAGAATAATTGTGAACGGGCAATTGAACAGCAGCATATAACGCAACCGGCTTCCGGCTTTAGTCGGTATCTTCCTGCCGGCAGTCTTACGGTAACACCAGATATGGCGTTTGATCAGGTAGTCACAGACGCTCACCGGCAGCAGAATACCAGACTGGCGGAGACACTGACGCGACTGAAATTCAGTAAAGATCAGATTCAGATGACGGGACAGGTACACAAAATGGTAGAAAACCATGCAAAACCATTTCTCAAAGTACCAGTGAAAATCACCAATGGTGAAATAAATTTTTCCTGATTCAGGCCGGTTGTATGATAAAAAACCGGACTAACCGCCCAGTTTTGTCACAATCACCCCGGCCACAATAATACAGGCGGCCAGAATCCGGGTGGGTGTCAGTTTTTCTTTCAGGAAATACGCGGAGAGCAGCAGTGCGAACAGCACGCTGGTCTCCCGTAACGCTGCGACAATCATAATCGGTGCCTGTCCCATCGCCCATATCACAATGCCGTAGCTGAAGATTTGCAGGATGCCGCCGGTCAGCCCGGGCTTGCTGTAGCGCAGAAAATCACGGGTGAAATGGTGGCGGTAACGGGCAAAACCCATCACGACCATCACCAGCCCGTTCAGGGCGAACAACCAGAAAATATAAGTCAGTGAGTCTGTACTGCTGCGGGCACCGAAGCCGTCGGAGAGTGTGTAACAGGCGGTAAAAAAGGCGGTGATCACCGCATAGACCAGCCCGCTGCGGGCATGTCCGGACGTCCGGTGTTTCAGTGCGGGAAGGATAACCCCGGTGATAATCAGCAGAATACCGGCTAAAGAGAGCCACGGCAGATGCTCACCAAACAGAAGTACCGCAAAAAGGGTAGTCAGCAGCGGGGCACAACCCCGGGAAACCGGGTAAATCTGGCTGAGATCGCCCTTTGAATACGCTTTGCTCAGGCAGATGACATAACCGATATGAAACAGGGCGGACAGCAGCAGCCACTTTACCGCTGCTGTATCCGGCAGACCCAGCCAGAACAGGGCGGGAACTGAGACCACGCCGGACCAGATGGTCATCACCGCGATACCCAGAAAGCGATCCTGACCGAATTTAATCACCGCATTCCAGGATGCATGGAAAAAAGCAGCAAACAGTACAGCAATAAACAGCGTGGCGGACATGAGATAACCTGTTTTAATTCAGTGAACGGTGGCAACAATAGCAGAATATCCGCCGGTATGAGGGGCCATACGATACACTTCACAGAAACCAAAATGTTAATGTAAGGTTAATTTTGGGGTGTTTGTCAGGAAATTCTGTGATGTAAACCCTTATTGATCAGAAATATCCGAGTTATTATTGCTGAATAATCTGCTTTTTTCGAGTTAATTGTTTGCATAATATTAACGCCGACCCGACAGTCTCAAAGGAGTTAACCCATGACCGCAATTATCCGACAGTTCTTAAAACTCGAAGCCGCAGGCGGCATACTGCTCATTATCGCCGCATTGATTGCGCTGGTAATGGCAAATACACCGCTGTCTGCGCTGTATCAGTCGTTTCTTGATATTCCTGTTGCTGTAAAATTTGCGGCACTGGAAATTGATAAACCCTTGTTATTATGGATTAATGACGCTCTGATGGCGATATTTTTCCTGGTCGTCGGGCTGGAAGTAAAAAGGGAGCTGATGACCGGTTCTCTGGCCGGACGCGACAAAGCGATGTTTCCGGCAATTGCCGCACTCGGCGGTATGATAGCCCCGGCGCTGGTCTATCTGCTGTTTAACAGCGGGGATGCCGCTGCCGCACAGGGCTGGGCGATCCCGGCCGCAACCGATATTGCGTTTGCCCTCGGTGTGATGGCACTGCTGGGCAAAAGAGTGCCGACAGAGCTGAAAGTCTTTCTGCTGGCACTGGCGATTATTGATGACCTCGGGGTTATCGTCATTATCGCGTTGTTTTACACCAAAACCGTCTCGCTGACAGCGCTGCTGCTGGCGGCACTGATGGTGGTGGTATTGTGTGTGATGAACTGGCGTAATGTCAGTAATACCGCCGCGTACATGATTGCCGGGCTGATATTATGGGTGTGTATCCTGAAATCCGGTGTACACGCGACACTGGCCGGGGTGATCGTCGGGTTCCTGATCCCGCTGCGCAGTAAAGATGGTGAGCACTCACCGTCAGAGGAGCTGGAACACGTGCTGCATCCGTGGGTGGCGTTTCTGATCCTGCCGCTGTTTGCCTTCGCCAATGCGGGTGTCAGTGTTCAGGGTATTTCCTTTGATGCGCTGATGGGCACACTGCCGCTCGGGATCCTGCTCGGCCTGTTTATCGGTAAACCCCTGGGGATTTTCACTGCATGTCTGATTTCGGTAAAACTGGGCTTTGCAAAATTGCCGGAGAGGATTACTCTTAATCAGATATTCGCTGTATCGGTGTTATGCGGGATCGGTTTTACAATGTCTATCTTTATCGCGGGGCTGGCATTTACCGGGCTTCCGGAAGCATTTAACACCTACTCCAAGCTGGGAATTCTGATTGGTTCCACCATGGCGGCAGTCACCGGGTTGTTCCTGCTCCATTCCGTGTTACCGAAGAAAACAGTCCGGCAGTAACCCGCTGTTCACCGGCCTTCCGGGCCGGTGAATACAACAGAATTTCCGAGTTAATCACTAAAAAAGATAAGGCATGTACCGGGAAAAACTATGCGAGTCTCCCATTTAAACTACAATCACCTCTATTATTTCTGGCACGTCTGCAAAGAAGGATCGGTGGTGGGGGCGGCAGAAGCACTCTATCTGACCCCGCAGACCATTACCGGTCAAATCAAGGCGCTGGAAGAGCGTCTGGACGGTAAGCTGTTCAAACGTCAGGGACGCGGCCTGGTGCCGTCAGAGCTGGGCCAGCTGGTGTTCCGCTATGCGGACAAAATGTTTATGCTGAGCCAGGAGATGCTGGATATTGTCACTTACAGCCGCGAATCCAATCTGTTGTTTGATGTCGGGGTCGCGGACGCACTGTCAAAACGTCTGGTCAGTAAAGTGCTGGAAACGGCGGTGATGGAGCATGAGCAAATTCACCTGCGCTGTTTTGAATCCACACACGAAATGCTGCTGGAACAGCTCAGCCAGCACAAACTGGACATGATCCTCTCGGACTGCCCGGTGGATTCGACTCAGCAGGAAGGGCTGTTCTCCGTGAAACTCGGGGAGTGCAGTATGAGTTTTTACTGCCGCGAGCCCGCGCCGCAGAAGCCGTTTCCGGAATGTCTGGAAGAGCGCCGTCTGCTGGTACCCGGCCGCCGTTCAATGCTCGGTCGTCAGTTACTGACCTGGATCCGCAATAAAAATCTGGAAGTGGAAATTCTGGGTGAATTCGATGATGCGGCGCTGATGAAAGCATTCGGAATGTATCACAATGCGATTTTTGTGGCGCCGTCGCTCTACAGCAAAGGTATTTTTGCGGACAGTGATGTTGTCGAACTGGGAACGGTGGATACCATCAAAGAAGAGTATTATGTGATTTTTGCCGAGCGTATGATCCAGCATCCGGCGGTTCAGCGGGTGTGTAACAAGGATTTCTCTGCATTGTTCAGTGGTTCGCAGTCGTCTGCGGATATCGGTCTGCCGGACTGAGGCGAAAAAAGGACATAAAAAAACCGGCGGATGCCGGTTTTTTTATGTCTGCACAATCAGATTACATTGCTTTGATCTGAGCAGCCAGGTTCGCCTTATGACGGGCAGCCTTGTTCTTATGGATCAGGCCTTTTGCAGCGTGACGATCCACAAGTGGTTGCATGTCATTAAATGCGTTCTGAGCAGCTTCTTTGTCGCCGGCAGCGATAGCAGCGTAAACCTTCTTGATAAAGGTGCGCACCATAGAACGACGGCTAGCATTGTGCTGGCGACGTTTTTCAGACTGAATGGCGCGTTTCTTAGCTGATTTGATATTAGCCAAGGTCCAACTCCCAAATATATTCTTCGAGGACAATACAAAGGTGGAGGAATATGCCTGCTCCGCTTTATTTTGTCAATGGATTTGTGCAAATATGCGTCGTTGTACAGCGACGCAAATGTACGTTGTGATGGGCGGGGATTTTATCAGTTTACGCAGCGGGAATACAGCCCTTACACGGAAAAAAGTCACCGGAATGGTAAGATTCTGACGAAAAAAATAATTTTTCACTTTCCGCAGAGGGGGATGCTCCGCTTTTTGTACAGAGAATTCGCTATTCAGCCGCATTAGTGGGTTAACCTGACGCGGCGGACAAGGTATAATCGGACTAATTTTGACTGTATTGAGCCGGCTATGGAGCTAATTCGCGGTACTCACAATATTCGTGCGCGTCACCATGGTTGCGTGCTGACTATCGGTAATTTTGATGGCGTTCATCGCGGACATCAGGCATTACTGTCACATCTGGCGCAGGAAGGTAAACGCCTGGGGCTGCCGTCGGTCGTCATGATCTTCGAGCCGCAGCCGCTGGAATTTTTTGCCCCGGATAAAGCGCCGGCACGCCTGACCCGGCTGCGCGATAAGGTAAAATATCTTGCGCAGTACGGTGCGGACTACTTATTGTGTGTTAAATTCAGCAAACAATTTGCATCACTGACACCGGATGCCTTTATCTCACACCTGCTGGTTGAACAGCTCGGGGTGAAATTTCTGGTGGTCGGGGATGATTTTCGTTTCGGAAAAAATCGTCAGGGCGATTTTAACGGGTTGTGTGAGGCGGGGAAACAGTATGGTTTCACAGTCCGCAGCACGGAAAGTTTTTGTGATAACGGCAAACGGATCAGCAGCACGGCCATCCGCCGCGCGCTGGAAAACGATGATCTGGCGCAGGCTGAGGCGCTGCTCGGGCATCCTTACCGCATCAGCGGGCGTGTGGTGCACGGCAATGAACTCGGGCGCACCATCGGTTTTCCGACCGCCAATATTCCCCTGAAACGCCTGGCAGCACCGGTACACGGTGTGTACGCTGTGGACGTTTACGGCCTCGGGCCGCATCCGCTGCCGGGTGTGGCCAATATCGGCTCCCGCCCGACGGTACAGGGCAAGGGCCAGCAACTGGAAGTTCATCTGATTGATGCGGCCATGGATTTATACGGGCAGCATCCGGATGTGGTACTGCGCAAGAAATTGCGAAATGAACAGCGGTTTGCCTCACTTGATGAGCTGAAAGCGCAAATTGCACGGGATGAGATTGCGGCAAGGGAATTTTTACAATCCAACCCCTCGTTATGTGTTTAACGGAATAATATTGGAACTGAGAATCGAATGAGTGACTATAAAAATACCCTGAATCTCCCGGAGACAGGGTTCCCTATGCGCGGGGACTTAGCAAAGCGCGAACCTGATATGCTGAAACGCTGGTACAAAGAAGGTCTGTACCAGGCGATCCGTAAAGCCAAAACCGGTAAAAAAACCTTTATCCTGCATGACGGCCCTCCGTATGCAAACGGCAGCATTCACATTGGTCACTCAGTCAATAAAATTCTCAAAGATATTATTATTAAATCCAAAGGCATGGCCGGTTTCGACTCCCCGTATATTCCGGGCTGGGACTGCCACGGCTTACCGATTGAACACAAAGTTGAACAGGTGATTGGCAAACCGGGTGATAAAGTCACACCGGCTGAGTTCCGTGCCGCCTGCCGCGAATACGCAAAAGAGCAGATTGAAGGCCAGAAGGAAGACTTTATCCGTCTGGGCGTGCTGGGTGACTGGGATCATCCGTATCTGACCATGGACTTCAAAACCGAAGCTCACATTATCCGAGCACTGGCAAAAGTGATTGCCAACGGCCATCTGGTCAAAGGGGCAAAACCGGTTCACTGGTGTACCTCCTGTGCCTCTTCCCTGGCGGAAGCGGAAGTGGAATATTACGACAAAACGTCTCCGTCCATTGACGTGCGTTTCACCGCTGCGGACGCGGATGTGGTTTACAGCAAATTCGGCGTAAGAAATGACGGGCTGCCGGTCTCTCTGGTTATCTGGACCACCACGCCGTGGACCTTACCGGCGAACCGTGCGATTTCCCTGAATCCGGAATTTGATTATCAGTTAGTCCGCGTAAACGACGAGCGCCTGATTCTGGCCGCTGACCTGGTGGAAAGCGTGATGAAACGCGCCGGTATCACCAGCTGGATCGTGGAAAATGACTGCAAAGGCAGCGACCTGGAACTGCTGCGTTTTAATCATCCGTTTATGGGCTTTGATGTCCCGGCTATCCTCGGCGATCACGTCACCCTGGATGCGGGGACCGGTGCGGTGCATACCGCACCGGGTCACGGTCCGGACGACTATGTGATCGGCCAGAAATACGGCCTGGAAACCGCCAACCCGGTTGGTCCGAACGGCTGTTATGTCAGCGGCACCTATCCGTCACTGGATGGGGTGTTTGTGCTGAAAGCCAATGACATCATTCTGGAACTGCTGAAAGAGAAAGGCGCGCTGCTGCACAGCGAAAATATTTCGCACAGCTATCCGTGCTGCTGGCGTCACAAAACGCCGGTCATTTTCCGTGCCACACCGCAGTGGTTTATCGGGATGGATGTGAACGGTCTGCGTCCGCAGTCTCTGAATGAAATCAAAGGCGTGAAGTGGATCCCGGGCTGGGGCGAAGCGCGTATCACCGCGATGGTGGAAAATCGTCCGGACTGGTGTATCTCCCGTCAGCGCACCTGGGGCACACCGATGTCTCTGTTTGTCCATAAAGAGACCCAGGAACTGCATCCGCGTACCCTGGAGCTGATGGAAGAGGTTGCCAAACGTGTGGAAGAGCACGGTATTCAGGCATGGTGGGATCTCGACCCGCGTGACCTGCTGGGTGATGATGCCGATATCTATGAAAAAGTGCCGGATACCCTGGATGTCTGGTTTGACTCCGGATCCACCCACTTTGCTGTTGTCGATGCCCGCCCTGAGTTCCATGGCAATTCTGCGGACATGTATCTGGAAGGTTCTGACCAGCACCGCGGCTGGTTTATGTCCTCACTGATGCTGTCCACCGCGATGAAAGGCAAAGCGCCTTACCGCGAAGTACTGACTCACGGCTTTACCGTCGATGGTCAGGGACGCAAAATGTCCAAATCGCTGGGCAACACCATCAGCCCGCAGGATGTGATGAACAAACTCGGTGCGGATATCCTGCGTCTGTGGGTTGCTTCTACTGACTACTCGGGTGAGATCGCCGTTTCGGATGAAATCCTGAAACGCTCTGCGGATTCTTACCGCCGTATCCGTAACACCGCGCGTTTCCTGCTGGCGAACCTCAATGGTTTCAACCCGGAAACCGATATGGTGAAACCGGAAGAGATGATTGTGGCAGACCGCTGGGCTGTCGGCCGCGCGCTGGCGGCACAGGCTGATATCCTGAAATCGTATGAAGCCTATGATTTCCATGAAGTGGTGCAGCGTCTGATGCAGTTCTGCTCAGTGGAAATGGGTTCTTTCTACCTGGATATCATCAAAGATCGTCAGTACACCGCGAAAAGCGATGGCCTGGCGCGCCGCAGTTGCCAGACCGCACTGTTCCATATCGCGGAAGCGCTGGTTCGCTGGATGGCACCGATCATGTCCTTCACCGCCGATGAAATCTGGAATGTTATGCCGGGCAAACGTCCTCAGTACGTCTTCACTGAAGAGTGGTATGACGGCCTGTTCGGGCTGAATGCTCAGGACAGCATGAACGATGATTACTGGGCAACGCTGCTGGCGGTGCGTGGTGAAGTCAACAAGGTACTGGAGCAGGCACGTGCCGATAAACTGATCGGCGGATCACTGGAAGCAGCGGTGACTCTGTATGCGGATGATGCCCTGGCGGCACAGCTGAACAGACTGGGTAATGAACTGCGCTTCGTGCTGCTGACCTCTCAGGCAGATGTGAAACCGCTGTCTGCGGCACCGGAAAGTGCGGTAAACAGTGAGCTGGACGGCCTGCGCATCGGCTTCGGCAAAGCGGAAGGCAGTAAGTGTCCGCGTTGCTGGCATTATGCGACCGACATCGGTCAGGACAGTGAACATGCTGAACTGTGCGGCCGTTGTGTGACAAACGTAGCCGGAAACGGTGAAGAACGTAAGTTTGCCTGATAAATGAAAAAACCACTGTGTTCGACCGGATTACGCTGGCTGTGGCTGGCGGTCCTGGTACTGGTACTGGATGCGATTTCAAAGCAGCTGATTTTAGCCAATTACGGGCTGCATGAATCCACATCACTGATACCGTACTTTAATCTGACCTATGTGCGGAATTACGGTGCCGCATTCAGCTTCCTCGCATCTCAGGGCGGCTGGCAGCGCTGGTTCTTCACAGCGGTGGCTATCGGTATCTCCGTGACATTATTAGTGATGATGTACCGCACCAGTGCGCGCAATAAACTCAGTAATATTGCCTATGCACTGATTATCGGCGGGGCGATCGGTAACCTGCTTGATCGCCTGATGCACGGTTTTGTGGTGGATTACATCGACTTTTATGTCGGTGACTGGCACTGGCCGACGTTCAACCTGGCGGACAGCTGGATCATCATCGGGGCGGGGCTTATCATTATTGAAAGCTTTATCCCTGACGGTAAGAAAAGCGATCAGCCGGAGAACAAGACATCATCAGACTGATGACCCGAATATCCGCCGCCAGGCGGATATTTTTTATCTGATACAGAGAGTAATAATCATATGCAGGTTGCAGAACATCACAGCGTATTACTGGATTACACCTTAACACTGTCTGACGGCTCGGTGGCGGATTCCACAGAAGCACAGGGCAAACCTGCACTGTTCCGTTTCGGTGACGGCAGTTTGTCTGACGCACTGGAGCAGGAGCTGCTGGGCTTATCCGCCGGGGATAAAAAAACCTTCACACTGCCCGGTGAAGCGGTATTCGGCAAGCCGAGCCCGGATCTGATTCAGTTTTTCTCTGCCGCTGATTTTCTGGAAGCCGGGCTGCCGGAAACCGGTACGATCATGCTGTTTACCGCCATGAACGGCAGCGAAATGCCGGGAATTATCAAATCTGTTACCGAAGATTCTGTCGAGGTGGATTTCAACCATCCGCTGTGCGGGCAGGATGTAACGTTTGATATCAGTGTCCGTGATGTCACTGCATAATACACAGAGCAATAATTAGCATTACGGTCAGGGGGACGGCTCTGGTATAGTAGCGCGCAAATGTTGAATTTTTGTTTTACTGCCCGTCCGGGCGATGGTTTGGAGGCTGAACGTGCGTATTTTACTGGCTAACCCGCGGGGGTTCTGTGCAGGTGTTGACCGGGCAATCAGTATTGTGGAGCGGGCGCTGGAGTTATACGGTGCGCCTATCTACGTCCGTCATGAAGTCGTGCACAACCGCTATGTGGTCAATGATCTGCGTGAGCGCGGCGCGATTTTTATTGAGGAAATCGCTGAAGTGCCGGATAACGCCATTCTGATCTTCTCCGCCCACGGTGTCTCACAGGCGATCCGTCAGGAAGCGCGTTCCCGTAATCTCACCATGCTGTTTGATGCCACCTGTCCGCTGGTCACCAAAGTGCATATGGAAGTCGCCCGCGCCAGCCGCAAAGGCAAAGAAGCCATTCTGATCGGCCACGCCGGGCATCCGGAAGTGGAAGGGACGATGGGGCAGTACAACAACCCGGAAGGCGGCATGTATCTGGTGGAATCCCCGGAGGATGTGTGGAAACTGACAGTCAAAGATGAGGAAAACCTCAGCTTTATGACGCAGACCACATTATCTGTTGATGATACCTCTGAAGTTATTGATGCCCTGAATGCCCGTTTCCCGAAAATTATCGGGCCGCGCAAAGATGATATCTGCTATGCCACCACCAACCGTCAGGAAGCGGTACGGGATCTGGCGGGTCAGGCAGATCTGGTGCTGGTGGTCGGCTCTAAAAACTCATCCAACTCCAACCGGCTGGCGGAACTGGCGCAGCGGGTCGGAAAACCGTCTTATCTGATTGATTCTGCCGATGACATTAATCCTGCCTGGCTGAGCGATGTGGATACTATCGGCCTGACGGCCGGGGCATCCGCGCCGGATGTGCTGGTACAGCAGGTGATCAGCCGTCTTCAGGAACTGGGGGCGGATGAGATCAGTCAGCTCGAGGGGCGTGAGGAAAATATTATCTTTGAAGTCCCGAAAGAGTTACGGGTGGATATCAAAGAAGTCTGACACAGCAAAGCAGAACGCAGGTTCTGCTTTTTTTTGTCTGCAGCACGGTGAATACAGTTTTACTGATAATCGGCGGGCTGTATTGTGATTTTCTGATGATAGCTGCAGGTAACTGGTAATCCGGCCGGACAGCCGTTAATCTGCTGACATACAGACAGAAAACTGAGGATAACAAATATGGGTAAGTTACGGCTCGCGGTTGCGGGTGCCGGTGGCCGCATGGGACGCCAGCTGATTCAGGCGATTGCACAGAATGATGATGTGGTGCTGGGGGCGGCATTTGAGCGCGAAGGCTCCTCACTCACCGGAACTGATGCCGGTGAACTGGCTGGTACCGGCCGCAATGGCGTGATCCTGACGGCTGATCTGAACAGTCAGAAAGACAATTTCGATATCCTGATTGATTTCACCCGTCCGGAAGGCACCCTGACACATCTGGCGTTCTGTACCGCTAACGGCAAAGGGATGATTATCGGCACCACCGGGTTTGATGACGCCGGAAAAGCCGCTATTGCACAGGCTGCACAACACATTCCTGTGGTTTTTGCGGCGAATTTCAGTGTTGGTGTCAATCTGGTGCTGAAACTGCTGGAAAAGGCCGCCAAAGTGATGGGCGACTATACTGATATTGAAATTATTGAAGCGCACCATCGTCATAAAGTGGATGCACCGTCCGGAACGGCGCTGGCAATGGGAGAATCTATTGCCGGGGCACTGGGGGGTGACCTGAAGGATTGCGCGGTGTACTGCCGTGAAGGTTATACCGGGGAGCGGGAGCGGAACACTATCGGGTTTGCCACTGTGCGTGCCGGGGATATTGTGGGCGAACATACCGCGATGTTTGCGGATATCGGCGAGCGTGTTGAAATCAGCCACAAGGCTTCAAGCAGGATGACATTTGCAAATGGCGCGGTTAAGGCTGCAGCCTGGCTGAGTGATAAAAAGAACGGTTTATTTACCATGAAGGATGTGCTTGATCTGGAAAATTTATAATAAAATATAAATCACAACATATTGATAAGGCAGTGATATTTTAATATATCACTGCTTTAAATATTCTTTTTTTATAATTTCATGTCTGATGTCTTTTTTTTATCATTATTATCGCAATCGATCTCCTTTTTATCGCTGTTTTTGCCTTTTTCATCTTTTTTTCCGGTTGTGAGCCTTTTTTTCAGTCATCTCATCAAAAATTCAGTATAAAGCTGACAATGACACGGTTTTATCCCTATCAGCCCGCCTGTTTTGATCATGATGAGTAAAAAAATATAAAAAAGTCGATTTTTTCTGGACAACTGCCCGTTCGATCTTTAGAATGCGCCGCAATTTGTCAAAATTTGGTTAAATTTCTATTTTGGCATTGCTTTATAGCCCTAAATCTGAATTAATATGCACTAATTGTGATTTATTATTCCTCCGGAGGGTGTTGTGTTTAAGTCAGCAATCCTGGTTCTGCAAGACGGAACCACATTTCACGGACGCGCCATCGGCGCAGAGGGTGCCGTTACCGGCGAAGTCGTTTTTAATACCTCGATGACGGGGTATCAGGAAATTCTCACCGACCCCTCTTATTCCCGCCAGATAGTCACTCTCACTTATCCCCATATTGGTAATACCGGCACGAACAGTGCTGATGAAGAATCCCCGGATGTCTATGCGCAAGGCCTCGTTATCCGCGACCTGCCGCTGACCACCAGTAATTTCCGCAGTGAAGAAAGCCTCTCCGAATACCTGAAACGCCGCAACGTTGTGGCTATCGCCGATATTGATACCCGCAAACTGACCCGTTTACTGCGCGAGAAAGGCGCTCAGAACGGCTGCATCATCGCCGGTGAACACCCGGATGCGGCACTGGCCCTGAAAAATGCGCAGAGCTTCAGCGGGCTGAACGGACTGGATCTGGCGAAAGAAGTCACCACCGCACAGCCATACAGCTGGACGCAGGGTTCATGGACACTGGACGGCGGCTTACCGGCGGATAAAACAGCAGAAGAGCTGCCGTTTCATGTGGTGGCGTATGACTTTGGTGCCAAGCGTAACATTCTGCGCATGCTGGTTGATCGCGGCTGCCGTCTGACCGTCGTCCCGGCACAGACCCCGGCGGAAGAGGTGCTGAAAATGGCCCCGGACGGCATTTTCCTCTCCAATGGCCCGGGTGACCCGGCACCGTGTGATTATGCGATTAAGGCTATCACCCGTTTTCTGGAAACCGATATCCCGCTGTTCGGCATCTGCCTGGGGCACCAGTTACTGGCACTTGCCAGCGGTGCAAAGACCATCAAAATGAAATTCGGTCACCATGGCGGCAACCATCCGGTTAAAGACATTGAAAATGATGTGGTGATGATCACCGCGCAGAACCACGGTTTTGCGGTGGATGAGGCGACGCTGCCCGCGACACTGTGCGTCACGCATAAGTCACTGTTTGACGGCACATTGCAGGGTATTCACCGTAATGATAAACCCGCATTCAGCTTCCAGGGACACCCTGAAGCCAGCCCGGGCCCGCACGATGCCGCCCCGCTGTTCGACCACTTTATTGAACTGATGAAAAACGCCCGTCACTGATCAGGAGCAGAAAAATGGCAAAACGTACAGATATCAGCAGCATCCTGATTTTAGGCGCCGGTCCGATTGTTATCGGTCAGGCCTGTGAATTTGACTACTCCGGCGCCCAGGCGTGTAAAGCGCTGCGCGAAGAGGGTTACCGCGTTATCCTCGTCAACTCCAACCCGGCAACCATTATGACCGACCCGGAAATGGCGGATGCGACTTACATCGAGCCGATTCACTGGGAAGTGGTGCGCAAAATCATCGAAAAAGAGCGCCCGGATGCCGTTCTGCCGACTATGGGCGGACAAACCGCGCTGAACTGTGCGCTGGATCTGGAACGCCACGGCGTGCTGGCGGAGTTCGGTGTCGAAATGATTGGCGCGACAGCCGATGCGATTGATAAAGCCGAAGATCGCCGCCGTTTCGATATCGCGATGAAAAAAATCGGTCTGGATACAGCCCGTTCCGGTATCGCACACACCATGGAAGAAGCGTTTGCGGTCGCTGATGATGTCGGCTTCCCGTGCATTATCCGCCCGTCATTCACCATGGGCGGCACCGGCGGCGGTATCGCGTATAACCGTGAAGAATTTGAGGAAATCTGTACCCGCGGCCTGGATCTCTCCCCGACCAATGAACTGCTGATTGATGAATCGCTGATTGGCTGGAAAGAGTATGAAATGGAAGTAGTGCGGGACAAAAAGGATAACTGCATTATTGTCTGCTCCATCGAAAACTTCGACGCCATGGGGATCCACACCGGTGATTCCATCACTGTTGCTCCGGCACAGACCCTGACTGACAAAGAATACCAAATCATGCGTAACGCCTCGATGGCGGTACTGCGTGAAATCGGCGTGGAAACCGGCGGCTCCAACGTACAGTTCTCGGTGAACCCGAAAACCGGTCGCCTGATTGTTATCGAGATGAACCCGCGTGTATCACGCTCCTCTGCGCTGGCCTCCAAAGCGACCGGCTTCCCGATTGCCAAAATTGCCGCCAAACTGGCGGTCGGTTATACCCTGGATGAACTGTCAAACGACATCACCGGCGGCCTGACACCGGCTTCTTTTGAGCCGTCCATCGACTATGTTGTGACAAAAATTCCGCGCTTTAACTTTGAAAAATTCGCCGGTACCAATGACCGGCTGACCACACAGATGAAATCCGTCGGTGAAGTGATGGCTATCGGACGCACTCAGCAGGAATCGCTGCAAAAAGCGCTGCGCGGCCTCGAAGTGGGTGCGACCGGTTTTGACCCGAAAGTCAATTTGGATGACCCGGATGCACTGACCCGTATCCGCCGTGAGCTGAAAGAAGCAGGCGGTGAGCGGATCTGGTATATCGCGGATGCATTCCGCGCCGGGCTGTCAGTTGATGGCGTATTTAACCTGACCAACATTGACCGCTGGTTCCTGGTGCAGATTGAAGAACTGGTGCGTCTGGAAGAGCAGGTGGCGGAAGTCGGAATTAACGGCCTGACCCCGGAATTCCTGCGTCACCTGAAACGCAAAGGCTTTGCGGATGCGCGGCTGGCAAAACTGGTCGGTGTGGCGGAAGCTGAAATCCGCAAACTGCGTGACAGCTACCAGTTATGGCCGGTTTACAAGCGTGTGGATACCTGCGCGGCGGAATTTGCCACCGACACCGCCTATCTCTACTCTACCTATGAAGAAGAGTGTGAAGCGCAGCCGAACAACGATAAACCGAAAATCATGGTGCTCGGCGGCGGGCCGAACCGTATCGGCCAGGGCATTGAATTTGACTACTGCTGCGTACACGCGGCGATGGCGCTGCGTGAAGACGGCTACGAAACCATTATGGTTAACTGCAACCCGGAAACCGTTTCCACTGACTACGACACCTCTGACCGCCTCTATTTCGAACCGGTAACACTGGAAGATGTACTGGAAATCGTGCGTGTCGAGAAACCGGCCGGTGTGATTGTCCAGTACGGCGGTCAGACCCCGCTGAAACTGGCGCGCAGCCTGGAAGCCGCCGGTGTGCCGGTTATCGGTACCAGCCCGGATGCGATTGACCGCGCGGAAGACCGCGAGCGTTTCCAGCAGGCGGTTGTCCGCCTCGGCCTGAAACAACCGGCAAACGCCACAGTATCCAATATTGAGCAGGCGGTTGAACGGGCAAAAGAGATTGGTTATCCGCTGGTGGTGCGTCCTTCTTATGTGCTGGGCGGCCGTGCGATGGAAATCGTCTACGACGAAACAGACCTGCGCCGTTACTTCCAGAACGCGGTCAGCGTCTCCAATGACGCACCAGTGCTGCTCGACCGCTTCCTCGATGATGCGATTGAAGTGGATGTCGATGCTATCTGTGACGGTGAGCAGGTGCTGATTGGCGGCATTATGGAGCACATCGAACAGGCGGGGGTTCACTCCGGCGATTCTGCCTGCTCGTTACCGGCTTACACGCTGAGTCAGGAAATTCAGGACGTGATGCGCGACCAGGTGAGAAAACTGGCGATGGAACTGCGCGTGCGCGGCCTGATGAACACCCAGTTCGCGGTCAAAGATAACGAAGTGTATCTGATTGAAGTCAACCCGCGTGCGGCGCGTACAGTGCCTTTTGTCTCCAAAGCCACCGGGGTGCCGCTGGCGAAAGTCGCAGCCCGTGTGATGGCCGGACAGACCCTGGCGCAGCAGGGCATGACAAAAGAAGTTATCCCGCCGTACTACTCGGTGAAAGAAGTGGTGCTGCCGTTCAACAAATTCCCGGGCGTTGACCCGATTTTAGGGCCGGAAATGCGCTCAACCGGGGAAGTGATGGGCGTGGGGCGCACCTTTGCGGAAGCCTTTGCCAAAGCGATGCTCGGCAGCTCTTCCTCACTGAAGAAAAAAGGCCGTGCGCTGCTCTCTGTCCGTGAAGGGGATAAAGCACGGGTGGTGGATCTGGCGGCAAAACTGCTGAAACAGGGTTTTGAGCTGGATGCCACACACGGTACTGCGATTGTGCTGGGTGAGGCCGGTATTAACCCGCGTCTGGTGAATAAGGTACATGAAGGTCGCCCACATATTCAGGACAGAATTAAAAATGGTGAATACGATTACATTGTGAATACCACCGCCGGACGTCAGGCGATTGAGGATTCCAAAGTGATCCGCCGCAGTGCCCTGCAATATAAAGTGCATTACGACACCACCATGAACGGCGGCTTTGCCACCACGCTGTCTCTGAATATGGATCCGACAGAGAGAGTGATTTCAGTGCAGGAAATGCACAGCCTGATTACGGATAAATAAGGTGATTAATTAGTATAAAAAATCCGCTGCGGCGGATTTTTTTATATCTTTATATATAAGTGAGAATTAAAAATAAATTCAATAAGAATGATATCTTAATTATGTTTTTTGCTTTTTTTTGTGTTTACTTTTTGTTTATTCTTTTTTCGGGTGGTTGTCAGTATATTTTCGGCAGATTGATTTTAACTGTTATCAGGATAACCCCATGAAAAAAAGTATATTAGCTTTAATTATTTCACCTTTATTTATACACACAGCAAATGCACAGTCATTTACAGAGGTTACACCTCATGGTCTTGGCTCAGGTACTTTATTTGAATTCGCCGGAGAAAAAGCAGACGGTGATCGTGCAGTTGGTGTTTCTGAAATAGAGCAGGTTACACAAAGTCTTGGTCAATTTATTTTAGAGAACTATGAGTATGTGGATGATGTCCGGAAAGACTCATCGAAAAAAGCAGCAGAACTGGATGGCAGAGTCACACAGATACATCAGACAGTGACTGACACCAGCGGACGGGTTAATACATTAGAAGAACAGAATGAGTTTTTAGAAAATAAAACGCAGGCGATGGATGCTCAACTGGATATTACCGCCAGAAAAGCGGAGCACAACAATACACTTATCGGTACCCTTCCTGCGTTAATAAAACAAGAAGTTGAGAAGGAATCTGAAGCACACCAGAGGTATGTTGATAAACGGATTATACCGCTGGAACATGTTCTGTATTCAAATGAGTACTTATTACTCGAAGAACAGAATCACGCTAAATCGGCCAAGGTCGTCACTCAGTCACTTCTCAGTGCAACAGAAGAACTGGAAACTGACGTTGACAAACTGAAAAATAAAGTCCGGGCAGTGGAGCTGCAGGCCGGTTTTGCAAAACATTCGGCGTATACCAGTGAGAAAGATATCCGCGAAAACAAGAACCAACTCGGCGTACAGTCCCGGGATATCGCAAAAAACAAAAAATTGCTCGAATCCGCTAAAGTGGTGACCTCCGCTATCACTGATGCCACGTTAGCGCTGGAAGCGGATGTGGCGAAGATGGATACCCGTATCAGCAACGCATCGAAAAAAGCCGGTACGGCCACAAATATTGCTAATCAAAACACACGGCATATTGCTGAACAGAAAGTGAAAGTTGAGAAAAACACGCTGGATATCCTGAAAAACCGCCAGGATCTGCGTTCCCTGGAAAAGGATTTACGTGAAACCAACGAGCGTCTTGATAACGGCCTGGCGGCCAGCGCGGCACTGAATGGTTTATTCCAGCCGTACGGTGTCGGCAAACTGAATATCACTGCGGCTGTGGGCGGATACCAGTCCACTCAGGCAGTTGCAGTGGGAACCGGTTACCGGTTCAACGAGAACATCGCCGTGAAGACCGGTATGGCATACACCGGTTCGAACGACGTGATGTACAACATGGCGGTTAACCTTGAATGGTAACGCTATGTTATTGTGACTGAAAGGTCATGTTTCATATACTCCTCCTTTCATATCGACGTTTGAATTTATTTTTAATAAATAGTGAATTAATTATATTAATGACAGTAAGACTGAAATTCAGATAATTAATCCTGCTATATTTGCCATGCTTTGGGAAATGCATATTGCGTTCGTGTATTTCCCCTTTTTTATTTTCCGGTAATATTTTTTTCATGAGACTATATAAAAATAGTTTTTTGTATGATGGTTATCAGATAAATAAAAACCACCTGTATAATTTATACAGATGGCTTTCAGACAGTAACTAACTAAATTAATTAAATTCTTTTGGATCCGGTCCTAAGCGGGTATCAGAATCCAGAGACTGAATGTGTGAGAGTTCTTCTTTCTCCAGACGGAAATCAAAGACATCAAAGTTTTCCTGAATCCGTGAAGGCGTGACTGATTTTGGTATCACAATCAATCCGCGATCCAGATGCCAGCGAATCACTATCTGCGCCGGGGTTTTCTGATATTTTGCCGCTAATGCCTGAATGACATCAGTATCAAAAACACCTTCCCCCCCCTGTGCCAGCGGGCTCCAGGATTCAGTATGAATAGAATGGGTCGCATTCCAGGCCTGCAGTTCACGTTGTTGCAGCAGCGGGTGAAGCTCAATCTGATTGAGTACCGGTGCCACGCCGGTTTTGTGGATAATGCGCTGCAAATGCCCGATATCAAAATTACAGACGCCGATACTGCGGGTCAGTCCGGATTTCTGTAATTCAATCAGCTGCTCCCAGGCGGAAACATAATGGTCTTCTGCCGGTGCGGGCCAGTGGATCAAATACAGATCCACATAATCGAGCTGTAACTTTTTCAGGCTCTCTTCCAGCGCTTTACCGGCGTGCTGCTGATCGCTGTTCCACAGTTTGGTGGTGATAAACAACTCGTCGCGGGGAACGGTGGTCGCTTTCAGTGCTTCACCGACACCTTCCTCGTTCTGATAAATCGCGGCAGTATCAATCAGACGGTAACCGGTTTCCAGTGCGGCCTGCACCGCAGCGCCAACCACGTCGTTTCCGGCTTTCCAGACACCCAGCCCCAGTTGCGGCATTAAGTGTCCGTCAGATAAGGTAACTAATGCAGGTTTGTTCATGTGGCCTCCAATCAGTATTTATAGTGTATCAGACGGCAGCCCGGTAGATCCGTTCACTGACTTCCGGTGTGATGTCCTGGTGTTCACCCAGGGCGGTCTGGCCGTGTTCGGTGAGTTTGGCAACCAGTTTGGGAATGCCGCTGTCATCAATCTGATAATCAGAGAAGCGGGTTTTTACGCCCAGATCTTCAAAGAAAACGCGGGTTGCTTCAATGGCGCACTCAATCCGGCTTTCTTCGGAACCGTCTGTCAGATGCCAGACGCGCTCAGCGTACTGTAATAATTTTTCGCGTTTGGTTTTGCGTTTTTCCCGCAGCAGTGCCGGTAATACAATAGCCAGAGTTTGCGCGTGATCTAATCCGTACAGCGCGGTAATTTCATGGCCCAGTGCGTGTGTTGCCCAGTCCTGCGGCACACCGGCGCCAATCAGCCCGCTCAGTGCCTGGGTGGCTGCCCACATCACATTGGCGCGGCTGTCATAATCTTCCGGATTAGCGAGTACTTTCGGGCCTTCCTCAATCAGCGTCAGCAGAATGCCTTCTGCAAACCGGTCCTGAATTTTGGCATTCACCGGATACGTCAGATACTGCTCGAGAGTGTGAATAAAGGCATCGATCACGCCGTTGGCTGTCTGGCGCGGCGGCAGAGTGTACGTAGTCTGCGGATCAAGAATCGCGCATTTCGGATGCACCAGCGGGTGACCGAATGATTGCTTGTCACCGGTTTCACGGCGGCTGACCACAGAAAAACAGTTGGTTTCAGAGCCGGTGGCCGGCAGTGTCAGCACACAGGCAATCGGCAGTGCACTGCGGATATTGCGGCCTCCGGTAGTGATGATGTCCCACGGATCGCCCGGATAATCCACGGCAGCGGCAATAAACTTGGTGCCGTCGATAACGGAGCCGCCGCCGACTGCCAGCAGGTAACTGATGTCATGCTCACGGATATATACGATCGCTTTTACCAGTGTTTCATAGGCCGGGTTCGGCTCGATACCTGAAAATTCATGGACATCATAACCATCCAGGGCAGTCAGTACCTGTTCGTAAACACCGTTACGCTTAATACTGCCGCCGCCGTACAGCATCAAAACGTTGGCATCTTTCGGGATTTCACTACTGAGTTTGGCGATTTGTCCTTTGCCGAAACGGATTTTTGTCGGGGTGAAAAGCGTGAAATTGTTCATTATTTCTCCGGGTAAGATTAGGAAAAATGAAGCGGATAACCATTAAGTGTAGTGTAAATCAGGGCGGGTGTGGTGGCGAACCGTATTGTGCTGTCCGGCAGGCAGCAAAAAGGCACCCTCAGGTGCCCTTAGCTTACTTCTTATGAACGCGGTGACGTCTGCGGTTAAGCAGGGCACGGCGTCTGCGGTAGTGGCGGATCAACAAATACAGGGATGCCCCGACACCGACAATCAGGAAAAAGACCGGGATCAGCAGCAGCGCGGTCATTACGGTTTTTTCATGTGCTTTGACAAACGGGATCTGATTGAGCACATACCCGAAGGTGGTAATAATCGCCACCCAGAGGAATCCGCTCAGCCAGTTAAAGAACTGAAAACGGCGGGCCGGCAGTGAGGAAAGACCTGCCAGCATCGGCAGCAGAGTACGGACAAAACCGAGAAAACGACCAATCAGCAGGGCATACAGACCGTGGCGGTTAAACAGCACTTCGGCTTTCTGATGATAATTTTTCGGGATCTGCGTCATCCAGCGCCTGACGGTTTTGGTATCACTCAGCCAGCGCCCCTGAACAAAACCCAGCCAGCTGCCGAACCCGGCGGCGGCGGTCAGAATGGCCAGCGTCGGCAGGAAATCCATCACGCCCTTCGCAATCAGTGCGCCTGACAAAATCAGCAGGGTATCCCCGGGCAGAAACGCGGTGGGCAGAATGCCGTTCTCCAGCACAATAACGGTGAAGAGGATAGCGTAAACCAGCCAGAGGACTTCGGGATTAGAGAGTGTGGCAAAATCGTGAGACCAGAGCGCACTCACAATCTCTGATAAACTAGACATTAGATTTCCTGTAAAACGAGATCCGGAACAACGGTACAGACAGTGTATCGTAAAAATTGCTCACTCGTTTGATTTGATCGGGTTTTTCTTCCGATTCACTGACGGTATAAAGGGAGGCTGGTGAATCATATCCTGTGTACAGTTCCTGTGCGTTTTATTTGTGAGGGCACTGGGCAGACTGCTGAAAACCCTTAGCATTCTGTGTGGTATTTTCCGCCGGAATCGCATTTTTTTGGTAAACGGTAATGATAATTACTATCAAATTGCTCAGGGTTTGGTATGATCAGCGGGTTTCGTTTTTGGGTAGCGATGAATAACACGATTTATTTTTTGCTGAGAAAGAGTTCATAACAAAAGAGAGTTGAAGGCCAACTGATGCGTAATTTGACCGTTTCTGTGCTATTGGCATTATGTTTAACCGGCAGTGCATTCGCAGACAACACTGCTGCTGTCACACCAGCGACAACAACACCTGTCACCGCGCCGGCAGCAACAGCCGCTCAGCCTGCTCAGACACCGGAACAACCGGCAGCCCCGGTATCTGCAACCGATGTTTCTGTTCAGGAAATCAGTGCTGCACCGGCAGACGGTAACCGTGGCTTTGCGGCGGAATTGTCCGTGATTTCCATGTATCAGGGCGCGGATGTTATCGTTAAAACGGTTATGATCGGCCTTATTATCGCCTCAGTGATTACCTGGTCTATTTTCTTTGCCAAGGGTGCTGATCTTATCGCTTCCCGCCGCCGTATCCGCCGTGAAGCGGCTGCTATCAAAGATGCCCGCTCGCTGGATGAAGCCGCAGCCATCGCCGATACATTCGGGAAAAAGAGCGTCACCCGGATGCTGGTACTTGACGCCGTGACTGAACGGACGGCATCAGAAAAAAGTCGTGACCTGAGTGGTATTAAAGATCGTGTGGCATTCCGCCAGGAGCGTATTGTTGCCGGTGTTGCCCGTCATATGGGGCGCGGTAACGGTTATCTGGCGACTATCGGGGCTATCTCACCGTTTGTCGGTCTGTTTGGTACCGTATGGGGTATCATGAACAGCTTTATCGGTATCGCCCACTCACAGACCACCAACCTCGCGGTTGTGGCGCCGGGGATCGCAGAAGCACTGCTGGCAACGGCACTGGGTCTGGTCGCGGCAATTCCTGCGGTCGTTATCTACAACATCTTTGCCCGTATGATTTCCGCTTACCGTGGTGATCTGGGTGATACCGCAGCACACACTATTTTATGGCTGGGCCGTGATCTCGACCTGGCAGACAGCAAAGCAGGGTAATATCTGATGGCAATGCGTCTTAACGAAGAGTCGGATGACAGCGGCGAATTGCATGAAATTAACGTCACACCTTTTATTGATGTGATGTTGGTTCTGCTGATCATCTTTATGGTGGCCGCACCGCTGGCAACCGTTGATATCAAAGTGAATCTGCCTGCCTCAACGGCAAAACCACAGCCGCGCCCGGAAAAACCGGTCTTCCTGACGGTGAAAGCGGATAACCAGCTGCTGGTGGGCGAGCAGGAAGTCACAAAAGAAACACTGGCTCAGATCCTGGATCAGACCACGGAATCCAATAAGGAAACCACGATCTTCTTCCAGGCAGATAAAACAGTCGATTATGAAACGCTGATGGGCATTATGGATGCCCTGCGCAAAGCGGGATATCTGAAAGTCGGGTTAGTGGGTATGGAGTCTGCGGAGAAATAATCATCCGCAGCTGAAGTGAAAAAAGCCGTTCATCATGAACGGCTTTTTTGTTGCCACTCCCGGATAGCCTCAGCGCGGCGGCGGGAGAGCTCGGCTTTGATGTCCGCGCCTTTAAAACCGGCCTCAATCACCGGTTTGACGGCAACCTGTTGTACCAGCGTGAAAGCCTCAGCCAGTAATTTTCCCTGCGGATAATCTGCTGCGTCCGGTGCTATCCGGCTGCGGTAATCCGCCTCACAGAGGATCGCCAGCTGAGAAATGCGCTCAGGCTTGCGCCAAGCATCCAGTGAATCAAACAGGGTAATGATATCGTCTGCCGTCAGATGGCTGATGTCATGAACAGTCCGGTAATCACGGGTGGCAAGCAGAGCCAGATCCCGTGCCGGGTTCGGCACCCGCAGGCGTTCAGACATCTTTTGAATTGCGGCTGTTCCCTCTGCGGTACTGTGACAGCTCAGGTAAAGGCACAGCGCAGCAAAGCGGATATCTGTGCTGTCTGTCAGAAGCACTGTCCGGCGCAGGAGTGCGGCGGTCAGAATGTCATAACCGGTCTGCCCGTCAGTGGTGCAGAACAGGGTTTCCAGCTCCGGAAACAGCACCGCCAGCGCACCGCAATCACGCAGTACCGCGAAATAGATATCCGGACGCAGGCTGTTCAGGGCTTTTTCTGTCTCTTTCCAGACCCGTTCCGCCGTCAGATGAGTAAGTTCTCCCTGCTGCGTGATGGCAGACATCAGCCCGAGGGTTTCCGGCGCAATCACAAATCCCTGCGGTGCAAAACGGGCAGCAAAACGCGCCACCCGCAGCACACGCAGCGGATCTTCTGTAAACGCCGCAGAAACATGACGGAGCACCCGGTTTTTCAGATCATCCGCCCCGTGATACGGGTCATGCAGCGTGCCGTCAGCCGATTGCGCCATGGCATTGATGGTCAGATCCCGGCGCTGTAAATCATCTTCCAGCGTGACATCCGGCGTGCTGTAACAGGCAAATCCGGTGTATCCGGCTCCGGTTTTCCGCTCTGTCCGCGCCAGGGCATACTCCTCCCGGGTATCCGGATGGAGAAAAACAGGAAAATCACGTCCGACCTGCTGATAGCCGCGCGCCAGCATCATCTCAGGGGTGGCACCGACGACCACCCAGTCTCTGTCAGAAACAGGCAGTCCGAGCAGGGCATCACGGACGGCACCGCCGACCAGATAAATATCCACGTGTCTCTCCGTACTGTGGTTACTGTGAGGCTCAGTTCATCCAGCGATCTTTTTTCTTGCGGCGCGGGATCATATGCGGCAGCAGCAGGCCCAGCAGCAGACCGGCACCGGCTACACCGCCGCCGTACATAAACCATTGCAGGATAATATCGCGCTGTTTGTCATCCAGCTGAACACTGATGGCATCCAGTTTTTTCTTTGCGACCACAACCTGATTACGCAGGCTGTCATTCTCTTTTTTCAGGTTATTAATGATATCATCACTGGCAGCCACACGGTTTTGCATGTCAGCCGTTTTTTCGTTCCAGGTGCCGTCGATATTGGCGAGTTTGCCGCGCAGAGTTTTAATTTCTTCTTCCATCGCCGGTACGCGCTCTTTCAGGCTCGGCGTTGTGCTCAGCAGCTCTTTCGGTAACCAGACATCGCGGTTTTTACTGTCACGGACACGGACAAAACCGCTTTCATTATTCACATCAAGAACGGTGACTTTTTCACCGGAATTGAGTGAGCCGGCAATGCGGTAGCGGTTGCTCGGGCCGCTGTGAACATAGGTGGAGAGGTCATCAGAGACATAACGGATTTCTTCAGCATGTGCGGTAATGCTGACGGTTGCTGCAAACAGCAAAGGGAGTAAGGCGAGTTTTTTCATCGTCATAAGCTTTATCAATCGTTGGTTATGAATAGCATACTAATGAGTTAAGTGTGCGGGTGCAAACGGTAAACAGCCATGAGATTACTCTTAACAGCGGAATAAATGACGGGATAAAGTGGATAAACAGCGAAAAATCCGGCTGTTTATAACAAATGAGTGTCATCTTTATCACGAATGCAGGGTCAGACTGACGATAAATAACGGTATAAGATTACGGGAATGTCTATGAGTGATTACGAAACAGAACTGAAATTTGCAGTAAAACCGGAAGCTATCACGGCGGTGATCGCCGCGCTGACCACTTTTCCTCATCAGCATTTCCGTGCTGTCCGCCTGACCAACAGCTATTTTGAAACAGCTGACGACACACTGCGGCAGTGGGACATGGGGCTGCGGATCCGGGGGTGTGATACCGAATATGAAATGACCCTGAAAACCGCCGGAAACGATATCGGCGGATTGCATCAGCGACCTGAATATAATATCCCGCTGTCCCGCCCGGAACTGGATTTATCAGCACTGCCTGCTGACGTCTGGCCGCCGGAAACGGATGTCGCGGCGCTGCAATCATCACTGCGTGCCCGCTTTACCACCGATTTCGCCCGTGAAAAGTGGCTGCTGACGGTCAATCACAGTGTGGTGGAAGCGGTGCTGGATCAGGGCAGTGTGGTTGCCGGAGAAGCAGAACACCCTATCTGTGAATTTGAGATGGAGCTGAAAGAGGGCACCGCCGCTGATTTGCTGACAGCAGCCAAAGCCCTGGCTGAATTACCGGGGCTGCGCCTTGCCGGACGCAGCAAAGCGGCGCGCGGTTACTGGCTGGCTCAGGGCGCCCCGGTACCGGAACTGCCTGAACTGTTCACAGAGTGGGATCCGCAGACTCCGCTGACGGATGTGGTTGTCCGTCTGATCAAACAGTGGCAGAGCCTGGAAGAAGCCTGGCTGCTGGATGCGGACGGTGCATTACCGGCATTGCGGCAAACCCTTTCTCTGCTGCTGATACTGGCGGACAACTATCCCGGCGCAGTGCCTGATTTTGTCCGTGACTGCCCGCTGCCGGAGGTGGCATCGGCACTGGCGGCGGCGGATGCAAAATCTGCGGATGTCTGTTTCAGTCCGGTATGGTTGCAGTGTAAACTGGCTTTCACGCAATGGGTTTTCGCACTGTGGATGGCGGCTCCTGCCATGCCGTAACCGGTGCTGAGCTGTTATGTGAATCTGATAACAAAAGGAACATTGATGCTGCCGCTGACCCCGATACTCCGGCAAGCCGCTGAGCGGGTAACCGCCCGGCTTGATACCGGACTGGTGCCGTATTCTGAACAGGAAGCGCTGATTTTTGCCGGCAGTGATTTTGTGGCGGAGCAGTGTATCCGCCATCCGGACTGGCTCTCTGCCCTCCGTGACACCCCGCCGCAGCCGGATGAATGGCAGAATTATGCCGCCCGCCTGACGGAGATGATGGCAGATACCGCACAGGAAGAGGATGTGATGCGGGTGCTGCGCCTGTTCCGTTATCAGATGCTGATGCGCATTGCGGTCATGCAGATCCTGCGCCGGAGCACAACGGAAGAGACACTGCGTCAGCTCAGTGAACTGGCGGAAGTGCTGATTATCGCCGCCCGTGACTGGCTTTATCAGCGCTGTTGTGCGGACTGGGGCACGCCCTGTTCGGCAGACGGCAGCGCGATGCCGCTGCTGATCCTCGGGATGGGAAAACTGGGTGGCGGCGAACTGAATTTTTCCTCCGATATTGATCTTATTTTTGCTTATCCGGAAAACGGTGTCACACAGGGGGGCCGCCGTGAGCTGGAAAATGCGCAGTTCTTTACCCGTCTGGGACAAAAAATTATCAGAATGCTGGATCACACCACGGCGGACGGTTTCGTCTACCGCGTGGATATGCGGCTGCGGCCGTTTGGCGACAGCGGGCCGCTGGTGTTCAGTTTCTCCGCCCTGGAAGATTATTATCAGGAGCAGGGCCGTGACTGGGAGCGCTATGCGATGGTCAAAGCGCGTATTCTCGGCCGTGATGATTCTGCTTTCAGTGAGATGCTGCGCCGGATGCTGCGCCCGTTTGTTTACCGCCGCTATATTGATTTCAGTGTGATCCAGTCTCTGCGCAATATGAAAGGTATGATTGGCCGTGAAGTCCGGCGGCGCGGGCTGACCAGCAATATTAAACTCGGTGCCGGGGGCATCCGGGAAGTGGAGTTTATCACCCAGGTCTTTCAGCTGATCCGCGGCGGACGTGAGCCGGGATTACAGACACAATCCCTGCATGCGGCGCTGGCCGAAATTGCCCGTCTGGGGCTGCTCGGTGAGGAGCAGGTTGCGCAGTTACTGGATGCTTACGTGTATCTGCGGCGGCTGGAAAACCTGCTGCAGGCGATTAATGACAGCCAGACACAGACCCTGCCGGACTCACCGCTGGATCAGGCCCGGCTGGCTCAGGGGATGGATGCCGCTTCGTGGGCGGATCTGGAAACGGTGCTGAACAGCAAAATGGCGGCAGTGCATCAGATTTTTACTGATCTTATCGGCGATGATGATGAGGAAAGTGAGGATGAAACCGCCTTACAGCCATTTATTTCGTTGTGGGAGAGTGAGCCGGAACTGACGGATATTACCTCATTGTTTGAACTGAATGAGGAGGATGCCGCACAGTTTCTTACCGGTTTACAGGGGTTCCGGCAGGATCTCGGCAAGCGGACCATCGGGCCGCGCGGACGGGATGTGCTGGATCACCTGCTGCCCAAACTGCTGGCGAAACTGGTATCCCAGCCGGATACACAACGGGTGTTGCAGCGCCTGACGCCGCTGCTGCTCAGCATTGTCAGCCGGACAACCTATCTGGAACTGCTGCTGGAATCCGATGTGGTACTGACCCATGTGGTGCGGTTGTGTGCGGCATCCCCGATGATTGCCGTGCAGCTGGCGCGCCATCCGTTGCTGCTGGATGAACTGCTGGATCCGGCTTCACTTTATCAGCCGCTGCCGCTGAATGCGTACCGTGATGAGCTGCGTCAGTATCTGATGCGGGTTCAGGAGGACGATGAGGAACAACAGCTTGAGGCACTGCGCCAGTTTAAGCAGGCGCAGTTGCTGCGGATCGCAGCGGAAGATATCACCGGCGTGCTGCCGGTGATGAAAGTGAGTGATCATCTCACCTGGCTGGCAGAAGCGATGATCGGCGCCGTGGTTCAGCAGGCGTGGGGGCAGATGGTCAGACGTTACGGCGAACCTGCGCATCTGACCCGCGGCGGGGATAAAGGTTTTGCGGTGATCGGCTACGGCAAGCTGGGCGGCCGGGAGCTGGGCTACAGTTCTGATCTCGACCTGGTGTTTCTGCTGGATTGCCCGGAAGGAACACAAACCACCGGCCCGCGTGAGATCGACGCGCGGCAGTTCTATCTGCGGCTGGCGCAGCGCATTATGCATCTGTTCAGCACCCGTACATCATCCGGCGTGCTGTATGAGGTGGATGCCCGTCTGCGTCCGTCCGGGGAAGCCGGGATGCTGGTCAGCACGCTGGAGGCATTTGCGGATTACCAGCAGAACAGTGCCTGGACCTGGGAACATCAGGCGCTGATCCGCGCCCGTCAGGTCTATGGTGATGAGGCGATTGCCGCCCGTTTTGACGGTATACGCCGCGATATTCTGTGCCGTCAGCGTGATAACGCACAGCTGAAACTGGATGTCCGTGAGATGCGCGAAAAGATGTATCAGCATCTCGGCAGCCGTGACGACAGCGTGTTTAACATCAAAACCGATCCGGGCGGGATCACGGACATTGAATTTATCGCCCAGTATCTGGTGCTGCGTTTCGCGCCGGAGAATAAGGCGCTGATACGCTGGTCTGATAATGTCCGGATTTTTGAGCTGATGGCTGATTATGATGTGATGCCGGAAGAGGAGTCACTGCGGCTGACAGCGGCCTATATTATGATGCGTGACAGACTGCATCATCTTTCTTTACAGGATAAATCCGGCGTGGTGCCGCTGACGGAATTTGCTGCTGAGCGCGAATTTGTCCGCGCCCGCTGGCAGCATTGGCTCGGGGAATAAGCACCGGTTGCCGCACGCGGGATTTTCTGTCCGGCAGCCGGTTTGTGATATTATCAGTAACAATTTCGTTATTCATAAGGTGGAGCAGGGGATGAAAGTAACACTCCCGGATTTTCAGAATGCCGCAGTTTTAGTCGTCGGTGATGTGATGTTAGACCGTTACTGGCACGGCCCGACCAACCGGATCTCCCCGGAAGCCCCGGTACCGGTGGTGAAAGTCACTGAAATTGAAGAGCGCCCCGGCGGCGCGGCAAACGTGGCCATGAATATCGCGTCTCTGGGCGCAAATTCGCGCCTCGTGGGGCTGACCGGTATTGATGATGCCGCCCGCGCACTGACTGAGCGCCTGAATGATGTGAAAGTCCGCTGTGATTTTGTCGGCCTGCCGACACACCCGACGATCACCAAGCTGCGTGTCTTATCCCGCAGCCAGCAGCTGATCCGCCTGGATTTTGAAGAAGGTTTTTCGGATGTTGATCCGCAGCCGATGCTTGAGCGTATCGCACAGGCACTGCCGCACATCGGTGCGCTGGTGCTGTCTGATTATGCCAAAGGCGCACTGGCGCATGTGGAAGAGATGATCGCACTGGCCCGTAAATCCGGCGTGCCGATCCTGATCGATCCGAAAGGCACCGATTTCGCCCGTTATCGCGGTGCCACCCTGCTGACGCCGAATATGTCTGAGTTTGAGGCCGTAGCCGGGAAATGCACTGATAATGCCGATATCGAAGAAAAAGGCCTGAAAGTTATCCGTGATTTCGATTTGCAGGCACTGCTGGTGACCCGTTCCGAGCAGGGCATGAGCCTGCTGCGTCCGGGACAGCCTGCCCTGCATCTGCCGACACAGGCGCAGGAAGTGTTTGATGTGACCGGTGCCGGAGACACGGTAATCGGTGTGCTGGCAACCTCGCTGGCTGCCGGGAAAACCCTGGATGAATCCTGTGCGCTGGCCAATGCCGCTGCAGGTGTTGTGGTCGGTAAGCTGGGGACATCCACCGTATCACCGGTTGAGCTGGAAAATGCCGTGCGTGGCCGCAGCGATAACGGCTTTGGTGTGATGACTGAAGCAGAGCTGCATCAGGCGGTGGCGGATGCCCGTCAGCGCGGCGAGAAAGTGGTGATGACCAACGGCTGTTTCGATATTCTGCACGCCGGGCACGTCTCTTACCTTGCCAATGCGCGCAAACTGGGGGATCGCCTGATTGTGGCAGTGAACAGTGATGCTTCCACCAAACGTCTGAAAGGCGAAAGCCGTCCGGTTAACCCGCTGGATCAGCGGATGATTGTGCTTGGTGCGCTGGGTGCCGTGGACTGGGTGGTGCCGTTTGAGGAAGATACGCCGCAGCGTCTGATCGCTTCTGTTCTGCCGGATGTGCTGGTGAAGGGCGGGGATTACCGTCCGGAGGAGATCGCAGGCAGTGAGGAAGTGCGGGCAGCTGGCGGGGAAGTGAAAGTCCTCAATTTTGAGGATGGCATTTCCACCACCAATATCATCAATACGATCAATAAATCAAAGTAACCGGCTGATTATGCAGGAGATACGCACGGCGTATCTCCTGTTGTCATTATTCGCCGCCTTTTTCCGCCAGACGCGCTTCCAGCTCTGCCAGACGTTTTTCCATCTGCGACAGTTTTTCGCGGGTGCGCAGCAGCACCTGAGTCTGCACATCAAACTCTTCGCGGTTGACTAAATCCAGCTTACCGAGTTGTGACTGTAAAATGGCACGCATCTTTTTATCGATATCCGCTCCGATCTCCCGCACACCTTTCGGCAGCGCGCTTTGCAGCTGTGTGGCAATCTGTTCAATTTTTTTCGGGTCAATCATGATTTTTCCTTTCTGAGCCTGAGGATCGTTATGCCGCAAATAGTAACCTGTTACGGGATTCTGAACCAGTCTGAGTTCTCATTTTGAGCCCCCGGTAAAAATAACCACTGGCTGAGATGATTTATCGGGGGTATAGTAATCACGCTATCTCAGGGCGGGGTGAAAGTCCCCACCGGCGGTAAACATTCCATTGCGAATGAAGCCCGCGAGCGCTTCACCACGGTGAAGGTCAGCAGATCCGGTGTAATTCCGGGGCCGACGGTTATAGTCCGGATGGGAGAGAGTCAGCATCAGCCGGGCAATATCCGCCCGTCCGATCGCATATCATTCATTATCTGCACAGGTAGTAATCTGTTGCAGCATGATTTTATGATATATATGCAACTCCTAAGATGCCCTGGTTCTGGTAATCATTTTTAATTACGATGAGGTTTATTTACCATGAATCAGACGCTGTTATCAGATTACGGCAATCCGATTGAACGTGCAGAACGTGCTATTGCAGCTATCCGTCAGGGACGGGGAGTGATGGTACTCGATGATGAAAACCGTGAAAATGAAGGCGACATGGTGTTCGCCGCTGAAACCATCACCGTTGAGCAGATGGCACTGACCATCCGTCACGGCAGCGGTATTGTGTGCCTGTGCCTGACTGACGAACGCCGTCAGCAGCTTGAGCTGCCGATGATGGTGGAGAACAACTCCAGCCAGTTCAAAACCGGCTTTACCGTAACGATTGAAGCCGCACACGGTGTCACCACCGGGGTGTCTGCGGCTGACCGCGTCACCACCATCCGCGCTGCGGTGGCCGATGGCGCTGTTCCGGCGGATCTGAACCGTCCCGGTCATGTATTCCCGCTGCGTGCGCAGAACGGTGGTGTGTTAACCCGCCGCGGTCATACCGAAGCCTCTGTTGACCTGGCAACGCTCGCCGGTCTGAAGCCGTACGGTGTGCTGTGTGAACTGACCAACGATGACGGCTCAATGGCCCGCGCACCGGAAGTGATTGTGTTTGCGAAAGCCCATGATATGCCGGTTGTGACGATTGATGACCTGGTGCAGTACCGCGAACAGTTAATGGCGAAAGCGGGCTGAGATCACTGACAGGGTCAGTAACTGAACAAGACTGAAATCCTGAGATGCCGCTGCTGACACAGCGGCATTTTTGTCTCCGCTCTCCCGTCATATTTTTTGAATAACTTCATCATGATTACCCTGCGTGATAAATCCCGGAATGGCATACACTGATCTCAGTGAATAATTTTTGTGTGAGGTCAGCAATGAAACGATTACCGGCTCTGTTTGCGGGTCACGGCAGCCCGATGAATGTCCTGGAAACCAACCGTTATACCGAAACCTGGCGGCAGCTGGGAGAACACATGCCGCGTCCGTCAGCCATTCTGGTGATTTCCGCGCACTGGTATACGCAGGGGTCGTGGCTGACATCCGCTGCCCATCCGCGCACCATCCATGATTTTCGCGGTTTTCCGCCTGCGCTGCATGAGACGGAATATCCGGCTCCCGGATCCTCTGCGCTGGTGGCACGGGTAAAAGATCTGCTCAGTGATGATAATATCGGGGAAGATCACGGCGAATGGGGGTTAGATCACGGCAGCTGGGGGATCTTAGTGAAAATGTATCCGGATGCGGATATCCCGGTGGTACAGCTCAGCCTCGACGGCAGCAAACCGGCACAGTGGCATTATGACACCGGCCGTAAGCTGGCGGCACTGCGCGATGAAGGTGTGCTGGTGCTCGGCAGCGGCAATGTGGTGCATAATCTGCGTGAGATGGACTGGCAGAATGCACAGGCCGAACCGTATCCGTGGGCAGTGAGTTTTAATAATTTCGTGCGTGATAATCTGGAAAGTGACACCCGGCCGCATCCGCTGGTGAATGCACTTGAGCGCGAAGACGGCAAGCGGTCAAATCCGTCACCGGAGCACTATCTGCCGCTGCTCTATATTCTCGGTATGCGGCAGGGCAGTGAGCCTGTCACCGTGCCGGTGGATGGCATTGAATCCGGTTCACTGAGTATGCTGACGGTGAAAGTCGGCTGACGATGTCTTTTCGTTATAAAAAATCCCCGCGATACCGGATATCGCGGGGATTTTTGTATCAGTCAGAGACTATTCGTCAGTCAATAATGACATGCGGATAGAAACGGGAGAGATCCTGGGTGATAAGCTCTTTATCTTCACGGATGCAGATCCCGGCAGATTCATCATTCACCAGCCAGCTGCCCACAAGGGTATAGCTGTCGCCGAATTTCGGCAGAGGATGGAACTGCTGGACAATCATACCTTCTTCACCGTAAGGGCCATCCGCGGCAGCAATTTCTTTGCCGTTTTCGATAATACGGATATTGGCACCTTCGCGGGAGAACAGCGGTTTGATGACGTAGCTCTCCATTTCCGGATACGGTTTATCCGCAAAATAGGCAGGCAACAGGTTCGGGTGATCCGGGAACATTTCCCACAGCACCGGCAGCAGTGCTTTGTTGGAGATGATGCTCTTCCAGGCCGGTTCCAGCCAGCGTACACCGGCATCTGCCAGCTTGGTGGAGAAAATCTCCCGCATCATAAATTCCCACGGATAGAGTTTAAACATGTTGCTGATAACCTGATCCTGAAGATCAGTAAACTCACCGCGATCGCCCAGCCCGATATCTTCGATAAACAGAAAATCAGTGGTGATACCGGCTTCCTGTGCGCAGTCCTGTAAATACTGGATAGTACCGCGATCTTCCACGGAATCCTGACAGCATGCCATGTGCAGATAACGGAACCCGTACTCTTCCGCCAGCATCCCGAAACGCTCAATCAGCTTTTCCTGGATGGCGTTGAACTGATCGGCATTTTCCGGCAGGTTACCGGCGGCAATCTGGTCTTCCAGCCAGATCCACTGGAAGAAAGCGGATTCATACAGCGATGTCGGCGTATCCGCATTATTTTCCAGTAATTTCGGCGGGTTAACGCCGTCATAGGCCAGATCCAGACGTGAATAAAGTGACGGCTGGCGGGTTGCCCATGACTCACGCACGAAATCCCAGCAGTGTTTCGGGATTTGGAAACGGGTCATCAGCTCGTCACTTTGTGTGACCTTATCCACCACCTGAAGACACATCTGATGCAGTTCGCTGGTCACTTCCTCGATTTCATCGATTTGTGCCATCGTAAACTGATAACAGGCATCTTCCGACCAGTACGGCTCGTCGTACATGGTATGAAAATGGAAGCCGAATTCTTCGGCTTTCCCGCGCCAGTCAGGGCGCTCGCTAATCGCTGTACGTTTCATGTAAATCAGCCGCCCATTGAACGGGAGGATGAGCTGCTGCCGGATGAGCGCTGCATGGTGTTCTGTTTCGCCACGCTGTCACCGAAGCCACCGCGTGTGGTGGTGGTTGTGGTGGCCGGTTTTGGTGCCATGGCGGTTTTCGGTACCGTCATGGAGCGCCCGCCGGTGGCAGAGCCGTAGTTCTTGCCGGTGGCATCAACAAATTTACCGTTGGCCGGGCTTGCCGGGTTACGGGAAGTGAACAGCGGCTGCGAGTTTGCGGCACCGCCACCCATCATACGGCCCATCATATAACCGGCCATCAGCGGCATCCAGAAGCTGCCGGAGGCCTGGGCAGGCTGCTGCTGGCTGTTGTTTGCCAGCTCTGTTGGTGCCTGAGTACACTGTGCTTCGCCGAATTCCGCCACACAATCTTCGCGGGTGGCATATTTCGGTGCGGTTTTTGCCGCCTCTTCCAGTGCGTTGTTATAGGCAGTGGTACATGCACCGGCGTGTGCCGGGTTCTCGGCGGAGCACTGCTCTGCGGTGGTGTAGAGCGCAACGGTTTCATCGGCTTCATCGCAGGCGGTTAACATCAGAACAGCGCCGACAGCAGCCGCAACAGGTGCCAGGCGGTACTGACGCCAGGTTTTGCGGAAAGCATCGCGGTTAATATTTTTGGTGCGTTTCATTGTCATCGTCGTTATATCCGGAAACGGTTTTATGGGGAGGTAATATCTGTCTAGGATAGGGGAAAATTGTGTTAAATTAAAGTAATAATCGGCTTTTTGCGTCTGATGTCAATTAAATCAGATTAACAGAAAAAAAAGATACCGGTATGGCGGTATTTTTACGGATAAAGTACACATTACGGGGGTAATTATATTGCGGCTTCCGGTATATAACCTGATATTTCACTGCCCGGCAGAAGTATTATCCGTAAAAACAGCAAAAACATATAAAAACCCGCCGAAGGCGGGTTTTTATCATCACAATACGAAAATCAGCGGGTGGTCGGCGCCACGGAAGCCGGTGATGTGGAAATGGTTTTACCCAGCACCTGGTTGAGACGCAGGATATCGTCTTCATTCAGTGTACCGCGTGCCTGACCGATATAAAGCTGGTTAATCAGATAGTCATAACGGGCATTGGACAGGCTTTTCTTCGCTTCATACAGGGTAGTGGTGGCGTTCAGCACATCCACAATCGTACGCGTACCCACCTGATAACCGGCTTCGGTTGCATTGAGTGAGCTTTCCGCAGAGGTCACAACCTGTTTGTAGGCGTTCACGCTGCTGATTGAGGCGTTGATATTGTTGTAAGAAGAACGGGTGGTCTGAACAACCTGACGCAGTGTCGCTTCCAGTTTTTCGCTGGCGGCGGTATAGCCGTACTGAGCCTGATCAACCTGTGATGACACAGCACCACCGGTGTACAGCGGGATACTGACATTCACACCGATGGTGCTCTGGCCTGCATAGCTGTTATCCGGACGGCCGTTAGGGTAGCCGTTGCCGCTGTAATCGGTGTTGGTTACGCCTGTGCCGGCACTCAGGTTCACAGTCGGATAGTGACCGGATTCTGCCAGGCTGATTTGCTCTTTCGCCAGGTTACGGCTCAGTGTGGCACCCAGCAGGTTCAGGTTACGTTCCTGTGCTTCTTTCAGCAGTGCTTCGATGGCATCCGGGGCATTGGTTTTAAAGCGGTTAACATCCAGCGAGGCTAATTCGCTGTAATAAATACCACTCACCTGACGCAGTGCTTCAATAGCGTTTTCGACATCATTACGGCCTGCCACTTCCTGAGCCAGAACACTGTCGTAGTTAGCGCGGGCGTTCTGTACGTCAGTAATGGCGACCAGACCGACATTAAAACGCTGAGTGGTCTGATCCAGCTGACGGTAGACCGCTTCTTTCTGTGCCTGTATGAAGGACAGGGTATCCAGCGCGCGCAGAACATTAAAGTAAGCAACGGCGGTATCCACAATCAGCTGCTGCTGGGCACTCTGGAATGTGATATCGCTGATCCCGGCATTCTGTTCCTGCAGGTTCAGCTGGCGCCATTTGCTCATGTCAAAAATTGTCTGAGTCAGTTTCAGCTGTGCATTCAGTGCATTATTACTCTGGTTACTGTTATCACGGTAACCGGTGTTATAGTCATAACCCCCGCTTAAACCTAACTGCGGCAGTAACGGACTGCGGGCTTCGTTAATTTTTTCAAACGCCTGGTTACGTTCAGCCTGAGTCTGACGGAGGGTCGGGTTGGTCTCTTTCGCTTTTTGATAAACCTGAAGGAGGTCTTCAGCCTGGGTGACAGAGCTGAAACCTGCCACACTCACAGCAATGAGAAGAGAAAGCAGTTTCTTCATTAGGATTCCTTTTTGCACAGCGCTAATCTGTCAGTTGCCTCACGGGAAGCACCAAATGGCTTTAATTCTAGCAGAGTCCGCTCGCTAATAAAGGTAGCCGTTTGTGCCTTCCGGGTTAAATTAGCTTAACTTTACCTCAACGGGATGAAAATTTCTTTATCTCAGCAGAGGAAAAAGGTCATTATCACTGATAATTGATGTATTGGCGGAGAAAATAGTATGAAACGCACATCCGGATTACCTTTTGCGTTCAGCAGCGATGACGTGGAGATTATCAGTCAGAAAACCCTGTTTTCAGGATTTTTTAAGATTAATGAATACCGTTTCCGGCACCGGTTATTTGAGGGCGGCTGGAGCCCGGAAATCCGCCGCGAAGTATTCGAACGGGGAAATGCCGGCGTCATTTTGCCGTATGACCCGGTTCGTGATGAAGTTGTGCTGATTGAACAGATTCGTCTGCCCGCCATTGAAAGCAGCCAGACCCCCTGGCTGCTGGAAGCGGTGGCCGGGATGATCGATAAAAGCGGGGAATCCGCTGAAGATGTGGTGCGGCGTGAAGCGGAAGAGGAAGCAGGGCTGAAAATCGGCCGCTGCACCTTCGCGCTGAGCTATCTTTCAAGCCCGGGCGGGACATCCGAGCGGATGTATGTGTATATCGGCGAGGCAGATACCGCGGCGGCAGGCGGGGTTCACGGGCTGGCGCAGGAGAATGAGGACATCCGTGTTCATGTGGTCAGCCGTGAGCAGGCGTATGAATGGGTTGAAAAAGGTGTGATCGACAACGCAGCAACTGTCATTGCAATTCAGTGGCTTACACTGCACTATGAACGTATACGCACAACATGGCGGGATAAATAATCCGGATTTTTTTATACGCAACCGGGGAATTGTGTGCGGGATTGCAGATCTTCTTCGCCGAAACACGTTATCATTATATGTTAGTTATTAAAATAACAAGGACATCGATTGGAAACCCCGTTGCACTTGCCCGTGGCTGACGGCGCTGCGGTCAGAATTTTACAGATTACCGATACGCATCTTTTTGCCGGTGAAACAGACACGCTGCTGGGCATTAATACTCTGCACAGTTACCACGCCGTGCTTGATGCTATCGTAAAACAGCAGTTACCGGCTGACCTGATTGTTGCCACCGGTGATCTGGTTCAGGACCAGAGCACCCGGGCCTATCAGCGGTTTACGGACGGTATTGCCCGTTTACCGGCGCCGTGTGTCTGGCTGCCGGGGAATCATGATTATCAGCCGTCGATGGCACAGGAACTGGCCGCCGCCGGTATCTCCTCCTCCAAGCAGGTGCTGTTCGGGGATCAGTGGCAGATCCTGCTGCTCGACAGCCAGGTTCAGGGCGTGCCGCACGGCGAACTGAGTGACGACCAGCTTATCTGGCTGGATAACTGCCTGGCGCGGCAGCCTGACCGCCATACCGTTGTTATGCTGCATCACCATCCGCTGGCATCCGGCTGTACCTGGCTTGATCAGCACAGTCTGCGCAACTCGCATATGCTGGCTGAGGTTCTGACCCGTTATCAGAATATTGAAGGCATTTTGTGCGGACATATTCACCAGGATATGGATGTGATGTGGAATGGCATCCGTATGCTGGCCACGCCGTCAACCTGTGTCCAGTTTAAACCGCACTGCACTAATTTTACGCTGGATACCGCAGCGCCGGGCTGGCGTTATCTGGAACTGACCACCGGTGATAATCCGTCGCTGACGACACAGCTGTTCCGGCTCGATACGGATGAATTCAGCCCCGATCTGGGTTCGGACGGTTACTGATGGCAACGCTCCTTTATCTGCACGGCTTCAACAGTTCCCCGCTGTCAGAAAAAGGGACGATGCTGAAAGCGTGGCTGGCAGAGCACCATCCGGCGATCCGGATGTTACAGCCGCAGATCCCCTGCTATCCGGATGACGCCGCACTGTTTCTGGAAGATCTGATGAACTCGCTGGCCGGTGAAAACACCGGCATTGTCGGGTCGTCGCTGGGCGGGTATTTTGCCCTCTGGCTGTCACAGGCGTTTGATGTCCCAGCGGTGGTGGTCAATCCGGCAGTGTATCCGTTTGATCTGCTTCAGGATTATCTCGGGGAGAATGAAAACCCCTATACCGGCGAGCGTTATACCCTCGAACCGCACCATATGCAGGATTTACGGGCGATCTTTGCCGATCCCGTTGAATCACCTGATTTGATCTGGTTATTGCAGCAGACCGGCGATGAAGTGCTGGATTACCGTCAGGCGGTCACCCATCTGGTGGCATGCAAACAGACGATTGAATCCGGCGGAAACCACGCATTTACCGGATTTCAGCGCTATTTTCCGCAGATAATTGAGTTCCTCGGCCTCGGCCATTAATGAAAAATCGTATTTAAATTTATCCGGGACTGGTATTATCGCCAGTATCATTCACGTATTTTGTTTATTTTTTAGCGAAAAACCGATAATCCAACATGACGCAATCATCTTATAACGCAGAGGATATTGAAGTCCTCAGTGGTTTGGAGCCTGTCCGCCGCCGTCCGGGTATGTACACGGACACGATGCGGCCGAATCACCTTGCTCAGGAAGTTATCGACAACAGCGTCGATGAAGCTTTAGCCGGTCACGCTAAATCTGTCGAAGTCATTTTGCATAAAGATCAGTCTGTTGAAGTGATTGACAACGGGCGCGGGATGCCGGTGGATATGCACCCGGAAGAAAAAGTCTCTGCGGTCGAACTGATCATGACCCGCCTGCATGCCGGGGGGAAGTTCTCCAATAAAAACTATCAGTTTTCCGGTGGTCTTCACGGGGTAGGTATTTCCGTGGTCAATGCGTTGTCAAAACGCACCGAAGTGACTGTCCGCCGTGACGGACAGGTTTATCAGATTGCCTTTGAAAATGGTGACAAAGTCAGTGAACTGGCTGTCATCGGGCAGTGCGGCAAACGCAACACCGGTACCAGTGTGCATTTCTGGCCGGATGAGCAGTTTTTTGACAGTCCGCGCTTCTCTGTTTCCCGGCTGGTGCATCTGCTGAAAGCCAAAGCGGTGTTGTGCCCGGGGGTTGAGATCCTTTTCAAAGATAATGTGAACGAGACCGAACAGCGCTGGTGCTATCAGGATGGTCTGACCGATTACCTGATGGAAAACGTCAACGGCCTGGTGACCCTGCCGGAAGCGGCGTTTACCGGCAAACATGCCGGGGACAATGAAGAGGTGGACTGGGCGCTGCTGTGGCTGCCGGAAGGCGGCGAACTGCTGACCGAAAGCTACGTCAACCTGATCCCGACCCCGCTGGGCGGTACTCATGCCAATGGCCTGCGCCAGGGGCTGCTTGACGGCATCCGCGAGTTCTGTGAATTCCGTAATATTCTGCCGCGCGGCGTGAAGTTATCCGCTGATGACATCTGGGAGCGCTGTGCGTATGTGCTCTCCGTGAAGATGCAGGATCCGCAGTTTGCCGGTCAGACCAAAGAACGTCTGTCATCACGTCAGTGCGCGGCATTTGTCAGCGGCGTGGTGAAGGATGCCTTCAGTTTGTGGCTCAATCAGAATGTGCAGGCTGCGGAACAGCTGGCGGAAATGGCGATTGCCAGCGCCCAGCGCCGTCTGCGGGCCGCGAAAAAAGTGGTGCGCAAAAAACTGACGTCAGGCCCGGCACTACCGGGAAAACTGGCGGACTGTTCATCCCAGGATCTGAATCAGACCGAACTGTTTCTGGTGGAAGGGGACTCAGCGGGCGGCTCTGCCAAACAGGCACGTGACCGAGAATTCCAGGCCATCATGCCGCTGCGCGGTAAGATACTGAATACCTGGGAAGTGTCGTCTGATGAAGTGCTGGCGTCTCAGGAAGTGCATGATATTTCCGTGGCCATCGGTATCGATCCGGACAGTGACGATTTAAGCACCCTGCGTTACGGCAAAATCTGTATCCTCGCGGATGCGGACTCGGACGGGCTGCATATCGCCACCCTGCTGTGCGCTCTGTTTGTGCGTCACTTCCCGGCGCTGGTGAAAGCCGGTCATGTCTATATGGCTATGCCGCCGCTCTATCGTATCGACCTCGGCAAAGAGGTGCATTACGCCCTCGATGAAAACGAGAAAAATGCGATTCTGGATAAATTAAGCCGCAAGCGCGGCAAACCGAATGTGCAGCGTTTTAAAGGGCTGGGGGAAATGAATCCCGGTCAGTTGCGTGAAACGACCCTGGATCCGAATACCCGGCGTCTGGTACAGCTCACTATCAGTGAGGAAAACTATCAGGAAACGATGTCGGTGATGGATATGCTCCTCGGCAAGAAACGAGCGGAAGACCGCCGTAACTGGTTGCAGGAAAAGGGTGATCGGGTGGAATTGGATGTGTGATGTCACCCCGTGACGGCACAAAAGGTCAGAGGAACAGAGTGAATGAGTGAAATAACTCATGACGGTGTGGAGCGCCAGGCGCTGCATAATTTTACAGAGAATGCCTACCTCAACTATTCCATGTACGTCATCATGGACAGGGCACTCCCTTTTATCGGCGACGGGTTAAAACCGGTTCAGCGGCGTATCGTGTATGCCATGTCTGAACTGGGGTTAAGCAACTCCGCCAAATACAAAAAATCCGCCCGTACTGTCGGTGACGTGCTGGGTAAATACCATCCGCACGGCGACAGCGCCTGTTATGAGGCGATGGTACTGATGGCGCAGCCGTTCTCTTACCGCTACCCGCTGGTGGACGGACAGGGGAACTGGGGGGCACCGGATGATCCGAAATCCTTCGCCGCCATGCGTTATACCGAATCGCGCCTGTCAAAATATGCGGAAGTGCTGCTCAGTGAACTGGGACACGGCACTGCAGACTGGGTGCCGAACTTTGACGGTACGATGCAGGAGCCGAAAATGTTACCGGCGCGCCTGCCGAACATTCTGCTCAACGGTACCACCGGGATCGCAGTCGGTATGGCAACGGATATTCCGCCGCACAACGCCCGTGAAGTAACCGGTGCCCTGCTGGCGCTGATCGACAAGCCGTCTCTGTCCCTCGAAGAGGTGATGGCGTTTATCCCCGGCCCTGATTACCCGACAGAAGCGGAAATCATCACCGGACCGGAAGATATCCGTAAGATCTATAAATCCGGCCGCGGCTCTGTGCGTATGCGCGCCGTGTGGACAATTGAGGACGGTAATGCGGTGATCACCGCACTGCCGCACCAGGTTTCCGGCGCGAAAGTGCTGGAGCAGATAGCGGCACAGATGCGGGCGAAAAAGCTGCCGATGGTCGAAGATCTGCGCGATGAGTCGGATCACGAAAACCCGACCCGGCTGGTGGTTGTACCGCGCAGTAACCGGATCGATCTTGATCAGGTGATGACTCACCTGTTTGCGACCACGGATCTGGAAAGAAGCTACCGCATCAACCTGAATATGATCGGCCTGGACGGACGTCCTGCGGTTAAAGGGCTGGTTGAGATCCTTAATGAGTGGCTGGTTTACCGCCGCGAAACGGTGCGCCGCCGCCTGAATCACCGGCTGGAAAAAGTGCTGCGCCGTCTGCATATTCTCGATGGTTTGTTGCTCGCATATCTCAACATTGATGAAGTGATTGACATCATCCGTTCGGAAGATGAGCCGAAACCGGTACTGATGGATCGCTTCGGGCTGAGCGATACTCAGGCGGAAGCCATCCTCGAACTGAAATTACGCCATTTAGCCAAACTCGAAGAGATGAAAATCCGCGGCGAGCAGGATGAGCTGGCGAAAGAGCGTGATAAATTACAGGCAATCCTCGGCTCTGAGCGTCGTATGAACACGCTGCTGAAAAAAGAGCTTGAGGAAGACGCCAGACAGTACGGTGACGATCGCCGCTCCCCGCTCAATGAGCGCGAAGAAGCGAAAGCCATGAGCGACCATGACATTCTGCCGTCCGAGCCGCTGACCGTTGTGCTGTCACAGATGGGCTGGGTGCGCAGCGCCAAAGGCCATGATATCGACCCGTCAGGTATGAACTACAAAGCGGGTGATGCGTTCCTCGGTGCGGCACGGGGTAAAAGTAATCAGCCGGTGGTATTCCTTGATTCCACCGGACGCAGTTACTCGCTCGATCCGCTGGAGCTGCCGGGCGCGCGTGGTCAGGGCGAGCCGCTGACCGGTAAGCTGACACCGCCGCCGGGGGCTGTGTTTGAACAGGTGCTGATGAACGATGAAAATCAGAAGTACCTGATGGCCTCGGATGCCGGTTACGGATTTATCTGTACCTTCAGTGACCTGGTCGCGAAAAACAAAGCCGGGAAAGTGCTGATCACGCTGCCGGATAACGCAAAAGTCATGACACCGATTGAGGTGAATGATGAGGAGAACGATCTCCTGCTGGCAGTATCGCAGGAAGGGCGGATGCTGCTGTTCCCTGTCGGTGACCTGCCGCAGTTGTCAAAAGGGAAGGGGAATAAGATTATCTCCATTACCTCTGCGGCGGCGGCGGCCGGGGAAGACGGTTTGGCACATCTGTTTGTGATCCGCCCGGATGCCAGTGTGACACTGCATTTCGGCAAGCGTAAACTGACGCTGCGTCCGGAAGAGCTGCAAAAATTCCGTGCTGAGCGCGGACGCCGTGGTACGGCGCTGCCGCGCGGCATGCAGAAGAAGATCGAACGGATTGATATTTCTGAACCGGAGCCGAAGGCGTAATATCCGGTATTAACAGCGATACTATTCACGGGGCAATGATTGCCCCGCTTTTCTTAAAAGGCCATTTTGCGGGGGACGCATGTTAGCCATTTTACGTATTATCATCGTTATTATTTATTGTATTGCCGGCAGCCTGGCCGGTATCCTGATCTGCCTGACCAGCCCGCGTAACCCGAAGCATGTGATGACCTTCGGGCGCATGTACGGCAAGCTTTCTTATGTTTTCGGCATCAAAATGGTGTACCGCATTCCGGAAGAAGCCAAACACTACGGTTCCTGTGTATATGTGGGTAACCATCAGAACAACTATGACATGATCACCATGTCGAATGCGGTGCAGCCGCGCACGGTGACTGTCGGAAAGCGCAGCCTGATTTGGATCCCGTTTTTCGGGCAGCTGTACTGGATTTCGGGGAATATCCTGATCGACCGGAGCAATCGCAGCAAAGCGCATAACACCATTACCCAGGTGGCGGATCAGATCAAAAAGCGTAATATCTCTGTCTGGATGTTCCCGGAAGGCACACGCAGCCGGGGCCGCGGTATGCTGCCGTTTAAAACCGGTGCTTTCCACGCTGCAATGGCTGCCGGTGTGCCGGTGGTGCCGGTGTGTGTGTCCACCACTCAGGGACGCATCAAACTGAACCGCTGGAATAACGGTGTGGTGATTGTGGATATGCTGCCGCCGGTTGATACCTCAAAATACAGCCGTGAACAGGTGCGTGAACTGGCTGAAGACTGCCGCCAGATGATGATCAAACGTATCGCGGAGCTGGATAAGGAAGTGATTGAAATGGAAAAACAAAAGGGCTGTAAAGACGCTTAATTTCCGTGATTGTCACGCCCGTTATACAATAGCAGTCTTATTATTTTGCAACTTATCATAGATAAGTTTAGGAATTGCTCTTCATCCGCTATATCATACGCTTAACACTCCGTTGTTAAGCGTATGCCCTTCATGAAAAGATAACACGGATGTCTCTGTCTGCTCACCGGCATACGGGTGTTCGGTACAAATCATAAAAATCATGGAAACGTTTTTTCGGAGATGCTATGACACTGAGTCGGCGCCGGTTTATTCAAGCATCCGGCTTAGCGGTGTGTTTAGGTTCACTGCCTCTGTCTGTCCGTGCGGCAGATGAGGGCGGCAGTCAGCCGTTACCGGTTCCGCCATTGCTGGAAAGCCGCAACGGACAGCCGTTATTTCTGACGATGCAGCGCACTCACTGGTCATTTAACGGTAAAAATCAGGCCAGTGTCTGGGGTTTTAACGGCCGTTATCTCGGGCCGACTGTGCGTGTCCGTAATGGTGATGATATCAAAATGATTTACAGCAACCGTCTGTCAGAGCCGGTTGCCGTTAATGTCAGCGGGCTGCTGGTGCCGGGAACGGTTGCCGGAGGGGCCGCACGCCTGATTTCACCGAATACAGACTGGTCGCCGGTGATCCCGGTGCGCCAGCCGGCTGCAACCTGCTGGTATCACGCCAATACTCCGAACCGGATGGCACCGCACGTTTATAACGGGCTTGCCGGCATGTGGATTGTGGATGATGAGGAAAGCCGTAATCTGCCGCTGCCGAAAGAGTACGGCGTCAATGATTTCCCGCTGATCATTCAGGATAAGCGTCTTGATTCCTTCGGGTCGCCGGAGTACCGCACGGAAGATAACGGTATGTTTATCGGTGACCGGCTGATCGTCAACGGTGCGGAAGATCCGTATCTGGAAGTGTCGAAAGGCTGGATCCGGCTGCGCATGGTCAATGCCGCAAACGCCCGGCGCTTTGAACTGAAACTCAGTGACGGCCGTCCGTTCTATATGATCGCTTCTGATCAGGGACTGCTGCCGTCACCGGTAGCGGTTGAGGTATTGTCCCTGTCGCCGGGTGAACGGCGCGAAGTGCTGATCGATATGTCAAAAACGGAAACACTGACTATCACAGCCGGGGAATCCGCTACCCTGACAGAGCGTTTTAAAAGTCTGTTTGAGACATCAAATACGCTGGTGAATACTAACGTGCTGACTATCCGCGCAACCGGTCTGATTTCGCTGGTAACGGATAATTTACCGGCCACCCTGATTCAGGATCCGACACAAATCACAACCGGTGTCCGTAACCGCGATGTGTCACTCAGTCTGTTACCGCCGGGGATTAACGGCGCGATGTGGGACATGAGCCGTACCGATATCCGCACGCAGCAGGGTAACTGGGAGCGCTGGGCTGTCACAACCGATACCCCGCAGCCGTTCCATATCAGCGGTGTGCGCTTTAAGGTGATCAGCCATAACGGTCAGTCACCGCAGCCGCAGGATTACGGCTGGAAAGATACTGTCTGGATTGACGGGCGCAGTGAATTACTGGTACAGATGATGCAGCCGTCGTATTCCCATTTCCCGTTCTTCTATTACAGTCAGTTCCTTGAACAGGCCGACAAAGGCGTTGTCGGGCAACTGGAAATTGAACCCTCTCCGCTGTATTAAAACACCCCGGATAAAAAAACTGCTGATTATTCAGCAGTTTTTTATGGTTTTTTCAGCGGCTCAGAAGACGCTTTTCCTCATCCCGCAGCCAGCGGGAGAATGTCCCGGCAACGGCGATAAACTGGATAATCCCGGTATCCGGCTCTTCGGTTTGTCCCAGCAAAAACGTGATCGCGTGGCGCTTTTCCGGATACAGCGCAATCGCTTTTCCGGCCATCTGCGGCAGCGGCAGCGGGTAAGTGCAGGTTTCATAATCATTCCACACCAGTGCGGTGGCACGCAGCAGACGCCGTGCGGTTTCCCGTTTTATCCGCCGGATTTCAGCCAGCGGCGGGCTTTTCTGTAACTGCGTCAGGTTGGTGCGGACCAGCACCGGAAAGTCGCCGTTAATGCCGTGTATAATCTCACGGTTAAGTGTCACAACGGGCAGTTTCAGTGTCAGGTCATCACCCCAGACCGGCAGGCAAAAATGTGCCAGCCAGTAAGCCCAGACCGGCTGCTCTTCCGCAGAGGTCACTTCTGACAGCAGGCCGGTATCAAACCCGATTTTTGACACACTGCTGTGACGCGCGGTCAGTGCTTTGTCCAGACTGCGGAGAATGGTTTTTTCCGCCGCGCTGAGCGGCCGGTGCAGCACCAGGGTCAGATCCAGATCAGAGCGGCCCGGGACAGCGCGACCTTCTGCTACACTGCCGTAAACATAGATGCTGTGCAGCACACCCGGCAGTGCAGTGCACAGGGATTGTACGGCATCCTGTATGACATCCTGAAATTCCGGCTGAAAAGTGTATTTATCTGTTTTCATTATCATTATCATCAGCTCATTGCAACCCGGACGCCAAAGCCAATCAGGACGACGCCAAGGACTTTATCGATATACTTCTGAATTTTCGCCAATCCGCGGCGTACCGGATCACTCTGAATCAGCAGTACCAGTGATGGCCAGTAAACCACCGCCAGTCCCATTACAATAGCAGCATACCAGAGTTTTTCACCAAATCCGGAGTTGATATCCAGTACCTGGGTAAAAATAGCAAGGAAAAAGAGTGTGGCTTTCGGGTTCAGCAGGTTACAGAGAAATCCCTGCATAAAGGCTTTTTTAAAGGAGATACGCTGATGTGAGCCATCCCCGGTATCAAGGGTATGGCCGGCACGCGCCAGCAGGCTGTTGATCCCTATCCAGATAAGGTAAGCCGCCCCGGCATATTTGAGGATCATAAACAGCCATGGTGTGGTGGTGATGATCACCGCCAGACCTGCCACGCAGTAGGTCATGTGAATAGCGATCGCGGACAGCACACCCAGTGCGGTCATCATAGCTGCAGCACGCTGGTAACGGGCTGCGTTTTTCACAATCAGAAAGAAATCCGGGCCCGGGGAGATCATACCGAGCGCAGCGATAGTGGTGACCATCAGAGTGGCATCATACATATGGTATATCCTTGCTGAAAAAGACCTGAATACAGAGTAAAAGTATGACCCACCTTCAAGTGTGAAGACAAATAAATTATTTGTATTGATGAAACACTGAATTCTGTCGACGGCATTGAGTAGTTTACGTATAGTGACGGCAAAATTTCTCTCAGCCCTAAGGTGAAATGAATGAACATTAGCTTGATCGCTGCTTTAGCTATGGATCGGGTTATTGGCATGGAAAATGCGATGCCATGGACACTGCCGGAAGATCTGGCATGGTTTAAACGTAATACGGTGAATAAACCGGTGATCATGGGTCGCGTGACTTATGAATCTATCGGCCGTCCTCTGCCGGATCGCCTCAATATCGTCCTCAGCCGTACGCCGGGCAACGATGATCGCGTGGTCTGGGCTAAGTCTGTGGAAGAAGCACTGGCGATTGCACAGAAAGAAACAGACGGTGAGATCATGGTGATGGGCGGCGGTAAAGTCTACGGACAGTTCCTGCCGCTGGCGGATCGTTTATATCTGACGCACGTTGATGCCGAAGTCAGCGGGGATACTTACTTCCCGGACTATGAGCCGGATGAGTGGGACTCCACTTTTATGGAATATCATGATGCGGATGAAGCAAACTCGCACGGTTTCTGCTTTGAAATCTTAGAGCGCCGTAAGAGCTGATTAATCAGTTGATTCGTATTATTTCATAAATAATGTTAATACAAAAAAGCAGAGCCACCGGCTCTGCTTTTCCTTGTCTGTTGCCGGTGACTGCTCAGTCCTCATCCTCATCCCGCACCGCAAAAGATTCCTGCCAGAAATAGCAGCGATCTTCCCAGCGCAGCATGGTAAGCTGTCCGCCCCAGCAGCAGCCGGTATCCAGCGCATAAATACCGCGCGGCGTACCTTTGCCTTCCAGTGATGCCCAGTGACCAAAAGCCACGCTGTAACCTTCCGGCAGTTTTGACGGCAGGGCAAACCAGGGTTTCAGCGGTGCGGAAACCTGATCCGGTTTATCTTTGCAGACCATATCCAGTTGTCCGCCCGGGAAGCAGTAACGCATCCGGGTCAGGGCATTGGTGGAAAAGCGCAGACGTGCCAGGCCGGTCAGAGAGGGGGACCAGTCATTCGGCAGGTCACCATACATAGCATTAATAAACAGCGGATAGGTATCGCTGCTGAGAACCGCTTCCACTTCACGGGCACATATAATGGCGGTATCCAGATCCCACTGCGGGGTGATCCCGGCGTGTGCCATAATCAGCTTTTTCTCATGATCAACCTGCAGCATCGGCTGGCGGCGCAGCCAGTTGATCAGCTCATCCAGATCCGGTGCGCTGAGCAGTTTGTTCAGATGGTCGCGTGGTTTGTTACGGCTGATCCCCGCGTAGATCCCCAGCAGATGCAGATCATGATTACCGAGTACCAGCCTGACGCAGTCACCCAGGCTTTTGACATAACGAAGGACATCAAGTGAATCCGGGCCGCGGGCGACCAGATCACCGGTCAGCCACAGGGTGTCAGCCTGCGGATCAAAATCTGCCTGAGTCAGTAATGCGCGAAGTTCACGGTAACAGCCGTGAACATCGCCGATAAGATAGGTTGCCATAGAGAATCAGTGAATAAAGGTTGGTATTGCGAGCCGGAAAACAGGGATCTCACTGATGAAATCCGCACCCTCGTGATCCACCATAGTGTAGTAACCTTCCATGGTGCCCAGCGGTGTTTCCAGGACTGTGCCGCTGGTATAACGATACTCTTCACCGGGCCGGATCACCGGCTGTTCACCGATGACACCTTCCCCCTGAACCTCTGTCTGGCGGCCTTCACTGTTGGTGATACGCCAGTAGCGGCTGATAAGCTGCACAGGATCACGACCCAGGTTACGGATAGAAACGGTATAGGCGAAAACATAGCGTTCCGCATCCGGTTCAGACTGACTTTCGATATAAACACTCTGAACCTGAATACAAATTCTCGGGTCGTTATTCATGATGAATCCCCTATGAGGCGGGATGTTCCGCCAGGTAATTGGCCATCAGACAGTATTGCGCAACACTGATATTTTCTGCCCGGGTGGCCGGATCAATACCCAGTTCAGTCAGGGTTTCCGGACTGAACAGATCACCTAAGCTGTTGCGGATCGTTTTGCGGCGCTGGTTAAAGGCCTGTGTGGTTACCCGGCTGAGCAGCGCGACATCTTTCAGCACATACGGATTTTCGCGGTGCGGGATCAGGCGGACAACCGCTGAATCCACTTTCGGTGCCGGGCGGAATGCCGTCGGCGGCACATCCAGAACCGGTACGACCTGGCAGTAATACTGCGCCATAACACTCAGACGACCGTAGGTTTTGCTGCCCGGACCGGCAACCAGACGGTTAACCACTTCTTTTTGCAGCATAAAGTTCATATCACTGATTGCGTTAGTGAAGGTGAACAGATGGAACATCAGCGGCGTGGAGATATTGTACGGCAGGTTACCGAACACCCGCAGCGGCTGGCCGCGCTCCTGTGCCAGTGCCGTGAAATCGACGGTCATGGCATCCTGCTGAATAATGGTCAGTTTGCTTTGTAAAAACGGATGGCTGGCCAGACGGGCGGCCAGATCACGGTCGATTTCAATGACCGTCATTTTGTCCATGCGATCGGCGACCGGCTCAGTCAGTGCAGCCAGTCCCGGCCCGATTTCGACAATCGCCTGACCGGGTTGCGGGTTAATCGACGCGACAATGCTGTCGATAATAAATTGATCGGTTAAGAAGTTCTGCCCGAAACGTTTACGGGCAAAATGCCCCTGATGGACTCGTGTATTCATTGACTGTTTTTAATCATTGTAATCGCTAAATTTAATGCGGTGATAAAACTACCCGCATCTGCTTTGCCGGTACCTGCCAGTTCCAGGGCTGTGCCGTGGTCGACAGAGGTCCGGATAAACGGCAGTCCCAGCGTGATATTCACGGCACGGCCGAATCCCTGATATTTTAGCACAGGAAGGCCCTGATCGTGATACATGGCGAGCACCGCATCCGCGCGTTCCAGGTATTTCGGCTGGAACAGGGTGTCTGCCGGGAGCGGACCTTCCAGGGAAATCCCCTGCGCCCGCAGTTCATCGAGTGCCGGGATAATGGTATCTATCTCTTCATGGCCCATATGGCCACCTTCCCCCGCATGCGGGTTCAGGCCACAAACGATGATATGCGGCTGCGCGATACCGAATTTGGTACGCAGATCATGATTGAGAATAGTGATCACTTCATGCAGACAGGTGCGGTCAACGGCTGCCGGTACCTGTAAAATCGGCAGATGTGTGGTCGCCAGCGCCACCCGCATTTCTTCGGTGGCCAGCATCATCACCACACGCTTGCAGTGACTGCGGTCAGCGAAAAATTCGGTATGACCGATAAACGGGATCCCGGCATCGTTAATGATGCCTTTATGTACCGGGCCTGTAATCAAAGCACCAAACTCACCCTGTAAACAGCCGTCACAGGCGCGTGCCAGTGTTTCCGTTACATAGGCGGCATTTGCCACGTTAAGCTCACCGGCGACAGCCGGCGCTTTCAGTTTAACAGGCAGAATGGTCAGTGTGCCCGCGCGCTGCGGCTGACAGGCGGTATCCGGTGAATAAGGTTCAAGGGTGAGCGGCAGTGACAGCGCGTGTGCGCGTTGCTGCATCAGTTGCGGGTCGGCACAAACCACCAGTTTTACCGGCCAGTCGCGCTGTGCCAGCGCGACTGTCAGATCAGGACCAACCCCGGCCGGTTCGCCGGGGGTAATAACGACAGGTTTCAGCTTATTTGTTACTGCCATCTAAAATTTCCACGTAAGCGCCGGCGCGCTGTTCCTGCATCCAGCTCTGTAATTCTTCGCTGAATTTACGGTTAAACAGCATACGGTAAGCGCGATCTTTCTGAGCCGCTTCGGTCTTATCCACGTTGCGGGTATCTTCAAGCTGGATCAGGTGCCAGCCGAAAGAGGAACGGACAGGCTGACTCAGTTCGCCTTTTTTCAGTTTCATCAGTGCGTCACGGAAAGCCGGGTCGTAGATATCAGGCATTGACCAGCCTAACTCACCACCGCGCAGGGCAGAGCCCGGATCTTCTGAGAATTGTTTTGCCGCAGCATCAAAAGTGGTTTTACCGCTTTTCACATCAGCGGCAATCTGCTGCAGTTTGCTGCGGGCCTGGTCATCGGTCATTACCGGTGACGGTTTGATCAGAATATGACGGGCTTTCACTTCCGTCACCGAAATCGGCTGACTGTTTCCGCGGACGTCATTCACGCGCAGAATATGGAAGCCGACACCGGAGCGAACCGGCCCGACAATTTCTCCGCTTTTGGCGGACTGAAGACGCTCGGCAAACAGACCCGGCAGCTCCTGTAAACGGCTCCAGCCCATATTACCGCCTTTCAGCGCCTGCGGATCCGCAGAATAGGTAATTGCCAGTTTACCGAAATCGGCACCATGCTGAAGTTCATTCATAATGGTGGTGACTTTTTCTTTTGCTGCATTCATCTGTTCTTCTGTCGGATTTTCCGGCAGCGGGATCAGGATATGGCTGATGTTCAGTTCCGTATCCGCAGCGTTTTGTGTGCTGATAAGGTTTGCCAGAGACTCCACTTCCTGCGGCAGGATCACCACACGGCGGCGGACTTCGTTATTACGGACTTCCGCCATCATCATTTCTTTGCGGATATCGCTGCGGTATTTGTCATAGCTCATCCCGTCACGTTTCAGACGATCTTTCATCTGGGCAAGGGTCATGTTGTTCTGACGGGCGATATCTTCGATAGCGCCATCAACGGCCTGGTCAGGGATAGTGATCTGCATCTGTCCGGCCATCTGCATCACGATATTGTCCATGATAAGACGTTCAAGAATCTGCTGACGTAATGTTGCCTGATCCGGAATCTGCTGACCGGCATTGCGGGCATTCATGGCGACAGTCTGAAGCATATTATTGACATCACTCTCCAGAACCACACCGTTATTCACCACTGCCGCGACTTTATCCAGTTGCTGCGGTGCTGCGAATGAGGCTGTGCTTGCCGTGAACATCAGGCCGAGAATGAGTGTTCTCCAGTTTTTCATAAGTATCCCATCATGTTTCGTATCGCCGTACCGCCGGTACGGCATGTGAAAATTGTGTCAGCTCAGGCGGTTAAAATGCCGGGACATACGGCAGAATACCACGCTCAAGCATTTTCTGGCTGCCCAGACTGTAATTGCTGCTCATGCCGCGTAATTCGATATTAAACGTCCATTTATTGTCGTATTCACTGGCATCATTTTTCCAGCCGATAATCTTACGCTCATAGCCAACGTTTGCCGCCCAGCAGCAGGTATTGTATTGCAGACCAACCAGCTGGCTGGCCGGCTGGCTCTCTTTGGTGTCATAGTAATACTGACCGACAAAGGCCCATTGCTCGGCAACCGGCCAGCTGGCCACGATACCGACCTGAGAGATACCTTTCTGGTAAGCTGGTAACTCAGAGTTATTGCCGGAAGCATTCTGCCGCATTGCCTGAATATAATCCCGGTCCACATAGCGGTAGTTCAGCTGAATCAGACGTTCGGCATCCTGACGGTACTCCATTGTGGCATTGGACATGGCGACACTGCCCAGGCGGCGGTCATACTGAATGCCGCCTTTCAGGCCCCAGTTGTCGTTATAACGCCACATGGAATCACCAGCCCAGACCATCGAACCGGTTTCATCTTTCTCGTCCACAACGGTAGTTTTACCGGTACGCGGACGTTCAAAGTAGTAGATTTGACCCACAGAAACGTTAAATCGTTCAACTAATTCATCATCATAAATCCGGCTGGTCACCCCGGTGGTCACCTGGTTGGCGGATGCAATGCGATCCAGACCACTGTACATACGGTCACGGAACAGGCCGCTGTAGCTGGACTGCATCAGCGTGGAGTCGAAGTTGTTGATATTGTCCTGGTCTTTATACGGGACATACAGGTACTGTGCGCGCGGTTCTAATGTCTGGGTGAAACTGTTGTTAAAGAACATCGGCCGCTCGAAGATCATCTTCGCGTCAGCTTTAAACTGCGGCAGTACCCGGGTAACATTTTTTTCCAGCGCGGCGTTCTTCGGTGTATCAGGAATATCCTGATCATAATGAGTTGCCATCAGCTTCGCTTCGGTATTGAAGCTGGCCCAGCCATTTGACAGCGGCATACTGAGCGTTGGCTCTGCATGCAGACGGATGGCATCCGGATTATTTCTGCCCACACTGGTAAAACGGGCAGCCTGGCCATAGGCCCGGAAATCAAACACGCCGAGGTCATTCTTATAATAGTTGAGATCCAGCTGCGGCTCAGCGCGGTAGGATTTCGCATTATCATTGTTGGTCAGGATCTGGAACTGTTTAGAGGTTACAGTGGCGTTCCAGTTTGATTTTCGGATACCCACAGCCAGTTTCTGCGTGGCATAGCCGTCCGTAGAGTTACCGTAAGCCGAGGTAAAATCAGAAAAATAGCGCGAGTCACTGACTTTGGTGTAGTCAGAAGAGAACCACCAGTCCTGTGCAAACGACCCGCTGTGACCCCAGTAGAATAACCAGCGGTCGTTGGATTCCCGTTTTGCCCATTCCGCATTACCGGCGGCTTCTTTGTCTTTTTTGTACTGCGAGTCATCCAGCAGGAAGTCAAAGGCCAGTGTGCCTCTGCCGAACTGTGTCAGATAACGGAATTCATTATCCATTTTCAGGCCGCGTTTACTGAAATAGTGCGGCGTGATAGTGGCATCATAATTCGGGGCGATATTCCAGTAATACGGCAGGGTAAATTCCAGGCCGGAGGATTTGGAATAGCTGCCGTTCGGGATCAGGAAACCGGAGCGGCGTTTATCACCGATCGGTAACTGGAGATACGGGCTGTAGAAGATCGGGACATTGGCAACACGGAAACGGGCGTTCCAGATTTCCGCAACCTGCTCATCCTGGTCAATAATGACTTCTGAGCCTTTGACGCTCCAGCTGTCATTACCCGGCAGACAGGAGGTGAATACCCCGTTCTCAAGGATGGTATAACGGTTTTCGCCGCGAAGCTTCATTTTGTCGGCATCACCGCGGCCCTGGCGACCGACCATCTGGTAATCGCCTTTCTCAACATCGGCATCATTGTTGTTGAGATTCAGCCACGCTTTCGGCCCTTTCAGACGGATTTGCGGATCAGAATAGCGGACATCACCGGTCGCTGTCGCAATACGGACAGGATTGGTCTCTTCACCGCTCTGAGTGACTTCCACTTCATCCGCTTTCAGATTCTGGTTACCTGAACGGATATCCACACCACCGTCATATTTTACCGCGTGCGGATATTCGCCTGACATACCTTGTGCGGTGATATTGACCGGAAAATCACCGGGTTTTCCGTCAACAACCGGCTCGTCATACACCGGAACACCCAGCATACACTGCTCGGCAAGTGTGGCGGCTTGTGCAGCCTGACTGTATAGCGCTGTCCAGATAATGGTGGCCAGCAGGGTTGGATAACTCTTCTTCATAAGTATGTCTGCAATTCCGTCCTCGGTAGCACATTGCCCGAACGCCAGGAGCCTAATTTACACGAAAAAAGAGCGTGCGTGAAACAGGTTCACGTATCCAAATGGCGTTAGGCATCGTACAGAATGGGTAGTATGATAATGCAAAATTGCGTCAAGGGCATTGTTGAATTGAGGAGTATATGCACTATTTGGGAAAAATCATCGGAATTTTATTAGGCATGGCATCCGGAGCCGGTTTTTGGGGTATTTTTCTCGGCTTTCTTATTGGTCATGCGATTGATAAAGTCCGCAGTCAGCAATTGGGTGGCTCATTCAGCAATAATCAGTCCAGACAGGCACTTTTTTTCAGCACGACCTTTCAGATACTGGGGCATCTGACCAAATCAAAAGGCCGGGTAACGGAATCAGATATTTATCTGGCCACCGCGCTGATGGATCGCATGCAGTTACACGGCAGTGCGCGGACACAGGCTCAGAATGCTTTCCGTGAAGGTAAAGCCGCCGGTTTCCCGCTGCGGGATGCCCTGCGGCAGTTACGCAGAGCCTGTTACGGGCGGGCGGATTTGCTGCGTATGTTTCTGGAAATCCAGATCCAGGCGGCGTTCGGTGACGGGGAACTGCATCCGAACGAGCGCCAGGTGCTCCTGGTGATCGCCGAAGAACTGGGGATCCCGCGTCATCAGTTTGAAAATGTACTGGCAATGATGCAGGCACAGATGCACGGCGGGGCACAGAGCGGTAACTGGCAGCAGCAGTCTCAGCAGGGTTATTATCGCGATCAGAGCGCTGATCTTGCCGCGGCTTACCGGGTGCTGGGTGTGAAAGAAAGTGACGACAGTACTGCCATCAAACGCGCCTACCGCAAGCAGATGAGTGAACATCATCCGGATAAACTGGTGGCGAAAGGGTTACCGCCGGAAATGATGGAACTGGCAAAAGAGAAAGCGCAATCGATCCAGGCAGCATATGATCTCATTAAAAAAGAGAAAGGCTTTAAATAATCCCGTTTAATACCGTTTTGAAGGTGTAAAACGTGTTGCCGGGAAAGTGCAGGGCGGATCATATTCTTTTCATATCATTGCTATAAAATATAAATGCAGTTGAAAAATTACGTAAATATTTTATTAAATATGTTAAGGATATGATCCATGGCCAATACCCGTGTTCTTATCGGAGTAGCGGGATTAGCACTTTGCCTGATTCTTGCCTCAATGAATTCGGTGACCGTGTTAATCCACTAAAAATCTGATTCACAAGTAAAATGCATCGGCTCACCGTTTGCCGGATGTGTGACAGACAGCGCCTCTGCATGAAGCTGCAGCCGGGGCGCTGCGGCTCTTGCTTCATCATGTGCATAAAAACGATCACCTAAAATCGGATGTCCCAGTGCCAGCATATGCACCCGCAGCTGATGTGAGCGGCCGGTAACCGGGAACAGCCTTACCCGCGTGGCATTTTTCTCATATTCCAGCACCTCATAACCTGTCTGAGCCGGTTTGCCGGTTTCAAAACACACTTTCTGTTTCGGCCGGTTCGGCCAGTCACAGATCAGAGGTAAATTGACCATACCGGTTTCCGGCTCCAGCCGTCCCCAGATACGGGCAATATAGGTTTTTTTCGGTTCCCGTTCGCGGAACTGCCGTTTAAGCTCCCGCTCGGCGGCTTTGGTCAGCGCAACCACAATAATACCGCTGGTCGCCATATCCAGACGATGAACAGATTCTGCGGAAGGATAATCACGCTGAATGCGTGTCATCACACTGTCTTTATGTTCGGGCGCACGGCCGGGTACGGAAAGCAGTCCGCTTGGTTTATTCACCACCATGATACTTTCATCCTGCCAGAGGATGTTCAGCCGGGGATCGGCTGGCGGGTTATAGGGTTCCATTAGCATGGGATCACCAAATCAGAGACCCGGCAGAGATTCTCTGCCGGGATACAGGTTACTGATGCGAAACGACAATCAGCCGGATAGCATCCAGGCGCCAGTTGGCATCATCCAGATGTGACAGGATTTGCTGACGTTCTTCTTCAATAGCGTCAAGTTCATCATCACGGATATTCGGGTTAACCGATTTCAGTGCCAGCAGGCGGTCGTGCTCCAGAGTAAGGTGCTGATCCGCCATTGCTTTCGCAGCGGTAATCAGTTCACGGGCCTGACCGGCGACAACGTCTTCGGACAGACGCAGCACCTGATGCACTTCATTTTGTACCGCATTGACAAACTTGCTGCCGGTATGGCGGTTCACGGCATTCAGCTGGCGGTTAAAGCTTTCAAACTCCACCTGAGACGCCAGATTATTGCCTTTCACATCCATCAGCAGACGCACCGGTGTCGGCGGTAGGAAACGGGTCAGCTGCAGATTTTTCGGCGCCTGGGCTTCCACCACATAAATCAGCTCGGTCAGCAGTGTGCCGACCGGCAGGGCTTTGTTTTTCAGTACAGAGACCGCGCAGCTGCCGGTATCACCGGACAGGATCAGATCCAGACCATTGCGGATAATCGGGTGTTCCCAGCTGATAAACTGCGTATCCTCGCGGGACAGCGCCTGCTCACGTTTAAAGGTGATGGTACAGCCGTCCTCCGGCAGACCCGGAAAATCCGGCACCAGCATATGATCAGACGGGGTCAGGGCGATCATGTTGTCGCTGCGGTCATCCTGATTGATACCGACAATATCAAACAGATTCAGGGCAAAGGTCACCAGTTCAGTATCTTCATCCTGATCCGCAATTTCAGCAGCCAGCTCATTACCGGCTTCGCCGCCGTTGGAGTGCATTTCCAGCAGGCGGTCACGGCCCTGTTCCAGCTGTTGTTTCAGGACATCATGGGTTTTCCGGCATTCGGCGATAAACTCATCAAAACCACTGAGATCCGCCGGATTCGCCATCAGGTTAATCAGTCTGTCGTAATAGCGGTCATAGATGGTGCGGCCGGTCGGACAGGTATATTCAAAGGCTTCCAGACCTTCGTGGAACCAGCGCAGCAGTACCGCCTGTGCGGTATTTTCCAGATACGGGATGCTTATCTGAATATCACGTTTCTGACCGATACGATCGAGACGCCCGATACGCTGTTCCAGCAGATCCGGGTTGAACGGCAGATCGAACATCACCAGCTGATTGGCAAACTGGAAGTTACGGCCTTCTGACCCGATTTCGGAACAGAGCAGCACCTGTGCCCCTTCCTCTCCGGAAGCAAAGTAGGCCGCCGCACGGTCGCGTTCCAGCAGGGACATATTTTCATGGAAAACCGCTGCGTGGATACCTTCGCGCTCGCGCAGAACCTGCTCCAGTTGCAGAGCGGTTGCGGCCTGGGCACAGATCACCAGCACCTTTTCATTGCGGTTTGCCAGCAGGAAGCCGAGCAGCCATTCAACACGCGGGTCGAAGTTCCACCAGGTGGCGTTTTCGCCTTCAAATTCCTGATAAATCTGCTCCGGATAGAGCATCTCCCGGGCTTTGACTTCGGTGGTTTTCTTGCTGCCCATGATCCCGGCGACTTTAATCGCGGTCTGATACTGTGCCGGCAGCGGCATTTTAATCGCTTTCAGTTCGCGGCGCGGGAAGCCTTTCACGCCGTTACGGGTGTTACGGAACAGCAGGCGGCTGGTACCGTGTCTGTCCATCAGCATGCTGATAAGCTCACGGCGGGCATTCTCGCCGTCTTCGCTGTCGGTATTGGCGGCTTTCAGCAGCGGCTCAATATCCTGTTCGGCGATCAGGTCATGAATGGCATTCTGCTGATCGCTGGTCAGCGGCGCGTGGTCGAGCAGCAGGGTGACAGCATCGGCAACCGGCTGATATTTCTGCTGTTCGGCAACAAAAGTTTCGAAATCATGGAAACGGTTCGGATCCAGCAGGCGCAGGCGCGCAAAATGGCTCTCCATACCCAGCTGTTCCGGGGTGGCGGTCAGCAGCAGAACCGACGGGATGCTCTCTGCCAGGGTTTCAATCACCTGGTACTCACGGCTTGGCGCGTCTTCACTCCAGACCAGATGGTGTGCTTCATCCACCACCAGCATATCCCAGCCGGCTTCCGCCAGGTGTTCAAAACGCGGCTTGCTCTTGCGGACAAAATCCAGCGAGCATAATACCAGCTGCTCAGTATCAAACGGGTTGTCACTCTCGTGCTGTGCCTCGGTGTAACGGCTGTCATCGAACAGGGAAAAACGCAGATTGAAGCGGCGCAGCATTTCCACCAGCCATTGATACTGAAGGCTTTCCGGCACAACAACCAGTACACGCTCGGCACGTCCTGCCATTAACTGCTGGTGGATAATCATCCCGGCTTCGATGGTTTTCCCCAGACCGACTTCGTCCGCCAGCAGAACACGCGGCGCGTGGCGTTTGCCGACTTCATTGGCGATAAACAGCTGGTGCGGGATCAGACTGGCGCGGATGCCGCGCAGGCCGCTGGTGGCACGGCGGTATTCTTCACTCAGAAATTTGCGGGCGCGGTAGCGCAGCGCAAAGCGATCCATGCGGTCAATCTGACCGGCAAACAGGCGATCCTGAGGCTTATTAAACGTCAGTTTGCTGTCGAGAAACACTTCGCGCAGGCGGACATTGTCCTCACCGGTATCGGTGCGTTGCCCGATATAGGTTAACAATCCGTCGCTCTCTTCAACGGCGGTCACACTGAGCTGCCAGCCTTCGTGACTGGTAACGGTATCCCCTTCGTTGAACATCACACGGGTGATAGGGGCATCGGCTGCGGCATAGAGGCGGTTTTCACCGGTAGCCGGGAAAAGAAGGGTGATCATCCGGGCGTCGACAGATACAACTGTACCTAATCCCAGCTCGCTTTCAGTATCGCTTATCCAGCGTTGACCAAGAGTAAACGGCATATTTTTGGCTCGATTCTGTTATTCAGGGCTAATTAGACAAATGCTGTGGACATCATTACCGGTGATACAAAAACGGCATTGTATTCACCGGGAAAAAACACCGTCAGTCAGAACGGCAGCATCAGCTGCGTCACTCTGCTCCGGTGATAAAAGCAGTAAAGGGGCGCTATGTTAATCCATAAGATCCGCAGCGTCACCTGTAAAATGGCAAAATTAAAATGGCATCAATAATTGCCCGGTTAACAACGTGGTGAAGTCATCCTCCAGGAAGGGCAGAATGGCATCGGCTATCGGCATCAGTTGCTTATTAATGTAATGTTCGTAGTCCGGCGGTGCCGTCAGAATTTCCAGCGGCTGCGGCCCGGCGCGGGTAATGATATAGCTTATTCCGGCGCCGCGCTGGTACTGTGGCGGGCGATTCATGCGGATATTATACTCATCCGCCATTCTGGCCGCTTTGACATGAGGCGGCACATTACGCTGATAATCCGCCAGCGGGCGGCGCAGGCGCTTGCGGTACACCAGGCGGTCATCGTAGCGTCCGGTGAGGGTGTCGCGGACATAATCACGGATAAACTGCTGATACGGTATTTTATCGAAAATCAGCCGGTACAGGGTTTGCTGGAAATGCTGTGCCAGCGGTGTCCAGTCACTGCGGACCGTTTCCAGCCCGCGAAAAACCATGTTATCCCCGGAAAGCCCTGCATACCGTTTTTTGCTGCCGAGGTCGGTTCCGCGGATCGTCGGCATCAGAAAACGCCGGTAGTGGGTTTCATATTCAATTTCCAGGGCGGAAGTCAGCCCGTATTCATTCTTTAAATGTGTTTGCCACCATTGGTTGATCTCATCCACCAGCCAGCGTCCGATACGTTCCGCATCCGCTTCACTGTGTGCGCTTTTCAGCCAGACGAAGGTGGAATCCGTATCGCCGTATATGACCCGGTAACCCAGGGATTCAATAATGGTGCGGGTTTTGCGCATGATATCGTGCCCGCGCATGGTGACGGAGGAGGTCAGACGCGGATCATAAAAACGGCATCCGGCCGCCCCCAGGACACCGCAAAACGCATTCATAATAATTTTCAGTGCCTGTGACAGCGGTTTATCCCCTGCCAGTTTCGCGATATCCCGCTCATGCCAGATGCGGTTGACGATATCCGGCAGGCAGTTGGTTTCTCTGGAAAAATACGCGCCCTTAAACCCGGGAACCGCTTGTTCCGGCGCGGTAAGACCTTCGACCATGCCAATCGGGTCAATGAGGAAGGTGCGGATGATGGAGGGGTACAGGCTTTTAAAATCCAGCACTACCACGGAGTCATATAATCCCGGGGCTGAATCCATCACAAAGCCGCCGGGTATCGGTTCGCCGGGTTTTTCGCCGGGATCAGGCGCGACATAGCCTTTACGGTGCATCGGCGGCAGATAAAGATGGGTGAAGGCGGCGACCGATCCCCCCATGCGATCCGGTGTCAGGCCGGTTACCGCTGCCCGTGCCAGCAGGAATTCTGTCAGATGGGTGTGTTCAAAAATCCGGGTGACCAGACGGCAGTCCTGAAGGTTATACCGTGCCAGCGCCGGTTTATCCTCCCGGAAACGGCGGTTGATTTCATCCATGCGGTCATACGGTGAATCACTGTCTTTGCCCTCGCCGAGCAGTGCCTGAGATACCGCCTCCAGACTGAAGGACGGGAACTGCCAGGTCGCGGCTTTCAGGGCATCGATACCGTCAATAATCAGCCGCCCCGCAGCACCGGCAAAAAATTGGCCGGGTTTGAAGCCGTGTTCCCGCCAGGAGAGCGGGGCATTATTGCGGCCGAAAATCAGCGGGATCTGATACTTTTCCGCATGGCGCTGCAGAATGCGTAAATCAAACTGGATCAGGCTCCAGCCGATTATCATGTCCGGATCATGTTCTGCCAGCCACTGGTTCAGACGGTGAAGCAGATCCGGGCGGCGCGGGACGTACTCCAGTGTGAAATCGGGATTGGTCAGCGGCATGCCGTTCTCCGGGCCGAGCATAAATACCGTATCGGCCCCGCAACCGGAGAGCCCGATGGAATAAAGATCACCGAACTCCGTGGTTTCGATATCCAGAGAAACGATTTTCAGCGCCGGGCGGTAATCCGGATGCGGCTTCATCAGCACATGACCATCCGGCTGCGGCTGCACCCAGACAGCGGCGGTGATAAAGCGTTCCATCAGATAGCGCTCACAGGGGCGGATATCCGCTTCATAAAGGTGCAGATGCTGCTCGCCGAGTTGTTTTTCCAGTTGCTGTAACTGGCGGTACTGGCGGCAGTAAACGGCACTGACATCATCCTGATGGAAATCCTTCAGCGGGCGTGCTGTCAGTGTGGTGCCGGGGATATTGTTAATAAAGGGACGGCTTTCAGCCAGTTCCCGGTGCGGGACAAAGCCGACAGCCTGTTGCAGCGGAACAGAAACATACCGCGGCCCGTTATCTGTCGCCAGCCAGTAACGGACCTCAATACCGCGCGGGGTATCAGACCAGTGACGGGTCAGAATAAAACCGGCTTCCGCCGGTGCTGCCACCTGACGGGAGGGAAAATTGTTGTGCCCTGCCATCATTTTGTCCGTTCTGCTGATGAAAAAATAACTATAGCAGAGTGGTGTGGATATATACAGTATTTAAGGTGCGGTTTACCGACCGATACCGAGGATCCGTGCCTGGGGAACCTCACCGCTGACCAGGGCGGTGGTGCTGCCGTCAAAGGCAATGGTGCCGTTATCCACCACCATCGCGCGGGGCGCGATCCTGGCGGCATCATCTGTGTTGTGAGAGACCATCATCAGTGTCAGCCGCCGTGAATCACAAATGGTTTCCAGCAGCGCCAGCATTTCATTGCGCAGTGCCGGGTCCAGGGCGGAGAAGGGTTCATCCAGCAGTAAAACCGGCTGGGAACGCACCAGGCACCGTGCCAGTGCCACCCGCTGACGCTGGCCGCCGGAAAGCTGTGACGGCAGACGTTTCAGCAGTGGTGTCAGTGAAACCTGTTCAGCGATTTGTGCCAGCTGTACTTTCTGCTCCGCATTCAGTTTCATTCCGGGATGAAAACCGAGGGCGATATTCTGCTCTGCTGTCAGGTGCGCAAAGAGATTATTTTCCTGAAACAGCATGGATACCGGGCGCGAAGCGGGCGGTGTACGGGTGTGATCTTCACCATTGAGCAGGATAGTGCCGCTTTCGGCAAACTGAAATCCCGCAATCAGTGACAGCAGGGTACTCTTACCCGCACCACTCGGGCCGAGAATGGCAATTTTTTCTCCGGCGGCAACGGAAAAATGAAAATTCATTGTCTGTTGCTGATAGCGGTAAAGAATATGATCAAAATAAATCATGGGCGTTTCCCCGGCAGACGTTCCAGAACGGTAAACAGCCCGAAACAGAGTAAAAACAGGATCAGTGCCGTGACTGCGGCGTCCGCATTGCGGTAAGCACCGATCTGCTGATAAAGATAGAACGGCAGCGTGCGGGAATCGTCATTGCCGAACAGGGCTATCACACCAAAATCCCCGACCGACAGCACACTGGCAAATGCCACCGCCTGTGCCAGAGGGTTACGGAGAGCCTTCAGTTCAATCAGTTTCAGCCGGTTGAATCCGCTGATATTCAGCGAGAGACAAAGCGGGTTATAGCGTTCAGCCAGGTCACGCATCGGGTTATCCAGTACTTTCAGGGCATACGGGACTGCCATCAGCGCATTGGTCAGGATCACCAGTCCGTATGGGATTGCCCCCAAATCAGTGGTGCCGGTCGTGCTGTTGAGCAGCAGGAAAAATCCGGTGGCCAGCACAATGCCCGGCATGGCCAGGATCACCAGCCCGGAAAGCTCCATGGCCTGCCCGGCTCTGACTGCCTGCCGCAGCCGCAGTTCACGGCTGCTCCACAACAGCATCATGGTCAGCAGCACACAGATAAAACCGGAAGCCAGCGCAATACCGAGCGAGGTGAAAAAAGCCCGCCACAGCGCCGGTTGCTGCAATACCGGCAGTAATCCCGGATTGAGGCCGTCAGCGATAATGGCAAAAAACGGCGGCAGCAGAAACAGCAGGGCGCAGAGGATGATCAGGCCGTCAGTCAGCCGGCGCGGCAGCGTGTCCTGCGGATTGCGCCATTGCAGCGATTGGGTAAAGCCGACAGAAAAATGGCCGGACAAACGCTGGCTGATGAGCACCAGCCCGATGCAGCACACCAGCTGGATCAGCGCCAGCAGGGCAGCCCGGCCGATATCAAAGTCATAATTCAGTGCCTGATAAATCGCCAGTTCGATGGTGGTTGCCGCCGGGCCGCCGCCGAGCGCCAGCACCGTGGCAAAACTGGCAAAGCAGAGCATAAAAATCAGTGCCGCAGTCGGCAGCAGCTGACGGCGCAGATAGGGCCATTCAACAATCCGGAAATGCTGCCATTCATTCATATTGAGCTGGGCGGCGAGCTGTCTCTGCTCTGTGGCAATATTATCAAGCTGTTGATACAGCATCCGGGTGGCGAGCGGCATATTAAAGAAGATGTGTGCCAGCAGAATGCCCTGTAACCCATACGGGGAGAAAGAATAGTCCAGACCCAGAAAACCGGAAATATGTGCCAGCCAGCCGTTACGGCCATAGACAGATAAAATACCGAATACCGCCACCAGCACGGGCAGTACCAGAGTCATTGCGCACAACCGCAAAAAGACTGCCCGTCCGGGGAAACGTCGGCGCCAGAGTGCCCGTGCCAGAAAAACCGCCGGGATGACCGAAAACAGGGCAGATAAGAAAGCCTGCCAAAAGGTAAAGCGGACGACATGCCACAGGTAGCTGTCATCCCATATCTGCTGCCAGTCTGTATCCGGTGTGTTAAACCACAGCGCCCCGAAGGCACTGACAGCAACAACCAGCAGAAGACCGGACGCGAGTGCGCCCGGTATCAGGTATGCGGCAATTAACGGCTGACTGCGTTTTGCCATATCCGTATCCACTGATTGCGTTCTTTCGCCACTTCTTTTGCATCAAATTCCAGCGTTTTGGCCGGTTTCGGCATGTTGTCGTAAACCGGCGGCAGCGGCATATCAATCACAGGATACATCCAGTTGGTGGTCGGCAGTGTTTTCTGGAAATCCGGAGTCAGCATAAACTGCATAAACTGTTCTGCCAGTGCAGGGTGTTTTGACGCAGCCAGCACACCCGCCATTTCCACCTGAAGGTAATGCCCTTCCTCAAACAGTGCGGCCGCATAGTTATCTTTGTTATCCGCCAGCATGTGATAACCCGGCGACGAGGTGTAACTCAGTACCAGATCAGCTTCACCTTTCAGGAACAGGCCGTAAGATTCGCTCCAGCCTTTGGTGACTGTCAGGGTTTTTTTTGCCATTTTGGCCCACTGCGCTGCCACATCGTCTCCGTAGAGCTTTTCCATCCACAGCAGTAATCCCAGTCCCGGTGTGCTGGTGCGCGGATCCTGATAAATAATGGTCAGCTTCTGATCACTGTTAAGCAGTTCTTTCATGCTTTTCGGCGGATTCGGCAGAGTGTCTTTGTTGTAGATAAAGGCAAACCAGCCGTAGTCATAAGGAATAAAGGTATTGCTTTCCCATTTGACCGGCAGTACCAGTTTTGACTGATCAACATTGCTTTCTTTAAACAGCCCGGTATCCAGTGCCGCCTGCATCAGGTTGTTATCCAGACCTAAGATGATATCTGCCTGCGATTTTTTGCCTTCCATCCGCAGACGGTTCAGCAGCGTCACGCCGTCACTCAGCCCGACAAGTTTCAGTTCGCAGTTGCATTGCGCTTCAAAGTTTTTCTTAATTTCCGGCCCCGGTCCCCACTCAGCGACAAATGAGTCATAGGTATAGACAGTCAGAACCGGCTTGCTGTTATCCGCAGCTGCCTGGAAAGAGAACAGTGCGGCAAGGCCGCCTGCAATAATATTTCTGGTCAGTTTCTGTAACACTTTGCGCTCCTGTAAGGGAAGGATTGGCAAAGGATCTGAGTGCAGCATGATGGCGACAGGCTGTGCTGTCAGCAGTGGCGGCTCAAATCCCTACGCCGGTATTAACCGGATCAGGTTCCTCGGGTGTTATCTCAGCAGCACCGGCCGGAAAGCCGGCGCTGCACCCCGTTGAGAGAGGAACAGTGTAGTGTTTTTCCCGGGAATTTGCCACTGTCCGGAACGGCTGAAACAGCCTGTTGCTTTTTATCCGTCAGAGCCGGAAATGCGGCGGGCTGAAGGATTTTGAGTGCAGAGGTTTACCCCATGATGGGAGTGTGAAACAATTGGCTATCTTTCAGTTTTTTTCTGAGGTAGTCGAGTGATTGATGATGATGGCTACCGCCCGAATGTCGGAATTGTAATTTGTAATAAGGAAGGCCAGGTGTTATGGGCCCGCCGCTACGGACAGCACTCGTGGCAGTTTCCTCAGGGAGGTATCAATCCCGGCGAATCACCGGAACAGGCCATGTACCGTGAGTTGTATGAGGAAGTTGGTTTAACGCGTAAAGATGTGCGTATCCTGGCGGTCACCCGCAACTGGCTGCGCTACAAATTACCCAAACGTTTGGTGCGTTGGGATACCAAACCGGTTTGTATCGGTCAGAAGCAGCGCTGGTTTTTACTTCAGCTGCTCTGCGAGGACAAAGAGGTCAATGTGACCCGCAGCAAGTCGCCGGAATTTGACGGCTGGCGCTGGGTCACCTACTGGTATCCTGTTCGTCAGGTGGTCTCTTTCAAACGTGATGTGTACCGCCGCGTCATGAAAGAGTTTTCTTCCGTTGTGATGCCTGCCAACAGCGAAGCGACGGCTGTGCGGGCACCGTTTCCCTATCGTCGCCGGCGCCAGAATTAGGGGGAACGGATGCTGACGCGTTTACGTGAAGTGATTGAAAAAGTGGCTGCTGCCGCTGATCTCGCGGAAGCGCTGGAGCTTCTGGTTAAAGAAACCTGTCAGGCGATGGGAACCGATGTCTGTTCCATCTACCTGGCAGATAACCAGCATCACTGTTTTTATCTGATGGCAACGCAGGGGCTGAAAAAGCCCCGCGGCCGTGCTGTCAGCCTTGCTTTCGGCGAAGGTGTGGTCGGCCATGTCGGCCGCCGCGCCGAGCTTATCAATATCGCGGATGTCCGTGAACACCCCGGTTTCAAATATCTCCCTCAGGTTAAAGAAGACAACCTGCGTGCGTTTCTCGGTGCGCCGGTGGTTTACCGCCGCCAGTTACTGGGTGTGCTGGTGGTTCAGCAGAGAGAAAAACGCCTGTTCAGTGAAACGGAAGAGTCTTTTATTGTCACTCTGGCAATGCAGCTGGCGGTACTGCTGGCTCAGGCGCAAACCAAGGGGTTGTTCGGGCAGTTCCGTCAGACCCGTATTCAGGCTATTCCGGTCTCTTCCGGGATTGTGATGGCCTATGGCTGGGAAGACCGTTCACAGCCGGTGCTTGAGAATGTTTCCGAAGCCTCGGCGCTGGATCGCGCGCAGGAGCGTGCCCGCCTGAATAAAGCGCTGGAGGATGCCACGGCAGAGTGCCGTCGTATCAGCAAGCGTTTTAATGCCGCCTCACAAAAAGAGAGCGCGGCTATTTTTGATCTCTACTCCCACCTGCTGAACGACCTGCAACTGAAAAAAGGGTTGTACAGTATTGTGGAGCAGGGTTTTGTGGCTGAATGGGCTGTCAAAACAGTCATTGAGCAATTCGCCGCCCGGTTTGCCGGGCTTCAGGACAGCTATATGCGGGAGCGGGCCACGGATTTACGTGCACTCGGGCAGCGGCTGTTATTCCATCTTGATGATAATTTTACCGGCAGCAACCAGTGGCCGGAGCGCTTTGTGCTGGTGGCTGATGAGCTGAGTGCCAGCCTGCTGGCGGAACTGCCTCAGGAACAGCTTGCCGGTGTGGTGGTGCGTGACGGGGCAACACATTCCCATTCCGCCATTCTGGTCAGGGCAATGGGTATCCCGGTTATCATGGGTGCGGATATTCAGCCGGAGCTGTTACATAACCGCCTGCTTATCCTCGACGGCTACCGGGGCGTGGTGTATATCGAACCGGAACCGCTGATAGTACAGGAATTCAGCCAGATTATTGAACAGGAGCAGGCTATCAGCCAGCTGGCGGAGGATGAACTCAGCCGCTCCGCTGCACTGAAAAGCGGCGAACGGGTTTCTGTTCAGCTGAATGCCGGGCTCAGTCTGAAATACGAGCAGAAAATCGTCAGAAGCATTGACGGTATTGGCCTGTACCGCACGGAAATACCGTTTCTTGTGCACAATGGTTTTCCGTCAGAAGAAGAGCAGAAGGTCCGTTATCAGGATATGCTGCAACTCTTTGCCGGGAAACCGGTGGTACTGCGGACACTGGATATCGGCGCGGATAAGCAGCTGCCATACATGCCTATCAGCGAGGAAAACCCGTGTCTGGGCTGGCGCGGTATCCGCGTGATGCTGGATCAGCCGGAGATTTTTCTTATCCAGCTGCGGGCCATGCTGCGGGCTAATATCGGGCTGAATAATCTGAAGATATTATTCCCGATGATTTCCGGGCTCGCTGAGGTTGAAGAAGCCATCCGTCTGCTTGACCGCGCCTGTGAGGAAGTCTCGGCACTGGCCGGGGTGCGGGTGGAACGTCCGCCGGTGGGGGTGATGCTGGAAGTGCCGTCATTGCTGTTTATGCTGCCGGAACTGAAACACTATATTGATTTTATTTCTGTCGGTACGAATGATTTAACTCAGTATCTGCTGGCGGTTGACCGGAATAATACGCATGTTGCACCATTATATGACTCGCTCCATCCGGCGGTTCTGCGTATGCTGAATTTTGTCCGGACGGAAACCACCCGGCTGGGGATCCCGGTCTCGGTCTGCGGGGAAATGGCGGCAAATCCGCTAGGTGCAATGATACTGGTTGGTTTAGGATACCGTCAGCTGAGTATGAACGGGCGGAGTATCCCGCGTATTAAGTATCTGCTGCGGCATCTGGATGCCGGAGCGCTGGAGCCGCTGCTGGCATCATTGCTGGATGCACAGACAGCGGCTGAGATCCGTGAAAAAGCGGAGCTGTTTATTGAGAGCAAGGGACTGGGACAGCTTATCCGGGGCAGTGCTTAACCGGCACATCCCGGGGCATAAGGTGTTTCAGTCCTTACAGTCATATATCCCGGTCTGCGGCAGGCAGAGCTGTAACCGCAGCCGGATACAACACACAGTGTGAGGTACGATGAGTAACACTTATCTGGCATTTCCGGATTTTGATCCTGTTATTTTTTCTGTGGGGCCGGTGGCGTTACGCTGGTACGGGCTGATGTATCTTGTCGGGTTTGTGTTTGCCATGTGGCTGGCCGGCCGGCGGGCGGATAAACCGGGCAGCGGCTGGAAACGCAGTGAAGTTGAAACACTGTTATATGCCGGGTTTGTGGGTGTTTTCCTGGGCGGCCGTATCGGTTATGTCCTGTTTTATAACTTTCCGCTGTTTGCGGAAAACCCGCTGTATCTGTTCAAAGTCTGGGATGGCGGTATGTCATTCCACGGCGGACTGATGGGCGTTATCATTGCTATGTGGTGGTTTGCCCGCCGCACGAAGCGTCATTTCCTGCAGGTTGCTGATTTCGTGGCACCACTGATTCCGTTTGGTCTCGGTATGGGGCGCATCGGTAACTTTATTAACGGCGAGCTGTGGGGACGTGTGACACTCGATACGCCGTGGGCCATTCTGTTCCCGACGTCTTACAGTGAAGACGTGAAACTGGCCGCTGCTGATCCGTCGCTGATGCCGGTACTCGAGCAATACGGCGTTCTGCCGCGTCACCCGTCACAGCTGTATGAAATGCTGCTTGAAGGGATCGTCCTCTTTATCATTCTGAATGTGTTTGTCCGCAAATCCCGCCCGATGGGCAGCGTGTCAGGCCTGTTCCTGATTGGTTACGGCCTGTTCCGTATCATTGTGGAGTTTTTCCGCCAGCCGGATGCGCAGCTTGGTTTATTCGGCGGGATCAGCATGGGGCAGATTCTGTCTGTACCGATGATTATTGTTGGTGTGCTGATGATGGTATGGGCCTACAAATGTCCGGGTAATAAAAAGCAGAGTGATAGCGGAAAACAGAATGCGCCGGAATAGATCCGGTTTTAGTATTTAGTGAGTAATAAAAAACTGCATCGTAACTGATGCAGTTTTTTTTATGCGCAGATGTTTAATCGCTTTCTCAGACAGAGAACGGATATTTTATCGGGTCGTGGTGCTGATAATCTGTCACCGTGAAGTCATCGGTGGTTACCCATGTCATTAAATCATCCAGTGTTTTAATCTCAGGGTTAATATGCAGTTTTGGTGATGTAAATGGTTTACGTGTGATCTGGACGTCACGCATTAATTCCAGCTGGTCTTCATATAAATGAAGATTAACCACTTTGTGATAAACCTTACCGCATTTCAGGCCGGTTATCTGAGCCATGATAGCCAGCAGGAAATAACATTGCGGCGCATTGAAAACATAACCAAGTGCATAATCACAACTGCGCTGATAACTGTTTAAATATAATGTGCCATCAAGAACAGAGAAATGATGCATAAACATGCAGGGTCTCAGACAGCCCTGATCAAATTCACCCGGATTCCAGAATGAAATGATTTCACCGCGGTCATCAATGCCTTTTTTTAAATTATTATAGACTTTACGGAGTTGGTCGAATGTATTTTTCCGCAGTTCAGTAATCAGTGCGTGAACGCCTTCTTTATCTCCGGAGTCACTTAATGATAATAATAAATCATATTGTGCTTCTGTCGGGGATACTTTCAGCTGCCGTCCCTGAACGCCATAAACGCGGCCCATATCATCCTCACCTTTGCGGTTCGGGTTTGCCAGCCAGTCGGTATTTTCATTGGCGTTAGCGTTCCAGGTATTACAGCCGATGGCTCTGAACTGAGCGGCACTGTCATATCCGCGTAAGTAACCCAGCATTTCCGCAATTGCCGCTTTCCAGAATGCTTTGCGGGTGGTCACCAGCGGGAACTCATTTTTGTCAACGTGGTAAGTGAAATCGGCATTAATAATTGTCAGGCATCTTTTACCTGTCCGTTTATTCTCAATCCATTTCCCTTCCTCCAGAATGCGCTTTGCAATGTCTAAATATTGTTCCACTTTTATTTTCCTGTTGACGCAGTATATGGTCTTAATATTATAACATTATTTTCATTTGTTTCATACAAGATAATATTGTTTTGATTTTTATTAAAATTAAATTTATTAATGAAATTGATGGTTAAGAATGTGTTTTTTTATTTTATAAAACAGTATCAGTGGTTGATTTTATTTTCTGGCTGATAGTATCCGGCACACAGGTACTGAGACTTAAATACAGTACCTGTGGCCGGTTTTTATATCAGTTAATTTCCGGATTGTTAAAGAGCGGTGATGTCTGTTCTTTTTAGTCTCTTCATTTTATTCACTCCACACTTTTTTTTCCGGCAGGTGATTTTTTTCCGCACAACACGAAAAAAAATGTGTGTTTGCAGTACCCCGCAGAAAAATTTTCCTGTTGTATCGCATTTTTTCCGGTTTTGTCTTTCCGGGAGTGGCAAACACGCTATTTTTTCCGCATGAAACAGAAACGGGTGATCACATGCAGACAGAGCGGGGAATATCACTGATGGAAGTCATTGTTGTTTTATTTATTATGGCATTACCTTTTTCATTTATTCATATTTCATGGGAAAGCTACAGAGAGCGGCGTTACCTGACAGAAACGGCGGCGTTGTTTCAGCAATATCTCAGCAGCCATAAACTGAAAGCAACCTATCTGAATGAAACACGCAAAATAGCAGTTACTTTTGGTGAGAAAAGCAGGGCCTGTCATCAGGCATCAGCAGCACCGTGTGATGATGGCCCGGAAGGATTCACACCGATGGAGGGAGTCCGGATTGTTTCCGGCACGACAGATACGGTGCTGTTCTGGGGAACCCGGCATACCGCCTCTGCTGCCAGCTTTTTACTGGAAAACACACAGGGACAGATAAAACTGATTATCTCGGCACCCGGCCGCATACGGCTGTGTACGCCGGGGAAGATATCCGGTGTACCGCCATGCTGAATAAAATACAGGAGCAGGGCTCATTGCTATTTGAAATGCTGGTGAGCATGGCGGTCAGTGCAATTCTTCTGGTCGCGGTAACCCGTTTTTTTCCGGCGCTGGGGCAGGATGTGCTGAATACATACCGGCAATATAAGCTGGATACCATTATGCGGGAAACCCTTTTGCGGCTGGAAAAAGATCTCCGGCGGACGGCATTCTGCAGGGGGCATTGTCAGGGAAACCCTCTGGACATTGCCGCCCGGCCCGGAGAGGCAAACGGCAGTTGCATCATTGTTGCTTATGATCTTAATCACAATGGCCGCTGGGAGCAGAATGTCCGCAAAACCGGGGAGCATTTTGGCTACCGTCTGAATAATCAGGCACTGGAATGGACGCGCGATGCCCGCAGCTGCCGGGATACCGGCTGGCAAAAGGTCACGGATAACCGCTATGTGAATGTTTCCCGGTTTCTGGTCACGCCGGTGAAACTATACGGTAAAAATGGCCTGAAACTGGCCCTGACACTCACCGGGCGGGACATGCCCTTAATACAGCGAACCGGAGAAAGCCTGATTGTTATGCCTAATTACCACCTGTAGCACCGGCAGGAAGAAAAATATCCGTTCAGCGGGAAGCGCTCTGTTACTGATGATTATGATGTTGCTGGGGATATCACTGATGATGCTGTCTGTTTTGCATCGTTTTTATCAGACGGAGTGGCGTAACGGTCAGGATGAAACGGAATTTTACCGCGCAGATGCCGGAGCGGCTTCCGCGCTGGAATGGGGTCTTACACAAGCGTGGTCCCGGAAAGCACTGAACAAAACACAGTTTTACTGCCGGGCAGCGCCGGACCCGGCACTGAAGAGTTGTTTGCGGCGACTGAGAGCCAACAAGCTGTTATTACAGGGCAGCATGTTTTCATCCTGGTTTGAACAAAATATCACGCATTATCAGCTGGTCAGCGCCCGGGAAGAAGGAGACAACATGATTTTGACAGCACTGCCGCAGGGATGGAGTGATTTTTGCCCGCCGGATTTAAAGCCCGGCTGCAACCGGCATACTGAAACGGGAGAATACAATGAATGAACGCGGAATGTCGTTAGCGGAAGTGATGATCTGTGCCTTGATCTTTGCAATTCTGGTTACCGGATTATTACGCTATTATCAGCTCCTGCACAGCGGAAAACAGCGGCAGTATGCGGATGTCAGCACGGTACGTCATCTGCATCAGATGATGCGTTTTACGCCGGACCCCGGGATATTACGGCAGATGATGCAGCCACATTTATCTTCCCGGCAGAAATGGGAAAGTTATCAGGAAAATGTGTCACCGGGCTGTATTTCCGTTACTATCAGGCTGGTCTCTCCGGGAGAGCGCCGGTTAACCGCCGGCAGATGGCAATGTATGTAAGGACAGGACAATGTTTACAGTTTATCACTCCAATGATCTGGATCTGCTGAAAGATTTGATTTGCCATATTATTGATAACGATAAAATTAATGATCCTTTCTGTCCGGAAACCGTACTGGTGCAAAGCCCCGGGATGTCGCAGTGGCTGCAAATCAGCCTGGCGGAAAAACTGGGCATTGCCGCGAATATTACCTTTCCGCTGCCCGCCACATTTATCTGGGATATGTTTACCCGTGTCCTGCCGGGTATTCCGAAGGAGAGCGCTTTCAGTAAAGGGGCAATGACCTGGAAGCTGATGTCACTGCTGCCGCAGCGTCTTGATGATCCGGATTTTGCCCCGCTGCGCCATTATCTTGATGATGACGGGGATAAGCGCAAACTGCATCAGTTGTCAGGCCGTATTGCGGATTTATTTGACCAGTATCTTGTCTACCGGCCGGACTGGCTGACGGCATGGGAAAATAATGAACTGGTTGACGGGCTGAGTCAGAACCAGTCCTGGCAGAAATGCCTGTGGCGGGATTTGCAGACACTGACCCGCAGCCTGGGGCAGCCGGAATGGCACCGTGCCAATCTTTATCAGCGCTTTATTGATGTACTCAATGAAGGTAACCCGGCGGTGGTTGCCAATCTGCCGCCCCGTCTGTTTATCTGTGGTATCTCCGCATTACCGCCGGTCTATCTGCAGGCTCTGCGGGCGCTCGGGCAGCATACTCATATCCATCTGATGTTTACTAATCCCTGTCAGTATTACTGGGGCGATTTACAGAGTCCGGCTGCACTGCGGCGTATGCTGGCGCGCAAGCCGCAAAGCTATTGGGATAAAAAAGCCGTCAGCTGGTTTAAATCGGATGAGGATGCACCTGCACTGTTCGATTTTGACGCTGACGGGGAACAGAATACCGGTAACCCGCTGCTGGCGTCATGGGGACGTCCCGGCCGGGATAACCTGTTTTTTCTGGAAGATATTGAAGAAATCCATGCCATTAAAGCGTTTGTCGATCGCCCGGCAGACACACTGCTGTCCGCTGTTCAGCAGGATATTCTTAACCTGGAGGACGGCAGTGTGGTGGGGAAAAACAAAGAGGAGTTTTCCACCAGTGAAGGGCGGCGGATTATTGCGGATAATGACGGTTCCCTGACCTTTCATTCCTGTCACAGCCCGCAGCGGGAAGTGGAGATTTTGCAGGACTATTTACTGAACCTGCTGGAAAATGATCCGTCACTGACTCCCCGCGATATTATTGTGATGGTGGCGGATATCGACAGCTACTCTCCTTATATTCAGGCAGTTTTCGGGCAGGGGAACGAAAACCGCTATCTGCCGTTTGCGATCTCAGACCGTAAAGCCCGCCAGGCTCATCCCGTATTACAGGCCGTGCTGACACTGCTGGAATTACCGCAGAGCCGTTTCACTTCAGAACATGTGCTCAGCCTGCTGGAAGTCCCGGCGGTGGCGCAGCAGTTCGGGCTTGATGAGAGTGATCTGCCGCTTCTGCGCCGCTGGGTCAGCGGAGCCGGTGTCCGCTGGGGCCTGGATGATCATAACATTGAGTCTTTCTCGCTGCCGGTTTTTGGTCAGAACACCTGGAAATTCGGGCTGGATCGCATGCTGCTGGGCTATGCCATGGCAGAGGAGGAAGGTACCTGGCGCGGGATCCTGCCATATGACGAAGTTTCCGGGATGTCAGCGGACCGGGTCGGGCAGCTGGCCGCCTTTATCGATACTCTGCGGAAGTGGCAGAAAATACTGAGCGAGCCGCGGACACCGGCACAATGGCGTGAAACCGGATCTGAGCTGTTGTCTGCCTTTTTCATGACGACACCGGATACCGAACCGGTGCTCAGTATGGTACTTCAGCAGTGGCAGCAGGTACTGGATCAGGGGGTGAAAGCCTGTTATGACGGGGATATCCCGCTCCCGCTGATCCGTGATGAACTCTCTCTGCGGCTGGATGACGAGAAAATCAGCCAGCGCTTTTTATCCGGTGCGGTAAATTTTTGCACGCTGATGCCGATGCGTTCTGTACCGTTTAAGGTTATTTGTCTGCTGGGTATGAATGACGGTGTGTACCCGAGAACAATTCCGCCGCTGGGGTTTGATCTGATGGCGGAAAAAAGCCGCCGGGGTGACCGCAAACGCCGGGATGATGACCGCTATCTTTTCCTGGAGGCGCTGGGGTCAGCAAAAGAATATTTATATATCAGCTATATCGGCCGATCTATCCGTGACAATGAAGAACGGAACCCGTCAGTGCTGGTCAGCGAATTACTGGAATATATCTGTCTCAGTTTCTGTCTGGAAAAAGATCGGTTTGCTGACCTGGATACCAGCCGGGAATCGCTGGAAAATCATCTCATTGTCCGGCACACCCGTGTTCCGTTTGCGGCGGATAACTACCGGGAAGGTGCAGAATTTCAGAGCTTTTCGCCGCAGTGGTTACCGGCAGCATTACGGCAGGGCGAAGCACAGGGGGCGTTTAATGTCCCGGTTCCGTCAGAAGATATAACAGAAATAACCATTGAGCAGCTGCTGCGGTTTTACCGCCATCCGGTCCGGGCGTTTTTTCAGCAGCGCCTGAATGTGCATTTTGATATTGAGGATGTGGCACTGCCGGAGGAAGAACCGTTCAGTGTTGATAATTTACAGCGTTACGGGTTTAACACGCAGCTGCTGGATGCGCTGGTGGACGGCGAACCGGAAGAACGGGTCTTCCGCATGCTGAAGGCGGCAGGAGAACTGCCGGCCGGCGCGTTCGCACAGGTTTACTGGGAAGAACAATTACAGGAAATGGATGTTCTGGCGGAGAAAATCCGCAATGCACGGACAGAATCGGATATTGAGTCGTTTCACTATGTTACCGGGTCGTATACTTACAGCGGGCAACTGACCGGTGTTCAGGATAACGGGCTGCTCCGCTGGCGTCCGGCGGCACTTACCGCCGCTGACGGGCTGCGTTTGTGGATTGAACATCTGACATACAGCCTGAGCGGACGGCAGCAGTACAGCCGGATGTACGGACGCAGTGATACGGTGTGGATCTTTGAGCCGCTGACGGCGGAGCAGGCGCAGGGCTATCTGCGTCCGCTGCTGGATGTATTTGTCCGCGGTCTGAATGAGCCGCTGCCGGTCTTTATCAAAAGCGGCTGGGCATGGCTGACCACGCTGGCTGATGAGAACACCGGTGAACTCTCTGATGATGATGCACTCCAACATAAAGCCGGTTTATTGCTTCTGCAGACACTGCAGGGGGGATATCAGTTTACCGGTGAGGCGGAGGACGATTATGTTGTCCGTGCATTCCGCCATTTTGATGAAGCACTTATGGATGCGATAAAGCAATTTTCACAACAACTCTTTTTGCCGATGTTTCAACATCAGAAGAACAGGGAGAACGAGGCTGATGCCTAAACAACTAGTGCAGTTTATTTTTACGCTGCTTTTCTTTTTTACCGGTGCCAATGCACTTGCTCAGAACAACTGGCAGGTTCTGCCCGGAGAGATTGAGAAAAGCGCCAACGATCCGCGTCAGTATCAGGCAATCACCCTGAAAAATAATATGACGGTTCTGCTGATTTCCGATAAAACCGCGCGCAAATCAGCGGCGGCGGTCAGTCTGGCTATCGGCAGTATGGATGAACCACAGAGCCAGGCGGGTCTTGCGCACTATCTGGAGCATATGGTGCTGATGGGCTCAAAACGTTTCCCTGAACCCGGTAACTTCAGTGATTATCTGGCGAAGCACGGTGGCAGCCATAATGCCAGTACCGGTTCCAACTACACAGATTTCTATTTTGAAGTTGAAAACAATGCACTGAAAGGGGCAACCGAACGGCTGGCGGATGCCCTGGCAGAACCGCTGCTGGATCCGGTAAATGCGGATAAAGAACGTAATGCGGTTAACGCTGAACTGACCATGGCACGTTCCCGTGACGGGCACCGCATGTATCAGGTACGGGCGGAAACCTGGAACCCGGCACACCCGATCTCCCGTTTCTCCGGTGGTAACCTGGAAACCCTGAGAGATAAGCCCGGCAGCATCCTGCATGAAGAGCTGCTGAAGTTTTATAACACCTATTATTCATCCAATCTGATGAAAGCCGTGATCTACGGGCCGGAGTCCGCAGAAGAACTGGCAAAACTGGCCAATGAGACGTTCGGTACGATTCCGGATCGCCATGCGGCTGTTCCGCAGATTACCGTTCCGCTGATCACCGCAGCCGAGCAGCAGAAAATTATTCACTATGTGCCTGCCCAGCCGCAGAAATCGCTGGATTTTGAGTTTGTCATCGACAACAACAGTAAAGATTTCCGCAAGCAGACAGATACCTATATTGCGTATCTGCTGGGCAGCCGCAGTGAAGGCACACTGGCTAACTGGCTGATATCCAACGGGCTGGCGGAGAATATCAGTGCATCCGCATCCTCAACCCTGGCACGTAATCAGGGCGTGTTTATTATCTCTGTCTCACTGACGGATGAGGGGATGGCGAAGCGCGATGAAATTACCGCCGCTGTTTTCGCGTACCTGAATCTGATTAAAGAAAAAGGGATTAAGAAAGACTATTTTGATGAAATCGCCCGTGTGAATATGCTGGCGTTCCGTTACAACTCGGTTGTCCGTGATATGAATTATGTTGAATCACTGGCAAATACGATGATGGACTATCCGGTAAAAAATGTCCTGAATGTCGGTTATCTGGCTGATGACTGGGATCCTGCCGCCATCAAAGCCCGTCTTGCGGATTTAACACCGGAAAAAGCCCGTGTCTGGTATACCAGTCCGCAAGAACCAAGCAATAAAAAAGCGTACTTCGTTGATGCACCTTATCAGGTGGATGCAGTGACAGCAGCACAGCTGGATAAATGGCGTAAATCTGAAGGTGATTTCCGTTTCTCTCTGCCTGCACTGAACCCGTTTATTCCGGATAATTTTGATCTGATCAAACAGCAGGAACAGCAAAAACCGGTACAACTGACAGACACTGAAAAGCTGCGCCTGTTCTACATGCCGAGCCGCTATTTTGCGGATGAGCCGAAAGCGATTATTGCGCTGGAGCTGCGTAACCGCAATACCGGCAGAACAGCCAAAGATGTTGTTACCAGTGCGCTGCTCAGTTATGTCAGTGAACTGAAACTGAACCAGCTCAGTTATCAGGCCAGTGTGGCAGGCATGGGGATTAATATCAGTGATGATGATGGCCTGAATATCAGTGTCAGTGGCTATTCCCAGCATCTGCCGGAATTGCTGACCACGGCAGTGACTGAATATCAGTCCTTTAGCCCGACAGCATCTGAACTGGCGCAGGCGAAATCCTGGTATCGTGAGCAGGTTGCGGTATCGGATAACGGCAAAGCCTATGAAATGGCAATGCGTCCGTTCAGTCGTCTGAAATCAGTGCCTTATTTTGAGGATAAAGAACGCCTCGCCGCGCTGGAGACCATTACAGAAAGTGACATCACGCAGTACCGTGACCGTCTGATCCGTGAAGGGGCTCTCCAGATGTTTGTGTTCGGTAATCTGACGGCACCGCAGGCAGAGCAGATTGCCTCGAAAGCTCAGGTGCAGCTCGGTTCACAGGGCACGGAATGGTGGGTAGGGGATTATTATGTGATTGATAAAGCCCTGAAACCAAATTTTGACGAAAAAGCCAACAGTACCGATAACGCGCTGGCCAATATCTTTATCCCGACCGGTTATTCACGGACGGAAGGCGCGGCATTCTCGTCAGTGCTGTCGAAAATTCTGCATCCGTGGTTCTATGATCAGCTGCGGACACAGGAACAGCTGGGATATGCCCTGTTTGCATTTAATCCGAACTTCGGCCGCCAGTGGGGGATCGGCTTCCTGCTGCAAAGCAATGAAAAGAATCCGGCTTATCTGTCACAACGCTTTAATGATTTTTATATCAATGCGGAAAAACGTCTGAAAGGCCTGGATAATGCGGAATTTGATAAATACCGCAATGCACTGCTGACCGAAATGACACAGCCGCCGGAAACCTTTGAGGAAGAAGCATCCCGTTATTCATTTGATTTCAGAAATAATTATTTTGATTTCAACACCCGTGAGCAGACTATCGCGGCGGTGAAAAAAATGACCAAACAGGATGTGATGACCTTCTATGAAAACGCCGTGATGTCGAAAAACGGACTCGCGCTTTACTCCCAGGTAACCGGCACCGGCGGCAAAGCGGATGATTACGCGAAACCGGCCGGATGGACGACGTATCCGTCTGTAACGGAGTTCCAGGCACTGTTACCTGTGAAAGAAGAAATACGGTAAGACAATGGCGGCTGAATCTTTAAATCCGGTGACAATACCGCTGCAGGGGCAGCGGTTAATTGAAGCCTCTGCCGGGACAGGGAAAACCTACACCCTGGCCCGGCTCTATCTGCGTTTGCTGCTGGGTATTGGTGAAGGGGCATTTGTCCGGCCGTTATCGGCGGAAGAGATCCTGGTGGTGACCTTTACCGAAGCCGCCACTAATGAACTGCGGGGGCGTATCCGTGAGAACATCCATAAGCTGAGGATTGCCTGCCTGCGTCATGAGGAAGGCGGGGAACCGGGTGAGGATTACGGGTTCGGCCCGCTTCTGGCGCTGATTGAGGATAAACAAAGTGCTGCTCAGCGTCTGCTGCTGGCTGAACGGCAGATGGATGAAGCCGCCATTTTTACTATCCACGGTTTTTGTCAGCGCATGCTGACACACAACGCCTTTGAATCCGGCGTGCTTTTTGAACAAACACTGATTCAGGATGAGCATCCTGTCCGTAAACAGGCCTGTGAGGACTTCTGGCGGCGTCATTGCTACCCGCTGCCGGTTGAGCTGGCCAGAGCCATTAAACAGCTCTGGTCTGATCCTCAGGCGCTGCTGCGGGATATTTATCCCTGGCTGCAGGGGGAATTGCCCGGGATTACCGATGCACCGGAATCGGATGAGACATTACTTTCCCGCCATGAAAAAATTATCGCCGCGATCGATGAGGTCAAACAGTGCTGGCGGGAAAGTGATGCTGATTTTGTCAGTCTTATTCAGAACTCTGATCTGAATAAAAGCAGTTACCGCGCCAACCTGGTGCCCGGATGGATTGCCGGCATTGATGACTGGGCGAAGGAAACAGAAACCACACACTATGCTCTGCCGAAAAATATAGAACGTTTCAGTCAGGCAGTGCTGGATGAAAAAACCAAAAAAGGCGGCACACCGCCGTCACATCCGGTGTTCTCTGCGATTGAGGAACTGACAGCGCAGGCTCTGACGCTGGAGGATGTTCTGTTTACCCGCGCGGTGTATGAGATCCGCCAGACCATCACGCAGGAGAAACAGGCCCGGGGCGAGATGGGATTTGATGATTTACTGACCCGGCTGGACAACGCACTGCATCAGGAAAACGGGGCGCTGCTGGCACAGACACTGCGCAGACGTTTTCCGGTGGCGATGATCGATGAATTCCAGGATACCGATCCTCAGCAATACCGGATCTTCCGTACTATTTATCAGGAGACGGTTTATCAGGAAAACACCGGTGATAACGGCACACCGGCAGATCCGTACGGGCTGCTGTTTATCGGTGACCCGAAACAGGCGATTTATGCCTTCCGCGGCGCGGATATTTTCACGTATATCAAAGCACGGCGGGATGTCAGTGCGCATTATACGCTGGGGACTAACTTTCGCTCCGCGAAGACCATGGTCGACAGTGTTAACAAGCTGTTTTTACAGGCAGATGAGCCTTTCTGCTTTAAACAAATCCCGTTTCAGCCGGTCAGTTCCGCGCCCGCAAATGATGATGCCGCTTTTGTTGTTGCCGGGGAAACTCAACCGGCAGTGCAGTTCTGGTGGCAGGCCGCAGAGGGCGTCAGCAGCGGGGATTATGAGCGGACAATGGCGGGTGTGTGCGCCGGGCAGATCCGCGACTGGCTGGATGCCGGACAGAACGGTACAGCCCTGATTGGCCCGCCCGGAAAACAACGTCCGGTCAGTGCGGCGGATATCACCGTGCTGGTGCGCAGCCGCCGGGAAGCACAACTGATAAAAGATGCCCTTAATCAGCGGGCGATCCCGTCAGTTTTTCTCTCAAACCGCGACAGCGTGTTTGACATGCCGGAAGCCCGTGAGTTGTTGTGGCTGCTCCGGGCGGTGCTGAACCCGGAAAAAGAACGGCTGTTACGCAGTGCGCTGGCGTCCGGGTTGTTTGGTCTGAATGCGGCACAAATTGAGGCACTGAATCAGGATGAAGCTGCCCGTGACAGGCTGGTGGACGAGTTCGCCGGTTACGGGCAGATCTGGCAGCAGCAGGGTGTTCTGCCGATGCTGCGCCGGGTACTCAGTCAGCGGAAGATCGCGGAAAATCTGCTGGCGGGACAGGACGGTGAACGGCGCTTAACCGATATCATGCATATCAGTGAGTTGCTTCAGGAAACCTCATTGACGCTGGAAAATGAACATGCGCTGGTGCGCTGGCTGGCACAACAGGTATTACGCCCGGATGCGCAGTCGGAAAGCCAGCAGATGCGGCTGGAAAGTGATCAGCATCTGGTTCAGATTTGCACTATCCATAAATCCAAAGGGCTGGAATACCCGCTGGTATGGCTGCCGTTTATCTGTAATTTTCAGGCAGGCGGTCAGCGCCTCTATCATGATGAAACCACCTTTGAGCCGTGCCTGACACTGTCACCGGATGAAACACAGCTTGCCCTGGCGGATAAAGAACGTCTGGCCGAGGATTTGCGTCTGCTTTATGTGGCGGTGACACGGGCGGTTTACCATTGCAGCCTGGGTGTTGCGCCGATTATCAGAGGTAACCGTAAAAAAACGGGTAATACCGATCTGCACCTTAACGGGCTGGGTTATCTGCTTCAGAACGGGCAGGCGTGTGACAGCAAAACCCTGGAGGAGCGGCTTGATGCATTTTGTCAGGGTGACCGCGCTGTTGCCGTTACCCGGATAACAGAACCACAACTGCAACTGTGGCAGCCCGGCATGTCACCACCACCATCTCTGGCGGTGAAGCCGTTTACCCGGTCTGTCAGCAGTCGCTGGCGTGTGACCAGCTACAGCGGCCTGAGCTACGGTGCGTCATCCGGCGGCAGTGTGTATACGCAGGACAGGCAGGAAGAGATGATGGCGATGATCCGCTCCCTCAGCCCGTCCCTGGATACAGACACGCTCGGTGAAGAGCAGGATGAAACCGGAGCGGCACAGACCGCTTATACTTTCCCGCGCGGCGCGATGGCGGGGACATTCCTGCACAGCCTGTTTGAAGAGCTTGAATTTGATAGTGAGCCCTCACTTGAGTGGCTGACTGAGCAGCTGCTGTCATACGGATTTTCTGCTGAGTGGGCACCGTTCCTGCAAACCTGGTTTACGGAACTGGTGAATACGCCGCTGTCTGCGGACGGGCCGGTACTCAGTGTCATTCCTGTACGTCATAAGCAGGATGAAATGGCGTTTTTCCTGCCGATAGACGGTGATCTGACCGCGCAAAAACTGGATGCACTGACACGGCAGTATGATCCGTTGTCAGCACAGGCACCACCGCTGGATTTTGCGGCGGTGACCGGCATGCTGAAAGGTTTTATTGATCTTGTGTTTTATCACGATGGTAAATATTACATAGCGGACTATAAATCAAACTATCTGGGTGACAGTCACGCAGATTATCAGCCTGACGTACTGGCACAGGCGATGGCGGAACACCGCTATGATTTGCAGTATCAGCTGTATACGCTGGCGCTGCACCGCTATCTGCGTCACCGGCTGCCGGATTATGATTATCAGACACACTTTGGCGGGGTGTATTACCTCTTTCTGCGCGGCATGACACCAGACCATCCCGGTCAGGGGATCTGGTTTTATCGCCCGGAACAGGCATTTACAGAGCAACTGGATGCCCTGTTTAAAGGGGAGGAAAGTTAATGAACACTCACTTACAAATGTTGTGTGAAGAGCATATTCTGCGTCCCCTCGACTGTCAGTTTGCCGCGATGGTGGCACCGGATAGCCATCCGCTGCTGCAACTCGTCTTTGCCCTGCTCAGTGCACAAACCGGCAGCGGACATGTCTGCCTGCCGCTGTCGGGGATTATTCCCGCAGCGGAGCAGGGCGGGCGGCATGCGGAGATCATGCAGTCTGTCTGGCGGGCACTGAATGAGCCGGGACTGCCGGAGATAAAAGCAGCGCTGTCTGCTTCTGATGCAGTTAGTGATGGCTCACTTCCCGCACCGGTTGTGCTGTCTGAAGAGAATTTGTATCTGCACCGGATGTGGCAGTATGAATGCCGGGTAGCGGAATTTTTCTCCCGGCCTCAGCGGGTTTCTGCTGATGCAGAGAAACTGCGCCCGGTTCTGGATGCACTGTTCGGTACGGAAGAGCAGGAGGACTGGCAGAAAATTGCTGCGGCGGTGGCGGTCAGCAGCCGGACTGCCGTTATTTCCGGCGGGCCGGGCACCGGTAAAACCACAACCGTTGCCCGTATTCTGGCGGCACTGGTGCAATCCGCCGCTGAGCCGCTGCTGATTGAACTGGCGGCACCGACCGGGAAAGCCGCTGCCCGCCTGACTGAATCGCTGGGTGAGGCCATAGCTCAGCTTGATTTGACGGATGCACAGCGGGCCATGATGCCGGATCAGGCCAAAACCCTGCACCGTCTGCTGGGCGCTCAGCCGGACAGCCGCCGGTTGCGCCATCATCAGAAAAACCCGCTGATGTCGGATGTGCTGATTGTGGATGAAGCCTCCATGGTCGATTTACCGATGATGGCAGCTCTGATTGATGCACTGCCGGAGAACGCGATGCTTATCCTGCTGGGGGATAAAGACCAGCTGGCTTCGGTGGAGGCCGGAGCGGTGCTGGGGGATATTTGCCGCTTTGCTGAATCCGGTTATACACCGCAGCGGCGGCTGGCGCTGGAAGCAATGACAGGTTGTGTGCTGCCGGATAAATCACCGGCGCATCCGGTGAATGTGCAGGATCACCTCTGTCTGCTGCGCAAAAGTTTCCGTTTTGATGCCGGTTCCGGCATCGGGCAGCTGGCTGCAGCAGTTAACCGTGGTGATGTCCGGGAAACCATGGCGGTTCTCGGCGGGCAGCGGGCGGATGTCCGTTATGTGCCGCTGGAGGATGAAGAAGGCTATGCTCAGGTACTGACAGATACCATGAAAGCCTATCTGCCGTTTTTGTCACTGGTGAAACAGCATGCAGACCCGGCGGCGGTAATTGATGCCTTCAGTCAGTTCCGGTTGTTGTGTGCGCTGCGTGAGGGGCCGTTCGGCGTGGAAGGGCTGAATGAGCGTATTGAGCGGCTGCTGCATCAGCAGGGGCACATCCGCCGTCCGCTGATACACCGGCACCGTGCCTATCACGGTAAACCGGTGATGATAAGCCGCAATGACAGCCCGCTGGGGCTGTTTAACGGTGATATCGGGATTATGCTGACGGATGAAAACCATGAACTGCGGGTGTATTTCCGGCTGCCGGACGGTACTATCAGGGGGATCCGCCCGAGCCGTCTTCCGGCACACGAAACGGCGTATGTGATGACGGTGCATAAATCACAGGGCTCTGAATTCGCTCATACCGCACTCGTGCTGCCGGTGCAGCCTTCGCCGCTGGTCAGCCGTGAATTGCTGTATACAGCACTGACGCGGGCGAAGCAGTTTCTGACCATATACAGCCGCGAAGAGTGTGTTAAGCGGGCGGTGAAAACCCCCACTCAGCGGTACAGCGGGCTGAGCGGGCGCTTACGTTAGTCCGGCAGATTACTGAAAGCCGAGGATCAGGATTTTTGAGCGCCGCTGATAGTTATACAGCGCCTGTTTTTTAACCGGCAGGTTTTCAATTTCTGCCGGGACAAAGCCGCGCTCCTGAAACCAGTGAATGCTGCGGGTGGTGAGCACAAACAGCTTTTCCAGCCCGATCTGCTTTGCCTGCTGCGTCACACGGTGCAGCAGTTCCTCGCCCCGTGCCGAGCTGCGGTAATCGGGATGTACCGCCACGCAGGCCATTTCACCGATTTTCTCTTCCGGATACGGATAGAGCGCGGCACAGGCAATGGTGGTGTTATCGCGTTCAATAATGGTGAATTTGTCGATTTCCATTTCCAGTTGTTCGCGGGAGCGGCGTACCAGAATGCCCTGTTGCTCCAGCGGGCGGATAAGCTCAAGGATCCCGCCGATATCGTTGATATTGGCGCGGCGTGTCTGTTCCGAGCTTTCCATCACAATCTGTGTCCCGATACCGTCGCGGGAGAAGAGTTCCTGGATAAGCGCACCGTCCTCCTGGTAACTGAGAAGGTGGCTGCGTTTCACGCCCCGGCGGCAGGCTTTCACCGCGCCGCGCAGGAAACGGACGGTTCCGGAGTAGTAATCGCCGCTGCCCTCCAGCGCCTGCACATAGTGCTCTGCATCATTCGGGTGCATTTCGGAGATAATCCCGCCGTCATCCGCCACCACTCCCTGCGCAGAGCAGAAACCGATCAGTTTTTCCGCTTTCAGTTTGACGGCAATCTGCGTGGCAATTTCCTCGGAAGTCAGATTAAAGCTTTCCCCGGTGACCGACACTGCCACCGGGCCAATCAGCACGATACCGCCGTTATTGAGCTGACGGTTGATGGCATCCTCATCGATCCGGCGGATACGCCCGCTGTGGCAGTAATCAATGCCGTCATCCACGCCCAGCGGCTGGGCTATCACAAAATTTCCGCTCACCACATTGATATGCGCACCCTGCAGCGGTGTGTTACTCAGACACATCGACAGGCGGGCGGTGATATCCAGCTGTAACTGTCCGGCTGCCTGTTTGACCAGTTCGAGAGTCCGGGCATCTGTCACACGGGTATTTTTGTGATAAACCGGCTTACACTGATGGGCCAGCAGATTTTTTTCAATTTGCGGACGGGCGCCGTACACCACAATCAGGCGGATGCCGAGGCTGTGCAGTAAGCCGATATCATTAACAATACCGGGAAAGTTTTCATGATCGATAGCTTCGCCGCCCAGCATCACCACAAATGTTTTGCCATGGTGAGCATTAATATAAGGAACCGACTGACGGAATCCGTCCACCAGTTCGATACTGCGCTCTTTCATAACACCCCTCGCAAGTGAATTTTTATTCGAAATTTATGTATTTTTATTCTTTTTGCGCCGGAATAGCAAGTGTAAATTTTGGTCGCCGGTGAAGATTTTGCCGGGTTTTATGCCGTGTTATCGCCATATAAGCCAAAAATGCATAATGACAGGGCGCAAATGATTAGATAAAGTGCCGTTTAAATTATTTACGGAATAAATTGTTCTGTTTCTTTATTTTCCGGTTTTTATAATCCGCACCGGTTATTGTTGATTTGATTTACGCTATGGATATTTTTTCATGAGTCATTCTGAACATGATGCGTCACGCCGTCTGTTACTGAAAGGCGCAGCGGCGTTTTGTCTGCTGAGTATCAGCCCGTTCGGCTTTGCGGCATCGTCACAAATTGTGGCGGTGCGTATCTGGCCGGCATCCAGTTATACCCGTGTGACTATTGAGTCGGATCATCCGCTGAAATATAAGCAGTTTTCGCTGCAAAACCCGGAACGTATTGTTGTTGATCTGAAAAATGTGCATCTCAACAGTGTGCTGAAAGGCATGGATAAGCAGGTGCAGGATCGCGATCCGCATCTGAAGCTGATCCGTGTCGGTCAGAATGACCCGCAAACTGTCCGGCTGGTATTTGAAGTGAAACAGGCGATGAGCCCGCAGGTGCTGGAACTGACCCCGGTCGCGGAGTTTAAAAACCGTCTGGTGCTTGATTTTTATCCGAAAAATGGTGCTGCGACAGAAGACGATCCGCTGCTGGCCCTGCTGGAAGATTACAACCGCGGTGACCTGGAAGAGAGCCTGCCGCGTGAAACGCCGAAACCGGGTAAAGCCGGTCAGGACAGGCCGGTTGTTATCATGATTGATCCGGGCCACGGCGGAGAGGATCCCGGTGCTGTCGGGAAATATAAAACCCGCGAAAAAGATGTGGTGCTGCAGATTGCCCGCCGTCTGAAATCGCTGATCGATCGCGAGCCGGGTATGCGTGCCTATATGACACGCAACGAGGATGTGTTTATCCCGCTGTCAGTGCGCGTGGCGAAAGCCCGTAAAATGCGGGCGGATCTGTTTGTCTCAATTCATGCGGATGCCTTTACCAACCGCTCTGCCAGAGGTTCGTCGGTCTTTGCGCTTTCGACGCGGGGAGCAACCAGTAATACCGCGAAATATCTGGCCCAGACCCAGAACGATGCGGATAAAATCGGGGGGGTCAGCAAAAGCGGTGACAAATACCTCGATCAGACCATGTTTGATATGGTGCAGAGCGCGAGTATCAAAGACAGCCTCAAATTCGGTTCAGAAGTGCTGAAACGGATGGGAAATGTCAATAAACTGCATAAACGGACGGTCGATCAGGCCGGGTTTGCGGTGCTGAAAGCGCCGGATATCCCGTCGATTCTGGTGGAAACCGCCTTTATCAGTAACCTTGAGGAAGAGCGTCTGCTGAAAACCGCCAAATTCCAGCAGGAGATGGCTAATTCGATTTTTCAGGGGATTAAGGCGTATTTTGCCAATGGCGGAGCCGTTGCGCGGCGCAACTGAGAACAGAACAAAGACGATGCATCACAAGGATGTGGTGTGAAACGGACACATACAATACAGACAGCCTTATGTGCTGAAATAATCGTGTTTCAGTGACGCTGACGTGTTTTGTGTTTTTCAGGAAAAGTGACAGGGAAATTTGTCATAAGAGTGGTTGCGGGGGCCGGATTTGAACCGACGACCTTCGGGTTATGAGCCCGACGAGCTACCAGGCTGCTCCACCCCGCGTCCGATTTTGTTAATGATATGAAGGTTGGTTGCGGGAGCCGGATTTGAACCGACGACCTTCGGGTTATGAGCCCGACGAGCTACCAGGCTGCTCCATCCCGCGTCCGAATATCATTAACTGAGCATATTACATTGTATTCACAGACCGCACATTTCAAAAATTGGTTGCGGGAGCCGGATTTGAACCGACGACCTTCGGGTTATGAGCCCGACGAGCTACCAGGCTGCTCCATCCCGCGTCTGTGAGGCGCCCACTATACTCAGGATGAGAGCTGATGCAAGTTTTTTCTTGATAAAAAGCTATCCCGCCCCCTGATTTGGTTAATTATCCGGCTGATTGATTGTTTTTTATTCATTTAACCGGATGATTGCTCAGCGATAAAAAATTAAACCGGTTGCATAATAAAAGCGATTTGATATCGTTCTCATACATATTATATTAATTCAAATTATTGGTTGGCAGATGGGTATGAGCAAAACCGGCAGGTATTTGTTGTGCGGTGTATTGTTTGCGTTATTAGTCGGTTGTGAATCCCGCCCGACAGATAAAGGTCAGCAATATAAAGACGGGCATCTGACGCAGAATTTACAGGAAGTGGCTAACGTCAACAGCCCCGGTATACCGGTCAACGGCCCTGACTTTCTGAAACAGGTGGAAGCCATCCGGACTACCTCACCGCGCCTGTACAACCAGTACAGTGATAACTTCCGGGCGGTTGAAAACTGGCTGCGTTCCGGTGCGGATACCGCGCAGCTGCGGCAGTTCAACCTGCACAGCTATCAGATGGAAGGCAAAGATAACTACGGAAACGTGCAGTTTACCGGCTATTACACCCCGGTTGTTCAGGCCCGTCATACCCGCGGGGGGGAGTTTCAGTACCCTATCTACCGCATGCCGCCGAAAAAAGGCGGCCGTCTGCCGAGCCGTGCTCAGATTTATAACGGGGCGCTGAGTGATAACTATGTCCTTGCCTACAGCAATTCACTGATGGATAACTTCCTGATGGATGTTCAGGGCAGCGCTTATATTGATTTTGGCGATGGTTCTGAGCTGAACTTTTTCGCGTATGCCGGAAAGAACGGACACGGTTATACCAGCGTCGGTCGTGTTCTTATCGAGCGCGGCGAGGTGGAAAAGAAAGATATGTCGATGCTGGCTATCCGCAAGTGGGCCGATAGTCACTCTCCGCAGGAAGTGCAGGAATTACTGGAGCAAAACGCCTCTTTTGTCTTTTTCACGCCAAAGCAGTTTGCACCGGTAAAAGGAGCGAGCGCGGTACCGCTGATTGCCAAAGCGTCTGTGGCCTCCGATAAAACACTGATCCCGCCGGGTACCACGCTGCTGGCGGAAGTCCCGGTGCTGGATAACCAGGGCAATTTTACCGGCCGTTATGATATGCGTCTGATGATCGCGCTGGATGTCGGCGGCGCTATCAAGGGGCATCACTTCGATATCTATCACGGTATCGGCCACGATGCCGGGCTGATGGCCGGTTTCTACAATCACTACGGTCGCGTCTGGGTACTGAAAAAAGGTATTCCGCCGATCCTGAACCCGGTGCTGTAGTCTTTCATTCTTGCGATGTATACTTCGCAACGAAGTATGCATCCGCATTATTTCTTAGTCGTTTCTGTCATTTTTCACCGCAGGTTTCTGTATTATGCAAACCCTTTTATCTGATGCTTATCTGCAGCGTTTTGCCGGTATTGGTCGTCTCTATGGTCAGCAGGCGCTCCGTTTGTTTGCCCGATCTCATTTCTGTGTTGTCGGCATCGGCGGTGTCGGATCGTGGGCGGCGGAAGCGCTGGCACGTACCGGTATTGGTGCCATTACACTGATTGATATGGATGATGTGTGCGTAACCAATACCAACCGGCAGATCCACGCTATGCAGGGCACCGTCGGGCAGCCGAAAATTGAGGTGATGCGGGAGCGGATCCTGGCCATCAACCCGGAATGTCAGGTGCATTGTACGGATGATTTTGTCACGCCGGGCAATGTCGCTGATATGATGAGCCCGGGATTTGATTATGTGATCGATGCTATCGACAGCGTCCGCCCGAAAGCGGCACTACTGGCCTATTGCCGCCGCAATAAAATTCCGCTGGTCACCACCGGCGGCGCGGGCGGGCAGATCGACCCGACACAGATTCAGGTCGCGGATCTGGCGAAAACGTTACAGGATCCGCTGGCGGCGAAACTGCGTGAACGCCTGAAATCAGACTACGGTGTGCGTAAAAACGGCAAAGGACGGCTCGGGATCGATTGTGTGTTCTCGACAGAGCCGCTGCGTTACCCGCAGGCGGACGGCAGCGCGGCCTGTGGCATGAAAAACAGTGCGGAAGGGAGTATGCGGATGGACTGTGCTGCCGGGTTTGGTGCTGCCACCGTGGTCACGGCATCCTTCGGGTTTGTGGCGGTCTCTCATGCACTGAAAAAACTGATGGCAAAAGCAGAGCGTGCTGCAGCTGAGTAAGCCTTTCAGGCGCTGAGCCGCTGTGCAATCGTGCGCGCGGCATCAATCAGTGCCTGAATCCCGTTTTGTCTGGACTGGCTGAGCTGCGCGCTCAGCCCGTACTGTTCATACGCTGCGGATAAATCCGCGGATAACAGTGCCGCCGGTGTCAGGCCTTCCGCTTCGGTCAGCAGCACCGCCAGCAGACCTTTAACAATCCGCCCGTCACTGTCCCCCCAAAAATGCAGCGTACCGTCACTGCGGAGTGTGCCATCCAGCCAGACTCGGTTTTCACAGCCTTTGATTTCTGTCTCTTCACCTTTGCTTTCCGGCGGCAGTGCCGGTAACTGACGCGCCAGCATCACCAGCTGACGGTATTTTTCCTCCCATGAGCGGCAGGCGGAAAAAGTTTCCGTGAGCTGCTCACGGCGGATAGTGTGACCGAACGGGTGTGCCGGGAATGTGTGTGTCATCTTTTTCTCTCAGTCGTCAGCCAGGATTTCAAGGGCAAACTGTACCGCCTGCACCAGCTGACGGACATCATCCGGCTGATTATACGGCATAAAAGAGACCCGCAGACAGCCTTCCGTGCCCAGCGCCTGACACAGCGGCTGTGCACAGTGTTGTCCGTGGCGCAGGGCGATATTTTTTTCCGCCAGCAGCGTAGCGATATCACTGTGATGAATACCATCGATATTAAAGGCCAGCAGCGGGCTGCCGGGGCTGCGGTAACTGCGGAAACCGGGCAGTGCCGCGAGCTGCTGCTCCGCACTGTCACACAGAGCAACGGTGTAATCGTGGGCGGCGGTGAGATCGATTGTATCCAGCCAGCGCAGGGTTTCCCCGAATGCGGTAACACCGGCCACATTCGGTGTTCCTGCTTCAAAACGGGCGGGAACCGGAGCCGGGGTGAAGCTGAAAAAGTCGGTGCCGGTCAGCATTTTGCCGCCGCCCTGCCACGGCTGCATATCACAGAGCAGTTCCTGACGGCCATACAGAACGCCCAGCCCGTTCGGGCCATAGAGTTTGTGGGCGGAAAATGCATAGAAATCAACCTCACTGAGGGTGACATTCAGCGGGTGGTGAACCACGCCCTGAGCACCGTCAGCGACAATCAGTGCGCCGTGCTGATGTGACAGCTGCGCCGCACGGGCGATATCCGGCCGGTATCCGGTAACATTGGACATCTGCGTGACCGCCACCAGCCGGGTGCGCGGTGACAGCAGGGTTGCCAGCTGATCGCAGCACAGTGTTCTGTCCGCCGTCAGCGGCCATTTCACCAGGGTTGCTCCGGTCTGCTGTGCCAGTATGATCCACGGGATCAGGTTGGAATGATGTTCCGTTTCACTGACAATGATTTCATCCCCCGGCTGCAGACGCGGGCGGAAAAAGCCCTGAGCGACCAGGTTCAGGGATTCGGTGGTGCCTTTTGTCCAGATACAGCTGCGGGCATCTTCAGCCTGAATCAGGTGCCGTACGGCGTCACGTGCCTGCTCAAACTGTTCAGTGACGGCTCTGGCCTGCCGGTGATGGCTGCGGTGAACGGTCGCGCCGCTGTCATTCTGATAATAGCGGGCGGTGGCCTGTGTCATCACCTCCGGTTTAAGGGCGGTGGCGGCGCTGTCGAGAAAAACAGTGTCACCGGCAGCCCCGGGAAAGGCACGGCGGAATGTATCGGGAGAAAAGGTTTTCATCAGTGTTATCAACGGCAGTCTGAGATAAACAGAGCTTATGCAAAAAGTGCGGTATCCGGTACATCAGAGGCGCGAGCCCGGTGGTGACCGGCCGGATCGCGGCGGCAGTACTGTCAGCGACGGTTTACTATAATCAACATTGTGACGGCTTTCCAGACGGGTGATGCGTATCTGCCGGACGGAAGGCAAAAAAAAGCACCGCAATCAGCGGTGCATTCAAAAAATCACTATGGACAGACAGGGTAAATGTACAGGAAGTGAAAAAAACAGTAGCTTAAGCTACTATGTCCGGAACTCCCGGACAACTTGCAAACACAACATCACAACCACATAGCCAAAAGTTTTGCAGTATCGCTACCGTTCAACTTTTCGTTCCGGCTCAGGAAGTGGGCATACTATAGGTATTTGCTGGTGTATCATCAAGGGACAATTTATAATGCTTCGGATTACAAAAACTAATCCCGAATAAACTTACGTTACCGGTATCCGGATCTGACAGAAAAACCAGAAAATGTCCAAACGATTGCCTCCGCTCAACGCACTGCGTGTCTTCGATGCTGCCGCCCGTCATTTAAGTTTTACTAAGGCGGCGGAAGAGCTTTTTGTGACCCAGGCTGCCGTGAGCCATCAGATGAAAAGTCTGGAAGATTTCCTCGGGCTGAAATTATTCCGCCGCCGGAATCGTTCGTTGTTGCTGACGGAAGAGGGGCAGAGTTATTATCTCGATATAAAGGAAATCTTCTCAGCGATAAACGATGCCACACGCAAACTCCAGGCGCGCAGTGCCAAAGGGGCACTGACGGTCAGTCTGTCACCGAGTTTCGCGATTCAGTGGCTGGTGCCGCGTCTGTCCGGTTTTCATCAGGCCTACCCGGGGATTGATGTGCGGATCCAGGCGGTTGACCGCGAAGAAGATAAACTGGCCGATGATGTGGATGTGGCGATTTTTTACGGCAGAGGTAACTGGCCGGGTCTGCGTACAGACCGGCTGTATGCGGAATATCTGATCCCGGTGTGTGCGCCGTCACTGATGACCGGTGAACGACCGCTCAAAACACTGACCGATTTGTCGTATCATACACTTCTGCATGATTCATCCCGCCGTGACTGGCAGGCGTATATCCGCCAGGCGGATTTACAGCAGCAGGTCAATGTGCAGCACGGGCCGATTTTCAGCCACAGTGCAATGGTGATTCAGGCCGCAGTACACGGGCAGGGCGTGGCACTGGTCAATAATGTTATGGCAAAAAATGAACTGGATGCCGGTCGCCTGGTGTGCCCGTTTAAAGATATTCTGGTCAGTAAGAATGCGTTTTATCTGGTGTGTCAGGACAGTCAGGCTGATTCCGGTAAAATCGCAGCATTCCGTCAGTGGATTATGGCGCAGGCGGCGAGTGAACAGGAAAAACTAGGTTGGATGACAAGTGAGCAGGATTAACCTGAACATCACATAAGGTATGGCAAATGAATAGTCGGTTGATGTTAATTTTTGCCGGTTTCAGCGGCTTTTTTTATGTTGCATTCGGCGCAATAGGATCGCACCTTTTAACCCCGGTTCTGGCAAAGCACCAGATGGACTGGATTAATCTGGGTCTCCAGTACCAGATCTCACACACACTCGCCCTGATGGGGCTTGCTGCGGTTCTGATGCGCAAAGTGGTGTTGTGGTTTTACTGGAGCGGACTGTTTTTCGGGATCGGCATTCTGCTGTTTTCCGGCAGCCTGTATTGTATGGCGCTGTTACAGATGAAATATTTTGCCTATTTTACGCCGGTTGGCGGGGTAAGTTTCCTGTTAGGCTGGTTTTGTGTATTGATTGGCGCGTTGCGTCTAAGGAAAGTGGCTTCCGGCCATGAATAAAATAGCATTATATTGCCGTCCGGGTTTTGAGAAAGAGTGTGCCGCTGAGATCACGGATAAAGCCGGGCGTCTTGAGATTTTTGGTTTCCCGCGGGTTAAAGAGAACAGCGGTTATGTCATTTTTGAATGCTATCAGCCTGATGATGCCGATCGCATTGCAAAAGAGATCCCGTTTAAAGAGCTGATTTTTGCCCGTCAGATGATCGTTGTCGGCGAACTGCTGAAAAACTTACCCGAAAATGACCGGATCACACCGATCATGGGAATGCTGACCGGTGTGGTCGAGCGTGCCGGTGAGCTGCGTGTCGAAGTGCCTGACACCAACGAAGCCAAAGAGCTGATGAAGTTCTGCCGCAAATTCACAGTACCGCTGCGCTCAGCACTGCGGCAGGAAAAACTGCTGCTGGCAAAAGAGAACCGGGGCCGTCCGGTCATTCATGTTTTCTTTATCGCACCGGGCTGTTGCTATGTCGGTTATTCGTATTCAAATAATAACTCGATGTTCTACATGGGCATCCCGCGTCTGAAGTTCCCGTCAGATGCACCGAGCCGTTCCACCCTCAAGCTGGAAGAAGCGTTCCACATGTTTATTCCGTATGACGAGTGGGAAGAGCGTCTGGAAGGCGGATTACAGGCGGTGGATCTGGGCGCATGTCCGGGCGGCTGGACGTATCAGCTGGTGAAACACAGTATGCGTGTTCAGGCGGTGGATAACGGCCCGATGGCCGAAAGTCTGATGGAAACCGGTCAGGTGCGCCATCTCCGTGAGGACGGCTTTAAGTTCGTGCCGACATCCAAAAATATTACCTGGCTGGTCTGCGATATGGTGGAAAAACCGGCGAAAGTGGCTGCGCTGATGACCACCTGGATGGTTAACGGCTGGTGCCGCGAAACGATTTTTAACCTCAAACTGCCGATGAAAAAGCGCTATGAAGAGGTATCCCATATCCTCGAAAAAATGGCTGCTGAAATGAAAGAGCAGGGCGTGAATGCGCTGATCCACGCGAAACATCTGTATCATGACCGAGAGGAAATTACGGTGCATGTCCAGCGGGTGTGGGGAGCGTATAACCCGGATCGGATATTCTGATGAGTCATCCCGGCAATGATTGCCGGGATTCTTTTTTGTATCACTTCACTTTCGGCAGGAAAGAAGTATCCATGTAATATTTGTCCGGATTTTTCTGGTCCACATAAACAGTAATAAATTCCTGATGAATAAACGGTGCCGGGTCAAATGCAAGATTGCGGCTGTAATACAGTTTCACTGTATTGTCAGCGCTGTTATACCCCTGTGCCACAATCTGAAACGGGCTGCGGCCGTTAATGCTGACCATGGTGTTCATGATCACGTCAGTGAACCGGGCGTTGACCGGCATCCCTTCCCGCAGCAGACGCTGACCGGATTTCCCCCGCAGATACATGACAGCCAGCGGCAGCGAGCCGGCCAGGGCAAATACTGCTCCCATCCCGAGAAGAACCACAGCTCCGCCGTACAGGCCGCCGAAGGAGTGGATAACCGCGTTACCCGGGCTGCCCGGCCGGTAAATCACATCAATATCGTCACCCAGTGCATTGCGGTATCCGCTGCTGCAATAAGAGGACTCCATGACATACTCGTCCTGCCCGTCAGTGTATTTCACCACCGGGCAATATGACGTGCCGTTATCCGAGCGATGAACAGACAGATCGATGATCTGTCCGCTGACCACAATCCCGTCTTTTTCCTGTGAATAACCGGAAAGGTAAAAGTAGCTGCCGCCCATCAGCATCAGCAAACCAATAACAGCAAAAATCCCTAAAATAATGCGTGCTTTCGTAAACATAGGCCATCCGTCGGCTGGTTAATATTAATAACGCGGAGAGTGTAGAGGATGCCCGGCGGTTTACCTAACGATTTCAACTTAAGTTAAATTCGGACGGGATTATTCCGGACGCGGCAGAAACGAAACAGGCAAGACAGGCCGCTGCCAGCAGTATGATCATGCCGATTACCAAAAAAGTACCGGCAATATAGCGAAGCTGAGTAAATACAGGCATTCCGTTTATCTGGTTTAAGGGTTTTTTCCTGCCGGTAAACGCAGCTGGCTGAGATTTCCCTGTAAATGCAGATCCCGCTTCAGGGTGGCGACGTCACGGCAGCAGTAAGCCATGGCTTTTCCGTCGATCAGTTTCTGACGCCATTTTTCCGGTACCCGGTCAATATTGCTGTAGAGTGAGTCCAGATCAGCAAAGGTGCCGAGCAGTGCGGATGCTGCTTTCGGGCCGATACCGGTGATGCCGGGAATTTTACTGCTGCTGATACCGCTTAAGCCCCAGAAGTCCGGTAATTGCTGCGCGGTAACGCCAAATTCGGCGGCAATAAACGGCATATCGAGCCAGCGTTTCTGAAAATAGTCGCGGATCTGAATCTGCGGGGAGAGCAGCTGGCAGTAGCCTTTGTCGGTGGAGACAATGGTTACCCTGTGTCCCGCCTGACCGACTTTGTGCGCCAGTGTGGCGGCGAGATCATCCGCCTCATCCCCTTCGGAATGCCACGCTTTGATACCGTGACGGGCAAACATTTCCCGCAGCAGCGGCAGTTCCTGCCGGACAACCTCCGGCATTTCACTGCGTCCGGCTTTGTAACCGGGCAGCAGCTGATGACGCCAGCTGTGACGGCGGTCGTCTTCATCAAAGACTGTGACGGCGTGTGTCGGTTGTGCATGATTCAGGATCTGCATCAGCGCCTGTTCACAGACCAGCAGGCCGGACTGGCTCTGCACGGCATAGATCCGGCGGATCAGATTCATTGCATCGATAATCAGTAAATGGATCATAGTCGCTATATATAATTTCCCCGCCGGCGGCGGGGAAACAGTTCAGATAAAAAGTATCAGCGGATGATTTCGTAGCATGGCTCGTAAGCCGTGCCGCCCGGTAATTTCATCCGGTGCTGTTCAACAAACCCGCGCAGCATGACATCCATCCGCTGCATGATGGCCTCTTCGCCGTGTATTTTGAACGGCCCGTGCTGTGCAATGGCCTGCATACCGTTTTCTTTCACGTTACCGGCGACAATACCGGAGAACGCACGGCGCAGATCGGCCGCCAGTTTTTCCGGCTCCTGATTGCGGTACAGGTTCAGCGCGGTCATATTTTCATGGGTCGGTTCAAACGGATGCTGCAGATCACCGGCAATTTTAATTGACCAGTTGAAACTGTAAGCATCCCCGGTGCTGCGGCGGTTGTCTTTCACTTCCGGCATGGCGCGTTTCATCACACGGGCAACTTCCACCGGATCATCAATAATGATCTGATAATGACGGGTGGCTTCTTCGCCCAGGGTGTTGATGACGAAATCATTGAGCACACGGAAATAGTCAGCGCTCTCTTTCGGCCCGGTCAGCACCAGCGGCAGTACCTGATCTTTGTTGTCCGGATGCATCAGTATTCCGAGCAGATAGAGGAGCTCTTCAGCTGTCCCGACCCCGCCCGGGAAGATGATGATCCCGTGTGCCAGGCGGACAAAACTCTCCAGCCGTTTTTCGATATCCGGCATGATGATAAGCTCGTTCACCAGCGGGTTAGGCGGCTCGGCAGCAATAATGGACGGCTCGGTCAGACCGATAAAACGGCTGTTTTTGTACCCCTGCTGGGCATGACCGACAGCCGCGCCTTTCATCGGCGCTTCCATCGCACCCGGCCCGCAGCCGGTACAGATATTCAGTTCACGCAGCCCCAGCTCGTTGCCGACTTTACGCCCGTACAGGTATTCGGTTTCATTGATGGAGTGGCCGCCCCAGCAGACGATCATATTCGGATCTTCATCAATATGCAGGGCGCGGGCGTTACGCAGGATAAAGAAAATCAGGTTGGTGATATGTGCGCTGTTGTCCAGATTCAGGCCGCGGCAGCGCTCGGCATCGGAGATCTGGGTCTGGACGAACAGGATATCGCGCAGCACGGCAAACAGGTTCGCCTGGAGTGAGCGGATAATTTTGCCGTCAACAAACGCATTCTGCGGCGGGTTCACCAGTTCGAGTTTTACCCCGCGCTCACGGCGCAGCACGTTAATATCAAAATCCGGGAAACGGGACAGTAATTCATGACTGTTATCCATCTGGCTGCCGGAATTCAGCACCGCCAGCGAACAGTTGCGGTACAGACGGTACAGGTGACTGCTTGCTGTCCGTTTCAGAACATCAACTTCAAGCTGGGAAAGCAGATCCATAGAGCCTAACGGGCTGATATGTGTGATCAAGTAAAACTCCTTGTTATCCCGTGGATAAATTGTAGTCGTACAGGTTGCGCGCTGTCTGCCTTACTGACGGGCAAGACGGTCCGCAGACGGTGTAAAGTCCGTATTGGTGCGCCACGGATTGATATCCAGCCCGCCGCGCCGTGTATAACGGGCGTAGACAGTCAGGGCAACCGGGCGGCAGTGTGTGTTCAGATCGGTAAAAATCCGCTCAACGCACTGCTCATGAAACTCGTTATGGTTGCGGAATGACACCAGATACCGCAGCAGTTTCTCACGATCAATTTCAGGCCCGCGATACTGTATGGCAACGGAGCCCCAGTCAGGCTGCTGTGTAATCAGGCAATTTGATTTTAGCAGGTGGCTGACTAACGTTTCTTCAACGACATCGTCATTTTTATTGACAGCATCAATAAGATAATCACTGCTGAACTGATAATCAGTAATCGTAATATCCTGATAATCAATACATTCGCCGGTAAAATCAATGATTTTTTGTTCCGTGAACTGATCCGGGCGCAGCAGTTCCACCGTCACCGCACCCTGTGCGCAGGCACTTAAATCCTGTTCGAGTATGCGGCGGACATCATCCGCAGAGGCAAATACTGTCTGGTTAAAGCTGTTGAGATAGAGTTTGAAGCTCTTGGATTCGATCAGATTCAGCCCGGCGGCATCGAGAGAAACATAGCCGAGTGCAATGCAGGGCACGCCGTTCGGCTGTAACCAGGAAAGCTCATAGAGGGTCCACAGATCCGCGCCGCGAAAAGGCAGATCATCCGCATGCAGATGCAGTGCATCCCGGTTGAGGCTGCGCGGCACACCCTGTAACAGAGCGGGATTGTAATGCTGCTCATAACCGGTTTTTTTACCGAGCGTCAGTGACGCCAGTTCCGCCTTTCCTTCATACAGAGACATAAATAACCCTTTTACCTCAGGTGAAAAATAGTACCGCCTGTCGCCAATACAGTCTGTCATACGTTACTATAGCGGCATGATACTTTTATGTTTAACAGGTTTTGCGATATGACCCGCACAGTTTCTCAGGCGTTACATCAGTTTACCCGGCATTATGTCGGTTTATGGCAGGAAAAAACAGGTTTACCGCCGATCAGTCACGATCTTTATGGTATTCCTTCCCCGTGTATTATCCGCACAGGTGATGAGTGTGTGTACTGGGAACCGGCGGAATTCACCGCAGACACGCATTTGCAGCCGGTTGAAAAAGCGCTGGATATTCAGCTGCACCCGGATATCAGTGAATTTTACACGCAGCAGTTTGCCGGGGATATGCAGGCCGTTTTTGAGGACATTCAGCTCAGTCTGGTACAGGTCTGGAGTGAGGATGATTTTATCCGCTTACAGGAAAACCTGATTGGTCATCTGGTCACGCAGCGCCGCCTCAAACTGCCGCCGACACAGTTTATCGCCACGCTGGAATCGGAATTTGACATGATTTCTGTCTGTAACCTGAGCGGTGAAGTGATCCTCGAAACGTTCGGCACCACAAAGCGCCGGGTGCTGGCAGCGGACACCGCATCGTTCCTGTCACAGCTGACGGCGGTATGCCCGGTATAAATATCACTGACAGCAGTGTGGGATTTTACCGGAGATAACTGTAATACCACTTGCCGGGAAATTGCGGATTACTGTAAATAATCTTTAAATTCAGTTAATTAATGTTTTTATGCCACGGTGATTTAGCGCCGGTATTATTGTCTGCCACGCCGTGCTGCGGCATGCTGTCTGTGCCCATAAGGAAGTGGACGGAAATACACGGATGTATTTTCAGCAGAGACAGGATGTTATTTTATTAGAAACGAGGGGGGATTTTTCCCCCTCGTTTCTAATCCCCCGCAAATCCCCGTTATCCCTTTTTATGTCTTCCGGACAGGAATTGATTTTTACTTATCTGACCTCAATGTTACGCTACAGATATCAGCGGCATTGGCTGCGGAAAATGAATTTTACAGCGTAAACAGGTTTCAGTTATGACAAAACATCAGCAGATTACTGCGATCCTGACGGACATCGAGAACGAGATGCGCGCCGTCGATCTGTGGCAGGGGCAGCCTCCGGCAGCAGACGCATTTGAAAGCGAACTGCCGTTTGCGGTGGATACTATGAATGCCCATGAGTGGTTACAGTGGATCCTTATCCCGCGTCTGTATGCCATGATTGAACAGGGCGCGGTACTGCCGTCCGCCTTTCAGATAGCCCCGTATTTTGAAGAGCACTACAGAGGGGACGAACAGGCGGCACGCTATCTGGTGCTGCTTGACCATTTACGGGCACTGGACGGGCTTTTCGCGTGACACGATCATTGCAGGACAAGCGATTACCGGAAAAAACATTACCGGAAAAACCATTACTGGAAATCTGTTATCAGGATGAACATATTGTCGCGGTGAATAAACCCGCAGGATGGCTGGTACACCGCAGCTGGCTTGACCGTCATGAAACAGTGTTTGTGATGCAGACACTGCGCGACCAGATAGGTCAGCATGTTTTTCCGGTTCACCGTCTCGACAGACCGACTTCCGGCGTGCTGCTGATGGGGCTGTCATCAGAGGTGGCGCGGCTGCTGTCACAACAGCTTGAACGGCATGAAATGCAGAAAACCTATCATGCGGTGGTGCGCGGCTGGATAGAAGAAACGGCGACGCTGGATTACCCGCTGGTGGAGGAGCTGGATAAAATTGCTGATAAATTTGCGGCGGAAAAACCGGCGCAACCGGCGGTGACTCACTATCGTCCGCTGGCGAAAGTGGAGTGTCCGGTGGCTATCGGTCGCTATCCCACATCCCGTTTTACCCTGACAGAACTGAAACCGGAAACCGGACGTAAACACCAGCTGCGCCGCCATATGCAGCATCTGCGGCATCCGATTATCGGTGATACCGCACACGGCGATCTGCGTCAGAACCGGGGCTTTACAGAACATTTCGGCAGCCGCAGGCTGATGCTGCACGCATCGGAACTGGCGCTGACACATCCGGTCAGCGGAGAGCCGCTGGTATTGCATGCCGGTTTTGATGAAACCTGGCAGCGGGTGGCGGAACAGCTTGGCTGGACATTACCCTGATTTATTAATAATTTGATTTTACTGATGAAAAAGGACGGATAATGGCTCGTATCGGTATTTTTATCGGCACAGTTTACGGCAACTCGCTGGCTGTGGGGGAAGAGGCACAGACCATTCTGGAGCAGGCCGGTCATGAAGTGGTGTTATTTGATGAACCGGAACTGTCGCAGTGGAAAGATTATCTCACGGATGTGGTGCTGGTGATCACCTCCACCACCGGGCAGGGCGATCTGCCGGATAATATCCGCGAACTGTTTGCCGGCCTGCGGGATGACATCGGTTACCAGCCGTCACTGCGTTACGGTATTATCGCGCTGGGTGACAGCAGTTATGATAATTTCGCCGGCGGCGGCCGTCAGTTCAATGAGTTACTGCAGGAACAGCATGTGCAGCGTATCGGTGAGATGCTGGTGATTGACGGCGCAGACGTTGCCGCACCGGAAGAATTCGCACAGTCGTGGCTGACCGCGTGGGCGGCACTGGTCAGCTGATCACGGAAAATTAATGCCGCAGCGGCGTTGCAGCACTGCGGCACTGTTTCATCCGGTTACTTACTTGCGGGTCAGTTTTTCCAGATCGCTTTCAATTTCAGCGATCTTATTGGACACCACATGTTCCAGATGGCGGAGATCGTCGAGGATCTTACGTTTCAGATCGATTTCCGGCATTGCGCTTTCGGTCTGCTGGCAGATGGTATCCAGCTCTTCAATGACATAACGCAGGTTGCTGTTGATCTCATTAATCTCTTTGAAGCCCTGTGCGTCCTGGATAGTCTTGCGCTGACGCGGGTATTTGAACTTCACGCTTTTGGCAAAAAACTCACCTTTATCCTTACGGAAATAGATTTTCAGAATGTCATTGTTCGCTTCCTGACGAAGAGTATAGCGATCAATATCTTCAGGATGCGTAATTCCCAGACTTTTTAAATTGTCGTACATGTGCGCCACCTATTGATTGTTATTCTGTCCTGTTTCCGCCGCAAAAGGCGGAAGATAAGATGCACAGATAAAAAAATAGCGGAGTTATTATCCGCTATTTCTGAGATTAGTCTATGGTGCGTAACAATTCATTAATTCCGACCTTGCCGCGTGTTTTTTCATCCACTTTTTTGACAATCACCGCACAATAGAGGCTGTAACGGCCATCTTTTGACGGCAGATTACCGGAGACCACCACAGAACCCGCCGGGACACGGCCGTAATGGATTTCGCCGGTTTCGCGATCATAAATTTTGGTGCTCTGGCCGATATACACGCCCATGGAAATTACCGAGCCGGTTTCCACAATCACCCCTTCCACCACTTCGGAACGCGCGCCGATAAAGCAGTTATCCTCGATAATGGTCGGATTGGCCTGTAACGGCTCTAATACCCCGCCGATACCGACACCGCCGGAGAGATGCACATTTTTACCGATCTGCGCACAGGAGCCGACTGTCGCCCAGGTATCCACCATCGTGCCTTCATCCACATAGGCACCGATATTGACGTAAGACGGCATCAGCACGGTATTGCGGGCGATAAATGCACCACGGCGGGCTGCCGCAGGCGGTACCACACGGAATCCCTCGCGCTCAAAACGGGCCTGGTCGTAATCCGCAAATTTCATCGGGACTTTATCAAAATAACGGGATTCAGCCCCGTCCATCACCTGATTGTCACTGATACGGAAAGAGAGCAGCACTGCTTTTTTCAGCCACTGATGTGTCACCCAGGTGCCGCCGATTTTTTCAGCGACCCGCAGTTTTCCGCTGTCCAGTAACTCAATCACCTGATTAACTGCGTCACGCAGTGCCGGGGTGGCAGTTGCCGGTGTCACAGCGGCGCGATCTTCAAAGGCGGATTCAATAATGGCCTGTAATTGCTGCATCGGTGTTAGTTTCCTTTTATCTGGTGCTTTGATGAATTTACTCTGTTTTATCCTTTGAATTGAGGGCTTTTGTCAACCGCTCAGTCAGTTCTTCCTGAATATTTTTATCCAGCGCTTTATTCTCCTTATCCGTCAGAATAAAAATATCCTCGACTTTTTCGCCGGTTGTGGTGATGCGTGCGCCGTGCAGCTGAAGATCCAGTCCGGCAAAAATCTGACCGACCTGTGCCAGCAGCCCGGGTTTATCCAGCGCATATAATTCCATGTAGCTGCGCAGGCCGCGTTTATTGTCAATAAATTTCACCCGCATCGGCACATCAAAATGGCGCAGTTTGGCGGGCGCGGTCCGGGTGCGGTGGTTCGGTACATAATCTGTGGTGACCGCACGCGCCAGTGATTTGCGGATGGTGTCATGGCGATCGGCAGCGAGAGGCTTACCGTCCGGCTCCAGCACCACAAAGGAATCCATTGCCATATTGTCGCGGTTGGTAAAAATCTGGGCATTCTGGACACTGAGATTGCGGCGATCCAGCTCGCTGACCACCGAAGCAAACAGGGACGGACGGTCGTTGCACCAGATAAAAATTTCACTGCCGCCGTGGCTGCGCTGGTTACTGATAAGGATCAGCGGTGATGCCATATCATTTTTCAGCAGCGCCCCGGCGTGCCAGGCAAGCTGCTCCGGGGTATGGCGCAGAAAATAATCCGCATGACAGCGCGACCAGAACCGGTTCAGTTTCTGTTCATCGGCACCGTCCTGGCGCAGCAGCGCCAGCGCACGGTCACGGTGGTGGCGGATCCGCTGACGCAGATTCGGTTTGTTATGCACCCCGCGTAATAACTGGTTCTCGGTGCTGATAAACAGCTCGCGCAGCAGGCTGCGCCGCCAGCCGTTCCAGAGTGAGGCATTGGTCGCCCATATGTCGGCAACGGTCAGGCAGATGAGGTAACGGAGCCGCTCTGTACTCTGTACCTCAGCGGCAAAGGTACGGATCACTTCCGGATCCTGAATATCCCGGCGCTGTGCGGTCACCGACATCAGCAGGTGTTTTTCCACCAGCCAGCTGACCAGATCGGTATCTGCTTCATTCAGGCCGTGATATTCACAGAATTCCCGTGCATCTGCCGCACCAAGAACGGCATGATCGCCCTGTCTGCCCTTGGCGATATCGTGGAACAGAGCCGCGAGGCGCAGCAGTTCCGGCTGCGGCAGTTTCGGCCAGACATCCACACAGACCGGATGATTCACCCGTTCGGATTCCAGCCTGAAAGTATCGATTTTCCCCAGCACCCGCAGTGTGTGTTCATCCACGGTATAGGCATGGAACAGATCGAACTGCATCTGCCCGACAATATTGCCCCACAGCGGCATATAGGCACCCAGCACGCCGTGGCGGTGCATCGGAACAAACGCGGCGCTCACACCGCGCGGATGGCGCAGGATCGCGATAAACAGTTCTCTGGCCTCCGGATACTCCATCAGCGGGCGGCTGAGGTGGCGCCGGGCATGGCGCAGCTGACGCAGTGTGCCGGAATGAATGCCGGTGATGGTGTCATCGCAGGCCATGCGGTAAAACATCCGCATAATGGCAGCGGGATCCTCACTGAACAGCGAATCACGGATAAGCCCGATACGGTGGCCGTACAGCTGAAAATCTTTATCAAGTGGTTTGGGGGTATCGTGGTGCCCGGCGTGCAGAATCGCTTCGTCGAACAATTGCAGCAGCATCTCATTGAGTTCGGACACGCGGCGGGTGACGCGGTAATAGGCTTTCATCATCCGCTCGACCGGCTGATTGTGTTCGCCGTCATATCCCAGTTGCTCCGCCACACTGAGCTGGCGGTCAAACAGCAGGCGGTTGTCGTAGCGGCTGAGGGACAGATGCAGGGCAAAGCGGATGCGCCAGAGCATATCCAGACACTCATTCAGTTCTTCCCGCTCGGCATCGGTCAGGAATCCGGAACCGGCCATTTCATACAGCGAGGTTGCGCCGAAATGACGGCGGGCCACCCAGAGCAGGGTGTGGATATCACGCAGCCCGCCGGGACTGCTTTTGATATCCGGCTCCAGGTTATAACTGGTGCTGTGATAGCGGGCGTGGCGCTCTTTCTGCTCTGCCAGTTTGGCGGCAAAAAAGTGCGGTGACGGCCAGAAGCTGTCATTAAATATCTGCCGCTGTAACTGCAGGAACAGCGGCAGGGTGCCGCAGATAAGGCGCGATTCAATCAGGTTGGTGGCGACAGTCAGGTCGCCGAGCCCTTCGCGGAGACACTCATCGAGGGTGCGGACACTGTGGCCGACCGTCAGTTTCAGATCCCACAGCACGGCAATAAACTCACCGATTTTCGGTGTGAGCGCTTCCGGCAGCGGGGCTCTGCTCAGCAGCAGGATATCGATATCCGACAGCGGGTGCAGTTCCCGGCGACCGTAACCGCCGACCGCCACCAGGGCGAAATCCGCCACCTCATCAAAACAGAAAAACTGCCACAGGCGGATCAGCAGCTGATCGATATAATCACTGCGGGTCAGCAGCAGGGTATGAACCGGCTGACCTTCACGGAAAGCCTCCGCCTGCCAGCGGCGGTAATGCTCCAGGTGTTCCCGCAGCACCGGCAGCTGCAAATCATCATCGGTAAAGGATAATGGTGAGGCGGGTTTCAGGGCTGATGCGGTATTCCGGGCGTTGTCCATACGGGATCCTTGTGGCAGAGGCGTTCTGCTGCAAGGTTACTGCGTCAGCGGGGAAATAACCAGTTTTTTGCCGGTCCGCCGGGGTTATATCAGTACCGGGCCGGGCATCGGGATAAACTGCAGAATAATGCGTTTATTTTCATCATCCACCCGGTAAATCAGGCAGCTGCGGAAGTAGTTATGCAGGACATCACTGAGGTTAATATAGGTATCTTCGGCGATCCCGCAGCCGCTGCTCTGTCCGTCTGTGCGGCACATACCCTGATTGACGATATCCTTCAGGTACGGGGAGGATTGCAGGATTTCCGGCGCGTTATCATCGGTACTGAAACTGAACAGAGCGCGATCGGGTGAGACGGTCAGACGGGTGATGCGGTAGCTCTTCCCGGCATTCAGGTACTGTCTGCTCTCGGTTGCCAGCGCGGTGGTATCAATATTCAGGGCGGTGATGCTGATCCGGCCGTTGAAATAGGGGTTTTCTGTCGGCAGCAGGATGTTTTTCCGTGTCGGAAACGACTGTTGTGACAACGCAATCAGCGTGAAATAGGAACCGAGATTGCTTGCAGGGACATACACTGACTGGTGATCAAACACCGGTTTGGTAAAGGCCAGATCAAACAAATTCAGTTCGTAAACATTCTGGTGGATCTGCACACCGACAGCATACCCGCGCGCAACAAACTCTTTCTGCCACCAGCCGAACGATTTGGTCAGGAAATAAAACGGCACCAGCATGACAAGCAGGATCAGTGTGGCAATACCAATAATGATACAGGCGGATTTCCGGGGGGAAGTTGTCATTCAGGTTTTATTCCTCAGCGTCCTGACGGCGGGGAGGTATCATGCCCGGCATGTGTGCCGGACATGAATACAGGGCGGTTACTGCGCAACGAGAATACGGGAAAGCGCACCTTCCTCATCTTTACGCAGGGTCATGATTTCACAGCCGTCATCGGTGACAACCAGCGTGTGTTCATATTGTGCGGATAAACCGCGATCTTTGGTTTTGACGGTCCAGCCGTCTTTCATGGTACGGATGCGGTAATCGCCGGTATTCAGCATCGGCTCGATGGTAAATGCCATGCCTTTTTTCAGCACCACGCCGCCGTCATCGCCGTCATAATGCAGCACCTGCGGTTCCTCGTGGAAACCTTCGCCGATACCGTGACCGCAGTAGTCGCGCACGACAGAGTAATCATGGCCTTCCGCGAATTTCTGGATAGCCGCGCCGATAGTCCGCAGGCGGATGCCCGGTTTGACCATACGCAGTGCCAGATAGAGGCTCTCCTGTGTCACGCGGCACAGGCGCTCGCCCTGAATCGTCGGTTTTCCGGCGATAAACATGGCGGAGGTGTCACCGTGGAACCCGTCTTTGATAACAGTGACATCGATGTTCACAATATCACCGTTTTTTAAGATTTTATCTTCGCTCGGAATGCCGTGGCAGACCACATCATTGACGGAGATACAGACAGATTTCGGGAAGCCGTGGTAACCGAGACAGGCGGAAATGGCCTGCTGTTTTACCGTAATATGCTCGTGACAGATACGGTCGAGTTCACCGGTACTGACACCCGGCACAACATGCGGGGCGATAATTTCGAGCACTTCAGCCGCGAGACGACCGGCGACACGCATCTTCGCGATGTCGTCTTCTGTTTTGATTGTAATTGCCATAATTATTGATATCCGAACCGGGAATGCCCGTTACTTTACTTAGGAAACTGGTACTGAGACGCAGTATGTTATCAGCCGGAGAAAAGGATGCCAATCATTGCGCGGAAACCCGGCGGACAACGGATAAGCGCCGGCATGAAAACTGAAGAAAATGTGGTATCACTGCGGCTTTTATGGTATAAAGCGCGCCGGCATTCCGTGTATTTTGCCCGGTTGCCGGAAACTTAAATTAACTCAACTGTTATAACACACACGAATCGGCACGTGCGCCGGGGTGCTCCGAAGCTTAACGCTGACAGGGAGTCGGCAGCATGGGATTCGTGGAGGCATAACCCCAACTTATTATTTACAGAGGTTTAAAATGGCTACTGTTTCCATGCGCGATATGCTCCAGGCGGGCGTTCACTTCGGTCACCAGACTCGTTACTGGAACCCGAAAATGAAACCATTCATCTTTGGTGCCCGTAACAAAGTGCATATCATCAACCTGGAAAAAACTGTTCCGATGTTCAACGATGCATTAGCTGAACTGAACAAAATCGCTTCACGCAAAGGTAAAATCCTGTTCGTAGGTACCAAGCGTGCTGCAAGCGAAGCGGTACAGGAAGCTGCAATCAGCTGTGACCAGTTCTTCGTGAACCACCGCTGGTTAGGCGGTATGCTGACTAACTGGAAAACAGTCCGTCAGTCAATCAAACGCCTGAAAGATTTGGAAGCACAGTCTCAGGACGGTACTTTTGACAAACTGACCAAGAAAGAAGCGCTGATGCGTACCCGTGAACTTGGTAAGTTAGAAAATAGCCTGGGCGGTATCAAAGACATGGGCGGTTTACCTGACGCTCTGTTTGTTATCGATGCTGAGCACGAGCACATTGCAATCAAAGAAGCAAACAACCTGGGTATCCCTGTATTTGCTATCGTTGATACTAACTCTGATCCGGACGGTGTTGATTTCATCATCCCCGGTAACGACGATGCAATCCGTGCAATCAAGCTGTACCTGGGCGCAGTCGCGACGTCTGTCCGCGAAGGCCGTTCACAGGATCTGGCTGTTCAGGCTGAAGAATTAGCCGCTGAATAATCTGAGTCCGCTCTCTGAGCGCTCTTATTAACCAGGTATTGCTGCAAATGGTTAGGGAGCCGTCATGGCTCCCTATACGCATCTGATATACGAACAACTCCCCGCAGAAACAGTTTCTGCAGGCTCATCGAGGAAATAACATGTCTGGAATTACCGCTGCACTGGTAAAAGAACTGCGTGAACGTACTGGCGCAGGTATGATGGAATGTAAAAAAGCACTGGTTGAAGCAAACGGTGATATCGAATTAGCTATCGATAACATGCGTAAATCCGGCCAGGCAAAAGCAGCGAAAAAAGCAGGCCGCGTTGCTGCTGAAGGCGTTATCTTATCTGCTGTCAGCGCAGATGCTAAATTCGGCGCACTGATCGAAGTTAACTGTGAAACAGACTTCGTTGCAAAAGATACCGGTTTCCTGGCATTTGCACAGGACATCCTGAATTTCGTTATGGCTGAGAAAACGGCTGATGCAGAAGCTATCGTTGCGAAATTCGAAGAACAGCGTGTTGCACTGGTTGCTAAAATCGGTGAAAACATCAGCTTCCGTCGCGCTGCTATCTTAGAAGGCGACATCGTTGGTTCTTATATGCACGGCGCACGTATCGGTGTTCTGGTTGCTGCAACCGGCGCAAACGAAGAACTGGTTAAACACATTGCTATGCACGTTGCGGCAAGCAAACCTGAATATACCAAACCTGAAGATGTTCCTGCTGATGTTGTTGCTCACGAGAAACAAATCCAGCTGGATATCGCAATGCAGTCCGGTAAACCTCAGGAAATCGCAGAGAAAATGGTTATCGGCCGTATGAACAAATTCACCGGCGAAATCTCTCTGACCGGTCAGCCGTTCGTTATGGAACCAAGCAAATCTGTCGGCGACCTGCTGAAAGAAAACAAAGCAGACGTGACCGCATTCATCCGTTTCGAAGTGGGTGAAGGTATCGAGAAAGCTGAAGCTGACTTCGCTGCAGAAGTCGCGGCAATGAGCAAATAATCATTGCATATCAGAGCCGCCGGAAGGCGGTTCTGTTTTATCTGTCGTACCCCTGTTTATCATCCGGGCATCCGTCCGGGTATCTCTGGCAATAAATTCATCTGTTTAGGACAGAACACCATGGCTACCAATGCAAAACCTGTTTATCAACGTATTCTGCTGAAGCTCAGTGGCGAGGCTTTACAAGGGAATGAAGGTTTCGGAATTGATGCGACTGTACTTGACCGTATGGCGCAGGAAATTAAGGAACTGGTTGAACTGCAGATTCAGGTCGGTGTCGTTATTGGCGGGGGCAATCTGTTTCGCGGCGCAGGGCTGGCCGAAGCCGGTATGAACCGCGTTGTCGGTGACCATATGGGTATGCTGGCAACCGTGATGAACGGTCTGGCAATGCGTGATGCACTTCATCGCGCTTATGTGAATGCGCGGCTGATGTCTGCGATTCCGCTCAACGGCGTTTGTGACAATTACAGCTGGGCTGAGGCAATCAGTCTTTTACGTCACGGTCGTGTGGTTATTTTTTCTGCCGGAACAGGCAACCCATTCTTTACCACGGATTCTGCGGCCTGTCTGCGCGGGATCGAAATTGAAGCGGATGTGGTACTGAAAGCCACAAAAGTGGATGGTGTTTACTCAGCCGATCCGGCCAAAGACCCGGATGCGGTGCTGTATGAAAAACTCAACTATCAGGATGTGCTGGAACGCGAACTGAAAGTGATGGATCTGGCGGCCTTTACCCTGGCCCGTGACCATAACCTGCCAATCCGTGTTTTCAACATGAACAAACCCGGCGCATTACGCCGTGTCGTGATGGGCGAGAACGAAGGTACCTTGATTTCGCGTGACTAAACGCCGGGACACCGGCGGAATTTGACGGTATCATTTATAAATCGATTCGCCAAAATTATAATGCGGGCCGCGCGACAGGCACGGTCTGAAAAATTACCCGTTTCCAAGGACTCATAACGTGATTAATGAAATCCAGAAAGACGCGCAGGAACGCATGGAAAAATGCGTCGAGTCGCTGAAATCCCAAATCAGTAAAGTGCGCACCGGCCGTGCTTCCCCGAGCCTGCTGGACGGTATCGTTGTTGAATATTACGGTACACCGACTCCGCTGCGCCAGTTAGCTAACGTGGTTGCGGAAGATTCACGCACCCTGGCTATCACTGTGTTTGACCGTTCCATGTCACCGGCTATCGAAAAAGCGATTATGGCCTCTGACCTCGGTTTAAACCCGTCATCTGCCGGTACGGTTATCCGTGTTCCGCTTCCTGCACTGACTGAAGAACGCCGTAAAGACCTGATCAAAGTGGTCCGTGGTGACGCTGAGCAGGGTCGTATTGCTGTGCGTAACGTCCGCCGTGATGCGAACGATAAAGTCAAAGCACTGCTGAAAGACAAAGAAATCAGTGAAGATGATGATCGCCGTTCCCAGGACGACGTTCAGAAAATGACTGATCTGTTTATCAAAAAAATCGATGATGCACTGGCAGCAAAAGAAAAAGAGCTGATGGAATTCTGATCCGGATGCTGTGCTGAACAGAACATACAGAAATAGTGCCTGAGGGCACTATTTTTTTACTTATCAGTTGCGGAAATGACTTCTCACCCTCCGTTGACCAAAGTGCTATACTTTTGCGATTCGAAATAACGATAAAGTCACATTGAGTATTTATCATGAAAGGTTTGGCCATTCTCGGATCCACGGGATCTATCGGTAAAAACACACTCTCGGTTATTCGTCAGCATCCGGACCTGTTCCGTGCGGTGGTTCTGGCTGCCGGGAAAAATGTTCAGACGATGTTTGAACAGTGTCTGGAATTTAAACCCCGCTATGCGGTGTTATCCGACGAAGTGGCTGCCGGTGAATTGCGCATTCAGCTGAAACTCCACGGCAGTGCAACCGAAGTGCTCAGCGGCAGTGCTGCTATCTGTGAAGTGGTTCAGTCGGATGAGGTGGATCAGGTCATGGCTGCCATTACCGGTGTGGCCGGGCTGCTGCCGACCCTCGCGGCTATCCGCGCTGACAAGCGTATTCTGCTGGCGAACAAAGAAGCGCTGATTACCAGCGGGCGTCTGTTTTTTGCCGCCATGAGCACCAGCCGCGCTGAACTGTTTCCTATCGACAGTGAACACAATGCGATTTTCCAGTCCCTGCCAACCGGCGTACAGTTATCGCTCGGGCATGCTGACCTGACTGCCGCCGGTATTGATTCCATTATCCTGACCGGCTCCGGCGGCCCGTTCCGCGAAACCACCTTATCTGAACTGGCCAATATGACGCCGGATCAGGCCTGCGCGCACCCGAACTGGTCAATGGGACGTAAAATTTCCGTGGATTCCGCCACGATGATGAATAAAGGTCTTGAATATATTGAGGCGCGTTATTTCTTTAATGCATCAGCGAAACAAATGGAAGTGATTGTGCATCCGCAGTCGGTCATCCACTCCATGGTCCGCTATACTGACGGCAGCATTATCGCGCAGCTGGGTACCCCGGATATGCGTACCCCGATCAGCTATTCCATGAGTTATCCGGGGCGTATCACCGCCGGGGCTGAACGTCTTGATTTCACCCGTATGGGCGGCCTGACATTCACTGAGCCGGATTATAACCGTTATCCGTGCCTGAAACTGGCGATCGACGCCTGTGATGACGGGCAGGCGGCAACCACGGCAATGAATGCCGCAAATGAAGAAACCGTGCAGGCATTTTTACAAAACAGAATCCGTTTCACAGATATCGCGCAAATAAACCGTATGGTAGTGGAAAATCACCGGTTTACGGAACCTCAGTCAATTGATGATGTCCTTATTATTGATAAACAGGCGCGGGAACTGACCCGTAAATCAATCGGAAAAATCGCGAAGTAATTAATTTATATTAACGGGTTGCGTTTGTCGGTGAATAGCGCAAGTGATATAGTTCGGCGTTGCGATTTCTGTAAATCAGATTTTTAATGACCGGTTAATGACACCATGACGCTATCACTGACAAACAGAGACAACACCGTGAACCTGCACGGTGTTTTTGTGTCTGACGCCATGTATTAACCGATACCTCAAAGGATTAACTTGCGTGACAGTATCCAGTGAAAATGCCTCAGAAAAGCCGGGACCTCAGCATGTCGCCATTATTATGGACGGCAACGGCCGCTGGGCAAAAAAACGCGGAAAATTGCGGGTTTCCGGCCATCGCGCAGGGATCAAATCGGTCCGCAGCTCGGTCAGTTTTGCCATCAAAAACCAGATACAATCCCTGACACTTTATGCCTTCAGCAGTGAGAACTGGAACCGTCCTGAACAGGAAGTTCACTCACTGATGGAGTTGTTTGTCTTTGCGCTGGATAACGAAGTCAAAAGCCTGCACAAACACAATGTCAGATTATCCGTTATCGGTGATATCAGCCGGTTCAGTCCGCGTCTGCAGGAGCGCATCCGCCGCGGTCAGGTGCTGACCGCCAATAATACCGGTTTACAGCTGAATATCGCCGCCAACTACGGCGGGCGCTGGGATATCACCCACAGTGTGAAACAGGTGATAGCACAGGTGCAGCGCGGGGAGCTGTCCGCTGAGGATGTCAGCGAACAGGATATCAGCCGTCATATCTCACTTCATGACCAGCCGCCGATTGATCTCGTGATCCGGACCGGTGGTGAGCATCGTATCAGCAACTTCCTGCTCTGGCAGGTTGCGTATGCCGAATTTTATTTTACAGAAGTGCTGTGGCCTGACTTTGATGAAAACGCATTCAGCGATGCGGTGACATCTTTTACACAGCGTGAGCGCCGTTTCGGCGGAACCACACCTGATGATCAGTCTGAGCAGGCTCCGGGAGGAAATGTTGCTTAAGTACCGTCTAATTACTGCCATTATTTTAATTCCGCTGGTCCTGCTGGCGATGTTTATGCTCGCGCCACAGCATTTCGGCTGGGTGGTGATTGCTGTATGTGGTCTGGCCGGCTGGGAGTGGGCGCAGTTTGCCGGTCTGAAAGGTAGCGGACAACGTATTGTTACCGGTGTGCTGTTTGCCGCCGGTCTGGCTGCGTGGCAGCTGACACTGGATATGAGTAATCTGATGGCGGATACGGCAGTGCAGGTCAGCCTGTGGGCAGCGCTGGTCTGGTGGGTCTGCGCGGTGCTGCTGGTGATCAGTTTCCCGAAATCCGCCGCGCTGTGGAAAGATTCTGTGATTATCCGCCTGATCTTCGGTGTGGTAACGATTGTGCCGTTTTACAGCGGCATGATGGTGCTGCGCAACCAGGGATATGCGGCCGGTGATGTGTATCAGGGGGCCTGGTGGCTGCTGTATGTCATGCTGCTGGTCTGGGCGGCGGACTCCGGGGCGTATGCCTTTGGCCGCCTGCTGGGCAAACACAAAATGGCACCGCGTGTCTCGCCGGGCAAAACCCTGGAAGGTCTGGCCGGTGGCCTGATTACCGCCGGTCTGGTGTCCTGGCTGTTCAGCCACTATTCGCCGTTACAGACACTGCCGGAAAACCTGATTATTGTGTCAGTGATTGTGGTTCTGATTTCCGTGTTCGGTGATCTGACCGAAAGCATGTTTAAACGCCAGTCAGGCGTGAAGGACAGCAGTCAGCTGATCCCGGGACATGGTGGTGTGATGGATCGCATTGACAGCCTGACCGCAGCAGTACCGGTATTTGCCGGTCTGATCCTGTTAGTATTCTCCGGCTTTTAAGCACACCGGGAGCAGACAGAAAACGCATGATGACTTTTCTCTGGAACTCAGCCGCTTTTATTATCGCACTGGGGATTTTGGTTACCGTACATGAATTCGGGCACTTTTGGGTGGCCCGGCGTTGCGGTATTTTTGTCGAACGATTCTCCGTCGGTTTCGGCAAAGCACTCTGGCGCCGCACAGACAAACACGGAACCGAATTTGTCATCGCCATGATCCCGCTCGGCGGCTATGTCAAAATGCTGGATGAGCGTGTGGCACCGGTGGCGCCGGAGCGCCGTCATCAGGCGTTCAATAACAAAACCGTCGGTCAGCGGGCGGCGGTGGTCAGTGCCGGGCCGATCGCTAACTTCCTGCTGGCCATCGTGGCGTACTGGATTGTGTTTATGATCGGTGTGCCGGCAGTTCGCCCGGTGGTGGCGGATATCCGCGCGGGATCGGTCGCAGAACAGGCAAATATTTTGCCCGGGATGGAACTAAATGCCGTTGACGGCATCGAAACGCCTGACTGGAATAGTGTGCGCATGGCGATGATCAGTAAAATCGGTGATGATTTTACCGTTCTGAATGTGATTCCGGAGCCCGGGTCCGCACCGGCAGAAAAGCGTCTGGATCTTACCCGCTGGAAATTGGACCCGGAAAAACAGGACGCGGTTCTGTCTCTGGGAATTATGCCGGTGTCCGCAACGGTCAGCAATGAGATTAATGCACTGACCCCCGGGGGGCCTGCTGAAAAAGCCGGTTTACAACCGGGGGACAGGATCGTTAAAGTAAGCGGGGAGCCGCTTTCGGTTTGGCAGCCATTTACGCTCTTTGTACGTAATAGTCCCGGTAAAACGCTCGATTTACTGATTGAGCGGGGCGGAGAGCATATTAATGTGCCTCTCACACCGGAGATAAAAAACAGCGGCGGCAGTAAACAAATTGGTTTTGCCGGTGTCGAATTAAAGGTTATTCCGCTCGACCCGCAGTATATTACGGAACATCAGTACGGGCCGGTGGAAGCGGTTGCCGAGGCGACCGGGAAAACCTGGCAGTTAATGAATCTGACCGTGAAGATGATCGGCAAGCTGGTGACCGGTGATGTAAAACTGAATAATCTCAGCGGTCCGGTATCGATTGCGAAAGGTGCCGGTATTTCCGCCGATTCGGGCTTAGTGTATTATCTGATGTTTCTGGCGCTCATCAGCGTCAATTTAGGGATCATAAACCTGTTCCCGCTGCCAGTTTTAGATGGTGGACACCTGTTATTCCTGCTTATCGAGAAGATAAAAGGCGGGCCGGTGTCTGAGCGTGTACAAGACTTCAGTTATCGTATTGGTGTAATGGCACTGGTACTGTTGATGGGGCTTGCACTTTTCAATGATTTCTCCCGCTTCTGATTAAAGAAGACCGGGACCGGTAAGGAAAACGCATAACAACGATGGCGATGAAAAAGTTGCTCATAGCGTCGCTGCTGCTTGGCAGCTTCACTGCATACGGTTCAGACGGATTCGTGGTTCAGGACATTCAGTTTGAAGGTCTTCAGCGCGTCGCCGTTGGTGCTGCATTACTGAACATGCCTGTCCGTGTCGGCGACACGGCCAGTGATGAGGATATCGGGCGTACCATTCGCGCACTGTTCGCGACAGGTAACTTTGAAGATGTCCGTGTCCTGCGTGAAGGTAATGTACTGCTGGTTCAGGTGAAGGAACGTCCGACCATTGCAAATATCACCTTCTCGGGTAACAAATCCGTGAAGGACGACATGCTCAAACAGAACCTAGAAGCATCCCGTATCCGCGTCGGGGAAGCCCTTGACCGGACGATGCTGTCAAACATTGAAAAGGGGCTGGAAGATTTCTATCACAGTGTCGGTAAGTACAACGCAACAGTAAAAGCCGTTGTCACACCACTGCCGCGCAACCGTATTGATGTGAAATTCGTCTTTGCGGAAGGGGTTTCCGCGACTATTCAGCAAATCAATATCGTCGGTAACACACAGTTTACCACGGCTGAACTGGTTAACCGTTTCCAGCTGCGTGATGATGTACCGTGGTGGAACCTGGCGGCTGACCAGAAATACCAGAAACAAAAACTGGCCGGTGACCTTGAAACCCTGCGCAGCTTCTATCTGGATCGCGGTTACGCGAAATTCAATATTGATTCGACTCAGGTCAGCCTGACGCCGGACAAAAAAGGGATTTATATCACCATCAACGTGACCGAAGGCGATCAGTATCAGATTGCCGGTGTTCAGGTTGCGGGTGAAACGGCCGGTCACTCTGCGGAAATCACCGAGCTGACCGCCATTGAGCCGGGTTCACTCTATAATGGTGCTCAGGTCACCAAAATGGAGAATGATGTCAAAAATATGCTCGGCCGTTACGGCTATGCGTATCCGCGCGTCATGACCCAGCCGGAAATTAATGAAGCCGATAAAACCGTGGTTCTGCATGTGAATGTGGATGCCGGTAACCGTTTCTATGTCCGCCAGATCCGTTTCGCCGGTAACGACGTGAGTAAAGACTCCGTTCTGCGCCGTGAAATGCGTCAGATGGAAGGGGCATGGCTGGGTAACGATCTGGTTGAAGCCGGTAAAGAGCGTCTGAACCGTACCGGTTACTTTGAAACCGTTGAAGTGGAAACCCAGCGTGTGCCGGGTGTTCCGGATCAGGTCGATGTCGTCTATAAAGTCAAAGAGCGTAACACCGGTTCCCTGAACTTTGGTGTGGGCTTCGGTACAGAGAGCGGCGTCAGCTTCCAGGTGGGTGTCACCCAGGATAACTGGTTAGGTACCGGTTATCAGGTTGGTGCGAACGCCAGTAAGAACGACTACTCAACGTACGCTGAACTGTCACTGACTGACCCGTTCTTCACGGTTGATGGTGTGAGTCTCGGCGGCCGTATTTTCTACAACGACTTCCGTGCGGATGATGCGGACTTGTCCGGTTACACCAACAAAACCTATGGTGTGGACGGAACGCTCGGCTTCCCGATCAACGAAAACAACTCTCTCCGTTTAGGCCTGGGTTATGTGCATAACACCCTGTCACGTATGGAACCACAGGTTAATATGTGGCGCTACCTGCACTCAATGGGTGAAGAGCCGAACTATAAAGATCGTGCGGAATTCCGTGCCGATGACTTTACCCTGACAACTGCGTGGGTTTATAACAACCTCGACCGTGGTTACTTCCCGACCTCCGGTGTGAAATCCACCGTGAGTGCGAAAGTCACAGTTCCGGGCTCTGATAACGAATACTATAAATTGATCGCCGATACCACCGGTTACTACCCGATTGACGAAAACGGCAGCTGGGTTGTGATGGGACGCGGTCGTTTAGGCTTCGGTGATGGTCTCGGCGGCAAAGAACTGCCGTTCTATGAGAACTTCTATGCCGGTGGTTCCGGTACCGTCCGTGGTTTCCGTTCGAATACCATCGGTCCGAAAGCCGTTTATTATGACGGGTCATCCGATAAGTTACGCAGCGACAGCCCGTCCCGTGATGCTATCGGGGGTAACGCGATGGCGGTGGCCAGTATGGAACTGATTACACCGACACCGTTTATCGACGAAAAATACACGAATTCTGTCCGCACATCACTCTTTGTGGATGCCGGTACAGTGTGGGATACCAATTGGGACAATACTGAGCTTATGCAGAAGTATGGTATTCCTGATTACAGCAAAGCAGGGAACATCCGTGTTTCCACCGGTGTCGCGTTCCAGTGGATTTCTCCGCTCGGACCATTGGTCTTCTCGTATGCGAAACCAATCAAAGACTACCAGGGTGACCGGACAGAACAGTTCCAGTTTAATATCGGTAAGACCTGGTAATTGCAGTACAGGGTTACCATGCGTAATAACCAGTACGCTCAGTGTGCAAAGGGAATCTTTACCATTGGGTTTAATATCCAACCAGTAAATGGTGTTTAAGGGGTTTTATTGTGAAAAAGTTATTAACTGCTGCCAGCGTGGGTATGGTATTAGCGATGTCTGCCGGTGCTGCTCAGGCTGCTGACAAGATCGCGGTTGTCAATATCGGTGAAGTTGTCCAGAAAATGCCGGGCCGTGAAGCGGCAGCAAAACAACTGGAAAGCGAATTCAAAAGCCGCGGTACTGAACTGCAGAGTTTAGAAAAAGATCTGCAGACCCGTGCTCAGAAACTGCAGAAAGACGGCGCGACCATGAAAGACAGCGAGCGTCAGAAACTGGCCGGTGAATTCGACACCAAACGTGCTGACTTCGCGAAAAAAGCCCAGGCATTTGACCAGGATTTCCAGAAACGTCAGATGGAAGAGCGCAACAAAGTCATGAAGCGTGTTGAAGATGCAGTGAAATCTGTTGCTTCAAAAGGCGGATATGACGTTGTGATCGATGCTAACGCAGTTGCTTACTCAGTTTCCGGCATTGATATCACTGCTGATGTTCTGAAACAGGTTAAATAATTAATGTCTTCCATTCGATTAGCTGATCTCGCTCAGCAGTTGAATGCAACGTTACACGGTGATGGCGATCTTGTCATCACCGGTATCGCGCCTATGCATTCAGCAAACAGCGGGCAAATTACCTTTCTGTCTGATGCCCGTTACCGGGAAAAACTGGCCGGTTGTCAGGCGGGTGCTGTGGTATTGCGTGAAGACGATTTACCGTTTTGTCAGGTCGCCGCCCTTGTGGTGAAAGACCCGTACCTGGCGTATGCGCATATGGCGCAGATTATGGATACCACACCGGCTCCGGCTGAGAATATCCATCCGTCTGCGGTGATTGACCCGTCCGCCTCTCTCGGGGCCAATGTGTCGGTCGGTGCGAATGCTGTCATTGAGTCCGGCGTTGTCCTGGGTGACGATGTTATCATCGGCGCAGGATCGTTTGTCGGCAAAAATACCACTATCGGTGCCAAAACCCGTATCTGGGCAAATGTCACCGTGTACCACGGGATTGTGATTGGCGAAGGCTGCCTGGTTCATTCCAACACCGTTATCGGTGCGGACGGATTCGGTTATGCCAACGATCGCGGTCAGTGGGTTAAAATCCCTCAGCTGGGTTCCGTCATTATCGGTGACCGGGTTGAAATCGGCTCCTGTACCACTATCGACCGTGGTGCATTAGAAAATACGGTAATCGGTAATGGTGTTATCATTGATAACCAGTGCCAGATCGCCCATAACGTCATAATCGGCGACAACACGGCAGTAGCCGGTGGTGTGATTATGGCCGGGAGCCTGAAAATCGGCCGCAACTGTATGATTGGCGGAGCAAGCGTCATTAATGGTCATATGGAAATCTGCGATCGCGTCGTCGTGACAGGCATGGGCATGGTAATGCGGCCTATCACCGAACCGGGTGTATACTCTTCCGGTATTCCGTTACAGCCGAATAAAACATGGCGTAAAACTGCCGCGCTGGTGATGAACATCAGCGAAATGAATAAACGCCTCAAGGCGGTCGAGCGGCAGCTGGATAACGACGATAAATAACAGCGCATTTTGCGGTATTTTTGCGGCCTGCTAACCGCGTGACGGGTATAGCAGGCCGTGTTATTAATAAGACATATGACAAAGAGACAGGAAGAGTATTCTGATGAGTGACAACCATACTCTCAAAATTGATGAAATTTTAGAGCTTCTTCCGCACCGGTATCCGTTTTTATTAGTGGATCGCGTGCTGGATTTTGAAGAAGGTAAATTTTTACGTGCCGTGAAAAACGTATCGTTCAATGAGCCGTTCTTCCAGGGGCACTTCCCGGGCAAACCGATTTTTCCGGGCGTTCTGATTCTGGAAGCCATGGCGCAGGCCACCGGCATTCTGGCATTCAAAAGCCTGGGTAAATTAGAGCCGGGCGAACTGTATTATTTTGCCGCCATCGATGATTGCCGCTTCAAACGCCCGGTACTGCCGGGAGACCAGATGATCCTCGAAGTGACTTTCCATAAGGAACGCCGCGGCGTTGCCCGTTTCACGGGTGTTGCGAAAGTTGACGGAGAAGTTGCCTGCGAAGCGACCATGATGTGTGCACGCCGCCGTGAGGGGTAATAAATGATCGATAAAACCGCCCGGATTCACCCGTCTTCCATTATCGAAGACGGTGCCGTTATTGGTGCCAATGTCACCATCGGTCCTTTCTGCTGTATTGGTGCGGATGTTGAGATCGGTGAAGGGACTGAAATCAAGTCCCATGTTGTGATTAATGGTCATACCAAAATTGGTCGTGATAACCAGATTTTCCAGTTTGCCTCCATTGGTGAGATAAACCAGGATCTGAAATACAAAGGTGAACCGACCCGCGTAGAGATCGGTGATCGTAACCGTATCCGCGAAAGTGTGACTATTCATCGCGGCACCGCGCAGGACACCGGCGTTACCCGTATCGGTAACGACAACCTGCTGATGATCAATGCTCATGTTGCTCACGACTGTGTGATCGGTAACCATTGCATCATTGCCAACAACGGAACCCTGGCGGGTCATGTCACGCTGGATGATTATGTCATCCTGGGTGGCTTATCGGCGGTTCATCAGTTCTGCCGTATCGGTGAGCACGTGATGGTCGGCGGCTGTTCCGGAGTGGCACAGGATATCCCGCCGTTCTTAATCGCGCAGGGTAACCATGTGACTGCTTTCGGCCTCAATGCTATCGGCCTCAAACGCCGTGGTTTTGATAAAGACGATATCAGTGCGTTACAGAATGCCTATAAAGTCCTGTACCGCAGTAATCTGACGCTGGCAGAAGCCAAAGTGCAGTTAGCTGAACTGGCGAAAGAAAATGTCCATGTAAAAACCTTCGCTGACTTCCTGGATACCGCTGAACGCGGGATCATCCGTCCGTAATTGCGGGGGCTGCCATGTCGGTATCACCTCGTCCGCTCACGATAGGTATTGTCGCCGGAGAAACCTCCGGCGATATTCTCGGCGCAGGTTTAATGCGCGCACTGAAAGAAAAATATCCGGATGTTCGTTTCACCGGGGTTGCCGGTCCGCTGATGCAGGCGGAAGGCTGTGAAACCTGGTATGAAATGGAAGAACTGGCGGTGATGGGCATTGTGGAAGTGCTGGGGCGTCTGCCGCGTCTGCTCTCCATCCGCCGTGATCTCACCCGCCGCTTCCGTGAACTGAAACCGGATGTTTTTGTCGGCATTGATGCGCCGGATTTCAATATCACCCTGGAAGGACGGTTAAAATCTTCCGGGATCAAAACGATCCACTATGTCAGCCCGTCAGTCTGGGCATGGCGGCAGAACCGGGTCTTTAAAATCGCCAAAGCGACCAATCTGGTGCTGGCTTTCCTGCCGTTCGAAAAAGCGTTTTACGACAAATATAATGTGCCGTGCCGTTTTATCGGCCATACCATGGCGGATGCGCTGCCGTTGCAGCCGGATAAAGCCGCTGCCCGTGACGCACTGGGGCTGGATCCGTCCGCGCCGTGTCTGGCAATACTGCCGGGCAGCCGTCACGCGGAAGTCTCGATGCTCAGCGGCGATTTCCTGAAAACCGCGCAACTGCTGCGGCAATCTCTGCCGGATTTACAGATTGTGGTGCCGCTGGTGAATGCCAAACGCCGGGCTGAGTTTGAAGCTATCAAACAGGAAATTGCGCCGGAACTGGATGTGCATCTGCTTGATGGTCGTGCCCGTGATGCCATGATTGCCTCGGATGCCGCACTGCTGGCATCAGGCACGGCAGCACTGGAGTGCATGCTGGCGAAATGCCCGATGGTCGTGGGCTACCGCATGAAGCCGTTCACGTTCTGGCTGGCGAAACGGCTGGTCAAAACCCCGTATGTGTCACTGCCGAACCTGCTGGCAGGGCGCGAAATCGTGCCGGAACTGTTACAGGATGAGTGCCGCAGTGATCTGCTGGCAAATGCACTGCTGCCGCTGCTGCAGGGCGGTGAAGCCGTGGATAAACTCAGAGAAACCTTCCTGGAACTCCATCAGAAGATCCGTCTTGATGCGGATAATCAGGCGGCACAGGCCGTATCAGATATAGCGAGTAATTAATGGATTTTGTTTATCCGGACGCGGCACTGATTGCCGGTGTCGATGAAGTCGGCCGCGGGCCGCTGGTCGGTGCGGTGGTAACCGCCGCCGTTATTCTTGATCCGCAGAACCCGATCGACGGTCTGGTGGATTCCAAAAAGCTCACAGAGAAAAAACGTGAGCGGCTGTTTGCTGAAATTCAGGAAAAGGCGCTGTACTGGAGCATAGGCCGCGCGGAAGCGGCTGAAATTGATCAAATCAATATTTTGCAGGCCACATTCCTGGCGATGCAGCGGGCGGTTGCCGGGTTACCGGTACGTCCGGGATTTGTTCTGGTGGATGGTAATAAAGCGCCGGATTTCGGCGTTCCTGCTCAGGCGGTGATCAAAGGCGACGGACTTGTGCCGGAAATCAGTGCGGCATCGATACTGGCAAAAGTCACGCGGGATCGCGAAATGGCAGAGCTGGATAAACAATTTCCGCAGTACGGATTTGCAAAACACAAAGGTTACCCGACGGCGCTGCATCTTGAAATGCTGGCGCAGTATGGGGTGACAGAGCATCACCGAACCAGTTTTGGCCCGGTCCGCCGTGCGCTGGCCGGTATCAGTCAGTGAGGATGGCGTAATGGCGGAACCGCGTTTTATTCATCTTAATATTCACAGCGACTATTCCATGATTGACGGGCTGGCGAAAACCGGCCCGCTGGTCAAAAAAGTGGCGTCGATGAATATGCCGGCGATGGCGATTACGGACTTCACTAACCTGTGCGGGCTGGTGAAATTTTACGGCAGTGCGCACGGCGCCGGGGTGAAACCGATTGTCGGTGCGGACTTCCTGATGGAAAGTGAGCTGCTGGGTGACGAACTGGCATCGCTCACGATTCTGGCACGCAATAACACCGGTTATCAGAACCTGACCCTGCTTATCTCTGAAGCCTATCAGAAAGGCTATGGCGCTCAGGGACCGGCCATTCAGCGCGACTGGCTGGTTAATCACAAAGACGGGCTGATTATTCTCTCCGGCGGACGTAAAGGGGATGTCGGTAAATTCCTGCTGCGCGGTAACAGCGCGCTGGTGGATCAGGCACTGGAATTCTGGCAGACCCACTTCCCGGACAGCTTCTATCTGGAGCTTATCCGCACCGGCCGCCAGGATGAGGAAAGCTATCTGCATGCTGCTGTACAGCTGGCGACAGAGAAATCCCTGCCGGTGGTGGCGACCAATGATGTCCGCTTTATCAGCAGTGAGGATTTTGACGCCCATGAAATCCGTGTTGCCATTCATGACGGCTATACGTTAGCGGATCCGAAACGCCCGAAACTCTACAGCCCTCAGCAATATCTGCGCAGTGAGGACGAGATGTGCGAGCTGTTTGCCGACATCCCGGAAGCACTGCAGAACAGCGTCGAAATTGCTAAGCGTTGTAACGTCACTATCCGCCTCGGCGAGTATTTCCTGCCGCAGTTCCCGACCGGGGATATGAGCACAGAAGATTATCTGGTCAAACGATCGAAAGAGGGACTGGAGGAGCGCCTGGCGTTCCTGTTCCCGGATCCGGAAGTGCGTGCACAGCGCCGCCCGGAATATGACGAACGTCTGGATGTCGAACTGAAAGTGATTAACCAGATGGGCTTCCCCGGCTACTTCCTGATCGTGATGGAGTTTATCCAGTGGTCGAAGGATAACAATGTACCGGTCGGGCCGGGACGTGGTTCCGGTGCCGGTTCGCTGGTGGCGTACTCCCTGAAAATCACCGATCTGGATCCCCTGGAGTTTGACCTCCTGTTCGAACGCTTCCTGAACCCGGAACGTGTTTCCATGCCTGACTTTGACGTCGACTTCTGCATGGAAAAACGTGACCGCGTGATCGATCACGTGGCCGAAATGTACGGACGTGATGCTGTTTCCCAGATTATTACCTTCGGTACCATGGCGGCAAAAGCGGTGATCCGCGATGTCGGCCGCGTGCTGGGGCATCCTTACGGGTTTGTCGACAGAATTTCCAAACTGGTGCCGCCGGATCCCGGTATGACACTGGAAAAAGCCTTTGCCGCAGAGCCGCAGCTCGGCGAGGTGTATGAGGCCGATGAGGAAGTCAGGGCGCTGATCGACATGGCGCGTATTCTGGAAGGGGTGACACGTAACGCCGGTAAACACGCCGGTGGTGTGGTGATCGCGCCGACAAAAATTACCGATTTCGCCCCGCTTTACTGCGACCCGGAAGGGAATAACCCGGTCACGCAGTTTGATAAAAACGACGTGGAATATGCCGGTCTGGTGAAGTTTGACTTCCTCGGTCTGCGTACGCTGACGATTATCGACTGGGCGCTGGGGATGATTAACCCGCGCAATGAGAAAAAAGGCAAGCCGCCGGTGGATATCGCGGCTATCCCGCTCGACGATCAGAAAAGCTTTGATATGCTGCAACGCTCGGAAACCACAGCGGTTTTCCAGCTTGAATCCCGCGGCATGAAGGATTTGATCAAACGTCTGCGTCCGGACAGCTTTGAAGACATGATAGCCCTGGTGGCGCTGTTCCGTCCCGGCCCGCTGCAGTCGGGCATGGTGGATAACTTTATTGACCGTAAACACGGACGTGAGGCTATTTCCTACCCGGATGTGGAATGGCAGCATGAATCCCTGCAACCGGTACTGGAACCGACGTACGGCATCATCCTCTATCAGGAACAGGTGATGCAGATTGCCCAGGTACTGGCGGGCTATACGCTGGGCGGTGCGGATATGCTGCGCCGTGCAATGGGTAAGAAAAAGCCGGAAGAAATGGCAAAACAGCGCTCGGTATTTGAAGAGGGCGCGGTGAAAAACGGCGTCGATGCCGAACTGTCCATGAAAATCTTTGACCTGGTGGAGAAATTCGCCGGTTACGGGTTTAACAAATCTCACTCCGCTGCCTACGCTCTGGTTTCCTATCAGACACTGTGGCTGAAGGCACATTATCCGGCGGAATTTATGGCTGCCGTGATGACGGCGGATATGGATAACACCGAAAAAGTCGTCGGGCTGGTGGATGAATGCTGGCGGATGGGGCTGAAAGTATTGCCGCCGGATATCAACAGCGGGCTGTATCACTTCCATGTCAATGATGAAGGTGAGATAGTCTATGGTATCGGTGCGATTAAAGGCGTCGGCGAAGGCCCGATCGAAGCAATTCTGGAAGCCCGCAAGGACGGGTATTTCAAGGATATTTTTGATTTGTGTGCCCGCACGGACACCAAAAAACTGAACCGCCGCGTAATGGAAAAACTCATTATGTCCGGCGCGTTTGACCGCCTGGGGCCGCACCGCGCCGCGCTGATGTCCTCACTGGAGGATGCGCTGAAAGCTGCGGATCAGCACGCCAAAGCGGAAGCCACCGGTCAGGCGGATATGTTCGGGGTACTGGCGGAAGCACCGGAGCAGGTAGAGCGCTCTTATGCCAATATTCCGAAATGGCAGGACGAAATTATCCTTGAAGGGGAACGGGAAACACTCGGGCTGTATCTTACCGGACATCCGATAAACCGTTATCTGAAGGAAATTGAGCGCTATACTCATGGTTTACGTCTGAAAGATGTTAACCCGACACCGCGTGGTCAGATGACCACGGTCGTCGGTCTGGTGCTGGCTTCCAAGGTGATCACCACCAAACGGGGAAACCGGATTGGTGTCTGTACCCTCGATGATCGTTCCGGCCGGCTGGAAATTATGCTATTTTCCGATGCACTGGAACGTTACCAGCATCTGCTCGAACAGGATCGCATTCTGATCGCCTCCGGGCAGGTCAGCTTTGATGATTTCAGCGGCGGGCTTAAAATGGTGGTCAGGGAGCTGCTGGATATCAGCGAAGCACGCGAAAAATATGCGCGCGGGCTTGCTATCTCGCTCACGGACGGGCAAATTGACGAACAACTGCTGCACCGGCTGCGCGGTGCCCTTGAACCGCACCGCTCCGGGACAATACCGGTTCACCTTTATTACCAGAAGGACGATGCCAGAGCGCGGATGCGTTTCGGTGCCACCTGGCGGGTCACCCCGACGGATACCCTTCTGACGGATCTGCGGACTCTGCTGGGTAATGAGCAGGTAGAATTAGAATTTGACTAAAATAGGAACATTATGAGTCTTAATTTTCTGGATTTTGAACAGCCGATTGCCGAGTTAGAGGCGAAAATTGATTCGCTGACCGCGGTCAGCCGCCAGGATGAATCACTCGATATCAATCTTGACGAAGAAGTTGAACGCTTACGGGCGAAGAGTCTGGAACTGACACGTAAGATTTTCGCTGACCTGGGTGCCTGGCAGATTGCTCAGCTGGCCCGCCATCCGCGTCGTCCGTATACCCTGGATTACGTCAAACTGATCTTTACCGATTTTCAGGAACTGGCAGGCGACCGCGCATATGCGGATGACAAAGCGATTGTCGGCGGAATTGCCCGTCTGGACGGTCGTCCGGTGATGATTATCGGCCATCAGAAAGGCCGTGAAACCAAAGAAAAAATCCGCCGTAACTTCGGCATGCCGGCACCGGAAGGTTACCGCAAAGCCCTGCGTCTGATGGAACTGGCAGAGCGCTTTAATCTGCCGGTGATCACCTTTATCGACACCCCGGGAGCCTATCCGGGCGTGGGCGCGGAAGAGCGCGGCCAGTCCGAGGCGATTGCCCGTAACCTGCGTGAAATGTCCCGCCTGAAAGTACCGACTGTCTGTACTGTTGTCGGGGAAGGCGGTTCCGGCGGCGCACTGGCAATTGCGGTCGGTGACAAAGTGAATATGCTGCAATACAGCACTTACTCTGTCATTTCACCGGAAGGCTGTGCCTCGATTCTGTGGAAAAGCGCGGATAAAGCGCCGATCGCCGCAGAAGCGATGGGTATCACCGCGCCGCGTCTGAAAGAACTGAAACTGATCGACAATGTGATCCCTGAGCCGCTGGGCGGCGCACACCGGGATTATGAAGCGGTTGCCGCATCCCTGAAAGCACAGATCCTGTCTGATCTGGCAGAGCTGGATAAACTGGACAGCGAGTCTCTGGCTAATCGCCGCTATGAGCGCCTGATGAGCTACGGCTACTGCTAATAACCGGTTGTGGATACTGCTTTTTGTGAATCATTGTCTGCCGTGTTCCGCCGTGTGTTTGCCTCTCAGCAGGCAATCCTGGCGGGACTGAGCGGCGGGCTTGATTCTGTTGTCCTGCTGCATGCTCTGCGGCAGTGGCAGACCGCTGAGCGCCCGGCGCTGCGGTTGCGGGCAGTCTATATTCATCACGGATTAAACCCGCTGGCGGATGACTGGGCAGAACACTGCCGGACATTCTGCGGCTCACTCTCTGTTCCGTTTCAGGTGTGCCGCGTGCAGGTGGATCCCCGCAAAAAAGGGATCGAAGCTGCCGCCAGAGATGCCCGCTATCAGGCTTTCCGTGAAGTGATAACCCCGGATGAGGCGCTGGTGACCGCGCAGCATCTGGATGATCAGAGCGAAACCTTTTTCCTAGCCTTAAAACGCGGCAGCGGCCCTGCCGGTCTCTCTGCTATGCCGGAACAGATGGCATTCGGTGCCAATCCGCTGATCCGTCCGTTACTCTCCTTCAGCCGTGCTCAGCTCGAACAGTATGCGCACTATCATCAGCTTTCCTGGGTCGAGGATGACAGTAATCAGGATCGCCGTTATGACCGTAATTTCCTGCGTCATGCGGTATTACCGCAACTGAATGCCCGCTGGCCGCATTTTGCTCAGGCGGTTTCCCGCAGTGCCGCGCTTTGCGGTGAACAGGAAGCCCTGCTGGATGAACTGCTGCTGCCGGAACTTATGCAGCTGACGGATGCCGATAACGGGTTGTCTTTTATTCCGCTGCTCAGTACCGGGACGGCGAAACGCAACGGCATACTGCGCCGCTGGCTGAAACACTGTGGTGTGCAAATGCCGTCACAGCACCAGCTGGCACTGCTCTGGCAGGAAGTGGCACTGGCGAAACCGGATGCGGAGCCGGGCTATTACCTGAAACCAGTCACTATCCGCCGTTATCAGAACAAATTGTATGTAACAGAAAAAACAGCCGGATTATCAGAATACTGTCTGCCGTGGGATCTGCACTCTGCATTGTTATTGCCGGATGATGCCGGGATTTTGCGGGTAGCGGAAGTTATCACTCCGCATGATATGGTTTCTGTGGTGCGCCCGCCGCGCCGGGATGAACAGGCGACGATCCGGTTTGGTTTGCAGGGGCATTATCATATCTGCGGCCGGGATCGCGGGCGGTCAGCCAAAAAGCTGTGGCAGGAATCCGGTGTTGCGCCGTGGCTGCGCGAACGTACACCGCTGCTCTGGTATAACGATACGCTGATAGCGGCGGTCGGGGTATTTGTCACGAAAGAGGGCGAAGCGGATGAGGCAAAACTGATGATTATGCAGGAAAAAAACAACCCCGCAGGCGGGGTTGCAGAGTTATTCAGGACGGTGAGTGATCAATAACCACTGTTCCCAGGTCGGGATGACTAAAGCTGACAATCGAGTCCAGACGAAGCTCCCGCAGTTCGTTGTCAATCGTGACAACAAGGTATTCCACTTTCTTCCGGAGTACCAAATCGGTTGCTTTTCCTGTCAGAACATCGCCCCCCTGTAAGGTCACTTCCAGTACCATATGATGCTGGCAGGCCAGTTCGAGGTTGTCATAGTCATCACAATTAATTGGTTGATATTCGTTTTCTGCAGACATATTCCCTCACCATACTTTCGCTTGCGGTATCATCCGCGGATGGTTATTCAAATAGCCTCATCGCTCCCAGCAGACTATATCATAGTTATCATATTGGCTATTACTGATTACATTTTATTATCGGCAAAACATATTGTTTATCACTGTTTTGAAGAAAATCATTGCCATTTTAAAAATAAAAATGCGTAATTGTCTGAAAGCGCATGAATATACAAAAACTGACAATCATTTTGTTAACATTACCGCATCTGATGTTCAGGGGGAAACATGAAAAATCTGACAAAACTCTTATTGGCGGCAGGCATTTTCAGCATTACGGCCTGTAGTTCGACAGTCGTTGTACCACCAACGCCGGAAGTCCATGTTCTTGACCGTGCCTATAACGGCGTGGTTCCGTGTGCCGATTGCTCCGGCATGGATGTGACCGTTTTACTGGAAGGTGACGGTACCTATGTTATGCAGCGCACTTATCTGGAAACCCGCGACGGCAACCAGACCTTCTTTGAAACCGGGACCTGGGCGAAAGACGGTGACAAACTGCGCCTGACCGATACCGCCGGGCAGCGTGCTTATTATGATCCGCAGGATAAATCATTAGTGATGCTGGATATTGACGGCAATCCGATTACATCAAATCTGAACTACACCCTGAAAATGGTGAAACCGGTACAGCTGAAAGGTGAATACCGTTATATGGCAGATGCGGCAACCTTTAAAGATTGCCAGACCGGTGTGGTTTATGCGGTACCGGGCAATATCGGCTTAGAGCAGGGTTACGGTAAGCTGGGTGTTGAAGGCGGTAAACCGGTTTATCTGGAAGTGGAAGGGTATTACACCATCCGTCCGTCCATGGAAGACGGTCAGTTTGATCAGGCGCTGATCCAGACCGGTAAATCTGTACTGGATAAATCCCGCGGCTGTCAGTAAGTTCTTCCGGCTCCCGCAGGCATAAAAAAGGCTGAACAGATGTTCAGCCTTTTTGTATTCACAGCACTGATAATCAGGCAGTGATGATTTTTTCTTTCAGCACACTGATAACATCGTCCAGCGCGATCAGGGATTTATCTTCGCTGCGGCGGTATTTGTATTCCACCACACCGCTGTCGAGGTTGCGATCACCGATAACAATGGTATGCGGAATACCCATCAGTTCCATATCTGCAAACATCACACCCGGGCGCTCTTTACGGTCATCAAAGAGTACTTCAATGCCCTGAGCGGTCAGATCGGCGTAGAGTTTTTCCGCCACTTCTTTCACACGGTAAGATTTGTGCATATTCATCGGCAGAAGAGCAACCTGGAACGGTGCAATCGCATCCGGCCAGATAATCCCGCGATCATCGAAGTTCTGCTCAATCGCTGCCGCAACAATACGGGTGACCCCGATACCGTAGCAACCCATAAAGACCACTTCGTTGTGACCGGCTTCGTTCTGAACGGTCGCTTTCAGTGCTTCGGAATATTTTTTACCGAGCTGGAAGATATGACCGACTTCAATCCCGCGCTTGATCATCAGGGTACCTTTGCCGTCCGGGCTCGGGTCACCGGCGACCACATTACGGATATCCGCCACTTCCGGCAGGGCAGCATCACGCTCCCAGTTGATACCGAAATAGTGTTTGCCGTCGATATTCGCACCGGCACCGAAATCACTCATCATGGCAACGGTACGGTCAGCGACCACCGGCAGCGGCAGATTTACCGGCCCCAGTGAACCCGGGCCTGCATTCACGGCTGCACGGATCTCTTCTTCTGTCGCGAACTCGAGCGGAGCCGCAACCAGCGGGTGTTTTTCTGCTTTCACTTCGTTGAGTTCGTGATCACCGCGCACCAGCAGTGCAACCAGTTTATGGCCGCTCTCTTTGCTGCCGTGAACGATCAGGGTTTTGACGGTTTTCTCAACCGGCAGATTAAACTGTTCAACCAGCTCCGCGATAGTTTTCGCGTTTGGTGTATCAACCAGTTCCATCGCTTTCTGCGGCGCAGGGCGTTCAGTGATATTGCAGACCGCTTCTGCCAGCTCAATATTGGCTGCGTAATCTGACTCAGAGGAGAAAATAACATCATCTTCGCCGCTCTGCGCCAGTACCTGGAACTCGTGGGATGCACTTCCGCCGATAGAACCGGTATCTGCCATTACCGCACGGAAATCCAGCCCGATACGATTGAAGATTTTGCTGTACGCCTGATACATCGTATCGTACGTTTCCTGCAGTGAATCCTGGGTCAGGTGGAAAGAGTACGCATCTTTCATAATGAATTCACGGGAGCGCATCACACCAAAACGCGGACGGACTTCATCACGGAATTTGGTCTGGATCTGGAACACATTCAGCGGCAGCTGTTTATAGGATGTCACTTCGTTACGGATGATGTCCGTGACCACTTCTTCGTGCGTCGGACCCAGTACAAACTGGCGATCGCCGCGATCGGTGATACGGAGCAGCTCCGGACCGTACTGTTCCCAGCGTCCGCTCTCCAGCCATAAATCTGCGGGCTGAACCACCGGCATGGAGATTTCCAGTGAACCGGCATTTTCCATCTCTTCACGCACGATCTTCTCAACTTTGCGTAATACGCGGACACCGGTCGGCATCCAGTTGTACAGACCTGAAGCAAGTTTACGGATCATCCCGGCGCGCAGCATCAGCTGATGACTGACCACTTCGGCGTCAGCAGGGGTCTCTTTCAGAGTAGAGAGCAGATATTGGGTAGTACGCATTATTTAGGTTCCATTAGAACGACAAACATGTCTTATCGCAGAGGTATTCTGCGCAGAAGTGAAATTAAGCCTGACAGTTTACCAGTGACTGCCGCGCCCCAAAAGGGGTTTAGCGTTTTTCCAGACTGATGACTTCGGTCACGCTGTCACGGATATGCCAGCGGACATTTAAATCCAGCAGATGGACGGCATAGATTTTATCGTCAGCCTGTTGTTTTTTATACGCCGGACGCGGATCCTGCGCCAGTACCTGAGTGATAAAACGCGCCAGGTCAGGATATTGTGCGGCCTGAGCCGTTATGAATTGTTGTGCCGTAGTACTGAACACGACCGGCATATCCGCAGGCGGCTCTTCCTGCGCAAAACCGGCCAGTGCGCCGGGTACAGATTCAGCATAAGGCAGATAGGGTTTGATATCCAGCACCGGTGTGCCGTTAAGCAGATCCAGACTACCAAGAGAGAGATACGCCGTATCGCCGTCGTAACAGACTTTTTTCAGTTCAACCAGTGACATCCCGATCGGATTCGGGCGGAAGGTGGAGCGGGTGGCAAATACGCCCATTTTGGCATTACCGCCAAGGCGCGGCGGGCGTACCAGCGGACGCCAGCTGCCGGCCGGAATATCATGGAAAACAAAGATGACCCACACATGACTGAACTGCTCCAGTCCGCGCACGCAGTCGGCGTGATTATAGGGCGCCACAAAGTGCAGTTCCCCTGTGCCATCCTCAACCAGCCCCGGCTGGCGTGGAATTGCAAATTTCTCCTGCCACGGTGAGCGGATAAACCCCACGGGCGAAAATGAAAACTCAGACATCATCAACCTTAATTGCCGTACCTTCGCAAACCGCCAGCTGCTTACAACCCGGTGCGGGGTTCACGGCACACTGATGGAGTAACACGGCATCTGCTTTCAGTTTTCCGGCCCGGTACAGCATTTGCTTACGGGCTGCCGGAATACCGGACTGTGCAGGTTTTGCCGCTTCCCGGCAATTCTGACCCAAAACCACGCCAAGGTCACGGAAAGGTTTCCCCAGCAATTCTTCCGGGTGGAGGTAGAGTTTGACACGTGATGCTGCGGATGTTGATTTGGCTTTTTTACCGGCCGGTTTTTTCAGCCGCATATCGGCGTATTGCGCTTGTTCCTGCTCAGAATGGCTCTGACGGAAAGAACATCCCGCGATGAGAAGAGCAAGCAGGCTGATAATAAGCACTCGCATGAAAAGAGATCCTCTGGCTGTACAAAACAGGAAAGCAATGGCTGGTGAAGTATTATTATTTATATAATGAACATTTAATGACTATAACAAAATAAAAAGGGTGAACAATTGTTCACCCTCAGTGTAATATTCTTTTATCTTCAATAAAAGAACTTAGCCGTTATTCTGACTTTCCGGTCTTTTACCAGCCTTTAACCGCACCGCCGTTGAAGACTTTATCTGCTTCATTAAAGACTTCATCTGACTGATATGCCTGAACAAACTCTTTCACCGCTTCGCTGTCTTTATTATCTTCACGGGAGACAATAATGTTGACGTAAGGTGAATCTTTATCTTCGACAAATAAGCCGTCTTTGGACGGGGTTAAGTTGATCTGGCTGGCGTAAGTGGTGTTGATGACGGCCAGGTCGATCTTATTATCATCCAGTGAACGCGGCAGCTGCGGGGCTTCCAGCTCGATCAGTTTCAGACCTTTCGGGTTTTCAACCACATCCAGAACTGTCGGCAGCAGGCCGGTGCCTTCTTTCAGTTTGATTAATCCCTGCTTCTGTAATAACAGCAGTGAACGGCCGAGGTTAGTCGGGTCATTCGGCAGAGCGACCTGTGCGCCGTCCTGTAACTCATCCAGTGATTTGATTTTCTTTGAATAACCGGCAATCGGATACACAAAGGTATTGCCCACTGTTGTTAATTTGTAGTTACGGTCTTTAATCTGCTGATCCAGATACGGCTTGTGCTGGAATGCGTTCAGATCGATATCGCCGCGGCTGAGAGCCTCGTTCGGCATGACATAGTCGTTGAATGTGACCAGTTCCACATTCAGGCCGTATTTGTCTTTGGCGACTTTTTTCGCCACTTCTGCCACCTGCTGTTCAGCACCGACGATCACGCCGACTTTGATGCTTTTCGGATCTTTTTCATTCTGTCCGCAGCCCGCCAGCACTAATGAACCCAGCAAAGCACCGGCAACGACAAGCGATTTTAATTTAAAAGCCATCTTTTGTTTCCTCGTTCTGTTTAATACGCGGTCGCAGTCTGTGCGGCGCGGAGAGAGTCTTATTTGTGGGTAACGGCTTTAACCAGACGATCACCACATACCTGAATAATAAAGACCAAAACAACCAGCAATGCCAATACTGTATTCATAACTACTGCGTTATATCCGACATAACCATACTGATAACCAATCTGACCTAACCCGCCTGCTCCCACAGCACCACCCATTGCGGAGTAGCCCACGAGTGTGATCAGTGTAATCGTCGCCGCGTTGATCAGTCCCGGCAATGCTTCAGGCAGCAGGATCTTACTGACAATCTGTAATGGTGTGGCACCCATGGAGCGGGATGCTTCAATCAGGCCTGACGGGATTTCCAGCAGCGCGTTTTCCACCATACGGGCAATAAACGGTGCGGCGCCGACAGTCAGCGGCACAATGGCAGCCTGTAACCCGATAGAGGTACCAACCACTAACCGGGTAAACGGAATCATCCATACCAGTAAGATAATGAACGGAATCGCACGGAAGATATTGACCAGCACGGACAGGATCCGGTACAGGCTTTTATTATCCGCAATCTGACCCGAACGGGTGATATACAGCAGTACCCCCACCGGAAGGCCGATTAAAAATCCCAGGAAACCGGATGCAAATGTCATGACCAGGGTTTCCCAGATGCCTTTAACTAACAGTAAAATCATTCCTTCAGACATAACCGAGAACCTCTGTTTTTACGTGGTGTTCTTTCAGAAAATCAATCGCAGCTTCAACATCCTGCGGGCTGTTGCCGTCCAGCTCTGCCAGCATGACCCCAAATTTCACACCGCCCGCATAATCCATCTGAGAACTCAGGATGCTGATATCAATATTAAACTTGCGTGATGCAATCGAGATCAGCGGTGCATCAACGGACTGACCACCAAATTCCAGTTTCAGCAGCGGTCCCAGGCCTTCCGCCGGCTCCGGTTTCAGACGCGCCAGATAATCTTCCGGCACATCCAGATGCAGCGTGGACTCAATAAAGGCCTGCGCCACCGGGGTTTTCGGATGAGAGAACACTTCACTTACCGTATTCTGTTCAATCAGTTGTCCGCCGCTGATAACTGCAACCTGGTCACAGATACGTTTCACCACATCCATTTCATGGGTGATCAGCAGGATAGTTAACTCCAGCCGGCGGTTAATATCTTTCAGCAGTTCCAGTATCGACCGGGTGGTTGCCGGATCCAGGGCGCTGGTGGCCTCATCACACAGTAACACCTCAGGTTCGTTTGCCAGTGCGCGGGCGATAGCCACACGCTGTTTCTGACCGCCGGACAGATTCGCCGGATAAGCATCCCGTTTATCTGCCAGACCGACCAGGTCAAGCAGCTTCACAACCCGTTTTTCAATTTCAGCGGCCGGTACGCGATCCAGCTCCAGCGGCAGAGCAATGTTCCCGAAAACAGTACGGGACGACAGCAGGTTAAAGTGCTGAAAAATCATGCCGATGCCGCGGCGGGCACGGGTTAACTCTTTATCGTTCATCTTAGTGAGGTCACGGCCACCGACGAGTACCTGTCCCGATGTTGGCCGTTCCAGCATATTCACACAGCGGATAAGCGTGCTTTTTCCGGCACCGGAAGCACCAATCACACCGTAAATCTGCCCTTGCGGGACGTGCAGGTTAATATCAGAAAGTGCCTGTATTTCGCGATGACCCTGCTGAAAAACCTTATTTATATTCGTCAGCTTTATCATGTAATTATTATTACCTTGTTACGAGAAACTGGTTGTTCACCAGATGATTTTCGGATGTTAAGATGTCTGGACGGCTAAGTCAACAGGATTTAGTTATCAGGCCGCATTCTCATTCCGTATCAAATAAGCGATACTAAATACATTATTGATGACGGACTAAGAGTGTAACCATGGGTATCCCCGCAGTATTTCTGGACAGAGACGGCACCATTAACGTTGATACCGGCTATCTCCACGAGATTGATGATTTTCAGTTTATAGAGAATGCGATTGAAGCAATGCAGGCCATCAAACAGATGGGCTACGCCTTAATCATAGTCACAAATCAGTCGGGCATCGCCCGTGGTATGTTTACCGAAGATCAGTTTATGCATCTGACAGAGTGGATGGACTGGTCTCTGGCGGATCGCGGCGTTGATCTGGACGGTATCTATTATTGTCCTCATCATCCGGAAGGCACTGTCGGTGAGTTTCGTCAGGAATGTAACTGCCGTAAACCGGCACCGGGTATGCTGCTGGATGCACAGAAATTCCTGAAGATCGACATGAGTAACTCTTATATGGTGGGGGATAAGCTCGATGATATGCTGGCCGGACGGGCTGCCGAAGTGGGTACAACGGTATTGGTACGTACCGGTAAACCGGTAACGGAAGACGCTGAAGCGGCGGCAGATATTGTGATTAACAGTATCGCGGATTTACCTGCCCTGCTGAAACCCGTACAAAAAAGCGCAAAATCACCTAAAAAGTAACCCGATTGGGTATTTTATCTGCGAACAGAAAAAAAGTTGAAATAAACACTTGCGTGATCTCAGCTAGTGTCTATAATGCGCCCTC
>NZ_AYMP01000022.1 GCF_000633515.1 Morganella morganii H1r | reverse complement strand
TTTTCGGGGGGATTACCGGGATACCGACCATATGCGTAAATTACAAAAATTAATTGCAGCGGAGCACCTAGTTTTTTTTCCTTATTCAAACCTCCCTTCGAGAGCGATATCTCGTATCGCATCAAAGTGTCGAAAGGATGAAGTTGCCGATGCACATATCTTGATAAAAGAGCTCAAAGTTGAGTTGGCCACTGTTCCTGATTGGGATGGTGATACACATGATGACATCTGGAGAACCATCGAGCTGTTAAAATCAATTTTAGAGAATGTGAGATATTAATAATCCATGCTCCTATCTTCTTTCTGGTAACTAGAAGCTATCTTCACTAACGAGCCTAGAATTGGTTGTTAGGGGCTAATATAAATGATTTTATATTCTAATTTTTACAAGTGAGGGAATTATGTCATATATACAAGTAAAGAAAGATGGTCTTCTGTATGAGGCTGAATATTTCTGTGAAGATGGTATGGTCACAGTGTTTGGAATAAGAGGCGGGCAATCTAACGTAGATCTTAACGGAATGTCAGAGGCCGCTGCAGCACGTACTGCGTTGCGTAATCTTATTAGAGAAAATCAAGTGGATCCTCTGTCAGATTAAAAATAGGCCGCCCGTTATGACGGTCATCTTTGATATGGATTAGTTCAAATTTAATCTGAAATTTATTATTGGATAAACCACAATCTAGTCTGATAGTTAGTTTTGGGAAAAAAACAGAAATTCGCAGTTGCTCTCAGAGTCTATAGAGGAATTACCAACATAACCGTGTATTAATCAACGGGGTCATGGTCAGCTCATTTTACTAAGCTGCGATCCCAGGGTCAGTTACGCTGTGGCGAAGCAGAGATGGTGAGCTGGAAGACATTGACCCACACTCCGGCCAGTTTGATGCCAGAACAGCGTAGTGGTAAAGATGTGATGAAATTTCCGGATGAATGCCAGGAAGTGGACCTTTGGATTGCTGGCTGCCGAAATGAGAGCGATTCATTTATCTACAGAAGCAGTACGGATCTGAACGCTACTGGTCGAATTTGACAACCGTGCTTCTGAATTCCTGCTCAGCCTACGGGCTGGCACTGAGCTGTATTATGGCCAAGGGCGGGATTTTGAAAGCACATAATGTCCGACAAAAAATAAGGGTAACTAGGAATAATTCACTTATCCGGGTTTTTGAAAAGCATTTTATTGATTCGAAAATGAGGGTGTCGGGACACAGAACGGCACTTGAACCCACGAAACTCGTAGGCAGGATGATGATTTTGATGACGAATTCTAAAGACCGGCTCCCATCCCTATGCGCCTGGATTATATGAGGTGAAAAGTGGCATTTACAAAAAATCAGCACATACTTTCTCAATGGGTACTCAGGAACTTTCGCAGCGACGACACAGCACTTAACCCGAAGGATAAGCATCGCGTCTGGTGCCATACGGTATACCCTTCACGTTCCGGAGATAACGTCCTGTATGAACAGCCTCTTCCAATTTCCAGCGTCGCGGTCGCTAAAAATCTCTTTCGGCTCATCGATGCCAAAACTGGGGAAGCCTTTGACATCGAAGACGAACTAGGGGTCTATGAGCGGCTGACGGCCGCAGTAGTGAACGACATTATTCACGAACATAATTTTTCACGACTTCGTCTGACTAAGCCCGGTGATTTCCCATTTGAGACCCTGACCAGCTTTGCAGTAATGCAGCTACTTTTAAATTTACATAATCCCCAGAATAAGAATCCCTACAAGCAGGATCTTCTTGACCACTTTCATCGTGACATTGAAATGCATTTTGAAGAATATATAAAAAGCATTCAGTCACTGCCTGGCACCCAGCCCACACTGATGAACGATAGTTTTTATCAAAAATTACTTCGCGTAGCCAACTCGTCCTCATCCAGAGAGGATAAATGTCGGGCGATTTTTACTTTGTTCAGCCTGCTGGCTATTCTCAATAAACCCACGCCTTATGACATGATCAATGTCTTTCGAAATAAAATATTCAGTCGGAAAAGCGTGATTGAAATAATACATACCGGCCACGCTTTTGATAGTACCGACCCCAGACCCGTCATTGCGATAGCCCCGAATATATTTTGTTTGTACACGGAAGAGAACAGAATATATCTGCCATTGTCTCATAATTTCACTTTGTGTTTTATTACTGGTTCACCATTAACATTCTGTCCCCGGATAGACGTTTTTTCTCCACGGCCTGAACTACTGAAGTGTTGCGACGATCGCCATTTAAATTTCTACAAAGTTTCTTTTGATTATATAGACAATATCATGAGCACCATCGATATGTACAACGTGGGAAATTCAAGCACTTTCTATTCTGCTTATCAGCTCAGCGACGTTGAAAGATACCTCGATCTGCAGGAAAATAATCACCAATATTACTATACACCGGCAGACCCTGAACGATGGCAGCCTCTGCAGCCGTATTCATTATGAGTCCAGAAAATGAGCTACGTATCCGGGAACTGATTGAAACCGGGAAATTCAACGGGTACACACTGGTCAGCGGAGAAGACTGGCAGATCCCCACAGTACGCGAAATCACTTTCGTCCGGGGGCTGATTCCCCTGACTGACATCCAACTAGCCAACCGGCTGAATGTGGACGAACGTACCGTCCGCAAGTGGAAATCCGGCCAGACCCGGATAGTATTCTCCACCTGGTGCTGTTTATGCTGGTTGGCCGGGCTGGGAATGCCCCTGGATAACGTTATCAGTGGTTGAAAATACGCTTCCAGATACATCTGAGGATAAAACGTCTATGAAATCGCCAGTTTCGTTTCCAGATATGAGGAAGGTCATCAAAATTAGTCAAAAACCAGGTTAGGCCACGATAAGTGACCACAATCGTCCAGATTAACTGGCCGATGGCGATAAGGGTAAAGATTACAGCAAATACTGCAGTTACGAATGTAGACATATTGTTCTCCTTAATGTCTTTGGTTATATGCAGGTATTTACTGTTTTGCATGCGGCCTTTAAGGCCGCTCGGTAAAAAAACTGAAAAAAGTTTTCCATTCCTCTTTTTTGCCATTTAAGGCTCAGTCAGTCCTAAATTTAGCTTTATACGCAATAATCCACTAATTACAACAATCCGCCGTTTTTTGTGTTATTTCTGTAATAACCCTTCTTCTTCTCTGCGGAGGTCCGAAAAACGGTAATGTCGGATCTGCAGTGGTCACTATTTCGTTGAGTTGAGGGAAGACATTACTGGTATGAGCTTTAAAGCGAGGGAATTAATTTTAAGGCAAGCTCACGATCCGCTTTGAGCGAAAAGCAGACGTTAGTCTATAAATTTGATTTTAGAGCTTTTCTTTAGCTATAAATGCCAATTAACTTCTGCTTCATCACATGGGAATGATGCAGTAATTTCTCTAGGAGCATTTTTTTGCAAAGTATCATAATCACCATAACCTTTAAATGTTGGTACTTTAAATTTATACACTCTATTTTTTAAATCCAATTCCAACGAGTCGGGTGGTGTTCCATAATAAGAATATATTTTCCTTATACATTGGTGTATCAGTTTTTCTTCATAGTCGAATGCCAATACACATTTCAGTGGCAGTTTCCAAACACCGTCTTCACAGTCATATGAAATTATTGCCGTATTTTTATGATTAGATATGTGTTTTTTCTTACCTGATACTTTATCCGTAAAAGTAGCAGGCTTAAATAAATTAAATCCCAGCCTTGGATCAGATGCATTCTGTTTGAAAAATTCATTATCTATCGAGGTTGAAGAGTGGTCATTATCTGTTTCTAAAGCAAAGTGCATTCCTGGCCATTCCTTTTCGCAAGCTTCGATAAGCTCTCCTGGATTAAATATATCGTGATGATTTCCATAATGAATAACATAAAGCGACTCATTTTTCACAATTGCATATACAAGATCATCACCTACCCCTCCTTTTATAGAAGACCTCAAGTGGATGTGATATATGTTACAGGAATAAAGAAGGTAATCAGAATCATGCCAGTTGCGTGTTTTTTTACTAATATAGTTATTGATGTCAGCCCCTGACTCAATGCGAGATCTAAGTATTGCCCACCTATGATTTTTTAACAAATCATTCTCAATGTTACTTGCAACGAAAACATTACGCTTTAAAGGAGGGATTCGACGGTGCTTAAGGCAAATATAGACAAGAGGGAAAATGCGACCTGAAACACCTAGTGAATTAACGAAATCTGTACCAAACTCACTCTCAATCTTCCGCTTATACAATCTCGTATAGCAATTATTATCATCTGAAATCATAACTTCGCTTTTCCGTTTCTAATGCCTAGACATATTAATTTAAACCAATATACACCTATCATTCCTGTAATAGCTTCATTATTTTGCTGTGTTACATTGTGAGTGTCCACTTTTGGCACCGAGCGGATAATTTGATTAAAACAAGTATCAGCTCGAATCTTAACTAACATGCCTCAGTTAAGCCAACAACTACCTAAAACATCGCCCAGCAAAACCCATCCGGTATTTCTTTATCTATATTTTTTTCACTGGGTGTGAATTCTCCACCAGACTTCCCATCAATATAGATTTCAAATTTTGTCGCTTTCCCTAACTCAGTCATCAAGTCATTCCACGCATTTGCTGCAAATCGGTACTTAGTACCATCTGGCACATAGAAGGATGAACCATCAATCAGAAACTCAATATTGCCTTCAATGGGCTTATCATTTTTATAGACATGAAAACCATGGTCGATAGCCTCAGCATAGTCATCAGGCTCAACAAATGAGTTGCAGGCGATGATAATGCTATAACCGTTATTATTCGTTATGCCGTATTCAGTAAAACCTTGGGCAAAGGAAGAAGACCACACATTGGGTATAGCGTGTGCGCCTTCCGATAAAAATAAAAGTAAAAATAATACCGCTAACTTTTTCATATCATCACATTCCTTAATAAAAAAGATAAGGTGAATACCTCACTTATTATCAGCAAGGTATTTTATTTAATCATTTAATAATACAATAAATAAAACTACCACTGCCGTTCAAAAGGCGTAGGATCAAACTTTCGGTCATCCTGTTCTGTCATCTTGTATGGTCCACCTTGCCCATAGGTTTTCGGTTTCCATCGTGGTTTATTTTTACCTGAAAATTCCTTTTGTGTTGACCAGTAGCCTATTGGGTAGCGCATAACGGTATTTCCACCGACAACAATATCAATCGTTGAATACTGCCCATTACTAATTGTGCCTTTCTGGATATAGGCATTAGGACTACAAGTCCCAGTATCACGTTGTTGCCATATTTGTTCCGTTGTCGCTACGATATAAAGATCCCCAAAGGCGCAACCGGAAGTCGATTTGTTATTTAATACCGCCGTATAGTGTCGGGTTTGCCCGACAATCCGGCAGGTATTGTTTTTACCTCCACACATTTGTGATAACGTTTTACCGTTGTCACCTTTAATTTTCCATATCGCTTCTTCGGATGAGGAATTTGCGGCAACGGCCTGATGGACTAAACTCAGCCACGGCAACAATATGGCGGCAGCAACTATTTTCTTCATTTAAATACTCCATTGGTTATTAATGATATTCCCGTTACTCGCAAATATATTTGCTATAACAAGTTGTATTGCCCTGGTGAGGCGAATAGTCGTATTAATCATTTTGATAAAATGTTTTACTGTGTTTCTGAGTTAATACCAGAAGGTGTGGTATCCCATTCGTTTCCACAGTCACGACACATCCAACCGTTTCCCCAGGGAATGATGTCATCCAAAGAGCCGCAGTTTGGGCACTGCTGTTGGGTATCATGACTAGTTCGCAAAATAAAATTAATGCTCATGAAAATCTCCTTTGTGTCGTGATTAACTCAGTGGCACCATCAACTGGCTGAACAACCGAAAATGCGGTAATGCAGCAATAAAGCTGTTCTGATGGGAAAGGCGAAAAATATCATCCCGGGGCTTAAAGGACACAGGGAGTAACTGAACCTGATGGATTTCATCCAGCAAAATGACCTGTACCTGCCTGCTGTATTCCGCAATCAGATACCATAAGCCTTCGCGGTAAATAAATTGATAAGGTAGCAATGGGCTGAACCGTTGTTCAGCGGTGAGTAACACTACTTGCTGGTGGCAGGTAATTGCATAGATAAGCTGATAGAAATTATCTGAGTGTTCAGCAGATGTCCGGTGAGCATGATGCCAGATAATACAGGGGGCATTCTGCCGCTGTGATAACAGCAATCCGAGCAAGCGACTATCCAGTCCCGGAAAGATGCGTGTCATTCCTGTTTGCCGGACAAAGGTCAGTACGTCCTTATCACGGTAGGCTTTCAGCGTATCAGGATGCAAACGGTAAACCCCATCCTGGCATTCAATATCCAGATATGCCAACCGCTCCCGTAAATCCCGCCGCAGAGTCCGGTAAGAAACGTCAAACTCTTCAGCCAGTGCTGACAATGGCAGACTTTCGCCTGCCATCAGACGGGAAATTAATGACGACAGCCTGACCGCCATCCGGTCATACTTTCGGTGTGCCTTAAGCATAGCGCGGCTTTCCTGAACTCTAGGTGTAATAAAATAAAAGTTATGCGGAGTTTAACTTAAGGGGGTGACAGGTTATGTCCGTTGAGAGATAATTTATTTTGAAATCAGCCAATAAGCTCGCTGATATAACGTATTAATAAATCAGGGAATATAGCCACCCGTCATAATCAACCAGTGAAACGCGCTGACACAACCTGTCAGAGAGGAGAAATTAGTTTGGCTGACAGGGAGATAACTGGGTAAAAAGCGTGTCCGCCATCACCCATAAGGCTTTATTGAGTTTGATATCGCCATCGATGCCATTGACGGCACGCGTGCGGATCCGTTTCCCTTTTGAGGTGCGGCCTGATAATCCCCCTTTAATCAGATTTTCCTGCAAACGTTGGTACACCGTCCAGAGGTCTTCTTTTTTATCCTCAAAACGGCGCGATTGCAGAATTTGTTCCCTTGTCACTGGCTGATGTTCTTCGCCAAAACGATAAGTCAATGCCGCTTCAGCAAAGGCTTGCTGGGCTGGTGAAGGTAACAATAACGACTGCATGCTTTCGCGTTTTTCAGCGATCTGCTCAAACGTATCGAGTACCTCATAGGCCCCTTCAATCACTTTACCGACCACATCTCCTTTGTGGGGTACCCGCACTTCCCCTACGATATCGCCACACACCAAACCGTTGGCGCATACCGCTCTAAATAGCCCCGGCAACATCTGATAGCTGCTTGAGCCATCATGGCTATTCAGCAAAATAATTTCAGGAACTTGCACGCCTGTAATTTGGTCATGACGACGCAAGCGTAACATATGTTTGGTGTGCTCTCGACGACTGACATCACGTACCCGAGTCTGGCAGGCGAAGAACGGGTAAAAGCCTTCTTTTTGCAAGCTATCAAGTAACGTTATTGTCGGAATGTAAGTGTATTGCTCACTGCGAGAATCATGTTTCTCTTCAGAAAACACACTGGGCACTGTGCGGAATAATTCTTCGATAGTGAGTGGACGCTCACGACGAATACTGTTGGCTGAGCCAAAACGAGAGGCTAATAAACTCATGGCAAAACTCCGAATTAATCAATTAAATGGAAAATAGCAGCAGATTCAGAATGTTGTAGCGCATACTCACGAAGCTGATAAAAGCGGTCGCACATCACTTCGCTTTCTGTTTGAAATGACCAAATGCTGTATAAAATCAGGCACACGGCAATACCGGCGGCTTCACAGCTGACCTGGGCTTCATTACCGTTATGCATATTGAACAGGGTTAGTGTCTCTTCTGAAATACCCGGATACATAAACGCCCCACCATTGGACAACGTGCAATATTCCCAATATCCGCCGTGATAAGCTTCACAAAACTGTCCCATGGTGGTGAAGGTCACTACTTCAAAGGTGGCCCAGCCTTTAATTTTTCCGAAGTAATTGAACCAAAAATTAAGGCGATGTTCGTCAGCAACCACATGCATGGCAACGGTATAGTCAGTCTGAGTATTCATAGGGTTAAACTCCGAAAAGAAAGAAAACAAAACAGCACCAGCCCGATGAAGGACTGACGCTTTGAGTGATAATGAGGGGATTGTACGTCAGGCTAGAAGAACCAGCTCCACAGGGACTTAGCGGCAGAAACCAATGTATTTTTGACAGTATTGAGGGTATTTTTCACCACCATCGGTAACGGGAAGATATTCATCAGTGAATCCACCAGCTTACTGACACATTGTCCGAAATCATTACGGGCGGTGTTTTCAACCGCCGTTGTGCGGTAAGTCGTGTTCAGTTGCCTGGCTACTCCACTACTGGCCTGTGTGGGTAATGCCCTTATCAAATACTCCGCTAACAGGGGTAACTGATAACGCTCAGTAGCAGAGACGGTGATAACCGGATTAATGGGTTTAAATGCATTCGCCACAGCGGCTTGCTTTTGTCGGAGATTCGTGGCCTGCTGAGGAGATGGATGACAATATTCAACATTCCATTCGCGACAAGGCTCTATCTTATCCGCCTGATTAAGGACAAATAGGAAGTGTGATGGCTTGTAGCCACATAGCTCCGTTAGAAAGCGATAACATTGCTCATCGGAAGACCACGCTCTATCATCAGCTTTTAGTACCCAGATGATTAAATCCAATTGCGGTAATAAGTTACGGTAGAGCTGATGGTACTCTTTATCACGCTCAAGGCTTTCACCTACACCAGGTAAATCAACAAACGTCATCGCATGGCGTCCCATAGACATGGTGAAGTGCCGGGCTTGTCGTGTGCAGCCAGAGACATCGCTGACAGGGGATAATGGCGATTGAAATAGTGCGTTAATCAGACTGGATTTTCCGGCTCCGGTTTTTCCCATCAGGCCGATGGTGGGGGAGTATTTGATCAGTGCATTAAATTGAGATAAAAAATGATTTCTTACCCTTTCCGGTAGAAAGGATAAATGAGGTTCTAATGTCTTCATCATTGTGCCTTAATTGATTCAGTTCACAATGATGATATCTATCTGAAAATTATTTCATTGTGCTTTCTAGTGCTTCTATTAACTTCTCACTTTGAGTTCTGTTATCGTTACCTAGAATGAAAATTTCCAATACTTCATTTATATTTACTTTGTGTTTTTTTGCCAAATACTTTAGTCTTCTCTTTGCCTGTTTAGAGATATAAGTATTTAATACTTCTTTATCTTTTGTTTTATCTCTAAATCTTTTTTGGTATATTGCTTTTTTTGTCTCTAATAGAAATAATTTCACTTCTGATTCAGGTGTAAGTAATGACCAACAATCAAATCTTGAAATAGCTATTTTTTTATCACTATTTTTACAAAGTTGATTAACATCTCCTTCAAAATGAATTCCTTTTTTATCAAATCTATTTAACAACCAAATTAGCTCATTTGATCCATTAATAAATTTAAATGGTTCTTGATAGCGTCTTAACAACTCTTGTGCCTTTTTCTTTATTTCACAAAGAATATTCCATATTTTTTCTTTTCCTGAAAAAATAGTTAAAATATCAATTAACAAAACTATTTCATCATATTTTATCTCTTCACCCTCATGATAAAAACAATCCACGGGCGAATAGTTTTCATTTAATGAATTCATGGGGCGATAATTATTAACCTTCCTGATATGTCTATAATGTAAGAATAAAAAATTTGTAACTATCCACGATATACGCCCTTTTTTTATCCACTTTAGTTCATCAATATTAATATATTCATTATCAGAGATTTTGAACTCATTAAAACCTTCTGGATCCTTATAAAAAACTCCCATTAATGAGCGTTTCCTTCCAGCCATTCTCAGACTGTAAGTATCAATGAATATTTTATTCATCGATATACTGTCCAGTATAGAACTTTTATCAAAGAAAAATTCCTTGAGATAATGTTGACGAAGTTCCAAATAATTTTCAGGTGTCTTAAAGAACATAGAGCCCTCTTAACAACGTAGTGATTAAAGCATTAAAAAACACATAATTTTACGTAGTATTTTTAGTGCTATTATATTATAGATTTCCCATACTGAGCGTGATACAGACCACAACAATTTTCATCTATTATAGCATGTTTAATATCAGAGTGAGTTTTAACGAAAATTGATAGAAAAAATACCATAGTCATACGGTTTTTAGGCTCAAGAAATCAGCGAGATTTTGTTGGTGTAGTAATATACTTATAGAGAAGAGAATGTTGTTACCTTGTCACCATCAATCACTAAAAACCTTAACTATGCTCATCAGTAGTAATTGATCAATCTTATTTCTGGATAGGTGGCTATGCACCTATCTATCATTCCCGATAAATAATTATTTTTTACATCCATGAGATTAGGTATGTCATTAAATCCACCAAGGGGTAATACATGCCTATTGAACAATACAATCAGGAATATGTTCAGAAAATCAATTCTGTCATCAGAAAGTCATTAATTAGTCACTCACGAATCACTGCAATCAGAATAGATCTCCGTTTCCCTAAATCATCAATAACCCACTCAGAGGATGCCAAAGTCATCACTCGCTTTTTTGAATCTTTAAAAGCAAAGATACATGCAGACTTAACCCGTAAATCTAAATTATGGGGAAGACGTTGCTTCAGTGAAATTCATTATATTTGGGTGAAAGAAATCGGAGAGACAAACAATAAAAAGCACTATCACATCTTATTGTTGGTCAATAAGGATATTTATAATGGGCTGGGTAATTTCAATCAGGATGATGTCTGTTTAGGATTATTAATACAACAAGCTTGGTGTAGTGCAATGAACATTCCTCACTCTGACAATCGTCATTTAGTTCATTTTCCAGAAAAGTCAACATATTGGTTAAATACCAATTCAATTGAAATTGAGAATCAAATTTCAGCATTAAATGAACGATGTCTGTATTTAGCAAAGCACCACACCAAACATTACGGAGATGGTGAACGTTCATTCGGCTGTAGCCGGTAGTTTTTTACAACAAGGGGATATCTTTTGAAGAAGAGGTATCCCTGTTTCATTCTCGATATCCCTTCTGCCTTTAAACTTAAAGACAGAGGATTAAATATGCCTACGCAATCTATTTCGTTATTAGATGACCAATTTGTTGATATAAAATTCATTACTCATTTAACCGGATTATCTGACAAATGGTTCTATAAACTGATCAAAGATGGTGAGTTTCCGAAACCAATCAAGCTGGGTCGAAGCTCTCGCTGTAGTGGTTTAATAAATT
>NZ_AYMP01000021.1 GCF_000633515.1 Morganella morganii H1r | reverse complement strand
GGCGCATTATAGACACTCGCTGAGATCACGCAAGTGTTTATTTGAAAAAAATGTTTGTTCGCGTTTTTTTTAGACAAAACATGTATATTTGAGCTTTTATTCGCCTGTTTTGTCATTAATATGCCCATAATGCGTCTTATATATCATTATCCCGCTTTGTTTATGCATCACGCCAAGGAATCAGAATGCAGTTTTCAGAACAACTCAATGCGTCACAAAAAAATCTGTCTTATCTTCTGGCTGAAAAGCTGGGACAACAGATTTTATCCGGCAAGTATCCGCCGGAGTCTATTCTGCCGGGAGAGATTGAGTTGGCGGAGCAGTTCGGGGTAAGCAGGACAGCGGTCCGTGAGGCAGTAAAAATGCTGGCGGCGAAAGGGATGGTCTTACCGCGCCCGCGCATCGGTACCCGGGTGATGCCGGTGATAAGCTGGAATTTTCTCGATCATGACTTTATAAAATGGTGGCTGAGCAGCGGAGACCACCGGCAGGTACTGAAATATTTCCGCGAGCTGCGCGCCGCGATTGAACCCCAGGCCTGCGCACTGGCCGCCATGAATGCCGGAAAAGACCAGAAACAGTCACTCTCGTTTCTGTTAAAAGAGATGACTTTATTATCCGCGCATTTTGAGCGGGATAAATGGATAGCGGTTGATCACCGTTTCCACCACCTTATTTATCAGGCGTGCGGAAATCCGTTCTTTTCCTCTTTCGCGAATTTATTTGATTTTGTGTATCACAACTTTTTTGAATCCATCACCACCAATCAGGTTATTGAGATTGATCTCCACAAGGAGATTGTGGATGCCATTATCGACGGGAACGGAGAACGTGCCCGTCAGGCATGTCAGGTGTTGTTGAGTAAAGTGTGAATATGTAATAGTTACACTACTGACCATTCTGAGATAATGCATTAAGGGAAAACATGTTTAAAACAGCCCGGAATATGGCGGGCCTGCCGTGGATTGCCGCAATGGCGTTCTTTATGCAGGCGCTCGATGCCACCATTCTGAACACCGCTCTGCCGGATATTGCCAAAAGCCTGAATCACTCTCCGCTGGCGATGCAGTCCGCTGTTATCAGTTACACTCTGACAGTGGCGCTGCTGATCCCGGTCAGCGGGTGGCTGGCAGACCGCTTCGGCACCCGCCGGATATTTATTATCGCGGTGATTCTGTTTTCCCTCGGTTCTTTATTATGTGCCTTTTCACCCAATCTGCCATTCCTGGTGGTGTCACGGATTATTCAGGGGATAGGCGGGGCAATGATGATGCCGGTGGCCCGGCTGGCACTGCTGCGGGCTTATCCGCGCAGCGAGCTGCTGCCGATTCTCAACTTTGTCACCATTCCGGGCTTAGTCGGCCCGGTGCTGGGGCCGCTGCTCGGCGGGATCCTGGTGACTTACGCCACCTGGCACTGGATTTTTATCATTAATATACCTATCGGGATTCTGGGGATTATCTACGCCATCCGCCATATGCCCGATTTCACCATGCCGAAGCGCCGGTTTGATACATTAGGCTTTGCCCTGCTTGGTGCCGGGCTGGTCTCTGTTTCTGTCAGTCTGGATCTGTTCGGGGATAATGCCCTGGCAGCGGCAACGCCGTTCCTGGTGATGGGCAGCGGTTTTGCGCTGCTGACCTTCTATGCCCTGCACGCCCGCCGTATTTCCGCCCCGATTATCCCGCTGAGCCTGTTCCGTACACGGACATTCAGTGTCGGGATCGCCGGTAACGTGGCCACACGGCTGGGCACCGGCTGTATTCCGTTTCTGATGCCGCTGATGTTACAGGTCGGTTTTGGTTATCCGGCTGTGGTGGCCGGGATGATGATGGCACCGACGGCTATCGGCTCTATTCTGGCAAAATCGGCGGTCACACAGATTCTGCGCCGCTACGGTTATCGCCTGACATTATTTGCGGTCACTCTGGTGATCGGCGCAATCATTTCATCCTTCTATTTCCAGTCACCGGGAATGTCGATTTACCTGCTGGTGCTGCCGCTGTTTATTCTCGGGATGGCGATGTCGACCCAGTTCACCGCGATGAATACCATTACCCTCGCAGATCTGACCGAGCACAATGCCAGTTCCGGTAACAGTGTGCTGGCCGTGACCCAGCAGCTTTCTATCAGTTTCGGGATTGCGGTGAGTGCGTCTGTATTACGCTATTTTGAGTCTCAGGATTGGGGGTCAATCGTTGATAATTTCCACGCCACTTTTGTGACGGTCGGGGTGATGACGATTCTGTCAGCGTTTGTGTTCCTGTTCCTGAGCCGGACTGACGGGCGGAATATGATCAAGAAGAAAACCCGCCCCTCAGACAGTCCCGCCTCACCTTAACGGCAGATAACAGAGCCCCGGTTTATCAGCGCCGGGGTCAGCACCAGTGAATCAGAAGGTGCGTCTGCGTCGTCCATGCGGCGCAGAAGTTTATCCACCGCCAGTTTACCCAGCTCATCTTTCGGCTGGTGAATGGTGGTCAGCGGCGGGGTAAGGAATGCCGCCAGGTCGATATCATCGTAACCGATAACCGCAATATCATGCGGGATACGCAACCCTTTCTGCCAGATAGCCTGATAAGCACCGACTGCCATCGCATCGTTACCGGCAAATACCGCCTGCGGCGGCACCGGCAGAGAAAGCAGCTGATTCATGGCGCTGAAACCGCCGCTGAATTCAAAATCACTTTCCAGCACATACTCCGGCGGCACATTCAGACCGGCCTGCGCCATTGCGCGGTAAAAACCGTCCAGACGGGATTTCGCCGGTGATTTATCCAGCGGCCCGGCAATACAGGCAATCCGGGTAAAACCGTTTTCGATCAGATGACGGGTGGCAATTTCGCCGCCGAGGAAAGAGTTGTCCTGAATCACATCCCCGCCGAACGCAAACGGCGACCAGTCCATCATCACCATCGGCAGCCGGGGATAGCGGCTGAACACCTCCGCTGACGGGCCTTTTATCTCTGTACACATCAGCAGCAGGCCATCCACCCGCTTTTGCAGCAGTGTTTCCAGGCTGCTGTTCATCCGTTTGTGATCCCCTTCGGTATTACAGAGGATCAGGCTGTAGCCGCGTTCATAACAACTGCGCTCCACGCCGCGGACGACTTCCGCATAAAACGGGTTATTACTGGTGGTCACCAGCATTCCGATGGTGTTTGTACGGTTCATTTTCAGGCTGCGCGCAAGTGCAGACGGCGCGTAGTTCAGTTCGGTAATGGCATTATTTACTTTCTTGCGCACGCCGTCACTGACAAAACGGTTATTGTTGATGACATGGGAGACTGTCGAGGTGGATACCCCCGCCAGCCGCGCCACGTCTTTCATCGTCGCCACAGTCTTAACCACGCTCCGCAAGGAAAGCATCAATTTCACGGCGCCACGGCACCGATGGCTGCGCCCCCCGGCGGGTGACGGCGATCGCGGCGGCGGCATGGGCAAAACGCACCGCGTCATCTGCCGGTTTTCCTTCCAGCAGCGCCGTGACATACGCGCCGTTAAAGGTATCACCGGCTGCAATGGTATCCACCGCATTAACGTTAAAGCCGGGGATCCGGCGGCCTTCACCGTTAACACTCAGCCAGACACCCCGGCTGCCCAGCGTGATCAGAACCTGTTCAATGCCTTTATCGTGCAGTACCTGCGCCGCGTTGGCTGCGCCGGCTTCATCACTGACAGAAATACCGGTCAGCTTTTCCGCTTCGGTTTCATTCGGGGTGATAACGTCCACCAGCTTCAGCAGGCTGTCCGGTAATTCCCGCGCCGGGGCCGGATTGAGGATCACTCTGGTCTGATGATTTTTTGCAGCCTGCGCGGCGGCGATCACGGTTTCCAGCGGGGATTCCAGCTGCATCAGCAGGGCATCGGATTGTTCAACAAGCCCTTTATAAGGTGCAAAATGTGCCGGTGTCAGCGCAGCATTGGCACCGGCACTGATGCCGATGACGTTTTCACCGTCTTCATTCACAAAGATCATCGCCACGCCGGTGGTCGCTTCCGGTACCACGCTGACTGCGGCGGTGTGAATACGATCGCGCTGCAACTGTGCCAGGATTTCCGCGCCGATAGCATCATCCCCCACACAGGCAATAAAGGTAATATCAGCACCGCTGCGTCCGCAGGCCACCGCCTGGTTCGCGCCTTTGCCGCCGAAGGCTGTCTGATATTGCTTACCGATCACCGTTTCGCCGGGTGCCGGGAACTGTGCAATATTCATAATATGATCGACATTAATACTGCCGAGAACGGTCAGACGGGATGTTGTCATTACCTTTATTTCCTTTATTACTGACAATACTCCCCGGCACGGTGTACCGGGGAGGCTGATATCGTTAGTCTTTTACAATCAGTTCTAACTCAACCGGAATGGTTTTGTCGATTTTTTCGCCTTTCAGGACTTTATCGGCGGTCTGAATACCGATGATACCGATCTGGTCAGGACGCTGTGCCACGGTTGCACCCAGTTTGCCGCCTTTCACGGCTTTGATGCCGTCAGCTGTGCCGTCGAAGCCGACCACCAGCACATCATCACGGCCTGCAGTCTGCAATGCACGCTGCGCACCTAATGCCATTTCATCGTTCTGGGCAAATACCGCCTGAACAGCCGGATGTGCAGTCAGCAGGTTCTGCATAACGTTCAGACCTTTGGTACGGTCAAAATCTGCCGGCTGGCTGGCCAGCACATTCATTTTATGTTCGGCAACCGCCTGTTTGAAACCTTCACCGCGCTCACGGGAAGCTGAAGTCCCGGTGATACCTTCCAGCTGAATAACTTTGGCATCCGCGCCGGTTTTACGGGCGATAAAATCACCGGCCAGTTTGCCGCCGAGGACGTTATCAGAGGCAACGTGGCTGACCACATCACCTTTGGCGGCAACGCGATCCAGGGTGATTACCGGGATATTGGCTTTGTTGGCCAGGATCACGGCATTACCGACCGCATCAGAGTCTGTCGGGTTAATCAGCATCAGTTTGGTGCCTTTCACGGTCAGATCCTGCACGTTAGCCAGTTCTTTTGCCGGGTTATCCATAGAATCCAGAACCACCAGGTCGTAACCGAGTTTATCCGCTTCTTTCTGCGCACTGTCTTTCATGGTGACAAAGAACGGGTTATTCAGTGTGGAGATCACCAGGGCAATGGACTCTTTTGCCAGTGCATTGGCGCTGATTGTGGCGCTCAGTGCAACAACGGAGAAAAGGGTCGCAATCTTTTTCAGTTTCATGTTTCAGTTCCTTGCAGGATTCGGGTAAGTGGATTATTTACTGCTTTTATTATCAACGAGTACAGCCAGCAAAATCACAACCGCTTTGACAATCATCTGGTAGTTGGAGGAGATCCCCAGCAGATTCAGCGCGTTGTTCAGAAAACCTAAAATCAGCGCCCCGATCAGGGTGCCCATAATACGGCCTTTACCCCCGGCGAGACTGGTGCCGCCGAGTACCACCGCCGCAATCGCATCGAGCTCATAACCGTTACCGGCCATCGGCTGTGCGGACGATAAACGCGCCACTTCAATCACACTGGCTAATGCCGCCAGCAGACCACAGAGGGCGTAAACAATGATTTTGATTTTATCGACATTAATACCGGACAGGCGGGTTGCGGATTCATTACCGCCCAGCGCATAGATATAACGCCCCAGACGGGTGTGATGCAGCAGATACCAGGCCGCCGCGAAAACGACAATCATCAGCCATACCGGTGCCGGGATGCCGAACAGACGACCGATACCAAACCAGCTGAACACATCGGCGTTATCACTGAATCCGGTACTGATCGGACTGCCGTCGGTATACACACGGGTCACACCGCGCAGTAACAGCATCATCACCAGCGTGGCGATAAAAGCCTGCACTTTCCCTTTCGCGACAATCACCCCGGTCACACCGCCGATAGCCGCGCCCAATGCCAGCGCACCGGCGACCGCAACAATGGCGTTAACATCCGCTCCCACCATGGAGGCCGCCACCGCACCGGTCAGAGCCAGCAGTGAGCCGACAGACAGGTCAATCCCGGAGGTCAGGATCACCAGCGTCATCCCCACCGCCATAATGGCGTTCACAGAGGTCTGCTGGAGAATATTGAACAGGTTATTCAGGGTAAAAAAGTTCGGGCTGATCATGGAGACAATCACAATCAGGATCAGCAGTGCTATCAGTGATTTCTGCTCAAGCAGCCATTCTTTGGAAAACCAGCGTTTTGACGCCGGGGTTGAATCTGTACGCATATCTTACTCCTGCCCTGCGCCATATTGTTTGCCGACTGCGGCGGCCATTAATGCTTCCTGAGTAACGTTTTCCGCGGCAAACTCCCCGCTTATCCGTCCTTCGTGCATGACCAGAATCCGGTCACTCATCCCCATCACTTCCGGCATTTCCGATGAAATAAGGATGATACTCAGGCCTTCCTGTTTAAATTTGTTGATCAGCTGATAAATCTCTTTCTTCGCCCCGACATCCACACCGCGTGTCGGTTCGTCGAGGATCAGAACTTTCGGCCGCGTCATCAGACCGCGGGCGATCGCCACTTTCTGCTGATTACCGCCGGATAAGAAACCGATGATCTGATCCATGCCCGGGGTTTTGATATTGAACAGCTGAATAAAATCGCTGACGGTCAGATGTTCTTCTTTATGATTAAGGCGTCCGGTTTTGCTGCTGAAATACGGCAGTGCCGTCAGAGACATGTTCTCTTTTACTGACATCCCCAGCACCAGACCATCACGTTTACGGTCTTCGGAGATATACACGATGCCATTATTCAGCCCGGCTTTCGGCGAGTTTATCTGACAGACTTTGCCGTCCATTTCTACCGTTCCGCCGGTTTTTGCCATCGCGCCGTAAATGATTTTCATCAGTTCGGTACGCCCGGCGCCCATCAGCCCGGAAACGCCGAGAATTTCATTCTCATGCAGCGTGAAACTGACATCATGCACATCACGGCCGCACAGATTTTTCACCACCAGCTTTTCTTTGCCGCGCGGCAGATTCAGACGCGGATACTGATCTTCCAGCTTACGCCCGACCATCATTTCAATCAGGGTATCCTCAGTCAGGTCAGACACCGGTTTTTCACCGATAAACTGGCCGTCGCGGAACACCGTCACATCATCACAAATCTCAAAAATCTCTTTCAGGCGGTGAGAGATATAGACAATCCCGCAGCCCTGCTCACGCAGTTCGCGGATCACACTGAAGAGCGATTCGGTTTCAGTGTCCGTCAGAGCATCTGTCGGTTCATCCATAATGATGACTTTCGACTCAAAACTGAGCACCTTGGCGATTTCCACCATCTGCTGATCGCCGATGGACAGTTCCGCCACCAGCCGGTGACTGCTGTAAGCAAGATTCAGACGGGCCAGTAACTTATCCGCTTCGGCGTACATCTTTTTCCAGTCAATGTTGCCGAAACGACCGGTAAACTCGCGGCCGAGGAAAATGTTTTCTGCAATTGTCAGTTCCGGGATCAGGTTCAGTTCCTGATGGATAATCCCGATACCGGCTTCCTGTGACGACTTTGGCCCCGTAAACTGACGCTCCTGCCCCAGAAACAGAATCTGACCGGCATCTTTTTTATAGATCCCTGTCAGCACTTTCATCATGGTGGATTTACCGGCGCCGTTCTCTCCGACCAGCGCCATCACTCTGCCGGGATAAACCCGAAGGGCGGCACCGGATAACGCTTTCACACCCGGGAACGCTTTATCGATACCTTTGAGTTCAAGTAACGGTTCCATAGACACCTCAGAATGTCACGCCGGAGAACAGCATCACATTGGCAAACGGTGTGCACTCACCGGTCCGGATCACGGCACGGCTGTTTTGTGTCTGTAACTTGAAAGAGGCATGAGTCACATACTGAATCTGAATCACATTACCCTGCTGTAATTCCAGCGCTTTCAGATGTGCCACAATCGCATCATGCAGCTCACTGTTATGTGTCTGGATATCTTCCGCCATCAGTGCGGCTTCGACCTGCATCTCCTGCGTGATAACTTTAAACACCGACATAAAATCAGGCACGCCCCGGGTTAATGCCAGATCAATACGTGGTGTGGCGGGCGGGATCGGCAGCCCGGCATCAGCAACAGTAATATGGTCGGTATGACCCAGACGCGCGATAACCGCCGAGACATCACTGTTCAGTAAAGCCCCTTTCTTCATAAAATCCTCCTGAGCGAAACGTTTCGCTTTTAAACTATGGTAGGAAAAATACCGGAAAACTCAATATTCATCCATAAAAAGTGTGATGGTGATCGAAACGTTTCGCTTAATAATGTGTTAAATAAAAAAGCTAACTGATTGAATGAGTTACAGCTGAATGGATTCAATAAATAAAATAAAAAAACTGTTAACGCCGTCATCCGTCAGTCTGCATCCTGAATGACACCCGAAATATATTAAACCACCGTAACAATATGATATATAAGTATATTATTCAAATAAGAATGGATAACTTTTGATATTCAGGGATATATCAATATATTGTTATGTTGCTCTGGTACATATAACCGGAGTTTTTTATGAAAAAGCACATCATTATTACCGCAGTATTGGCCAGCCTGTTTTCAGCATCCGTTCTTGCTCATGGATTTGTCACCAAACCTGCCAGCCGGGCCGCAAATTGCCAGTTAAAGAAAAATAATCCACAAATGTGCGCATCTGCACAATGGGAACCTCAGAGTATTGAAGCGCTTTCAGGGTTTCCCGGCGGAAAATTCCCGCCTGATGGTCATCTTGCCAGCGGAAATATTGAACGCTTTATTCCGCTGGATATGATCGGCGATATTTGGTTTAAGGAAAAAGTAAAACCAGGGAAAATGGATTTTGAATGGAAAATTACCGCAGCACACTCAACCAGAAACTGGCGATACTATATAACAAAACCAGACTGGAACCAGGAGGTACCACTAAACAGAGAACCGTTTGAATCTGAACCATTCTGTTATTTTGAAGACCACGGCAGTGTTCCGCCATACACCGTAACTCATCAGTGTGAAGTGCCGGAACGAAAGGGCTATCAAATAATTTATGCCGTATGGGAAATAGCCGATACCCCTAACAGCTTTTACCAGGTTATTGACGCCGATTTTAACTAATCACATCAGCTGCCGGGATATATACCGGCAGCTTTTTTACCATAAAAAAATCGAAAAACAGAAGAAACGTGATTTTACGCAGTAAACGCGGTAGCTTTTTTAGTTTATAAACGCAGAAACTGCATCAGTAAATTCACGGGAGTCCCATGCAACGTTCTGAACGTATCGCCCGGCTGAGCCGCCATCTGGAATCCGGGCTGTATGAACGACAGCACGCCATCCGGCTCTGCTTACTGGCCACCCTCAGCGGGGAAAGTGTTTTTCTGCTCGGCCCGCCGGGAATTGCCAAAAGTATGATTGCACGGCGCATGAAACTGATTTTCAGTGACGCCCGTGCCTTTGAGTATCTGATGACCCGCTTCTCCACCCCGGAGGAGATCTTCGGCCCGCTCTCGATTGCGGCACTGAAAGATGAAGGGAAGTATCAGCGCATCACGCAGGGATACCTGCCGGATGCGGAAATCGTGTTTCTCGACGAAATCTGGAAAGCGGGTCCCGCTATCCTCAATACCCTGCTGACAGCAATTAACGAACGCAAATACCGCAACGGTGACAGCGAAAGCCCTATTCCGATGCGGCTGCTGGTGGCCGCCTCCAACGAACTGCCGGACAACGACAGCAGCCTGGAAGCCCTCTATGACCGGATGCTGATCCGCTTATGGCTGGATAAATTACAGGAAAAGCAAAGCTTCCGCGCCATGCTCATCAGCACACCGGGGGCATCGGATGAGCAGATCCCCGCACATCTGCAGGTTACGGATGAGGAATATCATCAGTGGCAGGAAGAAATTGACCGTGTTGTGCTGACTGATCAGATATTTGAACTGATTTATCAGCTCCGTCAGCAGATTGAGCGGCTGGATAACGCGCCGTATATCTCAGACCGGCGCTGGAAAAAGGCACTGCGGCTGTTACAGGCCAGTGCGTTTTTTAACGACCACAGCAGTATCACGCCTCTTGATCTGATTTTGCTGAAAGATTGCCTGTGGCATGATTCCGCCTCACTGAAATCTGTTCCGCAACTGCTGACACAACTGATGTGTGAGCAGGCCTATCAGCAGCGCAGCCTGTTACTGAAACTGGAAAAATACTATCAGGAATGGATACTGGAAACGCAGACTCAGCAACAGCGGGATGCCTTCAGTGTCATCCGCAGCAGTGCCCGTTTCGGGCGCAAAGTCAGTTACACTCTGCCGGATACACTGCCGCCCGGCCCGGTCACCCTCTTTTTACATAGCCCGCTGACATTACATGATATGACAGTCACTCATGTGACTATTGAGCGCAGTGCCTTTGATACCTTCTTTGATAAAGGAGGGAACATTGCGGCAAAACTCAACGGCATCGGCTTTACCCAGTCTGTATCCGCCGCCGTAAATGATAACGGCCTTCTGGAACTGCGTGATGTCAGTCTGCGCAGCAGCACCCTGTTCCCGGCGGGTACCGAAAGCCGGATGACAGAAGCACAGAAGCAAATCTGGCTGGATAAGCTTTCAGTGATACGCCAGACACTGGTACAGCAGCGTCAGCTGTTTGCACAGCATCAGCCGGCACTGTTTGTCAGTGATGACTGGATTGCGCAGATAGAGGAAAGCTTTCTGCCGGTGGCAGAACGCCTCGATAAACTGGCGCAGCAAATGAGCAGCACCCCGTGTTAAGTCTTTCGGCACTGGATCTGGCATTAGCGGTTAATGAAGGGGAACTCATTGAGGAGATCCTGCTGACACTGCTGGCTGCTCCGCAGCTGGCCTGGTTTTTTGAAAAACACCCGCGGTTACGCCGTGCGGTGCTGACCGATATGCCGTCATGGCGGAAATCACTGGAAGAACGGGTGAAAGAGGCGCTGGTTCCGGCGGCACTGGCAGATGAGTTCCGTCTTTACCAGCAGAGCACCGCCGCAGACCGGACAGAATTTTACCGCCTGCTGCCGGAAATCCTCAAAGCGCTGGAGGACATAAACTCGCCGTTCTCGCCGGAAGCACACCGCCTGCACAGAGATGAGCAGGAAACCACCTCCCATCAGATATTATTCAATCAGCGCTGGCGTATCAGCCTGATTTTACAGGTCACCACCTATCACAAAGAGATCCTGGAGCAGGAAAAAGAACAGCTTCTTGCCGAACTTCAGCAGCATCTGGCACTGAGCGGCAATCTTGATCCGCTGATCAGTGAAAATGAGCAGGCTTCCGGTAAGTTATGGGATCTGGCGAAAGGATCACTGAAGTCCCCCGGCCCGGCTGACGATCTCCTGCTGCGTTACAGCGAATTTTTAAAATCGCAGCCGGAACTGGAAAAACTGGCCTCACTGCTGGGGCGCAGCCAGACGGCAAAATCCGTTCCTCAGGACAGTGCGGTGACAGAGCCGGTCACCATTACCGAACTGGTGCCGGATCAGACCCCGGAAGAGGTCAGCGGGGTCGGGCTGAGTGATGATGTGCTGCGTCTTCTGCCCGCCGAACTGGCATTACTCGGTATCAGCGGTCTGGAGCTGGAATTTTACCGTAAGCTGGCAGAGAAACAGTTATACACCTACCGGTTACAGGGCGATCACTGGCAGGAGCGGCAGGTGATGCGGCCGATCGTTCATCATAAAGATGAAAAACAGCCGCGCGGCCCCTTCATTATCTGTATCGATACTTCCGGCTCGATGGGCGGTTTTAATGAGCGCTGCGCCAAAGCGTTTTGTCTCGCGCTGGTCAAAATCGCTATGGCCGATAACCGGCAGTGCCATGTCATGCTCTTTTCCACCGGACAGGTGCATTATGATTTTCTCGGCCCGGACGGTATAGAACAGATGACCCGCTTTCTGCTTCAGAGTTTTAAAGGCGGAACAGACCTGGCGTCCTGTCTGACAGAAGCGGCAAAACGGCTGGAAACGCCGCAGTGGCGTGATGCGGATGTGGTGGTGATGTCTGACTTTATTGCCCAGCGGCTGCCGGATGACGTGATAAAGCAGGTAAAACGTTCACAGCAGCAGGGGAAACACCGCTTCCATGCGGTAGCCCTGTCCCATTACGGAAAGCCCGGTATCATGCGGATTTTTGATCACATCTGGCGTTTTGATACCGGCTTAAAAAATCGTCTGCTGCGCCGTTTCAGACGGTGAGCCTCCGGGCTCACCGTACAGCAGTGTATTACAGCATATCAGTGATGGTTTCGCGTACTTCCGGTGCCCACACACTGCATTGTACCTGGCCGATATGGCTGCGCTGAAGCAGTAACATCACCAGACGTGACTGGCCGATCCCGCCGCCGATCGTCTGCGGCATTTCACCGGCTGCCAGCGATTTGTGCCAGTCCAGCTCCATCCGCACCTGCTGACCGGTCAGATCCAGCTGACGTGCCAGGGTGACCGGGTCGACACGGATCCCCATTGAGGATAACTCGAACGCATCCTGCAGTACCGGGTTCCACACGAGGATATCCCCGTTCAGCCCTTTGTAGCCGTCACTGTTCTCAGTAGTCCAGTCATCATAATCCGGTGCACGGACATCATGGTACTCACCATGAGATAATTTACCACCGATACCGATTAAGAATACGGCACCCAGTTCTTTCGTGATGGCACGTTCACGACCTTTGGCATCCAGGTCCGGGTAACGCGCAAGCAGCTCTTCAGAGTGAATAAAATGAATTTGGTCCGGCAGGAACGGTGTCAGACCAAATTCCTTACTTACTGCAAGTTCTGTTTCTTTTATTGTCTGATATATTTTACTTACTGTCTGCTTCAGATAAGGCAGCGTACGCTCCTCATCTGCCATCACTTTTTCCCAATCCCACTGATCAACATAGACAGAATGGATTGAGGTTAAGAGATCCTCATCAGGACGCAACGCTTTCATGTCGGTGTACAGACCCTGACCCGGCTGAAAATCAAAACGCCCTAACGTTTTGCGTTTCCATTTAGCCAGTGAATGCACGACTTCAAAGGTTGAGCCCGGCAATGATTTAACTTTCACCTGAACCGCTTTCTCGCTGCCGGATAAATTATCCTGAGTACCATCACCCACGCGGCTTAAGATTGGCCCCTGGACTTCAATAAGACCCAGTTGTTTTTCCAGCAGACGTGAGAAGTAAGACTTCACGAAGCTGATTTGCTGCTGCTGTCGGATGAATGATTTTTCCATGATAATAATCCTTGATATGCGGAACATGTATTGCCTGTGAGATAGATTAAGCAACAGAATGGGGTATAAATTCAATATCTCTTAGCAAAAATACCCTTTGCTATTTATAAAATTCATTTTTATGATGCTAAAAATGAATTTTCGTTAATTTAAGGGGCATAAAATGGCCGAAATTTATCAGATCGACAATCTGGACCGTGACATACTTCACGCTTTAATGGCAAATGCCCGCACACCTTACGCTGAATTAGCGAAAAAATTTGCCGTCAGTCCCGGTACGATCCATGTCAGGGTCGAGAAAATGAAGCAGGCGGGTATCATCACCGGTACCAGGGTGGATATCAGTGAAAAACATCTGGGATTTGATGTGACCTGCTTTATCGGCATCATCCTGAAAAGCGCCAAAGATTACCCGGCCGCGCTCAAGAAACTCGATAAGCTGGATGAAGTGGTGGAAGTCTATTACACCACAGGGCAGTACAGCATCTTTATAAAGGTGATGTGCAAAACAATAGAATCGTTGCAGGACGTACTTATCAACAAGATCCAGAGTATTGATGAGATACAGTCCACTGAAACCCTGATCTCCTTACAGAACCCGATCATACGGACGATCCGCCCGTAAGAAAAAATTCTTATAACCACATTATCCACAGGTAGATCCCAGCTGTTTCACAGCGTACAATAGTGGCTCTTTACAGCAGGGGATCACCATGACTACAGTTACTCTCATTACCGGCAGTACCATGGGCAGCGCAGAATATGTTGCTGAGCATGTTGCCGAAATTCTGGAAAGCGCCGGTTTCACCACAGATGTGCAGCACGGACCGGAAGCGGACGATGTACCGCAGCAGGACAGTACCTGGTTAATTGTCACCTCCACTCACGGTGCCGGTGATCTCCCCGAAAATATACAGCCGTTTGCTGATGCCCTGCGTGAGCAGCAGCCTGATCTCAGTTCCGTCCGTTACGGTGCCATCGGGATCGGCAGCAGTGAATATGACACCTTCTGTGGTGCAGTCCGTACACTGGATGCCCTGCTCACCTCTCTGGGTGCGAAAAAAATCGGTCAGTCACTCGAAATAGATATCCAGAAACACGACATTCCTGAAGATCCGGCTGAGATCTGGATCGAAGAATGGAAAAATTTACTCTGATTTGCTGATAAAAACAGCGATCAACTGTGGATAACTCAGGGATCAACTTGCGATCAACCCGTAGTTATTCACTGTATAAGATCACTCTCCGTCAGGCCCTGTGAATAAGTACCCGTTTTGATCCCAGCTTATACTGAACAGGATCAACGGTACTTCACAGGAAATGATCCTTTACAGTTTTATGATCTTTATGGGGATTTAACACTTATCCACAGAGGATCGCGATCCTAATAAAAGATCTAATAAAGAGATCTTTAAATAAAAAGATCTTTATATAATTACCTGCGTCTTTACCGCTCATGGTCAGACGGCAAGAGTTGAGTTATATTCTCTCCCCCGATGCGCTACTGCATTTTGTAATGAAGGTTTAACATGTTTTATCCGGATCATTTTGACGTCATTGTTATCGGCGGTGGCCACGCCGGTACTGAAGCTGCAATGGCAGCGGCACGTATGGGCCGTCAAACACTTTTACTGACTCACAATATCGACACTCTGGGTCAGATGTCCTGTAACCCTGCTATCGGTGGGATCGGTAAGGGACATCTGGTTAAAGAGATCGATGCACTCGGCGGACTGATGGCACATGCCACTGACCGTGCCGGTATTCAGTTCAGAACCCTGAATGCCAGCAAAGGGCCGGCAGTGCATGCCACCCGTGCGCAGGCTGACCGTGTACTTTACCGTCTGGCTGTGCGCACCGCACTGGAAAACCAGCCTAACCTGATGATTTTCCAGCAGCCGGTTGAAGATCTTATCGTTGAAAATGATACCGTTACCGGTGCAGTGACCCGCATGGGACTGAAATTCAGAGCCAAATCGGTGGTACTGACGGTCGGGACATTCCTGGACGGAAAAATTCACATCGGACTGGAAAACTACAGCGGCGGTCGTGCCGGTGATCCGCCGTCCGTCTCCCTGTCACACCGTCTGCGGGAACTGCCGCTGCGTGTCGGTCGCCTGAAAACAGGGACACCGCCGCGTATTGACGCCCGGACCATCGATTTTGCTCAGCTGACACCACAATTTGGTGACAACCCGATGCCGGTATTCTCCTTCATGGGCAGTGCGGATGAGCATCCTGAACAGATGCCGTGCCATATCACTTACACCAATGAAAAAACCCATGAAGTGATCCGCAATAACCTCGATCGCAGCCCGATGTACGCCGGTGTGATCGAAGGGATCGGCCCGCGTTACTGCCCGTCCATCGAAGACAAAGTGATGCGCTTTGCGGATCGTAACCAGCATCAGATCTTCCTGGAACCGGAAGGGCTGACCAGCAATGAAATTTATCCGAACGGTATCTCCACCAGCTTACCGTTTGATGTGCAGATGCAGATTGTTCACTCGATGAGAGGCATGGAAAACGCACGGATTATGCGTCCGGGTTATGCCATCGAGTATGATTTCTTTGACCCGCGCGACCTGAAACAGACTCTGGAAAGCAAATACCTGCACGGCCTGTTTTTTGCCGGACAAATCAACGGCACCACCGGTTACGAAGAAGCGGCTGCCCAGGGGCTGCTGGCCGGTCTGAACGCTGCCCGGTATTCTGCGGATCAGGAAGGCTGGTTCCCGCGCCGTGACCAGGCGTATATCGGCGTGCTGGTGGACGACCTGTGCACACTCGGCACCAAAGAACCGTACCGGATGTTTACCTCACGGGCGGAATACCGTCTGATGCTGCGTGAAGACAACGCAGACGCCCGTCTGACCGAAACCGGCCGTGAACTGGGGCTGGTGGATGACGCACGCTGGGCACACTTCAGTGAAAAAATGGAGCTGATCGAGAAAGAGCGTCAGCGCCTGAAAGATATCCGCGTCCACCCGCAATCCGAAAGCGTGAAAGAGATCAACGCGATCCTGAACACACCGCTGTCCAAAGAAGCGACCGGGGAAGATCTTCTGCGCCGTCCGGAGATGGATTATAACCGGCTGATGACCCTGAGTGATTTCGCACCGGGGGTTGATTCACCGGCAGCAGCACAGCAGGTGGAAATACAGGTGAAATACGAAGGGTATATCTCCCGTCAGCAGGATGAAATTCAGCGTCAGCTGCGTAATGAGAACGCCACACTGCCTGTTGATCTCGATTACAAACAGGTGAGCGGGCTGTCTAACGAAGTGGTGGCAAAACTCAACGACCACAAACCGACCTCGATCGGCCAGGCATCGCGGATCTCCGGTATCACACCGGCGGCTATCTCTATCCTGCTGGTCTGGCTGAAAAAGCAGGGCCTTCTGCGGCGGAGTGCGTAACGGATGAGTGATTTACAGCAACAACTTACCGTACTGCTGCGCAGTGCGGATATCTGCCTGACCGATCAGCAGAAACAGCAGCTGACCGGTTATGTGGAGATGCTCCACAAATGGAATAAAGCCTATAACCTGACCTCTGTCCGCCAGCCGGAACAGATGCTGGTGCGTCATATCATGGACAGTATCGTGGTGGAGCCGCATCTGACCGGCAGCCGGTTTATTGATGTCGGGACCGGTCCCGGGCTTCCCGGCGTGCCGCTGGCGATTGTCCGCCCGGAGTCTCACTTTGTCCTGCTCGACAGCCTGGGCAAGCGTGTGCGCTTCCTGAAACAGGTTCAGCATGAACTGGGGCTGACCAACATCGAACCGGTTCAGAGCCGTGTGGAAGAGTATCAGGGTGAACCATTTGACGGAGTTATCAGTCGTGCATTTGCTTCACTGGACGATATGCTCAGCTGGTGTCATCAATTGCCGGTACCGGAAACCGGACGCTTTTTTGCACTGAAAGGCAGTGTCCCGGAAGAGGAACTGACCCGGTTACCGGAAGGCATTTCTCTCGTCAGTATCGAAAAACTGGTTGTGCCAAAACTGGATGAACAGCGTCATTTGGTCATTCTTAAAGCAAACTGAGTTTGCGGTACGTCAAAAAACAGAAATATTTTTAAGGGGACGGAGTCAGCGCATTTTCTGCACCGTCCCTTTGTTTTTCCGGAGATGAAAATAAAATGCGTAACGGGGCCTTTACAAAATGACAACGGCTGATTGATTACTTTCCGGTAAGTTTATCTGCGAAAAATTTCATGCCGGATCGTTTTTACTGACAACGTATTATTTCAAAAATATTTATTTTATTTAAAATTAATCTGTAAATATCAGTTAAATATTTATTTTTTTAATTAACTGGTTGATTGATATTGCTATTTTTACAGCGGTTGATCGCTATAAAATGTTAATTCAACTAATGTATTTTATGTTATGTGATTTTTGTCACGTTTCAGAAATGAGTTGTACGTCGTATTCTGAGGTAGGGTAAACTCTATTTTTTGTACGATTTGTGGTGGCGACAAAGAAATTAAATTTTTATTCACTTTTTCGCTACTTATTGATTGAAAACAATCTGGCTGCCCGTATAATTTGCTCGTTTTTGTCTCTTGACACTCTCGCTCAAAGGCAGTTTTATACATCACTCAGTAAGCCTGACCCCGGAAGGTGCACACGGAGAAACTAAATGTCATGTCTGTCTCCCTTTTCAACGGAAAATTGACCAAAAAACTGTTGTTTTTGCAGTTTATGACGTTTGTTGTTCTTAGTGCGCTTTTTTGCATAAAAAGTATCGAATGGGGTGCTTCCGCGCTGGCCGGGGGAGTTGCCGCATGGATACCGAATGCGATTTTTTTGCTGATCAGTAACCGGCAGAAAGCGCATGAGGAACCGCAGTCGTACCGGATTGCATGGTTTTTTGTGGTTGGGGAAGGGTTTAAAGTTATCTTCGCGATAGCGATACTGATGATTGCTTTAGGAGTGTTTAAAGCGGCAGTTGCACCACTGGTCTTGACCTATTTAGCGGTGCTTTTCGTGCAGATTATCGCACCGGCCGTGCTAAGCGGTTAGCGGTTTTAACAACAAAGGGTAAGAGGCATCATGTCTGCATCAGGAGAAAGTTTAACCACAAAAGAGTATATCAGTGGCCACCTGAATAACCTTCAGCTGGACCTGAATACTTTCGAGCTGGTCAATCCCCATGCGAACGCGACTCCATCTTTTTGGACGCTGAACATTGACTCCCTTTTCTTCTCAGTCGTATTAGGTATTTTCTTTTTATGGCTTTTCAGAAGGGTGGCAAAGAAAGCGACAAGTGGCGTTCCCGGGAAATTTCAGACTGCGGTAGAAATGCTTATCGGCTTCGTTGACAGCAACGTCCGTGATATGTATCACGGCAAGAGCAAAGTTATTGCACCTCTCGCATTAACTGTGTTCGTGTGGGTGCTGCTGATGAACGCACTGGACTTATTACCAATCGACTTCATTCCGTATATCGGTGAACACATCCTCGGTTTACCTGCGCTGCGTATCGTTCCGACTGCAGACGTAAGTATCACACTGTCGATGGCGATTGGTGTATTCGTTCTTATCCTCTTTTACAGCTTCAAGATGAAAGGCGTGAAAGGATTTGCAAAAGAGCTGACATTACAGCCTTTTAACCATCCGTTATTCATTCCTGTCAACCTGATTCTGGAAGGGGTAAGCCTGCTGTCAAAACCTGTTTCCCTCGGTCTGCGACTGTTTGGGAACATGTATGCAGGTGAGCTGATCTTCATTCTTATTGCAGGTCTGCTACCGTGGTGGTCACAATGGTTACTGAGCCTTCCGTGGGCGATTTTCCACATACTGATTATTACGTTACAAGCCTTTATTTTCATGGTTCTGACGATCGTCTATCTGTCGATGGCGTCTGAAGAGCATTAATTTTATTACCAATAACTGTGATTTAACTGAAACAAACTGGAGACTGTCATGGAAAACCTGAATATGGATCTGCTGTACATGGCTGCCGCTGTAATGATGGGCCTGGCGGCTATCGGTGCTGCGATCGGTATCGGCATCCTCGGTGGGAAATTTTTAGAAGGCGCTGCACGCCAGCCGGATTTAATCCCTCTGCTGCGTACTCAGTTCTTCATCGTAATGGGTCTGGTTGACGCCATCCCGATGATTGCTGTAGGTCTGGGCTTGTATGTAATGTTTGCGGTTGCGTAGTGATACGGCCACTCCCGGATATTTACATCAACTCAATTAGATAAAGAGGTATTGTGCTGTGAATCTTAACGCAACAATCCTCGGCCAGGCCATCGCGTTTGTCCTGTTTGTTTTGTTCTGTATGAAGTATGTATGGCCACCGATCATGGCGGCCATCGAAAAACGTCAGAAAGAAATTGCTGACGGTTTATCTTCCGCAGAACGTGCTAAAAAGGACCTGGACTTAGCGCAAGCCAATGCGACCGACCAAATGAAAAAAGCGAAAGCGGAAGCATCTGCCCTGATCGATCAAGCGAATAAACAACGCGCTCAGATCATCGATGAGGCAAAAGCAGAAGCGGAAGTTGAACGTAGCAAAATCGTAGCACAGGCGCAGGCGGAAATTGACGCCGAACGCAAACGTGCCCGTGAAGAGTTACGTAAACAGGTCGCCATTTTAGCTGTCGCGGGTGCCGAGAAAATTATTGAACGTTCCGTGGATGAAGCTGCTAACAGCGACATCGTTGATAAACTTGTCGCTGAACTGTAAGGAGGATGGGGCATGTCAGAAATCGTTACTGTAGCTCGCCCCTACGCCAAAGCAGCTTTTGACTTTGCTGTGGAAAACCAGGCCGTTGAAAAATGGCAGAACATGCTGGCATTTACTGCGGAAGTGACACGCAATGAGCAGATCGAAGATCTGATTTCCGGTTCTTTTGCTCCGGAAACCCTGGCTCAGGCGTTTATCACTGTTTGCGGTGAGCAGATTGACGAGCATGTGCAGAACCTGGTTCGTATCATGGCTGAGAATGGTCGCTTAGTGACCCTGCCGGAAGTTAGCCGTCAGTTCGCAACACTGCGGGCTGCGCTGGAGTCAACCGTTGAGGTTGAAGTCACTTCAGCCGGCGAACTCAATGAACAGCAGCTGGCGAAAATTTCTGCAGCGATGGAAAAACGTCTGTCACGCAAAGTTAAGCTGAATTGCAAAATTGATAAGTCAGTTATCGCGGGGTTTGTATTGCGCGCCGGTGACCTTGTCATCGACAACAGCATTCGCAATCGACTCGAGCGTTTAACCGACGTCTTGCAGTCTTAAGGGGACTGGAGCATATGCAACTGAATTCCACCGAAATCAGCGAACTGATCAAGCAGCGCATTGCTCAGTTCAATGTCGTGAGTGAAGCTCACAACGAAGGTACGATTGTCTCCGTCAACGACGGTATCATTCGTATCCACGGTTTAGCCGAAGTTATGCAGGGTGAGATGATCTCTCTGCCGGGCAACCGTTATGCTATCGCACTGAACCTGGAGCGCGACTCTGTTGGTGCGGTTGTGATGGGTCCTTATGCCGACCTGGCAGAAGGCATGAAAGTCAAATGTACCGGTCGTATTCTGGAAGTGCCGGTTGGCCGTGGCCTGTTAGGCCGTGTGGTCAACACCCTGGGTGAGCCTATCGATGGTAAAGGCCAGGTTGAGCACGATGGTTTCTCACCTGTCGAAGTTATCGCACCGGGTGTTATCGACCGTCAGTCCGTTGATCAGCCTGTACAGACCGGTTATAAGTCTGTCGATGCGATGATTCCGATCGGCCGTGGTCAGCGTGAGCTGGTCATCGGTGACCGTCAGACCGGTAAAACCGCACTGGCAATCGATGCAATCATCAACCAGCGTGATTCCGGCATCAAATGTATTTACGTCGCAATTGGTCAGAAAGCGTCCACTATTGCTAACGTTGTCCGTAAATTAGAAGAGCACAATGCGCTGGCCAACACGATTGTTGTGGTCGCGAGTGCGTCTGAATCTGCGGCACTGCAATACCTGGCGCCGTATTCCGGTTGTGCAATGGGTGAATACTTCCGTGACCGCGGTGAAGACGCGTTAATCATTTATGATGACCTGTCAAAACAAGCGGTTGCTTACCGTCAGATCTCCCTGCTGCTCCGTCGTCCGCCCGGACGTGAAGCATATCCTGGTGACGTTTTCTATCTGCACTCCCGTCTGCTGGAACGTGCTGCGCGTGTTAACGCGGAATATGTGGAAGCGTTTACCAAGGGTGAAGTGAAAGGCAAAACCGGTTCTCTGACCGCGCTGCCAATCATCGAAACTCAGGCAGGGGACGTATCAGCGTTCGTTCCGACTAACGTTATCTCCATCACTGATGGTCAGATCTTCCTGGAATCCGCGCTGTTCAACGCCGGTATCCGTCCTGCAGTTAACCCGGGGATCTCCGTATCCCGTGTGGGTGGTGCAGCACAGACCAAGATCATGAAAAAACTGTCCGGTGGTATCCGTACCGCTCTGGCACAGTATCGTGAACTGGCGGCGTTCTCACAGTTCGCATCTGACCTTGATGATGCAACCCGTAAACAGCTTGACCACGGTCAGAAAGTTACCGAGTTGCTGAAGCAGAAACAGTATGCACCAATGTCAGTGGCACAACAGTCTCTGTCACTGTATGCAGCTGAGCGTGGTTACCTGGAAGATATCGAAATTTCGAAAGTCGTGCCGTTTGAAGCTGCTCTGATTGGCTACGCCACTCGTGAACATGCTGATCTTCTGAAAGAAATCGACCAGACGGGTAGCTATAACGATGATATCGAAGCGAAGTTGAAAAACGTGCTCGATACCTTCAAGGCAACTCAGTCCTGGTAATACTAAACGGCCTGTGTGAACAGTACAGGCCGTCTGGTTCATGAGGAGAGCAAATGGCCGGCGCAAAAGAGATACGTTCTAAGATCGCCAGCGTACAAAATACGCAGAAGATCACTAAAGCGATGGAAATGGTCGCGGCGTCCAAAATGCGTAAAACGCAGGACCGCATGGCGGCCAGCCGTCCTTATGCAGAGACCATCCGCAGTGTGATTGGTCACATTGCATTGGGTAATCTGGAATATAAACATCCATACCTCGAAGAACGCGAGGTTAAGCGTGTCGGGTACCTGGTTGTTTCTACCGACCGTGGTTTGTGTGGTGGTTTGAACATTAACCTGTTCAAGAAGCTGATTGTCGAAATGAAAGACTGGTCTGACAAAGGTGTTCAGACTGATCTGGCTCTGATCGGGTCCAAAGCAGCGTCATTCTTTGCCTCTGTGGGCGGGAATGTAGTTGCTCAGGTTAACGGCATGGGTGATGAACCTTCGCTGGCTGACCTTATCGGTTCGGTAAAAGTCATGCTTCAGGCCTACGACGAAGGTCGTCTTGACAAGCTGTACATTGTAACTAACCGGTTTGTGAATACCATGTCTCAGGTTCCGACTATTGTTCAGGTTCTGCCGTTACCGCCAAGCGATGACGAAAACCTGAAGAAGAAAACCTGGGATTATTTATACGAACCTGATCCTAAAGCGTTACTGGATTCCCTTTTACGGCGCTACATCGAAGCGCTGGTATACCAGGGCGTTGTGGAAAACCTGGCCAGTGAGCAGGCCGCCCGTATGGTTGCAATGAAAGCTGCAACGGATAACGGCGGTAACATGATCAAAGAGCTGAATTTAGTTTACAACAAAGCGCGTCAGGCAAGCATTACACAAGAACTCACCGAGATTGTGTCCGGTGCTGCCGCGGTTTAACACCCGGGTTTTACGAATTACGTAGAGGATTCAAGATGGCTACTGGAAAAATCATCCAGGTTATCGGCGCCGTTGTGGACGTCGAATTTCCTCAGGATGCAGTACCGAAAGTGTACGATGCGCTTGAGGTAACAAATGGTAAAGAAAAACTGGTGCTGGAAGTTCAGCAGCAGTTAGGCGGCGGGGTTGTCCGTTGTATCGCTATGGGTACATCTGACGGTCTGAGCCGTAATCTGGAAGTAACCGATTTAGGCCACCCGATCGAAGTCCCTGTCGGCGTGAAAACCTTAGGACGTATCATGAACGTTCTGGGTGATCCGATCGATATGAAAGGTGACATCGGCGCAGAAGAAAAATGGTCTATTCACCGTGCTGCACCAACATACGAAGAACTGTCTAACTCCCAGGAACTGCTGGAAACAGGTATCAAAGTAATGGACCTGATCTGCCCGTTCGCGAAGGGTGGTAAAGTCGGTCTGTTCGGTGGTGCGGGTGTGGGTAAAACCGTAAACATGATGGAACTGATCCGTAACATCGCGATCGAGCACTCCGGTTACTCTGTATTCGCAGGGGTCGGTGAGCGTACCCGTGAAGGTAACGACTTCTATCATGAAATGACAGACTCCAACGTTCTGGACAAAGTATCACTCGTGTACGGCCAGATGAACGAGCCACCGGGAAACCGTCTGCGCGTTGCTCTGACCGGTCTGACCATGGCGGAAAAATTCCGTGATGAAGGCCGCGACGTACTGCTGTTCGTTGATAACATCTACCGTTATACCCTGGCCGGTACTGAAGTATCCGCGCTGTTAGGCCGTATGCCTTCAGCGGTAGGTTACCAGCCGACACTGGCGGAAGAAATGGGTGTGCTTCAGGAACGTATCACATCGACCAAAACAGGCTCTATCACGTCTGTACAGGCCGTTTACGTCCCTGCGGATGACTTAACTGACCCGTCTCCTGCAACCACGTTCGCCCACCTTGATGCGACCGTCGTTCTGAGCCGTCAGATTGCGTCTCTGGGTATCTACCCTGCGGTTGACCCGCTGGATTCCACCAGCCGTCAGCTTGACCCGCTCGTTGTTGGTCAGGAGCACTATGATGTTGCCCGTGGCGTACAGTCAATCCTCCAGCGTTATCAGGAACTGAAAGATATCATCGCAATCCTCGGGATGGATGAGCTGTCAGAAGAAGATAAACTGGTTGTTGCCCGTGCCCGTAAAATCCAGCGCTTCCTGTCTCAGCCGTTCTTCGTGGCAGAAGTCTTCACCGGTTCACCGGGTAAGTTCGTTTCCCTGAAAGACACAATCCGTGGCTTTAAAGGTATCCTGGAAGGTGATTACGATCATCTGCCGGAGCAGGCGTTCTACATGGTGGGTACCATCGAAGAAGCTGTGGAAAAAGCGAAGAAGATTTAATCCGGTTGACAGGAGGCTGATATGTCTGCAATGACGTTTCACCTGACGGTAGTAAGTGCCGAAAAACAACTATTTAAGGGCTTAGTCCAGAAGATTCAGGTGACAGGCAGTGAAGGTGAGCTGGGTATTTACCCGATGCATACCCCGCTGCTGACTGCCATAAAACCGGGCATGGTACGGATTGTTAAGCAATTTGGTGAAGAAGAGCTTATCTACCTTTCAGGCGGAATGCTCGAAGTACAGCCAAACGGCGTTATCGTACTTGCGGACACGGCTATCCGTGCAAACGATCTGGATGCTGCACTGGCGATGGAATCAAAACGCCGCGCAGAAGAAAACATCCGGAAAGCACATGGTGACGTGGATTATGCTCAGGCATCAGCCGAACTGGCAAAAGCAATTGCAAAATTACGTGTAATTGACGAATTAGCCAAGAAGATGATGTAACCGAGGCAGTTAAAATATAAAAGCCAGTCAGTATCCGCTGACTGGCTTTTTTGCGTTGCGAAATATGTGGTATTTTCGTGTGTAAACAGGTTTACTTGGCACTCTAAAAGAGGAGCGATCAGATTTCTTATGTCTACGAATGCTAAAAGTGTGGTAATTCTCGCTGCGGGTAAAGGTACCCGGATGTACTCCGCACTGCCGAAGGTATTGCATCACCTGGCAGGCAAACCGATGGTTCAGCATGTGATTGATACTGCCCTTTCACTGGGCGCACAGAATGTGCATCTGGTTTACGGACACGGCGGTGATTTATTACAGAATACGCTGTCGGATCAGAATCTGAACTGGGTTTTACAGGCAGAACAACTGGGAACCGGGCATGCGATGCAGCAGGCTGCACCTCACTTTGCCGATGACGAAGATATCCTGATGCTGTACGGCGATGTTCCGCTGATCGCGGCTGAAACCCTGGAACGCCTGATGGCGGTCAAACCGGAAGGCGGCATTGGTCTGCTGACGGTGATTCTGGATAACCCGGCGGGTTACGGTCGCATCATCCGCGAAAACGGTCAGGTGACCGGGATTATCGAACAGAAAGATGCCTCTGAAGAGCAGCGGAAAATCAACGAAATTAATACCGGTATTCTGGTTGCCAACGGTGGCGATCTCAAACGCTGGTTAGCAAAACTGAACAACAATAATGCGCAGGGTGAATTTTATATCACCGATATTATTGCCATTGCGCATCAGGAAGGGCGTCGTATTGAGACCGCTCATCCGGAAAAACTGAGTGAAATGGAAGGGGTGAATAACCGTCTTCAGCTCGCGGCGCTGGAGCGTATTTATCAGCGTGAACAGGCTGATCGCCTGTTACTCGAAGGCGTGATGATTCTGGATCCTGCGCGTTTTGACCTGCGCGGCACTCTGACACACGGTAAAGATGTCATCATTGACGTGAATGTTATTATCGAAGGCAATGTGACTCTCGGTAATAATGTGGTGATTGGTGCCGGTTGTGTGCTGAAAGATTGCGTTATCGGTGACGGCTCGGTGCTCAGCCCGTATACCGTGGCGGAATCATCTGAAATGGCACGCGACTGTACTGTCGGGCCGTTTGCCCGTCTGCGTCCGGGCTCTGTGCTGGCGGATAAAGCCCATGTCGGCAACTTTGTTGAAATGAAGAAAGCGACACTGGGGATCGGCTCCAAAGCCGGACATCTCAGCTACCTGGGGGATGCGGAGATCGGTAACGATGTGAATATCGGTGCCGGAACCATCACCTGTAATTATGATGGCGCAAACAAATTCAAAACCGTGATCGGCGATGAGGTTTTTGTCGGCTCTGATACCCAGTTGGTGGCACCGGTCACTATCGGGAAAGGTGCGACTGTCGGTGCCGGTACAACCGTAACAAAAGATGTGGGTGATAATGAACTGGTGATAAGCCGGGTCAGACAAACCCAGATTGCCGGCTGGAAACGCCCGGTAAAAATGAAAAAGTAAATACAATAATAACCCCATATCTACACAGCCCGGGGACACGGCAACGCCGTAAAGACAATCAGGCAGGACATCGTTAAATCAGGAATGTACAACTATGTGTGGAATTGTTGGTGCAGTAGCACAACGTGATATCGCTGAAATTCTGTTAGAAGGGCTTCGTCGTCTGGAATACCGCGGATATGACTCTGCCGGTATGGCGGTTGTGGACAGCGAAGGGCATCTGACCCGTCTGCGTGAAGTCGGCAAAGTGAAAATGCTGGCGGAAGAAGCAGAAAAAACGCAGGTTTCCGGTGGCACCGGTATCGCGCACACACGCTGGGCAACGCATGGCGAACCGCTGGAACGTAATGCGCACCCGCATGTTTCCGGGACTATCGCCGTTGTTCATAACGGTATTATTGAAAACTACAGTGAATTGCGGGAATTACTGAAAGGCCGCGGCTATCAGTTCACTTCCGATACGGACACTGAAGTTATCGCTCATCTGGTAAATCATGAGCTTTCTCAGGGCGGTACACTGCGTGAAGCTGTGCAGCGCGCTATTCCGCAGCTGCGCGGTGCTTACGGTACAGTAATTATGGATTCCCGTACGCCGGAACTGCTGGTTGCTGCCCGCTCAGGCAGCCCGCTGGTGGTCGGTCTGGGTGTCGGTGAAAACTTCCTCGCCTCTGATCAGCTGGCGCTGCTGCCGGTTACCCGCCGCTTTATCTACCTGGAAGAAGGGGATATCGTTGAAATCACCCGCCGTCATGTTCATATTTTTGACCGCAATGGTGATGAGACTGAGCGTGATGTGATTGAATCCAACGTTCAGTATGATGCCGGTGATAAAGGTATTTACCGTCATTATATGCAGAAAGAGATCTATGAGCAGCCGCTGGCCATCAAAAACACGATGGAAGGGCGTCTGCGTAATGAAACGGTCGAATTCAGTGAGCTGGGCGAAAAAGCCCGTGATGTGCTGTCCGGTATTGAGCATATCCAGATTGTTGCCTGCGGTACCTCATTCAATGCCGGGATGGTCTCCCGTTACTGGTTTGAAGCACTGGCGGGTATTCCGTGTGATGTGGAAATCGCCTCTGAATTCCGTTACCGCAAACCGGCCTGCCGTAAGAACAGCCTGCTGATCACCATTTCACAGTCCGGTGAAACTGCAGATACCCTGGCGGCACTGCGTCTGGGCAAAGAATTAGGTTATCTGACTTCGCTGGCTATCTGTAACGTTGCCGGTTCATCACTGGTGCGTGAATCTGATTTTGCCGTGATGACCAAAGCCGGAACCGAAATCGGTGTCGCTTCCACCAAGGCATTTACCACTCAGCTGACTGTTCTGCTGATGCTGGTGGCTTACCTCGGCCGCCTGAAAGGCAAAGGTGAGGCGCTGGAGCACAGCATTGTGACTGCATTGCATGCGCTGCCGAGCCGTATCGAGAGCATGCTGTCTCAGGATAAAGTCATTGAGCAGCTGGCGGAAGATTTCTCTGACAAGAGCCACGCTCTGTTCCTGGGACGCGGGGATCAGTTCCCGATCGCCGTGGAAGGCGCGCTGAAACTCAAAGAGATTTCGTATATCCATGCGGAAGCGTATGCCGCCGGTGAATTAAAACACGGTCCGCTGGCACTGATTGATGCGGATATGCCGGTCATCATTGTGGCACCGAATAACGAACTGCTGGAAAAACTGAAATCCAACATTGAAGAGGTTCGCGCCCGTGGTGGTCTGCTGTATGTCTTCGCCGATAAAGACGCCGGTTTCAGCGACAGCGAAAATATGAAAATTATTCCGCTGCCGTATGCGGAAGAGCTTATTGCTCCAATCTTCTACACCATTCCGTTACAACTGCTCTCTTATCACGTTGCCTTAATTAAAGGTACTGATGTGGATCAGCCGCGTAACCTGGCGAAATCAGTGACGGTTGAGTAAGCTGAGCCTGATTTAGTTTCAGATAATTAATTAGTAAAGCCCGGCGCGCATCACTGTGATGCACGCCGGGCTTTTTCTATCCCGCCATTCTCATCCTTAAGAAAAACAACATCATTATTTGACTAATAATTATATTTATAAATTAAATGTGATTAGGTTCACTTACTTATCAGTAATAGAATTTGAATTTATTTCTTTAATAACCAATTATATAGAAAGCCAAAATAAAAAATAAATTAAGATTCAGGCACTAAAAATATCGCAAAATACTAATGCTGGAGTAAGTTATGCTTAAAAATATCAGTATAAGAACCGTCATCATCGTCTTTCTCATCTGTAATTTCACTACAATTAATATTATCTTTCTCTTGTCTCTGCCCGCACTGATTAAATTAGTCATGCTTAATATTGTGTGTGTTTTTACGTTCATCTGCTCATGGTTTTATATTACGACGTATCTGGTGAAGCCGATCAATGCCGTGAAAAACAGTATTGATGAGGTCAATGCCGGTAACTTATCGGTGCGGATCCCGGTTTTTGGTAATAACTGTGCCGGACGCCTGATCCCCGGGGTGAATCAGCTGGCGGAAAGCCTTTCTCTGCTGGTCAGTGAGATCCGCAGTTCATCAGATTCCGCATCGGTGTTATCTGAACAGCTGGCAATGCGCAGTTTTGAGTTATCTGCCAAGACGGAGCAGCAATCAGCCATGCTGGTGGAAACGGCATCCAATATGGAGGAGATTGCCGTCGGGACTAAAAATAATGCGGAGAATACGGTGCTGGTCAGTGAGCATGCGCAGGAAGCAACGGAGTTTGCCGGACATGGCGGTAAACTGATGGAGGAAGTGGCTGCGAATATGCATTCTATTAATGAGTGTACTAATAAGATGACTGAAATCATCACCCTGATTGATTCCATTGCCTTCCAGACCAACATTCTGGCACTGAATGCTGCCGTGGAGGCTGCCCGTGCCGGTGAGCACGGCAGAGGGTTTACCGTGGTTGCCGGTGAGGTCAGAAATCTGGCTCACCGCAGTTCAGAATCTGCCAAAAATATTAAATCCCTGATTTCCGTGACAACCGATAATGTTAAACGGGGTGAGGATATTGTTCACCGCGCTGAAGTGAATATGAATAAGATTGTTGAGGGTGCGGAGCGGGTAAACGGCCTGATGGCGCAGATCTCTGTTTCCACGCAGCAGCAGCAGCAGGGTATTGAGCAGATAGCAACAGCCCTTTCCGAGCTGGAACAGGCAACTCAGGGCAGTGTGATGATCGCCGATGAGCTTGCCGGTTCTTCTGATGCGCTTAAGGCTCAGGTTGCGGATTTACAGTCACGGACACGGGATTTCCGCCTGACGGATCACACCGCTGTTCAGACACACAGCAAACCGGCATTAAACAACGGTAAACGGGTCGCGCGGTTTGCCGCATCAGCTCAGGCATGATTACCGAAAACCTGAATTGCCTGCTGTAATCGCGAGGAGCGCCGCGTCAGTTCAGAGGTGGCACCGGTGACATTATTGACCATTTCAGTATTGTTGCCGGTCATGGTGCCGATACGGGCGACAGATTCATTGATGAGCTCCAGCGCCTGAGTCTGCTCTTTGGTGGCAAGGCCGATCTCATTGATCATGGATGACATTTTCAGCACATCGGTGACCATCTCCCCGAGCTGGGTTTCAGTCTGCTCTGCCATTGTCACGCCGGTGCGGACATTGGCTGCATTTTTTTCAATCAGGCTTTTTATTTCTTTGGCGGCAGCAGCGGAATGCAGTGCCAGGTTGCGCACTTCTGCAGCCACAACAGAAAAGCCCCGTCCGGCATCCCCTGCACGGGCAGCCTCCACTGAAGCATTCAGCGCCAGAATATTAGTCTGAAAGGCAATACGGTCAATCACGCCTATGATATCAACGATCTGATTATTATCCGCAGAAATGGTATGCATCATATCGATGGTTTTCTGCATGGTTTCGTTGCTTTGTGTTGCACTGTTACTCGCATTACCGGCGATATTCATCGTCAGATAAACACTTTCGGCGGTCTGCTGTACCGCGCTGCTGATTTCCTCTATGGCGACAGCGGTTTGCTGCAGATGGGCGGATGCCTCTTCTGAGCGGGTATGTAACGCGGTGGTTTCCTGTGAAACCCGCAGGTTGATAGCGCGGATCCCGGCAACCTGCGTGCTGACATCATCCACCAGCGAGTTCAGATTAAGTCCTGACTGATTCACCAGGCGCATCAGCAGCCCGATTTCATCCACTCTGTCCATGTGTACCGGATCCGGTTTCCGCCCGGAAACGACTTTTTTCATCTGTGACAGCAGTAATTTAACCGGCTGAGAGATCTGTGACTTGAGATACACCGACAGCAGAAGAAATAAAGCCGCCACACCACCCGCCTGAATAAACGGGTTTAATGGTGAAAATACCAGCGCCAGGGTTAATAACATGACAGTTAATAAGGAATAATTAATCCGCTGCCCGACCGGCAGCCATTTCAGTAATGATAAAAATGCCAGTTTCCCTTTGCGGATAATAATGCCCTTAAAAAGACGGTATCCGTTTAATTTATTATTCTTTAACCTGCTGTAAAGAGAGGCGCTTTTTTTTATTTCATCACGGGTTGGTACGGTCCGGACAGAAATATAGCCGGTTAATTTTTTATCGTGCCATACCGGGGTGACATTTGCCCGCACCCAGTAATGATCGCCGTTACGGCAGCGGTTTCTGATAATACCTGTCCAGCTGTCACCCTGTTGCAGGGTATACCACATATCAGCAAAAGCAGCAGGGGGCATATCCGGGTGGCGGATAATATTATGAGGCTGCCCGGTTAATTGCCCTTCCTCAAACCCGCTTGCGGTAATAAATGCAGAGTTTGCATAGGTTATATGGCTCTGAGTGTCAGTGGTTGACATTAATATTGCATTATCGTTAAGTAAGTATTCATGCTGTGTGACAGGCATGTTGTTTTTCATGATAACCCCGGGTGATATAAAATAATGAACAAATAGTCTTCCGCACTGTTAAAAGACAGTACAGAATGGTTGTTTTATTTTTTGGCTAATATATTCGCAATTGACCGGGAAATATAGATTTTTTTATTTTTAAAAATTATTTTTTGTCATGGAAATGAAACAATTTAAGCGTTCTTTAATTGTTAAATTAATATTATGCTTATTCTGGTTTGTTGATGTGACAACCTTTTTTATGTTATTCGTTTTTTATCCCGGATAGGGATTTTAAATTTAAATAAATCTGAGTTTCGGGATTTTTAAATCATTACTTAACCGTAATTTTCAGTGAAGACAATAACGGTGTTTTTAAGGTAAAAATGTACCAGGTTATCTGGCCGGATGATCAGGAATGTGGCGCAGCGTCATTTCGGCGATATTCAGCGATTCCGGAAGGGCGATACGGTAAGTGCAGAACACTTTTCTCAGGTTCATGTCCACAACGATGGTGTCGAGCTGTAAATTTTTCGGGATGGAAAACCCGAGACCGGAGCTGATAAACACAAACAGGTTCTCCACCGGAACATAAAACAGCACATGCTGGCGTTCAATTTCAGTGGCGGAGACCAGACCGAACAGTTTCAGCGGCAGTTTATTACCGGCTTTAAGATGCGGAATTTGCAGTGTCGGGTGGGCACCGCACCAGTAATTGAGGTTATCCGGTGTCTGCGGCGGGAGTGATGATACCGGGTCATAATGACCGGCATACTCTGCCCGTTCCTGCCAGGTCCGGCCGAAAAAGCCGAAACCGTCCGGACGGAGTATCTGACTGATATGCTCTGCCGGGATATCAGGGGATTCTATCTGATGTGCCGGTAGTTGTGTTTTATCACACTGCGCCAGAAATTCCGCCGGATACCAGCCCATACCAATCGGGTTTGCCGGAGAGGTAAAAACGCGGTTACCGGTGCTGTATGTCCCGCCGGAGGCATATTCATAACGGATATCAAGATAACGGATAGGTTCAGATTTTGTCAGAAACCACTCGTTATCCTCTTTTATCCAGTAACGGGGGCCGAATATGCGCAGGACTTTCTGATATTTTCCGATCTGAATACCGACATCAAAAACCGGTACCGGATTATTCTCCGGTACAAATGCGGTGGCGTTAATAACAATATCGGTTTTCGGTTTATAAGGGGCTAAATCACTTTCATATTCAATACTGGTATCAACCATTTCACTGTAACTGATATCCGTATAATTCAGCATGGATTGTTCCGGGGATATCACCAGCTGACTCTGACCATCACGGTTATTTATCCGGATATCATACGTAATACGTGACGCAACAATATGAAATGTATCATTTTGCTGATTGTCGCTGTCAAAATTCAGTGCCGGAAAAATAGTATGATTGACAAAATTCATAACATTAGCCTTTATAACAGATAAAAAATCACAACAATACGTAATTTCCCTCAGGCTGATGTAATACAGGGCAGATAGAATAATCTCCTATGTATAAACACGGTATTTTTACGAATTCAGCCGGTTTTTAATACCGATTAATGTAACCTTTTTCCGGGAAAATAATATAAGAGTTAGCCGATATTCTTTTTATTATTTACGGGGTTTGGAGAGCAAGGAACAGTAAGCAAAGTTCAGTAGTCTTTTTATATAGTTATTGTTTTATTTATCAATAAATTATGTATCCTCACTGAACGTTCTCAGTTCCCCCTTACTGATGGATTTCGTAAAATAGCTATTATTCCGGAAATATTCGATGGTTTCCGTCCATGCTTTGGATAACGAATCAGCTACTGCCTTCCTGCATTCCGCTGCGGCATATAGGCTTTGGAAGCTTTCGTAATTCGAGATGAATTTTGATTTGTCCTTTTTTCGCTTTCGCGGAGATGCACGCAATTGCAGATTCAGCCTGGGCTCACACTGGTTGGCGACCCAGAGAACCTCATGAATTGAGTGACCTCCGTCGTAATTCAGAAACATGGTGATACCAAGCAATGCTGATTGCGGATCAATGTGTTTGCCCTCGTCCCGCAAGTGCGCAATGATGCCCAGCATAATATTTGTTGAACCGGAAACACCGTTCGCATAAGGAATACCATGTAATAGCGCTTGTTGTACCGGCATGGGAATATTGGCGGTTCGCGGACGAGTCTGCAAGGAGGGCCGGTTAGTCGTCGTCATCCACACTTCACTGACGGCTGCTGGTTGATGACGGAGTGTAATACCTGCCGTAGGTACAGGTATGACACTGTTATGATTATTCACCCTGATCCGACCGTTATTTTTGTGTATATGTGTCGAATAATTTTTATTCGTTTTGCATATCCAGTCCATGTTGATACCTGACTTCTTTAACGCATTGAATACTTTAACTGAAAGATAAGGTATAGCGATACACTGCTGTCCGTTTTCTACGTTGCTCCGCAAAAGTTTTTGGAGAAGCATATCGGAACCCGGCCATGTTGACCGGGCAAGCATATCGATACTATCTACTTTTCCAAACCAGAAGCGGGCATCATTCGCTACCTGCTTTTGCAGATAACGGATGACATTCTGCCGGATACGCAGAGGTAAACCAGCCACCAGGTCTGCTACACCGCCTCCTATTTTTTGCATGTTCGACAAAATATCTTCCGGTGGATTATCTACCAGGTTCGCGATCCAGCGAGACTCAAACACTCGTCCATAAATGTTATCGTGCAAGCGGGTCAGCGGGATACCCTGCACGGAAGCCGGTAGTTGACCAAGCAGGCTTTTCGATTTAGAAGCTGAATCGCTCCCGGGTCTGCAGGCAGCAACATCGGCCAGTTCTGAAAGCCCGTTACTGCGTAGTACATCGCTGTCACGTTGCAATGCATTTGTTGTAGCTTTAATCGTCAGGTTATGTTCCATCCACCGGGTTTGCTGCCCTTTGAGCAACCCCGTTATTAAGCTTCTGGCGGATTCGTCTGTTGTTGTGGTCATTGCTTCCTGCAACATGCTGATCCAATGTATGGTCACTTCTGTCGGTGTCCGGCAAATTTCGTCCCGTGACGCCATTGATGGCCCTAGTGCACGATATTTACTTTTTAACTCGTTTTCGAATGCGGATGTTGACATTCTCCGCAGATCAGCTGCCGTCACACCGGAATTCCCGCACAGCTCTTTGAGATAAGGTTTGAAAGCCGGGCACGTATTGATATAGTTAGTTGCGTTGGTTTCGCGCTCGCGTAACGCCGGCGTTGCTGTGACTTTGTCCTTTTTTTCCAGATAGAGAGCGCTTCCCGTCATGGTCGTTCGCATGAGCAGGACATCTGTATCTGACACGTTTCTGGTGAGCAAACAGCAAAGCCCGGCGACGGAGGGGGGTTCATCAGATAACCCATTGTGAGCTTCAACCTCGCGATGACTGATTACTTCAAGAGTGGTCCGTTGCACCACCGGATCTGGCATGATGGGCTCAATTGCCTGCTTGCTGAGGGCTAACTGTTGCTGGTTTGCACCAATGCAGGTAAGTATTGTATGGGCTGTTAAGCCATTGATGACCCGCCCCGGTTTACAGTGAAGTCCAAGCAGGAGACGCGCAGACTCAGCCTCGTATTCGCCAAGTCCGTCACGGATTGCATTGATGAACGCGGCGTTGGCTTCCTCGTTGTGATGCAATTCGTGCCTGGAAAACGCGCAATGCCGGAAGATCGGGATCCCCGCCAGATACGAGAGAATCTTTCCGCCGATGGAATAGGGCGTTGCAATAACACCTGATTCATTCAGCTGCTTTGATGATGTTGTGCTCAGCCGGACTGAAGGGCTGGCAGGAATAGACGAGAGTAAAGCAGTCATATCAATTCACAGCCTTTTCGTGTCAATTTTTTCACTGAACCGGCATACGGAATCACGTGCCCGTCTGATCTGCCCGGAGAACTGTTCCATTGCGGCGATGAGTTCCTCTGCAGTCCCGGCATGAGACCACCGTTGTAATATCAGCGATCTTGTCGTTTCCTCAACGGAGATTACGGGGAAATCTGACTTAACTGCGTTGAGGTTGGATATCAGGCAAGCCGCAAGCAGCCGTTCTGAAGTTTCATCCGGAAGCGAATCCACAAATCCGGTCAGTACGAAACCCTCACGTACCTCTTCAACCAGGACAACGGTCTCCCCAAACGTAAAAGTAAGACAACCTTCGTCAAAAGTCAGCCCTTCGAAGCCGGGCCGTGATCCCAACTCCGGGGCTATTTGGTGTAAGCGGGAGTCTGTTATTTTCTGATGCATGGTGATCCGGAATAGCTAACTATGTAAAAAGTATATTTTCCTGACGAAACCTTAGATTTCGGTAAGCAGCCGGGAATTAACTCAGTCTCCTCTTATTAATAGACCGAATACCAAACATAAACTATAAGATGAAAACCTGAGAGCTTAGATAACTGGTTGTGAAGCGACTCCGGGTAACGATACTGCAGGCAGTAAATAAGTGTTTATCAGGCAGAAAAATTGAGACAGGCCGCTCCCCGGGCGCCGCCGGAATCGCCGTAACGGGCTTTATGAATAGCAGGCAGTGAGGCAACACCGTAGAGGTACTGCGGCAGGTATTCCGGCAGCAGGCGGTAAATCTCCTCAAATTGTGATAATCCGCCGCCGATCACCAGTAAATCAGGATCAAAGACACTCAGTACATTCCCCAGATAGTGTGCGAGCAGCGACATATACCGCTCAACGTGCAATTTTGCATTATGCTCACCATCGTAGTAACGGGTGATAATATCAACCGCACTGAGTTTTTCACCGTAAAATGCCGTGAAAATCCGCTCAAATCCCGGGCCGGAAAGATAGGTTTCAAAACAGCCGGTTTTTCCGCAGCCGCAGAGGGTCTCCGGAACCTGATGGCCGAGAAGTTTATCCCCTTCCAGTGTCATATTGATGTGGCCGATTTCACCGGCAATCCCGTTTTTCCCCGGTAACACGGTGCCGTTAATCACAAAGCCGCCGCCGACACCGGTGCCGAGGATCAGTCCCAGTACTGTCGGGTAGTGGCGGAATGCCGGATCCCAGGCTTCGGAGAGTGCAAAGCAGTTGGCGTCATTTTCAATTTTTACCGGGCGCTGCAGTATCGTTTCCAGATCACGGCGCAGCGGCTGATACTGTGCGGCGGGCACATTGGTGGTAAATACCGTTCCTTTTTCATGATTCACAATACCGGGAACGCCGATGCCGATTTTTCCTTTGCATCCGAGTTCGGTATCCGCCTGTTCTGTCAGCTGCCGGAATGCCTCAAGCAGCGCGGCGTAGCTCTCTTTCGGTGTTGCGATACGCTTTTGCCAGACCGGTTCCAGTGCTTCATTAAAAACGGCAAGCTCAATTTTTGTCCCGCCCATATCAAAACCGTAATACATGATGATTCCGCCCTGTTCTGATCACTGTTGTGTTATCCCCAGCATAAAGCACCGGCGGCCGGATGAGAACCCGCTGCCTGATATAAGTCCGGCTTCTGAACAGCGGGGGATCATCAATAAATTCACTTGCACCGTTATTCATATTTTGTCAGGTTAAGTGTATTGCAAACGCAGTTCAGATGAGAATAAAAGGAAACATCACGATGAAAAATGTGGGATTTGCCGGCTGGCGCGGGATGGTGGGGTCGGTGCTGATGCAGCGCATGACAGAAGAGCGGGATTTTGACGGGATCCGTCCGGTATTTTTCTCAACCTCGCAGAGCGGCGGGGAAGCGCCGTCATTCGGCGGGCACCGCAGTACGTTACAGGATGCATTTGATATTGACGCACTGCGCTCACTCGACATTATTATCAGCTGTCAGGGCGGCGATTACACCAATGACGTCTATCCGAAGCTGCGTCAGAGCGGCTGGGATGGTTACTGGATTGATGCGGCATCAGCACTGCGGATGAATGATGACGCTATCATTATTCTCGACCCGGTGAACGGTAAGCATATAGAAGAAGGGCTGAACCGCGGGATTAAAACATTTGTCGGCGGTAACTGTACGGTCAGCCTGATGCTGATGTCACTGGGCGGCCTGTTTGAGGCGGATCTGGTGGAGTGGGCTTCTGTGGCGACCTACCAGGCGGCATCCGGTGCCGGCGCGCGCCATATGCGTGAGCTGCTGGTACAGATGGGGGCACTGAACGCCCATGTGGTGAAAGAGTTACAGGACCCGGCTTCCGCGATTCTGGATATTGAACGCAAAGTCACTGAGTTTACCCGCAGCGGGGCATTACCGGCAGAACAGTTCGGCGTACCGCTGGCCGGGAGCCTGATCCCGTGGATTGATAAGCAGCTGGATAACGGCCAGAGCCGTGAAGAATGGAAAGGGCAGGCAGAAACCAACAAAATCCTGTCCCGTGGCCAGAATATTATTCCGGTGGATGGCCTGTGTGTCCGTATCGGCGCACTGCGCTGCCACAGCCAGGCATTTACCCTGAAACTGAAGAAAGATCTGCCGGTTGCGGAGATTGAGTCTCTGCTGGCTGCCCATAATGAGTGGGTGCGTGTGGTGCCGAATGATCGCGATATTACCGTGCGTGAACTGACCCCGGCGGCGGTTACCGGCACACTGAAAACACCGGTCGGGCGTATCCGTAAACTGAATATGGGGCCGGATTATATCTCAGCATTCACGGTGGGTGACCAGCTTCTGTGGGGGGCTGCAGAGCCGTTACGCAGAATGCTGAATATTTTATTAAAATAATAATAATAATCTGATATTTAGTGTAAATTCAGACTCATGTGTTGGTTTTTTCACATGAGTCATTTTTTTTATTTGTGTTTTGCTTTTTTTGCAGTATCAGCATCTTCTTACTGACTAAACCGGTTAAACAACAGTCTGAATGTGTTTTTTACGGTTGAAAAACAGATATCAGACCTATATTGCCGGGATTATAGTTACATTCCGTTTATTGTTTGTTATTTGCACAAAATGTGCCGGTAACACTTTATTCCTCTCCCTTTTTTATTTTCCTGTTAAAACTGTACATATAATGTGTTGTACATTTCCGGTACCGTTTTATAGCGTTTATTTATTCTTTATGAAAACTAAAATCCGGGTTACCAGCCAAACAACCTGGCATCGTGTTTATATTCAGCGGTATGTTTTAAATGACCGGCTATATCTGTATCTTTCCTGCTTTTTTGTCTGTGATTCCCGATTTTGTAAAAGTAGCTTGATTCGGGTAGGAAAAAAAGACACCAATCTATGATCATCCTTATTACACTATTTTTCCGGTCATTCATTCTTTTTTTATTAATTTTATTCTGTGACGTGTTTATATAAAGATGTATTAATTTCACAAAAACGTAACGTAATAAATAAATGTTTCTTTTGTGTTAATCCTGATTTTTAATCAGTTCTATTTATTTATTACTATCGAAAAAAGACGAATAACATAAGAAATTGTAAATATTAACTCATTTTACAGATTTGAAAATTGTGTATTTCATAAGCTAATATACATAAGTTACTTCACTGAACGCACGGTTTTAAGCGGGTGTTTCTCTGTGTTCCCGCCATTATCCGCGAGCAGGATAACAATAGAGTTAATTAATTTTAACTATCAATAAGTGATCTGAGAAGGAGGTTTTATGTCTCTTCATGCGGTGAAAGGTAAAAATAGTTCAGAATTTATTGATATTTACGCATCAACGGACTCGGATGCAAAACTCCCTAAATACAAAATGCCGGAAGACAGCAGTGACCCGCGGATTATTTACAGTGTGGTCCGCGATGAATTACTGCTGGATGGTAACTCACGTCAGAATCTGGCGACATTTTGTACAACCTGGGTTGAGGATGAAGTCAAACAGCTGATGACAGACAGTGTCGATAAAAACATGATCGACAAAGACGAATATCCGCAAACCGCTGAAATTGAAAGCCGCTGCGTGCATATTATTGCTGACCTGTGGAATTCCCCGCAGGCACAGGAAACCATCGGCTGCTCTACCACCGGCTCCAGTGAGGCAGCAATGCTCGGCGGGCTGGCAATGAAATGGCGCTGGCGTAAAAACCGCGAAAAACAGGGGAAAGAGACCGGTAAACCGAACCTGGTAACCGGCCCGGTACAGGTGTGCTGGGAAAAATTTGCCCGCTATTTTGATGTTGAACTGCGTCAGATCCCGCTGGAAGGTGATGCCCTCGGTATGCAGCCGTCTGATCTGCGCAAATATTGCGATGAAAACACCATCGGCGTGGTGGCAACACTGGGGGTGACGTTTACCGGGATTTATGAGCCGGTGGCGGAACTGGCAAAAGAACTGGATGCAATACAACGGGATACCGGTCTTGATATTCCGCTGCATGTTGACGGTGCCAGCGGCGGGTTTATCGCGCCGTTTATCCAGCCGGAACTGGTGTGGGATTTCCGGATTGAGCGGGTGAAATCCATTAACAGCTCCGGACACAAATACGGCCTGTCACCGCTGGGTGTCGGCTGGGTGGTCTGGCGCAGCAAAGAAGACCTGCCGGAAGAGCTGGTTTTCAATGTCGATTATCTCGGCGGCAATATGCCGACATTTGCACTGAATTTTTCCCGTCCCGGCGGGCAAATCATTGCACAGTATTATAACTTCCTGCGTCTGGGACGAGCCGGTTATACCAAAATTCAGCAGGCGTGTGCAGATACTGCGCAATGGCTTGCGGATGAACTGAATAAGCTGGGGGTTTTCGACCTGGTGTATGACGGCCGCGGCGCACTGCCGGCGGTGGCTTACAAGCTGAAACCTGGCGTAACACAGTTTAATCTGTACGATCTTTCCGACCGCATCCGCACACGCGGCTGGCTGATAGCCTCGTATCCGCTTCCTGCGGACAGAGAGAAAACTGTTGTTCAGCGTATTATGGTCCGCCACGGTGTCAGCCGTGACCTGGCCGCACTGCTGCTGGATGATATCAAGCGGGCTATCGATCACTTCAGGCAAAATCCGGTGGTGAACTCCACGGCTAAAGCAACCTTCCATCACGGTTAATTAACAACGACCTCCGGCTGGCATCCGCAGCCGGAGGCTCTCACTCATTATCCTCCGGGGTGCTTTTATGACTGATACTTCAACCAAAAAACCGTCTTCCGGTGCAGCCAAACTGACTGTCGGCACACTTATCGTCATGAATATTGTGGCGGTGGTGAGCCTGCGTGGTTTGCCTGCCGAAGCGGAATACGGTCTCAGTGCGATTTTCTATTATCTGTTTGCGGCGGTGTTCTTTCTGATCCCCGTCTCTCTGGTTGCCGCTGAACTGGCTACCGGCTGGTCGGAGAAAGGCGGGGTGTTCCGCTGGGTCGGCGAGGCTTTCGGGCCGCGTCTGGCATTTCTGGCGATGGCAATGCTGTGGATTGAGGTGACGGTCTGGTTCCCGACCGGGCTGACATTCGGGGCGGTATCACTCGCCTTTATCAATCCGCATCAGGCATTTGATGAAGCGCTGGCGGCTAATAAATTCTTTGTGCTCGGTGTTGTCCTGTTTATTTACTGGCTGGCAACGTTTATTGCCTTTAAAGGGGTCGGCGCATTTGCCCGGGTATCAAAATGGGGCGGGATTATCGGGACGATTGTTCCGGCGATCATTCTGATTGTACTCGGTTTCTCCTATCTGTTCAGCGGCCAGACGCCGCAGATTGACCTGGCGTGGGATCAGGTTCTGCCGGATTTCTCAAATTTCGATAACATTGTGCTGGCGGCCAGTATTTTCCTGTTTTACGCTGGGATGGAAATGAACGCCATTCACGTGAAAGACATTGATAACCCAACCAAAAACTACCCGAAAGCCATCATTCTGGCTGCGGCGGGTACGGTGGCTATCTTTGTGCTGGGCACACTGGCGATCGCCTTCATTATCCCTCAGTCCGATATCAGCCTGACTCAGAGCCTGCTGGTGGCTTACGATGACATGTTCAAATGGGCACACATTCCGTGGATGGGGCCGATTGTTGCCGTCATGCTGGCTATCGGCGTGCTGGCGAGTGTCGTGACCTGGGTTGCCGGGCCGTCCTCCGGTCTTCTGGAAGTGGCGAAAGCAGGTTACCTGCCGCACTGGTTCCAGCATACCAACAAGAACGGGATGGCAACACATATCCTGCTGGTGCAGGCTGTGCTGGTCTCTCTGCTGGCGGTGCTGTTTGTGGTGCTGCCGTCCGTACAGGCGGCCTATCAGATCCTCAGTCAGCTGACGGTTATTCTCTATCTGATTATGTATATGCTGATGTTCAGCGCCGCAATTTACCTGCGCTTCAGTCAGCCGCAGCGTGCCCGCCCGTACCGTATTCCGGGTGGTAATGCGGGGATGATTATCCTCGGCGGTATGGGGCTGCTCGGTTCATTAACCGCGTTTCTGTTCAGCTTTATCCCGCCGGCACAGATTGCGGTCGGCAGCCCGGAAGTGTATGTGGGGGCGCTGATCGGACTGACCGTTCTGTTCGTTCTTCTTCCGTTTGTTGTTTATCAGATCCGTAAACCAGGCTGGCGTGATCCGGACAGTGATTTCGCACCGTTTACATGGGAAAACAAAGGAAAAGCATCATGACAGATTTAACAGCAATCAAGCAGGCGGTGACCAATGCCTGGCAGCAGTTTCATCAGGCTCCCGGCGGTGCGAATGCGGACTATATTCCGTTCCTGGCCAATATTCCGTCCGACCTGGCGGCAGTTGCGGTAGTCACTGTGCAGGGCGATGTGATCAGCAGTGGTGATGCTGATTACCGGTTTGCCATTGAGTCAATTTCCAAAGTCTGCACGCTGGCACTGGCGCTGGAGGATATCGGCCCGCAGGCCGTTCAGGATCAGATTGGTGCCGATCCGACCGGGCTGCCGTTTAACTCAGTGATGGCGCTGGAACTGCATAACGACAAGCCGTTGTCGCCGCTGGTGAACGCCGGTGCGATAGCGACCGTCAGTGCGGTAACCGCAAAAACCGCTGATGAACGCTGGCAGCGCATCCTGACGATGCAACGCCGTCTCGGGTCGGAGAATATTGCACTGTCGGATGAACTGAATCAGTCGGAGCAGACCACCAATTTCCATAACCGGGGCATATCCTGGTTGCTTTATGCGGCTCAAAACCTCTATTGTGATCCGATGGAGGCCTGTGATGTGTATACCCGTCAGTGCTCCACACTGCTGACCACCAAAGAGCTGGCCACAATGGGGGCGACACTGGCCGGACACGGCAAAAATCCGGTAACCGGTGAGCAGGTGCTGAATCCGGCGCATACTCCGTTTGTCCTGGCGGAAATGACCATGGAAGGGCTGTATGGCCGCTCCGGTGACTGGGCATACACGGTCGGGTTACCGGGCAAAAGCGGGGTCGGCGGGGGGATCCTCGCAGTGGTACCGGGTGTGATGGGTATCGCGGCATTTTCACCGCCGCTGGATGATGACGGAAACAGCGTCAGAGGCCAGAAAATGGTGGCGTCGGTTGCCGCCGCACTGGGATATAACCTTTACCGGTAATCCCGCTGACAATGATAACGCCCGGGCTTCCGGGCGTTATCAGCTATAAACTAACGCCGGTGGCTGCATCTATTTTGTTTCAGGAGTCGGGTATGAAGTCAGTGTCATCAGAAAAGCCGTTAACGCTGTTACAGGTTATTGCGCTGGGGATAGGCGCGATGGTCGGTGCCGGGATTTTTGCCCTGCTGGGGCAGACCGCGCTGATTATGCAGTCTGCAACATGGATTGCCTTTGCCTGCGGCGGTCTGGTTGCGTTATTTGCCGGTTATGCCTATGCCCGGTTATCTGCCTGCTATCCCTCGCCGGGCGGCATTATTGATTTCTTCCGGCTGTCATTTCCCGCTGTGCTGACGATTGCCTTATCCTTTTTGTATCTTGTCACGCTGATCCTGACAGTGGCGATGGTGGCAAGGGCGTTCGGGGCCTATGCCGTTCAGCTTTTTCATCAGGGAAATGAATCGGCCTTATTACCGGAAGTGTATACCGCGCTTATTATTATCGCAGTCGGTCTGATGAATATCACCGGCAGCCACGCTGTCGGTAAAGTTGAAGTCCTTCTGGTGGGCACCAAACTGGTGATTATTATCGCCCTGGTGGCGACGGGCGTATTTACCATGGATACAACACTGCTGAATATCAGCACGTTTTCCGGAGATACTCTTTTTTCCGCCGTCGGGCTGACCTTTTTCGCCTATGCCGGGTTCGGTATGATGGCAAATGCCTCAGATAAAGTGGCAGACCCCGGCCGGGTGATGCCGAGGGCATTTATGATCGCCATTTTATTTACGATTGTGCTGTATATCAGCCTGGCGCTGGTATTGCTCGGCAATCTCTCGCCATCTCAACTGGTGCGCTATGCCGATACCGCTGTGGCTCAGGTGGCTTACCCCGTATGGGGGAAAACCGGTTTTGTGATTGTGGCCGCCGCCGCGCTGCTGGCGACAACATCCGCCATTAATGCCACGCTGTTCTCCGCCTTCAATATCACCGACAGAATGTGCAGCACCGGTATTCTGCCGGATGCCTGGGGAAAAACAGTATTCCGGCAGGGAACAACAGTGAATATTCTGCTCATTCTGCTGACACTGTTGCTGGCGCTGTTCCTGAATCTCAGTGATCTGGCAAATGTCGCCAGTTTTACGTTCCTCCTGTGTTATCTGATGGTGCTGGTGGTGGCGTGGCGTCAGAGCGCGGTTATCCGGGCATCAAAACTCATTACCGGGACCGGGATTGTCCTTGTCACTGCGGTATTGGCCGGGTTTGTGGTGACGTTGCTGAGCGGAGGGTTTATTTCTGTCAGTGTGATTGCTGCGGCACTTATTCTCTGTCTGGCTGCCGGTTATCTGCGGAAACGGAGCCGGAAAGATGAATGAATGGCTCGATAATATTCTGCTCAATTATGTGACTTTTGTGTCGCTGTTCAGCCCTCCGGCAACCATCACTGCCGCCACGATTATCCTCGGCCGGATTGACCGGAACATATTGTGGCAAATCGCCTGGAAAATTGCGGCGGGATACACGCTGGTCATGCTGGTGGTTATCTGGCTGGGGAACTGGCTGCTGACGGCTCTCGGGCTGAGTGCGGATGCCCTGACCGTCACCGGTGGCATTGCGCTGCTGGCACAGGGATGGCCGATGCTTATCCGCGGGGTCAAAGAGGAGCACAGTGATATTCCGGTCAGTGTGACACCGCCGAAAGATATTATGCGGCTGGCAATGGTACCGCTGCTTTTTCCGCTGTCGATGGGCGGCGGCACGATAGCGGTCGGAATTTCGCTGGCCGGACACAGTGATTCCCTGTCCGGGCTGATACAGCTTTCTGTGGTGATCCTGTTGATGCTGCCCACTATTGCCCTGACTTTTCTGGCAACCGGGCCGCTGCACGGACGTTTATCCCCCGGGGTGATGGACACCCTGGCGCGGATCTCCGGTATTATTCTGGTCACACTGGCGATTCAGTTACTGGTCTCGGGAATGGTCGGTCTTGTTACCACAAATCTGAAGCATCTTACGGGGTGATTTGACCAGTCCTTATGTATATTTAATCAGGTCTGTAACCTCAGTGAACTTGCCATATAATAATGCATCAATGATGTCATATTGCTAACCATTGTAATTAAGTACTAATCACTAATGCAGTTATATGTTGGGTTTTCTTATTTACTTAATGTGTTTTTTTTGTATCCTGTTCATAGGAAAATATATATGGAGGATATATGAATAATATAATTAAGTCAGGTGATGATTACTTTATCATAGAAAAAATAGTACCAAATGCAATTGTATCATTACCATTTGCAGCAACGTCATATCAAATATATCGGGTCGTTTATAATGTATCATCTGAGCATGAGCTTTATATAGATGATGAAAGAGTCGACTCACTATCTCCAACATTTAAACAAAAATTAAAATATATTTTAGGATACGAGCCAACAAGCAAAGAAACAAAAAAATAAAATTAGTTTTTGCTGGCTATTACACATCACTTATCGCCATGCCAAAGTCCGCAATAATACCCATTCCGGACATTTTAACAAAACCAAGAATCCTTGTCTTAGAGATGTTAAATTATGGAGATGACGACATAGAGAATATAAAACTCTACGGTAATAGTAGTATTACATTTTATTCTACAAATGGCGGGCTTGATGATCCAATAGCAATGGCTCGTTATAATAAGAAAACAAAAAAACTAACTCAGATAAGTAGTCCGGGTGAATTTTCAGAATTAATGAGAGTAATTTCAGGGCAACTATAAAATGATAAAATATAAAAAGGAAGTTTTTGTTTTCATAGTTTTATCAGTTATACTGTTCTTTGTGAATATGAGTTATTTCAATGAAATGGTCTTGTTTTCAAAAAATGCAACTCAAATATATTATACAAATGAAAATAATGTATTTAATTTTACGATGTTGAATTCATTATCATTTTCATTGATTTCAATTTTCGTATTTATAATTTTACTTAAATTGACGAAACTAACTATAAGCAGGGTTATATTGTTTTATATTGCTGCTTATTTTATTTTGCTTATAACGCTATCCATTAAAAAAATAACAACAGCAAGCTCTGTTGATTTTTATATTGAAAAGTATCCACTGTACCTGATGTTTACTTATCTGTTCTGTTTTATTATCTCATCACTTGTTATTATAATAATAAATTCAGCTAAATATAAAAAAATAACAGATAGCATGGATATGCGTCTTAAATATTTTATTATTCTTTTGTTTCAATTTATTTGGTATATACCGGTTCTTTTTCTTTTCCATGATAGTTCATTAATCCTTCTTTTTATTTTTATACTACCGATAATATTCTACAACATAGCATGCTTAAATCATTTCAATAAAAATAAAATGATAGTACTTTGGATTTTCATCCCTTTCATTGCCATATTTATTCCTTTTTTCCTAAGGAAATAATAATCACATCAATAGGATATGAAACTTTGTTAAATGAGATAGTTGAAGCTGGTGTGACTATTCTGAATGAACCGACCGAAATGTTCCGTGTCATAAAAAATAAAGCCCGGAAAACCGGGCTTTATGGGGTCTCAGAGAGAGGAAAAAATTATACGTCGATGTTTGCTGCTTTCAGGGCGTTCTCTTCGATAAAGGCACGGCGCGGTTCAACATCATCACCCATCAGTGTGGTGAATAACTGATCCGTTGCAATCGCATCTTTCACCGTAACCTGCAACATACGGCGGGTTTCCGGGTTCATGGTGGTTTCCCACAGCTGTTCCGGGTTCATTTCACCCAGCCCTTTATAGCGCTGCACAGCCAGACCACGGCGTGATTCTTTCATCAGCCAGTCAAGGGCCTGTTCAAAGTTGCTGACATTCTGACGGCGCTCACCACGGACAACATAAGCACCTTCTTCAATCAGACCACGGATAAGCTCACCCAGTTTGGAGATACGGGCATATTCGCTGCCGTGAACAAAATCGAAATCCAGATTGTAGTCAGTATCAACACCGTGGGTACGGATAGTCAGTACCGGCTCAAACAGCTGGCGCTCTTTGTTTTCCGCAATGCGGTAGCTGTAGGTGCTGCCGTGCTCTTCATGACGGGTCAGGCGCTCAGTCAGGCTCTGTGCCCAGGCTTCAACCTCGGTTTTGTTCAGCAGCGCGGATTCTTCCAGTTTCGGCTGGTAGACCAGGCTGTTTAACAGTGCCAGCGGATAGAGACGCTCCAGGCGGCGGATAATTTTGTGTGCGCCGTTGTATTCGTGCAGCAGTTTTTCCAGATGTTCGCCCTGAATCGGCGCTGCAGTTTCGTTTACATACAGTGCCGCGCCATCCAGCGCGATAGAGACCTGATACTGCTCCATCGCTTCGTCATCTTTAATATACTGTTCCTGCTTGCCTTTTTTCACTTTATACAGCGGTGGCTGTGCGATATACACATAACCGCGCTCAATGATTTCCGGCATCTGACGGTAGAAGAAGGTCAGTAACAGGGTACGGATGTGTGAGCCATCGACGTCGGCATCGGTCATGATGATGATGCTGTGATAGCGCAGTTTGTCCGGGTTGTATTCGTCGCGGCCGATACCGCAGCCGAGTGCGGTGATCAGGGTGGCAACTTCCTGAGAAGCCAGCATTTTATCAAAACGCGCCTTCTCAACGTTCAGGATTTTACCTTTCAGCGGTAAGATTGCCTGGTTCTTACGGTTACGCCCCTGTTTTGCAGAGCCGCCCGCAGAGTCCCCTTCCACTAAGTACAGTTCGGAGAATGCAGGGTCGCGTTCCTGGCAGTCCGCCAGTTTACCCGGCAGACCGGCTAAATCCAGCGCGCCTTTACGGCGGGTCATTTCACGGGCGCGGCGTGCGGCTTCACGGGCACGTGCGGCATCAATAATTTTGCCGACAATGATTTTGGTGTCGTTCGGGTTCTCATCCAGATATTCAGACAGCTTTTCGTTCATCAGGGTTTCAACCGCCGTTTTCACTTCGGAAGAGACCAGCTTGTCTTTGGTCTGAGAGGAGAATTTCGGATCCGGCACTTTGACGGAAATGACTGCCACCAGCCCTTCACGGGCATCATCCCCGGTGGTGCTGACTTTGGATTTTTTATTCAGCCCTTCTTTCTCAATATAACTGTTGAGGGTACGGGTCATGGCGGCGCGGAAACCGGCGAGGTGAGCACCACCGTCGCGCTGCGGAATATTGTTGGTGAAGCAGTACACGTTTTCCTGGAAAGAGTCATTCCACTGCATGGAGACTTCCACGCCGATATCGTCTTTCTCGGTGGAGAAATAGAAAACGTTGTTATGAATCGAGGTTTTGGCGCGGCTTAAATATTCCACGAATGCTTTGATACCGCCTTCGTAGTGGAAGTGATCTTCTTTGCCGTCGCGTTTATCGATCAGACGGATCGATACACCGGAGTTCAGGAAGGAGAGTTCGCGCAGGCGTTTTGCCAGAATGTCGTACTGGAATTCAGTCTCGCCTTTGAAGGTGTCCATGCTCGGCCAGAAACGCACGCGCGTCCCGGTTTTGTCAGTTTCACCGACAATGGTCAGGCGATCCTGCGGTTCACCGTGGCGGTAGATCTGCTCGTGAACTTTGCCGTCACGGCGGATAACCAGTTCCAGTTTTTCAGACAGGGCGTTAACAACAGAGACCCCGACGCCGTGCAGGCCGCCTGAGACTTTATAGGAGTTATCATCGAACTTCCCGCCGGCGTGCAGAACAGTCATGATAACTTCTGCGGCGGAGACGCCTTCTTCTTCATGGATCCCGGTCGGGATCCCGCGGCCGTCATCCTGTACGGAGACTGAATTATCATTGTGAATGGTCACAACGATGTCTTTACAGTAACCGGCGAGGGCTTCGTCGATAGCGTTGTCAACAACCTCGAAGACCATGTGGTGTAAACCGGTTCCGTCATCGGTATCACCAATGTACATTCCCGGGCGTTTACGCACTGCGTCCAGCCCTTTTAATACTTTGATACTTGAGGAGTCATAGGTATTCGACATCAACGTTTCCCGCTCATCTAATCCTGATTATTGAACCTGTATTTTACCTTTTTCCACGACAAAGAGGCGACTGTTTTCATCCGCCATATCACTGACCTGTTCAGGGGTGATGGCACTGACAAAAACCTGTGCCTGTGTGGCTTTCAGCCGGTGAGCCAGTAAAAGACGGCGTCCGGCATCCAGTTCGGAGGCAAAATCATCAAGCAGATACAGGCATTGCTGCCCGCTCTGACGGGTGAAATATTCACCCTGTGCTAACCGCAGCGCACACATCAGCAGTTTTAACTGACCACGTGAAAGTAAATCTTCCACCGGCACCCCGTCCGCCCTGATCCGTAAATCCGCTTTATGCGGGCCGGAGGCGGTGTAGGTCAGTGCGCGATCCCGTTCAAACTGGCGCTGCAGAAGCTCTGAATAATCGGTCTCTTTATCCCATCCGCGCTGGAAAGAGACACTCAGCGAAAATTCAGGTAAAAACTGCTGACAGGTCTGCTCAATATCCTGAGCAATTGCTGTCACATAATGCTCCCGCCACTGACTGACCTGTTCAGCAACCGGAATCAGCTGCTGATCCCAGTGGCGGATCTGACCGTAATTCGATACCTGGCGGAGGGCGGCATTGCGCTGTCTCACCAGACGTTTTAAATCACTCCACAGCGCAAAAAATTGCGGCTCATTGTGGAAACAGCCCCAGTCAATATAAGCGCGGCGGAATTTCGGCCCGCCGTTGAGCAGGGTAAAACCTTCCGGAGTGATAAGCTGCATCGGCAGTAATTTTGCCAGCTCGGCAATTTTATGGCCGTCGGTGCCGTCAATGCGGACCTTGCTGTCACCCTGGCGGTTTTTACTCAGGCCGACGCTGGTGGCCCGGTCTGTCTGTTCCTGCCCGAGTTTGCCGTGCAGGATAAATTCGTCGTTATCATGGCGGATAACACGCCCCGCCTGTACTGAGCGGAATGCCCGGCCGTGGCCGAGTGTGTAAATGGCTTCCAGAACACTGGTTTTACCGCTGCCGTTCGGGCCGACCAGAAAGTTAAACCCGGCGGCCAGCGGTAAATCCGCATTTTCGATATTGCGAAAATCACGGATAAGTAAACGCGAGAGGATCATCGTGTTACAGGCGCATCGGCATCACAACGTAAGCGGCTGCATCACTGGCGTCATCTTCAATCTGCACGCTGGAGGTGGCATCGGTCAGTTTCACCGAGACATCTTCACACTTCAGTGTGTTAAGAACATCAAGGACATAGCTGACGTTGAAACCGATTTCCATGTCCGTTCCGTCATAGGTGACGTCCACGATCTCTTCGGCTTCTTCCTGCTCCGGGTTATTGGCGGTAATTCTGAGCTGATTGTTGCTCAGGTAAATCCGCACGCCGCGGAATTTCTCGTTCGATAAAATCGCCGCACGGGAAAAAGCCTGCTTCAGCATATCACAATTTGCCGTCAGCGTTTTGTCCGGGTTTTTCGGCAGGACACGGCGGTAGTCCGGGAAGCGGCCATCCACCAGCTTGGAGGTGAAAATAAACCCGCCGACATGGGCGCGGATATTATTGCTGCCGATTTCCAGTTTCAGCAGGGCATCGCCGCCGTCAAGCAGGCGCATCAGTTCGATAACCCCTTTACGCGGCACGATCACCGAATGGTCCGGCAGCGCCTGTCCGATATCCAGCGAGCAGACCGCCAGGCGGTGCCCGTCGGTGGCGACGGTGCGCAGCACAGAGCCGCTGGTTTCAAACAGCATGCCGTTTAAGTAGTAGCGGACATCCTGATGTGCCATGGAGAACTGGGTGGATTCAATCAGGCGTTTCAATGTTGCCTGCGGCAGGGAGAAAGTGACATCACTCTGCCAGTCATCCAGATTCGGGAAATCCGAGGCCGGTAACGTGGACAGCGAGAAGCGGCTGCGCCCGGAGCGGACCAGAAGGCGGTCACCGTCAAGCTCAACACTGATTTGCGCGCCGTCCGGCAGACCCCGCCAGATATCCAGGAACTTCCGTGCCGGTACCGTGGTTTCGCCGTTTTCATGCGGCTGATCCAGCGGAACGGCGGCCATCATCTCCATCTCAAGGTCTGTCCCTGTGAGATGCAGTACGCCATCAGAGACTTTCAGCAGTAAGTTACCCAGAATCGGTAGGGTCGGGCGACCGCCCAACGGACTGCTGACCTGTTGTAAGGGTTTTAACAATTGCTCACGTTCAATGATAAATTTCATAGCGCTATGATGATAATGTCCGGATTAAGTTAGAAAAATCTTCTTTGATGTCGTGGCTTTCCTCACGCAGCTGCTCGATCTTACGGCAGGCGTGCAGAACGGTCGTGTGGTCACGGCCGCCAAAAGCATCCCCGATTTCTGGCAAACTGTGGTTTGTCAGCTCTTTTGCCAGTGCCATCGCCATCTGGCGCGGCCGGGCGACAGAGCGCGAACGGCGTTTGGAGAGCAGATCAGCCACTTTAATTTTATAATACTCAGCAACCGTTTTCTGAATATTATCGATGGTGACCAGTTTCTCCTGCAGCGCCAGCAGATCGCGCAGCGCTTCACGCACAAAATCGATGGTAATCGCCCGCCCGGTAAAGTTGGCGTTGGCAATCACCCGGTTCAGTGCACCTTCCAGTTCACGGACATTGGAGCGCAGACGTTTCGCAATAAAGAAAGCCACTTCATCCGGCAGGCGGATGTTGTTTTCATCGGCTTTCTTCATCAGGATGGCGACCCGCGTTTCCAGTTCCGGCGGTTCAATGGCAACGGTTAATCCCCAGCCGAACCGCGATTTCAGGCGATCTTCCACCCCGTTAATTTCTTTCGGGTAGCGGTCGGAGGTCAGGATTATCTGCTGATTACCTTCGAGTAAGGCATTAAAGGTATGAAAAAATTCTTCCTGAGAACGCTCTTTGTTGGCAAAGAACTGAATATCATCTATCAGTAAGGCATCGACAGAACGGTAGTAACGTTTGAACTCTTCAATCGCATTGTTCTGTAAGGCTTTGACCATATCCTGCACAAAACGTTCTGAGTGCATATAGACCACTTTGGCGTTGGCTTTGCTTTCCATAATGCTGTTGCCGACGGCATGTAATAAGTGGGTTTTACCCAGACCGGTTCCGCCGTATAAGAACAGCGGATTGTATGCGCCACCCGGGTTATCCGCCACCTGACGGGCGGCTGCGCGTGCCAGCTGGTTAGATTTACCTTCCACAAAGCTGTCAAAGGTGTGCTTCGGGTTGACGTTGGAACGGTAAGCCACATCCGGCTCCGCACTGTTATCATGCCAGCTCGGGCGTAGTGCGGGGGCTTTTTCCCGCGAAGGCGGCTGTTTCATCGTCCGTGACGGGGGAATACTTCTTTCCGGTGTGCTGACCGCACCGGCCGGTTTATTACCGACCTCAAAGCGCAGCTGCGGAATGTCATTGCCGCAGAAATCGGACAGGAGCGCATTAATGTTATTAATGTACTTCTCCCGTACCCAGTCGAGCACAAACCGGTTTGGGGCATAGAGCGCCAGAGTGTCATCACTCAGCTCAGCCTGAAGGGGGCGTATCCACATACTGAATTCTGTGGCAGGTAATTCATCCTGCAAACGGGCAAGACATTGCTGCCAAAGCGAAAGAGACACGGTGAACTCCCCTAAACAAGACCAGTCAAAGAAACAGAATAAGATTTTTCACGCAGACACAGCACATACAGACGTATTGTCCTCTGCATGTTTCAACGGACACTTCCGTGTACAAAAGTGAGGCTGTGTTATGGACGATCATTCCCTGCACCGGCGATCACCGCACGGGTGAAAATGATCGTGACGACGGATCATATCGCAAAAGCGGGACAAGATCCTCATCCTTTTACACAGTTTTCCGGGTTTTTATCCACAGGGGCTGCCAGCCCGTCCGGAGCGGGATTCAGGCCGGAGTATAACGAATCCCGGCGGGAGAATACAGCGGGAAGATCCCGTTTGGGGATAAGTTTTGGTGAATTATCCTCAGGCAGAAAAACGGCACTCAGGATCCGGTGTGCGATCGAATATTCACGGATCGCGGATCGATCCTTGCGCTTTGCCGGGGAGTCCGTATAATCTTGCACCCTGTGCGCGTTATCTGTGTTTTGATACGGTGATGTGTGCAGGCAGGTTATGGGTAAATGCAATTATGTGCAGAAATCTGTGTTATCGCGCCATCTTTGATTGACGGACAGGCCCGGATTTTATTACAATCTCGCATCTTTCCATATTGATGTTGCGATAAGGCACAGAGGTCAGCCACTTTCCGTGATGGCCCTTTCAGCAGAAAGATGAGAATCCGCCGCTGAATTTACTGTTTGCCGATGCGTTTACTGAATCAGTAATAATTTAAAGTTTAGGTAGAAACCGCTATGAAACGCACTTTTCAACCGTCCGTACTGAAGCGTAACCGTTCCCATGGTTTCCGCGCTCGTATGGCCACTAAAAATGGTCGTCAGGTTCTGGCTCGCCGTCGTGCTAAAGGCCGCGCTCGTCTGACCGTTTCTAAGTAATAAAGCTAACCATACGTGGTTAAGCTCGCTTTTCCGAGGGAGTTACGTTTGTTAACTCCCGAGCATTTCAACTTTGTCTTCCGGCAACCACAACGGGCAAGTACTCCTGAAATAACACTTCTGGGACGCCGTAATGAGCTGGAACATCCCCGCATTGGTCTTACCGTTGCTAAAAAAAATGTTAAACGGGCTCATGAGCGCAACCGCATCAAACGGTTAGCGCGTGAATACTTTCGTCTGCACCAACATGAGTTGCCCGATATGGATTTCGTGCTTCTGGTAAGAAAAGGGGTATCGGAGTTGAGTAATCGCGAGATTACGGAAGCATTGGGTAAGTTATGGCGTCGTCACAGTCGCTTGGCGCACGCTTCCTGATCCTGTTAATCAGAGGTTACCAGCTGGTGATAAGTCCGCTGCTGGGACCACGTTGCCGCTTCACACCAACATGCTCGCAATACGGAATTGAGGCATTGCGCAGGTTTGGTATGATAAAAGGCGGTTGGTTAACGGTGAAACGCGTATTAAAATGCCACCCTTTACACGAAGGTGGTGATGATCCTGTCCCACCTAAAAATGATGATAACAGAGAACATTAACGATGGATTCGCAACGTAATCTTCTATTCATCGCTTTGCTACTCGTATCCTTCTTTGCATGGCAGACGTGGGAAAGTGATAAGACACAAGCACTTAACGCGGCTGTTCAGGCAACGCAGCAGACGACAACGCCAAGTGGTGAAAGCAGCGGGCAGAACAAATATATTACGGTCAAAACAGATGTGCTGTCACTGAACATCAATCTGCGCGGCGGTGATATTGATGAAGCTGACCTTTTGGCTTACCCGGCAACCTTAAAATCCGCAGATCCGTTCCGTTTACTGGAAACAACTCCTGAATTTGCCTACCAGGCAATCAGTGGTTTAACCGGTGTGAATGGCCCGGATAACCCGAATAATTACAAAGATCGCCCGCTGTATACCACTGAACGCGATACTTTTGTGCTGCCGGAAGGCCAGGATGAACTGCGTGTTCCTCTGACTTTCGTTCAGGATGGTGTCACTTATGTGAAAACCTATATCCTGAAGCGCAAAGACTATGCCATCAGTGTTGATTACACCATCAAAAACGACACCTCCGCTCCGCTGGAAATGGCGTTTTTCGGTCAGTTAAAACAATCTGTGAATTTACCGGAACGTCTTAACAACGGCAGCAGCAACTTTGCGCTGCATACCTACCGTGGTGCGGCGTACTCGTCTGAAGACACCAACTACAAAAAATACAGCTTCAGTGATATCGAAGATAAACCACTGAACATCAACACCAATGTTGGCTGGGTGGCGATGTTACAGCAGTATTTTGCGACAGCGTGGGTTCCTGAGAAAGGCACCACCAATAATTTCTATACGCTGTACAGTGCCAAAACCGGCGATGCATTCATCGGCTATAAGAGTGATGCAATCCGTATCGGGGCAAACAGCGAAGCGAAATATAACGCAACACTGTGGGTCGGCCCTGAACTGCAGAACGAAATGGAAGCCGTGGCACCGCATCTGGACTTAACCGTTGATTACGGCTGGTTATGGTTCATTTCTCAGCCGCTGTTCAAGTTACTGAAGTTTATCCACAGCTTCATCGGTAACTGGGGCTTCTCCATCATCGTTATTACCTTTATCGTCCGCGGTATCATGTATCCGCTGACCCGTGCGCAATACACCTCTATGGCGAAAATGCGTATGCTTCAGCCGAAGCTGAAAGCAATGCGTGAGCGCATCGGTGATGACAAACAGCGCATGAGTCAGGAAATGATGGCGCTGTACAAAGAAGAGAAAGTGAACCCGCTGGGTGGCTGCTTACCGCTGATTATCCAGATGCCTATCTTCCTGGCACTGTATTACATGCTGATGGGCTCAGTGGAACTGCGTCACGCGCCGTTTATCGGCTGGATCCATGACTTATCCGCACAGGATCCGTACTACATCCTGCCGATTCTGATGGGTGCAACGATGTTTGTGATCCAGAAACTGTCTCCGACAGCGGTCACCGACCCGTTACAGCAGAAGATTTTCACCTTTATGCCGGTGATCTTCACCGTCTTCTTCCTGTGGTTCCCGTCAGGTCTGGTGCTGTACTATATCGTCAGTAACTTGGTGACAATTCTCCAGCAGCAGATTATCTATCGCGGCCTGGAAAAACGTGGTCTTCACAGCCGCGACAAAAAATAAGCCCGTGACCGGCGGGGAATCTCTGCCGGTCTTATAGTATTATTTAAAGGCGGTCATATTGACCGCCTTTATTGTTTATCACACGGTGAGAAAGAGAGACATGGTCATGAATAACGCTGAAATTCAGAGCACCGATACCATTGTGGCACAGGCAACCCCGCCGGGACGCGGCGGAGTCGGTATTTTGCGTGTGTCCGGCCCGCAGGCGGCACAGGTGGCTCAGATTGTACTGGGGAAACTCCCGAAAGCGCGTTATGCCGATTATCTGCCTTTCCGTGATGAAACCGGCAAAGTGCTGGATCAGGGGATTGCGATTTTCTTCCCCGGCCCGAACTCCTTTACCGGTGAGGATGTGCTGGAACTCCAGGGACACGGCGGGCCGGTTATCCTCGATTTATTGTTAAAACGTATTCTGCTTATCGGTAATATCCGTATCGCCAATCCCGGTGAGTTTTCCGAGCGTGCATTCCTCAATGACAAACTGGATCTGGCGCAGGCGGAAGCCATTGCTGACCTGATTGATGCCAGTTCGGAACAGGCCGCCCGTTCTGCGATGAACTCATTACAGGGCGCTTTCTCCGGCGAAGTGCACCAGATGGTGGAAGCACTCACTAACCTGCGGATTTATGTGGAAGCAGCAATCGACTTCCCGGATGAGGAAATCGATTTTCTCTCGGATGGTGTGATTGAAGCCAAACTCGATACTGTGATTACTGACCTGGAACGGGTTCGTTCCCAGGCGCGTCAGGGCAGCCTGCTGCGTGAAGGGATGAAAGTGGTGATTGCCGGTCGTCCGAATGCCGGAAAATCCAGCCTGCTGAATGCGCTGGCCGGCCGCGAAGCCGCGATTGTCACCGATATTGCCGGGACCACCCGTGATGTGCTGCGTGAACATATTCATATCGACGGTATGCCGCTGCATATCATTGATACCGCCGGGCTGCGCGAAGCCGGGGATGAAGTGGAGCGGATCGGTATTGAACGCGCCTGGCAGGAAATTGCACAGGCAGACCGCGTCCTGTTTATGGTTGACGGTACCACGGTGGATGAACAGACCCCCGAACAAATCTGGCCGGAATTTATGTCCCGCTTACCGGCCGGTATTCCGGTCACGATCATCCGCAATAAAACTGATATCACCGGGGAAACCACCGGAATCACAGAGCGGAACGGCGATACACTGATTAAACTCTCTGCCCGCGAAGGCCACGGTATTGATTTGCTGCGCGATCACCTGAAAACCACCATGGGATTTGAAGGCAACACCGAAGGCGGATTCCTCGCCCGCCGCCGTCACTTACAGGCACTGAACACCGCTGCAGAGCATCTGATTTCCGGCCACGAGCAGTTAGTGGTTGCCCGCTCCGGTGAGTTATTGGCAGAAGAACTGCGCCTCGCCCAGCAGGCACTGAGCGAAATCACCGGGGAATTCACCTCCGACGATCTGCTGGGACGTATTTTCTCGAGTTTTTGTATCGGGAAGTGATGGCTTCTGGTTTTTGTCCGGATTAATGGATTATTTTAGATGGATCTTTTCTCTCGTTTATATAAATACCAATCCACAGATAAACGCAGCCAACTGGAAAATTTTTGTACGGAAGGTTTCTGTGACATTCTTAACCGGATGACAAAAGAACAGCAGCACAATTTTTTAATAAAAATGGGTGTTTGCGCTGATTCAGATACAAAAATTAAATGGCAAACACAATATACGATTACGGATGCAGAAGGGAAATCCCGTTATCCGGATTTAGTGGGATTGGTTGATAATTTTGTCAGGTATTTGATTGAAGTAAAAATTAATGCGTGTTTTACACAAGGCGTAGATATTAACGGAAATTCATTATCCCAGCTTCAAATTTATGATCGCTGGTTATCTGCACATTCGCCGGATGCCTCTGCCGGTACGTTAATTTTACTGACTGATAAAACGATGCCGGAGCAAAGTTTTAAAGATATTTCATCTTCTGACTTCGGTATAAAAAACAGAAAATTATGGTATTGGCAGTCTGTTTTTGAGCAACTTACAATGGTTTCAGATATTCCTCATGTTGAAGACTATAAACAATTTTTATCAAATCAGGGATTAGCAATGGATTTACCTACAAGGCAGGATTTTGCTGTCATGGAACTCCTGTACAGCGGAGCCGGAAGACGGCTGGACGGTTTAACAAAGAGTGTATTTGACAGAATAAAACAAAAGTATTCAGCGGAAACTCTGTTTAACTGGGGCGCTGAAGATAAATACAGACATGGTGGCAGCAGTGCAAACTGGCAGGGTGCCATATGCTGGAGTTGGGTTATGTTACGGCGGGAACCCTATCGCTATTTCTATTGGGGGATTCAGTTCCCTGAATATAATGAATGGGATAACGGAGAATGCCATCCTCAGAGTAAAAAAAGTACATCTCCTTGCCTGGTTTTTGGTTATATGGCGATGAATATAGAGTATTGTAAACGGGCTATTGTTCAGTTTTCTGAAAATTTTGGCAGCGATTATTGCCCCGGAAAGCTTCCTCCCAATAATAATACAGAAGTTATTATTTTTAATCAGACGTTACCCCTGAGCCACTTACTGGACAATAATTATAATCTGGACATGATTGTTGACTGGCTTTGCGAAAAAATTGATAATGCACTGAATATCATTAAGAAATTAAAATAATATTCAGCGCAATGTGTCATTCCGGTTGTGGGCTGTGACCATTATTTACTGCACTTAATATCGCCGCCTTACGCCGGGCAGGCAGTGTAATACAGACCAGACAGGTGAAAATCAGTGCGACTCCGGCCCAGCCTGCGGTGGTGAGTTGTTCGCCGACAATAATGGCGGCGAGTGCGGCGGCAACAACCGGTTCCAGCAGCGTGATAGTGGTGGCGGTGCTGGCGGGAATACGTGCCAGCGCATAACCGAAACAGACATAGCCGAGAAACATCGGTACACAAGCCATGTAAATGCCGACCGCTGCGTTTTGCCACGAGTCCAGGAATGGCGCGCCGTAAAGTGCTAACACCGGCATCAGCAGTAATCCCCCGATCCCGAAAATACCGCCCATGGCTGCCCGTGACGGAATGTTGCGCTGCATCAGGCGGCGCGCGGCCCAGGAATAAAGCGCATAAGTAAAGGCGGCGAGTAATCCCAGTATGATACCGGTCAGAGTGGCGGATGTATCCGCTGCGGCAATCTGTTCCGTGCCGCCGGACAGGGAAAGCAGCGCAATACCTGTCAGGCCGAGTACGGCGCCGCTCAGCCAGCGCAGTGTCATGCGGGCACCGTCCATAATAATTTCAATGATTGCCGATAAAACCGGTGCCGTACCGATAGATACCACGGTGCCGATAGTTACCCCGGCCAGTCGCATTGAGCCGTAAAAGGCGAGCGGATATACGGCAACAGCAATGGCACCCAATAACAGCAAACGCCATTGCTGCCGGAAAGTGCCGAGGCTGCGGCGGATCGGTGTGATGGCAATCGCGGCCTGGAGCAACCCGCCGAAACCCATGGCGGCCGCACCGATCGCAACAGGACTGACATCCGGTGCGAAGGTGGCAGAAACCCCGGTGGTTCCCCATAAGAAGGAGGCCAGGATGATGACGGCAATACCGGTAAAGTGGCCTTTGGGGGTCCGGATCACAGCGCCTCCAGCATGGTTTTTGCCATGGCGGCAGCCTGTAATACCCGTGCCCCGTGTTCTTCCAGCCCGGCGAGTACAATAGCGCCCTCCAGTAAAAACGCCAGGTGTGCAGTCAGCTGCTCTGCTTTCGCGGTGTCTTCCGGCAGCAGCTGATAAAGATTTTTGCGTATAATATCAGCCACTTCAGATTTGTGAGCACACACTTCGCGGCGTTCCTCACTGCCGGCCGGAAACTCAGCGGCTGCGTTCAGCAGGCCGCATCCCCGGAATCCCCGTTCATAAGCAAACTCAGCATGGTCGTGATAAGCATCAAATACCGCGAGGATCCGCTGTGCCGGGGTTGTTGCCTGTTGCAGACGGACATCATATAACGCCAGCCATTCTTCATGCCGCAGCCGGATGTAAGTAGTCACTAACTCAGCTTTGGAGCTGAAATTGTTATACAGACTTTTTTTGGCGACACCGGCCTTTTTGGTAATTGTATCAATACCGGTTGCCGCAATGCCCTCGTTGTAAAACAAGATGCCTGCGGCTTCCAGTAAACGGTCTCTGGCACTGAGCCGGGTCTGTGTTGTGTCGGTGTCCTTCATCCGGAAAATCTCTTGTGACTAATAGGTAGGTAGACCAGTATACCTATTAATCCGGTATGCACAAGAAACAATCACTATTGCTAATACACACCGCCGCTAAAACCCCTTATTCAGCTGAAAACGTAATGAAAATGTCACCTTCCGCTTTGCACCCGGCGGCGGCGTACCGACAGCAGCAACCCTGATGACGGCATCCATTGCGGCGTTATCCAGTAATTCATAACCGGAAGAGCGGGTAACCACCGGTGCAAACGGTTTGCCGTTATCGTCGAGTGAAAATGAGATAGTGCTGATCCCCCGTTGGCCGGCGCTGCGGGCCCGGCGGGGGTAATGTTTTTGCTCCTCAATTTTTTGCCGCAGCAGGTTAAAGTAATCCTCCTGTGCTTTCCGGTTATCGGCTCCTGCGGTGGCAGAGTTTGTCGGGGATACAGCCTGTCCGCCGGACTGCTGCTGTGTGGTTTTATCCTCTCCGGTATCTGCGGTGGTTGCTGTGGTAACCGGTTCTGATTTCTCCGCCTTTTTGTTCACGGTTTTTACGGCCGGTTTTGCTGATGGTGGTTTGGTTATTTTCTCCGGTGTTGTCCGGCGGGCGGTTGCCAGTTCTGCCTGAGACGGAGATTCCTGTGGTGGTGGTAATTGTTCCGCTTCCGGTTCTGTTTCCTGATATGCCGGTGCTGCACTCATCTGAATGGTGACAGCCGCCGCCGGGATTTGTCCCCGGTTATCCATCTGATGCTGTTGCGGGGTGGTCACCCGGGGGCTGCCCGTGATGAGCAGCCCGGCGACGGAGAAACACACACCGATCGCAGCAACAGAAACCATCTGCTGCCACGTTCCGGTTCTTTCCCGGGAAAACAGGAAAGCCGGATGCGGTAATGCTATTGCGCCGTACATAAATCAGAACCTCGCAGAGACATTGAATTTTACGGCCCGGCCCGGTGCAGGCATCATCGAACGGGTGAGCGGGTCGAGGTAATATTCATTGGTCAGGTTGGTAGCGGTCACCTCCAGGGCAACATCCGGAGTGATTTTATATTTGGCGTAAGCATCCACGGTCAGTACCGAATTCCAGCGCATCGGGTAATTATTAAAATTGCTGTATTGGTCAGGGATAATCGTCATCAGATGTTTTTCCTGGCTGTTTTCCACCGCACTGTGGTAGAGCCAGCGGCTGCCGATTTCTAATGACTCCTGCAATAAACGTCCGCCGAGGTTAAAGGTCACAGAATAGTGCGGCTGGATTTGAGTACGCAGGAACCCGCCCGGATAACCGCCGTCAATGCATGACGGGATATCTTTCAGCCCGGTCGGATCCATAAAGGCATGGGATGTTTCATCACAGACTTTATTGGTGAGGTTATAGGTCACCCCCAGATCACTGAAGATCCAGCCATGATCATAGCGGGCCTGGATTTCAATCCCTTTCAGGCTCTGTTTATCCATCTGTGTAAAACGGAAATAATTATCACGATCAAAAACATTAAGGATATCCGTATGGAAATAATTCAGCCGGATATCTGCGTGACGGTCGGCGCTGAGCAGTGATTTTCCGTTAAAAACCACACCGTATTCCCGGGTTACCGCGCGTTCCGGTTTATAACGGTAGCCGATATGCGGGGCAGAGGAACCGGAGAACCCGACAGTATCTTCAAACAGGCTCGGCATACGTACGGTTTCCGCATAGCGGCCATACAGACGCAGATCATCGGTCAGATGAACCGAGGCAGACAGCATCGGTGTCCAGGCGCTGGCCTGGCGGCGGGGTTTTTCTTTCCAGGTGTGGGTGACAGGTTGCACTTCTCTGTCACCATGCTGAATAGGATAAGGGCCATATTCATAGAGATATGTTTCCTGCCCGGTATAGGGATCAATACCCCGTAATGCGGTATCAATATCCGGCCGGTCTTTCTGTTTCAGGCGTCCGTCACTGGTATCCACTGGCCAGAATGCCCGTTCATGTACCATTGGCCGGTCTTTTCGGTTATCAAGATAATCACGACGCCATTGGGGATATACAGAATAAAATTTTTTTTGCGATACTATTTTTCTTTCTTCCGGGGTCATTTCGTGCAACATACCCTGTTGCCGCTTTTTATAAACCTGTGATTCTGTTTCGGTCATATTCCGGTAATAATTCAGGTAATAACCGGTAACTTCATAGTCTTGTTTACAGTAAGGGTCTTTACGGGCGGCGCACTCATTGGAGAGATCATCGACACTCCAGTATACGGTTTGTCTGCCGCCGGCACTGAGTGACAGCCAGGAGATCGGCTGCCAGTCCAGACTGACGGATTGCTGATATTCAAAGCGGCGGCCTTTACGGGCGGGAACAGCGAACATAAAGAGTTTATAGTTTTCCAGGCTGGTATTGCTGTCCAGATGCTCAAACTGCATATTGGCGGCCAGGGTTACCGACAGTTCCGGGGTAAAGGCAAACTTATTGCTGAAATCCAGCCCGTAGCGCTGATTCTGTACATTCAGGGCAGCGGTGTTAATCAGTGTTCCATCGATTGCCGGGTTGATGGTGCTGATATCCCCCTGTTTATAGCCGTAGTCCATATTTTTCGGGTAGCGCGGCCAGCCGCCGCCGGAGTTAGTGTTGCTGGTGGTCAGGGTGGTCCACAGGCGGATATCAGCATCAATATAGGCAAGATGTGCCGGTTGGGATTTCAGGTGAAGATAACCGGCCTGTGCATGCAGGTCAGCCAGCGGCCACTGCGGAATGATATTATCCTCAGCGCGGATCCAGCCCAGCCGGGAAGGCATAATATCGCCGAAATCCGAGCGGGTATCGCGCCAGCTGAGTTGCAGCGCGTGGTCATCATTCAGATACCAGGTATTTTTTATCAGCCAGGATTCCGTTTTTGCCGATGTGTTGGGAACTTCATTGCCTTTACGGTAAATACGGGACACAAACGGCATATACGGGTCATAGGTTTTGTTGGATGTTTGCAGAATACCGATATCACTGTCAGACATTTCGTCATTATAGTTTTCGCTGTGGCGTTTACCGGCAAAATAGTTTCCCCGGTCGCGGTAAGCATAAGCCAGTAACAGATCCATATTTTCCTGACGGGTACCCACTGCCAGACGCCAGGCGTAATCACTGTTATTCAGTGCGGGGGCATTATCACGATTTTCCGGGGTTAAATGGGTGCCGGGGTCGTCAATAATAAGCCAATCGAACTGCATATTATCCACAAGGCGGTAATCTTCCCCGATCCCCAGATTGGGTATCCGGGCTTTGGTGGTGTTACTGCTGTTTTCCAGCATCAGTGCAGCACCAAACTGGTCACCGTTTTTCACCACGTCATTGATGGTGAGTGTTTTCATGGCAACACCGCCGCCTACCGACGTTTTCAGGAGCGGATTAAGGGACGGGCCTTTTTCAATCTCAATTTCACTGATCAGCATCGGGTCAAGGTAGTTACGGTTATTGGCACCGTTATAACCCCGGTACACCGTCACGGCCTGTTCGGTACCATCGATGGTGACCGGTACACGGCCCGGCCCCTGTATTCCGCGGATATTGACATCCAGCGCGTTGCCGTTGCGGGCGTCACCGCTGAATACCCCGTTGGCGCCTTTAAGAATATCGGCGGCGGAGGCGCCTTTATAGCGCTCTATTTCTTCTTTGGTGAGGATCAGGGTGGAGACATTTTTGTCATAGATTTTATCTTTGGCGCTGTCAGCAGCGGCCTGTTCATTACGGAGCGTAATGTCGCCAAGTTGCTGATTTTTTTCCTCTGTCGCCAGTCCCGGCAGCGGGATAAATAACACGGGCAGAAGCAGTGTGATTGTTTTATATGGATGACCAGATAATGGTAAATGCGAAGACATAACGATTCCCGGATGATAAAAAATAAATAATCAGAAAGGGTTAAAACAGCCGTTCAAAACGCAGCATGATTTCAGTCTGCCGGTAGCTATAAAGCCACGGTACAGAACTGCGGTTACGGGTGTGGATCAGTGAAAGCTGAGGTGAAATCTGCGCGAATGACGGCGGGTAGAGTGCGAGTGTTGTGCTGTACTGTCGGGTGAGATCCTCCCTGGCCTGGCGGTGTAACGGATGTGTATGGTGATAACGTTTACGGGTGTAAACGGCATGAACAGACTGGGACACAGACGGGTGCCACAGGTAGGTCAGGCCGGTATGCAGGGCCGCTGTCCGGTAATGTTTATAGGGATCATTTTTTTTGTGAATGGTGGTTTCTGCCTGTAAATACAGCGTGGCTGCCGGATGCGGATGCCAGGTTATCTGCGGCATCAACTGGTATTCAGTGCCGTTATGTGAATGCAGATAAGGCTGATAACGGTGCTGTCGCAGTGCAGCCAGTCCGCCAAGAGACCACTCCGGGCTGAGTTGCTGATTCAGATATGTTTGTAAGCCGTAAGCAGAGGAAAAACGGCGTCCGGTGGAAAAATGTTGTTCCAGCAGCGGGGTCAGTTGCCATAAAGTATGGCGATCCTGATAGTGATAACCCGTTTTAGCGGTCAGCGTTACGGTATTGGCTACCTGATTCGCGGCATCATACCGCGTTGATACCCGGTAGTACTGCGTCAGAAAATGCGAGCCGGACAGCGGTGTCAGCCTGCGTAAATCCCAGTCACTGCGCCATTGTAAGACGGCATGGGGGATCTGCGGGATAAGGCTGGCATAACAGGAACCATCGGGGCTGTAGTGCAGGCAGTGTGCTTTCGGCAGCGGGGTCTGATAATAATTATCCGTGTAATGGCTGCCGGCGCTGAGCAGTAATGACCAACTGAGTGCCCGGGTGAGTTCGGTAATGGTACGGGTAATTTCCGGATAGTGGGGAGAGGTCACCGGCAGGCGCTGACTCAGTTCCCGGAACAAAAGCAAGGCGTTCCCGATCTGACGATCGGCCCGGTAGCTGCGGGCCAGTTCCAGTTGTGCGGCAAAGAAATGGGGTTTCTGTTGCAGAATGGTGTTATATAATCCGATAGCAACCCCGGGGCGCTGGTTTAAATAGGCCAGTTTTGCCCGGCTGAAGATAATCAGTAACGGGTCAGCCTGATGTTCCTGCTGATAAACAGATAAGTAATGATAAATCGCTTTGAGATTATTTTTCTTTAGTGAGAGATATAAATTACGTGCAGTATTATTGTCTTCTGAATGATTGTTTTTTTGTATAATTGCAGATGCCGGTAATGAAAAAACAAGTAATAATAAAAAAAGAATAAATCCGTAAATTAACTTTATCTGCGACGACATAATTATATCCGCTAAACATCAGGAACAGATTATCTGTTCCTGATGAAATGTATCAATAATGAATCAGGACTTGGTTCCGCCGAACGCGATATTCTTCGCTTTATCGCTGCTGAATTCAGCATAACCGGCAATCTGCTGTGCATTGTCACCAAAGAAATGCCCGCTGGTCGTACCGCTGACAGTTGTGGTATCAGTACCGGTGGTGCTGACAGATGCAGATCCGTTAAAGGCTGAACCGCTGACAGCGCCGCTCAGGCTGTAGCTGAGATCGGTTGAGCTGAGAGAGCCGGTAAAGGTATTAGCATCAAAATTGGTGCTGAATGTGCCGCTGATCTGTTCACCGCTGCTGTAGCCGCTGAGTCCTTTAATGCTGTACTGTGCCGTCCCTTCGGATGGCATAGCCGCAGTGATATCTTTCCCTGCGTAATACGCCATATGGGAATCATCGCTGAAATCCGTACCGGAAACCCATTCACCGTAATAAATATCGGCATCGGCTATTTTGGCAAAGTTAAAAGAGCCCATATTGCGGTGTGACTGCGGAGTGGAGGTGATAACAGAAACACCGTTATCGTTTGGTGCTGCACGGTTGGGTCCCTGCAGCCCGGCAAAGCTGACTTTGGTTCCGTTGTGCATGCCGGAATAACCGATTCCCGGCTCTCCGCCCGGTGACGGATGTCCCTGACGCTCTGATGCAGCGGTTACGCCGACAGATATATAGTTACTTAAGCCTTCGGCAGATGATGCTCCATAGCCCGCATCAGCCTGAGCCTGTACTGCGGAGAATGCGGCACACAGGGTGACCAGTGTTGCCAGCGGGGTTTTCATATTAAATGTCTTCATAAACTAAACTCCTTGTAATTTAATGAATGACAGGGTGAATGAAGTGTTTTTTTCCGGTGTGATTACCGGAAGACAAATAAACGATAAAGGAGAATGAATTATCTGTAAATGAGAATTATTATCATTTGTTTGCAATGAGAATAATTTGATTAGAATGCTAATTAAATAACGAATTAAAAAATCACTCTTTTTTATTTTTTGTGACAGATTTATTTAAAATATAAGAGTGAAAATATGTGATGCACATTCAGAGTTTTTCTGTGCGGTAAACAACGTTACTAATTCATTAATATTATTAAAAGTGATGAGTTATTTTTTTCTTTTATTGATAAGGTGATTTTAAACGCAATAATAATGCGTTCAATTAACGGCTGTTATCGCATTTGATTTGGTATTTCTGTTTCATACTGTCCGGTGTTTTGAGCTGAACGGATAATCTGATAATGAAACAAATGCTGATGTTTTTGTTGTTAACGGTGCTGACCTGCGGATCCGCATCGGCCACATGGCCGCAAATCGGGAGAAGTGATTTTTCTGAGCGTTATGAGGTGATGACTCTGACACCGGATATGCCGGTGCCCGGTGCGGCGGATAATGACCCGGCAACAAAAGGTCTGCGGCTGATCGGCCTGCGGCGTGACGGCAACGGGGAGTACTCTGAGGTCACCCGGCAGTTTTCTCCGGGAGCCACAAAACATATCCGCTATAAAGGGCGGCAGTACCGGGTGGTCGGGGATGTTTACCGGGCGGATAATCTGTCAGATACCGGACGCTGGGATAAAGGGCAGTCAGTGGTGACGGAAGAGTATTATGAAATTCTGGATAAAAACGGAGAACGGACAGGAAAGGGATTTTATTTTTCGTCGCACCGCCGCTGATATGTAAGTATAAATAGGGTATCAGCAATAAAGGTTGTATTAAGTTTTTTGCCCGGAAAACCGGTAACATACCGGCAATCACCCCGATTAGCGGAGAAGTACATGTCATCAGTCCGGATCCTCAGTGTCGCACAGTGTCATGAATCGTTGCTGAACAGCGCGGAAGCTCTGGTTGCGGAACAATGGCCGTTGTTTATGTTAGCCAGTCCGGTTTCTGACCAGTACTGGGATACACTTTATCTTGAGGAAAATTTGCCTTTTCAGCAGGTTGCGGTTGCAACCATTGCCGGAGAAGAGCTGGTTGTCGGGCTTCTGAGTGCGATTCCGTTTTATTTTCCGGAAGATGTACCGCTGTCTGATCTGCCGGATGAGGGCTGGGATGCGGTGCTGACGCAGGGGGCAACCGATACCCGGAAACCGACATTTGTATCCGCTCTGTCGGTGACCGTTGACCCGGATTTTCGCGGGCGCGGTATCCCTGCCCTGCTTATCACCGCACTGAAAGCGGCCACTGCACAGGCCGGGCTGAAGGGCGTGGTGGTACCGGTGCGGCCAACGCTCAAAGCACAGTATCCGTTACAGGATTTCGCGGAATATTGTCAGTGGCAGACCCCGCAGGGCGAGCCGTTCGACCCGTGGATCCGCACACATATCCGGCTGGGCGGGCAGATTATCAAACCGGCTATGCGTTCGGTGGATATTACATCCTCCGTTGATAACTGGTCTGAATGGACCGGGATGGCCTTTCCGCACGCCGGTCAGTACATTGTGCCCGGGGCACTGGTACCGGTTCAGGCCGATCCTGAAACGGATCGGGTCATTTACCATGAGCCGAATCTGTGGATATATCATCCGCTGGCTGAATAGTCAGGGGATCAGCCGTTCAGGGTGGGTATAGATGGTAGCCCGCCCTTTTTTACAGAACCCGGCCAGTGTCAGGCGGCAGCGTTTGGCAGTTTCAATCGCCAGCGTGGTCGGGGCGGAAACCGCAAACAGAATTTCCGCGCCGCACTGCGCACTTTTCTGCACCATCTCATAGCTGGCGCGGCTGGAGACCAGCACCGCGCCGTCTGTCCACTGTGCTTTTGCCCGCATACCCAGCAGTTTATCGAGCGCCACATGGCGGCCGACATCTTCACAACCGCCCAGTAATTCACCCTGCGGGGAAATCCAGCCTGCGGCATGGGTGCAGCCGGTCAGTTTTCCGATTTCCTGTACCTGTGGAAGCTGGCTGAGTGCCTCATCGAGGTGGCTGAGAGAAAAGGTCTGTGTGGAATCCAGCGGTGTGATTGGCCGGAAAATCTCGCTGATCTGCTCGGTACCGCAGATACCGCAGCCGGTGCGCCCGGCCATATTGCGGCGGCGCTCTTTCAGCCCGGCAAAACGGCGGGCGGATAATTCAACGTGGACTTCAAAGCCGCCGTGGCAGGCATCCGTAATATCAATCCCGCGGATTTCATCAGCGGATTCAATAATGCCTTCGGAAAGGGAAAAACCGACCGCAAAATCGCCGAGGTTTTTCGGGCTGGCCATCATCACCACATGGGAGATGCCGTTGTACACCAGGGCAACCGGCGTCTCTTCCGCGACCCAGTCATTTTCATTATGCCCGGGCTTGCTTTTTTGTTGCACATTTGTGAGATGCGCACCGCGAATTAGGCAATTATGTAACGACTCTATGGAATAAATGTCATCCATCAGATGAATTCCTGCGCTTAATAATACATAATAATAGTATGGGTAAAAGTTTACACCATTCCACCAGGCAATGAACCTGATCGCACGCACCACTGTGCAGATAAAAAGAAAGTTCGCTGTGGCTTATCTTGCAGCGGCATAAGAGCAATGTAATAAGGAGATCTCCATGCAAGTCAGCAGAAGGCAGTTCTTTAAGATCTGCGCTGGCGGTATGGCGGGTACAACGGCAGCGGCTCTGGGGTTTGCCCCGGCGGTCGCCATTGCCGGTTCACGTCAGTATAAGCTGTTGCGCGCACGTGAAACCCGTAATACCTGCACATACTGTTCCGTCGGCTGCGGGCTGTTAATGTACAGTCTGGGTGACGGGGCAAAAAACGCCAAAGAATCTGTTTTCCACATTGAAGGGGATCCGGATCATCCGGTAAACCGTGGCGCATTGTGTCCGAAAGGCGCAGGTCTGATTGATTTTATCCACAGCGAAAGCCGTCTTAAATATCCTGAAGTCCGCGAGCCGGGCACCAACGAGTGGAAACGGATCTCGTGGAATGAGGCGTTTGATCGTATCGCCCGCCTGGTCAAAGATGACCGCGACAGTAACTTTATTGAAAAAAACAGCGATGGCGTGACTGTCAACCGCTGGTTAACCACCGGGATGTTATGCGCGTCTGCCGCCAGTAACGAAACCGGCTTTGTCACCCAGAAATTTTCCCGCGCCCTCGGCATGCTTGCCGTGGATAACCAGGCGCGTGTCTGACACGGACCTACGGTAGCAAGTCTTGCTCCGACATTTGGTCGCGGTGCCATGACCAACCACTGGGTTGATATTAAAAATGCCAACCTTATTGTTGTGATGGGCGGAAATGCTGCGGAAGCTCACCCTGTCGGGTTCCGCTGGGCGATGGAAGCCAAAATTCATAACAATGCCAAACTGATCGTGATTGATCCGCGCTTCACCCGTACTGCGGCTGTGGCGGATTTCTATACGCCTATCCGTTCCGGTACGGATATTGCGTTCCTGTCAGGTGTGATTAAGTACCTGATGGAAAATGAAAAAATTAACCGTGAATATGTTGAGGCGTATACCAACGCCAGCCTGATTGTGCGTGAAGATTATGCGTTCGATAATGGCTTGTTCAGCGGCTATGATGCGGAAAAACGTCAGTACGATAAAACCACCTGGAACTACGAGCTGGATGAAAATGGTTTCGCCAGACGCGATACCACATTACAGCATCCGCGTTGTGTCTGGAATTTACTGAAAGAGCACGTCAGCCGCTATACCCCGGATGTGGTGACCAATATCTGCGGGACGCCGAAAGACGACTTCCTGAAAGTCTGTGAATATATCGGTGAAACCTGCGCGAAAGATAAAACCGCCTCATTCCTGTATGCACTGGGCTGGACACAGCATACTGTCGGCGCACAGAACATCCGTACCATGGCCATGATCCAGCTGCTGCTGGGTAACATGGGGATGCTGGGCGGCGGCGTGAACGCGCTGCGCGGTCACTCCAATATCCAGGGCTTAACTGACCTGGGTCTGCTGTCACAGAGCCTGCCGGGCTACCTGACGCTGCCGTCTGACAAACAGACAACACTGGAAAGTTATCTGGCTGCCAACACACCAAAACCAACGGTGCCGGGCCAGGTCAACTACTGGGGCAACTATCCGAAGTTCTTTGTCAGCCTGATGAAAACCTTCTACGGTGACAAAGCGCAGAAAGAGAATAACTGGGGCTTTGACTGGCTGCCGAAGTGGGACAAAGGTTACGATGTCCTGCGTTATTTCGACATGATGGATAAAGGGGAAGTCAACGGCTATATCTGCCAGGGCTTTAACCCGTTAGCCTCATTCCCGAATAAAAACAAAGTGGTGAAGGCGCTTTCAAAACTGAAGTTCCTGATCACCGTTGACCCGCTGAATACCGAAACATCGAACTTCTGGCAGAATCACGGCGAGATGAACGATGTGGATCCGTCTCAGATTCAGACCACGGTGTTCCGCCTGCCGTCCTGCTGTTTTGCGGAAGAGAACGGTTCTATCGTTAACTCCGCCCGCTGGTTACAGTGGCACTGGAAAGGCGCGGATGCCCCGGGCGAAGCTATCAGTGACGGCGAAATCCTCTCCGGTATTTTCCACCGTGTCCGCAAACTGTATGAATCGGAAGGCGGTAAAGTCCCTGAGCAGGTGCTGAACATGACCTGGAACTACTTCGACCGCGATAATCCGACCCCGGAAGAAGTCGCGCAGGAGAGTAACGGTCTGGCGCTGGTCGATCTGAAAGATGCTGACGGCAATGTGATTGTGAAGAAAGGTGAGCAGCTCACTTCATTCGCACAGTTGCGTGATGATGGTACCACGGCAAGCGGATGCTGGATTTTCGCCGGCAGCTGGACACCGCAGGGTAACCAGATGGCGCGCCGTGATAACGCTGACCCGACCGGGCTGGGTAACACCCTTGGCTGGGCGTGGGCATGGCCGCTGAACCGCCGCGTGATTTATAACCGTGCGTCTGCGGACCCGGCGGGTAAACCGTGGGATCCGAAACGCCAGATTCTGGAATGGAACGGCAGCAAGTGGATCGGTATGGATGTGCCGGACTACAGCAACGCCGCGCCGGATTCGGATGTCGGGCCGTTTATCATGCAGCCGGAAGGGATGGGCCGCCTGTTTGCTATCGATAAGATGGCGGAAGGGCCGTTCCCTGAGCACTACGAGCCGATTGAAACCCCGCTCGGTACTAACCCGCTGCACCCGGATGTGGTCTCCAACCCGGCAGCCCGTATCTTTAAGGACGACTGGGCGCAGATGGGTAAAGCAGCGGAATTCCCGTATGTCGGTACAACTTACCGCCTGACGGAGCATTTCCACTACTGGACCAAACACGCACGGTTAAATGCCATTATTCAGCCGCAGCAGTTTATCGAAATTGGTGAGCGTCTTGCGAATGAGAAGGGTATTTCCCAGGGTGATACGGTAAAAGTCAGTTCCAAACGCGGCTATATCAAAGCCAAAGCAGTGGTGACCAAACGCATCCGGACGCTGGACGTGAATGGTCAGAAAGTGGATACCATCGGTATTCCGATTCACTGGGGTTTTGAGGGTGTGGCGGTGAAAGGCTTTATCACCAATACACTGACACCGTTTGTCGGGGATGCGAATACCCAGACGCCTGAATTTAAAGCCTTCCTGGTTAATGTGGAAAAGGTGTAAGGAGATAAATTATGTCAATGCAATCACAGGACATTATTCGTCGCTCTGCCACCAATTCCCTGACCCCCGCACCTCAGGTGCGGGATTTTAAGGAAGAAGTGGCGAAGCTGATTGACGTGACCACCTGTATCGGCTGTAAAGCCTGTCAGGTGGCCTGTTCGGAGTGGAACGACATCCGTGACAAAATCGGTACCAACGTGGGGGTGTATGATAACCCGCAGGATCTGACCGCCAAGTCATGGACTGTCATGCGTTTCTCCGAAGTGGAAGAGAACGGTAAATTTGAGTGGTTGATCCGTAAAGACGGCTGTATGCACTGTGCGGATCCGGGCTGTCTCAAAGCCTGCCCGGCGGAAGGCGCGATTATTCAGTATGCCAACGGGATTGTCGACTTCCAGTCAGAGCACTGCATCGGCTGCGGTTATTGTATCGCGGGTTGTCCGTTTAATGTGCCGCGTATCAACGAAGAAGATAACCGCGCTTATAAATGCACACTGTGTGTTGACCGCGTGGACGTGGGTCAGGAACCGGCGTGTGTGAAAACCTGTCCGACAGGCGCGATTCATTTCGGCTCGAAAGAGGATATGAAAGCGCTGGCCGGTGATCGTGTGACTGAGCTGCAAAGCCGTGGTTACGCCAAGGCCGGTCTGTATGACCCGCAGGGTGTCGGCGGTACGCACGTGATGTATGTGCTGCACCACGCTGATAAGCCGCAGTTATATCACGGCCTGCCGGAGAACCCGGAAATCAGTGCTGCGGTGAAATTCTGGAAAGGTGCATGGAAACCACTGGCAGCAGTCGGTTTTGCGGCGACCTTTGCGGCGGCAATCTTCCATTACGTGGGTATCGGCCCGAACCGGGTATCAAAACGCGAGGAAGAAGAGGCCCTGAAAGATATTCAGGATGTTCCGGCAAAGACTGAGCAATCAGCAGGTCAGGAGGAGCAGAAATAATGCAACAGGATGATCGCGAAAAAATTATCCGCCACAAACCCATTGCGCGTATCAATCACTGGGCTGTGGTCATTTGTTTTCTGTTTACGGCCATCAGCGGGCTCGGGTTTTTCTTCCCGTCGCTTAACTGGTTTATGAACATTCTGGGTACCCCGCAGTTATCACGTCTGCTGCATCCGTTTACCGGTGTGGTGATGTTCTTACTGTTTGTGTTTATGTTTTTCCGTTACTTTAAACACAACTTTATCAACCGTGATGATATCGAGTGGGCGAAGCAGATCGGCAAAATCATGAAAAATGAGGAAGCCGGTGATGTCGGTCAGTATAACCTCGGTCAGAAAGGGGTGTACTGGGCGGCCAGTATCTGCCTGTTCCTGCTGTTGCTGAGCGGTATTGTTATCTGGCGTCCTTACTTTGCGGAGTATTTCTCCATTCCGGTGATCCGCATTGCGCTGCTGGTACACTCAATTTCTGCTATCGGGCTGATTATCACCATTATTGTTCATGCGTATGCGGCAATCTGGGTGAAAGGATCAGTGCGTGCGATGACGGAAGGCTGGGTAACGCGCGGCTGGGCGAAGAAACATCACCCGCGCTGGTACCGTCAGATTGTGGCAAAAGAGCGCGAAGAGGATAAAAAAGGTCAGTGACCGTTTTTAATCTTCTTGTGTGACTATTCAGAAGGCAGGGATCTCCCTGCCTTTTCGACATTTTAAGGCAGCCGGTTCATAATAGGGTTTTATTTGCCGGACCGGCTTATCCTCTCCATATCAGAAGAAGAGCAAGATCATGAGTATCCGAATTGTATCCAAAGAAGAGCTGGGACAGGCTCAGAAAAATGAAAAAGGGATTGGCTTTATCCCGGCGGTGCTGTTTCCTAATCTGAAGAATCTGTATCAGCGCCGCGCCGAACGTTTTGATGAACTGGCCAAAGATAACCCGTTTGCGGATTACCTGGAATTTGCGGCGGAAATCACCCGCGCCCAGCAGAAAGCCCTGTATGACAATCCGCTTGAAATGGATATGGATGCCCTGATGGCGGCGAATACGCCGGGCAAAGCGTTGCTCGACTGCCGCACCTTTCAGCGCACGGAACACTGGCGCAAACTGCTGAAAAGCATTATTGCTGAGCTGTTGCCGGTTGCGCCTGATCATGCCCGTCCGACCCTGGAAAACCTGGACAAAGCCTCTGAAAATGAGCTGGAAGACATGGCAACGGCGTTGTTTAATCAGGAATTTTCTGCTGTATCACCGGATAAGTCCGTATTTATCTGGGCAGCGTTATCCCTGTACTGGGCGCAGATGGCGTCGATGATCCCGGGTAAAGGCCGCGAAGAGCACGGTGAACACCGCCAGTTCTGCCCGGTCTGTGCGGCGATGCCGGTTTCCGGTGTGATCCAGATCGGCACCACGCAGGGATTGCGCTATCTGCACTGCGGATTATGTGAAACCGAATGGCATGTGGTCCGTATTAAGTGTACCAACTGCGAGCAGACCCGTGATCTGAATTACTGGTCACTGGAAAGTGAACAGGCAGCGGTGAAAGCAGAAAGCTGTGGTGATTGCGGCAGTTACCTGAAAATCCTGTCACAGGAAAAAGACGCGAAAGTGGATACCGTGGCGGATGACCTGGCAACCCTGATCCTGGATGCCCGGATGGAAGAAGAAGGTTTTGCCCGCAGCAGTATCAACCCGTTCCTGTTCCCGAACGAATAAGTCAGTGAAGTGAGTCCGCTATGAACGAACGTGCATTATACAGTCAGATACCTGCCATTGACGGGTTATTACATGAAACACCGGTTGCCGCACTGACAGAACAGTACGGACAGACCTGTATCGTCAGTATGCTGCGGGAGATGCAGGATGATGCACGTGACGCGATCCGTGAGCGGCAGCAGCTGCCGGACTGGCACGATTGCTGGGCGGATGAACTGTCCCGCCGTCTGGACAGCGAGCGGGAAGCACTGCGGCCGGTCATTAACCTGACCGGTACCGTGCTGCACACCAATCTCGGCCGGGCATTACAGGCGGAAGCGGCTATTGAGGCGGTGACTAATGCCATGCGCTGGCCGGTTACGCTCGAATATTCTCTTGATGATGCCGGGCGCGGTCACCGCGACAGCATTGTTGCGGAGCGCCTGTGTCAGCTGACCGGTGCGGAAGCGGCCTGTATCGTCAATAATAATGCGGCGGCGGTATTGCTGGTGCTGGCAACGATGGCGGCCGGGCGGGAAGTGATTGTTTCCCGTGGTGAGCTGGTGGAAATCGGCGGTGCCTTCCGCGTGCCGGAAGTGATGAGCCAGGCGGGCTGCCGTCTGGTTGAGGTCGGTACCACGAACCGGACCCATCTGCATGATTATAAAAATGCCGTCAGTGAGCAGACCGCGCTGCTGATGAAAGTCCACACCAGTAATTATCATATTGAAGGTTTCACGGCGGAGGTCTCCGGGCAGGAACTGGCGGCACTCGGCCGGGAACTGACTATCCCGTCGGTGATTGATCTCGGCAGCGGTGCTTTGATTGATATGACGCAGTGGGGACTGCCGGAAGAGCCGATGCCGCAGCGCTATCTGGCGCAGGGCATTGATATTGTGACTTTCTCCGGCGATAAACTGCTCGGCGGACCGCAGGCGGGGATTATTCTCGGCAAAAAAGCGTGGATTGAGGCGATACAGCGCCATCCGCTCAAACGCGCCCTGCGGGCAGATAAAATGACCCTTGCGGCACTGGATGCCACGCTGCGTCTGTACCGCTATCCGGAAAAACTGGCGCAGACACTGCCGTCACTGCGTCTGCTGACCCGGTCTGCTGACGATATTTATGATATGGCACAACGGCTTGTACCGAAAATTCAGGCATATTACGGTGATGAATGGGTGATCCGCGCAGAGCCCTGCTCCTCGCAGATTGGCAGCGGATCCCTGCCGGTGGAACGCCTGCCCGGCTGGGCAGTGACGTTTACCCCGCAAAACGGAAAAGGCAGCGCCTTAGCCACCCTGACGCAATCTCACCGTCAGCTGACCATTCCGGTGATCGGGCGGGTGAGTGACGGGCGTTTGTGGTGGGATCTGCGTTGCCTTGAAGATGAAAACCGACTTTTACAGGCACTGTTACCATGATTTTTGCTACAGCCGGCCATGTTGACCACGGAAAAACGGCCCTTATTCAGGCGGTAACCGGTGTGGATACCACCCACCTGCCGGAAGAAAAAAAACGCGGAATGACCATCGACCTGGGCTATGCTTACTGGCCGCAGGATGATGATACGGTTATCGGTTTTGTCGATGTGCCCGGCCATGAAAAGTTTCTCGGCAATATGCTGGCGGGTATCGGCGGGATCCGCCATGTGCTGCTGATTATAGCCTGTGATGACGGGGTGATGGCACAAACCCGCGAGCACCTGGCGATACTGCGCCTGGCGGGACGCCCGCAGATCTCCGTAGTCCTGACCAAAGCCGATCGCGTCCCGGCGGAGCGGGTTGAGGAAGTCCGTCAGCAGATCACAGAACTGCTGTTATCTGACGGCTGGCCGGAAAGTCCGGTGTTTGTCACCTCATCTCATAGCGGCGAAGGGCTGGATGTACTGCGGGCGCATCTGCGTCTGCACCATCAGCAGCAATCCTCAGATAGCCGGACAGAAAAACGTTTCCGGATGGCGATTGACCGTGTTTTCAGTGTCAAAGGGGCGGGGCTGGTGGTGACCGGTACCGCACTGGCCGGGCGTGTCAGCACCGGTGACACATTATGGGTGACCGGCAGTGACAAATCCGTCCGTGTGCGCGGCATTCATGCCCAGAACCGTCAGCAGGAACAGGCTCAGGCCGGTGACCGCGTGGCGATCAACCTGAGCGGTGATATCAGCAAAGAGACGGTTTCCCGCGGCGACTGGCTGCTGAGTGAAAAACCGGTGCAGTCCGCACACCGCATTCTGGCGGAAATTGAAACAGATGAAGGTCTGAAAAGCTGGCAGCCGGTGCATATCCACCACGGTGCCAGCCATATCACCGGGCGGGTCTCCCTCCTGAGTGACGATAACACCCGTCCGCTGCTGGCGGAAATTACCCTTGATACTCCGCTCTGGCTGGCGGAAGAAGACCGGCTGATCCTGCGTGATATCAGTGCACAGCGCACACTGGCGGGTGCCCGGGTGCTGAATTTATCTTCCCCGCGACGCGGAAAACGGCGTCCGGAATTTCTGGCGTGGTTATCAGAACGGGCGGCGGCACAGGATGATCGTGATGTTCTGCTGTGCGAACTGCCGCGCGGGGAGGTTTCCCTGCCGGTATTTGCCTGGGCGCGGCAACTGACAGCAGAAAAACTGGCGGAATGTACTGCCGGACTGAATCTGCTGATCAATGACGGTTATGCCCTTTCGGCACAACGGGTTGAAACGGCAAAAGCCATTCTGCTGGCCACCCTGGCGGATTATCATCAGTCACACAGCGACCAGATGGGCGTCGGCCGTGACAGGCTGAAACGGATGGCATTACCGGTGCTTTCTGATTCCATCGTATTTCCGGTTATTGCACAATTACTGGATGAAAAGCAGATTGTCAGAACCAGGGGCTGGCTCCATCTCCCGGGATTCGGTCTGGCCTTCGATCCGGCTCAGGGCGCGCTCTGGCACAGTACGGAACCGCTGTTTCAGCAGGAACCGTGGTGGGTTCGTGATCTGGCTGCCAAACTCGGTATTGATGAAACAACTGCCCGCCAGTTTCTGAAAAAAGCCGCGCAGCTGGGGCATATTATGGCGATTGTGCCTGACCGTTATTATCACCGGTCACAAATTACGGAATTCGCGCAGGTTATCCGTGAATATAATCAGTCACATGAAGAAGGTATCGGTGCGGCACAATTCAGGGATAAATACGGCATGGGGCGTAAGCTGGCCGTACAGATTCTGGAATTTTTTGACAGGACCGGTTTTACCCGCCGCAGAGGGGACAAACATATTTTGCGGGATGAGGGGCTATTTTAATTTTCTTCAAAAAGGATTTAAGGCATGAAAATTGATTTGGAAAATTTTGTCAGTGAATTTAATAAGGATAAATTTCCCAGCTATTATGTTAAAAATGCAAAAATATATAGCTGGGAGATCGCTTTTGTGGAGATTGAAACCGGGGCATTTAAAGTTGCACTCGATATCGATTTAAGGGGAAATGTCTGGCTGGCATTCAGGGATTATGAATCTCTGAATCTTTTTCAGAAAAGCCTCAAATATGATTTTGATTATAAAACATTAATTTATGATGGGCGGAATAAAAAATATGAATTCAGCCGGATCCCGCTGGATGAAACGGATATTGTATCGATAGTCCGCGGAATTACCAATGAGATCGTCAGTTTTTATAATGACATAGCTGCCGATTTTTATGCCCGCAAACAGACGAAGCTGATCTGCGCTATTGAATCTCATCAGTACCGTGATCTGCTGAATAAAACGCTGGATGACATGTGTCATTTCTTTAAAGGAAAGCGTTTATCTGCGCTGGAAACGGTACGGCGGCTAAAAGAGCAGCAGTGCGGTTTTACCCGTTATGATAATGACGAAATCATGCTGATGCAGGAAAAAAGCGTTTATTATCAGAAAGAAAATAAAATGCTGATGCATGAATTACGGAATATCGGCACCGGTAATTACAATACACTGGTGTGTTTTCCGGGGATGCAGACTGAGAGCGATTCATGGCTTAAATTCTGGTCTCAGTACTGGTTTCTGACAAAATATTATTTTGATCAACCGGTTTACGGTGATACCTGTGCCACGACTCAGGACGGTTTTTATCAGTTTGGCAAAAAACTGACGAATGCCTGGATGGATATCTGGGCTGGTAAAAACATCTGCATTGTGGCGGTGGAAAATGTGGTGCCGGATCCTGATCATTTCCTGTTTTCAAATACAGGGAATAAAGAGGTAATCCGGGTAAAAGACACGGATGCTTATAACGATATTGATCCGCTGACCGAACAGTGTCTGATGAAAAAAGATATTGATCTCTTTCTGATTGCGGCGGGCCCGACAGGTACGGTGCTATCCGCAAGGCTGGCAAACAACGGTAAAACAGCGCTGGATATCGGTAATCTGGTCAGCAGTTATAATGCGGTTTACCCTGAACAGCTTCAGGCGGGGTAATGACCGGCTGATAACACAAAGCAGGAAAAAACCACGTTTTATCCTGCTTTATCAGCAATCTCACAGGCCACATTTGCGGCCTGTTTTGCACTGTATGCCGGAATCAGGCTTTAGTGGCTAAAATAACACTGGAGGCTTTTATCAGTGCGACAATTTCATTACCTTCATGTAATTCCATTTCATCGCGGCTTTCATTGGTAATAACGGCTGTCAGCGGCAGCCCTTTTTCGGTTCTCAGATGAATTGTGCTGTTGACCGCACCGTTCACCATTTTGCTGATTTTACCGCGGAACTGGTTACGGGCGGAAAAACGCAGACCGCAATCCGGATTTGCCAGTACCACCCACGGCGCTTTAATAATCGCGACAGCGTCTTTTCCTTCGCGGATCCCTAATACGTCACAGCTCTCTTTGGTGATGACAGTTGTCAGAATTTCACCATGCTCAAGTGTTAATTCCACTTCATTATTAACAGCGCCGGCAACAACGCGGGATACTTTACCGGTGAGCTGGTTACGTGCGGAAATTTTCATTGTGTGACCTCTTCCCTTTTAGTGATTAACTGAAATGGTTAATCTTCCTGTTGTATCACACGATATACGCAGCGGCGAGAGTCTGTGAGTAAATATTCGACCCGTTCCACATTTGCATTTAAAACTGTCTGAAAGAGCTCCAGCTCGGCGCGGCAGAATCCCTGACACATGCTGGCGGCGGAGCAGATAGGGCAGTGGTTTTCAATAATCAGCCAGCTTCCTTCCGGTTCTTTTTCCCATTGCGCCATATAGCCTTCCTCTGTGCGGATGGCAACGAGGCGGATAATGCGTTCTTCCAGGGTTTCCGCACCCTGAAGTTTATCAAAATAGTCGCGGCGGGCTTCGTTTTCACGGGCGGTAATAATTTTGCCGATAGCATCCTCGCCGAGTTCGCGGCGGATAGTGGTCAGAATTTTGACCGTCAGCTCCGCATGACAATCCGGAAAGCGTTTATTGCCCAGCGCGGTCAGATGCCAGCGCTGCACCGGACGACCAACTCCCCGGCATTCGGAATGCGCCTCAACCATGCCGTCGCGGGCAAGTTTGGTAAACTGCTGACGGGCGGCTTCCCCGGTGGTGCCCAGATGCTCCCCGGCCTCGGATGCCTGCATCGGGCCATGCTTTTTCAGGAGAATAAGCAGTTTTTCCCCGACCGATTGTGCGGAACTGAGGTTGCTTTCCAGGTTAGTTCTTGACATATTCTCGTGCCCGGTATTTATTTATCCAAGTTAATTCTTGTTTAATTTATCGCATTCAGCAAAGTATCACAAGACTAAAGGATGGTTTCTATGTTGCCCGATGACAGCCGCTGGCGTGATCTCTTCTCAGGGAAAAACGCTGCGATTTCAATCGCTCTTTCGTTCGGTGTTGTTATCCACGCCGTTAATATCTTAATGGCGACCACCATTTTGCCATCCGTTGTTGCTGATATCGGCGGCCTGAATCTGTATGCCTGGAATACCACGCTGTTTGTGGCGGCTTCCATTATCGGTTCTGTACTCTCCGCCCGGCTGCTGGCCGTATACGGTGCCCGTATCGCCTACCTTATCTCTGTGGTGGCCTTTTTCGCCGGCAGCCTGGCCTGTGCACTGGCACCCCGGATGGAAATTATGCTGCTGGGACGCACTATTCAGGGCTTCGGCGGCGGCGTTATGTTCGCACTGTCTTATGCCATGATCAATTTAGTGTATGTTCCGGCCCTGTGGCCGAGAGCCATGGCACTGATTTCCGGGATGTGGGGTGTTGCCACATTAGTCGGTCCGGCAGTCGGGGGTATTTTTGCCCAGTTAAACGCCTGGCGTTTTGCTTTTGGTGTGATGTTGCCGCTGATGGTTATCTATGGGCTCTTTTTGCTTACGATTATGCCGAAAAAGCAGAAAGATGACGGTATCCGGCCGCGTCTTCCCCTGATCCAGCTGACATTACTGACTGCCGCTGTGCTGGTGGTCTCCGCCGGGAGCCTCAGCCCGGATGTGTTCCTCAATGTGGGCGGCGTGGTGGTTTCGCTGCTGTTACTGATTGTGCTCGCGCTGATTGAGCAGCGCAGCCGCATCCGGTTACTGCCGGAAAATACCTTCCGGTGCGGCAGCCATCATGCCGCGCTGTATATCACTATCTCTCTGCTGGCGATCGGGATGACCTGTGAAGTGTTCGTGCCGTACTTCCTGCAGAGCCTGCACGGTCAGTCGCCGCTGGCATCCGGTTATATGAGTGCGCTGATGGCGCTGGGCTGGACTGTCAGTGAAATTATCAGTGCCGGCTGGAAAGGAGCGAAAATGCGCGCCAGTATTCTGCTCGGGCCGGTTTTTGTGCTGGCGGGGCTGGTTCTGCTGGCACTGACGCTCTCTGTACCGTCTGCCGGTACATGGGGCATCATGTCGCCGATCCTGCTGGGGTTATCCCTGGTCGGGTTCGGGATCGGGTTCGGCTGGCCGCATCTGCTGACCCGGATTTTACAGGTTGCCGCGCCTGCGGATAAAGAGATCGCCGCCGCCTCCATCACCACCGTACAGCTTTTTGCCACAGCGCTGGGTGCGGCACTGGCGGGTATGATTGTTAACGTCAATGGTTTCAATGACGGCACATTGACGGGTGTGATGTCATCGGCCTACTGGCTGATGATGTTACTGGCCATTGCGCCGCTGATTGCGATTTTCACCGCCCGCCGCTGTGCGGCCATTTCTTACTGCTGATTATCCCGTTTCTGATAATAGTGTATGCCGGAATAAGGACTGTATCCTGTTCCGGCGTTTTTTTACACTGACCGGATGTTTTCTGTCAGGGTAATGTCCGTTATGTCTCAGTATCATCTCGAATTTGAAAAACCAATCATTGAGCTGGAAGAAAAAATCGCCGCATTGCAGTCATTTAAAGAGCACAGCAGCGATTTGGGGTTTGATCCGGATGATGAAATTGCCTGTCTGCGGAAAAAATGCGAAAAACTGACCCAATCGATTTATGCGGATCTCGGCGCATGGGAAATTGTCCGGCTGGCCCGTCATCCGCTGCGGCCCTATACCCTGGATTATATCAGTCTTATTTTTACGGATTTTCAGGCACTTGCCGATGATCGTGCCTTTGCGGATGATAAGGCGATTGTCGGCGGGCTGGCACGCCTTGAAGGCCGTCCGGTGATGGTTATCGGTCACCAGAAAGGGCGGGATACCAAAGAAAAGTTACTGCGGAATTTCGGGATGCCGTCACCGGAAGGCTATCGTAAGGCACTGCGCCTGATGAAAATGGCCGAACGTTTTCATATGCCGGTGCTGATGTTTATTGATTCCGCCGGTGCCTATCCCGGTGTGGGCGCGGAAGAGCGCGGACAGGCGGAGGCGATTGCCCGTAACCTGCTGGAGCTGTCGCGGCTGAAAACGCCGGTGATCTGCTCCATTACCGGCGAAGGCTGTTCCGGCGGGGCGCTGGGGATTGGTGTCGGCGATCGTATCAATATGCTGCAATACAGTACCTATGCGGCGATTTCGCCGGAAGGGTGTGCCTCTATTTTGTGGAAAAGCGCGGACAAAGCGCCGCAGGCTGCCGAAACCATGGGGATGACCGCCCCGCGCCTGAAGGCGCTCGGTATTATCGATACCATTATTCCCGAACCGGCGGGCGGTGCTCACCGCAACTATCAGCAGGCGGCGGATAACCTGCGTGAGCAGCTGCTGCAGGATCTGGCGGCGTTATCAGCGTTGCCGGAAGACGAATTACTGGCGCAGCGCTATCAGAAATTAATGTCTTTCGGCTATTGCTGAGGACAGATTAACCTGTTTGTGATAACAATAGGGATGAATATCTCTCACAACGGGGACGCTGTCATGGCGGTCGATCTGAATTTGCTGCCGGTTTTTCTGGCGGTGGCGGAGCAGGGCAGTTTTACCGGTGCGGCTACCCGGCTGGGGATGCCGTCATCCAATGTCAGCAGAGCCATCAGGCAACTGGAAACCCAGGCCGGCTGCCGCCTGATCGAACGGACAACCCGGCGTATGCGCCTGACAGCACAGGGGCAGCAGTTGTATCAGTGCGCCGGAAAAACGGACGCCATGCTGCGTGAAACCTTTTCACAGATCCGTAATGACGATGTGCTGACCGGCTGTTTCCGGCTGACGGTACCCGGTGAAGGCTGCGGGGAAATGCTGGCGCCGGTGCTGGCCCGGTTTGCCGCGCTGCATCCGGATTTGCAGATCCGGTGTGACACCCGGCTGACTCCGGCGGATATTATCAGTGATGATATCGATCTGTTGCTGACCTATCAGCGCGGAGAGATGGCTGACAGCAGTTATCACAGCCGTCTGATTCAGTCATGGTCGTGTGTGGTGGTGGCAGCGCCGTCATTACTGACGCAGACCGGCATCCCGGTTTCTGCCGCTGAGCTGACCCGGCTGCCCTGTATTTCCAGCCTGAGTGCTCTGAACGGTCAGCCGTGGGTTTTTCGTAAGCCGGACGGCGGGTGGCTGACCGTGCGCATTAACAGCCGCTATCAGGTTAACGGTGCGGCACTGGCAGCGGCGGCAGCCGTTGAAGGTCTGGGTTTTGCGATTCTGACCAAACATTTGTGTCAGCAGGCTTTCCGTGACGGCACATTGCAGGCTGTCCGGCTGAATGAAGAACCGGCTCCCATCGAACTGAGAGCCGTTTATGCCAGCCGCCGTGAAGTTTCACCGGTTGTCGACAAATTCCTGCATTTTCTTGAACGTTCGCTGCGGGATCAGGATAAAAATCAATAGCTGCGGAATACGGTCTGTTTTCCGTCCGCATCATAGGCGATCACATCATATGGCTCTTTCATATCCTTGTATTCCATGCCGAGGCTGCCGACCGGCATCCCCGGGACAGAAATTCCTTTGGCACTTTCCGGCAGCGTATCAATGGCATCCAGGCTGTCCGCCGGGACGTGACCAATCACATACTTACCGTTCAGTGTGGCGAGGTGACAGCTCATGAGATTCTGGGTGGCACCGGAACTGAGCATCATTTTTTCCAGTTGTGCCTGCGGGATAACATTGGTTTTCACATCATAACCGGCTTTTTCCACACCTTCCGCCCACTGGCCGCAACAGCCGCAGGTCGGGGATTTATACACGGTGACGGTTCCTTTCGCCGCCATGGCGCCGGCAGAGAGTGTGGTTAATAATAAAGATAACGCCCAAACGGATTTTTTCATCGGTATGCCCTGTAGTGAGTCGGATAATAATGATGAGATTAATGGTTTACCTTAGGGGAAGGTCAATACAGGCAACGTATAGTTATGCGGAGAAGTGTAAAAGCTTAAACGGAGGTCATAATGACAACGCATCTGACATTACAGATAACAGGAACAGAAACCCGGATTTTTTCTGCTGAGGCTGATGTGCGGCTTCCGCTCGGTGACAGTGTGATTGACGGGTTTGTTTTTCAGCATTCGCCGGTGACCGCGTATGAAGCGGAGGTGGCGATCGAACATATTGAAAACCGGATTATCCCGGCACGGGCGGCATTACCGGCGGGAGACCTGGCTTTGCATTGTCCGGATCCGCGGCTGAACTATTTACTGACCGCTGATAAAGCGGATTTCTTATCCACAGAGGAAATAGAACGTGCATTTAATGAGATTGTTAATGTCATCAGCGGCAGCCCGGTATCATCAACATCACTCCCTTCAGACAAACAATTCACGGCGTTTTTACTGATTATCCGTGAGATCACCCATCACTGGGGGCTGGCAGGTCTGATTCCGGAAGTCACCGGAAAAAATGATGTGATTTAACATGCATACAAAATGACTCTTATCAAAATAAATTATAAAATTTGTATTATTATTTAGTCCCCGGGGCTGCTGCTCCGGCGATTGTATGATGACAGAGCAGAACAGATATGAGCATTACACTGATAAATAAGATTAAATCCGTTTCTTCCCGGTTTTCAGCCGGGTATTTCGGCATGGTTCTGGGGCTTATCGGCACCGGGATGGCGTGGCGCTATGCCGCAGCTGAGCAGGGCTATCCGGCAATCATCGGTGAGGTGATTATTGGTGCCGGTTGTGCGGTCTGGCTGGTGCTGATCTCTCTGTTTATTATCCGCAGTTTCTGTTTCCCGGAAAAAATGACTGATGAGTTCCGTCATCCGGTCGCCAGCGGGTTTTCCAGCCTGTTACCGGCAACCACTGTGCTGGTGGCGATGGGGCTGACGCCTTATTTTCCGCTGTTTTCCACCGGATTGTTTGCTCTTGGTGCAGTCGCGCAACTCTCTTATGCCGCGTGGCTGGTCGGCTCCCAGTGGAAGGGGGAATACCCTAAAGCGGCAACCACACCGGTACTTTATCTGCCGACCGTTGCTAATAATTTTATCTGTGCCATGGCATGTGGTGCGCTCGGGTTTACTGACCTTGGTATTCTCTTTTTCGGTGCCGGGGTTTTCTCCTGGCTGAGCCTGGAACCGGCGATTCTGAAACGGATCCGCAGTGACGGGCTGATGGATGAAAAATCGCGCCTCTCTTTTGGTATTCAGCTGGCGCCGGCACTGGTGGCATGCAGCGCCTATCTGGCGGTAAACCAGAACCACATTGATTTCTTTGCCAAAATGTTGCTCGGCTACGGGTTACTGCAACTGGTGTTTATGATCCGGCTGATCCCCTGGTTTACCCGGCAGTCATTTACCTTATCATTCTGGAGCTTTTCATTCGGCGTGTCGGCGCTGGCAAAATCCTCTCTGAATATCAGTATGTCTTCAGATAATGAATTTATTCATCTGCTGGCATTCACTCTGTTTATCTTTTCCAACGCCTTTATTTTGTTGCTGGTGGTAAATTCGCTGCGTCTGCTGGTCAGAAAGCAAATCACCCGCGCCCGTATCCGCGAAGAAAATTAATATTCAGTCGCCGGTTATCAATTTGATTATTTATTAATCATTATTCTCATAATGATATCTGCACTGAAAAACCCCGCTGCCGTGAGATGTTCAGTACAAATAGTGAACAGTTTCACAAAGTGATCAAAAACGCCGTTATTAATCACATTTTATAACCCTTTTCCCCGCTAATACGTCCTCCTGGTGTGGTTATTGCTTTATCTGTTGATACAGATGGCATAACAGCCGTCTGTTCTCCACAAGAGTCCTAAATAAAACAGATAGTTATTAACAGAGTCAGATAGTCAAATTCACGTACAGGAGAGAAGAGATGTCTGATCAACAAAACACAGCATCTGATCTTATTTACCAGCTCGAAGATAAACCCCCGTTTTTACAGGCAATTATTGGTGCCGTGACCCATCTGCTGGCCATTTTCGTTCCGATGGTCACACCGGCGCTGATTGTCGGTACAGCCTTACAGTTATCGCCTGAGACCAATGCGTATCTTGTTTCCATGGCCATGATAGCCTCCGGTGTCGGCACCTGGCTGCAGGTAAACCGCTACGGCATGGTCGGCTCGGGGTTATTATCGATTCAGTCCGTTAACTTTTCATTTGTAACAGTGATGATTGCCATCGGAACCAGCATGCGGGCTGATGGTGTTGATGAAGAGCTGTTACTGTCCACTATCTTTGGTATCTCATTTGCCGGTGCATTCTTAGTTGTGGGATCGTCTTTTATCCTGCCCTATCTGCGCCGTGTCATCACTCCGACCGTCAGCGGTATTGTGGTTCTGATGATCGGGCTGAGTCTGATAAAAGTCGGGATTATCGATTTCGGCGGCGGCTTCTCCGCCAAGTCTTCCGGCACTTTCGGTGATTATCAGAATATCGGTGTCGGGTTACTGGTTCTGCTGGTTGTTATCGGGTTTAACTGCTGCAAAAGCCCGCTGCTGCGTATGGGCGGGATAGCTATCGGGCTGATTGTCGGTTATATCTGCGCCCTGTTCCTGGGGATGGTGGATTTCAGCCAGATGAGCAAAGCCGCGTTTATCACGATCCCGGTGCCGTTCAAATACGGTTTCTCGTTTAACTTCGCTCACTTTCTGGTGGTCGCCATTATTTATCTGCTCAGTGTGCTGGAGGCGGTCGGTGACCTGACAGCAACCGCGCTTGTGTCCGGGCAGAAAATTCAGGGGCCGGAATTTCAGTCCCGTCTGAAAGGCGGGGTAATGGCGGATGGTCTGGTCTCTGTGGCGGCTTCCGCGATGAGTTCTCTGCCGCTGACCACCTTTGCCCAGAACAACGGGGTTATTCAGATGACCGGGGTGGCTTCCCGGCATGTCGGGAAAATCATTGCGGTTATCCTGGTGATCCTGGGGCTGTTTCCGGGGATCGGCTGGTTCTTTACGACGATTCCGGCACCGGTGCTGGGTGGTGCGATGACACTGATGTTCTCCATGATCGCCATTGCCGGGATCCGCATTATTTTGTCAAACGGTCTGCGCCGCCGCGAAACCCTGATTGTGGCAACCTCGCTGGGGCTTGGACTGGGTGTCTCTTATGACCCGGCGGTTTTCCACGTCCTGCCGACATCCCTTTATGCACTGGCAGAAAACCCGATCTGTATGGGCGGCGTGACAGCCATTATTCTGAATTTAATTATCCCGGTCAGTAAGGAAAAAGAACCGGATGATATTGAAGAATCTGTGAGGGAAGAGGAAGTTTAATTAAAGTCGTCTGACAGCCCGCGTATTTCAGCGGGCTGTCAGTATTCGGACTTACCGGTGACTGAGTGCCAGCTTTACGGCAAAAAACATAAAAAGTCCGCCGGTCAGGCGATCCGTCCACCGGATAAAGCACCGGGATTTCAGCAGGCGTGAGGCGTAACCGGTCACCATAATCAGAGTCAATGACCAGAGCGTACCGATAACCACATGAATAGTGACGAGCAGAAATATCCGGGCTATCAGTGGTTGCCCGGCAGGAATAAACTGCGGCAGGAAAGAGACATAAAATATCCCCATTTTCGGGTTCAGCACATTACCCAGCATTCCCCGGATAAACCAGTTACTTTGCGGGGCAGAAGCATTCTCTTGTGTTGTGCTGAATGATTGACGGGGGTGCAGAATTAACTGAATACCCAGCCATAGCAGATAAAGTGCCCCGCACCATTTAACGATATCGTAAGCCGTGGCAGACGCGGCAAGCAGCGCGCCGAGACCCAGTGCCACGAAAAGCCCCCGGATAAAACAACCCGCATCAATACCGAGAGCCGCCTGAAAGGCTTTTTTCCGCCTTCGGCAGCTGCGGTGCGTAATATCAGTGCGGTATCAAGACCCGGAGTCAGGGTTAACAGTAAAGCAGCGAGAGAGTAAGCAAGAAGGGCATCAGTTGCGGACATTTTTTCAGCTCCGGAAGCACACTACCGTAGGGAAAAAACGGATCCGGATCAAGTGCCGGATTAGTGTATTTCTCCGGTAACACCTGTCTCCCGGAAAGAGTTAAAAAAGCGGTTTAACGATATTTTCCCAATAAGTATCAACTATCACGATAAGAGAAACGGCAAAGAAAAAATACGCTACCATGATTTTCCATACTTTTTTGAAGACAGTAACTGATTTGCCAAATTTCCTGTTTTTCTGAACATCAGAGAGTTCTTTATACAAGTTTTCTTTTTCTTTATCTGACATTTTTTCACTGCGGATTTTTTGCAGCAAGCGTGTTTCAGTTTTTGTTGTATAACTGCTTTTTCCGGCTATTACGGCAAATTTTTCTATAAAAAATGCGGCCCCGATAAGAAACCCGATAAGCCGGAAATGCACATCGGGGATACCCCAGCAAGCCAGTGTTAATAATAAAGTCCATTCCCCGACTCTGGTTCTCTGTAAAGAATCCCACCAGTCAAACATCTCTTTTTTGTATGAAACAATGGCGTCCATTAATTCAGTATATTGCGGAGAGTGCTTATGGCTGTTCATTTTGTCCTCATGAGTACCATTGAATATTGTTCTGACAATAAAAAAACCGGCAGATACAGAGCATCAGCCGGCTTATGGATGTGTACTGAGTTACTGTGAAGTGTTACTCAATGTTCTGAATCTGAATGTTGATTCATTGACAAAAAATCAATTTAAACAATAGGTTGATAGAATCTATTTTGGATTAAAAGATTGATGCTCCCCACTATGCTCCCCAGAGAAATTTAAACCTTTATATGCCAAAAAGGGATAGGAAAAATTTTTTTATAACCTAAATTCATTTATCCATACTAGCTCTTATAATTTCGTTGCTCTCGGTGTAAGATTATTGAAAATAACATACATTTAACTGGAATAACTATGGATGTATTCAGTGTAATTACCGATAAAGAGTATCCTATAAAATTAACTCAGAATAAATATGATGAGATTACTAAGCGAATTTCTCCATATATTCAAAAGAGAAACGGAGTAAATGTAAGCTATGCAATATGTCCTTGTTGCAAAAACCCTGTTAGCTTGGTAAATAAATATTTCAAGAAAACGCAATCTGAAATTCTATATGCAAAACATACCGGATATACAGTGAATGGCATTGCTATTCATGACCAAAATGAATATGAAAGTTGTGACTTTAGAAATCCTAATAAAATGGATAAAGATAAATTATTAAAGAGAGGTTCAGGTAATCTTTCCGACAATATAAAGAATAAATTAAAAGAAAACTTTGATCTGCTTGTGGTGATTATAAAAATAAAGACGAAAATAAATTTCACAGATTATGTTATATTAAATATGTTGAAATCATTTAAATTGAACGAAGGTTATAAATATCAGTGTGTTACACTCTTTAACCTTCCTTCTAGTTTTATTTTTATGACGGATGCGCAAAGTATATTATAT
>NZ_AYMP01000020.1 GCF_000633515.1 Morganella morganii H1r | reverse complement strand
TTAAAAAATTTTTTTTCTTTTATATACATAAACTTACATTGATTTTTCAACTTTTCTCAGGGTATTTGACGATTCTCTTGAACGCCTTTATGATCCACATCAAGTTTAATTTTTTCACCCTTTGCTACTATCATTGCGTGCTATAATTATTTGGAATCAAGAGACAGTTAGCATTATGAAAACTGACGCACTTTTTAATTTATTATCTCCTGCCGCTATGGCACATGTTGCAGACGATGTGGGTGTCTATAAAGCAACGAAAGCCCCTCACATCACATACTTATCTGCATTTATGGCAGGAATTTTCATCTCAGTAGGTTTTGTCTTTTATATTACCGCCACCACCGGTACCGCAGGCATAGTGCCTTTTGGTATCGCTAAACTTATCGGTGGTTTATGTTTCTCGCTCGGTCTGATGCTGGTTGTGGTTTGCGGGGCTGACCTATTCACCTCCACCGTATTAACCAGCGTGGCAAAAGCCACCGGGCGTATCACCTGGGGACAGATGTTTGCAAACTGGACCCGCGTGTATTTCGGTAACCTGATCGGCGCCCTCTTCTTTGTCGCCCTTATCTGGTTCGCCGGACAGTATATGGCAGCCAACGGGCTGTGGGGATTAAATATCCTGCAAACAGCGGATCATAAGCTTCATCACACCTTTACTGAAGCCGTCTGTCTCGGGATTCTGGCAAACTTAATGGTTTGTCTGGCGGTATGGATGAGCTACGCCGGCCGTAGTCTGACCGATAAACTGTTAGTCCTGGTCTTTCCTATCGGTATGTTTGTTGCCAGCGGATTTGAGCACAGTATCGCCAATATGTTTATGATCCCGATGGGGATTATGATTAAAAATTTTGCACCTTCTGAATTCTGGACTATGGTTGGTTCGTCGCCTGAACAGTTTCCGTCACTGACAGTTTCTGATTTTGTGATTAACAACCTGATTCCGGTCACCATCGGCAACATTATTGGTGGTGCAGTTTTAGTAGGTCTGACTTATTGGCTGATTCATTTACGCGGTGACCAGAAGCATTAATCTCTGTTTATCACGACTGAATTTCTAAGTTCCATTGTTAAAAGGTAAAGTATCATGTCAGAATTAAATGAAAAATTCGCTTCAGCATGGCAAGGCTTTAATCTGGGTGACTGGTCACAGGAAGTTAACGTCCGTGACTTTATCCAGAAAAACTACACCCCATATGAAGGCGATGAGTCTTTCTTAGCAGGTGCTACAGAGGCAACAACTGCTCTGTGGACTTCTGTCATGGAAGGCATCAAAATCGAAAACAGCACCCATGCTCCTGTCGATTTTGACACTGATCTGCCGTCTACTATCACTTCTCACGATGCCGGTTACATCAACAAAGATTTAGAAAAAGTTGTTGGTCTGCAGACTGAAAAACCGCTGAAACGTGCAATGCTGCCGTTCGGTGGTATCCGTATGATCGAAGGTTCATGCAAAGCCTACGGCCGCGAAATGAACCCTGAAGTCGAAAAAATCTTCACCGAATACCGTAAAACTCACAACCAGGGTGTGTTCGACGTTTATACTCCGGACATCATCCGCTGCCGTAAATCCGGTGTTCTGACCGGTCTGCCTGACGCATACGGCCGTGGTCGTATCATCGGTGACTACCGTCGCGTTGCTGTGTACGGTATCGACTTCCTGATGAAAGACAAATTCGCCCAGTTCACTTCTCTGCAGGCTAAATTAGAAAGCGGCGAAGATCTGCGTGAAACTATCCAGCTGCGCGAAGAAATTTCAGAACAGCACCGTGCATTAGGCCAGATGAAAGAAATGGCTGCCAAATACGGTCTGGATATCTCCGGTCCTGCAACTAACGCACAGGAAGCTGCACAGTGGACTTACTTCGGCTACCTGGCTGCGGTTAAGTCTCAGAACGGTGCTGCAATGTCCTTCGGCCGTGTTTCCACATTCCTGGACATTTACATCCAGCGTGACCTGGAACAAGGCAAAATCACTGAAGTTGAAGCTCAGGAAATCGTTGACCACCTGATCATGAAACTGCGTATGGTCCGCTTCCTGCGTACCCCTGAGTATGATGAACTGTTCTCCGGTGACCCAATCTGGGCAACAGAATCTCTGGCAGGTATGGGTACCGACGGCCGTACTCTGGTCACCAAAAACAGTTTCCGTTTCCTGAACACCCTGTACACCATGGGTCCTTCACCGGAACCAAACATGACCATCCTGTGGTCTGAAAAACTGCCTCTGAACTTCAAACGTTATGCGGCTAAAGTGTCTATCGATACCTCTTCTGTACAGTATGAGAACGATGACCTGATGCGTCCTGACTTTGATAACGATGACTACGCAATCGCATGCTGCGTGAGCCCGATGGTTGTCGGTAAACAAATGCAGTTCTTCGGTGCCCGTGCAAACATGGCTAAAACCCTGCTGTATGCAATCAACGGCGGTGTTGACGAAAAACTGAAAATCCAGGTTGGTCCTAAAACTGAAGCAATCAAAGCAGACGTTCTGGATTACGATCTGGTTATGGATCGCCTGGATCACTTCATGGACTGGCTGGCAACTAACTATGTCACCGCGCTGAACTGCATCCACTACATGCACGACAAATACAGCTACGAAGCAGCGCTGATGGCTCTGCATGACCGTGACGTATATCGTACAATGGCATGTGGTATCGCAGGTCTGTCTGTTGCAGCTGACTCCCTGTCTGCAATCAAATACGCGAAAGTTAAACCGGTTCGTGACGAAAGCGGTCTGGCTGTTGACTTCGAAATCGAAGGCGAATATCCGCAGTTCGGTAACAACGACTCCCGTGTTGATGACATCGCATGTGATATCGTTGAACGTTTCATGAAGAAAATTCAGAAACACCACATGTACCGTAACGCGGTTCCTACACAGTCAATTCTGACCATCACGTCTAACGTTGTGTATGGTAAGAAAACCGGTAACACCCCGGACGGCCGTCGCGCAGGCGCTCCGTTCGGACCAGGTGCTAACCCTATGCACGGCCGTGACCAGAAAGGTGCTGTTGCCTCTCTGACTTCCGTTGCCAAACTGCCGTTTGCTTACGCGAAAGATGGTATTTCTTACACCTTCTCTATCGTACCAAACGCATTAGGTAAAGATGACGATGTTCGTCGTACTAACCTGGCAGGCCTGATGGATGGTTACTTCCACCACGAATCAAGCATCGAAGGTGGTCAGCACCTGAACGTGAACGTAATGAACCGTGAAATGCTGTTAGAAGCAATGGAAAATCCTGAGAAATATCCTCAGCTGACTATCCGTGTTTCAGGCTACGCAGTTCGTTTCAACTCACTGACTAAAGAACAGCAGAAAGACGTTATTACCCGTACATTCACAAAATCCATGTAATTTGTGCGGTAACCATTTGCTGTCTTATTAAAATAACTTAAACTAAAAGGCCCCTCTGTTTCGGGGCCTTTATTATAACTGGTCAGTTTTGGAGTAATCCTGTCATGTCAGTATTAGGTCGTATTCACTCATTTGAATCCTGCGGGACCGTTGACGGCCCGGGCATTCGTTTTATCGTCTTTTTCCAGGGCTGTCTGATGCGTTGCCTGTATTGCCATAACCGCGATACATGGGATCTGCATGACGGTCAGGAAGTCACTGTCGACGAGTTAATGAAAGAAGCGGTCACATACCGCCACTTTATGAATGCATCCGGCGGCGGTGTGACAGCATCCGGTGGTGAAGCGATACTGCAGGCTGAGTTCGTGCGTGACTGGTTCCGTGAGTGTAAAAAAGAAGGTATTCACACCTGCCTGGATACCAATGGTTTTGTCCGCCGTTATGACCCGGTCATTGACGAGCTGATGGAAGTGACCGATTTGGTTATGCTGGATTTAAAACAACTCGATGACAGCATCCACCAGAATTTGGTCGGCGTATCCAATCACCGCACATTACAGTTCGCCCGTTATCTTGCTGAACGGAATCAGAAAACCTGGGTGCGCTATGTTGTCGTGCCGGGCTGGTCTGATGATGAGCATTCCGCCCACCTTCTCGGTGATTTCACCAAAGATATGAAGAATATCGAGAAGATTGAACTGCTGCCTTACCATGAATTAGGAAAGCACAAGTGGACGGCGATGAATGAAGAATACAAACTTGATGGTGTGAAGCCGCCGTCAAAAGAGACCATGGAAAAAGTGAAAACCATCCTGGAAAGCTATGGTCACAAAGTGATGTATTAAGTCACCACCCTTTTGTTATTAACAGCACACCCCGGTGTGCTGTCAGATCTCTGACAACGCAGGATAAATCGCCGCTCTGGTTCCTGCCTCACTCAAATATTCACGGCAATGCCGTATCAGGTCATTTTTTACCTTTTCTGTCTGTTTTCCATCCTTGTTTTTTAAAACATATCGTTTTCCGTAATAATATCCGAAGAGTGAGCGGTATGGTACCGCGAATACAATATCAGATCTGAATATTGTTTACCGATAATCTCAGAGTGGTACCAGATACAGAAAATATGGTCGGATATTATATCTTTTCACCTCTGTTTCCGGTTGTTTTCTGGCACTTTTTTTCTGTCATTTTTTTATCCTTATCGTTTTATATCAGGGATAATACTTATTCCGCGAATCACTCCGTCACTCCCCTCACCGGTATCTGTCTGTACACCGGATACGCCTCATCAGCCTGCAGCTGAAACAAAAAAAGAATGCCCTTTTCTGATCACCGATCAGGCAGGAATTCTTCACCACAGCGGTATTGCTGAAAAACATCTCACACCGCTTCTGGCTTTTGCAGAAAAAGAAAAGCTGGTTGTCAGCTTCCGGCCGGTTGAACGCGCCGCGACAGGTCTTATCAATGCCGGTTATCCGACCAAAAATTTTCATATTAAAGGTAAAAGCGCTAATCTCGGGCCAATGGCAGGGTTTATTCCGGTTGAACAGCATCTTAGCAAGATGGGTAATAAACCGGGCAATAAACCGGGTGATAATACCGGTAAAATCAGCCGGATGAATGAAGAGATACAGCAATGTATCAGGGGAAAATATGCCGAGCCCGGTGATTTGGTTATCACCACACAACGTATCAGAGAATTGATTGAGATGAAGCTGATCAGTGAATGCCAGCCACCACTCTGCGGTGATGAGACAGGAAAAGTCACTTATACACTGTCTGTATCTTCAGGTACCCCGGAGCAGCCTATCCGCTATACTGCCAAGACTTCCGGTGATAATTTGTACACCATTTTTCCTGAAAACAATAAAAACCCGGTACAGGTGTTATATTCTCCGGAGGTTAACAAGCCACTGACTGCAGATTATGACCTGATGATTGTTTCACACCGGATGGAGGATCATGGCATACAGGATACACTCAGAATAAAAAGTATCAGTCCGGAAGAACATATACGCCAGCGTGCATATCTGCTTTCATCAGACACCCCAAAAAAGCCGTTCTTCCGCAGTGCCACAGTAGCAGAAGGGATGAAAACCCCGGTTTCATTACCCCCGAAAGAGATTTTACGCCGTGCATCTGCTCAGGATGCTATCCGTAAAGAGTTACTGGCACTGGAACATCCGGGTTATGGTAATAGTTCACAACGCATTGCAGATCTGATACCGAAGATCAACACCGCACTGAACTGTAAACCGGGCTGTGACGTTGTTCATCACGGCATGGATGCGGCAAACCCGTATTCTGAACTGGATGATAATTTTCCCGCCACTTTCTTTTTGCCGGAACAAATAGGTGATCTTCCTCAGATCGTCACGGCAGAAAATAAGGACGGGCTGAAACAGCTTTTACACATATTGCATCAGCACGGCTATTATATTCTGTTTAATCCGCGCTGGGATTCTCACTTGACCTCACCACGCCGCGAGCATTTCGAAGCCACCCGTAATATCTTTGAAAGTAAAAAATTCAGCACACTGTGATCGGTAAAATACAGACAAAAAAATCCCGCAGGTTTTCACCGGCGGGATTTTTATCAGATCAGTAACAACAGACCGGCAATCAGCCGATATGTGTCAGACCTTTCATATACGGACGTAATACTTCCGGAATCTCGATACGACCATCAGCCTGCTGATAGTTTTCCATGATAGCCACCAGGGTACGGCCGACAGCCAGACCGGAGCCGTTCAGGGTATGAACCAGCTGTGGTTTTTTATCCTCTTTACCACGGAAACGTGCCTGCATACGACGCGCCTGGAAATCCCAGCAGTTAGAGCAGGATGAGATTTCGCGGTAAGTATTCTGCGCCGGAACCCAGACTTCGAGGTCATAGGTTTTACGGGAACCGAAGCCCATATCGCCGGTGCACAGCAGCACTTTACGGTATGGCAGGTTCAGCAGCTGTAATACTTTCTCAGCGTGACCGGTCAGTTCTTCCAGTGCTTCCATGGATTTTTCCGGATGCACAATCTGAACCAGCTCAACTTTGTCAAACTGATGCATACGGATCAGACCACGGGTATCACGTCCATACGAACCGGCTTCGGAACGGAAGCACGGTGTATGAGCGGTCATACGCAACGGCAGATCCGCTTCATCCAGAATTTCATCACGGACCAGGTTAGTGACGGGCACTTCAGCTGTCGGGATCAGCGCGTAGCTGCTGGTTTCCGCTTCTTCTTCCAGCGGTTTGGTATGGAACAGGTCACCGGCAAATTTCGGTAACTGGCCGGTACCGTACAGCGTATCCTGATTGACCAGATACGGTACATAGATTTCCTGATAGCCGTGCTGTTCAGTGTGCAGATCCAGCATGAACTGTGCGATAGCGCGGTGCAGGCGGGCAATCTGGCCTTTCATCACAACAAAACGCGCACCGGTCAGTTTGACGGCAGCCGGGAAATCCAGGCCATCGGTCATTTCACCGAGTGAAACGTGATCACGCACTTCAAAATCATACTGCTTTGGTGTGCCCCAGCGGCTGACTTCAGGGTTATCGCTGTCATCTTTACCAAACGGCACTTCGTCTGCCGGCAGGTTAGGAATATTCAGGGCAATGGTACGTAACTCAGCCTGCACTTCATCCAGCGCAGCTTTGGCCGTATCCAGTTTTTCCCCTAACAGGTTCACTTCACGGCGCACTGCTTCAATGTCTTCACCGCGGGCTTTCGCTTCACCAATGGACTTCGATCGGGAGTTGCGTTCAGCCTGCAGAGTTTCAGTTTCAACTTGTAAAACCTTGCGGCGCTCTTCAAGAGTGCGCAGCGTGTCCACATCCAGGGTAAAACCCCTGCGAGCAAGTTTTTCGGCAACCGCGTCCAGCTCATTACGCAGTAAATTTGGATCGAGCATGCTATTCCTGTGCTTGTTGTTATAACGGGAGTGTCATCTGTTTCACACCTTACCGCAACAGCGGCGTTAACGGTAGCGTTTTATCGGGCTATTTTGATCCTGCTCAGCAAGCCAGGCGAGTTTCTCGCCGATTTTACCTTCCATGCCCCGGTTTGCCGGAAAATAGTAGCGGGTATCGCGCATTTCAGGCGGAAAATAGACTTCCCCGGCGGCATACGCATTCGTTTCATCATGCGCGTAACGGTACTCTTTGCCGAGCCCCATTTCTTTCATCAGTTTGGTCGGCGCGTTACGCAGATGCGCCGGCACGTCATAATCCCGCCCTTCTTTTGCGTCACGCATCGCCGCTTTGAAGGCGGTGTAAACGGCATTACTTTTCGGTGCGCAGGCGAGGTAAACAATCGCCTGAGCAATCGCCCGCTCACCTTCCGCCGGTCCCACCCGGGTAAAGCAGTCCCAGGCGGAAATCGCGACCTGCATGGCACGCGGATCGGCATTACCGACATCTTCCGATGCAATCGCCAGCAGACGACGCGCAACATAGAGCGGGTCACCGCCTGCGGTGATAATCCTGGCATACCAGTAGAGTGCGGCATCCGGTGCCGAGCCGCGCACAGATTTGTGCAGCGCGGAAATCAGGTCGTAGTAGCGATCGCCTTTGTTATCAAAACGGGCGCTGCGTTCCCCGCTGACTTCTTTCAGCAGTTCAGTGGTCAGAATACGTTTGCCGTCAGCGCCGGTTTCAGCCATATCCGCCATCATTTCCAGCACATTCAGCGAACGGCGGGCATCACCGGCGACCAGTTCCGCCAGCAGTTTACGGGTTTCATCCGGCAGCACGATATTTTGTCCGCCCAGACCGCGCTCAGAATCATTCAGCGCCTGAATCAGAACCGCTTCGATATCTTCCGGTGACAGCGATTTGAGCAGATAAACACGGGCGCGGGATAACAGGGCTGAATTAAGTTCAAATGACGGGTTTTCGGTGGTGGCACCGATAAAGGTAACAGTACCATCCTCAATATGCGGCAGAAATGCATCCTGCTGGCTTTTATTGAAGCGGTGTACCTCATCCACAAACAGAATGGTGCGGCGCCCCAGATTGCGGTTCTGACGCGCCCGCTCGATAGCTTCACGGATCTCTTTTACTCCGGAGGTCACCGCCGACAGTCGCTCGATATCCGCATCCGCATAGTGGCCGATCACTTCCGCCAGGGTGGTTTTCCCGGTGCCCGGCGGCCCCCACAGGATCATGGAGTGGAGCTGTCCGGCGCGGATAGCCCGCGGCAGCGGTTTGCCCTCTGCCAGCAGGTGAGTCTGTCCGATGTACTGTTCCAGTGTCCCCGGCCGCATTCTGGCGGCCAGAGGCTGGTAATCGTTTTGCGAAAAATCGAGAGAAAAGTTAGTCACTGACGCCTCATTGACGCTGATCGTCCAGCGTAACCCCCTTCGGCGGTGTAAAGGTGAATTTGCTCATATTCACATCAGTACTCTGCTGCCCTTTGAGCTGATAGCTGCTTTTCTGGCCATCCTGCTCAACGGCGGCAAACTGCTGAATAATACCGTCCGGAGTTACCGTGATAGTAAATAATTTCAGATTGCCGTTGCTGGTTTTCGGTTTCAGCTCAAAGCTGTCGCCGCGCTGACTCACCATGTACTGCTGCCAGTCAGCCGGGTCGTTACGGGTGATCAGCATAAACGGTGTATTTTGTGTGGCATCTTTCAGCCAGGTGGCGGTGACCTGCTCAACAAACGGGTTATAGAACCACAGTGTTTTGCCGTCAGAGACCAGTACGCTTTCATCCGGCGCGCTCATCTGCCAGTTGAACAGGTTCGGGCGTTTCACCCATAAATCCCCTGTTCCTTCCTGAACCAGTGCGCCGTCAGCATCAGTGACGGTCTGTGCGAAATTCGCATGGAAACTGTTCACTTTTCCCAGACGTGACTGAAGATCACTGCGGGTATCTGCGTGTGCGGCACTGACTGCGGCACCTGCCAGCAGGCAGGCTGTGATAAACACCTTTTTCATATATGCATTCCTGATGATGCGTTCGGATAAATCAGACGCCGCCTTTGCAGGCAGCGGCGTCATTAAAAGTTATTTGAGGACGGCGCCAGCACTTCGCGGTTGCCGTTATGGCCCGGTTCGCTGACAATGCCTTGTTCTTCCATTTCTTCCACGATCCGCGCCGCGCGGTTATAACCGATACGGAACTGACGCTGGACACCGGAAATCGACACACGCTGTTTTTCTGTGACGAATTGTACCGCCTGATCGAACAGCGGATCCAGATCTTCCCCGCTGACAGAACTGCCGCCTTCGCCGTCCTCACCACCACGGGTGATGTTATCGATATATTCCGGACGACCGCGCGCTTTCCAGTCATTGACCACATCATGGACTTCCTGGTCACGGACAAACGCGCCGTGAACACGCAGCGGCGCATTGGCACCCTGCGGCAGATAGAGCATGTCCCCGTTCCCCAGCAGCGATTCCGCGCCGCCCTGGTCGAGAATAGTCCGGGAGTCAATCTTACTGGATACCGTAAAGGCGATACGGGTCGGGATGTTGGCTTTAATCAGGCCGGTGATCACATCCACTGACGGACGCTGTGTCGCCAGCACAAGGTGGATCCCCGCCGCACGGGCTTTCTGTGCCAGACGGGCGATGTGCTCTTCCACTTTTTTACCGGCGGTCATCATCAGGTCAGCAAATTCATCCACCATGACCACAATATACGGCTCTTTTTTCAGAACCGGGTGCGTTATTTCCATGCTGTCGGTCGGTTTCCAGAACGGATCCGGAATCGGCCGTCCCATGGATTCCGCCATCAGGATTTTTTCGTTATATCCCGCGAGGTTACGCACCCCGAGTGCGGACATAAGTTTATAGCGCCGTTCCATTTCCGCCACACACCAGCCGAGGGCATTGGCGGCGTCTTTCATGTCGGTCACCACCTGAGTCAGCAAGTGCGGAATACCTTCATAAACCGAGAGTTCCAGCATTTTCGGGTCGATCATGATAAAGCGGACCTCTTCCGGCTTCGCTTTATACAGGATACTGATAATCATGGCGTTGACGCCGACTGATTTCCCTGAGCCCGTTGTACCGGCCACCAGCAGATGCGGCATTTTACCCAGATCCGCTACCACCGGCTGACCGGAGATATCTTTCCCCAGCACCACCGAGAGCGGTGATGGCGTATCGCGGAATTCGTCACAGTCCAGCACTTCACGCAGATAGACGGTCTGACGTTTTTCGTTCGGCAGTTCGAGCCCCACATACGGCTTGCCCGGGATAACTTCCACTACGCGCACCGCAACCGTGGAGAGTGAACGCGCCAGGTCACGGGACAGGTTAGAAATGCGCGAGGCTTTCACGCCGGGGGCCAGATCCAGCTCAAAACGGGTGATCACCGGCCCCGGTTCATAGCCGACCACACGGGCTTTGATGCGGAAGTCATTCAGGCGCGCTTCAATCAGACGGGCGGTCTGTTCCATAGCGAATTCATCCACCGGCTCGATGGTATCCGGCGGTGAGGCCAGCAGATCCAGAGACGGCATCGGCGTGGTTGATTTCGGCAGCGGCTGATCATTACGGACCAGAAACGGATGGAACAGGCTCTCTTCCATCTGTTTTTGTAACTGAGCTTCCTGTGAAGTGACCGGTGCCGCATTCTGCGGTGGTGCGGCAACAGGCTCAGCGTACTGTACCGGCGCCGGTTCTGCGACAGGGGCGGTGACCGGTGTCGGGATAAACAGCGGCTCTGCCGGTTCCGGATCCACCAGATCCTCCACCGGAGAGAAGGCTTTCAGTTCGGCCAGATCAGATAAAATCGCGTCAGCCTGTCCGTTGTAGCGCTGTTGCTGCATCTGCATAAACTGCGCCTGAAGACGCTGAGATTCCCGCTCCTCTTCATCCCCTTCTTCTGCCGCAGGATGAATATCCGCCGCCGGTGCAGATGCAAAGGAGTGATGACTGACCGGCGCCTGATAAGCCGATGCCGCCGGGATAAAGGCGGAAGATGTGCCGGTGATGATTTCCGGTTCTGTCGCTGCCTCCGGTTCTGCCGCCGGAGATATGTCCGCATCATTACCGTAGCGGTCACGCTGCTGTGTCATAAATTCATCACGCAGACGCGCCTGTAATACGTCGTCTTCATCCGGCTCTGACTGTGCTGCCGGTTGTTCCGGCTGATGCTGCTGCGCAAATTCATCCTGCTCACGGCGCAGACGCTCAAGTTCCGCGTCGCGCTGAGACGGAATGCGGATACCGTAAAGCTCGCGCCGTGTCGGGAGGCGTACCGGATTCGGGCGCGGCAGTTCAGGCCCGAGTCCCTGTTTAACCTGTGCCGTACCGAAAGCCGCTGCTGCGGTTGCTGCCGCTGCAGAGCTCAGATGTGCGCTGCCGTTATCACCGGTATCCGGTAAATCAGGCAAATCGAACGTAAAGACCGGTTCCGTGCGGCCACTTCCCGCAAACGGATTTTCCCGTTGCGGCGCTGCCGGTTCAGGTTCAGGCTGAATATCCGGCACACTGATCGGGGCATTCAGATCAAGCGTTGTCCGGTAAGCATCCGGAACATCAAAACGGTAATGTTCAGGTTCGTCCGCCACCGGGGCAGTATGTTCCTGTACTGTCTGCTCCTGTGCGGCAATTTGCGGTACCGCAGGCACCACCGCTTCAGCGGCGGTTTCCGGAGATACTGAGAGATTATGTACCGGGGTCAGCAACGGATCGCTGTTATCCGCCGGACTCTCATAATGTGCCTGTTGTGCCAGTTCCGCCGCATTCGGTGCGGATAACAGCACATCGTCCGCATCATCGTATTCACGATACTGTGCTGTCTGAGTCTGCGCTTCACTGCCCGGGACAACAGCAGTCAGTACCGCTGCGGCAGCAGCTGTCTGCGGTATGCTGCTGTGCCCGGCCTGCGTATCCGTTTCTTCATCGTCGTAATACCCGCCCTCGTCGTCATATTCACGTTCGTCGTAATACTGATCGTCATAACGGTCACGGGAGTGATTGGTGAGGAAAGTAATCGGCGAAAGCACGGCCGCGCCGGTTTTTTCGGCAATGGTAATCCACGACCAGCCGGTCAGCAGCATCAGGCCGATAGCCCACAGACTGAGCAGCGCGAGAGTCGCACCCAGCGCATTAAACCACGGCATCAGTGCCGAGCTGAATAAACTGCCGATCACCCCGCCCGCAGCAAAGTTCTGCATGTCATCCACATTCAGGGATGCAAGAGCGCAGGATGAGAGGATAAGTGTCAGTCCCCCGATGATACGCATCGAGAGTGAGAAAAAGTCTACGTAATCTTTATTTTCATTACTGCGGAAGGCGGACCAGCACCCCAGAATCATCAGCGGGGGAACGGTGTAAGCCAGTATGCCAAAGGCGGAAAAGAGAATATCCGCAAACCAGGCGCCGATACTGCCGGCCAGATTTTTCACCGGCTCATGCCAGTTGGTCTGGGACCAGCTCGGGTCTGACGGATTAAACGATAAAAGCGCAACCAGCAGAAAGACGGCGCACAACCCGATCACAATAAGGATGGCTTCCAGCAACCGGCGCCCGCTGCTGATTCTTCTGAATTTAATGTGTTTGTCTTCGGTATATTCCTGGCTCATGTCATTTCCTGACGCAACGTCCGGTTTTTTCCTGTCAGTAAAACGGAACAACGCTGAGGGTAGCTCAGCGTTGAAACTGTATGCATAAACAGGAGTGTACCTGATTTATCCCGTTTTGCACATGACGCAGGAAACAAATTAACGGGTCTTGATGACCAGACGGTTACTTTGTTTGACCTCTTCCATCACCACGTAAGTACGGGTGTCGTTCACGCCCGGCAGACGCAGAAGAGTTTCACCCAGCAGTTTGCGGTAAGCAGACATGTCCGGCACACGAGTTTTCAACAGGTAGTCAAAATCACCGGAAACCAGGTGACATTCCTGAATCTCTTCCAGCTTCTGCACGGCAGTGTTGAACTGTTCAAACACATCCGGTGCCCCGCGGTTAAGGGTAATTTCCACGAATACCAGCAGGGAGGCATCCAGATAGTGCGGATTCAGCAGTGCGGTGTACCCGGTGATAAAGCCCTGACGCTCTAAACGGCGCACACGTTCCAGACACGGAGTCGGGGACAGGCCCACACGCTTGGAGAGTTCGACGTTGGAGATACGGCCATCTTTCTGCAATTCGTTAAGAATATTCCTGTCAATTCTGTCAAGATCTTTACCCGGACGCTTTTTGTTATCAATCATCTCGTTATCTCTCTTATTTACTATTTTCCCACACCCATAACACTTTCCTTGCCTGACAAAACAAAATCAGTATCGGAAAACATGTTTTCAGGCCAATTCTTTGCATTTCTGATTATAAAAATACGCAACCGGCGCCAGTTTACCGGAACATTCAGATTATTATCGCTCTCATCGTAAGCTGAAATTACCATGCTTCGTCAGCAGGACAAACACATCACCTGTATAACAGGAGGTATTAACCTGACGGATAAAAATCTCTTACACAGATGTTTTCGCAAATGCGCAGCCGATTGTCAAAGCAAATGAACAAAAATCAGAACAACCTGTTGAAGAAAATGGCAGAAAAACGTTTCGCTGACAAACAGGACGCGCTTTTGGTGTGATATTCAAACAACTTAGGAATCTTCTGAATAATCACTTTCTCGTACAATCGCCTGAAAACTGACTCATTTCCGGCTCATTTCAATTTTGTGCTCTGCCGTTTTTATTCCTTTTTTTACCCCTTGGTTTCTCCTACAATCCTGTACACGCTTTTTTGCCATTCTGTTAATGAGGTGTTCATGAACGCAACCCGACACAGTAAATTAATTATTCTGGGTTCCGGCCCTGCCGGATATACCGCTGCGGTTTATGCGGCACGGGCGAATTTAAACCCGGTGCTGATTACCGGGGTGGAAGTCGGTGGTCAGTTAACCACCACCACTGACGTGGAAAACTGGCCGGGAGACCCGGAAGGTCTGACCGGGCCGGGTCTGATGGAACGTATGCAGGCACACGCTGAAAAATTTGAGACTGAAATCGTTAATGACTACATTACGAAAGTGGATTTCAGCAAACGCCCGTTTACCCTGACCGGCGAAAATACCTATACCTGCGACGCACTGATTATCGCCACCGGCGCATCAGCCCGTTATATCGGCCTGCCGTCAGAAGACGCTTTCAAAGGCCGTGGTGTGTCCGCCTGTGCCACCTGTGACGGCTTTTTCTACCGCAACCAGAAAGTCGCGGTCGTCGGCGGCGGTAATACCGCTGTGGAAGAAGCGCTGTATCTCTCCAATATCGCATCAGAAGTGCATCTGATCCACCGCCGTGACAGCTTCCGCGCTGAAAAAATCCTTATCAACCGTCTGATGGATAAAGTTCAGAACGGCAATATCATTCTGCACACTGACCGCACACTGGATGAAGTACTCGGCGATCAGATGGGTGTGACCGCGGTCCGTCTGCGTGACACCCAAAGTGACGCAACCGAAGAGCTGCCGGTGATGGGCTGCTTTATCGCCATCGGCCACAGCCCGAATACCGGTATTTTTGAGGGGCATCTGGATCTGGAAAACGGCTATATCCGTGTTCAGTCCGGCACGCACGGCAATGCAACCCAGACATCCGTTCCGGGTGTGTTTGCCGCCGGGGATGTGATGGATCATATCTACCGTCAGGCGATCACGTCTGCGGGAACCGGCTGCATGGCCGCACTGGATGCCGAGCGCTATCTCGACAGCCTTGCAGACAACAAATAATCCAGCATTTTCAGGGCGCTATATCTGTAGCGCCTTTTCGTGTACCATGGCATTATCCTGCTGATTTCAGCCAAATTTTTACTTATCACCTGCATACAGAAAAAATGGATAAATCAAGACAGTCAGAACTCGTCCGCTGGTTAAAACTTCAGGCGGCACCGGCACGGCGATGGTTGCGCCTCTCGATGTTGCTGGGTGTGCTCAGCGGTTTACTGATTATCGGCCAGGCCTGGTGCCTCGCTGTTCTCCTTCAGTCCCTCATTATGGAGCATACGCCCCGCGAACAGCTCCTCACCCCGTTCACTGTACTGGTCATACTGTTTATTGCCCGCGCGGTTGTCGCTGCGATCCGCGAACGGGTCGGGTTTATCTGCGGGCAGGTGGTGAGACTGGATATCCGCCGGACCGTGCTGGATAAACTGGAACAGCTCGGCCCGGTGCGGGTGAAAGGTAAACCGGCAGGCAGCTGGGCGACGATTATTCTCGAGCAGATTGATGATATGCAGGATTACTATTCCCGCTATCTGCCGCAGATGACCCTGTCCGCCACTATTCCGCTGATGATTCTGATCACCCTGTTCCCGATCAACTGGACGGCAGCCCTGATTCTGCTGGTGACAGCGCCGCTGATACCGGTTTTTATGGCGCTGGTCGGCCTGGGTGCCGCTGATGCCAACCGCCGTAACTTCCTGGCATTAAGCCGTCTGAGCGGTGATTTTCTCGACCGTCTGCGCGGGCTGGAAACCATCCGCTTCTTCCACCGTGGTCGTGAGGAAGTGAAACAGATTGATGATGCCACCGAGGATTTCCGCTCACGTACCATGGAAGTGCTGCGCATGGCGTTCCTCTCCTCCGCTGTGCTGGAATTTTTCGCCGCGATCTCGATTGCCGTCGTCGCAGTCTATTTTGGTTTTTCCTATCTCGGTGAACTGAATTTCGGCAGCTACGGCATGGGTGTCACACTGTTTGCCGGGTTTATTGCCCTGATCCTCGCGCCGGAGTTTTTCCAGCCGCTGCGCGACCTGGGGACTTATTACCACGCCAAAGCCCAGGCGGTGGGGGCAGCGGAATCCCTGTTTACGCTGTTATCCGCAGAGAACAATGATGACGAACTGCCGGGCACAGAACCGCTGGCAGCGGCAGAGCAAATTGCCGTCACCGCAACCGATCTGGTGATTTTTGCCCCGTCAGGGGAAAAACTGGCCGGGCCGCTGAATTTCACCCTGAATGCCGGGCAGCGTATCGCGCTTGTCGGTCAGAGCGGTGCCGGGAAAAGCTCACTGCTCAATCTGCTGCTGGGTTTTCTGCCGTATGAAGGCAGTATCCGGATCAATCAGCAGGAGCTGCGCGATATCAGTCCGGAAAGCTGGCGGGCACAGCTGAGCTGGGTGGGTCAAAACCCGCATCTGCCGGAACAGACCATTCTGGACAATATCCGCCTGAGCCGCCCGGATGCCTCTTCTGAGGAAATTACGGCGGTGATGGAAAAAGCCTATGTGACCGACTTTATTGATTCGCTGCCTGACGGGGTCAATACCGTGGTCGGCGATAATGCCGCACGGCTTTCTGTCGGCCAGGCACAGCGGATTGCGGTGGCACGCGCCCTGCTCAATCCGTGCCATCTGCTGCTGCTGGATGAGCCGTCCGCCAGCCTGGATGCCCACAGTGAAGAGCGTGTGATGCATGCCCTGAATGAGGCGGCACATCAGCAAACCACCCTGCTGGTGACGCACCTGCTGGAAGAAACCCGTGACTACGATGAGGTCTGGGTGATGGATAAAGGTCTGATTATTGAACAGGGCAGCTATGCTGCTCTGCAACAGCAGCAGGGTGCCTTTGCACAGCTGCTGTCACACCGGACGGGGGATCTGTAATCATGCGTGTTTTACTGCCGTTTTTAGCCCTCTACCGCCGCCACTGGTTTTTACTGACGCTCGGGATCCTGCTGGCGATTGCCACCCTGCTCGCCAGTATCGGGCTGCTGACGCTGTCCGGCTGGTTCCTCGCCGGTACCGCCATTGCCGGTGTGCCGGGCATTGCCTTTTTTAACTATATGCTGCCTGCCGCCGGGGTGCGCGGTGCCGCTATATCCCGCACCGCCGGACGCTATGCTGAGCGGCTGGTCAGTCACAGCGCGACCTTCCGTGTGCTGAAACATCTGCGGGTGTTTGCCTTTGAGAAAATCCTGCCGCTGACACCGGGCGGTATTGCCCGCTTCCGTCAGGGAGAACTGCTCAACCGCCTGGTCGGGGATGTGGAAACACTGGATCACCTCTATCTGCGGGTGATTTCACCGATCGCCGCCGCGCTGGTGGTAATTGCGGTTCTGACCTTCGGGCTCGGTTTTCTGGATCTGACACTTGCGTATGCGCTGGGCGGGTTTATGACCTTCCTGCTGTTTGCCCTGCCGGTGGTGTTCTATTACACCGGTAAGCCCATCGGCGTACAGCTGACCACACTGCGGGCGCAATACCGCACCCTGCTGACCAGCGCATTGCAGGGACAGGCAGAACTGACTATTTTTGGTGCGCAGTCCCGTTTCCGCTCCCAGCTGGCAGAAACAGAGCAGCGCTGGCTGATACAGCAGCAGCGCCAGGCCGGGCTGACCGGGCTTTCCCAGGCGATTATTATTCTGGCGACCGGGTTTGCCGTTGCGCTGATGCTGTGGATGGCTTCCGGGGTCAGCTGGCCGTACCGTGAGAGCGGTGCCATTATCGCCCTGTTTGTCTTCTGCGCCCTGGCAGCATTTGAAGCATTAGGCCCGGTGGCGGTGGCTTTCCAGCATCTCGGCCAGGTGATGACCTCCGCAGAGCGTGTATCGCAGATAGTGGACACCAAACCGGAAGTTGCTTTCCCGGCCAGTGGTCCGGCGGCATCCGCACAGGTCAGTGTCAGCCTCAGCGGTGTCGGGTTTACCTATCCGGGACAACCGCTGCCGGTGCTGAAAAATATCTCCCTGACACTGCGTGCCGGTGAGCATCTCGCCCTGCTGGGAAAAACCGGCTGCGGGAAATCCACCTTATTGCAGCTGCTGACCCGGGCGTGGGATGTCAGTGAAGGTGAAATCCGCCTGAATGATCAGCCGGTTGCCGCTTATGATGAAAGCACCCTCCGGTCACTGATGGCAGTGGTTCCGCAACGTATTCATGTGTTCAATAACACACTGCGCGGCAATCTGCGGATCGGGAATAACGACGCAACCGATGCGCAGCTTAATGCGGTACTGGCTCAGGTCGGGCTGGAAAATCTGCTGGATAACGACCAGGGGCTGAATGCCTGGATCGGCGAAGGCGGTCGTCTGCTCTCCGGCGGTGAACAGCGCCGTCTCGGCATCGCCCGCGCCCTGCTGCACAATGCGCCGTTCCTGCTGCTCGATGAGCCGACAGAAGGGCTGGATGCGGATACCGAACAGCATATTCTCGCCCTGCTGCGGGATATCGGCCGTGACCGGACCATGCTTATCATCACCCACCGTTTACAGGGCCTGGAACACATGGACACGCTGTGCGTGATGGATGGCGGGCAGATAGCCGAACAAGGCTCTCACGATGCGCTGCTGGCCCGCAGAGGCCGTTATTATCAGTTTGTGAACCGTATGCCGGTCATGAGCGGAGGATCCGATGCCGTTTTATCAGCTGGATGAGGAACTTCTCTTTCCGCCGGTTGAACACGCGCTGACCGACCCGGACGGACTGCTGGCGACCGGCGGGGATCTCTGCCCGGCCCGGTTGCTGCTTGCCTACCGGGAAGGTATTTTCCCCTGGTATTCCCCCGGCGAACCCATTCTGTGGTGGTCACCGGATCCGCGGGCGGTATTATACCCGGCTGAGGTACATGTCAGCCGTTCACTGCACAAAATTCTGAAAAAACACCCTTACCGGGTGACACTTAATCATGCCTTTGAACAGGTCATCAGGGCCTGTACCGAGCGGGATGAGGGCACCTGGATAGGGGACGATATTGTTGCCGCGTATATCCGGCTGCATCAGGCAGGACGTGCTCATTCCGCCGAAGTGTGGGATGATGACGCGCTGGTCGGCGGGCTGTACGGCCTGAACACGGGGTCACTGTTCTGCGGGGAATCAATGTTCAGCCGTGTCAGCAACGGGTCAAAAATCGCTTTTATGACATTTTTCACCCACTTTACCGGCCACGGCGGCGCAATGTTTGATTGTCAGATACTGAATCATTACACCGAATCCCTGGGTGCGCGGGAAATTCCGCGGCGGACGTTTATCCGTCAGCTTTATCAGCTGCGCGATAATCATTTACCGCAGTCATGCTGGCAACCGCAGACATTAGCACGTCCGGTGCCGTCACAGCTGCCGCCTTTTTTATAAAATCGCTGTAAACCAACAGGAAATGGTATGTTTCAGCCCGTTTTATGTTTCAGATACGGCGCTTAAAAAATATCATTCCTTTACATAATCCCGGTTTTTCGGCATTATCTTGCGGTTTGAAAATACTGGTTATTAACATTAGAGGATTAGATGGCCAAAGAAGACAATATTGAAATGCAAGGCACTGTGTTAGATACACTGCCGAACACGATGTTCCGTGTGGAACTGGAAAACGGACACGTTGTGACTGCACATATCTCCGGTAAAATGCGTAAAAACTATATCCGCATCCTGACAGGCGACAAGGTTACAGTAGAACTGACCCCATATGACCTGAGCAAAGGCCGTATCGTCTTCCGTAGCCGCTGATCCCTGCAGGCCACGCCTCATAAAAAGACACCACAGGCAACGCACTGACGTGCGTGTCCTGTGGTGATCGTTTTCATCAGGCTACCGGGTCACCGGATTTCTCTTTCAGGGCACTGAAACGGTAAGTCAGTTCATCTTTCTTCTTATCAAGATCGATAATCACCGAACCGCCGTTCACCAGCTCACCGAACAGTAATTCGTTCGCCAGCGGTTTTTTCAGTTTATCCTGAATCACACGGGCCATCGGACGTGCGCCCATTGCCGGGTCATAGCCTTTTTCTGCCAGCCATGTGCGGGCACGGGCAGACACTTCAATGGAAACGCCTTTCGCATCCAGCTGCGCCTGGAGTTCAACAATAAATTTGTCGACCACCTGGGCGATAATCGGCTGCGACAGGGCATTAAACCAGACAATGCCGTCCAGACGGTTACGGAACTCCGGTGTGAACACCCGTTTGATTTCCGCCATCGCGTCAGTGCTGTTGTCCTGCTCGGTAAACCCGATGGATTTACGCTGGGTTTCACGCACACCGGCGTTGGTGGTCATCACCAGGATCACATTACGGAAATCCGCTTTGCGCCCGTTATTATCGGTCAGCGTCCCGTTATCCATCACCTGCAGTAACAGGTTAAAAACATCCGGGTGCGCTTTTTCGATTTCATCCAGCAGAACCACTGAATACGGATGTTTGATAACCGCATCCGTCAGCAGCCCGCCCTGATCAAACCCGACATAGCCCGGAGGCGCACCAATCAGACGACTGACGGTGTGACGCTCCATGTACTCGGACATATCAAAACGCAGCAGTTTGATCCCCATTGCTTTGGACAGCTGCACAGTGACTTCGGTTTTCCCGACCCCGGTCGGCCCTGCCAGCAGGAAGGCACCTATCGGCTTCTGCTCATTCCCCAGACCCGCACGGCTCATTTTGATGGATTCCGTCAGGGCGTCAATCGCCGGATCCTGGCCGAAGACCAGCATTTTCAGGCGGCTGTCGAGGTTACGCAGCAGATCTTTATCACTGCTGGACACGGTTTTTTCCGGGATACGCGCGATCCGCGCCACAATCGCCTCAATTTCGCCGACACCGATGGTTTTCTTGCGGCGGCTCAGCGGCATCAGACGGGTTCTTGCCCCGGCCTCATCGATAACATCAATCGCTTTATCCGGCAGATGACGGTCAGTGATGTATTTCACCGACAGATCCACGGCTGCCTGAATGGCTTTTGCGGTATAACGCACATCATGGTGTGCCTCATATTTGGCTTTCAGGCCGTTAATGATGCGCACGGTTTCATCGGCAGTCGGTTCATTGATATCAATTTTCTGGAAACGGCGGGTCAGCGCTTTATCTTTGTCAAAGATATTGCTGAATTCCTGATAGGTCGTAGAGCCTATCACCCGGATTTTCCCGTTAGATAATAACGGTTTAATCAGGTTTGCCGCATCCACCTGACCACCGGATGCCGCACCGGCACCAATGATGGTGTGAATTTCATCAATAAACAAAATGCTTTTCTCGTTTTTTTCCAGCACTTTCAGCAGCGCTTTAAAACGCTTCTCGAAATCACCGCGGTATTTGGTACCGGCCAGCAGTGAGCCGATATCCAGAGAAAAAATGGTATAGCCTTTGATCACTTCCGGCACATCATCCTGTTCGATACGCCAGGCGAGCCCTTCCGCAATCGCGGTTTTACCGACCCCGGATTCCCCGACAAACAGCGGGTTATTCTTACGGCGGCGGCACAGCACCTGAATGGTGCGCTCCAGCTCCGCCTGACGGCCAATCAGCGGATCAATCTGGCCTTTGCGTGCCAGGTCATTAAGGTTGGTGGTGAAATTATCCAGGCTGTCCTCGCCGCCGGTACTCTCTTCGGCGGCAGACTGTGACGGTTCATCAAAGGACGGACCGCTCTCGTTTTCATCCTCACCTTTGGTGGTGCCGTGAGAGATGAAATTCACAATATCCAGACGGCTGACATCATGCTTGCGCAGCAGATAAGCCCCCTGGGACTCCTGCTCGCTGAAAATGGCCACCAGCACATTCGCACCGTTGACTTCATTGCGTCCGGATGACTGAACATGGAAGACCGCACGCTGTAACACGCGCTGGAAACTGAGTGTCGGCTGGGTTTCGCGATCATCACCCTCCGGCAGCAGCGGTGTGGTCTGTTCAATAAAATGCTCAAGTTCCTGGCGCAGAATGGCCAGGTTAACGCGGCAGGCTTCCAGCGCCTCACGGGCTGATTTGTTACCTAATAACGCCAGCAGCAGGTGCTCTACGGTCATAAATTCATGCCGGTTGTCCCTTGCTTTGGCAAAGGCGATATTCAGACTGAGCTCTAATTCTTGATTGAGCATAGGCACCTCCATTCAGAGAAACAAAGTGTATTCTTATACCTTCTCGAGTGTACACAGCAACGGATGATCGTTGTCTTTCGCGTACGTGTTGACCAGTGTTGTTTTCATTTCAGCGATTTCAGCGGTAAATACCCCGCAGATCCCTTTTCCCTGATAATGGATATCGAGCATAATCTGCGTCGCACGATCAACATTATAAGAAAAGAACTTTTGCAAAACTTCAACCACAAAGTCCATAGGGGTATAGTCGTCGTTGTTCAAAACCACCTTGTACATTGACGGTGGCTGTATCTTCTGCAGCGCTTTTTCCCTGAGTGTGACATCCGTTTGTGATTCAGATTGATAGTGACTCATTGCTATTCCGGTTATAGAAAACGAACGCCTGATCAGGCGTATCAATACTCAGCGTTATCTGTATCAGACTTTACAGGTCAATACAGTGTTGCTGTAAACAAAGGCTTGACGTTGCCCTCTAATTCAATAGAGTATAAATAATGTACAACGTAACCAATATATCCATATACTACTGATACCTCGTTACTGAGTATTATGGATCATATGGTGCATTGTGCAGCATTTTTCAATCGTTTGACAGATGAGGGTTGTAACAGTATGGAAACAGGTACTGTTAAGTGGTTCAACAACGCCAAGGGTTTCGGGTTTATCTGCCCGTCGGATGGTGGCGACGATATTTTTGTACACTATTCGACGATTCAGATGGACGGCTACCGCACGCTGAAGGCGGGTCAGAAAGTGAATTATGACACCATTCAGGGACCAAAAGGGCATCACGTCAGTGTGATTATTCCGGTTACTGAAGATGACGACACCACAGCGCCGTAACACGGTATTTAACAAAATTATGCGGATCGTCGCGGTAATGTCAATCGTCATTCCGCGACGTATTCGTATTTTCAGACTGTGCGCGGCTATTCCCGCGCCAGTGCATCAATAGGATCAAGTTTAGCCGCATTTCTGGCAGGCAGAAAGCCGAAGACGATCCCGATCGCGGTCGAACAGAGCACTGCGCTGATAATTGCCGCAGGGCGGAAGACAAATTCCCAGTCCGGCAGTGCCATTTTGGCGGCAAAGGCAATGGAATAAGAAAGCCCCAGACCGATAGCCCCGCCCATCAGACACACCAGCACCGCCTCAATCAGAAACTGCTGCATGACATCTCCCGCCCGCGCACCGACCGCCATACGGATGCCGATTTCACGGGTACGTTCCGTCACACTGACCAGCATGATGTTCATCACCCCGATACCGCCCACCACCAGCGAAATCACCGCCACCAGGGTCAGGAAGAGCTGCATGGTGGTCGTGGTTTTATCCACGGTTTTCACAATGCTGTCGAGGTTGTAGGTGAAGGTATCTTTTTTGCCGTGGCGCAGCGTCATCAGCCGCACCAGCTGTTCTTCCGCATTTTTGGTGTTGTAACCGTCACGGATACGCACGGAGATCATATCCAGATAGTTGCGCTGCATCAGCCGCCCGGTCAGGGTGGTGTACGGCATCCAGACCTGTAAGGTTTTCGAGTTACCGAACATAGATTTGCGATCTGCAATCACACCGACCACCGTTGCAGGCATGTTGCCCACCAGCAGCATTTCCCCGACCACATTATTCTGATGCGGAAAGAGCTTGCGTTTGGTATTCATATCGATGATGACAACCTGAGAACGGCGTTCATACATCTCCGGAGAGAACGCCCGCCCTTCACCGAAACGCATGTCATACACGGTGAAAAAGTCCGGCCCGATCCCGGTGACACGGGCTGCGGAGTCGAGATTGCCTCTGCGCAGACGCGCGCCGTTCTCTATTTCCGCTGACGCCGCATAGACATACGGCTGCTGGCGGATCACATCCACATCGCCGGGTTTCAGGGATTGCTGATCCTGCCCCGGATCACTGCCGAAGTCTTTGCCGGGATAGACAAAAATGGTGTTGGTGCCGATGGATTTGATATCCGACAGCACCAGCGCTTTGGCGGCATCCCCGATCACCAGAATGGTCACCACGGAGGCAATCCCGATAATAATGCCCAGCATGGTGAGCAGTGTCCGCATCTTGTTGACCACCATGGCCCGCCAGGCCATCAGCAGCGCTTCATTAAAGCGGCCTATGAAGCGGCTGAACGCACTGCTTTTCAGCGGTGGTTTCGCGGCCAGGGCTTTCGCCTGCGGATTAATGACTGATCCGCTGTCGCTGAGGATATGTCCGTCTTTGATTTCAATGATCCGCGCCGCCTGTGCGGCAATAGACGGGTCATGGGTGACGATAATCACCGTATGCCCTGCATCACAGAGCTGGCGCAGAATAGCCATCACCTCTTTGCCCGACTGGCTGTCGAGTGCGCCTGTCGGTTCATCCGCGAGGATCACTTCCCCGCCGTTCATCAGGGCGCGGGCGATACTGACACGCTGCTGCTGTCCGCCGGAGAGCTGTCCCGGCCGGTAAATCAGCCGCTCCCCCAGACCCAGGCGCTGCAACAGCGCTGTGGCCCGTTCACGGCGCTCACGGGCACTCAGTCCGGCATAGATAGCGGGCATTTCCACATTTTGCTCAGCACTGAGATGGGATAACAGATGGTAACGCTGGAAAATAAAGCCGAAATGTTCACGGCGCAGCGCTGCCAGTTCATCACCGCTCAGCTCTGCTGTGTTTTTCCCGGCAACAAAATAGTGCCCGCCGCTCGGCGTGTCCAGGCAGCCGAGGATATTCATCAGCGTGGATTTACCGGAACCGGACTGACCGATAATCGCCACCATTTCCCCGGCACTGATAGTCAGCGAGACATCATCCAGCACCGTGACACTGCTGTCACCGGAAGGATAACGGCGGTAAATATTCCGCAATTCTAATAATGCGCTCATGAATTATCCTGCTGTGCCGTCATCAATCCCGGTCACCACTTTCTCATGCTCCGTCAGGCCTTTTGTCACCTCAGCCTCCACATCATTACGGGTGCCGAGTGTCACCTGACGGGTTTCCGGCTGACCATTCACCAGCACCTGCACTTCGTATTCGGTCGGGGAAATCTCTTTACCCAGTGCCGCCAGCGGGATTTTCAGCACATTTTCACGGTTTTCCAGCGCGATAGTGACCTGGGCGGTCATGTCCAGTTTCAGCACATGCTGCGGGTTCGGGACTTCAAAACGGGCATAATAGAAAATAGCGTCATTGATTTTCTGCGGTTTCGGCAGAATATCGGTGATCACACCGCTGAAGGATTTGTCCGGCGCGCCCAGCACGCTGAACGTGGCTTTCTGGCCGGGTTTCAGATACACCACATCTGCCTCGGAGACTTCCGCATTCACCAGCATGGTATCGAGATCCGCCAGGGAAAGGATGGTCGGCGCCTGCTGCATGGCAATCACTGTCTGGCCCTGTAAGGTTTTCAGCTCCGTCACCACGCCGTCCATCGGCGCACGGATATTGGTGTACTGCAAATCATTGCGGGCGGTATCGAGTGTGGCCTGATTACGTGCCACCTGGGCTTTGTAGGTGTCAATCGCCGCACGCTGCACATCCATATTGCGCCGCGCCTCATCCACATCCTGTTTTGAGATAACCTGTGTTTTTGCCAGTGCCAGCCGCCGCTGATAGGTCGCCTGTGCAAAGGCATACTCCGCCTCTGCCTGCTTCAGCCGTGCTTTGATTTCACTGACCGTCTGCTCAGCCTCAATCACCACGTTCTGTGCTTTGACCGGGTCGATAACCGCCAGCAGATCCCCTTTCTTAACAAAGTCTCCCTCTTTGACATTCAGGGTCTGCAACTGTCCGTTGACCTGCGCACCGACATCCACTTTCTGCAGTGCATCCAGCTTGCCGGTGGCCATCACTTTCTTTTCGAGTGTGCCGCGCTGCACATCCGCTGTCATATAGCTGACCGGCGCGTCTTCGCGGGTGAAGAACCAGAAACCGCCGGCGATCAGAATAATCAGAATGCCGGCGGTCACTATTTTTTTCGTTGAAACTGCTTTCATTAACACCTTGTTCCTCAGTTAGCGCGCCCTCTGGCGAGCCATGCCACGCGGGAGAACATCCGGCGCAGCAACAGCGGGATAGAATCCACACCCCGGCTCGCCGCATTGTTGGCAATCGCAATCGCCAGATCCGGTTTTGAGGTGCGGTGAATCGCTTTGGTTATGACCCGGCGGGCCGGCATTTTTATATTTTCCGGAATATCCGCGACCTGGTGATACAGGCGGCTGAACCCCTCGCGATATAAAAAGTGCTCCATATCCGGCGCGGGCAGACGGGTCAGTCTGTCCTGCTCGACATCATTGAGCCCCGATGAGAAATGAGCGGCGGTAGCTGCGTATTTCTTACCGGCTTCGTCGCCGTCAACCAGCGTATGCCATTCTATACCCATTTTGTTGGCAAACTTTAACAAAGGTTTAAGACCGCACTGGGCAAACTCAATCACCTTGATGCCCTCTGTCTCAAAGAAATAATTGCACTGTTTTGCCAGGTCGTTCATCAGCCAGATTTCCGTCTCTCCCTCCACCAGCAGCCAGCAGCGGGCAAACAATGCGGACGGGCGGTTAAAGCGGATGTGGAATGAGATACGCCGCAGCTCTTCCGGCGACAGATGATTTTCTCCCAGCCGGTAAGCGGCAACACGGGTGGATTCCCGCACCAGGCGGCAGATATCATGAATCGGTACCAGTGAGAGCAATTCGCCGGAATTGGTGGTGGTAATACGCTGTAAGGAAAACAGATTGAGCAGACCCCACGCCACCGACAACATGATCGGATGCAGGCGGGTTTCCGGGTCTTCAACGATAATGATCGGACGGGCATAGGGGTCGAGCTTCAGACCGCTGTTGGACTGGAGCAGCGCGGCAAACATGCCGAGGATAATCAGCCGCACATTGCGCTGATTGGGGCCGGCCACCACACGGTTAATCCCTTCCAGCGCCTGCCACGCCCGCTGGCGCGGTTCGATATTCAGCCGTTTGGCTTTGCGGCGATCGAGCAGATACTCCCCCTGCTCGGCAAAGTAGTGGCTGAGCAGCTGTTTCATGGCCTCAAGGCCATCCTGCAAATCATCATTGGAGAGTGTCTGCGGGTTGCTCACCAGGGCACGGGTCAGATCCGCCATCCGGTTGTTGAAGGTCTCCGTTTGTGTGCGGAGATCATATTCCTCTTCCTCACAATCGGGCACATTTTTTTTCAGACCGCGCATAAAGCGGGCATCGCGCAGACGCAGTACCGGATAGAGGCGGATAATTTCGCTGATAAACTTATCGGTTTCCGCCGGCAGCAGCGGCTCGCCCGCCTCATCCAGAAAGGTGCGCTGACTGGTAATGGTGTTGTCATCCGCCAGATCCGCGCTGACACGGTAGTTGATCCGCAGATACTCATCCCCGTTGGTGCGCCACAGCGGCGCCAGTTCACGGAAACGGCGGGAGCGGGAGCGTCCGGGCCGGGTTTCACGGAATGTCAGGACAATCTGCAGATGGCGGACAGGCCCGGCTTCGCTGTCGGCAGCGTGATAAAAATCACTCAGGACAAATTTCGCATTCAGCGCCTGCGGTGACAGCGTCAGCGTCAGGGCATCCAGCAGGCTGGATTTCCCCCAGGCGTTTTCACCGATCAGAACCGTATTGCCGGTCAGTGGTAATGACAGGCGGTTAATACCGCGAAAACCCAGAATTTCCACTCTTTCCAGAATCATAGTTCCCTCACTGTTTGCCGGATACCGCCTGTTTTATGACAATACTGTCACACTAATGATCACAATAAAGTATTATCACAATGTAATAAATAAAAACGGTTTTGACTTATACTAAACACAAAAACAGAGGGATACGTAGCAATTCTGGTGAGAATGCCGCTATAATCGTCTGCTTTTTAACCAGAGACTGACACGAACATAAGTAAAGGCAGTATTATTTTACGGAAACGACACACATGTATTCAGGGTTATTAATTATTCTCGCCCCGCTTATTGCGGGTTATCTCATCCCGGTCAGCAGCACGGCACTGAAAAAAATCATCGGCCGCAGTCTGAGCGCGATGGTGTACGTGATTCTGTTTCTGATGGGGATAAGCCTGGCGCTGGTGGAAAACCTCGGAGCAAATCTGCTGGTGATAGTGCAGTACACGCTGACCTTTTCCGTGATGGTGCTGGGCTGTAACCTCGCCGGACTGTTTTTATACGGTAAAAAATACCCGTGGCAGATGCCGGCTCACAAACAGCAAAAACCGCCTTCCCGCCTGCATATGGTGCTGGAATCCCTGCAACTGTGTGGTGTGCTGCTGGTTGGCTTTGCCACCGGGTTATTCGGCTGGCCGTTTCTCGCCTTTGCCGGTGCCGCCAGTGAATACGCGCTGATCTTCCTGCTGTTTCTCGTCGGGATCCAGCTGCGCAACAGCGGCATGACACTGCGCCAGATCCTGATCAACCGCCGTGGTATGCTGGTCTCGCTGATTGTGGTGGTTACCTCACTGCTCGGCGGCGCACTCGCGGCACTGATTGCCGGGCTGCCGGTTAAAACCGGGATGGCGCTCTCCTCCGGCTTCGGCTGGTATTCGCTGTCCGGTATTCTGCTGACCGACGCTTTCGGCCCGGTGCTCGGCAGTGTCGGCTTCTTTAACGACCTGGCGCGGGAGATTGCCGCGATTATGCTGATCCCGCTGCTGATCAACCGCCACCGCGCTGCCGCACTCGGCCTCGGCGGTGCCACCACGATGGACTTTACCCTGCCGGTATTGCAGCGCAGCGGCGGTGTGTCGATTGTCCCGGCCGCGATTGTGCACGGCTTTGTCCTCAGTCTGTTTGCCCCGGTGCTGATAGCCCTGTTTACCTGAAGAGTGAAAACGTATGCCACAACAACGGATTTTAGTGCTGGGTGCCAGCGGTTATGTCGGACAAAATCTTATCCCGCAGCTGATTGCTGCCGGTCATCAGGTCACTGCCGCCGCCCGCCGCGTGGAATGGATGCAGGCACAGGGCTGGGAAAATACCCGCTGCTGCTATGCGGATCTGTATGATAAATCTACCCTGGAAACCCTGTTTCAGGATATTGATGTGGTGTATTACCTCGTCCACAGCATGACGGATGAGGCGGACTTACTGGCACGGGAACGCCTGGCGGCGGAAAACGTGCAGGAGATGCTGAATAAATCCGCAGTGCGGGAAGTGATTTACCTGAGCGCCATGCAGCACAAAGACAGTGATTCCCCGCATCTCGCTGCCCGCAAACTGACAGGCGAAATCCTCGCGGACAGCCGCGTACCGGTCACCGAGATCCGCGCTGCCATTATTGTCGGCCCCGGCTCAGCGGCATTTGAGATCATGCGCGACATGGTGTACAACCTGCCGATCCTGACCCCGCCGCGCTGGGCGCGCTCAAAATCCTCGCCTATTGCCCTGGAAAACCTGCTGAATTACCTGACCGGCCTGCTCTCCCGCCCGGCAACCGAAAACCGCCGTTTTGATGCCACGGGGCCGGATTACCTCAGTTATCTGGAAATGTTCCGCCATTTTATTACCATCAGCGGCAAAAAACGGCTGATGCTCCCGCTGCCGATCCCGCTGCGGCTGATTTCAGTCCACTTTCTGCGGCTGATCACCACGGTGCCGGAAGGTATTGCCAAAGAGCTGATTATGGGTCTGAAATATGATCTGCCCGGCGACGGAAAGCCGCTTCAGGCGCTGATCCCGCAAACGCTGCTCAGTTTTGATGATGCCGTGCGCAAAACCCTTAAAGATGAAGCGGATGCCGTGGATAATGAAGACTGGGGTTATGACCCGGAAGTCCGCGCCCGCTGGCGGCCGGGCTTCGGTTTTTATCCCAAACAGGCCGGTTTTACCCTGAATACTTCCGCCTCCGCCGATGCCCTGTGGCACGTTGTGCAGCAGATTGGCGGCAAAGACGGCTATTTTTATGCCAATATTCTGTGGTCAGTCCGCGCCCGTCTGGATGACCTGTGCGGTAATAAAGTCACTTACGGCCGCCCGGATCGCGATACCCTCGCACCGGGGGATAAAATCGACGGCTGGAAAGTGATCACCGTGAAACCCCGTCAGCAGCTTTCCCTGCTGTTCGGCATGAAAGCCCCCGGGCTGGGACGGCTGACCTTTACCATCCGCGACCACGGCCACCAGCGGACGCTGGATGTGCGCGCCTGGTGGCATCCCGCCGGATTCAGCGGGCTGCTTTACTGGTTCGCCATGATGCCTGCTCATTTATTCATCTTTAAAGGGATGGCGAAAACCATCGTCAAACGGGCGGCAGCATACGTCGTTCCGGCATCAGATAAAACATAATCACGCAGTAAAAATCATTAGTTTGCTTTTTCAGTAGTTTTTTATGCATAAATAATTGCATATTTATTCTTACGGCGTTAATATTCACTCAACGTCACTGAGTATGCAGAATTACAGCATGAGTATTCAATTAAAAAACATCAATTGCTTTTACGGACAGCATCAGGCGCTGTTTGATATCAACCTGGAATGTGGTGCGGGCGAAACCATGGTGCTGCTCGGGCCGAGCGGTGCCGGTAAGAGTTCTCTGCTGCGGGCACTGAACCTGCTTGAAATGCCGCGTTCCGGTGAACTGACCATTGCGGATCACCATTTTGATTTTACCACCGCGCCGTCTGCCAAAGAGATCCGTTCCCTGCGTCAGAACGTGGGTATGGTGTTTCAGCAGTATAACCTGTGGCCGCATCTGACCGTCATGGATAACCTGACAGAAGCGCCGGTCCGGGTGCTGGGTCTGACCAGAGAAGCCGCTCAGGCGAAAGCGGAAAAACTGCTGACACGTCTGCGTCTGACCGATTTTGCAAACCGTTTCCCGCTGCATTTATCCGGCGGCCAGCAGCAGCGTGTGGCGATTGCCCGCGCCCTGATGATGGAACCGCAGGTACTGTTATTCGATGAACCGACAGCGGCACTGGACCCGGAGATTACCTCTCAGGTCGTCGATATTATTAAAGAGCTGTCACAAACCGGGATTACCCAGGTGATCGTAACTCACGAAGTGGATATCGCCCGTAAAACCGCCAGTAAAGTGGTGTATATGGAAAATGGCCGCATCGTGGAACAGGGCAGCGCCCAATGCTTTATCACGCCGCAGACAGAGGCATTTGCCGGTTATCTGTCACACTGATTATTTTCTGCCACTGAACATTAAAAATAGGATGTTGCTATGAAAAAACTGGTTATTGCCGCATTAATCGGCGCGTTTGCTTTCTCCGCAGCGGCGGCAGAAAAAGAAAAAATCCGTTTCGCAACAGAAGCGAGTTATGCCCCGTTTGAAACCGTGAATGAGAAAAACGAAATCGTCGGGTTTGATGTGGATCTGGCTCAGGCGATGTGTGCCAAAATCGATGCGGAATGTACCTTCACCAACCAGGCGTTTGACAGCCTGATCCCGAGCCTGAAATACAAGCGTTTTGATGCGCTGATGGCCGGGATTGACGTCACACCTGAGCGTCAGAAGCAGGTTGATTTCACCAATACCTATTATGATAACTCTGCTGTTTTCGTTGCAGTTGCGGGCAAATTTGATAGCATTGACAGCCTCAAAGGGAAACAGATTGGTATCCAGAACGGCACCACGCATCAGAAATACCTGATGGAGCAGTTTAAGGACATGAAAATTGTCCCTTATGAAAGCTACCAGAACGCGGTGCTGGATCTGAAAGGCGGACGTATTGATGCCGTATTCGGTGACACAGCTGTTATCAATGAATGGCTGAAGAGCAACGACAATCTGAAAACCGTGGGTGAGCGTGTCACCGATCCGGAATATTTCGGCACCGGTCTGGCTATTGCGGTCCGCAAGGGCAACAGCGAGCTGAAAGACAAACTCAACAAGGCGCTTACTGAGGTCAAAGCGGACGGTACTTACGATACCCTCTATAAGAAATGGTTTGAGTAATAACATAAAAATTTAATGAACGATTTTCTCTCTTTAGCAAGCGCCGCCGGGGTAACCGTCGGCCTTGCTGTTTCTGCACTCCTGATTGGTCTGGTGCTTGCGATGCTGTTTACCCTCTGGGAAACCGTACGCTGGAAACCTGTCGCCTTTGCCGGAACCTGTCTTGTTACGCTGATCCGTGGTTTACCTGAGCTGCTGGTGGTTCTGTTTGTCTATTACGGCACGCAGGAAGTGATTTTCCGACTGAGCGACGGTATCAATCTGGGTTTCTTCACCCTGACGCTTGAGATCGATAACGGCCCGTATGTGCCGATCTTCAGCGGGATCACCGCCCTGTCTCTGCTCTATGCCGCCTATGCATCACAAACGCTGCGCGGTGCGCTGAAAGCGGTGCCGGACGGACAGCGCGAGGCCGGTCAGGCACTCGGTCTGAGCCGTACCACCATTTTCCTCCGCTTTGTCATGCCGCAGATGTGGCGTCACGCCCTGCCGGGACTCGGTAACCAGTGGCTGGTTCTGCTGAAAGATACCGCGCTGGTGTACCTGATTGGTATCAACGAACTGATGCTGCAGACACAAAGCATTGCCCGCCGTACTGAAGAACCTTTCACCTGGTACAGCATTGTGGCACTTATCTATCTCGCCATCACGCTGGTCAGTCAGTACATCCTCAAACGTATTGAATTGCGTACCACACGTTTTGAACGGAGCGGCCAGTGAGCATATTTGATTATATTCTTGCCGTATTACCGGGCCTGCCGGTCAGTCTGTCACTGACTTTTACTGCCCTGATTACGGCGTTTCTGCTGTCAGTCCTGTTTACACTGATCCTCTCTCTCAAACCACGGGTTCTCACACCACTGGTCAAAGGGTATATCACTCTGTTTACCGGGACGCCGCTGCTGGTACAGTTTTTCCTGATTTATTTCGGGCCCGCGCAGTTTGAAGGGCTGAAAAACTACCCGCTGCTGTGGGAACTGATGTCCTCCCCGTGGCTCTGTGCCATGGTGACACTGGCGCTCAACAGTGCTGCCTATTCAACGCTGCTGTTCTACGGTGCGGTGAAAGCGATCCCGCCGGGTCAGTGGCAATCCTGCCAGGCGCTGGGAATGTCACAGAAGCAGACCATGCGGATTATCCTGCCCTATGCCTTTAAACGTGCATTATCGTCCTATTCCAATGAAGTGGTGCTGATTTTCAAAAGTACCTCGCTGGCCACGACGATTTCATTGCTTGAAGTGATGGGTTACAGCCGCCGCCTGTTTGGTCAGGATTACGATCTGAATGTCTTTATTGCCGCAGGGATTATCTATCTGGTTGTCAACAGCCTGCTGACGCTGGCGATGCGTCTGATTGAACGCCGCGCACTGGCATTCGAACACCGTAACTGATCTGCTCATACAAAAACGGGGCTGCAATTCACGTTGCAGCCCCGTTTTTTATTCTCTGATTATTATTTCCGGATCAGCAGCACCAGCACTTCATAATGTGCGGTATGCGGGAACATATCAAACAGCTGCACGCGCTGCGGCTGATACTGCGTGAGATGCGCCAGGTCCTGTGCCAGGCTTTGCGCATTGCAGCTGGAATAGATAATCGTCTCCGGTGCCATGGTATTCAGGTAATCGCACAACGCTTTACCGATCCCCCGGCGCGGCGGGTTCACCAGCACCAGCTCCGGTACGGCGGATCTGGCAAGGGCAAACTGCGCGGAATCCAGCGCCTGAAAGGTGACATTCTCCAGTCCCATTTTTTCCGCCGAGCGGGTGGCACAGGCAATCGCCTCCGGGCTGATCTCAATCCCGGTCAGCTGTGTGGATTTATCCGCACAATGCAGGCCGAATCCCCCCGCGCCGCAAAACAGATCCCATAAACGGGTGATACCCAATTCACGCACCCACTGTCCGGCAGTATGATACAACTGTGCGGCAACAGCCGGATTGGTCTGGAAAAAGCTGTGCGGACGGATATAGAGCGGAATGCCGTTGAAAGTCTCTTCCAGCACCTCATCCGGGGTAAAAATAATTTCCTGCTCGCCTTCCAGAATTGCCATCGCGACCGGCTGGATATTAGCGGAAATCACCGATAACTGCGGCAGTTGTGCCTGCAGATACGGCAGTGCCGCCTGTAACTGTGCCACTTTTTTCTCTGATCGCAGCACAAAGCGCAGCATCATTTTACCGCTGGCACGACTTTCGGTCAGCAGCAGGAATTTCAGTTCACCCCGGCGGCGTTCCACATTGTACGGCGTGAGTCCGGCACGGGCGATAAAGGGTTTCAGCGCAGCAAACACTTCCGCAAAATGCGGCGGATAGAGCGGACAATCCGATAAATCGACCGGTTCGTTATCTGTCACGATCCCGAACACCGGGCGCTCCACACTGCCGCTGACCACCATCTTGGCTTTATTTCTGAACGCGGTTTCCGCGCTGCGGACCGGCGGCAGCCGGTTTTGTACAGCAAACGGCGAGAGCAGCACGCGGAGATCCTGCTCTTTATCATCAATCTGCTGAATATAGGGTTTTTCAAGCCACTGACAGGAGCGGCAGCGGCCGGCGGAATACTGAGGGCAATGCATGATGGTGTCCCGGATATCGAAAGTGGTGCGGATAATCAGTGGATCACCGGAGAAGGAACAGAATCAGCGCGGAAGTTTTCTTCATCTTCCGGTTCCGCATCATTCGGATCAAACAGCATATTGTTACTGAACAGCTCAAAAATCACTGCGCCGACCTGCTCTTCCATCAGTTGCAGGGCGAGTGAGAACTGCTCAAATGTCAGCCCGGCACTGAGCGGCAGTGAGTAACAGACCACCAGCTTCGGCATGGCGGAATCCTGAATATCCATAAAGGTTTTGACCAGCAGCGAACTGGCGTTGATCTGGCTCAGATTGGCAATCAGCGGGACAATCGCGGTCGGGCGGACTTCCGCCAGCGCCGAGAACACCAGCATATCGTCAAGGATATCAATTTTGGCATCAAACACACCGTCCACATTTTGCATATGCGGCAGATGCAGTGCCCGGCAGGAATCACACTCAAAACAGGAGAGTTTCAGCTGATCCAGCCATGTGCGTAATATCGTGAGATCGGGAATGATCATGAACCTGAAGCCTTTTAACCGGAAAAACAAAAGTACAGCGGGGAAAACCGTCACCCGCAGACCAATAACGGATCTTAGCTGAAAAACGTGAAGGGGAATAACGTTTTATTGCTTTTTTTCATTTTTATTCTGCCGGGTCTTTTTGTCCGCCCCGCTTTTGCTGTCAATCCCTGCGGACGGCATGGCGCTGATCGCCCGCCAGACAATATTGATTGCCGCCGGTACCAGACACCCCAGACCGGCAAACGTCATCAGCATCAGGGCATTTTTGCTGCTCATAAAGCCCGGCAGCGAAATAAAATCATTCACCATCAGATAGACCAGCACCAGTAATATCACACCGATGACCTCACAGATAATTACCGGGCGCGGCATATCCCCTAATGAACGCATTTGTCGCGGCTGCTTTCTGGTCATATAATCCTCTGTGATTCTGTCTTTATGTCCGCACTGCGGATAGTCACTGAACCATTGGTGCGGACTACCGCACAAATCGTCACAACATTCTTTTCTATCCGTTATGATACAGGCATAATTTATCCCATTAAAGCACCACTTCCGGTGTTACTGATAAATGAAGGAGCTTTTCATGTATACCGTTATTTTTGGTCGTCCGGGTTGTCCTTATTGCGTTCGTGCGAAAGAACTCGCAGAAAAACTGAAAAATGAGCGTGATGACTTCGACTATCGCTATATTGATATTCACGCTGAAGGTATCAGCAAAGAAGATTTATCTGTCACTGTCGGCAAACCGGTTGAAACAGTTCCTCAGATTTTTATCGATGAAAAGCACATCGGCGGCTGCACTGATTTCGAAGCTTACGCAAAAGCCAACCTCGGCCTGTTCAGCTAAGCTATCCGGCCGTTTCCCGCCCGGGAAGCGGCTTATTTATTCCTCTCTATCCCGCTGATTTTCAACATCAAAAAATTATTTTCATTTTTTTGAATCTTTTTTCGAACTTTCTTACCGGGGCGCAGTCTGAATAAGTGCCACTGCTTTTCTTTGAATATCCCCAAGATTGAGGAAGCCCGATAGTCACCAATTTGGTTTTAACTATCGGGTTTTTTATTGCCTGCTGTTTATCCCGCCTGTTGTTATTTCAGATTTTGTCAGTTTTCTGCAATGTTACGTAATAGCACGATTAACCAAGATATTTTTACTTTACCTTGATGCACAAGACGGCTACCCTGACCCGTCATTTTATTACCGGATATATACGGGTGTGTTTTTAAGGAGTCTGCTGTGCTGGAAAATCTGAATCATTCGCTTTTTCTTCTGCTCAATGCCACGCCGGAAACGTCTCATACTATGATTATTGCCGCCACGTTTGCGGCAAAATATCTGGTTCTGCTGTTTCCGGTTGTTGCCGCAGGGCTCTGGCTGCGGGGAGCGCCTGAAAATATGGCCCGGCGCCGCCGCGCTGTCTGCAAAAGTGCCATTGCGCTGCTGATCGGTTTTGCCGCCTCCTGGGTTATCGGCGCACTCTGGCCGCATGCCCGTCCGTTTGCCGAACCGTTCGGCCACAGTTTCCTTGATCACGCACCAACTGCCTCGTTCCCGAGCAATCACGGCATTATTGTGTTTACCTTCGCGCTGGGCTGCCTGTTCTGGTGCAATGTCCGTGCAGGATTGCTGCTGATGATCCCGGCACTGATTGTTGCCTGGTCGCGGGTTTTTCTCGGCGTTCACTGGCCGGTGGATATGCTGGGTGCCTTTATCACGGTACTGATTTCCTGTGCGCTGACAGAGCTGATCTGGAGCCTGTTCGGTCCGGCACTGCAAAACCGGTTGCAGGCGCTCTACCGGCACTGCTTTGCCATGCCTATCCGCAAAGGCTGGGTGCAGGAATAACCTGTACAAAAAATAAATTCTGAAATACCGGCCGGTGTGCCGGTATTTTTTTATCTCTGTTTAATGACGGCGATTACCGGCGATTTTTTAAATCGCACTTTTCGCTGCTGACAGCATTATTTTTTGTTCACAGAATATTATTTAGGTATTTATTTAACATTTCTGTTTTATCCTTCATCAATATCACTCAGACCACTTAATTCGCGATTAAAAAAATTATTTTAATTATTCCGAACACACAATGTGGCTATTATATGTATGCCTGTTTTATGCTGCCGGATTTCCTGCATACCCCTCAATCACCGAACACTCAACGAAAAAATAATTTAACTTTAAAAAACAATAATTAATGTGGAAAACCGCATTTCTTAAATGGTTTTTTTTCGGTGATAACCCGGTTTATCTCTGTTTTGTAACAATGTGGTATTGTGCAATATATATACTAATTCACATCTGAATAAATAAATTTGTTTAAATAAAAAAAGGTGAAAATAACATTATTGCAGAACATCTGAACAACCATGCTGTTTTGGCATTCCCCATTCCGTAAAAACGGATTAACAACATTATTAAATATTGCAACACAACCAGTTTTAATGTTATTTATAGCAAATGAGATGAAGATCACAGTGCTTTTCACTATAAAATAGTATATTTTCAATACAAAAAGACAATCACCAATCTCGGATTCTTTTGAATATGAATTAATGCAAAGGCTTTTATTTATCCACCGCAGATATCAGGCCACCGCTGTTTATTATTTTTACCAGTAAGCAATTACAGGTAATTTTCCCGTTTTACTTATTTTTATCCGGTTGCGTACATAGACCCTGCCTCAGAAACACATTTCGTGCACAGCTCACCGTGCATTTTTTCGTTGTTATTGTTGCAAATTTTGGAGACATCTATGGAAACAACACACCCGCAGGTTGCGGTCAGCAAAACTGACACCAGCAATGATTACCGCAAATGGCGTAAATCCGATACCGTCTGGATGCTCGGACTGTACGGTACAGCCATTGGGGCCGGTATCCTGTTTCTGCCGATTAATGCCGGTATCGGCGGGCTGCTCCCGCTGATCATCATGGCTCTGCTGGCCTTCCCGATGACCTTTTTCGCGCATCGCGGTATGTGCCGCTTTATCTTGTCCGGTAAAAATCCGGGTGAAGATATTACCGAAGTGGTGGAAGAGCATTTCGGCGCCAAAGCCGGGAACCTTATCACCCTGCTCTATTTCTTTGCGATTTACCCGATCCTGCTGGTTTACAGTGTGGCTATCACCAACACCGTGGAAAGCTTTATCGTTAACCAGATGCATATGACAGCTCCGCCGCGCATTATTCTGTCACTGGTACTGATTGTGGGGATTATGTGTATTATCCGCTTCGGTGAAGCCGCGATTGTCAAAGCAATGAGTGTGCTGGTGTTCCCGTTTGTGGCGGTTCTGATGGTACTGGCGCTGTATCTGATACCGCACTGGAATACCGCGATATTTGATACGTTCTCTTTCAGCAGTCACTCTGCCGGAGATACCGGACGCGGTCTGATGGTGACCCTGTGGCTGGCGATTCCGGTGATGGTATTTTCGTTCAACCATTCACCGATTATTTCCGCATTCAGTGTCGCAAAACGTCAGGAATATGGCGACAATGCAGAGAAAAAATGCTCACGCATTCTGGCATGCGCTCACATCATGATGGTGCTGACCGTAATGTTCTTTGTATTCAGTTGCGTGCTGAGCCTCTCCCCGCAGAACCTGCAGGAAGCAAAAGATCAGAACATCTCTATTCTGTCTTACCTGGCGAACTACTTCCATAATCCGATGATTGCCTATATCGCGCCGTTAGTGGCGTTTATTGCTATCACCAACGCATTTCTGGGTCACTACATGGGTGCCCGTGAAGGCTTTAACGGTCTGGTTAACAAAGCACTGCGCACCAGGGGCAAAAGCATTGCACCGTCTAAGCTGAATAAACTGACTGCGCTGTTTATGCTGGTCACCTCCTGGATTGTTGCCACCTTAGACCCGAGCATTCTGGGGATGATTGAAACCCTGGGCGGCCCGATCATCGCTATGCTGCTGTTTATCATGCCGATGTACGCTATCCGCAAAGTCCCTGCGATGCGCAAATATGCCGGTCACCTGAGCAACCTGTTTGTGGTTGTGATCGGTCTCATTGCCATTTCAGCGGTATTTTATAACCTGTACCAGCTGTTTTTTGGTTAATAAATACACGACTGTTGCCCTCTCCGGCGGGTAGCCTGCCGGGTTCTGTTGATATTGATGCGATGCCGGCCTGTGCGCCGGTATTTTTTTATCCGGACTTAATTATCGCCGGTACTGCTGTTCTTTTTCAGACCACATTTTCACTGGCGGCAGTACTATTTTTGTCCGCAGAATATTATTCTGGTATTTATTTAACATTTCTGTTTTATCTGTCATCAGTATCACTCAGATTACTTAATTCGCGATTAAAATAATTATTCTAATCATCCGGTACAGACAATATACTCATTATATAACGCCATATTTTATACTGTCTGATTTTCGTCACATACACGGCATTATCAACGTCGGAATTTAAACGATATTTTTTCATTTAAAACAATCGACTGGAAATAAAAACCCTGTTTGTAAAAGGGTTTTTATCCGGAAAAAAACCAGCCTGCTTATATTCTGAAACAAGATCGTATTATGCAGCTGATACATTTATTAATATATGAATAAATTAATTTTTTTAAATAAAAAATAAAAAATAACGACATTATTAAACTGCATTTAACGTCATATGTTGTTTCGGCATGCCCCATTCCGTAAACCCGGGTTAACAATTTTATCAAATTTTGCAACAGAGCCTGTTTTACTGTGATTTATAGCATTTGAGACTATGATCACGGTGTTTTCCACTGAAAAACAGTATATTTTCACCATCAGAAAGAGAGTTATCAATTTCAGGTACTTTTGAATATGAATGACTGCAGAGACCTTTATTTATCCATTACAGATATCAGGTCGCTGCTGTTTATTATTTTTACCGGTAAGCAATTACGGGTGACTTTTTAGCTTTACTTATTTTTTATCTGGTTACGTACATAGACCCTATTTCAGAGACGAATAAATGCACAGGTCAGCGTGCAAAATTTTAATTGTTGTTATTGTTGTACATTTTGGAGACTTCTATGGATACAACACAACCGCAGGTTGTGGTCAGCAAGACTGACACCAGCAATGATTATCGCAAATGGCGTAAGTCCGATACTGTCTGGATGCTCGGACTGTACGGTACCGCTATCGGCGCAGGCGTGCTGTTTCTGCCGATTAACGCCGGTATCGGCGGGCTGATCCCGCTTATCATCATGGCCGTGCTGGCCTTTCCGATGACCTTTTTCGCACACCGCGGCATGTGCCGCTTCGTGCTGTCCGGTAAAAATCCGGGCGAAGATATTACCGAAGTGGTGGAAGAGCATTTCGGTTCCAGAGCCGGTGGTCTGATCACCCTGCTCTATTTCTTTGCGATTTACCCGATTCTGCTGGTCTACAGTGTGGCGATTACCAACACCGTGGAAAGCTTTATCGTTAACCAGATGCATATGACGGCTCCGCCGCGCATTATTCTCTCCCTGGTACTGATTATCGGGATTATGTGTATTGTCCGCTTCGGTGAAGCCGCGATTGTCAAAGCAATGAGCGTGCTGGTGTTCCCGTTTGTGGCGGTTCTGATGGTACTGGCGCTGTATCTGATCCCGCACTGGAGTACAGCGGTATTCGATACCCTCACTTTTAACAGCAATACGGCCAGTGTCACCGGTCATGGTCTGCTGATAACACTGTGGCTGGCGATTCCGGTAATGGTGTTCTCCTTTAACCATTCCCCGATTATCTCTGCCTTTGCTGTCGCCAAGCGTGAAGAGTACGGCGAAAATGCGGAGAAAAAATGCTCCCGCATTCTGGCTTACGCCCACATTATGATGGTACTGACTGTGATGTTCTTTGTGTTCAGCTGCGTGCTGAGCCTCTCCCCGCAGAACCTGCAGGAAGCGAAAGATCAGAACATCTCTATTCTGTCTTACCTGGCTAACCACTTCCGGAACCCGATGATTGCCTATATCGCACCATTCATCGCGTTTATTGCTATCACCAAATCATTCCTGGGTCACTACCTGGGCGCCCGTGAAGGCTTTAACGGTCTGGTTAACAAAGCATTACGCGCCAAAGGCAAAAGCATTGCACCGTCTAAACTGAATAAACTGACTGCACTGTTTATGCTGGTAACCACCTGGATTGTTGCCACATTAGACCCGAGCATTCTGGGAATGATTGAAACCCTGGGCGGCCCGATCATCGCTATGCTGCTGTTTATCATGCCGATGTATGCCATCCGCAAAGTGCCTGCGATGCGCAAATATGCCGGTCACCTGAGTAATCTGTTTGTGGTTGTGATGGGTCTCATTGCAATTTCAGCGGTGTTCTACAATCTGTATCAGCTGTTTTTTGGTTAATAAATAAATGACTGTTGCCCTCTCCGGCGGGCAACAGCAACAACAATAATCAGCCGGAACTGAAAAGTAACGGCTTCGTGAATCTTCACGACACTATTAATCCACGCCTTAACATAGGGGGCGAGCAATATGGTCAGTGTATTTGACATCTTCAAAATTGGTATTGGTCCGTCGAGTTCTCACACCGTCGGTCCGATGAAAGCAGGTAAACAGTTCGCTGATGACCTTATCGCGGCCGGACTGCTGGAAAAAACCACCCGCATTCAGGTTGATGTGTACGGCTCTCTGTCTCTGACAGGGAAAGGTCACGCGACAGATATCGCCATCATTATGGGTCTTGCGGGCAACCTGCCGGATTCTGTTGATATTGACGCGATACCGGGCTTTATCAGGGATGTTGAAGAACGTGAACGCCTTTTGCTGGCAAACCAACGCCATGAAGTGGATTTCCCGCGCGATAACGGGATGAACTTCCATAAAGAAAACCTGCCGCTGCATGAAAACGGCATGTCTATCAGCGCATTCGCCGGTGATGAATTACTGTACAAGAAAACCTATTACTCCGTCGGCGGCGGCTTTATCGTTGATGAGGAACATTTTGGCCAGGCTGCGGACAGCGAAACCAAAGTGCCTTATCCGTATCAGTATGCCGCTGATCTGCAAAAACACTGTAACGAAACCGGCCTGTCTCTGTCGGCTCTGGTGATGCAGAACGAACTGGCTCTGCGCAGTAAAGAAGAGCTTTCTGCTCACCTGGCGGCAGTATGGGACGTGATGAAAGCCGGTATTGAGCGCGGTGTAAACACCGAAGGTCTGCTGCCGGGGCCGCTGCGTGTGCCACGCCGTGCCGCTGCACTGCGCCGTCAGCTGGTCACCAGTGATAACACCTCCACTGACCCGATGCAGGTTGTTGACTGGATCAACATGTTTGCCCTCGCCGTTAACGAAGAAAACGCCGCCGGCGGCCGTGTTGTTACCGCACCAACCAACGGTGCCTGCGGGATCATCCCGGCAGTGCTGTCGTATTACGATAAATTCATCCGTCCGGTGAATGAAAACGCCTATACCCGCTATTTCCTGGTCTCCAGCGTGATCGGTTCACTGTACAAAATGAACGCCTCTATTTCCGGTGCGGAAGTGGGTTGTCAGGGTGAAGTCGGTGTTGCCTGTTCCATGGCGGCAGCCGGTCTGACCGAACTGCTGGGCGGCAGCCCGATGCAGGTCTTTATCGCGGCGGAGATCGCGATGGAACACAACCTCGGCCTGACCTGTGACCCGGTCGCCGGGCAGGTACAGGTACCGTGTATCGAGCGTAACGCTATTGCCGCTGTTCAGTCGGTCAACGCCGCCCGTATGGCGCTGCGCCGCGTCAGCGAACCGCGCGTTTGTCTCGATAAAGTTATCGAAACCATGTATGAAACCGGTAAAGATATGAATGCCAAATACCGCGAAACCTCACAGGGCGGCCTGGCAATCAAAGTGATCCCGTGTGACTGATTAACCCCGGTCCCCGGACAGTCAAAAAACCCCCGCAATGCAGATTGCGGGGGTTTTTCATATCAGGACATCAGCAGAAGTGTTTTGGGTCCGAACCCGAACAGCCCGGCCACCAGGGTGTCCGGATAATGCTGAACTGCAATATTGTACTGAAGTACCGCTTCATTAAAGGCGCGGATGCCCGGATTCAGGGCATCCTCAATATCACAGATCCCCAGCTGAATGCGGACAAACTGCGGATCCGCAATCAGTGCCGGAAATGTCTCTGTCAGCGTCATAATATGATAAAAAACACTGCTGATATCATTTGCGGCACTGACACTTTCATCCAGTGTCGCCGCCTCTGTATAGCGCAGATAGGCATCCTGCCGGGAATAAAACAGCGTTGCATCCTGAATACCTGCTTTTTCCGTCATATCCACCAGCTGACCGATCCTCTCCGCCCGCTGATGCAGCATGCCGTCAATCGCCGCATAAGCTTCGGTGATCGGAGCCTGAAGGCAGTTTATCCGGAGATATACCCGCCGGATCCACACAATTCCGGCTGCGGCAATGACCAGCGCGATAAACACAATTGTCCCCATATCTTTAATCCTTTATTGGCCGGTGTGTAAAAATACCGGTCCTTTTTTATAAAAAAATCCGATATCAGGATGTAATATCGGATCTTATACGGATTTCAACAGGGTAATTCAGCAGACAACATGATAAATTGCCGCCTGAAAGGGGAATAACCTTATAAATACAGGCGGCTTAACCGAAGACGGAATGCCACAGTCCGGCAAAGAAGCGGACAATATAATCCCAGATGCGACCGAAGAAACCGGCTTCCTCAACCTGCTGCTGAACCACCAGCGGGCGCTGTTCAACAACTTTGTCATCAAGGATAAAGTTGATTTTCCCGACCACCTGGTTTTTCGCCAGCGGCGCTTCCAGCGTGGTGCTGTCCAGCTCAAAAGTGGCTTTCAGATCTTTGAGTTTGCCTTTCGGGATGGTGACATAAATGTCTTTTTCCGCGCCCAGCGGCACTTCTGAAATATCCCCGAACCAAACGCGCTCGGTGGTCAGCGGCGTATCCGCTTTCACCGGTGCCACAGTTTCAAAGAAACGGAAGCCCCAGGAGAGAATTTTTTCGCTTTCGGCAAAGCGGACCCGGTCACTCGGTACGCCCAGCACCACAGAAATCAGACGCATCGGGCCGTCTGTCGCGGAAGCCACCAGATTATGCCCCGCACCGCTGGTATGCCCGGTTTTCACACCGTCCACATTGAGATTAGTGCTCCACAGCAGGCGGTTGCGGTTCGGCTGACGGATCTTATTGAAGGTAAATTCTTTCTCTTTATGAATAACATATTCATCCGGCACATCGGTGATCAGCGCCTGAGTCAGCAGCGCCATGTCTTTGGCGGTACTGTACTGCCCTTCGGAATCCAGCCCGTGAACCGTTTTAAAATGGGTATTTGTCAGGCCAATCTGTTTGGCGTAACTGTTCATCTGCGAAACAAAGGTTTCCTGGCTGCCTGCCACATATTCCGCCAGCGCAATACTGGCGTCATTGCCGGACTGAATAACCATACCTTTGTTCAGATCGATTAATTTTACGCGGTCATCCGGTTTCAGGAACATCAGGGAAGAGCCTTTCAGCACCGGGTTACCGGTTGCCCAGGCATTGATGCCGACGGTGACGATATCATCCGGTGTCACTTTTCCGGCTTTAATCGCCTGTCCGACCACATAACTGCTCATGATTTTTGTCAGTGACGCCGGGTCAAGGCGCTCATCCGCATTTGCGGATGCCAGGATTTTCCCGCTGTTGTAGTCCATCAGCACATACGCTTTTGCATCCACCTGCGGTGCAACCGGTGTTTCCTCCGCAAATGCGTGGCCGATGCTTAAAAATCCGAAAGCAAGCCCGCCGATTAAACCGGTTACCCGTGAACTGATTACTGTCTGCATTACTCTTCCCTCTTTAAACCCGGTACAACGTGACAAAAATAAGAGTGATAACTCTGTGATAATGAATACTATATTCATTTCATGAATGGTAAGCCAATGACACTTTAACGCGATTCTTCCTGTTACGGGGATTTCGTGTAAAAATTTACACTTCATGACACAAAATAACCGACAATACGCACACGTCATCGCATATCTATCAACAGGAGTCACTATGATAACCGTCTGGGGCAGAAAAAACTCGTCTAACGTCAAGAAAGTCTTGTGGTGTCTGACTGAACTGGGGCTGACTTATCAGCAGAAAGATGCGGGCGGGCCGTTCGGCGGCCTCGATACCCCGGAATACCTCGCCATGAACCCGAATAAAACCATTCCGACCTATCAGGACGGTGAATTTATTCTCTGGGAATCCAATGCCATTCTCAGCTATCTGGCGGATAAGTATGATGACGGCACACTGCTGCCGCATAATGCGGAATTCCGCGCCAGGGCGGCACAATGGATGTACTGGTCAGACGGCAGTCTGTTCCCGTATATCAAAGCGATGATGGGACTGCTGGTCAGAACTCCGGCAGAGCAGCGCGATCCGGTGCGGGTTGCGGAGCTGAAACAATCCCTGAACCGTCTGATTGCCATGCTCAATGACGACCTTGCACAGCGTGATTATATCGCCGGTGATACGTTCAGTATCGCAGATATGGCACTGGCACCGCTGCTCTATCCGTGGCGGGAAGTGTGTCATGACCGACCGGACTTCCCGCATATCGAGCGCTGGTTTGCACGGATTGAAACCCGCCCGGCGTACCGCGATATCGTGGCACTGCCGGTCAGTTAACACTTACTCCGTCATCGGCATCCGGCCGGGATCAGGGTACTGATACTCAAAGCCCAGTTCCCGGCAGATGCGGCTGCCGTCAATCTCTTTCCCTTCAGTAATATCTTCTTCTCTGAACACCGGCGGCAGCAAATTAATCTGACGGGACATATCCGGATAAAATTCAGCCCGTGACGGATGCTGCGGTGCACACAGGTTATACAGATGGCCGCCGTGCGGACGCTGGATCAGCAGGCGGATCGCTGCAATCACATCATCCTGATGTACCAGATTGACCGGCTGATTCGCCCCTTTCACCGCCGTTTTTCCCGCCAGGAAACGCCCTGCATGACGGGATTCCCCCACCAGCCCGGCCAGACGCAGAATATCCGCTGACACACCCGGCAGTTCATTCAGCCAGTGCTCAATCTCCGCGATTGCTTTGCCCGATTCCGTCACCGGATCGACCGGCGAGTTTTCTGTCAGCTTACCGGTCTGATTACCGTAAACGGCTGTTGAACCGGTAAAAATCACCCGTGACACACCGCGTGCCGCTGCCAGATCCACCAGATTCTGCACCGCCTTCACATACAAATAACCGCCGCCCGCCGTTCTTGATGCCGGCAGGGTGATCACCAGAATATCTGTCTGCAAAAATTCATCCAGATCATCCGCATTACATTCCGGTTCCGGCGTCAGATTCAGCATATAACACTCAATACCGCACATCCTTGCCGCCTCTGTGCCGTCCGGCGTGGTTTTGGTGCCTTTGACACGGATACCGATATCCGCAAGATGCAGTGCCAGCGGCATTCCCAGCCAGCCCAGCCCCGCGATAGAAACTGTTTTCATCGTGCATGACCTCTCTGTGGCTTATTTTTTCTTTTATTTCATATAATTATCTTAATTTATGTTTTCTTTGCAAAAAAGAGTTGCAAAGTCCGGATGAGTTCTATAGGTTGAAAGACAAGCAATTTATAAACATCGTTATCACCATCATGACAACATTATCCGTGATAGCAACAAGCAGATAAACGACGAGAGATTATCATGACACGCATCCAGTTCAGCCATCACCACCACCATCACCCTGACTAGTCTTTCAGGCGATTGGTGCCGGAAGACGTTCAGAGCTTCCGGTGGCATGCGTGCTAAAAGAGAACCCCCGGAAGAATCTTTTTTCCGGGGGTTTTTTTGTACCTAAAGAATTACAAAATTAAAGGATAATCAAAATGTTAGATAAAACGCGCTTACGGATAGCCATTCAGAAGTCAGGTCGCTTAAGTGAAGATTCCCGCGAGTTGCTCGCGCGCTGCGGCATAAAAATCAACTTACAACAGCAGCGCCTGATTGCTTACGCGGAGAATATGCCGATTGATATCCTGCGGGTCCGTGATGACGATATTCCCGGCCTGGTGATGGACGGCGTGGTTGACCTCGGTATCATCGGCGAAAACGTCCTGGAAGAAGAGTTATTAAGCCGTCAGGCACAGGGACAAAACCCGCGCTACTTTACGCTGCGCCGCCTGGATTTCGGCACCTGCCGCCTCTCGCTCGCCGCCCCGGTGGATTTCAGCTACAACGGCGCGGAATGTCTTCAGGACAGCCGTATCGCGACCTCCTACCCGTTCCTGCTCAAACGTTATCTCGATCAGAAAGGTATCCGCTTTAAATCCTGTCTGCTTAACGGCTCGGTGGAAGTGGCACCGCGCGCCGGGCTGGCTGATGCTATCTGTGACCTGGTCTCCACCGGTGCCACGCTGGAAGCCAACGGTCTGCGCGAAGTGGAAGTGATTTACCGCTCCAAAGCCTGCCTTATTCAGCGCGACGGTGACATGCCGCCTGCCAAACAACAGCTTATCGACAGAATGATGACCCGTATCCAGGGCGTGATCCAGGCGCGTGAATCCAAATACATCATGATGCACGCCCCGTCAGAACGTCTGGACGACGTGATCGCCCTGCTCCCGGGCGCAGAGCGTCCGACCCTGCTGCCGCTGGCCGGTGAGCCGGATCTGGTGGCAATGCACATGGTCAGCAGCGAAACCCTGTTCTGGGAAACCATGGAAAAACTGAAAGCCCTGGGTTGCAGCTCCATTCTGGTTCTGCCGATTGAAAAAATGATGGAGTGATGACAATGACCGCAATGACTTTTAATACTTTAATCCGCTGGGAAAACCTTGATACACAGCAGCAGACGGACGCCCTGATGCGCCCGGCGATGGCAGCATCCGGTGATATCAGCCGCGTGGTCAGTGACATCATCTGTGACGTACGTGAAAACGGTGATGACGCCCTGCGCGCGCTGAGTGCCCGCTTTGACAAAACACAGGTGACAGAACTGCAAATCAGTGCGGCGGAGATTGCCGCCGCCGCTGACCGTCTGCCGGATTCGCTGAAGTCCGCCATGGCAACCGCGAAAGCCAATATCACCCGCTTTCACGAAGCGCAGATCCCCGATGTGATTGATGTGGAAACCCAGCCCGGCGTCAGCTGCCAGCTGGTGACCCGTCCGGTGGACAGTGTCGGGCTGTATATCCCGGGCGGCAGCGCGCCGCTGATTTCCACTGTCCTGATGCTGGCTGTTCCGGCAAAAATCGCCGGTTGCCGCCGGATCATCCTCTGCTCACCGCCGCCGGTGGCGGATGAAATTTTATATGCCGCACAACTTTGCGGTGTAGAAACCATTTATCAGGTCGGCGGTGCCCAGGCAATTGCCGCGATGGCATTCGGTACAGAAACCATTCCCGCCACCGACAAAATTTTCGGGCCGGGTAATGCCTATGTGACCGAAGCAAAACGTCAGGTCAGCCAGACTATCGGCGGCGCTGCCATTGATATGCCTGCCGGACCTTCCGAAGTGCTGGTGATCGCCGACAGCGGTGCCAACCCGGCCTTTGTCGCTGCCGACCTGCTCTCCCAGGCCGAACACGGCCCGGATTCTCAGGTGGTGCTGGTCACCCCGGATGAAGGGATGGCACAGCGTGTGGTGGCGGAAACCAATTCACAGCTGGAATTATTATCACGCAAAGAGATTGCCCGTCAGGCCCTGTCCGCCAGCCGCATTATTATTGCCCGCGACCTGGACACCTGTGTGGCAATCAGCAACCAGTACGGCCCGGAGCACTTAATTATCCAGACCCGCGACCCGGATGCCCTGCTGCCTGCCATTAACAGCGCCGGTTCCGTGTTCCTCGGTGACTGGTCGCCGGAATCGGCGGGTGATTATGCCTCCGGTACCAACCACGTCCTGCCGACTTACGGTTATACCTCGACCTATTCCAGCCTCGGACTGGCGGATTTTATGAAACGGATGACCGTGCAGAAGCTGACCCCGGCCGGGTTATCCGGTCTGGCAGACGCGATTGAAACCCTGGCGGCGGCGGAACTGCTCACCGCGCACAAAAATGCCGTGACACTGCGGATGAATGCCCTGAAAGCGGAGGAGAACAACGGATGAACAAACCATTCAGCGCGATGGCACTGGCCCGCGAAAATGTGCAATTACTGACACCGTATCAGTCGGCACGCCGCCTCGGCGGTAACGGGGATGTCTGGCTGAACGCCAACGAATACCCGCAGGCACCGGATTTCACCTTTACGGATCGCAACCTGAACCGCTATCCGGAATGCCAGCCGGCGGACGTGATCAACCGCTATGCGGCTTACGCCGGTGTCAGTCCGGAGCAGGTTATCGCGGGACGCGGCGCAGATGAAAGCATTGAATTACTGATCCGCGCTTTCTGCGAGCCGGGCAAAGATGCGGTGCTGTTCTGCCCGCCGACCTACGGCATGTACAGTGTCAGCGCGGAAACCTTTGGTATCGCGCAGAAAGTGGTGCCGTCACTGGATGGCTGGCAGCTGGATCTGGACAGCATTGCCGCCAGTCTCAGCGGCGTGAAAGTGATTTATGTTTGCCACCCGAACAACCCGACCGGTAACCCGATCCGCGAACAGGATCTTCGTTATCTGTTTGATATCGTGGATAACCGGGCGCTGATTGTGGTCGATGAGGCGTATATCGAGTTCTGCCCGGAGTTCAGCGTGGCATCGTGGCTGAAAGAATACCCGAACCTGGTGATCCTGCGCACGCTCTCCAAAGCGTTTGCCCTCGCCGGACTGCGCTGCGGCTTCACTCTGGCCTCTGCGGACATTATTAATGTGCTGATGAAAGTGATCGCACCGTATCCGCTGTCATCCCCGGTGGCTGCCATTGCTGCCGAAGCCCTGCTGCCGGAAGGCATTGCCGTCATGCAGGCGCGCGTCAGCGAAATCTGCCGCAACCGGCAGATGCTGTGTGATGAACTGCAAAAACTGCCGCTGACGGAAACCGTTTTCCCGAGCAAAACCAACTACATTCTGGTGCGTTTCCGTGATGCGGAACGGGTTTTTCGCAGTCTGTGGGATGAGGGAATTATTTTGCGTGACCAGCGCAAACAACGCGGGCTGGAAAACTGTCTGCGCATTACTGTCGGCACCCGGGCAGAATGCCTGCGGGTGATCGCCGCTATCGCTGCGCCTGAAATGCCATAATCTGAGGACAACGGATACCATGACACAGAACGTTTTATTTATTGACCGCGACGGCACCCTGATCACCGAACCCCCGGTGGACTTTCAGGTGGACAGATTAGACAAACTGGCTTTTGAGCCGGATGTGATCCCCGCGCTGCTGAAGCTGAAAGAAGCCGGATACCGCTTTGTGATGGTCACCAACCAGGACGGACTGGGTACTGACAGCTTCCCGCAGGCGGATTTCGAGGCACCGCACCAGCTGATGATGCAGATTTTCACCTCTCAGGGCATTACCTTTGATGAGGTGCTGATTTGTCCGCACAAACCGGCGGATAACTGCAACTGCCGCAAACCGAAAATCACGCTGGTGGAAAAATACCTGCTGCCGGGCGTGATCGACACGCAAAACAGCTATGTGATCGGCGATCGCGAAACCGATATTCAGCTCGCGGAAAACATGGGGATTACCGGGCTGCGTTACGGTCAGCCGGGCACTGACTGGAACAGTATCGCAGAGCAGCTGACCCGCCGTGACCGCTACAGCCGCGTGGAGCGCAAAACCAAAGAGACCGATATTATCACCGAAGTATGGCTCGACCGCGAAGGCGGCAGCACCATCCGCACCGGGGTCGGCTTTTTCGACCACATGCTGGATCAGATTGCCACCCATGGCGGTTTCCGCCTCAATATTCAGGTCAGCGGCGACCTGGTGATTGATGATCACCACTCCGTGGAAGATACCGGGCTGGCACTGGGCGAAGCCCTGAAACTGGCACTCGGTGATAAGCGCGGCATCACCCGTTTCGGTTTTACCCTGCCGATGGATGAATGTCTTGCCCGCTGCGCCCTGGATATCTCCGGTCGTCCGCACCTGGAATACAAAGCCGATTTTAAATATCAGCGTGTCGGTGACCTGAGCACTGAGATGATTGAGCACTTCTTCCGCTCACTCTCTTACACCATGGGCTGCACGTTACACCTGAAAACCAAAGGGAAGAACGATCACCACAGAGCCGAAAGCCTGTTTAAAGTGTTCGGACGGACACTGCGCCAGGCCATCCGCGTGGAAGGTAATGTTCTGCCGAGTTCAAAAGGGGTGCTGTGATGCGCATCGTGATCACCGATACCGGCTGTGCCAATATCGCCTCCGTCCGCTACGCGGTTGAGCGTCTGGGATATCAGCCGCTGGTCACCGCCGACCCTGACCTTATCCGTCAGGCAGATAAAGTCTTTCTGCCGGGGGTCGGAACAGCGGGGGCAGCAATGGAAAATCTGACCGCGCGCGGGCTGGTGAGTACCATCCGTTCCCTGACCCAGCCGGTGCTGGGGATTTGCCTCGGCATGCAGCTGCTCGGCACCACCAGCGAAGAAGGCAATATTGATCTGCTCGGCCTGATCGATACCCCGGTACAAAAAATGACACCGGACGGTCTGCCGGTGCCGCACATGGGCTGGAATACCGTGGAATTTACTGCCGATCTGCCGCTGTTCCGTGATATCGCGCCGCAGAGCTATTTTTACTTTGTCCACAGTTACGCCTGCCCCGTCAGTGAAGCCACGGCTGCCGCCACCACGTACGGTGAGGCATTCAGCAGCGTTCTCTGCCGCGATAATTTTTACGGCGTGCAGTTCCACCCGGAGCGTTCAGGCAAAACCGGCATCACACTGATTAAAAATTTTCTGGAGATGAAATCGTCATGATCATTCCCGCACTGGATTTAATTGACGGACAGGTAGTGCGCCTTCACCAGGGCGATTATGCAAAACAGCGCGATTACGGCGCGGATCCGCTCAGCCGTTTACAGGCTTATGAGCGCGAAGGGGCGCAACTGCTGCACCTCGTCGATTTAACCGGTGCCAAAGACCCGGCGAAACGCCAGATCCCGTTGCTGAAAACACTGCTGGCGGGTGTGAGTGTGCCGGTACAGATCGGCGGCGGGATCCGTACTGAAGAGGATGTTGCTGCCCTGCTTGATGCCGGTGCCGCCCGCGTGGTGGTCGGCTCCACGGCGATCACATCCCCGGAAGACGTAAAACGCTGGTTTGCCCGTTGGGGAGCAGAACGCATCGTGCTGGCGCTGGATGTGCGCATCGGCGCAGACGGTAAAAAACGGGTGGCGGTCAGCGGCTGGCAGGAAGAGTCAGAGCAGACCATCGAAGACGTGATCCGCGATTTCGCCTCTGCCGGACTGCGCCACGTGTTATGTACCGATATCTCAAAAGACGGTACCCTGGCGGGCTCCAATGTGGCGCTCTATCAGGAAATCTGTGCCGCGTTCCCGGAGATTGCCTTTCAGGCATCCGGCGGTATCGGCGGGCTGAGCGATATCGCCCCGCTGACTGCCACCGGTGTGGCGGGCGTGATCGTCGGCCGGGCGCTGCTCGACGGCAAAATGACATTACCGGAGGCTATCGCATGCTGGCAAAACGCATAATTCCCTGCCTGGACGTCCGTGACGGACAGGTGGTTAAGGGGGTTCAGTTCCGTAATCACGAAATCATCGGCGACATCGTTCCCCTCGCCCGCCGTTATGCCGAAGAAGGCGCGGATGAGCTGGTATTTTACGATATCACCGCCTCCTCTGACGGCCGTGTGGTGGATAAAAGCTGGGTCGCCAAAGTCGCGGAAGTGATTGATATTCCGTTCTGTGTGGCAGGCGGGATCCGCAGTACCGAAGATGCTGCCGCGATCCTCAGTTTCGGGGCGGATAAAATCTCCGTAAACTCCCCGGCGCTGAGTGACCCGTCACTTATCACCCGGCTGGCTGACCGCTTCGGCGTGCAGTGCATTGTCGTCGGAATCGATACCTGGCACGATGCGGAAAGCGGAAACTATCAGGTCTATCAGTTTACCGGTGATGAAAAACGCACCATCGCCACCTCCCGAAATACCCTCGGCTGGGTGCAGGAAGTGCAGCAGCGCGGCGCCGGGGAGATCGTCCTCAATATGATGAACCAGGACGGCGTGCGCAACGGTTATGACCTGGAGCAACTGAAAAAAGTGCGTGAAGTGTGTCAGGTACCGCTGATTGCCTCGGGCGGTGCCGGTCATCCGGATCACTTCCGTGATGCCTTTTTACAGGCCGGTGTGGACGGCGCGCTTGCCGCCTCCGTCTTCCACAAACAGATTATTAATATCGGCGACCTGAAACGCGGACTTGCCCGCGACGGGATCGTTGTCAGAATACAGGAGTAACACACGATGCTCACGGAACAGGAAATCGCACAACTGGACTGGCAGAAAACCGGCGGTCTGCTGCCGGTTATTGTACAGCACGCCGTCTCCGGTGATGTGCTGATGCTGGGCTACATGAACCGCGGGGCACTGGACAAAACGATCAGCGAAAAACGCGTGACGTTTTATTCCCGCACCAAACAGCGGCTGTGGACCAAAGGGGAATCGTCCGGGCATTTCCTTAACCTGGAAGACCTGTTTAAAGATTGCGACAACGACACACTGCTCGCGCTGGTCACCCCGATCGGCCCGACCTGCCATCAGGGTACCAACAGCTGTTTTGCTCCCGCACAAACTGCACAGGGATTTCTGTATGAACTGGAATCTGTCATAAAATCCCGCAAAACCGCTGATCCTGACAGCTCTTACACGGCACAACTTTATGCCGCCGGGACCAAACGTATCGCGCAGAAGGTGGGTGAAGAAGGCGTGGAAACCGCACTGGCCGCCACTGTCCGCGATAAAGCGGAACTGACCTCGGAATCTGCGGATCTGCTCTATCACCTGCTGGTGCTGCTCCAGGATGCCGATCTGGATCTGGCCGCTGTTATTGAAAAACTGCGTTCCCGTCACCGTTAATCCGAAAGCGGGGGAAATCCTTTTTTGTCCGCTGTTTTTGTTGCCTTAACCTTCTATAATAGGCAGGATATTGGCAACAAATGCAGAGACTGTGAGTGATATGAACCCGATTTTTGAGAAACTGACAGCCCGGCTGGATGAACATCATGCCCGCTACAGCGTGGTACATCATGCTTCCGCCGGGAAAACCGAAGAAGTCGCCAGAGTGCGCGGCACACACCACGGCCAGGGCGCCAAAGCACTGGTTTGTCACGTCAAGGGAAACGGTGTCCGTCAGTATGTCCTTGCGATTCTGCCTTCTGATCAGCAGGCGGATTTACAGGCACTGGCAAAAAAAACCGGCGGTACCCGCGCCTCTCTCGCCAGCCCTGCAGAGACAGCTGAACTGACACAGTGTGTGTTCGGTGCTATCCCGCCGTTCAGCTTCCACCCTGATCTCCGTCTTGTTGCCGACCCGATGTTATTTGAGCGTTTCAGTGAGCTGGCCTTTAATGCCGGCAGCCTGGAATGCTCCATTATTCTGAACACAAAGGACTATCAGCGGATTGCCGATCCTGAAACAGTATCGTTTATCCGTCGTGAACTCTGATTTTTGCTTGGGAAGGCGCTTATGCAGGACGAACTTTTAGACTCACTTTATTATCTGCTGCTGCTCAGTCTGCTGCTGTATCTGTCGCGCCACCGCTGGCGCCGCTGGTTCAAAACACAGAAATCCCGCAGACGTTTTATCTCCTCTCCCGAAGAAGATGAACAGGCCCTGCGCCGGGAACTGAGTGCCCCTTATCTTAACGGCAGCCAGTTTCATAAAACTGATCACTTTTTTGCGGTCAGCGCCCTGCTGCGCGAAATGCTGATGCATTATGAGGAAAAGCGGATCAGGCTGAATGACAGTCTGTTTACCAGGGAAGACAGTTATGCGTTTACCTGCCTCGGTACCCCGCTGCCCGCACCTGAAACCGCCACGCTGGCAGAACGGATGGCACTGCGGGATGATTTTCAGTATACCGGGAGTGAACGGCTCAACCGCTATTGCATCACCTCTCCGGCCGGAAAACCACTGAATCAGCAAATCGGCCTGTGGATTGATATGATCCAGTCCCTGCTGGATACCGAACTGGTGCTGTTGCTGGAAGAGAACAACCAGAAGGACCGGGACTGCCCGTCGCTGCAGTTATCCGCAAAACAGGTTCATCACTGGCTCGATGAAATCAACGATACCATGACACAGACCGCTTCACGGGTTCTTCAGGCACATACCCGCAGCAGTGTTGTGATGTAATAAATATCCCCCGGCATA
>NZ_AYMP01000019.1 GCF_000633515.1 Morganella morganii H1r | reverse complement strand
CCAACACGCCAAAGGTCGCCCTGTGCGGCCTTTTTTCATATACGCCGCCACAGTATCAATCACCTCGTTATCACTTAACACAAGAGCTGTGTGCGGCTTTCTGATATCTACAAAAAGGTATTGAGATGAATAAATATACATTTTCAGTTCATGGCATCAGCCCTGACACTGATACAGTTACAGCGTATGTTGATGTTAAATATTCCATGTTACCGCTGATGAGTTTATTTTCCATGCAAGTAACGATGGACCGAAAGCCGGACTGTGCGATTGATTATTATGAATCTCAGGCTATCAAGCAGGCGCAGGCCGTGATTGCGGATGTTGTTGCTGAAACTAATGCAGTTAATGCCGGAATGGTTATCGGAGCAGGGCTGAAAGGCGACCAGATTTTCATGCGTGAGACATTTATCGATAAAGCATGGCTCCGAAGTGTTACGTCTGATAGCAAAATTCAGTCTGATAATTACGTTCCGGGAAAATCCGGCTTTCTAATTGACTACAGCACCGGCAAAGCTGAGTTCAATGGAAAAATAGTAATTCATAAACAGAACGGAGATGCGGCTTGCGTTATGGGGCCTTTGGTCACAAATACTAAGACATTAGAGCAGCGTGTTGCCGATCTGGAAACGCAGCTTGCAGATACTTCACAAGCTGCTATTGCCAATATGGAAGTGCTTAAAACAAGCCTAGACAATATATGGATGATGGTTTCTAAGTCGCCTATTCCATACGATGCAGGAATTACCTTATCAGTTGGGTTCAGAAAAGATGACTTTAAATTTTCTGATAACAAGTGACTTTATTTAGTCCTGAATTGTTCCAGTTGCGCAGAGACCGAGCTTATCGCTGGGTTATTAATTTGTTTCATTTCTAAAAAGATACAGTCCTGCTCTTCCTTGGGGAATCTCCGAAACATTAATCCAACAACTAACTTAAGAGCGCTCAGTTCAGCCGCAACTGTTTCCTTGCTGGTTGCGTCAGTACCGATGGCTAACGTTTCGAGAACATCATTAGATTTTATAGGCATGTGAATTTTCCACCCGGAGCTAATCAGCCATCACTCCGGTTAATCTCACTGGGCTGAACTGATTACCATATCCCGGACAAGCATTAATTACGTTTAACTGAATCACAGGTCGCTCCGGCGGCCTTTTTCTTTCCGGCAACAACAAGAGCATTGGAATACGACAGGCTCATTACCTAATCCGTATTCGGCCACAGTGCTCTTCTTATTGCTTTCCCGCCGCTGGTGGGATTCCGAATAATGCCGCAGCCACCTCACTTTAACCGTCTGTAACAATATAAACCGGTTGCGGCATTACCCATCTAACTAAATTCCTCCGTCAGGGGGTGAGCCATGAAAATGAAAGAAAATCCGGACGTTTGGGATCAGGTACTGATGTATCTGTCTCAGTACAAAGATCAGGGCATATTTGCTGGACTGGCTGGCGTGGTTGCTATCCTGCGCGGGATGTACAACGGCGGCGGGTGGAAAAAAACACTGCTGGATGGTGTCCTGTGTGCGTTCCTTGGCTGGTTTGCTAAAGACCTGCTGGCCTTTATGGGGCTGAATCCAGACCTGGCTTATATCACCAGCGTCATGATCGGGTACTGGGGTGTTGAGCGGGTAAGCAGCATGATTAAAGGCAAAGCGGGGGTAAATAATGACTAAACCAGCACGCGGCGAACGCAACAATAATCCGGGTAATATCGACTATAACCCGCGCAATCCATGGCAGGGGCAGTTACCACATGATCCGGCAATTGAATCCCGATTCTGCCGGTTCCGGTCTCCCGAGCATGGCATCCGGGCAATCTATAAATTGCTTCAGACGTATCAGACAAAATACGGACTGAACTCAGTTAAGGCCATTATCAACAAATATGCACCACCTAATGAAAACAATACCGGGAACTATATCAACCGCGCTGCTGCTGACATCGGTATCGGCATTAATGATCACCTGAATACCAAAGACAAAAAGACCGGCATTGCGCTGGCTACTGCGATTGTCGGCGTTGAGCTTGGTTATCAACCGTATCAGCCAGCGGTGTTTGAACGGGCGTGGGGGCTTCTGTGAAGACCATGGCAACTATCGGCGGAGTACTGCTGGCAGCATCGCTGATTTTGATGGCTTTTCTTTGTGATGCTCTCGGTGATGCCAGAAAAGAGCGTGATTCACTATCTGAAAAGCTGTCAGCCCAGCAGGTGATTAATACCACTACATTAACCGCCGTCACTACCTTTCACCGTATCTCTGGAGAAGCCATAGATGCCAAGCGAAAAAACACACTGGACGCACAGACAGCCAAGAAAGACGTCAAAGTTATTCTTGTGGGTAATGACTGTGCTTCCGCTGCTGCTCCTGGTGGTCTCATTGACCGGATGCGGCAGTACAAAAACTGAGTATGTATCAGCCCCTCACGTTCCAATCCCTGCAAGCGTGACCGTTGACTGCCCGATACCGGATATTCCCGACAAAATGACGTGGGGTGATATAGCGGAATACAACATCGAGCTGATGTCAGTGATTAAAGCATGCAATCTGGATAAGCGGGCAATACGGGAGATTGAAGCGGAGAGGTAGCAAGCACTCTCCGAAGATGAGTATGTATTTTCCGCTAACTAACACTCATTAGTGTGAACAGTAACAGCATTTGTATACCGTTGTATAGGGCATGCAAAATAATCGGACCCAGAAGTGAGTTAGTGTGAATTCTGACCAGGCAAAAAATAACAGACATAACGAAAATCATAATAAATGTAACGGGTGAATGGTATTGATAATGCGCTAACGCAAACAAGAGTGAGGTGATAAAAATAGCCACACGCTTGCCATTCGGACCATATCCCATTCCTGCATTCAGCAAAAAACCTCTGAAAATAATTTCCTCAATAACTGGTCCAGCGAAAATTACAGCCACGACCATAATAAATTGATGCAGAGGGGATAGGTTGAATATCTGCATTAACCATGTTTCATTTTCACCGTAAAACATGGTTGCAACGGATAATATGACCATCGAGATTATTGGTAGCCAGAGATTTGAAAGTTTTATGGTACCGAAAGGCATTAGACCGGTTCGCTTCTGGTAAAATGCGCGGGAAAAAAGCGAATAAGGCAAAACAAACAGGATTATGAATAGCGGCCATGCAGCAAAGGCGCCGCTACTGGTGGCTGCTCCGGGGAATGCCAGCATAGCAAACTGAATTAAGAACCAGCCTGCAAAAAAACCAGCACAGACTAAACTGTGCACAATTCTATCCTTAGACATCATTAGTTTACTCAACCATTTATTAGGGATAAATCGATTTTAATATATTGGTAGCAGAATAAAAATATTATCTGCGTCGTGATACCCGCCGGCATCAGTATCTCATCCACTATCTGGCAGCGGATGGACGTGGGACTGATGGCTGGTTTGAAGAAGGTGAGCTGTCCCCGGCAGATGTTCATATCACTGCCTCCAGTGTTCATATTCATACAGCGGAATAACTCATCACAAAGCCTGCTCACTGAGTGGGCTTTTTAATTGGTTAAGGAGAATACACCATGCCACCACGAATCCCCCGCGCCTGCCGCAAACGTGGCTGCGCGAAGACAACCACTGACCGCAGTGGGTACTGCAACGACCATATCAATACCGGCTGGGAGAACCACCAGCAGGGCAAAAGCCGTCACGAACGCGGCTACGGAACCAAATGGGACAAACTCCGTGCGGTGATCCTGACAAGAGACACGCACCTGTGTCAGCAATGCCTGAGTGAAGGCCGGGTAACTGAGGCAAAGACAGTCGACCACATCACACCCAAGGCACATGGGGGAACCGATGCGGAAAGCAATCTGCAAAGCCTGTGCTGGCCATGTCACTACCGGAAGACCGCAACGGAGAGAACACGATGACACAAGACGAAGAAACCGTATTGCTATTCAAGGGGCTGATAGCATCACTGCCTGATGATCAGCAGCAGAATGTTAAGCAATGCATTGATGCCATTCGTCAGCTACTCAGTAAATACCCTGCAGGAGAAGCGGTGGTTGCTATTGGATTGGTTGGTGCGGAACTGCAACAGCAGGCTGGTTGAATAAATATCCGTTCTTGCCAGGCAGGGGAGGGGGAGGTCAGATCCCTGCCATTCTCGCCCCAGAGGACCGCCGCCTTACCTCTTTTCAGATCGCCGCAGGTTAGAAAACTTTTTTCCGGGATCCCCGGATGGGAATCAATAGGAGAAAACGATTATGTCGGGACCACCGAAAACCCCGTCACACCTGCGTTTGGTCAGGGGTAACCCATCAAAACGCCCGATCAATAAAAAAGAACCGAAACCGCCGTCAGGGGTACCCCCAACTCCGAAACATTTTACCAAGCAGGGGAAATACTGGTTTAAGCGGATCGGGGAAGAACTCGATGCCATGGGCGTGATGAGTTCGATGGATGCCAAAGCGCTGGAGTTGCTGATAGAGGCATACACCGAATACCGGCAGCACTGCGATACCCTGGACGAACAGGGCTATACCTACACCACAGAAAGCGAAGGCGGCACACTGATAAAAGCACACCCGGTGGCGGCAATGAAAGCCGATGCCTGGAAACGTATCCGGGCAATGCTGGGTGAATTCGGCATGACGCCCGCGTCCCGCTCGAAGGTAACGATTAACACACCAGCCGAAGAAGACCCTTTCGAGGCATTTATAAAAAAGCGCAAATGATGAATGGCAACCGTAGCAGATGGGATCCGGTACGCCGAACAGGTAGTTGCCGGAGAAATAGTTACGGGCGAACTGATACGCCTGGCGTGTCAGCGGTTTCTTGATGATTTGGAGCGTGGCCCTGAGCGCGACATCTTTTTCATTGAAGAACGCGCCCAGCATATTCTGGATTTTTACCAGTTTGTTCCGCACGTCAAAGGGGCACTGGCAGGTAAGCCGATAGCGCTGATGCCGTGGCATACCTTTATTCTGATTAATATCTTTGGTTTCGTGATCCCGCTGGTTGATGAACTCAGCGGTGAGGCTCAGTACGACGATGACGGCGATCCGGTACTGGTTCGCCGTTTCCGGACAGCCTATAACGAAGTGGCGCGTAAAAACGCCAAATCCACACTTTCATCCGGCATCGGTCTGTATATGACCGGCGCTGACGGTGAGGGTGGTGCCGAGGTTTACTCAGCAGCTACCACCCGCGATCAGGCCCGTATCGTGTTTGAAGATGCGAAAAACATGATCAAAAAGGCCAAAAGTTCACTCGGCCGTCTGTTTGAATTTAATAAGCTGGCAATTTACCAGGAGCGATCCGCATCCAAGTTCGAGCCGCTTTCCAGTGACGCAAACAACCTCGACGGCCTGAATATTCACTGCGGCATTGTGGACGAACTTCACGCCCACAAAACCCGTGATGTGTGGGATGTGCTGGAAACTGCGACCGGTGCCCGTCTGCAATCGCTTCTGTTTGCGATCACCACAGCGGGATTTAACCGCGAAGGTATCTGCTACGAACTGCGGGATTACGCTATCAAGGTGCTGCGGGGCGTGGTGGAGGATGACACCTTTTTCGCGGCAATTTACACACCGGATGAAGATGATGATCCGTTCGATGAGTCTGTCTGGATAAAAGCTAATCCGGGGCTGGGTGTCTGTAAACGCTTTGATGATATGCGCCGTCTGGCGAAAAAAGCCAAAGAGCAGATTGCCGCCCGGCCCAACTTTCTGACCAAACACCTCAATATGTGGGTTAACGCGGAGTCGATTTGGATGGACTCAGGAAAATGGGATAACTGCCCGGAGAATGCGCCGGATGATGAACTGAAAAATTACCCGGTCTGGGTCGGCGTTGACCTGGCAAATAAAATCGACGTGGCGGCAGCAATTAAGATTTATGAAGATCCGCGCGGACAGGTGCATGTTAAGTGCAAATTCTGGCTGCCGGAAGACCGGATCGAAACTGCACCGAACCATATTGCGGAGCTGTACCGGAAATGGGCGGCTGCCGGGTATCTTGAACTGACTGACGGCGAGGTTATTGATCATGACATCATCAAAGCCGACATTCTGGCATGGTGCGAAGGTGACGATCTGCGTGAACTCGGGTTTGACCCGTGGAGCGCGGTGCAGTTCTCACGCCGCCTGGCGGAAGAGGGCATCCCGCTGGTGGAAGTGGCGCAGACAGTGAAAAACATGTCTGAATCCATGAAAACAGTACAGGCCGATGTCTATTCCGGCAAATTTCACCATGATCACAACCCGATGATGTCCTGGATGATGTCGAACGTGACTGTAAGGCCGGACAAAAACGACAACATCTTCCCGAACAAATCGACACCGGAAAACAAAATTGACGGACCGGTTGCACTGTTTACTGCCAAATCACGCCAGATGGTGAATGGCGGGGAGCAGGAACAAAGTCTGTCCGATGTTTTATCTTCCAGGGGCTTACGCTCACTCTGAGGAAATCCAATGAAATTACTGACTATTACCGCTCTGCTGGTGGGAATTGCGGGTGCCTGTCTGCTGGCGTTCGGTGCCTGGCTGCTGATGCCTGCTGCCGGGTTTATCACAGCCGGCGGTTTGTGCCTGCTCTGGTCATATCTGGTATCAAAATCAGCGGGAAGCCTGAATAACAACGGAGGATCATAATGTTCTTTCCCGGTTTATTCAGAAAATCCGATACGGGTATGAGTTCGTCAGAGCTCAGCGAAATGATCGGTCTGACCTATGACACCTATACCGGCCGCCGCGTCAGTCCGCAACTGGCAATGCAACTCACTGCGGTATTTAGCTGTGTTCGCGTACTGGCGGAGTCAGTCGGTATGCTGCCGTGCTCTCTTTATGAGCAGCTTGACAGAGGAAACCGGCGGGCGGTACGTGAGCGGCTGAACAAACTGCTGTCAACCAAACCCAACAACTACATGACACCGCAGGAATTCTGGGAATTACTGATCGCCTGTCTGTGTCTGCGCGGCAATTTTTATGCTTATAAAGTCAAGGCGCTGGGGGAGGTAGTGGAGCTGCTGCCGCTGGATCCGTCCTCGGTTACACCAAAACTGAACAGTAAGTGGGAACCGGAATATCAGGTTACTTTTCCGGACGGAAAGCGCGACACGCTGACACAGGATGATATCTGGCATGTACGGATTTTCACCCTGGACGGATTAACCGGACTCAGCCCGATAGCGTATGCAAAACAGGCTGTCGGTCTGGGGCTGGCAACGGAGGAGCACGGCTCACGTCTGTTCGGGAACGGTGCGGTAACCAGTGGCGTTCTGCAGACCGACCAGTACCTGAAGGACGATGCCTATGAGCGGCTGAAAACTGACTTTGAAAACCGGCATCAGGGTCTGGCGAATGCGCACAAACCCATGATTCTTGAGATGGGACTGAAATGGCAGCAAATCAGCATGACATCAGAAGATGCGCAGTTTCTTGAAACCCGCAAATTCCAGCTTGAGGAAATCTGCCGTATTTTCCGTGTGCCGCTGCACATGATCCAGAACACCGACCGGGCAACGTTCAACAACATTGAAAACCTCGGGATCGGATTTATCAACTATTCCCTGGTGCCATACCTCACCCGCATTGAACAGCGCATTAATGTCGGGCTGGTAAAACCGTCAAAACAGGGCGTTTTTTACGCAAAATTCAACACCGGAGCACTGTTGCGCGGTGATATGAAGTCACGGTTTGATGCTTATGCCACCGGTATTAACTGGGGGATCTATTCGCCCAATGAATGCCGGGAGCTGGAAGAACTCAACCCGCGTGATGGCGGTGATATCTGGCTGACACCGATGAATATGACCACAAAACCGGAGAGCACCCCGGAAAAAGAGGAAAAGCAGCATGTCGATGATGACTAAACAGCGGCTGGACATACCGCTGAAAATAAAGTCGGTCACTGAAACCGGCGAGTTTGAAGGGTACGGATCGGTTTTCGGCGTGAAGGACAGCTACAGCGATATTGTCGTACCCGGCGCTTTTCAGGCATCACTGAATGAATGGCGGGAGAAGGGCAGTCTTCCGGCCATGCTCTGGCAGCACCAGATTTCCGAACCGGTCGGTGTGTATACCGAAATGCGGGAGGATGACACCGGCCTGTATGTCAAAGGGCGGTTACTTATCGAGGATGACCCTCTGTCTAAACGGGCTCATGCACATCTGAAGGCCGGATCATTATCCGGCCTTTCTATTGGCTACATCCTGAAAGACTGGGAGTACGACCGGAATAAAAGTGCTTTTCTCCTGAAAGAAATTGACCTGTGGGAAGTAAGCCTGGTGACCTTCCCGTCCAATGATGAAGCGCGGGTCAGTGATGTTAAATCGGCATTTGCCCGTGGTGACATCCCGTCACAAAAAAGTATTGAGCGCGTCCTGCGTGATGTCGGACTGTCGCGGACACAGGCTAAGGCATTTATGGCCGACGGCTACCATGCTCTCTCTCTGCGTGACGCAGAGGAAGATGCACTGGAAACACTTAAATCCATTAATTTTAATCAGTAAGGGGCTGTTATGGCTGTTGATCATAAAGATGTAAGCGAAGTGGCAAAAGAACTGAAATCTTCATTTGAAGAGTTTCAGAAAAAAAATGACAAGCGTATTGATGCCATCGAATCAGAAAAAGGCAAACTGGCGGAATCGGTGGACACCCTGAACGGAAAATTATCCGAGCTGGATGAACTGAAATCGTCACTGGAAGCAGAGCTGGCGGCTGTGAAACGTCCGGGCGGCGGTGTGGCAAACAAAGATGTTGCCGAACACAAAAGCGCGTTCGAACTGTTTGTCCGCAAGGGTAAGGATGACGGCCTGGCTGAACTGGAACAGAAAGCCATGCAGATTGGCTCTGATCCGGATGGCGGCTATGCCGTACCGGAAGAACTGGATCGTACCATTATCTCTGCGCTGCGTGATGAAGTTGTTATGCGTCAGGAATGTAATGTTGTCTCAGTCGGTACACCGAACTATAAGCGCCTCGTTAATATGGGGGGCACCGGCAGCGGATGGGTAGGGGAAACAGAAAAACGCCCTGAAACCGCAACACCTAAACTCGGCCCGATTGAACCGGTGTGGGGTGAGATTTACGGTAACCCCGGGGCCACCCAGACCATGCTGGATGATGCCTTTTTCAATGTTGAGCAGTTTATTACCGGTGAACTGGCAATTGAATTTGCTGAACAGGAAGAAGCAGCATTCACCAACGGTGACGGCAGTAAAAAACCGAAAGGGCTGCTGGCTTACGGCAGTGAGGATAAGGCAGATAAGGATCGCGACTGGGGAAAACTGCAGCATCTGCTGCTGAAGAAACCAGCTGAACTGACAGCTGATGAAGTGATGCAGTTGGTTTATACACTGCGCAAGCCTTATCGCAGTGGCGCTAAATTTATGATGAATAACAACACGTTATTCAAAGTTCGCACCCTGAAAGACTCACAGGGCAACTACCTGTGGCAGCCGGGCCTGCAATTGGGTCAGCCATCTGCATTGCTGGGCTACGGTATTGCGGAGAATGAGCAGTTTGCTGATATGGCTGCCGGTGCTGTTCCGCTGGCATTCGGTAACTTCAAGCGCTGCTACACCATCCTGGATCGTATCGGTATCCGCATGTTGCGCGACCCGTACACCAACAAACCGTTTGTACACTTCTACACCACGAAGCGTGTCGGCAGCATGCTGGTTGACAGCAACGCAGTGAAATTACTGAAAGCGGCAGACGGTACGAAGTAATCAGTCACGGCGGCAGAAATGCCGCCTTTTTGATGCAGATGTAATTACCGTTCTTAACGGAGGAACCAATGACAGAAAAAAACTATGAAGCAATTGGCCGCTGTAAGGTACTGCTTGAAAAAATAAAAGCGATGCATATTGAAAGAGCCAGGGCGGTGGGTGATCTGCGGGCTGTTGTTTACTCCCTTCATCAGAAAGGCAACGCCAATCATGTTCCGCCTGAAATTATTGTTTTTGACGCTGATAATTTAACCTGCCTGGTTGATAAAGTCGGGATTGCTGACGGTGAACTGATGCGGGCTGTCAGTGAATATAACAACTGGTGTCATGAGGCGGATGAAAAACCCGTTAAGTTAATTGAGATAGCACGATAAGCAATAAATAAACCCGGGGTCGTTCAGCGACCTTTTTATTGGAGGGGGCATGCCATTACCGACAATTGAAGAGCTGCGCCTGCAATGCCGCATTGACACTGAGGAAGAGGATCCGCTTCTGCTCGGCTATCTTGCTGCGGCAAAAGAAAAAGCAGAAAACTATCTGAACCGGAGATTGTATGAAGACGAAGTTCCTGTCAGTGATCCGGACGGAATGGATATCACACCGGTTATCCGGCTGACACTCATGTTGGTGGTCGGTTTCTGGTATGACACCCGGGAACTGAAGAAGCTGCCACAGGGTTTTTATGATTTGCTCTGTGACTATCGTCTTTCACCCATGAGGGAAAAATAATGCTGGCCGGTGAGCTAACAAAACGCATCACCCTGTACCGGCCGGAGGTGGTGACCGGTGACCTCGGTGATTCCCGTACCGAACTGACGAAAGTCATCACGGTGTGGGCCAAAGCCGAGGCGATATCCAACCGTAAAATCCGGACGGCAGAGCAGGATCAGGTCATCGAAACCATGCAGTTTACTGCGCGGCCACGCGCGGATGTGCAAATCGACTGGGTGATTGAATACCAGAACCGGTTTTTTACCGTCCGTGCCTGTGACCGTAATGACCCTGCGAAACTGATTATTACCACGGAGGCAGACATACGACATGATCGAAAGTGACCTCAAGTCGTCTCTTTCCGCTATCACCGCAATGCCCGTTTTCCCCCTGTTGTTACCGAAAGATGCACAAGAAGGTATCACCTTTCAGCGTATCAGTGATCCGCGTTATTCCGCCGGTATGGTCACCACTCATCTTATCGTGGCGCGTTTTCAGATAGGCATTCACGTACTGAATGACTACGAAAAAGCCCTGCTGCTGGATAAAGCCATTCGTGATGCCTGGGAGCCGATAGTGCACGGTTACATCGGTAATTATCCGGTGCAGACCGTGCAGCGTGGTGGTTTTCAGCAGGGGCGGGAAGAGCTGACAAAAAACATCGTCCGCTGGTCAGTCATGCGGGATTTTATTATCACTTATCCGGAGGATGTATCGTGAGAACTACGGTTAAGGTTTCCGGCCTTGACGGGCTGGAAGCGGAGCTGATGAATCTCGGGGAAAAGCTGACATCCAGAATACTGCGCGATGCAGGCCGTGAGGCGATGACCGTTGTTGCTGAGGATATGAAACAGTACGCCGGTTATGACAGCAGTCACGACGATGACCACATGCGGGACAGTATCAAAGTCAGAACCACTGACCGGATGAAGGATAAAAAATATATCACCCTGATGACCATCCGTGTCGGTCCGTCAAAAGCGCACCACATGAAGGCGCAGGCTCAGGAATTCGGGACATCAAAACAGATCCCGCGTCCGTTTATACGCCCTGCGCTGGATTATCACCGTAAAGACATTTTAAACACCCTTGCCGCCGCCATACGCGCCGGTATTAATGAAAACCGTTAACCTGGAGAACTATTATGGCCGGAGAAAAATCCTCCCCGGAATACGCCATGTTGCCCGCCGGTACCATCGTAAAATTCGGTGAGGCCGGTGATACCGTCGACAAAATGAAAGCGCTGATTAACTGTAAAGCGCTGGGGGCTACCGGGCTTACCGGTGGTTTTATTGACTGTACCACCCTGAAAGATACCAACAAACAGTCGATTTCCGATCTGCCGGAAGGACCTGAAAAATCACTCGGGTTTATTGATGATCCCGGCAATGCTGATTTCGCCGCGTTTCTCAATGCCGCCGAACAGCGTAAGACTGTGCAGTTTTATTTCGAACTGCCGAACGGGCGTACAGCGACGATGATCCTCGCGTTGTCAGGCTGGGAAATGAACGATATCAGCGCCCCTGCCAGTGAGGTGATTCAGATTACCGTGAAAGGTAAGCAGAACAACATCACCTGGGGAACCACTACGGTCACACCACCAACAGGAGACGGGGAATAATGAATCTGAAATCAGCCCTGTTAAAGCCGGATTCACACACGGAAAAACATACACTCTTCGGTACGGAGGTATATCTGCGGCGTCTTACTGTCGGGGAGCTTGACCGCTACGAAAAAGATCGCAAGGCTGCTTTTGATGCCGGTGATTATTCCGGAGTTACCCTTGCGGGGGCCAGTCTGATTTTGTCAGCTATCTGTGATGAGAACGGAATCCCGGTCAGTGCGGAAGATCTGCCGACAGCAAAAGAGCTTATTGATGCGCACAGTAATCCGGTCTTTGTGGAAGCAATGAACACGCTGCAGAAATACTGCTACGGAACCATTGAGGATGCGAAAAAAAACTGACGGACTCACCCCGCCTCTATCTGCTTTTTCAGTTGGCGGATCGGTGGGGTGAGTCTGACCCGAGAAAACTGTCTGATATGCCCGCCGATCTGCTTAATCACTGGCGGGCTTTTTTTATGCTGGAAGAAGAGGCAGCGGGTGAGGCCGGGGGAAATACAGTGGTTCCAGCGGTATCACCGGATATCAGCACACAGTGCAATGATGTAATGAGGATCTTAAATGGCTGACGTTGCAAGTTTAGCGGTTGCGTTACACCTCAACGCAGCCAGTTTTAAGTCAGAGGTGGAGAATGCCTATAACAGCGCATCTGCCAGTTCAAAAAAATTCACACAAAATATCGGCAGGGAGTCAGCTAAAACGGCCGAACAGATTTCCCAGGTTTCAACTGAGGCACAGCGGGCAGGTAACAGCATTGCGCGAATGAGTAACTCCGGATCCCGGGGCGGGTTCGCGCATTTACGGACATCACTGACCAATATTTCAGTCGGCGCTAATGTTGCCGGTTCATCCATCCTCAGTGCCTTTATTCCGGCACTGGAACGGGCCGCCAATGATGTTGATCGCCTTAAAATGTCGATGGGTGATAAAAGGCAGATGGACGTTGCGGCTGCAAATGATGCTGTGAGAGTCGCTGAAAGTCACATTAAACAGGCTAACAGCGCCAAAGAAGCAGCAATGCAGCAGATGAAAATGGGCCATAAAATGCGCGAGTCTGCCAGGTATCAGCGTGAACTGGCAGTAGTGCAGAATGCTCACATGGAAAAAATGCGGGAAGTTAACCTCGCAAACGGCATGTCCGCCGATGCAATAGACAAGCAATACAGCAAAGAGCGGGCGATCAATGACAGAAAGATAGCGAATGCAAATGCACTGGCAGAAAAAGCCAGGGATCGTCTCAGGTCAGGCTCGGCAGCGCTGGCCGCTGCGGAAGCTGACGAGGCGCTGGGTAAGCAGAAGCTGACAGCCGCGACCACGCAGCTGGCCGGTGCCAGCAAAGAGCTGACATTTGCACAACGGGCATCCGCACAGGCCAGCGGTATGTTGAAAAACACCTGGGCCATGCTGGGCGGAACACTCGGTATTGGTCTGATGGCGGCTGCCGGTGCTGCTACTTACCTGTATTCACAATACAAAGAGGCGGAAGAGCGGCAAAAGGCGTTTAATGCTGCCATTCAGAAAGGCGGAGCCGGGCTGAATAATTCGGTATACCAGCTGCGCACACTGGCTAATCAGCTGGGCGGAACAGCAGAGGCATACAAAACGGTGACGGCAGCAGCGACTGCCGGGTTCTCCGGCTCAATGCTGCGTGAAGTGTCTGAATTCGGTGTGCAGCTGGAAAAATCCGGCGGCAGCGCAGACCATCTGATCACGAAGTTGTCATCCATTAATGAGCAGCCTCTTCAGAGTCTTCGTCAGCTTATCAATGAAGGTCTGGTTTTTGATGAGGACACCATAAACCGGATTGCACTGCTGGAGCGTCAGGGGGATGTTGAAGGGGCAAAAGAGCTGGCCAGAATAAGCGCCCTTAATGCCACTAAAACACTGAATGAAGAACAGACCAGGGTCAATGCCATTCATGAGAAAGGCATTAAGGATATTGAAGATCGCTACCGTTCACTGAATCAGACAGCAAGAGATTTTTCTGTATCTGCCGGTATAGCCAGAATTCAGGCGGAAAACCTTGCCAGACTGACATGGCAAATGGGCGCCGCGCTAAAAAACGCGGAGCAGGAACAGCAGCAAAAGGAGCAGATAAAAAATACCCGTGAGCAGCTGGATGCACAACTGCAACTGAACTCAGCGTATAAAGCGGGCGCGGATAAACACGCAGAAAAACTGAAACTGCAAAATACCGCCCGGGAGCAACTTAAATCCGGCCAGATGGATGCAAAGCAGTTTGAGCAGACAATGAAGGGGATCGACAGCCTTTACAGCTCACTGGATAAGAAAGGGCACGGCAGTGGCAGTATTCCGGAAGGTCAGCGCCGGACGCAGCAACTGATGGAGCAGACCGCCACGCTCAGGGCGCAGCTTGCAGAAAATGAAAAGCTGACCGCATCTGAAAGTAAGCTGATTGCATTTGAGCAGGAGCTGGTCGGCCTGGCAGGTAAAAAACTGAATGCCGCTCAGAAGAGTGTGATGGAAAACGCCGGGTCCATCCGTACCCAGTTACAGCTTAACGCCGGGCTTGAACGGGAGATTGCCCTGAAAGGGCTGCGTAAAAAGTTTGATGATCAGAACTTTGAAATAACTCAGCGTACCCGGTCCATGCAGCAGGAGGCGGATAATCAGCGCCTGCAAATCATTATGCCGACAGCGGATTATAACCTGATGCTTGAAGAGCAGCGGATTGCGGATGACTTCCGTCAGCGCCGGTATCAGCTGGATAAAGAAATCTCGGATAAAACCTCTCAGCTATATAAAGATCAGACCGCCGTTTTGAATGCTGAACAGCAAAAGCAGACTGATATCGTCCGTCAGGCCGCAAAAGACAAAGCCGCGTCAGAGGCGGACTGGCAGGGTGGTTTAAAGCAGGGCTGGAAAGATTTCGGCGATAGCAGCAGTAATGCGTTCGCAATGATGCGAAATACATCTGCGAATGCGCTTAACAGCACATCGTCTATGTTCACTGACTTTCTGACCACCGGACGGGCAAATTTTGCCGACTTTACGAAATCCATTCTCACCGATATCACAAAAATGATTGTCCAGATGAGTATTTTCAACGGACTGAAAAGCGGCCTGAGCGGGACATGGCTGGGTAATGCAATGGGGATGACTCCCCATGCGACCGGCGGCGTGTATACCTCCCCGGGGCTGAGTGCATACAGCAACAGCATTGTCAGCTCACCGACCGTATTTCCGTTCGCCAAGGGTGGAGCACCCAATATCGGCCTGATGGGTGAAGCGGGATCTGAAGCGATTATGCCGCTGAAGCGCGGGCCGGATGGCAATCTCGGCGTCCGGGCTTATGGTGGCAGTAATGTTGTCGGTACGGCACCTGTGGTTCATATCAACATCGACAGTGACGGAAATCAGCAGGTTCAGGCATCCGGCGGTTTTGAGCGGTTCGGCAGGGAGATTGGTCAGTTTGTTGATCAACGCTACCGTTCACTTATAGCCACGGATTTACGTCCGGGCGGGGCGATCTGGAATGTCGCTAAGGGGAAAAGATGATAGAAACATTCACCTGGAGTCCGCGCCTGAATCCCCTGGGCGATATTTCTTTCAGAGCCCGTAAGGCGAAGTTTGGTGATGGTTATGAACAGGTTTGCGGTGACGGTATTAACCCCCGCAGTCAGAAATGGTCACTGAATTTTACCGGAACCGAAAGTTATATCCGGCCAATCCGCGATTTTATTGACCGGCACGGCGGTATCCGTGCTTTTCAGTGGACGCCACCGCTGGAGAGTACCGGATTGTATCGCTGTGATGATCCGAAACTCACCCCGCTCGGCGGTGACAACTATTCGCTCTCTCTTACATTTACCCAGGCATTTAAACCATGATCACAAACGATTACCAGAAGCTGGAACCGGGTAATGCCGTCCGGCTTTTTGAGGTTGACGGTACCGCGTTCGGTACGCCGGATATTTTGCGGTTCCATGCATACAATATTCCACATACAGAGGAAGAGATTACTGCCGCTGGTGGTGATCCGGAAAAATTACCGGCGAAATCCATCTGGTGGCAAGGAGATGAGTACCGTGCCTGGCCGGTACAAATTGAAGGAATAGAGGCATCAACAAGCGGTTCCGGCGCACAGCCGAAGTTATCGGTGGCAAACCTCGATGGTTCAATCACTGCGCTGTGTTTGGCATACGATGACATGCTGAAAGCGAAAGTCACGATACACGACACACTGGCGCACTATCTCGATGCGGCAAACTTTCCGGATGGCAACCCAGCAGCAGATCCGACTCAGGAAAAAGTCTCCGTCTTTTATATCGACAGCAAATCATCGGAAACCAACGAAGTTATCGAGTTTGAATTAGCCAGCCCGATGGATTTGCAGGGGGTGCTGATCCCGACGCGGCAACTGCATTCAATGTGTACCTGGTGCATACGCGGCAAATACAAATCCGGTGACGGCTGTGATTATGCCGGGCAGAACGGGTATTTCGATAAGCACGGCAACCGTGTGGATGACCCGGCACAGGATCAGTGCAGCGGCATGCTGAATACCGGCTGCTTTCCCCGTTTCGGGAAAAATAATCCGATCCCGTTCGGCGGCTTTCCGGGAACATCATTACTGAGGAAATAGGGATGCGCAAAAACATTCAGGCAGCCATTTTTGCTCACGCAGAACGTGAATATCCCCGCGAGTGCTGCGGGGTGATCGTCCAAAAATCCAGAGTAGTGAAATACCTTCCCTGCCGTAATATCGCGGCTACGCCGGAAGAGCATTTTGTATTATCGCCGGAGGATTACGCCGCAGCTGAGGATTGGGGCATAGTGACCGGTATTGTTCACAGTCACCCGGATGCCACCACCCAACCGTCAGAACTGGATAAAGCACAGTGTGATGCCCTTGGTACCCCGTGGTATATCGTCAGCTGGCCGGAAGGGGATCTGCGGACCGTTCAGCCTCGGGGTGATCTGCCATTATTGGAGCGGCCATTTGTACTCGGGTTTACAGATTGCTGGGGGCTGGTCATGAGCTGGTTCCGGCAGGAACACGGCATTGATCTACCGGATTACCGGGTGGATTACCCCTGGTGGGAGCAGGGGGAGAACCGGTACACAGATAACTGGCAGGAGGCCGGATTTATCCAGGTCGATGATCCGCAACCGGGCGATATGATAGTGATGCAGGTGCAGGCTCCGGTCGCCAATCATGCCGGTATTCTGCTGGATGATAATATGCTCCTTCATCACTTATACGGGCACCTGAGCCAGCGGGTGCCCTATGGCGGTTATTGGCGCGATCGCACAGTTATGGTACTGAGACATAAAATCTTCATGACATAAGTAACATGAGGATATACCATTATTTTTATTTACTGACTGGATTGGAAGTGTAATGAGAAATATTGGTTATATCCTTATTAGCGTTGGATTGATAGCAATGATTTACGCGATCAATATGGACGTTTCAGTATCTACATATGGGGGGAGAGTTAACAATATTGGTTTGATATCTGATAGACAAAATTACCTCATATTCAGTGGAGTTATATTTCTTGCTGGTGTCATTTTATCTATTTTCGGGAGCAAGTCCGAATCTACGTCAGGTAGTGACGGTGTGAGGTGTAAACATTGTGCAGAATCAATAAAACCAGATGCAGTTATTTGTCGGTTTTGTGGTAGGGAAGTTGATAAAACAACAACCTCCGACGAAAGCGGCAACTTAACTTCTACAAATAAAAAAGAGAACAAAGCTAACAACTATTATGTTGATGATGGTGAATCATCATCTTTTGGTATTTATTTTGGAATCATTGCTGCAGTCCTACTTCTTGGTGGTTTAGTTTTAGCTGCATTTTTGTGACCGCATTAAGACAATATATTGGCAATATAACCCGCTCCGGTGCTGAGGAATCCCCAGTAAT
>NZ_AYMP01000018.1 GCF_000633515.1 Morganella morganii H1r | reverse complement strand
TGGGTGGCTTTTTTGCGTTTTGGAAAAAAAAAGCACAGTCTGTGCTCATTTTTCGGATAATGAATTAACAACCGGCAATTCTCATAATTAAATGCGTATAATACCCTGCACCGGATTGCAGGACTCACCTGGCATCTGTTCTGATAACCAGATCAAAATGAATCAACGGGAGCATACACAGTGAAAAAACTCACCATTAAAGATATTGCAGCTATCTGTAATGTCGGTAAATCCACTGTCTCCCGTGTGATAAATAACGAACAGAACGTCAATGAAGAGACCCGTCGTAAAGTCCTGGCAGTCATTGAGCAGAATAATTTTACGCCATCAAAATCAGCACGGGCGATGAGAGGATTAACGGGCCGGACATTTGGTATTATTGTTACCCGGCTTGATTCATATTCTGAGAATCAGGCAATTCGCGCGATGCTGCCGGTCTTATATAAAAACAATATTGACCCTATTATTCTGGAAAGCCAGTTTGATCCTGCAAAGGTTGATGAGCATCTGTCTATGCTTGAAAGACGAAAGGTGGATGGCGTTATTTTATTTGCATTTACCGGTCTGGACAGAGAGCAATTAGCCTTCTGGCAAAAAAATATCGTTGTTATTGCCCGTCCGTTTGAAGGGTACACCTGTGTCTGTAATGATGATTCCGGAACTGTAAATCATTTGATGAATTATCTTCATCAGGAGAAGAATTTTACAGCCATCAGTTATATCGGTGTTAATGAACACGATGAAACAACCGGGTTATTACGTTATCAGTCTTATAAGCATTATTGCGAAAAATATAACATAGTATCAGATGCGGCATTAGGTGAATTAAATTATGAAAGCGGTTATCTTCTCGCTGAAAATATCGTACTGAAACGCCCTCAGGCCATATTATGTGCGACTGAATCATTGGCATTTGGTGTCAAAAAATATCTTCTTCATCATCAGATTAATACTATTTTTGTTGCCTGTATCGGACGCAATGACTTATTAACCTTCCTCTTTCCGGATGTAAAAACATGCCGCCTGGGCATTAGTGAAACCGGTCAGAAATCTGTCAACCTATTGATTGATATGGTTAATGGCAATTTTTCACCCAAAATACACTTAGTCCCGTCACCTTCGTTTACTTGTTGATTTTATTGAGTTAAACAAACTTTTGTGTGATGCTTGTCCCGTAATGGGATCGTTCCCATTGAGCCATTCCCATACTGAACGTATTTTAAAAAAGAGACGTTTTATACGGGGATGGGGATATGGAGATTAATGTTCATAGTGATGAGCTGGATCAGATCATCAGATTTACCGGCGGAAAGGAAAATATCAGTACAGTATCTCATTGTCTGACACGATTACGCTTTGTATTAAATAATCCTGAACTGGCAGATATTGAGTCTATTAAGCAAATACCCGGGGTTAAGGGGTGTTTTAATAACGCAGGTCAATTCCAGGTTATCATCGGCATGAATGTCGGTGACTACTACCGCGGTTTAATTGAAAAACTCAATATATCTGAATCAGATAAAGAAAAAACCAAGGTTGCCGCCAGAAAAAATATGAAATTCTGGGAGCGGCTTATTGCCAATCTGGCCGAAATTTTTGTTCCTTTGCTGCCGGCATTAATCTGTGGTGGTTTATTACTGGGACTCCGGAATGTTATCGGTGAAATGCCGATCCGCGATGATAAACCGCTGACGGCGTATTATGACTGGCTAAAGCCAATATATGATTTCCTGTGGTTACCGTGTGAAGCAATATTCCATTTCCTGCCGGTGGCTATCTGCTGGTCGGCAACCAAAAAAATGGGTGGTTCTCCGATCCTGGGTATTGTGCTGGGCATTACATTAGTATCACCTCAGTTGATGAATGCTTATGGTATCGGCAGCCAGACACCGGATGTCTGGGATTTCGGCGTATTTACCATTCAGAAAGTGGGATATCAGGCTCAGGTGATCCCGTCTATTCTGGCCGGTTTATTCCTTGGCTGGTTTGAAGTGAAATTACGCCGCCGTATCCCGGAATATTTAACACTGGTGGTTGTACCGATCATCAGCATTCTGGTTTCTGTGGTAGTGGCTCATGCCATTCTGGGGCCGTTCGGACGTGCTGCCGGTAATCTTATTTCGGATGGTGTCCGCTATTTAATGCTGGGTGATTATGCATTAATCGGCTCAATGATATTTGGTTTTTTCTACTCGCCGCTGGTCATTACCGGGTTGCATCACACCACGCTGGCTATTGATATGCAGTTGACGCAAAGCATTGGCGGAACACCTATCTGGCCTATCATTGCACTATCAAATATTGCCCAGGCCTCTGCGGTTGCCGGCATCATTATTATGAGCCGCAAAAAGGACGAACGCGAAATAACGATTCCGGCGGCAATATCTGCCTATTTGGGTGTGACCGAACCGGCGATGTACGGTGTAAACCTGCGTTACCGTTTCCCGATGCTGTGCGCCATGATTGGTGCCGCATTGGCAGGATTAATTTGCGGTTTTGCGCATGTGTTATCCAATGGTATTGGTGTCGGTGGTATTCCGGGAATTCTGTCTATTCAGCCTGCTTTCTGGGGTATTTACCTTGTTGCCATGATAGTCGCCATTGTTGTTCCGATCTTATTAACAATGATGATGTATCGTTATCAGCAGCGCAAAGGCACCCTGGTAACTTCTCTGTAAATTAATAAAGTGAATTTAATATGTGCTATCTGACTGTGTCTGTAAAAGAAAGTGGGGCTGATATTTTTTCCGGCAGCGATAAATATGACTATGCTTTTTGCTGGCGTGAGATATCCGTTAAAACATGTCTGGATATTTTAACCGAAATCAGCCGTGATTTTCCCGGTATTAAAGGTGGTGTCATTACGGGGGAGCGGGTGCCGGATTATCCTGCATTTTGTGCTGAACTTGCCGGTAATGCCATTATTGATCTGGAAAAGTCATTTTCGGAAATCTTCAATGTGCCTTTCGTTGCACAGCAGGGAACGAGCGTATTGACAGAAAACGATCTGGCGCAGGCACTAAAACAGAAATATGAACAACTTTGCTGGAATATCGATTATTCCGGGTTTACGGCGGGCAAAGAAGAATACGCTGCGGAATCATTATTAACCACCGCAAACGGATATCTTGGGGTACGCGGGGCACTGCCGGATATGCGGGCAGGTGAGGCGGCGTACCCGGCAACCTATCTGGCCGGTTGTTATAACCGCGCTGAGTCAGATGTCGCCGGGAATACGGTATCCAATGAAGATTTTGTGAATGTTCCTGATGCCCGTTCTGTCCGGATAAAAATTGGCGATGGTGAGTGGTTATCGCCGGAAAATTGCCGCAATAAAGTGCTGTACCGGAACCTGTGTTTAAAAACCGGTATTCTGGCGCAGACCTGGATTGCAGAAGATTCCCGTAAACACCTGATTCAGATTAACAGCCGGATGCTGGCGGATATGTCCTGTCCGGAACGGTTTGCGGTTGAATACAGCTTCACGCCCCTGAATTTTGATGCGGAGATTACCGTTGCCACCTGTATTGACGGCACGACCCGTAATTATGGTGTGGAACGTTACCGCAGCCTGACATCAGACCATTACCGGGTATTGTCCCGCGGGGCGGAAGGCAGTTATGTACAGTTAAATGCACGGACACTGCAATCGGGTATCGGTATCGGTGTGACCGCAAAAATAAGCGGGGATTTTTTCACTGACAGTGAGATTCAGATAAAAGAAAGCCCTGATAAAGTACAGCAGCTTATTACCTGTCATGCGAAAAAGGGAAAAACATACCGTCTTGAGAAAAGTATTAACATCCGTCTCTCTTCTGTTTTTCCGGATAACTGGGCTGATGCGGATAAAACAACGCTGACGGATTTTGCCGTTCAGGCAGAAGCGTCTGAGCAGGCATGGAAAAACTTATGGGATAAGGCCGATATTGTTATTGACGGCGATTTAATGTCTCAGAAGTTATTACGTTTGCATATCTTTCATCTGCTGTCATCGTGTTCACCTTACAGTAACGCAAAATATAAGCTCGATGTGTCGGTGACGGCCCGCGGATTACACGGAGAGGCTTACCGGGGGCATATTTTCTGGGATGAAATCTTTATCCTGCCTTTTTATATTATGCATTTCCCGCAAACGGCCCGCCAGTTGCTGATGTACCGTTATAACCGGTTACCGGGAGCGCGGAAAATTGCACAGGACAGCGGTTGTCAGGGCGCAATGTATCCGTGGCAGTCCGGTCTGGACGGCAGTGAGCAGACACAATCGGTGCACCTGAATCCGCTGAACGGTCACTGGGATCCGGATTACAGTCATCTTCAGCGCCATGTGTCTCTTGCCGTTGCTTATAATATCTGGCTGTACTGGAAAAATACCGGTGATGCGGAATTCATGCGGCTGTACGGTATGGAAATGCTGACAGATATTGCCCGCTTCTGGCTGAGTAAAGCTGAATATGATGAGGTTACCGGGCGTTACTCTGTCAGCGGCGTGATGGGGCCGGATGAATTTCATGAGCATATCAGCGGCAGCAGCAGCGCCGGGCTCAAAGATAATGCCTATACCAATATGATGATCTCCTGGCTGTTTTCCGTCCTGGCTGAACTGTATCCGCAGTTTAATACCGGCGGGGAAGACACCGCGTTTATCCGGGAAATTCGTCATGCCGGTCAGCATTTATCGCTGGTCATTGCTGATGATGTCATTGCTCAGTTTGACGGGTATTTTTCCCTGAAAGAGATTGACTGGGAACACTACAGGAATAAGTACGGCAATATTTACCGGATGGACAGAATATTGCGTGCGGAAGGTAAAAGTGCGGATAATTATAAGGTGGCCAAGCAGGCAGATACGTTGATGATATTCAATAATTTTTCCCGTGATGATGTCACCGGGATATTGAATAACATGGGCTATCACTTAGGTCGTGATTACGCACAGACAAACCTTCATTATTATTTAAAACGAACCTCTCACGGCTCCACATTATCCAGAGTGGTGCATGCACAACTGGCCTGTGATACCGGGTTGCACGATTTATCCCGGGAATTGTATCAGCAGGCACTGCGATCGGATTATGGTGATATTCAGGGCGGAACCACCGCTGAAGGTATTCACACCGGTGTTATGGCCGCGACAATCAATACGGCGGTAATGTCCTATGCCGGGGTGGATATTCGTGGTGACCGTTTATCCGTTTCCCCGTCATTACCGGCGGAATGGAAATGTATCAGTTTTAATTTACAGCATCGCGGTGTTCATTATTACTTTTTAATCTCACCGGCATCGGTATCCGTCACGGCGGATAAAGAGGCATATATCGATATTGATAATGAAACTTATCAGATTACAGCAGGCATACCGTTTTCATATAATTATATAAAGGAATATACATCATGAAATCAGGATTTTTATTCGATCTGGACGGTGTGATTGTTGATACAGCAAAGTATCATTATATTGCATGGCGATATATAGCCAATAAGGCAGGATTTGATATCAGTGAGGAGTTTAATGAAAACCTCAAAGGGATCAGCCGGATGGAATCATTAGAAAAAATATTAGAGTATGGCCGTCAGTCGGATATGTACAGTCATGAGGAAAAGATATTACTGTCGGATGAGAAAAATGATTATTATGTGAAATTACTCGGGGAGTTATCCGAAAAGGATATTTTACCCGGGGTTCATGATTTTATTGTCCGGGCTAATATGCTTAATATACCGTGTGCCGTTGCATCGGCATCCCGTAATGCACCTTTTATTTTAAAAAAACTCAATATTGATAATTATTTTAAATCCATTGTTGATCCTGCATTGTTGAGTAAAGGTAAACCGGACCCTGAAATATTTCTGAAGGCAGCGTCATCTGTTAATGTCCTGCCGCAGGATGCAATAGGTTTTGAGGATGCGCAGTCAGGTATTACTGCGCTGAACAGGGCGGGTGTTTTTTCAGTCGGCGTCACCGCAGATCATGCATTATTACGTGGTGCTGATCTTATTATTTCGTCGTTTGAAGAAATCACGCCTGAATATCTATTAAAAATAAAACAATAATTAAATTTCTGATAATAAATTTTTCTGATGAAGGCCCGGCATATTTATATGCCGCAGCCACCTGATCGTCGTGAACAAAGGTAAATATAATGAAACTAACGAAATTAGCATTGATAACAGGGTTTGCTGTTTCTGTGTTCCCTTTTTCTGCCGGTGCTGAAACATCATTAAGTGATATTGAGGCGCGTCTGAACAGTCTTGAAAAAAGAGCGGCTGAAGCAGAAGCCAGAGCTGTGGCGGCAGAGAAAAAAGCAGAACGTCTGGAAAGTTTAATGGCTCAGAATACGGCGCCGGCCGGCAATACCGGTAAGGAAAATACATCGGGTTTCAGTAATATCGTCAGCGCAGATAACGGTAAAGGGTCACTGAAATTATACGGTGATGTGGAGTTCAATATAGATGCTGCCAGCCGGAAAGGGCAGATTACCTCAATGCATACACAGACCGGGCACGGGGCCGATGATTTCGGTGATAAAGAGCGCTGGGATATTAACGGACGGATACTGATTGGTCTTGACGGGCAGCGGAAACTGGATAACGGCAACTATGCCGGCTTCAGTGTTCAGCCGTTAGCGAATATGACCGGTAATATCGGGCTTGATGATGCCGTATTCTATTTTGGTAAAGAAAATAAATGGAAATATAAAATCGGCCGCTATGAAGCCTATGATATGTTCCCGCTGAACCAGGATACGTTTGTTGAACATTCGGGTAACAGTGCCAATGATCTCTATGCTGACGGGTTTGGCTATATCTATATGATGAAAGAAGGGCGCGGGCGGAGTAACCACGGTGGCGGAATGAACCTCAGCAGCCAATATGATAACTGGTATTTTGAGGTGAATACGCTGGTTGAGGATGGCAGTCGTGTCTTTAAAGATCAGGAATATCATGGCCGTAAATTACAGAATAAAAAGAATGTGATTTACGTTCGTCCTGTGGTGGCATGGAATTATGATAATGTCACGATTGCGGGTGCTGTGGATGCCAACGTCATCAGCAATGCCTACGGTTTTGATAATGCTGACGGCAAATTTACGGATCAGTCGCGCCGTACCGGCTATGGCCTGACCATGAAATGGGATACCCTGAAAGATGACCCGGAGAACGGGGTGGTGGTTAACCTCAGCACGGCTTATCTGGATGCGAAGAATGAAAATGACTTTTCAGCCGGGACGAATATCTTATGGCGCAAGTTCCAGTTGGGTTATATCTATGCGCATAATGATATTAAATCCTATCAGGTTGTGAATGCATTTGATGACAGTCAGTATGATACGTTAAATCCGGGCCGGTATAATATTCATACCGTATTCACGTCGTATGAGTTACCGGATATATTGGGCATGGATAATTTTAAAACCTATCTCGGTGCGTATTATTCCCATATTAACGGGAAAGGGGATATGACGATGGTTGACAGTAAAGATAACGACCGTTACGGGGCGCGTGTCCGTTTTAAATACTTATTCTGATCCTCTCTTTTCAGAACAAAAAAATACCGGGATTTTCCCGGTATTTTTTATGTCCGTATTATATCTTCGGCATTTTATCAAACATACTTTTCATCTCTTCCGGGAAACCGGAGGAAAGCGTTGTCCGCAAATCTTTCATGGCGGTATCGAAATCTTTCGGACGCTCAGCCTGCTGCATTTTCTGATGAGCATCCAGATTATCCTGAAGACCATCGAACATTTTTCCCATTTCCTTCATCATCTGGTCACAGGATTGATTAACGTTCTTCAGTATTGAACGGGAGGCATCCGAACCGGACATACTCATATTTTCAACCCCTTCCATAAAGGGTTTCTGTAATTCTGAAGCCGAGTTGTTTCCTGATTCAGTACTGAATTTCAGTACTGACTGTACATTTTTCGGATCTAACATAATAACTGTCCTTTTCGTTTATCAGATATTACCCGGGCAGGAAAATTGTTTTAATGCCCGTGACCACAACGGATAATCCTTCATTGTTGAATTAAGCTCGACAATAAAGAACCCTTTCACCTGACCCATTGCCATAGTGAGCTGACGGCTGTTGCTGCTCAGTTGTACCGGGTTACCGGCGTCATACATCCGGAAAAGTGCCCACGGCCCGTCAAAGCTGACCGTTTCCACCTGTCCGTCCTGTGTTTTGAATGTCAGACGTGTATAAATGCCGCCTTTGGGACCCGGCCAGTTAATTTTGACCGGCTCCTGATAGCCGTGGCTGTAGCGGATTATCTGACCGTCAATATCCAGTACGGCTTCCAGAACCGAAGGCGATAATGAGATCGGGCGGATAATCATGGACATCGACATCGAACCGGACGGATCAAAAAAGGAGTCCCGGATGCGGGCCGCGTTTTCGAATGATGCCACCGTTTTGGCTGACACCACGCCGCGGCTGCCGGGGTGGATCTGCCAGGGGGTTGCCCCGGTATTCACATAGGCAGCCAGATTTGAATCAAAGAAACTCTGGATTGCGCCGCCGCGTGCGAACATGCGGGTGAAATCTCCGATACCGACTTCCTCTCTCGCGCTGCGGTTAAACGGGTAGCGGCCGCTGATGGTTGTCCGGCAGGAATCGGAGGCAATGGATGAGGCACCACGGCTGAGATTCTCTTTACTTTTTTGCAGGCTCTGTTGTTCGCCCGTGGAAAGCAGATCTATCATGACACTGCGTACCGGCTCCGGCTGACGAAGCATATCATCACGTAACCGGTTGATTTCACTGTTTTGCGGCAGGATCTGACCGGCGCGCAGCGAGGCGGAGAGGGTGGCCAGTTTGTTGTAAACCTGGTCAAAAACCGTGAACAGCGGATCATTGGCTCCGGCCGTTTCGGCCTGACGCAGGCGGTGCAGCGCCTCAAAACGGGCCTCCAGACTTTTCTCCGGCGTGCTGCCCGCAGACCGGTCATTGCTGACTCCGTCCAGCAGCGAGCGGCGGGTCTGAGTCAGCTTGTTTTCCTGACGGGCAAACCATCCGGTGGCATCCTGCTGGTTTTCGCGGCTCAGTGTGGTTTGATCAATGGCAAACTGTACCAGCGCCGTCAGTGGTGAAGACGGTTCGGTAAACTGACGGGCGAGTTGCGCCGCATCATCAAGATCACTGATTGGCCGGACACGGATGTCTTTCAGGAAACTGTCCCACTGATTGGCATATTCAGACAGGTAGGCTTTCAGCGCTTCATTGGATAATGTCTGAATCGCCTCCTGTGTACCGATATCACCGCGTTTTTCGGTGTTGTCACTGAGTACCCAGTTTTCTTCGCTGATCATATCCGTGGCTGCATCCTGTAACTGCGGCAGGAAAACATCCTTATAGCCGGCTTTGGTGTAGAAACCGGAAACGGCGGTATCGGTTACCGTATTGGTGCTCTTGCGGCGCAGCATCAGCGATACACTGGGGCCTGCGGCGTCTGCCAGTGAGATATTCTGAATACCTGCGGGCAGCGGTTTATCTTTGATACGGTTAACCACCCGCAGATGGATCGGGGTTTTCATTGCATTAACGCGGGCGATACGCACCAGTTCCGCATTCATTTTGGCCGCCGGGGCGGTGGATGAGGTGTCACTGAATAATTCGTGCAGGTGATAGCGGAACAGGCGGCGGTCAGTTTCGGTATAGCCCTGTACCGCGTAGTTATCCCAGCGGATCATAAACCAGTTTTCCAGCGCCTCCGGCTCTCTGTATGACGGGTAAACCATCATCAGATAGACCTTAAGTGTGTCATATGCATCGGTATTGCCGCTGAGCGCACTCTGTTTCAGTTCATTGGCGATATAATTTTCCACGGCAGGCCAGAAGATTTTGTACAGATGGCGCCGGTAGGTCTGCTCCATCGCATTACTCAGCAGTTTATGCTCGAAATACGGTGTCAGCAGCGGCGGAGAGCTTTCCAGAAACTGCGTGTTGATATAGCCGAGCTGTTCATAAGCGGCAATCAGGTCATCATTAAACTGACTGGTGACCGGGATGTCGCGGACAATCCGTTTGGTTTCCTCAAAGCGGGCGCTGGCATAAGAAATAAAATCCGACTCCCAGAAGTAGCGGGAGGAGAGCAGCATCACCGTTGCCAGCAGTCCTGCCGTTACTGCGGAATAACGGGCGGCGGACATCAGCTTGTTGCGCAGCGGGCGGTAGCGGGCGCTGTGCAGCACACCGCGCTCGGTGATGGCCTGCATCAGCGCCGGGAAGTACATGCCGCCGGACTGACGCTCATCAAACAACCCGTCGCTGTCTGCATTATACAGGCTCTCACGTGCGATCAGCGGGATAGTACTGCCCATCCACAACTGACGCAGACAGCCGGTATAGCCTGTCGCAGAAGCCGGAAAAATCTGTTCGAGGAAGGAAAATAATGGTTTTTGCAGTGCGCCGAGCGATTCAATAAACAGCAGAAGCTGGTGGCGTAATCCGTCATCCGGCACATTGTGCAGGGTTTCCAGGATATAGTTGCTGACCCGGATCTGAAGCTGGTGATAGGTATTTTCATCATGAATAAAATTATTGCGGTGATCGTCTGTGCATTGCAGTTTGATCCCCAGACCGCCGGCGAGCAGGTCGTCATCGGCGATATTCAGGAATGCCTCACCGCCGGGCAGGTGGTCAATATTATTCAGCAGCAGGTAAACCGGAATATCGGACTGAAAAAGTGCCGCCATTTCCAGAATACGGATACGTAATGTGTCAGCCAGCGATTTGCGCTCGGTCAGCGGGGCATACAGCAGTGTACCGATATCCGCACACAAAATAATTCCGTCGATACCGGGGTAACGGCGGTGCTTGCGGATAAGAGAGTACAATTTCTGCCGTGCATTACCGGCATCGTCACTCTGTCCGTGCATCTGTACCCATTCTCCGGCGGTATCAATATACACGGCGCGCTCTGTCAGCCACCAGTTACAGTCAATTGTCGGGCCGATATCGGTTGTGCGGGATAACCCGTACTGCTCGGACAGCAGGAACTGCTCGCCGCTGTTATAAATGACGGAGGTTTTGCCGCATCCGGCGGGTCCCATCACCACAAACCAGGGCTTGTTGTTGATGTATTCACGGCTGAGATGGATTTTCATCCGTTCGCTGCGGGTTTTTTTGCCCGCCAGTGCAATAAACTGCAGTGTCCGGATAGCATCGGTAAAACGGGCAGTGACCCGGTCAAGCTGGATAATCTTCTTTCTCGGCTTCGGCAGCGGTGTCCGCAGAAACCGGAACAGACGGCTGAACAGGAAAGCCACAAACGGCCACAATGCCCAGAAAAGAATAACAGCGATAATAATCTGGCGTACCAGCACGCGGGCCAGCGGATAAAAGTTACCGATGGCAACCATCGGCCCGACCCACCAGATGATGTAGCTGAGAATCAATGCAATGATAAGGATGATAAATCGTCTGATCATAATACGTCCTTGTATACCGTTACTTCATCCAGGCCGGGAGCACAGGCGGTTCCGCTGAAGTGTTGTCATTATGATTACCTGCTGACGGTGCCGGGGTTCCGTTCAGTACCGCCGGAACATCGCCGTCCTGATAGCCCTGCATGGCCTGTTCCGCATCGCGTTTACCGATTTTCCATAAGATATCGACACGGCGGTTACGTTTGCGGCCTTCATCGGTGGTGTTATCCGCGATCGGATCGCTTTCCCCCCGGCCTGTCGCGGTGATTTCGCGGTTGTGAGTCTGATTAATCATGGTATTGGTCCGCAGAATATCGGCGACCACCACCGCACGGGCCTCTGACAGCTTCAGGTTATTATTGGCGGAGGTTTTGCGGAACGGGGTGGCATCGGTATGGCCGATGACTTCCAGATCCCCCGGCCACGGCGCGAGGGCGGCCCCCAGACGCTCGATATTGCGTTTGCTGAGGAAGTCTTCCGTCAGTTCGGATTTACCGGTCAGGAACGCACCGTCAGAGGTGAAAATCAGCAGCCAGCCGCGCGGATCTTTACGGACTTCCAGCCAGCCTTCGCTTAAGATTTGGGTCAGCGGGTTCGGCAGCGTTTCCATAATATTGATTTTGCGCGGCTCCGGCGGAACCCATGCCAGAATGTCATTGCGGATCTGGCGCGCCTGTTCATGGAGATACCAGGCGGAAATACCGTAGGCGATAACGGCCAGGATAAGCCCGGTAATGAGGATACGCAGTGCGGTGATAAACCGGTGTTTCGGCGGTTTGACGTTTTCCGCGCGGACATCGGATAAGAACAGCGTGGTGTTTTGTGCATAGAGCAGGCCGCTGAGGTGATTGCGCAGATCCATCAGCAATACGGCCCCGCGATCGATCATCCGGTATTTACCTTCAAATCCCATGGACAGGATCAGATAATAGAACTCCAGCACATCATGGTTATCCTGCGGATTGCTGATGTATTCTTTCAGATGCTCAAAACAGTTTTCGCCGCCCCAGGCATCTTTATGGAATTCCACCAGCAGACTCAGTCCCGTCATCTCCTCTTTTACCATGTCGTTAAAAATACCGTCGGTATAGGTACAGATAAGATAAGAGAGGTGGTTGATCTCCTCCGGCGGGAATCCTTGTCTGCGCAGATCTTTGCGGAAAAACTCCAGTTTCCGGACGATCTGGAGGCGGGCGCAGACAAAATCGGTCTGCGGCTCATTACGGAACCACTCAATCTGTAACAGCAGCGGCATCCCGGCTGAAATATACGGGTTATGCCAGAGACCGAACAGCGATGTATTTTGTCCGGTGGTACGGGTGCTCTGCTGACGTTCCCGCTGTTGTGCGGGGCGCATCGGCGGAAGCGGATTCTGTTTTCTCTGAGCCGGGTTCGCAGATGACAGCGGGGGATCTTCATTGGCCGCCGTGAATTCCGGCAGATCGTCATCCTGCGGTTGTGTGCTGCCCATCCCCCGCATACCGGCCGGAATGATACCGCCGATGGATGCGGCGGTGCTTTTGGCCTGCCATATCGGGTTGGTTAACGAGTGTTCGGCCTGTTTCATTCCTGTACGGGCCGCAGATATGGCACTCCTGATCTGGCGTTCAAACTCATTCATCCTACTCTCCCCTGACGCAAGCCCCACGCCTCAAAACGTAATCCGGGGAAATCACCGACAATACTCAGTGCTGCGGCACTGCCGGACAGCATATCTCTGTACATCGGGTCCGCGTTATCCACCTCAAAATAAACACTGTTCGGGTAATACGGGATGTGACGCGGCGGTGATGACATCGGGGTGATACGCACACCCGGTAACTGCAGGTCGATAAGCTGGACAATTTTTTCCACCGGCGCCAGTTTGGTCTGGGCTGGGAAATAACTTCTCATGGTATCGCCCGGCAGCTCTGCACTGACGATAAAGATCAGTTTCTCCAGACGTAACTGCGGATCATTCTGGTACAGATAGATATTGTCGCCGCGCTCGATAAACTGCAGGGCGATAGCCGGTGCCTCAATGACCAGTGACAGGGCACGGCGCAGCGCGGCAAACAGGCTGAAATATGCGTTCTGCGGCTCATTATGTGAATAGTGGAAATCCTGGTGCAGCGACGTATTCTCTTTACCCGGGATAATGCTCAGGCGTCCCAGCAGGCCCAGCAGGGTGAAAAACAGCCGCTCCGGATGAACCTGAGGCTGCGCCAGCAGGTGAGCCAGGCGCAGATGGTACTCACTCAGTGTCTGTAGCAGCAGGAGTTCCAGTAATTCAGTCAGTCCGCCGGTGGTCAGCGGCACATCCGGGCGGTAAACACTCTCCAGCCGCTGTACCATCAGGCCGAGCAGTTCGGTGACGGCACTTTTCAGCCAGCCGCAGGCACGGAAATCGAGCATCGGCGGCAGGAATTTATCATCCAGTATCAGGCGGCCGTCACGGGTTCTTTCGGTGATCCGCGCCACGGGCAGCAGGGATTCCGCATCGCTGATTGCACTCCGGACATTCAGCCGTGTACAGAGATCCCCGAGCTGGAGTGTCGCCATCTGCGGCGTGCCTTCGGAGGCCAGACCGGCGTTGCGGTCGCGGATGTCGGCATTAATCACACTGAAACGGCTCTGTCCCTTGCTTTGTGACAGATCGATAAAGGTATTCCCCGGCATATCCATCAGGGCGGAGAGACAGATAATTTGTCCCTGGCAGTCCGGACCCGGATCAAACGGCGGCGGCAGCGGATCATCACTGCCGAGATCAAACGGGGTTCCGTCAGGCAAAACACCGCGGGCACGGGTCAGGGCTATTTTTCCCTGATCGAGTAATCCGGTGTCGAGATGTATCTGACGAAAACCCCAGGCCAGAGCATCTGTGCTGCGGATACGCATATCCGTGAAATGTTCGAAATACCGCTCCTGCTGCTGAAAATGCTGAGGTTCCATCAGCATCCCTTCAACCCAGGCTACACGCTGTTTTAACAACATAATTATGTCCTCAGTTCCGTCCTCAGGCGTGGTGTCAGGGCTTATCTGAAACAGGTATCTTCATCTGTGTCAGACTGCGTTCCCGGACCACGACAACAACATTTGAATTTTTATTAACTTCCGTATTGATCAGAACAGTATTTTTATTTTTTCCGGGGATCTGAAACTCCGCGGCCACCAGCAGCCAGCGTGCCGTTTCCCGCGGGATCTCAAATGAATACCGGCGGGATTCACCGGGGCTTAAAATATGCTGCATCTGACGGATCATGACCGGGTCCGGTGCCGCCTCATCACAGGGGGCATTCCGGTAGAGCCCCGGCGGTATCCAGTCATCCCTGCTGATTTCAAATACACAGACCCGGATCGGTAATGAATTACCTCCGCTGTCAGTATTCACCCCGGCGGCGGCATCAATCCGCAGGCTGACGGTTCTGTCTGCCGGCAGCGGTTCCGGTGCGTCCGGCCAGATCAGGCTGCAACTGCTGAGAAGTACAATACCCGGTACCACCAGCAGGCTGCGTATCCATCTGCTGTGATCAGGCATTGATAAAATACTTTGTCTGGCTCGGGGCAATCTGGGTGCCGGGAGCGTTACAGTTATTCGTCATACTCATATCGCCCAGCCGGGTTGCGGGGCTGCCCTGAATAAAGTATTTGCCTGATCCCTGAACCGGTGTCATCTGCGCCGAGTGTGCTCCGGTGGCACCGAGAATAATGCCGGTGGAAATGGTTGATACCCGGATGCTCATCAGGTTCTGCTCGTTACCGCCGCAGCAGAAATAGTTGGCGACATTGGGTATCCCGGTGGCGTTCGGTGCGATGTTGGGTCCCGGGATCGGGATCATCGGTTCGCACCCTGAAAAGCTGATACCGCCTGCCCGTGTGTTTGCTGCTGTCATGTGATCACCCCATATGTACCTGGCCGCCATCAATACGAAGGACGGCACGTGATGTGATAGCGCCGATTTCATTGTCCAGAACCATGCTTTTTTCAGCATGCTGGGCAATGTGACCGGCTTCGGTGGCATCAAGATTCTCAACCTTTTTGTGGGCATTCTCCGCACTGACAAACAGAGAGCCGGCAATCTGGCGCAGTGTCTGTGCAACCCATTTTGAGGTGTGTGATACCAGGGAAAAACGGGATGTTTTCATGGTGATACTCTCCGTTCCTTCCAGTGCCAGTGACGGCGCGCGGATATGCAGCGGGGTATCCTGAGTACTGAGTGTCAGCGGGGCGGAGGCGGCGTGCCGTTCCAGAACCGACAGCACATAGGCGCTGTCACCCTGAACCATGGCACAGACCAGATCGCCTTTTTCCGGGACAATCAGGCACCCGGCCGCGACAGTCACGGCGGAATACGGATGTGACTGCAACAGCAGTCCGCCGTTATCGCCGGCAATAAGCCGTGTTGCGGCGATCACCGGGGTTTCCGGAGCGGAAAAAAGCGGTCTGCCGGATAAAACCGGTGTATCAGTATGATGTATTGTGTCAAACATAACGGCTGGCTCCTGGGGGTAAACGGGGGGACCCTGTGTCATCTTTCACGCCGGGCTGATGCCTGGCGTACCATAAATCAACGGATGCCAGCAGAGGCTCATCCGATTTCTGTCCGCGATCGGTCAGCCCGGTTTGCGCACCGTGCAGGCGGACTTTCTGTATCACCGCACTGTGCAGCGGCGTTTGTTTAAGCTGACAAAAACGCATATCGGTGCGGGTTAATGTGGTGTCATCCAGAATGCAGAGTGTGAGCACCGCGCGCACCAGAGCGGCGGAAATCAGTTGTGCGCCGCTCAGGTCACACTGATACAGCCCGGCATCAGTAAACTGGGCGCAGGTCAGTTGCGTGCCGGTCAGTGTGCAGTCGTGCAGTGATCCCTCATTGAACTGGGCGTAATGCAGATTACTGTTGTCGAAACGGCATTGTTCCAGCCGGGATTTGGCAAACCCGGCGGAGGCGAGATTCAGTTTCCGCAGATCGGCACGTACCAGATGACAGTTCTGCCAGACCAGGATGTCGCATTCATTGCCGGTAAACTGACAATCGGTCAGTGTGCTGTTACCGGAGACCAGCCGGGTAATCTGTGCACCGCTGCAGCGGAACTGTGTCACTGTGCAGCCGAACCAGTTGCTGTCCTGCATGAGGCCGCCTTCCGTATGCCAGTGACTGATCTCACAGTCATTCGCCGACCAGTAGCTCAGGCTGACCTCTTTCCAGCTGCTCTCACTGAGCCTGCCGCCGGAAATCATGCAGCGCTCCGACAGGCACTTGTCCGCACTCAGCGACTGTATGGTGGTCTGCTGAAAAGAGACACTGAGCAGACCGCACTCTGCCAGCGTGATGGTGTCTATCTCACACTCAATAAACGTGCAGGAATTTAACAGACTTTTACTCAGTGAAACGGCGGCGAATTTACAGCGCAGAAAACAGAGCTGATGCGCCTGCACATTATCCGTGCTGAGATGCTCAAAGCGGCAGTCTGTAAAATGCAGGTGTGACAGGGTGTCATCTTTCAGTTGTAACTGACTGAAATGCTTATCGCGAATCAGTTTCACCGGCTGCAAATCCATAATCTGTTTTGCGGTTTCGTTCATTCAGACCTCCTGTCAGACACTGAGCCGGAAGCGGCGCGGTAACAGATGGACGCCGTCCATCAGACATAAATCAAAGCGGGTGCCGGAATTGCCGTACATCATGGCCAGGTTTGCTCCGGCGAAATTGCACTGACGAAACGTACTGTCACGGAGATCGGCGTTATAGAGCATGGCCTGCTGGAGACTGCTTTTGGTAAAAGAGGCGTGGATCATTACCGCGTCTTTCAGGCGTATCCCTGCCATATCACAGTGACTGAACACGGCACCGGTCAGATTGCTGTCATCGGCACAGGTTTCGATCAGTTCGCATCCGGTAAAGCGGCACTGGTTTAACACGGCATTGCTGAAACCGGTTTTATTCAGGCGGCAGCCGGTAAAACTGCTGCCGGAAAAATCGGTATACTGACCGGATGTCACACTTTCCAGGCCGGAGTCCGTAAAGGAACACGCCGTCCAGTTACCGCCAATCAGGGAACTTTTGGTCAGACTGCACCCGGTGAAGCGCACACCGGCGGCCCCGGTTTTATCGGCGATCAGGGATGTCAGCGTGCATTGCCGGAAGTCCGAATGCGTCAGCCCGGCATGTGACAGCATTGCGCCGCTGATGTCACACTCCGTGAATTCACAGCGGGTTATCCGGGTGTCATTAATCAGGCATTTCGTCCAGGTGCTGCGGGTGAAGACTGTTTTTTCCAGCAGGCAGTCATCCAGCGTAAGATTTTCCCAGCTGGTGCCGGTAAATGTACTTCCGCTCAGATTACTGAGCTGAAAACGGCCGCCGGTCAGTTGTGAACCGGTTATCACTGCCCCGGCAAACAGGCAGGATGTAAACCGGCAGTGCTCAAAGCTGCACTGTGTCAGTTGTGATTCACTGAAATCACACTGATTAAAATGGCAGTGCTTAAAGGTTTTTCCCTGCAATGTTGTGTTGGCAAATGAGAGCGAGATAAAGTCCCGGTTTTCGGTTACCGCATCGCAATCCGGCGCCGGCTGCACTGTTTTCCGGCGCAGCGTATCGCTGACCGGCACGGCGGTTTCCTGCTCCGGCGGCAGGGCGAAGTATTGCTTCTGGTTCTCTTCATGAAGTGCAATCGCTTTTTCCACATCCTGATAAAACGTATCGGTATCCTGTTTTGTCAGAGGACGGGCAGTGTAGCGCTGAGAATCCGGGTGCTCCGCCATATCGCGGATCACATTAAAATGACTGTTTTCCGGCATCAGTTCGCGGTCGCGGAGAAATTCAAAATTAGCGGCATCCGTCCGGCTGCGGCGCTGATACACATCCTGATAATGTGTCAGCGGCCGTTCCGTACCATCATTATCCAGCGCGGCCAGCAGTGTGACCGCAGGGGCGGCAAACAGATGCGGCAACGGAATACTGCCGGTAAAGACCATCAGACAAAGATCATCATCCGGCAGCAGCCACAGGGTCTTTTTCTCCAGGGTGATCTCTTCTGCGGTTGCCGCGTCTTTACCGAACACCAATGCTCTGGCACGCACTGCCGGGAATGTACCGGAAATTACCGCGTCATCCGGCCGGAAGCCGTGCAGTTCAAACGGCACACTGCGCGGCCACTGAGCGGCGGAAAGCTGCTGCTGCGGCGGCGCCATCTGAAAATAACGGCGGTCAATGGCAGGCGGCAGACCGGGAAACCAGCTTTCCATATACTGTTTGTCTGTCATCACGTGAGCCACGGCATCAAGATGTCTGCGGCGGACATAAAAATCCGGCGGCACCGGCGACGGCGCGGCCAGGTCACTGTACGGATCTGCGGCGCCGTCAGCGCGGGCTTCCCTCAGCAGCGGCCGTGCACCGCTGCGGGCATTTTTGCCCAGCGGATTTTCTTTACTGCCGTCCCCGCCGGGGGCTTCGGTGTGATCCATCGCAACCCGGGTGAACGGGTCTCCCTCAAGACACCACGCCCGGCTGAGCGACCCGACCCGGACGGCAGCATCCAGCGCCGTCAGTGTCTGCCCGGTGCCGGCATGACCGGCAAGGATATATTCGGCATGCGGTTTCGGCTCAGCAGTATCTAACATACGGAAGGAAAGGGGGGCAGACTTCCATGCCTGCCAAATCTGTGCTTCAGTGACAAAGTGATCAGGGGCGGATAAATAACTGCCCGCAATCACACTGATACCTGATCGGCACTCCCTGCCAATCTGGTAGCTGTTTCTGAGTACAGCAAGTTGCTGAGGACGAATAATACGCATCATACTTCCCTTTAATTTTTGCTCTGCATGCCGACCGTTTTCAGGTCAATGCCGGTATCGGAATAACTGGCGCCGGTATAACTGAAAGAGAATCCGGTGACGGAGATACCGGAGCCTTTCGCTGAAATATCACTGCCGGTCACACTGACAGAACTGCCGGTGGCTGATACATCGCTGCCTTTCACCCCGACGCTGCTTCCTGTCGCGGAAACGGAAGAGCCGACCGCAGAGACACTGTTTCCGGTGACACTGGTGCTGCTGCCGGTAGTGCTGACACTGACCCCGGTGACACTGGTACTGCTGCCGGTGGTACTGACACTGACACCGGTGCTGGAGGTGCTGCTGCCGGTGGTGCTGACACTGGTGCCGGTATGGGAAAGACTCGATCCGGTGGCACTGTAGCTTTGGCCGGTTTTGGAGGCGGAGCAGCCGGTCATACTGGTGCTGAAACCGGTGAGGCTGTGTGAACTGCCGGTCATGGAACTGCTGGTACCGGTCATACTGGTGCTGCACCCGGTCCGGGAGTTGCTGATGCCGGTTGAGGAATCACTGCTGCCGGTGAAAGATATGGATTGCCCGGTAAAGGACGTGCTCACCCCGGTAAACGATGTGCTCACCCCGGTAAAGGAGGTGCTGACACCGGTAAGGCCGATACTGGCACCGGTCATACTGATGCTCAGGCCGGTCAGACCGACATTGATACCGGTGGCACTGAAATTAAAACCGGTGAATGAGAAATTGACCTCTTTATAAGAGACATGATTTTTAAACCAGTCTGTCGCGGTGCGCTTCACCACCTCATAGCGATCCTGGCCGGTGGTGGAGGAGGCGTTACGCTCAACGGTATATTGCATATCGCGTTCGGCGTGGATCATCACCCGCTCATTGTAGCGTTTATCATCAAAGGTGATCTGGCTGGCATGCTGCGGCATACCGTGACGCAGAGAACGGGAAACCAGACCGGAATAGTTGATATGCTCCGGTAACTGATACGGCGGCGGATTCTCGCCGTTATAGACAATACCGGTTACCATCGGTCTGTCCAGATCACCGTCAATATAGGTTACCAGCACTTCCTGGCCGACACGGGGCATCGCCAGCACACCCCAGCCTTTACCGGCCCAGGCCTGTATCACCCGAATCCAGCAGGAACTGTCCTCTTCGGTGGTTTTGTAGCGATCCCAATGGAAATGCACACGGATACGGGCATATTTATCGGTATGAACCTCAGAGTCCGGCGCACCGACCACGGTCGCGCTCTGAATTCCCGGGATCTGCGGACGCGGTGTCCGGCAGAGCGGACGGTAAACCTCATCATCATTCAGCGCACGGAACCGGCAGGAGACTCTGCGTCCGGTACTGCTGCTGTCCGGCCCGTCCTGGATAAACGTATAATCACAGCCGAGCACTTTAAATCCCCGGTTACGGGTTGAATCCGGGTGCTGATTCAGCTCAAACGTATGGCCCGGTTTCAGGCCGGTGGCATTACTCTCACCCTGTAAAATCTGGTTTTCACAGCGGAATGCCTCCAGGCGTTTGCGGGCAATCACTTCGCCCTGCTGCACATCATCATAACCGGCGGCATAGTCATACCATTCCAGCGGAATACCCTGTAAATGCGGGCGTTTTTCTTCCGCCTGCGTCTGAAGGGAGTGACGTGGTTTGAGAAAATCGAAATCGCGCAATACCACTTCACTGGCGTGTATCCGGCGGTTACGCCGGATGCGCTGGATACCTTCGCGGATAGCCCGGTGCTCTTCGCTGTCCGGCAGGAAACTCAGTGAGTCATAACCGTCACTCAGCGGTTTGAATTGCTGGTGGTCGGTGATCACCATGACATCCCGGTTGTCACTGTGGTCGATGTAATACCAGAGCCCGGCATCTTCCATCAGACGGCTGACAAAACTGAAATCGCTTTCACCGAACTGGACGCAATACTCTTTATCCGGATACGTGCCTTCCGTTTCAATGCGGTAATCCGCCACATTGTAACGGGTAAATATCTCTTCAATAATGGTGAGTACATTGCGGTGCTGGAAGATACGGCAGTTGCGGTTCTGCATCAGAAACCATAACCAACTGCGCAGTTCCAGATGATAAACATACTGATCCTGATGCTGCCCCTCATCACCGCCGGCCACCACCCGGGCAGTGAACGTGCGGCGGCTCTGATCCGGTTGTTCAACAGAAATAAGCGCCTTTTCACCGAGCAGTTCCCCGATATCCAGATCAGGATCCGGCACCTGAAACGTCAGGCGGTAAACCGGGTCCTGCGAAAGATGTTCCTGCGCGGTAAAGCTGAGCGGGAAGGCATCGATCCCGTTGAGCTTCTCATTATCAATTTCAATCAGGGGCATAACACTCATCCTTTCATTGCATATCGGGTTAATTGCATCAGGCTGCGGTGGTATACAGGGACTGAATCCGGATTGTCCCGTCCGGTTTCAGCCAGCCGCTGCGGCCCAGTTTTCCGCTGCCGGTGTGACCGGCCATATCAGGGGAAGTCCGGATAAGCAGCTTCACGTCCAGTACCCGGAGGTGTGAGACAAAATCGTTGCAGATAGCCACCAGAACGTTCAGACGTTCACTGCCGCGCTGGAACAGGTGATAGTGCTGACTGCCCACCGGGCCTATCTGCACATACAGGCTGTGTTCAACATCAAAAAACCGTTTTCCGGCGCGGGTTTTGCCGAGACGTCCCATTCTCTGGCTGGCGGTATTCTGCGGATCATCAATCCACATTCCCCGCCGCGCCTGAACGGTAACCGGCACGGCAAAATAGTGTGTCAGCAGTGACTGTAAGTTTTTCAGGATGCTCCGTCCGGGCAGGTAGCAGCCGGGAAATGCCTGCCGGAGCCGGTGAATATGGTCACCGGCAGAGAGTTGCGGTGAAATCCCGGTGACCTGATTCATCCGTTGCTGAAAGGCATTTTTGTTGTTTTTGTCATGGCCGGCCGCGACATGTAGTTGTGTCTGTGCGCGGTAGGAAAACAGCGCCAGGCGATGACTGATCAGCGCTGAAAAATCCTGAAAAGCATGACTGCGGCGCGCCAGCAATTCGGTACGGGCATGCTCGGTAATATGAATCGGCAGCGGACCATACGGGGCGAACATCCCGAAATGGCGGCACCAGACGGTAATTTCAGCGGCGCTGGTGACCGGATCGGCGGACTGGCGGATATCAGCCACTTCGCGCGGGGCGAAGCCGGTATCTGCCGTCTGGATTATCCGCAGCCGGGCGGGGGTGCTTCCGCGTACCACGCCGTTTGCCGCGAGCGCCGGGCTGACCCGTTCAATGCGGCGCATGACTTCGGCAAAATCCTGCCTGGCGCTGAGGCCGTTGATGCGGAGCGGTGTTTTATCTGCCATCAATCGGCTCCCATTGTGCAAGCGGTTCACCATCAACGTTAAGCTGCATACGCAGCGTCTGCCCCAGTTCGCAATACTCCGCGAGCGCATGGTGAAGGATACGGGCAAACAGCCACGCACCGCGGTCACTGTGATGATTACCCCGCAAATCGATGCTGATTTCAGCCCCGCGGCTCCAGGCGAGCGGTCCGGGCAGCGGGTTGCATTCAAAACGGTGTGAAATAACGGCGTGCCGCAGACTGTCTATCCTGCGCTGCTGACGGCTGTCATCCGGCGGACAGAACAGGGAAAGCCATTCTCGGAGCAGCTGGCTGTTATCCGGAAAATCCGGCAGGGCGTAGCGCAGCGGATTGACAGAGAGCAACTGGAGTACTTTCCACGCCTGTGTGCTGCACGGTACGCCCTGCGGGCGGGACGGTGTGCGCAGGATTTCCACCGGGCCTACCGGCAGAGCGGTATCCGGCCGGAACACCGGCTGTTGCAGGCGGGCAGGATCCAGGTGGCGATCACACACCAGTGCCTCAATGCTCAGGGAACGGACACTGTCCGGCGAAAAATTATCGGGACCGGCGGAGAGTGAGATAAACAGGCTGTCTTTCGGCATAGCCGGTGCGCTGTCATATTTGTCTTCTGTCACCCGGCGGACACGGCGCAGGCTGTAACCGGCGGAAACCGGCGGTTCGTCAAAGCGTGCATAGCCGTGCAGCGGGGAAAACGGCACATAGCCTTTATCTGCCAGCAGGCCGTCCACCTGTAACAGATGATGGATTTCATAAAGACCGGGATTGAGTTTATCGACGATAACCGGATATTCGGTATGCTCGCCGTTGACCAGCACCGGGCTGCACCGGCGGCGCGATAAATTAATCACCGGGGTGGAAAACAGACGGAAATCGTCCTTGCTGACATTACCGGTTAACTTGACCGGTGTTTTATCCAGCACAAAAATCATGTTGAATTCCGTGCACTTATCGCCCGCCTGTAAAAACGGCATCAGGCCGTGCAGTTCAACACTGAAAAAGCGGGACGGGGCGGCAAAATATTCCCGCAGCAGGCGGCTGCCCGGCAATTCCCCGCTGACAGCCGGTAATAATGCATCTTCTGCCTGTAATCCGGCCTGGCGGATCTGTCCCGGGTCCAGCAGATGCATGTGCGGCGTTTTATTATCCTCCCGGCACCACAGGATCACTCTCAGCGTATCGCTCTGGATAGCGGTCAGCAGGTGGTTGGCGTGCACGACATCACCCGCAAACGTCAGAGTCATCGGCGAGAAATTCAGTTCAGATAATGAAACAACGCCCTGTGTGTTCATCGTCAGCGAGATGTGCGCTCTGCCGTCCTGCATGCATTGCAGAACGGACTGCGGCAGTTGTGCTGACGGGGTGGTGGCGCATTCGGCATGTGCGATCACAAGCGGCTGGATATTCAGATCACGGCCGGTGGTAAAAGTGGCATTGCGGAATCCCGGCGAGGTATCGTGAAGTGTCAGTTTACTGCCGCGGGGCAGGGTGACATCCGAATGCCACTGCGGGGATGTCAGATCCGGTTCCACTGCGATGGTGGCGATGGAGGGCAGCGGAGTGAACCAGTAAGGCGCGAGGCGGTTTATCATCTGAATAGCCACTTCCGGCTGTTCATTATTGAGCCGCTCATGCACACGGGCGCTGAGAAACGCGGTGCCTTCCAGCAGGCGTTCGACAAAAGGATCAAGCACGCCGTCCGGCATCATGCCGAGATGCTGTGCCACCTGGGGATTGGCTTTGGCAAACAGCAGCCCCTCCTCCCGCAGGAAACGCAATTCCTCGTTGTATAATGTCAGAAAACGGTCACTCAGCATAAAGGCATCCTGTCGTTCAGATTAGTGTGCCGGATCAGATGACACGGACACTGCCGTATGAATAATCCAGGGCGATACGTAAATTCACGGACAGATCGTCATCCGGTAAATTGGTTTTGGCATAAATGTCGAAAAGCAGTGCCAGGGTCCAGGTTTCATTTTTATTCACAAACGGTGTGACCCGGATTGAGCGCGGATCCAGTCTCGGTTCAAATGTGGCAATGATTTGCTGTATTTTTTTTGCCAGCACTATCGGATCAGTATTGACAGGCACTTTCGCACTGAGTGTCGGCAGTCCGTAATTAATCACGGAATTCATACAGTATGTTTTTTTATCTAATGCTAATGAGGCGCTGTGTGCAGCATCATTTAATAACAACTCAATATCGCGTAATAAAACATCACGCCATTGCGGTAAATGTATTCTTCGTCTGTTCAGACTTAATTTATCAAATAACATTGGCGCTGATGATTTCATATTTCAGTTTCCGTAAAGGGAAAACCATACCCCGATACATTATTTATCCGTCTTACAGACAAATAATAATCGTGACATAGTTTTCCTGTATTACAGCCGGTTAAATACGGGCGTTTGCCTTCAGGTCATAGCCTGCTTTAATAACGGCACCCATAGAACCATCGTTTTTCTGTTCTTTATATTCCACTTCGATGCGGGCAAAGTTCAGACTGATAACATCGGTCGGCAGTACCGTATCCGCATCCACTTTAGTTTGCGGATCAAGCGGCATATTACCGACAGTTTTAAAGGTTGAGACCAGGCAGTTACTGAATGTGACGGTCATAAAATCCTGCTGACCGTTGCCGGATTTACGGCACACCAGTTTTGCCTGCGGAATATGTTCCCCGGTCGCACACATCAGAAACAGTTTTGGTGATGCTTTGTTACTGACCATGCGGAATTCAAAGTCTTTCATTTCCACTTTACCGGAGCCGCCGCCACTACCGAAACCCCAGCGTCCGGCGTTCTCTTCTGACCATTGCCAGGCCTGAAGCTGGATCCAGCCGCCATATTGCTGATCCGGAGATTCGCCTTCAACACCTTCAATTTTTAAAAAATAATCGACTAATGCTGTCATTTAATTCACTCCTGCATTGATATTACGACAATTAAATATATTTAGGATATAAAATATAAACATCATGTTCTCGTCCCTGAGAATGTATCTCCTGATGGAAAAACAGATACTCATTCGTGCTCAGCAATAAATCTTTTATTTATTATTTTCTTTACTTGAAGGTAATTTAGAGACCAGACGTAATGACACCGTCATACCTTCCAATTGATAATGCGGGCGTAAATAAAAATGTGCTTTATAAAAACCCGGATCATCTTCGACATCTTCCACATGAACTTCAGCAGCGGCTAACGGACGTTTTGCTTTTGTGGCTTCCGTGGAAATAGTCGGGTCACCGTCAACATATTTCATCAGCCAGTCATTCAGCCAGACCTGCATATCATCCCGTGAACGGAAAGAACCGATTTTGTCGCGCACAATACATTTGAGGTAATGCGCAAACCGGCAGGTGGCAAAAATATACGGCAGACGGGCGGATAATTTCGCATTCGCCGTGGCGTCCGGATCTTCATAAATGACCGCTTTGTGCAGTGTGCAGGAGCCGATAAAGGCCGCGAAGTCAGAATGTTTGCGGTAGACCAGCGGTAAAAATCCGGCATTGGATAATTCATTTTCACGGCGATCGGAAATCGCAATTTCAGTCGGACAGGTCAGTTCATAACCGCCTTCGTCTGACGGGAATGCATAAGCCGGTAATTCTTCCACCGACCCGCCGGATTCAATCCCGCGGATACGTGAGCACCAGCCATACTCCGCAAACGCCCGGTTGATATTCACACCCATTGCATAGGCCGCGTTTGTCCAGCTGAAGTCATTGACATCATACGGATTCACGACTTCTTCAAAGGCGAAATCCTCAATCGGGTTGGTTTTCTCGCCATACGGCAGACGGGAGAGAAAACGCGGCATGGTCATCACCAGATAGCGGGAGTCGTTGCTGTCACGCAGACGCCGCCATGTCGCATATTCCGGTGTGGTGAAAATCTTGCCGATATCACGCGGGTTCCCCAGTTCCTGCCAGTTATTCATCTGCATGATGGACGGTGCGGCGGAGGTAATAAACGGGCAGTGTGCCGCTGCGGCAATTTTGGAAATTTCCGTCAGCAGGGAGACACTTTTATTACTGTGATCAAATTCAAAGTCACCTATCATGCAACCGAATGGCTCACCACCAAACTGGCCGTATTCCTGTTCATAGACCGCTTTGAAGATCGGGCTCTGATCCCAGGCGGATCCCCGGTAGCGGCGGAGTGTTTTGGACAGTTCATCTTTGCTGATATTTAATACACGGATTTTCAGGGTTTCACTGACATCTGTATTATCAACAAGGTAGCTGAGTCCCCGCCAGGAGGATTCCAGTTTCTGATACTCTTTGTTGTGCAGTATCCGGTTCATCTGGGCGGATAATTTATCGTCAATTTCCGCGACCATGGATTCAATGGTCAGTACCACATCCCGGCTGACTTTTACTTTACCGAAATTGGCGTATTCCGCCAGGGTATTGATGGCACTGCGGACGGCGACAGAGGCTTCCGTGGTGCTGGGTCTGAATGAACGCTGTAACAGGATATCTAACTCACTCTGTTCACCGGGGGCGGTTAATACCGCCTTATCTGCAGCATTCGTACTTTGGGTTAATTGCTCGCTCACTCGTCGTTCTCCCCGTTCGCGTCAGTCATATCCGGTCCGGCAGCGGCAACAGTGGCTTTCGCATCATTCGCCAGGCGGACTAAGAAATCGGGCTGTTCCAGTAATTGCCGGATCACATCCTCTGCACTGGATTTTCCGTCCATATAGGTGATCAGATCCGTCAGATGTGCCCGTGCTTCCAGCAGTTTCTGCATCTGCGGGACCCGTGCGGCAATCGCGCCCGGCTCGAAGTCTTCCATCGACTCAAATTCCAGTTCAATATCCAGCAGCTCTTCCGGATTTTCACTGAGCATGTTTTCAACATAGAAGGCAAGACGGGGGCGGATGGCCCGCATCCGGGAATCAAAATTATCCTGGTCAAAAGTGAGGAACTGACGCTCTTCCACCGATGGCAGAGGAACGGCGCGATGTCCTGATAAATCCGTCATAACGCCGGTGACAAACGGAAGTTCAACTTTCTTTTGCGAGCCGTAAATCTCGACGTCATACTCAATCTGCACACGGGGTGCATTATTTCTGCCGATAAATTTCTGAGAGCTGATATCTTTGGCCATCTCACAATCCTCATTGCAATAAAGGAAATATTACTTTCCGGTAAATTGTTGTAATGTGCTGACTGACTCCGGAAGGAGTTTTTCAACGATTGAGGCGAAATCCATTCCAATCATTTGTTTGGATCGCTGGATAAATATCGGAACCGGGTGGCTGGGTTCATAACGCTGAAAATAATCAAGTATGCAGTCCAGCATAATTAAGACTTCCTGACGGGAGCGTAAGGTAATATCAGTCATTCTGACCGGCCCGTTTAATGAGGCCGTTACCGGTGTTTCCGGGGTGCTGCCGTCAGAGAGTGATTCCTGTGGTTCTGAATGGGTATCGGTATCAGAAAATGAGGCCAGCTGATTAAGGGTGCTGATACAGCGCGTCAGAAATTGTTTTAACGCGCTGCAGTCGAGAATATAACCGTCAGTATATTGATTGGCATACTCTTCAATTTTATCAAGTGACTGTATAACCGATGAAAAATACCCGGAAATATTACTGATATTGATATCATCACTGTTGGTGAGTGATGTTAATAGTGCACTCAGTGATGTGGCATAATTATCCCGTATTTCTCCGCTGTCGATGGAGGCGATATCATTCAGGGTATAATGATGGTCAGCGGTGATTTTTGTCTGCTTCAGTTCTGAAATGCATTGCGATGCGGATAACCATCCCAGTGCGGCGGCATGGCCGCTGCGGATATCACCATCCTCTGATTTCGGATAGAGTAATTCACTGTTATTTTCAACCAGTTCACTCAGGGTTTTTATTCCGCTGAATAATGATGAAATTCCGTCAATATACAGATTTGCCCGTAATGACCACAGCAGGACACGCAGATCTTTATACTGATATAATAACTCACTGGTTTTTTCTGATATGGTGATCCAGTTAATCTGCGGAAGTTCATCTTCTCCGGATAACGGATTGGCTGATTCTTCAGATTGAGTCAGAATAGCTTCAACCTCGCTGAAAATCGGGTCGAATTCCACACCGTAAATGTCGTGATCACTTGTATTCATTATCACATCCCACCGCTATTAACGTCCTGTTTCATTTCATCCTAATATCGGGGACTGTTTTTAATAAAGGGATAAATTTAAAATAATTATTATCACCTTGTAGGTTTTACGAGGACGAATCTTAATGTGATTTAATTTCACAGAGAGTGTCAAATACAAGGATTTGTCTTAAATTTATGTCGCATAAGTATAAAAAAACTACCGGGATATTGTTGATAATCCATTTTTTTCATGAGTTTATTAAGTGTTTTGATGTTGGTTGTCATTTTATGCTCTTGTATTTTGACATGATGTCTACACGGAAATATCATATTGTCATTGCTGGTTACCTGATGTAGTTATATATATTTATTCTGTTATAGTTATGTTATACCTTACAAATTAGTTAAAAAAATACAATTATCTTTATATTCAAATAGTATCAGGTCAGCAGAGGTATTGTTATGGGTATCAAAGGGTGTATCGACATCGCATGGGAGTTTTTGCGCCGAATTCCCGAGTATGAGGAAGACTGGAAATTACACTGCAACACATCCGGAACAGATCACTGTCATAACCCGCAAAGACAAACGGTATCCGATATAAATGCGGAAAAAAAATGGGGGTTGTTAAGGTATGTCGATCCTGAGTGTACAGCAGATAATGTTTTCTGGGCGGAAGGGCTCAGCAGACGCTCATTCAGAGTATTGCTGAGTCACGAAGGAAATTTATCAATAGAGAATATCTTAAAGAAAGAGAACATTGATTACAGAACGATCATTTTAAAAAATGGAATATACTGTATTAAAGTATTTAATAATTATAGTTATTTTCAGTTTTTTGTTAATCCCGGAAGTGATACTGAAAATATTTTTAACAGATATATTTATATATCACTTGAGTTAAACGGAAAAAAGCAAAATACAGATATTATTAATGATGTTCTTAATAATAAATCTAAATGTTCATCACTGTCTGAGGATAACCAATTCTTACTAAGAATTATGGATAGTCTGAATAAAGGTTACTCCCAGCGGGAGATTGCATCACATTTGTTCGGTCAGGAAATAGTTGATAATGAATGGACTCAGGATAGCTGGCTTCGTTCAAATATTCGCTATCGCATAAAAAAGGTGAACGATATTATTAGTCAGGGTTATCTCAATTATATCTGATTATGTTAGTTCACATTATTGTTTGAATGATTGATATACCTGTGCTGAATGTTTTGTATAATAAATATATACTGAACCCGGTAAAAAAAAGCTGCCGTCAGGCAGCTTTTCCGGGAACTGATGAGGTATCAGAAGTTATAGCGGATACCAATCTGTCCGTTGATTGGCGAATAAACCGCATCACCGGCAATGTGCTGTAATTCCATGAACATATTCACGTTGTTATAGCGGGCATTGAAACCGGCACCGAATTTACCGGTGCTGCCGGATAAATCCAGGTTAATCGTGTTATAACGGTTGAACTCAACTTCGTTACCGTCTTCGTACTGGTGATTCCACGCCGCTTTCACATACGGGGAGAACACCAGGCCATTATTAAAGCTGAAGTCTTTACCGGCATTGACACCCAGTTCGCTGGTCAATGAACGCTGATTTTTGATTTCAGCTTCCATTTCATTGCTCAGCGTGATGTTTTTGCTGCCCATCTGGTTATACGCTAACTGCCCGTAAGGCGTGATAAAGGTCTGGTTACTGAAGGTAAAGGTATAACCGGTTTCCAGCGCCATCCCCCAGACTGAGGTGGAGTATTTGTCACTGCTGACATCATAGCCGTTGGTGGATGTTGTCTTCAGTTTACTCTCAAAGTGGTTATATTTCAGTAAGGCATCCGCATACCAGCCATTGGTATTCAGATAAGTGGCATAGGCGCCGAAGGTATAGCTGTCGATATCACTGGTGCCGGACCAGCTGTTTTTGACGTCACCTTTATCAAATCCGGTGAATCCGCCCATAACCAGTTTGCTGTCACTGTTTAACGCTAACTGATAATCCGCACCCAGTTCCAGACCGGCGTGTTTGAGTTTGTACCGGATCTGATCTTTATCCACTTTGGTATTGCTGCCGATGCCCTGCATCCAGAGGCCGTTCTCAATACTGTCACTGGTACGCAGCATCTGCAGACGGGCACGCAGGTGATCCACTTCGTTGTTGTACATCAGCTGCGGCGCACTGGACAGTGCGAGTACTGCACGGGCACTTGGTGTCAGGCGATCGGTCGCGGTGAATGACCAGGTGGTGTCATTGCCGGCACCGGTACGGGTCTGAATATTATGGATGTAGGTACCGGCATCCATCAGATCGAGAATTTTGCCGTCCGCATCCTTCATACCAAATACCGCATTGCTGTCACCGTTCACGTTTTGCACATACGCAAAATCAGCAGACTGAGGGCGGTTCAGAACCGCTTCTTTACCGGTGTCCCGCTCAATGATGGTGACATAGTGCTGGCCATACGCATTTTCAGTATTGATAAAGTCAGAATTACCATTGAGGATATTGCTGTTCATGGTGAAATCTAACGTGGTGTTATCATACTGAGCCGGATCATTGTTACCCAGGTTATTGATATTCATCTGAGTATGGCCGGCCGGGTTGGTCCGGTGGTCAAAATTCACCGCTGCTTTACCGTTTAAGGTGCCGATAGTGACGGCATCGTGCTCCTGAGTACCTTCATAAACGGTGATGGAGCTTTTGCCTTTGGTCTGGCTAAGAGCAAGATCTTCCGCATACGCACCATTGGTGGTGGCAGCATACAGATCCAGATGGTTTTTGCCGTTAAAGATGGTTTTGCCGGTCGCTTTACCATTAGCCTCAACGATCATATCAATATCGCCATTGAGGGTGTTATTTTTCGCTTCACCGCCATTTTCAATGGTTAAGTGAGAATTACCGGTCAGGGTGTTATCGGTGGCCAGACCGCCTTTTTTAATCACCTGGTTAACGTTGTTCAGCTCGTTGGTGGTTGCTGTGCCGCTGACAATCTGCACTCCCGGTTTTTTGGCATCGGTATTATTAATGGTGTTGTTAACAGCGGTACCGTCAACATACTGATTACCATCGGTGATGTCATTTTTAACCCCGGCCATGCCGTCTTTCTTAACAATCTGATTGGTATTAATCAGTGTGTTATTGTCGGCGGTGCCGCTGATAACCTGCTCACCACGTTTATCGGCACTATTGGTGATGGTATTGTTTTCGGCAAAACCATCCACATACTGACTGCCGTTGGTAATGTCGTTTTTAATACCGGCAGTGCCGTTTTTGCCGACAAACTGATCGGTTTCGGTCAGTTTGTTATTATTGGCGGTGCCGTTGATAACCTGCTTACCACGGTTAGCGGCTTTGTTAGTGATGGTATTATTTTCTGCATAACCATCAACATACTGGCTGCCGTCAGTAATATCGTTTTTAACGGAGGCGATACCCTCTTTTTCAACGTGCTGATCAGTGTTGCTCAGGGTGTTATCTTCCGCTTTACCGCGCACAACCTGGACACCGTGCTCAGCACCGGTATTATCGATAACGTTTTTAACGGCAACGCCGGTTTTTTCAATAACCTGATCGGCATTTTTCAGTGTGTTGTCAGTGGCTTCGCCGCTGATTAACTGAAGGCCATGTGTTCCGGTGGTGTTATCGATGCTGTTTGTGGTGGCTTTGCCGCTGATAACCTGATTACCGTTGGTGATGCTGGTATTAATCGCTTCACCTTTGACAAATTGATCGCTGTTACGGAGTGTATTATTTTTGGCAACACCGCCGGAAGAGATATCCTGATCCGCGTAATCAAAGGTGGAGTCGATTGCCAGGCCATTACTGCCGACAGTCTGACCGGTATGTTTTACACCGGCTGTGCCGGTAAAGGTTGCATCAAGGGATATGGCTTTTTGGCCGTCTTTACCTTTGAGGTGCTGCGAGCTCTGACCGTTAAACGTTGCACCTTGTGACAGTGAGCGCTCACCGACATGCTGTTCGGCTTTACCGTTGAAGGTATCACCGGTGGCAACCAGATATTCACCATTATCGGCACCTAAACGGGGATCGTTAACAACAGTACCTTTAATGGTTAAGCTTGAACCATTGCTGTTATTGGTTTTTACATCACCAATATGCTGCCCGTCCAGATACTGTTTGGAATTATCATTATATGTACCGTTCCCGGTGCTGATAATAACCTCATCCCGGCGGTTGTTAGTGAAACCGTGACGGGCGGGTGTATATTGTGAGCTTGCATCAGATGGATTTTGATAATTGGCGCCCTGGTATTGGTCATAGGCATCATTGCCGGTGATAGTCACTACGGAATCACCATTAACGGTTAAATTATCTGCCTTACCATTGATGCGGACGCTGGAATCGGTAATAGTCAGCCCATCCACTTCAACCGGAGAATAATAATATTTGTAGTCATAGTTGGCTCTGGTACCGATAACATTACCGCTGCCATCTGTTACATTGGTGTAATATACGCTGCTTTCTGTTGCTGATTCCCGGCCAACAAATGTGGTTGTGTTCGGGCTGTTACTGACGGTACCCGTATATTTAATGGTATCGTTGGAATTGTTATGTCCGGTGATAACCGGACCGGGAGTGTTATTGTTGATATTAACAGTTTCATTAACAGTTGCAGCAATTACGGCTGACGCGGAAAGCGCACTAACTACCAATACGGTAATTTGTGAAAGTTTAAATTTCATAATAATGGCCTGTATTCGGAATAAAGGTAAAAGGGATAAAATCCTAATATCTATTATTATTAGGCAATTATAGTGTATTTACTACGCCGGAAATAAGGGGATTCCTATTGCGGGTATCTAATGGCATGAATGTATTATTTTTTTATTTTATGCGTGGGTATTTGCACTTAGACATATTATTTTCATTTTTACTTATCTTGATTCCTGGGTATTTTTATTATCAAAGTGACAATGAAAATAATATTTTCATGGCAATGTATTTTAAGTAATATTAATTTTAAGTTTTGTTATTTAAGAAAAGCATAAAGAGTAACGACGATATTTTAATCGAAAGGTTATTCATAATTTAAATTTCCGGTAAAAATATTATCGCCGGATAGTTAAATGTAACAAATTATTTTTGTATGTGATGTTGTTCACAAAATTAACACTGTCCGGTCACCGGATTTTTATTTCACCGATTGGTACAGACTGTAACCGGCAACGGCACCGGCAATATCCCAGACAAAATCTTTCACACTCCAGCCGGTACCGCCGGGGCGGCTGTCATAAAACTCCTTTGCAGCCCCCAGTGCAACGGAAAAACCGATGCCGAACTGTACACTGTGTCGGTGCTGCCAGTTCTGGTGATCGCCGTAAGCATTAGCCGCAATCGCGGTTGCGGCTGAAAAGGCAAAATGCTGGGCTTTATCGCGTCCGGTCCAGCTGTCATTGGCAAGGTGCATCGAACAGCCGGAAGTCAGCAGCAGGCAGAAAGAGACTGTCAGACGGGTACATAATGTAGCGGGCATAATTGTTCTCCGGGAAACAGATAAAAAAATCCCGGCGGGTGCCGGGACGTTTATATCAGAGGATCCGGCTTATCAGGCGATCAAGACGGACACGGCGCAGACGGCGCAGCAGTTTTTTGATCTTGACCGGATAGTCACGGATATTATCCAGTTCAGTGTAGCTGCGGATAATCGTGGTGTTGGTGCGGATATTGGCCAGCTCTTCCTGACGCTGTGCGAGCAGTTCCTGTTTCGGGTCACGGATAAGGATCGCATTTTCCAGATCCAGCCCCCAGGCACGCGGATTCAGGTTATTACCGGTGATCAGCTGCCACTGATTATCCACCCACATTCCTTTCAGGTGATAGGTGTTGTCGTCATCCTTCCACAGACGGATAGTGAGTTGCTCATTGTCAGAGAACCGCTGCAGACGCTGCATAAAGCGGCGCAGATTGATTTCATACAGATAAGGCAGCCCGCCGATGATTTTGAACGGCTCTTCCGGCGGAATATAGAAATCATTGGCGGTTTTATCACCGATAATAATTTCAACTTTTTTTCCGTCCCGCAGCAGGCGGCTGATAATGCGCACCAGCGCTGACGGCAGGTTGAAATACGGCGTGCAGATAACCACTTTTTCCTGTGCGGAACACATCAGGTGCTCAATGGTGTTATTGAGCATATTCTTTTTCCCGAGACCAATCAGCGGAGTAACAGCCAGCTGATCATCAGGCAGTGCCTGCGGGGTGAAGTGGTATGCGGCATGGCGCAGTTTCAGGCGGAAATCGCGGATCAGGTTTTTGATCTCCGGTGTTTTCACCCGGGTTTCGGTATCGAGTTTCTGTACCGCCGGTTCCGGCAGCAGCGTTTCATCAATAAACAGTTTCATTGCCGCCGCCAGTTCCGGATTGCGCAGGAAGTGGTAACGGTCATAGCGGTATTTATCATGCTGATACAGATAGACATTATTGATGCTGGCACCGCTGTAAATAACGGTATCGTCAATAATAAAACCTTTCAGATGCAGAACACCCAGCGCTTCGCGGGTATTTACCGGCACACCGGAGACAGGGATCAGCAGGTCAGGGTGAGATGCCGCAACGGAATGATACCAGTCGGCATTGGTGGCATTCGCTTCTGCACCGATACGCCCGCGCTGTGCGCGGTGCCAGTCAACAAAGACTTTGATATCCAGTTCCGGATTGGTTTTTTTGGCAGCATACAGCGCGTCAAGGAAATCCCGGCCTGCATCATCATGCTCAATATATAACGCAGAAATATAAATGGTTTTCTTTGCACCGGCGATTTCTGCCAGCAGACGGCCTTTAAAGTCGCGGGTATGGAACAGCGTTTCAACATCATCCGCAGACTGGGCTAACTTCGGCAGTTGTGCAAGGTGCTGTTGGTGTTTCGCGGATTTGAATTTTGACAACATCACAGTGCGAATTATCTCTTTAGTTATAGGCGGCGGTGACGGAATAAACAGGTACCGGGCCGGTAATGAAAAGATGAACAGATCAAAGCATTATATCACCAGTTTGTCTGATTGTGCGCAGCAATTCACTTTCTGCTTAAGTGACGGTTAAGTCTGTGCCATATATCACGTTGTCCGTTTTTGACTATTGCACTGCGGAAATTTCAGAATTCAGGTGAAGTGTCAGGTTGACGATACCGTCCTCAAACTGCGTTTCGACAGTAAACCCGAGCTTTTTTGCCAGTCGGATCATATTGCGGTTCTCCGGCATGGTGATGGCGGTCAGCAGGAGGATACCGCGTGATTTTGTATAGGTGAGCAGTTTGCACATCAGCTGATAACCCAGGGTATTGCCTTTCATGTCTGACCGCACCAGTACAGCAAATTCCGCTTCCCGGTTATCCGGATCCGACATCGCGCGGGTAACCCCGATAATCTGACCGCCGCTGTCCACCGCCACAAAGGCCATTTCGCGGTCATAATCAATCTGGGTCATTTTTGCCAGGTCGTCATGGGTAAATTCACTGATCTCACTGAAATAGCGGTAATAAAGATCTTCTTTGGTCACGCGGTCAATAAAGGCTTTCAGCAGGGGTTCGTCTTCCGGCAGGATAGGGCGGACATGCACAACCGCGCCGTCTTTTAACTGAAAATTCTCTTCCAGTTCAGCCGGATACGGGCGGATGGCCAGACGCTGACGACCATCACCGGCAGCCGGTGCCAGTGTCATGGTGGCATCCAGGACCGTGAATTCCGTGCCGGAGGCGAGCAGCGGGTGCAAATCGAGAGCCACCACCTGCGGGCAGTCAATAATCAGGTTGGACACCTGTACCAGTACCCGGCTCAGTCCTGCAATATCCAGCGGATTCAGGGCACTGCCGGCCGCCAGTTTGTTATTTTTAACCGCCTGAATGACCAGATAACGGGCAAGTGCCATATTGAGCGGCGGCAGGGCAACGGCGGCAGGGGACTCATCATCCCGCGGGCGGCTGGCATCCCCCAGCATAATCACCGGGCCGAAAACCGTATCCTGGGTCACTGAAATCCGCAGTTCCTGTGCGCCGGCGCGGTTCGCCATCGACTGAACAATCAGCCCGTCTATTTGCGCATCGGGGAAGTTTTGTGTCACCCGGTCAATAATCGCCGACGCCGAGGTGGCGACTTCCTGTTTATCCCGCAGATAAAGCATCACACCCTGGACATCCGATTTATGTGCGATATCCGGTGAGCGCAGTTTCAGTGCCACCGGGTAACCCAGTGTTTCGGCAATGGTAACGGCATCATCCGCAGAATGGGCAATCCAGGTCGGCAGAATATTCAGCCCGTAAGCCTCCAGCACCGGCTCAACCTCATAAGTATCCAGCACAGTATGCTGACGGCGCAGGGCGCTGTCGATACAGTGATGTGCCTGCTGCCGGTTGGCGGTCAGTCCTTCGGACAGTGCGGGGGTTTCTGCCAGCTGTTTCTGGTTGCGGCGGAATTCCACCATATGCATAAAGGCGGTCACGGCACCTTCCGGTGTGCGGTAAGTGGGGATCCCCGCCTCACCGAACAGGCGGCGGGCTTCCTGTGAGGAGTATTCGCCGCTCCAGTTGGTGAAAATTGTCAGCCAGCGGCTGCGCGGATGCTGCGCGATCGCGGCAATAATCCGGGCGGCGGTTTCTTTGCCCGGTGCAATGGCGCTCGGAGAGTGGAGGATCAGCAGGGCATCATGATCGTGGCTGCCGAGCAGAATATTCAGGGTGGCGATATAACGATCCACCGTGGCATCATCACGCAAATCCAGCGGATTACTGATCACAAAATCATCCGGCAGTACCGCCGCGAGTGCGGCGCTGCTTTCGTCGCTGAGACCGGCAATTTTCCCCCGGCGGCGGAACAGTTCATCCAGTGCCATTGCCGCTGGTGCCGCGCCGTTGCTCATAATGGCGAGGCGTTCACCGCGCAGCGGCTTCATAAAGGTCAGGGTTTCCACGGCGGAAAACATTTCGTGGGTATCCTGTACCCGCAGCAGACCGGCGCGCTGGATCGCCGCATCGTAGGCGATATCCAGGCTCGGCGTTTCACCGACCAGTAATTGCGTGCGCTGCGTGCGGCCGCTTTTGACCACCAGGATCGGTTTATTGCGTGAGGCACTGCGGGCGGCGGACATAAAACGCCGCGCATCATGAATATGCTCAAGGTAGAGCAGAATGGCACTGGTTTTGCTGTCGCGGGCCAGGAAATCCAGCATATCGTCGATATCAATATCCGCGCTGCTGCCGAGTGCGATAAAGTAGGAAAAACCGGTTTCCCGCTGTTGCGCCCAGTCCAGAATGGTGTTGGAAACGGCGGCGGACTGGGAAATAAACGCCAGTTTGCCTTTGAGCACCGGTACCGGGGAAAAACTGGCATTCAGCCCCTGCCAGGGGGCAAGTAACCCCAGGCTGTTCGGACCGAGCAGGCGGATATTATAGTGCTGACAGGTCTGTTTCAGCTCAGTCGTCTGTGATGCCGGGGCGGAGAGAATAATCACTGCACGGCAACCGAGTTCACCGAGTTCATTCAGCAGGGCAACATTACGTTTGGGGTGGGTGCAGATAATGGCCAGATCCGGCACCAGCGGCAGATCCGCGACAGACGGATACGCCAGCACCCCCTGCACTGAGCGGCGTGACGGCGTGACCGGCAGAACCGGCCCGGCAAAACCGCCGCTGAGCAGATTGCTCATCATCCGGGAACCCGCCCGGTTGGGCTTTTCGGATGCACCGATAACCGCAATGGATTGAGGCCGGAGTAATGCTTCAAGGCCGCGCTGACTCATGGTGTTCTCCTCAGACCGGATTCCCGTGTGCTTTAATTTAGCCTAAAAGCAGCTCCTCTGCTCTGATTTGTGCCACCGGAAGATGTGACTTACCCTTCAAATACTGACGGCGGAAGCAGGTGAAGTGATCCAGAAGCTGTTTTCCGGCTGCGGTATCACCCGCCATCATCAGTGCCGCAGCGGCCACTTCGGCGGTACAGTGCTGATCTTCCCGTGCCGCAACCCGCAGCAGATAATCTTTCTGCGCCAGATCGTTGATGGAGAGCAGCGGGATGTTATCGAGATACGGGCTTTTACGGAACATTTTGCGTGCTTCCGGCCAGGTGCCGTCGAGCAGAATAAACAGCGGCGGCTTTGTCTTTTCCGGCACATCACTGAACACCTGACGCGGCGGTGTGGCATACGCCTGAGGGAAAATCAGGTATGGCTGGCGGGTGTCATCTTTCAGGAGCGCGAGCAGAGCCTCGTCCGGTTCGGTGCGCGACCACAGAAAGGCCTGAGTGTCCGGCAGAACATCGGCGATCAGCTTCCCGGTATTGCTGGGTTTGAGCGGCTCGGTATCATACATCAGCAGGCAGAACTGACTGCGCGCATCCCAGGTCTGTATGGTGTCGCACAGACAGTTTTTTTCGGGTAATAAGCAGTAATGACAACGGACTACACGGCATCCCCGGGCACGGAAAACGCGGGTGGATTGTGCCAGACGCCGCTGGCGTAACTGGTAAACAGAATTGGTCTTCATTTTTATCGGCTGGTTTCACAAAAAACAGTATGCATTGTACTGTTAACGCTGCACAATAGCATGATTTTTCGCGGGGGCGCCTGAGTTCAGTGCCTCCGGCGGGGGCGGCCGGTGATCATAACCGGCAGGTCCGGACGATATCGGGTAATCTTCGCCCCCGGAAATGGCGTGGGAGAAACACATGAACGACTCTTTAAATGGTAAAAACGGCAAAGTGAAAGTCATGTATGTCCGCAGTGAGGACAAACAGGACGATCAGAAAAAATCAGACAGACGCGGCGGACGGGGCCCGGATCGCGGTGACCGCAACAGCCGCGGCCCGCGCGGGGATCGCAATGAACGCAGCAATCGCGGAGAACGCAGTGACCGCAGTGATCGCGGCGAACGCAGAGGTCAGGGAAGTTATTCCGGTGACGATCGTTCACCGTGGAAAACCGTGTCCCGCCAGCCGTCAGAAGACGGAGAGGGGCTGATCCCGGATCACGGTGGTATCAGCGGCAAAAGCCAGATCGACCCGGCGCAGCTGCGCCGTCAGCGTCAGGAAGAAACCCGTATTTACGGGGAAAATGCCTGTCAGGCCATGTTCCGCAGCCGTCCGGAGCGCATTGTGCGCGCCTGGTTTGTTCAGTCAGTGACACCGCGTTTCCGTGATGCCCTGAAATGGCTGGCGGCAAACCGCAAAGCTTATCATGTGGTTGATGAGGAAGAGCTGGCCAAAGCATCCGGTACCGAGCATCACGGCGGTGTCTGTTTCCTGATTAAAAAACGCGGCGGTGTGAGTGCGGAGACCTATCTGGAAACCGCCGGTGAGCAGGATTGCGTGCTGGCGCTGGAAAACGTCGGTAACCCGCATAATCTCGGCGGTATTATGCGCAGCTGCGCTCACTTCGGTGTCAACGGTGTGATCCTCCAGGATGCCTCTGTGCTGGAATCCGGTGCGGCTGTCCGCACAGCGGAAGGCGGTGCCGAGCATCTGGTCGGGATTGATGCCGATGGTCTGACTGATACGCTGGATTTATTCCGCAAAAAAGGGTACGCCATCGTCACCACCTCCAGCCACAAAGGCAGCACTGATCTGGCGAAAGCCACACTGCCTGCAAAAATGGTACTGGTACTGGGTGAAGAGAGTGACGGCCTGAGTGACGCAGTCTGGGAAGGCGGTGATATGCGCCTGTCCGTCGGCGGTACCGGTAATGTGGAAAGCCTGAACGTGTCCGTTGCGACCGGGATTATCCTGGCACGCTGGTGGCAGCAGAATAAAGTCAGCTGATACCGGCTGATTATGATGAATGAAACCCGGCATTCGCCGGGTTTTTTAATTGATAAGATGGAGTGTCAGCAGGTTTTTGATAGCGTCTGAGTCCAGTGCCCGCTGATATCTGCCGGGTTCACCGGTAAAGCTGTCAAAAGGTCGCCAGCATTTGATCCGTCCGTCATCTACGGACAGTTTTCCGGCCATCAGCACATCACCTTTATTATTAATGATGTTCATGAATGTTTTTTCTGAAATATAATGCTGAAGATTATTTGTCGGTGATAAGGGTAATACACAGTTCACCTGATCGATATATTCAGTCAGAATATAGAAATAGACATCACCACGCAGGCACAAATAAATATCTCTCGTTATATTATGACGAAAATAATAATGCTCAGCAATTTTTGTCAGATGATAATCCGTCAGGATCGTATCATGCTGTTTATTCTGATTACCGGGAAGATAGTTGTGAATATCCCACTTGGGTATATTACAGAGATTTATGAATTTATCTAACAATGCGCTCATGGATATCCTGCAGTTTGTTCACCTGTCTGTCAGCGTGCCAATCATAACGGCTGTGCGGGGATGGTTGCTATTAGTATCAGATATTAATATTATAAAAAAACCATGCCGGAGCATGGTGCAAAAATGTGCATTAAAAAATAAAAATGATGGCAAACAGTATTAATGATGCTAAATCATGGTCACACTTCCTTGTGAATATAATATTAATAATCATACGTTATATTACTAGTGCAGCAGATAATGACATTGTGCTGCGGTAAAATAAGAATAGCAATTTAATGGTTTTAATAGCAAGGGATTATTCTATTAATAATAGTTGTGTTTTATTATTGTTTAATTAATTTTTGGATGAATGTATTTTGTTTTTTATATTAAAAATATCAATAAAAATAAAGGCACCGCAGTGCCTTTATGCTTTTACTTAATGCGCGCCGCCACCGCCGCCACCGGCAGTAAACGGAGGTTTGGCAAACCAGACCAGCAGCATCAGTACCAGGAAGACACCGGCAGAGAGCCAGAAAATCTCGTTCGCAGAGATAATCAGCCCCTGGTCGGTGATCACTTTGGCGATATAGGCCGATGATTGCTGCTGCGACATCCCCATCTCACCCAGCGTATGGTACATCTGCTGGGTATCCGGGCTGAACGGGTTGATATGCTCAGCAAAATTGGCGTGATGCATGGACTCCCGCTGTGTCCACAGCGTGGTGGTGATCGATGTCCCGATAGCCCCGGCCAGTGTCCGCGTAAAGTTTGACAGGCTGGATGCCGATGCCATTTTCTCCGGCGGCAGGCCGGAAAGGGTAATGGTGGTCAGCGGCATAAAGAAACAGGCGATCGCCAGCCCCTGCACAAACTGCGGCCAGGCTGCAGCGGCAAAGTCCATGCCCGGTTCAAACGTATAGGCCCGCCAGTAGAAACAGACGGTATACATAACGAAGCTGAATGTCACAATGATCCGGTAATCCACTTTATGGGCATATTTACCGATAAGCGGCGTGATCAGCAGCGGCAGAATACCGACCGGCGCGGAAGCCAGCCCCGCCCAGGTGGCAGTGTAGCCGAATACCCCCTGTAACAGCTGAGGCAGCAGAACAATGGTGCCGAAATAGAGCATATAGGCCAGGCTGAGGCTGAGACAGCCTATCGTGAAGTTGCGGCTCTTAAACAGAGACAAGTCCACCACGGGGTGGTCGTCCGTCAGCTCCCAGACGATCAGGAAGGCGAGGGCAACCACGGCTATCACGGTCAGGACAATAATCTCCGTCGAGTTAAACCAGTCCAGCTCCTTGCCCTGGTCGAGCATAATCTGCAGGCAACCAACCCCCACCACCAGCAGGATCAGCCCGACAGTATCAATCGGACGGATTTCCGTTTTGGTTTCCCGGCCTTCCAGGGTTTTTGCGGTCAGCATCATGATCACAATCCCGAACGGCACGTTAATGAAGAAAATCCAGCCCCAGTGATAGTTATCACTGATATAGCCGCCGAGGATCGGCCCGCAGATCGGGGCGATAACAATGGTGACTGACCAGAGGGCCAGTGCCATGGTACGTTTCGCCGGCGGATAGTTATTGAGCAGCAGACTCTGTGACAGCGGGATCAGCGGCCCGGCCACCAGACCCTGGATCACACGGAAGAAAATCAGCATGCCGAGGCTGTTGGAAATACCGCATAACCAGGAGGAGATGGCAAACAGCGCGGTTGACCACATAAACAGACGCACTTCGCCGATCCGTTTGGCCAGCCAGCCGGTGATCGGGATGGAGATGGCATTCGCCACCCCGAATGAAGTAATTACCCAGGTTCCCTGAGAGTTAGAAGAACCCAGGTTACCGGCGATTGTCGGGATCGCCACGTTGGCGATAGTGGAGTCAAGCACCTGCATAAAGGTCGCCAGTGACAGGGCGATCGTCATCCAGGCCAGTCTTGCTCCGGTCAGTGGCGCCTGCATAACCCTGACTCCTTACTGACCGGCATTGCGGCTGATAATCTCAGTGATCATCTGATCCGCCGGTTGCATATCAATGCTCAGGGCACTGGTATGATAGGCCGGATCGGAGCGTACGCTTTTCGACAGCACCGGGCCGTCAGTATTCTGCGTGTCCACCGTGACATCACCGGAAAGACCGATACGCAGCGGGTATTGTTCCAGCTGTGCCGGATCCAGCGCGATACGCACCGGCAGGCGCTGTACGACTTTAATCCAGTTACCGCTGGCATTCTGTGCAGGCAGCAGGGAGAAGGCGCTGCCGGTGCCCATATCCAGCCCGGTAACGGTACCGGTGAAGACGACTTTATCGCCGTAGAAATCAGTGATCACTTTGGCAGGCTGCCCGATACGCATGGTGCTGAGCTGGGTTTCTTTAAAGTTGGCGTCAATCCACATGCCGGTGGCCGGAACCACGGCCATCAGCGGAGTGGCAGGCGTTATTTGTGCGCCGACCTGCACGCTGCGCCGGGAGACATAACCGTCTACCGGGCTGCGGATATCGGTCCGCGCCAGTGCCAGCCAGGCGTTGCGCACTTCGGTAGCGGCCTGTTTCACTGCAGGCTGTTCGCTCAGCGGGGTATCGAGGATCACGGCTTTGTTGGCATTAAACTGCTCGGTGGCAACATCCAGCTGCGCTTTGGCGCTCACCACAGCTTCGCGGGCGTGCTGAAGTTCTTCTTTGCCGATCACATTCTGTGCGCCCAGCACTTCGCGACGGCGCAGATCGTTCTGCAGGCGGGTCAGTTCTGAACGGCGGACGTCGATACCGGCCAGCAACTGACGGCTGTTGATCATCTGCTGATGTGTCTGACGGACGCTGTTTGCCAGCGCGACCTGTGCTTTTTCCAGCGCCAGACCGGCATCCCGTTTATCCAGCTGAACCAGCAGCGTTCCGGCGGTCACATAATCGGTGTTATCCACACTGACCGTCGTCACACTGCCGGATACCTGTGACATCACAATCACCTGGTTACCGGTGACATAGGCATTATCGGTCGATTCATGGTGGCGGAGCACCATAAACCAGTAAACGGTGTAAGCCGCACCCAGTAATACAAACAGTAATGTCAGTAACATCAGCGCATTACGGCGTTGTCGTTTTTTGTTACGGACAGGGGGCTGGGCAGCCTGAGTTTCCTCACTGACACTCATCAGTTATCTCCGGATATTGTTCTTTTTTTAAGGTGTTGCATGACATAACCACAACAAAGACAGGCTTGCTATTGTCGTTACTGTGATAAACGACAACCGCAAGCCGGGATGGTCAGCGCATCAATTGATGGCAGAAATGTCAGCCTGTGAAGGATAAAGGATCCGGGCCAACAGAAAAGGTTTTTTTACACCTGCTTATTGAGAAAAGCTCTTATTCATTAACCTTAAACAATAAAAGGTTATTTAGTTGTCGCCCTTATCGAGCTGAATAAGCAGTTTACGCATCAGTTTCTCCAGATTTTTCTGTTCATCATTGTCCAGTGCTGACCAGATATGACGCAATGAATCATGCTGAGGCGGAAGAAGGTCATGCAGAAAATCAGAGCCTTTTTCTGTCAGGTGCAGATGCAGACAGCGGCGGTCATTATGGCTCTCTTTGCGCTCAATCCAGCCGTTTTTCTCGAGTTCATCCGCAATACGGGTAGCATTGGTGCGGGAAGAGCCGAGCGCGGCACTGAGTTCCGAAGGCTGAATACTGTGAGATTCTTTAGTATCCAGAATCATCAGCGCCATGAACAATGTTTCGTTGATGCCCTGAGATTTCAGCATATTGTTACGTTTTTCTAATAATTTACTCTGAACGTGCATTGAAAGCCGGGTCAGCAAAATTTCCTGATACGGCAGATCCGCACCCAGACTCTTTTGTTGTGAAATCCGGCTGTTAAGCAACTCTTCTGTCGGTGTAAATGAACTTTCCATTATTGAGATACCTTATTAGTTTCTGTTGGTATGTTAACCCGGCTATGACCCGCGAAATGGCCGGTCAAAAGATTAATTTAACAATTATAGCAGGTTAATATCACTACATTTCTTTTGATAATGCTAACTGATTCATAAATTTTATGAATGTTAGTCACAAATATCACTTATTATTTAGCAAATGACTTACATTTTCATTACCGGGTGGCTGACTCTGATTATGCGTAATTTTCGCTTCATAAATTACGTCAATTTTTATTAGTGAACCATGATAATGAAGAATATCAAATGATCTGCATTGCCGTTATGGCAGTGATTATCGCTGTGGTATCTATTTTACGTGGTCAAAAATTATTTTCTTTGATTAACAGTGTTATTTGTAACTTTTTATGAAGGGATAATCTACAAGTGGTAGATTATTATGCGATATTTGTTCGATTTTTGAGTGGAAAAAAGCACCTGAAGGTGCTTTTTCCGGAGGAATCAGGTGTGTGATGTCTGCTGACGGGCCGGAGCGTCATCAGACTGCGGTACATCATACTTCTTCCCGGCAAGCCAGATCACCAGCCCGAGGGCACTGACCGCTGCGCCGCTGCAGCAGACGCCATCCCAGCCGTAGTGGCTGTAGGCATAACCGGACAGCAGTGAGCCGAATGCACCGCCGCAGAAATAGCAGGTCATATAACCGGCTGTCAGGCGACTGCGTGCCTCCGGCATCATCCGGTAGAGGGTACTCTGATTGGTGACATGCACTGCCTGCACCGCCAGATCCAGAACCACCACCCCGGCGACAAAGGCGGCGACAGAATAGCCGCTCAGTGCCAGCGGGATCCATGAGAGCAGCAGGAGCAGCAGACCGGCGCTGGTGGTCAGGCGGCCTTTGCCTTTATCAGCAAAACGCCCGGCAGGACCCGCCATCAGCGCACCGGCAGCACCGGCGAGGCCGAACAGCCCGATAGTGCTCTCAGAGTAATTAAACGGAGCCGATGCCAGCAAAAAAGCCATTGAGGTCCAGAGCAGGCCGAACGCGGCAAACACAATAGCACCGAGTGCGGCGCGGACACGCAGAACCGGGGTGCGGACAAACAGCACCACAACGGAGGCCAGCAGCTGACCGTATTTCAGCTCAGATACCTGTTTGTACTGCGGCAGACGCAGATACAGGATCAGGGCCAGCAGAACCAGCAGCCCGGACGCTGCCCAGTAAACAGTCCGCCAGCCGCCGAATTCTGCCAGCACTCCGGCGACGGTCCGTGCCAGCAGGATGCCGAGCAGCAGGCCGCTCATAATGATCCCGACGGCCTTGCCGCGATGCTGCGGTTTGGCGATAGTCGCCGCCAGCGGGATAAGGATCTGTGCCACGACGGAGAACATGCCGGCCAGTGCGGTACCCAGCAGTAACTGCCAGAGGGTCTGTGACAGAGCGGAAATCACCAGCCCGGCAGCTGACAGCAGTGTCATGGTGACAATCAGGTTGCGGCGCTCGAATTTATCCCCGAGCGGCACCAGAAACATCAGACCGGCAGCATAACTGAGCTGAGCGGTGGTGACGATAAATCCGGCCATACCGGCGGTGACGCCGAATTGCACGGCAATCGTCTCGAGTAAAGGCTGTGCATAATAGTTACTGGCGACTAACAACCCGGTTGCTATTGCCATCAGGCAGATAAGCTGAGGTGTCAGAACCGCATCAATGGTCTTCTTTTTCATGATTATTATAAGATTGATTGAGTATGAAATGATTACGGGTACTACGGAGCGTTACTATATAGAAAGCAGACCGGAAAGGGTATCGATTTTGTGAGGTTGATCACGTTTCATTGAGAATAAAAAAGCGGCCATACTGTGATGGCCGCCGGGAGGATTTTTCAGATCCGGTTATTTATCAGCGGCTTTGCGCGCCTGTTCAATCCAGCCGTCAAATTTCGCCTGATTAGCTTTAATCCAGGCATTGGCGTGACGTTCAATATCCGCCTGTGAATTTTCGCCGTTATGCATGCGCAGGTTCTGGGCGTTAATTGCCGAAACCGGCAGTTTCATGACGGCAAACAGTTCTGCGGCCGCCGGGTTCTGCTCAGCCCAGGCTTTGTTGGCCGCGATATGCATAGTGCTCGGCGGGAAGCCGTAGTTTTTGCCGTTCGGCAGTTTGGTGTCAATTTTCTCACCGTCCGGCATGGAGGAGAACGGCACTTCCAGCCAGACCACATCACGTCCCGGTTTCAGGACATCACTGATCCAGTACGGCGTCCAGGTATAGTAAAGCACCGGTTTGCCTTCTTTGTAACGGGTGATGGTGTCTGCCATCATCGCGGCATAGTTCCCCTGGTTGTGCTCAACGGTGTCTGTCAGCTTATAGGCGTTCAGATGGTTGTTGATGGCGGCCTCACAGCCCCAGCCCGGGTTACAGCCGGTCAGATCTGCTTTACCGTTGCCGTTGCTGTCAAACAGCTTGGCGATTTCCGGGTCTTTCAGCTGTTCAATATTGGTGATGTGGTATTTCTCAGCGGTTTTTTTGTCAATCAGATACCCCTGAGCGGCGTTCACGACATAATCCCCTTTGCGGTAGAATTTATCGTCACCTCCGGCCGCCTTGTACTGGGAATTGTGCAGCGGCACCCAGCTTACTGCCATAAAGGTGGCATCACCGTTGGCGATTGACGCATAGGCCACGTTGTAATCCACTTCCTGGATCGGCTGCACGTCGTAGCCGAGTTCTTCCAGTGCTTTGTTGACGATAAGGGTCTGAAAGGTTTCTTCAGTAATGGTGCTTTGTACAGGCAGCACTTTGACCCCTTTGCCCGGCTGTGCGGTGTCCGCGAAAGCCTGAGTACCAATGAGTGCCGATAAGGCGATTGCTGCGATTGCTGTCTTACGCATCGTTTTCCCTCTTGTTGTGCCTGCCGCCGCGATAACAGCGGCAGGGTGATAATGAGCGGGAGCGGAGGCTCCCTGCCGTGTGTTACGGCGCGCGGCGGAACGGACGGGTAATAAGCCCGGCAGGGCCGGTGTGATACCAGCGGCGGCCGGCTTTGCTGCGGGAATCTTTCCCGAGTGATTGTGTCAGGCGGTCAAGAATAATGGCGAGAATGACAATCCCCGCACCACCGACAGACGCCAGCCCCATATCCAGGCGGCCGATACCGCGCAGTACCATCTGCCCCAGGCCGCCGACGGCGATCATGGAGGCGATTACCACCATGGACAGTGCCAGCATCAGAGTCTGGTTGATCCCGGCCATGATGGTCGGCATTGCCAGCGGCAGCTGTACTTTAAACAGCATCTGGCGCGGGTTGGCACCAAAGGATTCTGCGGCTTCGACCAGGTCAGCGGGCACCTGACGGATCCCGAGGATAGTCAGGCGGATCACCGGCGGCAGGGCGAAGATAATGGTTACCACCACACCCGGTACGTTACCGATACCGAACAGCATAACAATCGGCACCAGATAGACGAAGGCCGGTGTTGTCTGCATGGCATCAAGCAGCGGACGGATAAATTTCGCGGCGCGTTCATGGCGTGCCAGGGCAATGCCGGTAGGCAACCCGATGATAATACAGAACATCAGGGCGGTCAGAACCAGTGACAGAGTCACCATTGCTTCATTCCATGCCCCGATGGCACCGATAAAGGTCAGTGATATCACGGTGGCAAGCCCCAGCCCTTTGCCGCTCATCTGCCAGGCGAGCAGAGCAAAGATAAGAATGGCGATCGGCGCCGGAATGGCGGTCAGTCCCTGTTCAAAGGTCGTGAGCACAAAGTCGATCGGCACACGGATGCCCTGAAAGACCGGACGGAAGTGCAGCACAATCCAGTTGATGGCATCGGTCACCCAGCTGTCAAACGGGATCAGCGAGTGATCAAACGGGTTAGCCCAGTCAAAAGCAGGGCCGGTATCTGCCGGTGCGGCATCCAGCCAGTCACTGCCGCTGTCGGCTGCGCCGCCCCACGGGTCGGCATCCGCACCACCGGTATCGGCGGCACTTCCCCACGGATCACTGCTGTCTGCGGCGTCCGGGACGGTCTGTGATGATGAAGGATCCGGCTCTGATGTCGCCGCCCACGGATCCAGTTCTGTATCCTGTTGATTATTCCGGCTCATTCGGCGTCTCCTTATCTAAAGCCTGCAGCAGCATCCCTTTTGAGATAACCCCGGCATAGCGGTTGTTGTTGCCGACCACCGGAACAGCACACGGTGACTGCGCGACAACGGTCAGCAGCTCATTGAGCGGCGTGTCGGCGCTGACCGCCTGCGGCTCGCTCAGAATGGCATCTGTGATAGGTTTTTTCGCTTTCAGTGCCGCCTCCAGTGAGGCAACAGAAACAATACCGGCAAATTTTTGCCCGCGTTCAATCAGATAGCCGTATTCGCGGTCATCATCATTGAGGACTTTCAGTGCTGAGCGCGGGCCGAAGCCCGGCGCCACGTGCAGCAGCGCATCCGCACGGCGGCGGGCAATATCTTTGGCGCTGAACACATGACTGATATCCACACCACGGAAGAAGGTACGGACATAATCATTAGCCGGATTATTGAGGATCTCATCCGGGGTGCCGACCTGCACCACCACGCCGCCCTGCATAATGGCGATACGGTCGCCGATACGCATGGCCTCGTCGAGGTCATGGGAAATAAAGACGATGGTGCGCTGTTTATCGCCCTGGAGGCTCAGCAGCTCATCCTGCATCTCGGTACGGATCAGCGGGTCAAGGGCGGAGAATGCCTCATCCATCAGCAGGATATCCGGGTCATTCGCCAGCGCGCGGGCAAGCCCGATCCGCTGACGCATCCCGCCGGACAGCTCATCCGGATAGGAATTCGCCCACTGCTCCAGGTTGACCTGTTTCAGCGCATCCAGAGCGCGTTCATGACGTTCCGCTTTGCTCATCCCGGCCAGTTCCAGGCCGAATGCGGTATTGTCGATCACCGACATATGCGGCATCAGCGCAAAGGACTGAAACACCATGCTGATTTTTTTGCGCCGTACCTCACGCAGTGCCTGATCGGAAATCACAGCGATATCTTCGCCGTCAATCAGCACCTGGCCGCGGGTCGGTTCTATCAGGCGATTGAGAAGACGAACTAAGGTGGATTTCCCTGAACCGCTCAGTCCCATGATGACGAATATTTCGCCTTCTTCAATGGCCAGATTGGCGTCCTGTACGCCGACGGTAGCACCGGTCTTTTCAAAGATATGTTCTTTGTCCAGGCCCTGTTCTAATAATTCAAATGCCTGTTTCGGGTGCTCACCGAATATTTTATAGAGATTTTTAACTTCGAGTTTTATTGCCATGCAGTATATCCATTCAGAATAACGTGGATGTGAAATAGGTAAATGTGGATCCTCTCCCTGAAAAAAAGCGTTATTTACCCTAGCATACGAGATAATGCTGACAACCCCTTGTTTATGATAATTAATCAAAAAGAGCGGATATATTTTTGGTGTAAAATCACCGGTATCCGGTAAATATTCCATTTCATTAATATGTGAATAATTTGCGGGGAATAAGAAAGAGAGAGCAGCGGAAAGTTAACCAGGCGCTTGTTTTAACCGCTTTTTATCCGGAATGCCGGAAAAGGGAATATGATGATATTCCGCCGGATAATTCCGGCGTCAGTAAGTTGTGAGATTCATCGCGAAAACAGGGAAAAAAAATCACTCCACATTAAATATATTTATTAATAATGATGTGTAATTAATGGTGCAATAACGGATATTTAGGTTAAGTAAGAAAACAACTCGATAAAAATATCCTGATATCGGGAAAATACCCCCGTAAAAATTGATGATTCAGGTTATTTTGTGAGCGAAAAATGCACTGATACAAATATACTGTAATATCAGTGCATTAATAAAACCGGTATTTATAGTACGATACTTAAACGGAAGTGATTGATTTAAAAATCCCAGTCCTCATCTTCTGTGTTCACCGCTTTACCTATCACATAAGAAGAGCCTGAACCGGAAAAGAAATCGTGATTCTCGTTGGCATCCGGTGACAGTGCCGATAATATTGCCGGGCTGACATCCGTCACACTCTCCGGAAACAACGCTTCATAGCCTAAGTTCATCAGTGCCTTATTGGCGTTGTAATGCAGGAATTTAATCACATCCTCAGACCATCCGGCACCGTCATATAATTTCCGTGTATAACTGACTTCATTTTCGTATAAATCAAATAACAGACTGAAGGTGAATTCCTTTATTTCTTTGCGGGTTTGTTCGTCATAATTCTGTAATGAACGCTGGAATTTATAACCGATATAATAGCCGTGTACTGCTTCATCCCGGATAATCAGACGGATCAGATCGGCAGTATTTGTCAGTTTGGCGCGGCTTGACCAGTACATCGGTAAATAAAATCCGGAATAGAATAGGAAGGATTCCAGAAACACACTGGCAACTTTCTTTTTCAGCGGGTGCGGGTCACGGTAATAGCCGAGGATAATCGCCGCTTTATTTTGCAGCGTGGGTTCCTCTTCACTCCAGCGGTAGGCGTCATCAATTTCCTGTGTGGAGCAGAGCGTGGAGAAAACCGAGCTGTAAGAGCGGGCATGTACCGCCTCCATAAAGCTGATATTGGAAAGTACCGCTTCTTCATGCGGCGTCAGGGCATCTGGGATAAGTGCCGGTGCGCCGACGGTATTCTGAATAGTATCCAGCAGGGTCAGACCGGTGAACACGCGGATAGTCAGTTGTTTCTCTGCCGGAGTCAGTGTCTGCCACGACGGAATATCATTGGAGAGCGGCACTTTTTCCGGCAGCCAGAAGTTGCTGGTCAGGCGGTTCCAGACCTCAAGGTCTTTGTCATCCCCGATCCGGTTCCAGTTAATCGCGGAAATGCGGCTTAATGTGGTCATGATAATATCCTGAAATAAACGGTTTATACGGCGCAGGAAACACAGCCCGCCACTTCGGTGCCTTCCAGCGCGGACTGGCGCAGGCGCACGTAATAGAGGGTTTTTATCCCTTTGCGCCAGGCATAAATCTGTGCGCGGTTGATATCGCGGGTGGATGCCTCATCACTGAAAAAGAGGGTGAGGGATAAGCCCTGATCAACATGCTGCGTGGCGGCGGCGTATGTATCGATAATCTTTTCCGGCCCGATTTCATAGGCATCCCGGTAATACTCAAGATTATCGTTGGTCATAAAGGCGGCCGGGTAATAGACACGGCCGAGCTTGCCTTCTTTGCGGATCTCAATACGGGCCACAATCGGGTGAATGGAGGAGGTCGCGTGATTGATATAGGAAATCGATCCGGTCGGCGCGACTGCCTGTAAGTTCTGGTTGTACAGCCCGTGCGCCATCACACTCTCTTTCAGCTGCTGCCAGTCCGCCTGTGACGGAACGGTAATACCGGCATCAGCAAACAGGGCGCGGACTTTCTCTGTCGCCGGTTCCCATTTCTGTGTGATGTATTTACTGAAATACGCCCCGCTGGCATAGGCTGACTGCTCAAAGTTACGGAAGGTCTGCTGCCGCTCAATCGCCAGCCGGTTGGAGGCTTTCAGGGCATAATAGGCGATGGTTAAAAAATAGATATTGGTGAAATCAATACCTTCTTCTGAACCATAATGAATATGCTCCCGCGCCAGATAACCGTGCAGGTTCATCTGCCCGAGCCCGATAGCATGAGAACCCTTGTTACCGTGATCGATGGACGGCACACTGCGGATCTGACTCATATCTGACACCGAGGTCAGTCCGCGCACGGCGATTTCAACGGAGCGGGCGAAATCCGGGGAATCCATCATTTTCGCGATGTTCAGCGAGCCGAGGTTACAGCTGATATCGCGCCCGGTGTGGCGGTAACTCAGATCATCATTGTATTCACTGGCGCTGTTAACCTGGAGTATCTCCGAGCAGAGGTTGCTCATATTAATGTAGCCGGCGACCGGGTTTGCCCGGTTCACATTGTCCTCAAACATAATGTAGGGATAACCGGATTCAAACTGGATCTCCGCCAGGATACGGAAAAACTCACGGGCATTGATTTTGCGTTTGCGGATGGCCTTGTTATTCACCATGTCCGCATAGTGCTCTGAGATGCTCAGTTCTGACATCGGTTTGCCGTAAATCCGCGCCACATCGTACGGGGAGAAGAGGTACATCGGCTCATTATTTTTGGCCAGCTCAAAGGTGATATCCGGGATCACCACGCCGAGAGACAAGGTTTTGATACGGATTTTTTCATCCGCGTTTTCCCGCTTGGTATCGAGAAACGTGAGGATATCCGGATGGTGCGCATGCAGATATACCGCCCCGGCGCCCTGGCGTGCCCCCAGCTGATTGGCGTAAGAAAAGGCATCTTCCAGCATCTTCATCACCGGCACCACCCCGCTGGACTGGTTTTCAATCAGTTTGATCGGCGCACCGGACTCACGCAGGTTGGTCAGCAGAAATGCCACGCCACCACCGCGTTTGGAGAGTTGCAGGGCGGAGTTCACACTGCGGCCGATGGATTCCATATTGTCTTCGATTCGCAGCAGGAAGCAGGAGACAAATTCACCGCGCTGTTTTTTGCCGCAGTTGAGGAAGGTCGGGGTGGCGGGCTGGAAACGTCCGCTGATGATCTCTTCCAGCAGATGCTCTGCCAGTTGCGTATCTCCCCGCGCCAGTGTCAGCGCCACCATGCAGACGCGATCTTCAAACCGCTCCAGATAGCGCTGGCCGTCAAAGGTTTTCAGGGTATAACCGGTGTAATATTTCAGGGCACCGAGGAAGGTCGCAAAGCGGAATTTTTTGCTGTACGCCAGCCGGAACAGATTTTTAATAAATTCAAAATCATATTGTGCGATAACGTCAGCTTCGTAATAGTTTTCATTAATCAGAAAATCGAGCTTTTCCCGCAGGTTGTGGAAAAACACGGTGTTCTGATTCACATGCTGGCGGAAGTAGTGGTGTGCCGCCGTCACATCTTTATCAAACTGGATCCGGCCCTCTGCATCATACAGGTTGAGCATAGCATTCAGGGCGTGGTAATCCGTGTATTCAGTGGTCATCGTGTTATCCCGGAATCAGGTAAGCAGCACTCAGCAGGCGGTCTCTGCGGCCTGCTGCTGCCAGAATTGGTGTAAGCCGCGGCGGACGTTATTGACATCCGCCTGTGTGCCGAGCAGTTCAAAACGGTATAAAAACGGCACCTGACATTTGGCGGCGATAATGTCACCGGCGATAGCATAAGCGCGGCCAAAGTTGGTATTCCCGGCGGCGATCACACCGCGCAGCAGCGCCCGGTTTTCAGGGCGGTTAAGAAAGCGGATCACCGGACGCGGCACCGCGCCGCTGTGATGGCCGCCGCCGTAGGTCGGCACCAGCAGCACAAAGGGTTGTGTGGCAGTGAGATCACCGTCTTCCGGCAGCCGCGTGGCCGGGATCCCCAGTTTTTCCGTGAAACGGTGACAGGTTTCTGAACGGGTGGAGAAATAAATCAGTGCCTGTGTGGTCATGGTGCCTCCGGTGTGTGCGGTTCAGAGGGCGGCAAGTTTGTCGGGACGGAACCCGGCCCAGTGATCCTGACCGGCGATCACCACCGGCACCTGCTGATATCCCAGTGTGCGGACATGCAGATACGCCTGCTCATCCTGAGTAATATCAATGACACTGAACGGAATGTTTTTCCGTGTCAGCATCTGGTAAGTGGCATTGCACTGCACGCAATCGGGTTTGCTGTAGATAGTCACTGTCATGGCGGTTTCCCGTGGTTTTCATTGCCCGTTATGAGCAGATGTCGTGGGTTAACTGTGTTTTAAATACTATATGTAGATATTAAATATATCAACCACACTATATATGGTGTTTTTATATTTTGAATGATTATCACTATTATTAATCGGAATATGCGTAAACACATGATGAACTGTCTGCACGGTGAATATGAGGAGGGGGAAAATCCGCAGCGACAAATGTCCCCGTCAGGCGTACAATAAAAAAATCTGAACTGTCTTTTGCAGACAGCTGAATTTATTGGCATCTGAACTGAAATCACACATTTATTATGGAATTAGCCCCGTCTTCCCGAACTATCCGCATACTCCTTGCTTCTGATACCCCGCTGATTGATGTCCGCGCGCCGGTTGAATTCAGCCGGGGAGCCATGCCTGCCTCACACAATCTGCCGCTGATGAATGATGAGGAGCGGGCCGCTGTCGGTACCTGCTATAAACAGCAGGGCGCTGAAAAAGCGCTGGCACTGGGACATCAGCTGGTCAGCGGTGAACGCCGTGAGCAGCGTATAGCGGACTGGCTGGCGGCTTGTGCGGAATATCCGCAGGGGTATCTCTGTTGTGCCCGGGGTGGCCAGCGCTCGCATATCGTGCAGCAGTGGCTGCGGGATGCGGGAACGGAATACCCGCTGATCACCGGTGGTTACAAAGCACTGCGTCAGGCGGTGATTCAGGTGACTGAAGAACTGGTGGCGCGTCCGGTGATCCTGATCGGCGGCTGTACCGGCAGCGGTAAAACCACGCTGGTGGGCGAACTGGCTGACGGTATCGACCTGGAAGGGCTGGCGCATCACCGCGGATCGTCTTTCGGGCGTACGCTGGAGGCACAGTTTGCCCAGGCGACATTTGAAAACCATCTCGCTGCCGCCATGATAAAAAAAGAAGAAACCTGTACCCGCTGGGTGCTGGAAGATGAAGGCCGAGCCATCGGCGCCAACGGCCTGCCGGAGCCGCTGCGGGCACAAATGGCACAGGCATCGCTGGTGGTGGTGGAAGATCCGTTTGAGCGCCGCCTGGAACGCCTGAAAGAAGAGTATTTTGACCGCATGACTTATGATTTCACCGCCGCATACGGCGAAGAAAAAGGGCGTGAGGCATACAGTGAATACCTGCATCACGGGTTGTCCGCTATCCGGCGGCGGCTCGGCACGCAGCGGGCAGCGGAACTGACCGCGCTGCTCGGCAGTGCGCTCGCGGAGCAGTGGCGCAGCGGTAATACGGAAGCCCACTTCTCGTGGCTGTGTCCGCTTCTGGAAGAATATTACGACCCGATGTACAGCTATCAGCTGGACAAAAAAGCTGATCGCATCCTCTTTCGCGGTACCTATGAGGCCGTCGCCGACTGGCTGAAATAATTCGTTCTCTTATCATCCGTCACAAAGCTGTTCACCGGGGGATCATTTTCCGGTGAACTGACTTGCATGAATTCATTTGTCTCGTTATTTTCTCTGTTGTGAGATGAATGACGTAAATGATGTTTGTCTCTTTATCACAATTAGGTTTTGCTATAGCAAAACCAGCACAAAGGGCAAACGTATGGCGACGACTTATATAAAGGCTCCAACCGGATTTCCCCGCCGTTTTATCATTATCAGCGCGGATGAGCAGGGGATCACTGAACTGGGATTTGATGATACTGCGCCGGAGCAGAGCGGCAGTGATAACCCGCATATCAGACAGTGTATTCATGAGCTGGATGAATATTTCGCCGGGAAACGGCAGGATTTCAGTGTAAAACTCAATCCGCACGGTACTGAATTCCAGACCAGGGTGTGGGCGCAGTTATCGACCATTCCGTTTGCGATCACCTGGTCTTATAAAGATCTGGCGCTTAAGCTGGGCTCTGCCAATTACTGCCGCGCGGTCGGTATGGCAAACGGGCGTAACCCGATTTGTCTGATTATTCCGTGTCACCGGGTGATTGCACATGACGGTTCAATGGGCGGCTACAGCAGCGGCCTGGATATCAAGCAGTGGCTGTTACGCCATGAAGGTATTATCTGAGTAAAAAGGTGACAACTCCTGCTGACCGTTGAAATAACCAGGACAAATCCTCTGGTATATCAGCGGAATATCTCTCACAATGTCACTATCCGGCGGGTAGTTTAGTCTCGAACCAGATTGCCCGGCAGGATCAATACAGTCTGAAAACGGCTGGCCGGGTACTGATGAAGTACTATCACTTGTAAAAAGGTTTTTTTGAATGTCAAAACGCAAAGGTAACGTGAAGTGGTTTAACGAAGCAAAAGGTTTCGGTTTTATCACTCCGGAAGACGGCAGCAAAGATGTGTTTGTTCACTTCTCTGCAATTCTGAATGATGGTTTCAAAACACTGGCAGAAGGCCAGAAAGTGGAATTTGAAATCGTTGATGGTGCGAAAGGCCCGTCTGCCGCAAACGTTGTCTCGATCTAAGTTGTAACACGCTATACCGTAGCCGTTATTTTAATTCGACATTACCGTGACGAAAACCCGTTACTCACCATGGTAACGGGTTTTTTTATATCAGCGCCGGTTAGCAACCTGGCTGAGCCAGACACTGCCGATCACCACGATAACCCCTGAACACTGTAACAGGCTCAGTTGCTGATCCAGCACAAACCAGCCCAGCAGCACTGCCGTCAGCGGGCTGAGAAAACCGAGTGATGCCACAGAGTTTGGTCCGAGGATTGCCAGTCCGCGAAACCAGAACAGATAGGTCAGTGCCGCGCCAATCAGTCCCAGATACAAAAATCCGCTGATATTGAGCAGTGTCAGCGGCGGCAGTGCCGGTTCAAGCAGCAGAGAGACCGGCAGCAGCAGTAATCCGCCTGCGGTAAGCTGCCAGGTGGTAAAGGTCAGCGGTGAGACGTCCGGCTGCCAGCGGCGGCTCAGCACCGTACCGGCGGCCATGGAGAACGCACCGGCTAATCCGGCAATAATACCGATAGTGTCAAGTTTTGCCTGCGGTGTCAGTAACAGCAGCGCCACCCCGCCTATCCCGCACAGTGCGCCGAGCACCGCCGGGGGCTTCAGCACATTGCCCAGCACCATGCGGGAGAGCAGCAGCACAATCAGCGGCTGAATGGCCCCGACTGTTGCGGCGACACCGCCCGGCAGGCGATAGGCCGAGACAAACAGCAGCCACCAGAACACCGCGAAATTCAGTGCCCCGAGCACGAAAATCCGCCCCCACCAGATCCCTTTCGGCAACCGGCGGATAAACAGCATCAGCAGCAGACCGGCGGGTAAGGCGCGCAGCATGGCAACAGTCATCGGGTAGCCTGCAGGCAGCATTTCGGTTGTTATCAGGTAAGTACTGCCCCAGACGGCGGGAGCCAGTGCTGTCAGGCATAAAACGCCGCTACGTTTCATCATTTACTCATTAATAATGTGATATGGAACGCATCATAATCCGCATCCGTTGCGGGGGGAATAGCGGCAGCGGGGCAGAGCACAAAAGACATACATCATTGAGATGTTTTCCGGTCAGGTAAAACGCCGGTAACGGGCAGGCGAACGAAAAGCGTAAGCGCCATGGATGGCGCGATCCGAGCGCACAGGGATGTGTTTACAGCGACTTTTCGTTTTGCCCGTTACCCGCGTCATCACCGGAGTGGCATAAAAAAACCGCCGTTTTTCAGCGGCGGTTTCCGGTATTCGCAGAACAGCGGGAAATTATTTAACTTCTTCGCCTTTGGCCTGCAAATCAGCATGGTAAGAAGAGCGGACAAACGGGCCGCAGGCGGCGTGGGTGAAGCCCATTGCCATTGCTTCGGCTTTCATTTCCTCAAACTCTTCCGGGCTGACATAACGCTGAACCGGCAGATGGTGACGGCTCGGCTGGAGATACTGCCCCAGGGTCAGCATGGTCACGCCGTGACGGCGCAGGTCGCGCATCACATCAAGGATCTCTTCATTGGTCTCGCCTAAGCCGACCATCAGACCGGATTTGGTCGGGACTTCCGGATGGGCTTCTTTAAAGCGCTCCAGCAGTTTCAGTGACCACTCATAGTTTGCACCCGGGCGTACCTGGCGGTAAATACGCGGTACGTTTTCCAGGTTGTGGTTGAAAACATCCGGCGGGGTGGCGGTCAGAATTTCCAGTGCTTTATCCATCCGGCCGCGGAAGTCCGGTACCAGGGTCTCAATTTTAATTGCCGGGCTGTGGTCGCGGATAGCGGTGATACAGTCAGCAAAATGCTGTGCGCCGCCGTCGCGCAGGTCATCACGGTCAACAGAGGTGATCACCACATAACGCAGTCCCATGTCTTTGATAGTCTGACCGAGTTTCTGCGGCTCATTGGCATCCGGTGCATTCGGGCGGCCGTGGGCAACGTCACAGAACGGGCAGCGGCGGGTGCAGATAGCCCCGAGGATCATAAACGTGGCGGTACCGTGGTTAAAGCATTCGCTCAGGTTCGGGCAGGAGGCTTCCTCACAGACAGAATGCAGGCCGTTACGGCGCATTGCATCTTTGATCCCTTTGATTTTATGGGAATCAGCCGGAAGCTTGATTTTCATCCAGCTTGGTTTGCGTAATCGTTCGGTCGTCTCTGATACCAGGTTTTTGACCGGGATAAGCGCCATTTTATCGGCATCACGGTATTTGATACCGCGTTCCATCTGAATTGGTTTACTCATGTTGATGTCATTTCCGGTTAGATTCATCGGATAGTGATTGATGAGCGCCGTGGTGACGGCCTGCCTGCTGAATGTAACAAAGTCATCAATCTTTTAAAAATCTTTTTAAAAATGTTAAAAAAATTATAACACTATTCTGCGGCAAGTTGGAATCCTAATTGCCTGCAGAATTGTGCGGTCAGCACGGGCTGAACATCCGCAAGGGTAATACCGGGAACAAAATCAGCCATTTGTGTCATGGCGAGACCGGCATAGCCACACGGATTAATGCGGTGAAAAGGTTCGAGATCCATATTGATATTGAGTGCAAGGCCGTGGAATGAGCGACCATTGCGTATCCGCAGACCGAGTGAACAGATTTTGTTACCCGCCACATAAACACCGGGGGCATCCGGGCGCGGGTAAGCCTCAATATTCCATTGTTTCAGTGTCTCAACCACTGAGTTTTCCAGGGCGGATACCAGTTCCCGCACACCGATTTTGTCACGTTTAAGATCAATCAGCACATACATAACCTGCTGTCCCGGGCCGTGGTAGGTCACCTGGCCGCCGCGATCGGACTGGATCACCGGGATATCGCCGGGGGCAAGGACATGCTCGGCTTTACCGGCCTGACCCTGGGTAAAAACACGTTCATGCTCAACCAGCCAGATCTCGTTGCCGGTTTCCGCCGTACGCTGTTCAGTAAATTGGTGCATGGCTTCAGAGACAGGATGATAAGGCCGCAGGCCCAGCTGACGTAAAATGATGGTGTTATTTTGCAAAATGGTATCTTCAGTTCGGTATGCCGGGCCAGCAGTATAACGCGCACGGCAAATGCGTACCAGTGATGCGCATAAAATGTTCAGAAGGATAAAAAAAGGCCGCCCGGAAAGGCGGCCGCAGGCCGTTGACAAACCCGCAGGGGTTGGCGACGACCGACAGAGGTTGTGAAAATAAACCAGGAAAATCAAGTTATTGATTTTCGGCTGATAACACAAAGCAGGAAAAACTACGTTTTATCCTGCTTTGTCAGCAATCTTAGGCCGCTTTGAAAGGCGGCCTGAAATGATGAAGAAATGACGGTGTTACAACACCATTCTCACGCGCTCTAACGCGCCTAATTCTTCGTACAGATTCTCGATCTGCTCAATGTGTGTCGCGTCAATGGTGACAGAAACGGAATGATAGGTCCCTTTGCTGCTTGGTTTGATTGACGGACTGTAGTCACCCGGCGCGTGGCGCTGGATCACTTCCAGAACATCATTCACTAATTCCGGTTCAGCGGCACCCATCACTTTGTAGGTAAATGAGCAGGGGAACTCTAACAGTTCATTGAGTTTGGTTTTCATGGGTGCTCCTTAATAAAGCAAAACGTCAGATGAACTAAATATGGGGATAGTTCATCTGATTTCAAGTCTCAGCCGAACCAGCGGTGAAACAGCAGACGGATATAGTCGATCAGACGACTGAAGAAGTTCCCTTCCGGGACGGCTTCCGTCACGACCAGCGGCCGGGTTTCAATGATCTGGTTGTCGAGCTGGAAGTTAATGGTGCCGACCACCTGGTTTTTCGCCAGCGGCGCATGCAGTTCCGGATCGATCAGGACAAAACCGGCTTTCAGATCTTTCAGGCGGCCGCGCGGAATGGTGAGATAAACATCATTTTCCACTCCCAGCTGCACTTTGTCTTTGTCCCCGAACCAGACGATTTCAGACACCAGCGGGTTGTCTTTCTGCATCGGTTTGACCGTTTCAAAGAAACGGAAGCCCCAGGTGAGCAGTTTCTTGCTTTCCGCATTGCGGGCTTTGGCAGATTTGGTGCCCATCACCACGGAGATCAGACGCATATCCCCTTCGGTGGCAGAGGCGACCAGGTTATACCCCGCACCGTTGGTGTGACCGGTTTTAATCCCGTCCGCATTCAGGCTTTTATCACCCAGCAGGTCGTTACGGTTTTGCTGGGTAATATTATTATAGGTGAATGAGCGCTCTTTATAGATAGCATATTCATTCGGCACGTCACGGATCATTGCCTGACCAATGAGCGCCATATCCCGCGCACTGCTGTACTGGCCGTCGGCATCCAGGCCGTGAACGGTTTTAAAGTGGGTATTTTTCAGACCAAGCTGCGCCACATACTGGTTCATCTGACCGACAAACGTGTCCTGATCACCGGCAACAAATTCCGCCATCGCCACACAGGCATCATTACCGGATTGCAGATTGATGCCGCGTGTGAGATCCGCCACGCTGACGCGCTCGCCCGGTTTGAGGAACATCAGCGAGGAGCCGCGGAATACCGGGTTACCGGTCGCCCAGGCGTTTTCCCCGATGGTGACCATGGTGTCCGGGGTGAATTTACCGGTGTTCATTGCCTGGCCGATGACATAGCTGGTCATCATTTTGGTCAGACTGGCAGGGTCACGGCGGACATCGGCATTTTTTTCCGCCAGTATTTTGCCGGAATGGTAATCCATCAGAATATAGGATTCCGCTTCAATATCCGGAACAGGCGGGATGGTGGTATTCAGATTCGGAACATCAGCGGCAGAAGCTGCGGCGCTCAGTGCCAGGGTCAGACCGAAAGCGGCCAGGCGCCCGGCGCGGTGTTGATAAGTCGTTGCGTATTTCATGAGTGTTAAAACAACATTGATGATGCCGGTGAAAAAGAAACGCTATCATAGCAAAACAGCTATGACAGCGCGTAGTGTTATCACTGCCTGCTTTTACGGTGCCAGGATAAATGAATTCATATTCAGCTGCTGCTGAAGGCGTCCCTGTACTTCGGCGGCCCGCTCACGGCTGGTAAACGGCCCCAGCTGGACACGGAACATATCACCGGAGGATTCAGTCATACCGGGCACACCCAGTTTGTCGCTGAGTTCTTTCTGCCACTGTGATGCGCGCTCCTCGCTCGCCACTGCACCTACCTGGACTCGGTAACCATTCACCGCAGCCTGTTGTGGTGCAGGAGAGGCTGTATTTTCAGTTTGTGTTTCTGCCGGTGCCGCGGGCTGTTTCACGGTCGGGATCAGCGCGGATTCCGGCTGCGGCTGTGCCATAACAGGACGGCTGCTGATCGGCACCACCGGGGTGGTGTTGGTTACCGGTGTCCCCAGCGCACTGGTTTTTCCCAGTTCCGGGCGGCCCGGTAAAGCATAGCTCTGTTTGGCGACCACGGTACCGACAGTCCCGGTTCCGCTCAGGGAACCGTCTTCCGCCACCACAATCGGGTCAATTTTAATTTTGGTGTTCGGCAGCAGGTTCAGGCGATCTGCCACAGCCCGGGAAAGCCCGATCTGTTTGCCCGGCATATACGGGCCGCGATCGTTAATCCGTACCACCATCATGCGGTTATTCGCCATATTGGTGATCCGCGCATAGCCCGGGATCGGCAGTGTCGGGTGGGAGGCGGTCAGTTCGGCGCTGTTGATGATCTCACCGGTGGCTGTCCGGTTGCCGTTCTGGGCCTGACCGTAAATCCAGGCATAGCCCTGCTGACTGAAGTTTTCCGGATCACGGACAATCTGATACTGCTGACCATTACGGACATAATCATTATTTGCGCCCGGATGCAGCGGCTCATAAGCCGGTACGGCGCCGAGGATCTCTTTTGCCGGGCCCGGCGGCGGTGTCTGTTTGACCGGCGGCTGCACTGACGGGCAGCCTGCCAGCAGGGCGGCCATCACGGTGACCGCAATCCATTGTAAACGCATGAAAACCTCGTAATGTATTATAAGCTTTTTGACAGCATCTTACGGTGTGTATGAATTGACATGACAATACCAAACCCTGCCATTAATACAATAAGGGCGGAGCCGCCGTAACTCATCATCGGCAGTGGTACACCGACCACCGGCAGGATCCCGCTGACCATACCGATATTGACAAACACATAGACAAAAAAGATGAGCATCAGACCGCCCACCATTACCCGTCCGAAGGTATTCTGAGCGCGGGCGGCAATCATCAGCCCGCGAATAATGATCAGCAGATAGAGTACCAGCAGGAAGATCACCCCCACCAGCCCGAGCTCTTCCGCGAGGACAGCAAAGATAAAGTCAGTATGACGTTCCGGCAGAAATTCCAGCTGGGACTGGGTGCCCAGCATCCAGCCTTTGCCGGCCAGCCCGCCGGAGCCAATGGCAATTTTTGACTGAATAATATGATAACCGGCACCGAGCGGGTCGGTTTCCGGATCGAGCAGCATCATCACCCGGCCGCGCTGGTAATCGTGCATCAGGAAAAACCAGAGCAGCGGAATAAAGGCGGCAAGCAGCAACACGGCGATCCCGATAAGACGCCAGCTCATCCCGGCCAGAAACAGCACAAAAATACCGGAGGCGGCAACCAGGATAGACGTCCCGAGATCCGGCTGTGCAGCGACCAGCAGAGTCGGTACCACCACCAGCAGCAGGGCAATGGCGGTATTTTTCAGGGTCGGCGGACACTGGTCGCGGTTCATAAATCGCGCCACCATCAGCGGAACCGCAATTTTGGCAATCTCGGACGGCTGAAAACGGACTATCCCCAGATCCAGCCAGCGCTGCGCGCCTTTACTGATCTGCCCGAAGACATCAACAAAAACCAGCAGGAGTACACAGACAATATAGAGATGCGGTGCCCAGGTTTCATACACGCGGGGCGGAATTTGCGCCAGGATCAGCATAATAATGATGCCGGAGAAAATCTGCCCGAGGCGGCGCTCCATCATCTCCGGATCCAGCCCGCTGGCACTCCACAGCACAAATGCGCTGTAAACCAGCAGGATCAGCAGCAGTACCAGCAACGGGAAGTCGATGTGCATGCGGGTCATCAGGGATACTTTGCGCGGATTATCAGTCATGGGCATTACTCTGTTTCACTGCCGGGTGGCGACGGCGGAGCATCCGGCAGTACCGTGTTGTTATCACCCAGCAGGACGTGATCAAGGATCTGGCGGACCAGGGTACCGACTGCCGGGCCTGCACCGCCGTTTTCCAGAATAATGGTCACCGCCACTTTCGGGTTATCATACGGTGCGTAGGCAATCATTAATTTATGGTCGCGCAGACGTTCCGCCAGTTTGCTGGCGTTATAGGTTTCATAACTGAACACCTGTGCCGTACCGGATTTGGCAGCCGCTTTGTACGGTGTACCGGCAAAGAATTTGCGGCCGGTGCCGTTCGGGGCATTGGCAACGCCGAACATCCCGGACTTGGCCAGCTCCCAGTAACCGGAATGAATGTCACCGATAGCAATATGTTCTTTCTGCTCATACGGCAGCATGCCGTTACCTTCTTTGGTACCGAGCAGCAGGTGCGGCGTTTTCACCACACCATCATTGATCAGGGTATTAAGGGCTTTCGCCATCTGAATAGGCGTTGATGTCCAGTATCCCTGACCGATCCCGACCGGGATGGTATCGCCCTGATACCACTGTTTTTTATAGCGCCGCTGTTTCCATTCACGGGTCGGCATCACGCCGTTGTACTCTTCGATCAGATCAATACCGGAATACTCGCCGTAACCGAAGCGGGTCATCCAGGCGGACAGGCGGTCGATCCCCATGTCATACGCCACCTGATAGAAGAAGGTATCTGCCGATTCAATAATCGATTTCACCACGTTCAGGTTGCCGTGACCATAGCGTTTCCAGTCGCGGTAACGTTTTTCCGATCCCGGCAGCTGCCACCAGCCGGGGTCAAAAATGGTGGTGTTACGGGTGATCACGTTTTCGCTGAGTGCCGCCACTGAAATAAACGGTTTCACGGTGGATGCAGGCGGATAGAGCCCCTGGGTGGTACGGTTGATCAGCGGACGATCCGGGTTGTTGAGCAGACCCCGGTAATCCGGACCGGAAATGCCGTTCACAAACAGGTTCGGGTCATAACTCGGGTTGGACACCAGTGCGAGAATTTCGCCGTTACGCGGATCACTGACCACGACAGCCGCCCGGCTGGTGGTCAGCAGCTTTTCGATATACATCTGCAACTCGAGATCAATCGTCAGATAGATATCTTTCCCGGCCTGCGGTGCCTGCTCGTGTAACTGGCGGATCACGCGGCCGCGGCTGTTGACTTCCACTTCCTCATAGCCGGTTTTGCCGTGCAGGACGGATTCATAATAGCGCTCAATGCCCAGCTTACCGATATCATGGGTGGCGGCATAGTTCGGTAAAATACCGTCTTTATCCAGGCGTTCGACATCTTTGTCGTTAATTTTTGCCACATAACCAATCACATGGGTCAGGGCAGAGCCGTAAGGGTAGAAGCGGCGCTGATAGCCTTTGATTTCCAGTCCCGGAAACCGGTACTGATTTACCGAAAACCGCGCCACCTGAATCTGGTTGAGCGGGGTTTTCAGCGGAATAGAGGTAAAGCGGCGCGAACGGCGGCGCTCTTTTTCATAATTCGCGATATCTTCGTCGGTCAGATCGACAATCTCGCGCAGCTCATTCAGTACGTCCGGCAGGCCGGTGACTTTCTCCGGCACGATTTCGAGCTGATAAATGGTTCTGTTTTCCGCCAGCAGGGTACCTTTGCGGTCATAAATCAGACCACGGCTCGGCGGAATCGGAACCAGTTTGATCCGGTTATCATTGGAGCGGGTCTGATAATCTTCATGGCGGTTAATCTGGAGATGATAGAGATTCACCACCAGTACGGCAGACAGAATAACAATACCGATAAATGCAACCACCGCACGGCGGATAAACAGGGCGGATTCCGCGCTGTAATCGCGGAAGTCCATCCGTTGCTTGTGTTTTTTCTTATCGCCGTCAGGCGCGTTCAGACCGGGCACTGCGGTTATTCCCTGTGATACGGATGATTGGCAGTAATACTCCAGGCGCGGTACAGACTCTCCGCCACCAGCACACGCACCAGCGGATGCGGCAGGGTCAGCGGGGAGAGCGACCAGCTCTGCTCAGCGGCGGCTTTACAGGCAGGCGAAAGGCCTTCCGGGCCGCCGATAAGCAGGCTGATGTTGCGTCCGTCCTGTTTCCAGCGTTCCAGTTGCCCGGCCAGCTGCGGGGTATCCCAGCGTGCGCCGGGAATATCCAGTGTGACAATCCGGTTGCCTTTACCCGCCGCCGCCAGCATTAACTCACCTTCTTTTTCCAGGATCCGTTTGATGTCTGCGTTTTTCCCCCGCTTTCCGGCCGGGATTTCGGTCAGTTCAAACGGCATATCTTTCGGAAAACGATGGAGATAATCCTGAAATCCGGTTTCGACCCAGTCAGGCATTTTGGTGCCGACGGCAATGAGCTGTAACTTCAACACTCAGCTCCAGAGTTTCTCTAATTCATACATACGGCGGCTTTCATCCTGCATCACATGCACGATAGCTTCACCGAGATCAACAACAATCCAGTCGGAAATGCCCTGACCTTCCACGCCGAGCGGCATCATACCGGCCTGACGGCAGTCAGTGATGAGGTTATCGGCGACAGACGCCAGATGGCGGCTGGATGTACCGGTACAGATAATCATGTGGTCGGTAATGCTGGATTTACCGCGTACATCAATAGTAATAATGTCCTGTGCTTTGGAGTCTTCGAGTTTATCAATAATAAACTCAAGTAATTCTGTGCCTTGCAAAAGGTTCACCTTATATTCCGGATAAATAGATAACAGAACACATCCCCGTCAGTCGTACCGCCGTGGCAGTTCAGGTGCGGGGTTGCTGTGTGCCGGGGGATAATCGCTATTTTACGTTACAGAGGGCAATTTTGCGAGGCTCACCCTGCGTTGCCGCCGGCACCGCAAGAATAACAGCGAACAGGGGGAATACAAAGCAGTAAAGATTAAAGAAATATCAGGAAATGTACGGACAGGGAAAACAGAAACAGTGTACTTTGTACTATAGTCACTCCGTAACAGATAAAAAGGCGGAAAATATGACATATCAGCGACAGACGGAAAATGATGATGAGGAAGCGTTGTGGCGGCAGCAGGCACAGCAGGAACTGATTCAGGCACTGAATCCGCCGCTCAGTGCGGGCGGTCTGATCCGTCTGCACAGCCGTTACAAATACGCGCTGATGGCTTATTCACCGCAGATATATAAAAGCAGCGGGCGACTGTTATCACAGGCGGGAACACTCTCCCCGGCTGAACTGGCGGAAACGGCGGCGGTCTGGCAGCAGATGTTACTCACTGCATTTTCACAACCCGCGACCCGCGCCAATATGACCAATGCACTGATGCATATGCAGGGGTATTTCAAACGCCTGCTGAGCCCGGCAGAAAAACAGCAGATGAGTGCGGCGATTGAGGCTTACCGTACCGGAACCGGCTCTGCGGCGGCGGTAAAGCATCTGTTACTCACCACTGCCCGTCACTATCAGACAGATTATCTGTGTGAGCAGGCTATCCTGCAGCCGGTGACAGCGGCTCAGTCACACTCCGGGCGCAGCAGTGTGTAGCGGTCGCCCATATTTTCATAGCCCCAGTCACACATCAGCAGCAGAATCGGGATCAGCGAACGGCCTTTTTCTGTAATGGTGTATTCCACGCGGGGCGGCACTTCGGCAAAGACCGTCCGGGTCAGCAGGCCATCCGCTTCCATCTCGCGTAATTGATTGGTTAATGTTTTTTGTGAAATATTGACAATATAAGCCCGTATTTCCCCGAAACGCTGAACGGTTTTTTCAGATAATAAATTTAATATTAACGGTTTATATTTCCCGCCGATAACCGACAGCGTCACTTCTATTTCACTGACCACTACAATTTTCTTTATTTTATCGTCCATTAGTTACCTTCAGGTTACTTTGTGAAATAAATCTGCCTTCTTGATATATGTAAAGCAAGGCATAAAATCATGCAACTTTATTTATATTTTCAGGATAAATGCAATGAAAAAATTAGTGGTTATTACCGGCGCCAGTTCCGGTATCGGTGAATCTGTGGCAAAACGGATGAGTCAGGCCGGACATCCGGTCTTATTACTGGCACGCCGCAGCCGGATTACCGAAGGGTTTCATCTGCCGGACAGCCTGTGCCGCAGCGTGGATGTGACCGATCTTGCGGCAATGAAAGCCGCCATAGCAGAAGCGGAAAGTCTGTACGGCAAAACGGATTTATTAATTAACTGTGCGGGCGTTATGCTGCTGGATAATCCGTATGATCAGGATTATGCCGAATGGCAGCAAATGGTGGATGTGAATATTAACGGTGTTCTGACCGGGATTAATATTGTATTGCACGATATGGTTGCGCGTCAGGAAGGCACCATTATTAATATCAGTTCGATTGCCGGGCGAAAAACGTTTCCGAGCCATTCCGTGTATTGCGGAACTAAATTTGCCGTTCATGCAATAACGGAAAATATCCGTGAGGAAGTGGCTCCGTCAAATGTCCGTTTAATTACCATAGCCCCGGGCGTGGTGGAAACACCGTTATTAAGTCATACCACCAATGAGGAAATTAAGCAGAATTACCAGACCTGGAAAAAAGAGATTCAGTCAGGCCTGGATCCGGAAAAAATCGCGGATTGTATTCAGTTTGCTTATCAGCAACCGCAGGATGTGTGCATCCGTGAGATTGTGATTGCCAAAACCCGGCAGGCGGGGTGAGTCAGCGGTACAGTCCCTGTGCCAGAATGTAGTTCTGAACGGCGGGAGCCAGCTGATCGCTGCAGTCCTCGCCGTTTTTCAGCCGTTCGCGGATATTGGTGGCAGAAATCGGAAACAGTGGTGTATCAGCCAGGAAAATATAACCGCACGGTCGTTTATGCAGGCTTTCCGGCGTGGTGACCAGATGCTGCACAAACCAGTCGGCCAGCTGTTCGGACGGAAAATCGAGCGAATACCCCGGCCGTTTGCAGACCAGGATATGGCACAGGGTCAGGATCTTGTCCCATTCATGCCAGGTATCAATCGTGAGCAGGGAATCCTGCCCGATAATAAAAGCCAGCGGCCGCCGTGAACCAATTTCTGCCCGGTACTGACGCAGTGTTTCCACGGTATAGGAGAGGGCATCGCGGCGCAGTTCGCGGTCGTCCACCAGGAACAGCGGATCGCCGTTAACAGCCAGTTGTGCCATCATCAGCCGCTGTTGCGCATCCGCTTTCGGTTGCGGACGGTGCGGCGGGACATTGTTCGGCAGTAAAATGACCTGTTCCAGACCGGCTTCCGCCGCCATGGCTTTCACGGTATTGATGTGCGCCTGGTGGATCGGGTCAAATGTGCCGCCGTACAGCGCCAGAATCCGGTTATCCGCGTTGTTCGTCATAGAGGATCTGTCCTGTGTGTGCTTTACCGCTCAGGAGCAGTGTCAGTGTCAGTAAGTCATCACTTACGGATTGTCCGTAATCCTGCTTGAGACGGATTTCAATACGGGTGATCAGCGATATCGCCACCTGCAGGGTATGCGCATCAAGGCGATCCAGTGCATCGGTTATCATACCGCGGCGGTTCTGCCAGATGCGGTGCTTGTCAAACAGGGTACGCAGCGGCTGGTTTCGGCTTTCACGCTGTAATGTCAGTAACTGCATCACTTCCCGCTGGACGGTGCGCAGCAGGATCACCGGCTCGTTATCTTCCGCCAGCAGCTGAGTCAGGATATGACAGGCGCGTTTACTTTTGCCGGCCAGCAGGGCATCCACCCAGTGATACGGGGTAAAGTGTGCCGCATCATTCACCGCTGCTTCCACGCGGGGCAGGGTGAGTTTGCCGTCGGGATAGATCAGCGCCAGCCGGGAGAGTGCCTGTGACAGCGCCAGCAGATTGCCTTCGTAGCAATAGCAGAGCAGGCGGACAGCCTGTTCATCCGGCTGCAGCTGTAACAATGCGGCCCGCGCGGTAACCCATTGCGGCAGGCGGTTCAGATCCGGTGTCATACAGGCGATATACACGCCATCCTGTGCCAGTGCTTTAAACCAGGCACTGTTTTCCTGGGCTTTGGTCAGTTTATGGCCGCGCAGTATCAGCAGCAGATCGGGATGCAACTGCCCGGCCAGCCGGAGAAGCTGTTCGCCCATCGCGGCATTGGGGCCGTTTTCCGGCAGATACAGGGTGAGTGTCTGCCGTCCGGCAAACAGACTGAGTGACCGGCAGACAGAAAAAATCGCATCCCAGTCAGTATGTTGTTCAAGTGAAAAGGTGAAATGCTCGTCAAATCCCTGTTCCTGCGCCGCATGGCGGATAGCATCCCGGGATTCCTGGAGCAGTAACGGTTCGTTCCCCCAGAGGAGGTAACGTTCACGCAGCCCCGAACGGAGCTGCGTGATAAGTTGCTCAGGTGAAACTTTTATCATGCCTTCGGTGCGACAATCTCAGCCGCTTCGGCATTTTCAGCCTGTTTCTGCTGTTCTGACGGCTGGATAATCAGCAGTTTACGAACCAGACGGGCGGCGGCCTGCTCACGCATTTCCTGGCGGATCATATCTTTTTCCGCATCTTTTGCGAGGGCTTCCAGCGGGTTATCGAAGAATGAGCGGTCAACGCGGACGTTGATCGGATAGACCGACCCGTTCGGCATAATGACCTGGGCATTCAGGTAATAAACCAGTTCTTTCTCAGCGGCTTTACCGTCCTGGAAAATAGATACCGTCTCTTCCGAGTCTTCGGAAGAACTGGTGATCTTCAGAACCGGGATGGTGGCATCACCGCTTTCAATAATCTGAACGTTATTCAGCAGCAGTTGCTGGCGGATAGCACGGGTCTGCTCGCCATACGGATCACCGGTGCTGATTTGCAGTTTCTGCAGTTCAGGCGGGATTTGCGTGGTGCCGCGCAGATGAAAGCCGCAGCCTGCGGTGACCAGCACCGCAAGCCCGAGCAACAGCGTAATAATGCGATGTCGCACGATATCTCCTTAATTAACCCACGACCAGGTTCAGTAATTTACCCGGCACATAAATGACTTTGCGAACACTCACGCCTTCGAGGTATTTCGCCACATTCGCTTCCTGCGAGGCCAGCGCCATAACAGCATCCTGCTCCGCATCGGCGGCAACCGTGATACGACCGCGGACTTTACCGTTGATCTGGATAACAATCAGTTTGGTATCGTCAATCATTGCTTCTTCGCTGGCGACCGGCCACTGTGCATCATCCACATCCGTTTCGTGACCCAGCGCTTTCCACAGGGTGAACCCGGCGTGCGGGATAATCGGAGACAGCATACGGATAACCGCATCCAGCGCTTCCTGCATCAGTGCACGATCCTGCTCCGTTTCCTGAGGTGCGCGCTGCAGTTCATTGAGCAGTTCCATAATCGCCGCGATGGCAGTGTTGAATTGCTTACGGCGGCCTGCGTCATCGCTGACTTTGGCAATGGTTTTGTGCAGTGAGCGGCGCAGATCTTTCTGTTCCGGTGTCAGGCTGCTGATATCCAGCGGCGCGGTTTTGCCTTTCTGAACATGCTCATACACCAGACGCCATACACGGCGGATAAAGCGGTTCGCGCCTTCCACGCCGGACTCCTGCCACTCGAGGGTCAGTTCAGGTGGTGCCGCAAACATCATAAACAGACGAACGGTATCCGCGCCGTATTTTTCCACCATAATCTGCGGATCAACGCCGTTGTTCTTCGATTTTGACATTTTGCTCATGCCGGTGTGAACCAGCTCGCGGCCTTCTTTATCTGTTGCCTTGATGATTCGGTTTTTATCATCACGCTCAAGAATGGCCTCTTCCGGAGACACCCACACACGGTGGCCGTCAGTGTCGGTATAATAGAAGGAATCGGCCAGTACCATGCCCTGACACAGCAGGTTTTTCGCCGGCTCATTTGAGTTCACCAGACCGGCATCACGCATCAGTTTGTGGAAGAAGCGGAAATACATCAGGTGCATAATCGCGTGTTCGATACCACCGATATACTGATCGACCGGCAGCCAGTAGTTGGCCGCCGCCGGGTCCAGCATGCCTTTGTCATAGTCCGGGCAGCAGTAACGGGCATAATACCAGGAGGATTCCATAAAGGTATCGAAGGTATCGGTTTCACGCAGTGCAGGCTGACCGTTGATGGTGGTTTTTGCCCACTCCGGATCGGCTTTAATCGGGCTGGTGATACCGTCCATGACCACATCTTCCGGCAGGATAACCGGTAACTGATCTTCCGGAACCGGTACCACGGTGCCGTCTTCCAGGGTTGCCATCGGGATTGGTGCGCCCCAGTAACGCTGACGGGAAACCCCCCAGTCGCGCAGGCGGTAGTTTACTTTGCGCTCACCGACACCGAGTGCCACCAGTTTGTCCGCAATCGCGTTAAAACCGGCGGTGTAATTCAGACCATCAAATTCACCGGAGTTGAACAGGGTGTTTTTGCCGGTCATTGCCGCTTCACTGATATCCGGTGCGTTGCCGTCTTCACCCAGAATGACCGGTTTGATTGATAAACCGTATTTGGTGGCAAATTCCCAGTCGCGCTGATCGTGCGCCGGAACGGCCATCACGGCGCCGGTACCGTATTCCATGAGAACAAAGTTGGCGACCCAGACCGGAACTTTTTCGCCGGTCAGCGGGTGAATGGCAAACATACCGGTTGCCACGCCTTTTTTCTCCATCGTGGCCATTTCAGCTTCGGCCACTTTGGTATTACGGCACTCGTCGATAAAGGTTTTCAGTTCCGGATTGTTCTGCGCAGCCTGCTGTGCCAGCGGATGACCCGCCGCCACCGCCAGATAAGTGACACCCATAAAGGTATCTGGGCGGGTGGTGTAGACACTCAGTTTTTCGGTGCTGTCCGCGACATCAAAGGTGATTTCCACCCCTTCGGAACGGCCGATCCAGTTGCGCTGCATGGTTTTGACCTGCTCCGGCCAGTCTTCCAGCGTATCCAGATCATTGAGGAGTTCTTCGGCGTAAGCGGTGATTTTGATAAACCACTGCGGGATCTCTTTGCGCTCAACCGGGGTGTCACAACGCCAGCAGCAGCCGTCGATAACCTGTTCGTTGGCGAGAACCGTCAGGTCATGCGGACACCAGTTCACGGCGGAAGTCTTCTTATATGCCAGACCTTTTTCATACAGTTTGGTGAAGAACCACTGTTCCCAGCGGTAATATTCCGGCGTACAGGTGGTGACTTCGCGATCCCAGTCGTAGGCGAAACCCAGCTTTTTCAGCTGCTGTTTCATGTATTCGATATTGGCGTAGGTCCACGGTGCTGGAGCGGTGTTATTTTTTACCGCAGCGCCTTCCGCAGGCAGACCGAACGCATCCCAGCCAATCGGCTGTAAGACGTTTTTACCCAGCATGCGCTGGTAACGTGACATCACATCACCCAGGGTGTAGTTACGCACGTGACCCATGTGTAGTCGTCCTGAAGGGTATGGCAGCATAGACAGGCAGTAGTATTTTTCTTTACTGTTATCTTCAGTCACTTTAAATGTTTGTTTTTCCTGCCAGTGACTCTGGACTTGTTGCTCTATGTCTTCGGGACGATATTGTTCTTGCATGGCACCGGTATTCCTGTGGTGATGAACTGCCGGACACGGACTGACAACCAGACCGGGCGGACAGCATGAAAATATTGGGTTTCGTTAATTTCTGACCCGTTAGCATAGCCGATATGCCCCTGAGGGAACAACAGTTAAGGGCGTAAAGGGATGAAAAAAGCAGGGGAATGACAAAGAGAAGAAGAAAGGCCGGTCTGTGACCGGCCGGTCAGAACATCAGTGCAGAATTTTGGCCAGAAAATCTTTGGCACGATCGGATTTCGGGTTGGCAAAGAAATCCTCTTTTTTGCTGTCCTCGACGATTTTGCCTTCATCCATGAAAATCACGCGATCCGCCACTTTACGGGCAAAGCCCATTTCATGGGTGACCACCATCATTGTCATGCCTTCGTGTGCCAGTTCAACCATCACGTCCAGCACTTCGTTGATCATTTCCGGGTCGAGGGCAGATGTCGGCTCATCAAACAGCATGGCGACAGGATCCATACACAGGGCGCGGGCGATAGCCACACGCTGCTGCTGTCCGCCGGACAGCTGGGACGGGAATTTATCCGCATGGACAGACAGCCCGACACGCTCCAGCAGTTTCAGCCCTTTTTCTTTTGCTGCCGCTTTATCGCGCCCCAGCACTTTTACCTGTGCCAGGGTCAGGTTTTCCACAATGGAGAGGTGCGGGAACAGCTCAAAGTGCTGGAAGACCATGCCGACTTTGGAGCGCAGTTTCGCCAGATTGGTGCGTTTGTCATTCACCTGAATATCATTGACGAAAATTTCGCCCTGCTGCACCGGCTCAAGGCCGTTGACGGTTTTTATCAGCGTGGATTTACCGGAGCCGGACGGGCCGCACACCACAACCACTTCCCCTTTTTTGACGTCGGTCGAGCAGTCGGTTAAGACACGGAACTGACCGTACCATTTGGAGATATTTTTCAGGGAGATCATGACACAGTCCTTCTCTTGAGATAATTAACCAGCATTGACGCACCAAAGCTGATAACAAAATATACCGCACCCGCAAACAGCACCATCTCGATTTGTGTTCCGTCACGTTCGCCGATATTGCTGGCGGTGCGGAAGAAATCGGTCAGGCTGAGCACATACACCAGCGAGGTATCCTGGAACAGGACAATTCCCTGGGTCAGCAGCAGCGGGATCATCGCGCGGAATGCCTGCGGCAGCACCACCAGACGCATGGTCTGCATTTTGGTCATCCCGAGGGCGAGTGAGGCGGAAGTTTGTCCCCGTGACACACTCTGAATCCCGGCGCGGATAATTTCAGCATAATACGCAGCTTCAAACAGGGAAAACGCTACCATAGCTGAGATCAGACGGATATCTGTTTTTGGTGATATGCCAAGAACATTTTGGACTAAGTTAGGCACAATCAGATAGAACCACAACAGCACCATCACCAGCGGAACGGAACGGAAAGCATTCACATAGAGAGCAGCCAGCCAGCTCACAATCTTTATGGATGACAGGCGCATCATGGCCAGTATCGTGCCCCACAGGATGCCGACAACAATCGCTGTAACCGTGATTTTCGCCGTAATAACCAGCCCCTGTAACAGGAACGGCATACCCGGCATCACTGAACTCCAGTCAAATTCGTACATCAGTGGCCTCCTGTCCCGGGCAGACGCACCCGTTTTTCCAGTAAATGCATGGCCAGCATAATAATAACGTTGATGCCGACATAGGCGAGGGTGATTGCGGTAAAGGACTCATAAGCTCTGGCAGAGTAATCCAGTAACTTCCCGGCCTGTGCGGCCATATCGACCAGCCCGATAGTGGAGGCAATCGCGGAGTTTTTTACCAGATTGAGCATTTCCGATGTCATCGGCGGAATAATAACGCGGTAGGCATTCGGCAGCAGCACATAGCGGTAAGTCTGCGGCAGTGTCAGCCCCATTGCCAATCCGGCGGCTTTCTGGCCGCGCGGCAGCGACTGAATGGCGGCACGTACCTGTTCGGTCATACGGGCGGCGGTAAACAGCCCCAGACAGAGGGTGGAGGAAATAAAGAACTGGATATTCGGGTCGAGATCCATTTTAAACCAGTCGCGCAGGGACGACGGCAGGAACTCCGGGATCACCAGATACCAGGTGAAGAACTGGACGATCAGCGGCACATTACGGAAAATTTCCACATAAATGGTGCCGAGTGAGGAGAGAAACTTATTCGGTACCGTACGGAGAATACCGAACAGGGATCCCACCAGAAAGGCGATAATCCAGGCACAGATTGACAGCAGCACAGTGACCTTCAGGCCGGACAGGATCCAGCCGAGGTAAGTGGTGTTGCCGAAGGGGGCGGGCTGAAAAAAGATGCCCCAGTCCCAGTTAGCTGACATAGCGCGGCTCCCGGTAAAAGAACGAACTCCCTGTATAAGACGGATAACCAGTGGTTACCGGACAGACAGTGTATTTGCATGCAACGGACTGCGGTTTATCGTCCGCGCCCGCGTCAGTTGTGAACGCGGGTGCGGCGGTCTTAGTTATATCCGCAGTCCGGACGGCGCAGCCGGTCAGGCTGTCAGCCGTCGTGGTGATTATTCAAACGCCTTGTCATTCGGCGCTTTGAACAGCCCTTTCATTTCATCGGATAATTCAAAGTTCAGGTTGAGATTCTTAGGCGGAATCGGTTGTTTGAACCAGCGGGTATAGGATTTTTCAGCCTCACCGGAGGTTTGTGCATCAGAAACAGTTTTATCGATCAGCGCTTTGAACTGCGGATCATCTTTGCGCAGCATACAGCCGTAGGCTTCTTCGGACTGCGGTGTGCCGACAATCACCCAGTTATCCGGCTTTTTCGCTTTGGCGCGCTCACCGGCCAGCAGGGCATCATCCATCATAAAGGCGACCGCACGACCGGACTCCAGAGTGCGGAAGGCATCTCCGTGATCTTTGGCGCTGATAATGCGCATTTTCATCTGCTTCTCATCATTGAGTTTGTTGAGCAGCATTTCAGACGTGGTACCGGATGTCACCACCACGTTTTTCCCGGCGAGATCGGCAAAGTCTTTGATGCCGGAGTCTTTACCGGTCAGCAGACGGGTACCGACCACAAAAATAGTGTTGGAGAAAGCGGCCTGCTGCTGGCGCGCCAGGTTATTGGTAGTGGAGCCGCACTCAAAATCGAATGTGCCGTTCTGTAACAGCGGGATGCGGTTCTGGGAAGTGACCGGGATGAGTTTGACCTGTAAATCCGGTTTATTCAGGGTCTTTTTCACTGCATCAACAATATGGTTGGAGTAATCCTGGGAATATCCGACCACGTTTTGCTGGTTATCATAATAAGAGAAGGGCACGGAGGATTCGCGGTGACCGACAACAATCACGCCGCTGTCATTGATTTTTTTCAGTGTACCGGCCAGTTCTTCAGCAGAAACCGCCGCACTGGCAAGCGCGGCTCCGGTGACCAGGACAGACAAAACTAACTTGCGCATAAACAACTCCTTTTCGGGAAACGGTGTAAGGACGTGTGTTGCTCTTGTGGTTGTGTTGTTAAAAATAGAACATAATTGTTAATTAATGGAAGTTAATTTGTTTTAAATCGGGAGATCCCTCTCACTCTGTCCGATAAAGATGTGCAAATTACACACAGAACGTACGCTCATATTAAATTATGATATTTTTGGTTGGTTTGGTTTTATATGCTGTAATTGTCGTGATTATCAGCCTATTTATGGTTGTTTTTGCTGCCGGGCGGGATGCTGTTACGGCCGAGAAGTGTTATTGCGTCATAATCCGCTGTTGTAACAATCCGGCTGTACGGTGAAAACATCATATTGCGGTTAAATGTGTAAAGTTATGGTTATCCGGTTGTCTGAAATCACAGGCTGTGTAAGATAAGCGGTAACTATCGGGGAGCGGGCTATGCTGAAGCAACGCAGGCAGGGTTATCTGCTGCTGTTTTTCACATTATTCTTTATCCTGTTGTGTCTGACACAACGGGTATCTGGTGCGCCGCGCATCAGTCTGAGCCCGTCTGCGGATTTTACCACGCCGGTGCTGCTCAGTGATGCGGAAACCGGCAGCGCCAATCCCGGCGGTACCTGTGATATCAGTGCCAAATCGCTGAGTACGGTGCCGCAGTTCCCGGCAGAACCTCTCTTTTTTGCCCTTCTTTTCTTCGTCATGACGGCGGTGATTGTTCCTGTCCGTTACCGTTCGCGCTCATGGCGTCAGCATATCCCGCCGATGCGGCTGCGCAGGCATCTCCATTTCTGTGTGATGAGGGATTAGCAACCGGCACGCTTTATATTGTCGGGTTTTTTGCTTAATTCGGAGATGAAAAAATTATGCGTTCTGTATTAACAGCATTTGTGCTGTTTTTGTTCACGCTGACCACGGTGCATGCGGCTGATACCGGCTGGATCGAAATGCCGCACAATGATCACGCCCGTGTCAGAGTCACATCAGATCAGTGGAAAGACGGAAAACTGCGTCTGCTGCTGGCGGTTGAGTTACAACCCGGCTGGAAAACCTACTGGCAGTCACCGGGTGAGGGGGGCGTTGCCCCTGAACTGACATGGCAGGAGACATCCGCTGATACACAGTGGTTCTGGCCCGCACCGCAGCGTTTTGACGTCGCCGGGCTCTCCACTCAGGGCTACGGCGGCAGTGTGGTGTTCCCGCTGGAAGTCACGGCGGCTCCGGCGCTGCAGGCGCTCAGCGGAACACTGACCTTATCCACATGCAGTAATGTCTGTATCCTGACCGATTATCCGGTCTCACTGGATACGTCTGAACCTGCACCGGACGATTTTGATCGGCAGTATGTGATGGCGATGCAGCAGGTTCCGCAGACCGGTGGTGATATCACTGTCGGCGGCAGCCGGATAAACGGCGGGACGCTGACGATGGTACTGCACCGCCCGGGCGGCTGGCAGGATCCGCAGCTGTTTTTTAATGCCGATAAAGACACCATTTTTGCCGCACCGTCATTTACCCTTTCCGGGGATAACCTCACCGCCACCGTTAACGTAACGGATGACTGGGGGGAAGTGCCGTCAGATCTGAACGGAAAACCGCTGTCGGTCGTTGTGACAGACGGCCCGGCAGCGCAGGCGCTCACCACGGTGATCGGCAGCGGGCCGGATATTGCGGCCGCATCCGGCAGTGATACCTCTTTTATCATGCTGTTACTGTTTGCATTGCTGGGCGGGCTGATCCTCAACGTTATGCCGTGTGTTCTGCCGGTGCTGGCGATGAAACTCGGCGCTGTGCTGTATGTGGAAAACCGCGAACGGCGGATGATCCGCACCCAGTTCCTGGTCTCCTCCTCCGGTATTATGGTCTCCTTCTGGATCCTCGCGGCGCTGGTGTCGGTATTACGTCTGACACAAAGTGCGGTCGGCTGGGGTATTCAGTTCCAGAACCCGTGGTTCCTCGGCTTTATGGTGGTGGTAACCTTACTGTTCAGCGCCAATCTGTTCGGTGTTTTTTCTATCCGTCTGAGCAGTAATGCAACCACAAAACTGGCGACAGCGGGCGGCAAAGGGATGCGCGGCCACTTTATGGAAGGTATGTTTGCCACGCTGCTGGCGACCCCCTGCACCGCGCCGTTCCTCGGTACTGCCGTTGCGTTTGCGCTGGTGGCTCCGTATTCACAGCTGTGGATGATCTTTACCGCACTGGGATTGGGGATGAGTCTGCCGTGGCTGCTGATCGCCGCATTTCCGGGAATTGCCAGAGCCCTGCCGAAACCGGGCCGCTGGATGAACGGTCTGCGTCTGGTGCTGGGTGCCATGATGTTTATTACAGCACTGTGGCTGATCAGCCTGCTGATCCCGCACACCGGGCCGGAAACCGCTGCGGTGATGGTGGGGGTCGTGCTGCTGGTACTTGCGCTGCTGGCTTTCCGCCGTACCGGTATTAAGCGCGGAACGGCGGCGCTGGTGGCACTGCTGGTGGCCGGTGGTGTCTGGGCCGGTATCAATATGACGGATGACCGGCAGCAGAGCCTGGTCCGTGATCAGGTGGACTGGCAGCCGCTGACGGAAGAGGCGGTGACTACCGCGCTTTCTCAGGGGAAACGGGTTTTTGTGGATGTGACCGCCGAATGGTGCGTAACCTGCAAAGCAAACAAATACAATGTATTATTACGGGATGATGTTCAGGACGCACTCCGTGAACCGGATGTTGTCGCACTGCGCGGGGACTGGACCAAACCGTCACCGGATATTAATGCGTTTTTACAGAAACGCGGGCATCTGGCAGTACCGTTTAATCAGATTTACGGCCCCGCTTTACCTGATGGTGAAATCTTGTCACCATTGCTGGATAAAGAAACACTCTTACATCTGTTAAATCAGTCACAAGGAATTGAACCATGAAAAAAACACTCGCGGCTTTAATGATTGCTCCGCTTATCTTTACAGCCACAGCTCACGCGGCCGCTTTTACCGCTGACCAGGAAGCGCAGGTGCGTGAATTGGTTCGTGACACGCTGGTCAAAAACCCTGAAATTCTGGAAGAAGCGATTGCGGCACTTCAGCAAAAACAGACCGAAAAACAGACTGCACAGATGAAAGATGCCGTTAAGGCGAATGCTGACGCGTTGTTTAATGATAAGTACACGCCGCGTATCGGTTCAAAATCACCGAAGCTGACCATTGTATCTTTCACCGATTATAACTGTCCGTACTGCAAACGTTTTGATCCGCAGCTGGAAGCGATGGTGAAAAAATACCCTGACGTGGCGGTAGTCTTCAAACTGCTGCCGTTCAAAGGGGAAAGTTCCCTGAATGCCAGCCGCGCCGCTCTCTCTGTGTGGGAAAGCAAGCCGGAAGCATTCGCACCGCTGCATAACCGCCTGATGCAGAAAAAAACTGCACTGACTCAGGATGATATCAACAGTGCACTGAAAACCGCGAAAGCGGGTGATGTGAAAGTCACTGATAACAGTATGAATACCATGCGTATGAACATGATGCTGGCGGAACAATTAGGTGTTCAGGGAACCCCTGCGACCCTGATTGGTGACGTGATGCTGCCGGGTGCCGTGGATGAAGCACAGCTGGATGCCATTATTAAGGAACAGCTGGCTAAGGTTAAATAATGCGGTTACTGCGCAGATGGGGAAAGGAATTTTTCCTGCTGCTGGTGATTTTATTTATTGCGTCACAGGCGATGGACTACTGGCGCAAACCGCAGGCACCGGATTTAAATACGGTGCCTTCACTGACACTGACAGACGGCACACCGGTGTCCATTGCGCAGATGAGTGCGGAAAAACCGTTACTGGTCTATTTTTGGGCATCCTGGTGCGGGATCTGCAAACTGACCTCACCGTCAGTCAGCGAACTGTCTGAGTCCGGCTATAATGTGGTGACAGTTGCTATCCGCTCCGGTGACGATGACCGGCTGGCGAAAGGGATGGCAGTAAAAGATTACTATTTTCCGGTGATTAATGATCCGGATGGCCGTATCTCTCAGCTCTGGGGTGTGAATGTCACGCCGACCTTTGTGATTTATCACAAAGGGGAGATAGTCAGTTATACCAGCGGCTGGACCAGCCGGTTGGGTATGATGGCCAGGCTGTGGCTGGCAAAATAATCAGTCTGAAAATAAAAATCCCGCCGTGAGCAATCACGGCGGGATTTTTTTATCTGCGGAATATTTTTGTATCAGCGAAAATGCAGGCCGCGTTCTGTGCTCTTTCTGCGTTTTATCAGAGCAAGACCCAGGAAGATAACGGTGGCACCCCAGACCGGCCAGGTGCCCATACGGTAATACGGCGTGAAGCCTGACGCTGAGGTCACCGTGGCACTCAGGGTGGCCTGTGTGAACTGCGGCAGCTGAGCAGTGACAGAGCCGTCCGGCGCAACAATGGCGGTAATACCGTTATTGGTGGCGCGCAGCAGCGGACGTCCCAGCTCCAGCGCACGCATCCGTGCCATCTGGAAATGCTGCCACGGGCCGATGGAGCGGCCGAACCAGGCATCATTGGAGGCGGTCAGCAGCACACCGGTTTTATCGGTCATATTGCGGCGCACCTGTTCCCCGAGGATCACTTCATAGCAAATTTCGGCGGTCAGTGTCATTTTTCCGGCGGTCAGCGGCGGCTGGATATAACCCCCGCGGCTGAAAGCGGACATCGGCAGGTTAAAGAACGGCGCCAGCGGACGCAGTAAATCTTCCAGCGGCACAAACTCCCCGAACGGTACTAAGTGATGTTTGTAATAGCGGTTTGTATCCCGGCTGTCGTATTCACTTTTATTACCCAGCACAATCAGGGTGTTGTAAACATCGTACTCTTTGCCGTCCGCTTTCGGGACCGCATCCACCACACCGGTGATCAGCTGAGCGCCGCTGAGTGTCAGCAGGCCGTTGAGCTGATCCAGGAACGCAGACTGACTGGCGGCAAAATCCGGAATAGCGGATTCCGGCCAGATAATCAGGGTATCAGGGCGGAAGTACGGGCGGCTTTCTTTGAGATAGATACCCAGCGTTTTATCCAGCATACCCTGTTCCCATTTCAGGGACTGGGCGATATTTCCCTGTACCAGCGCGACCTGGGTCGGGTCGTTGTTCATCTGATACCACTGGTAGTTGCGGGCGAGCCACGGCGCAAACAGCAGCACCAGTGCCGGGAGCAGCGGGCGGATACGGCGCTGAGAGAGTGAAAGGGCGATCAGCCCGCTTATCACCATCAGCAGGAAGGTGATAGCATTGACACCCAGGATTGGCGCCAGTGCGCGCATCGGGCCGTCAATCTGGGTATAGCCGAATTCCAGCCACGGGAAGCCGGTCAGCACCCAGCCGCGTAAAAATTCAGTGAGCTGCCAGAGTGCCGGGGCGGCAATCACCAGACGCCAGACAGTGGCGTGCGGGAAGCATTTCGCCAGCAGACCGGCAAACAGCATCGGATAGAGCGCCAGATAGGCGGCCAGCAGGACAACAAGGAACAGGTTGGCGATTTCCGGCATACCGCCGAAATCCGCGATACTGACATACACCCAGTTTACGCCGCTGCCGAATAAGCCCAGCCCCCAGGCGAAACCGATAGCACAAGCCTGTTTGCCTGTCCGGTTGAGGGTCAGCAGCAGCAGAGCGGCCAGTGCGGGCAGCGAGAAATACCAGAGATCAAAAGGCGAAAAGGCCAGCGTTCCGCCGGCCCCGAAAATCAGTGCCAGCAGCAGACGCGGCCACTGGCGTAAACCATGAGGTGATTTTATCATGTCAGATTATCTTCATCTAAAGACGGGATTGGAGCATCGTCCGGAATCTTAACATGTAACTGGATAATTTTACGACTGTCCGCCATCGCAACTTTGAACTGATAGTTGTCAATCTCAATGGTTTCCCCCCGGGTCGGCAGATGCCCGAAAGCCTGCATCACCAGCCCGCCGACGGTATCCACTTCTTCATCACTGAAACGGGTGCCGAATGCATCGTTAAAATCTTCTATCTGAGTGAGGGCGCGGACAGAATAGGAGTGCAGACTGAGCTGACGGATATCCACGTCATCCTCATCATCGTATTCATCCTCAATTTCGCCGACAATTAACTCCAGAATGTCTTCGATAGTGACAAGTCCGGAGACGCCGCCGAATTCATCGATCACAATCGCCATATGATAGCGCTGGGAGCGGAACTCCTTAAGCAGACGGTCAACACGCTTACTTTCCGGCACAACAACCGCCTGGCGCAGGACTTTATCAATACTGAACTCTTCGGAATCACTGCGCATAAACGGCAGCAGATCTTTTGCCATCAGCAGGCCTTCAATGTGATCTTTGTCTTCGCTGATCACCGGAAAGCGGGAGTGGGCAGAGTCAATAATGACATCCAGGCACTCGTCGAGTGTCTGATTGCGCTTGAGAGTCACAATTTGTGAACGCGGGATCATGATATCGCGGACACGCTGATCAGAAATATCCATCACCCCTTCGAGCATGTCGCGGGTGTCAGGATCGATCAGTGCATTTTGTTCGGAATCACGGATGACCTCAACGAGGTCTTCACGGCTTTTTGGCTCGCCGTGGAACAGTTGCTGGCGCAGCAGAGAAAAGAAACCCTTTTTCTGGTTCGGTGTATCACTACCCGATGGATGGTCGTCGCTCATGGCGGTTTTTTTATATTCCCCGATTTAATGAAAGATGCCGTATTATGTAGCATAAAAACGGCATCGCTGACTACGCTTTTTCTGTGATATACGGATCAGAATAGCCTAATTTTTTTAAGATTTCCGTTTCCAGGCCTTCCATCTCTTCTGCTTCGTCGTCTTCGATGTGGTCATAACCCAGCAGATGCAGGCAGCCGTGAACGACCATATGTGCCCAGTGTTCTTCTTCGGTTTTTTCCTGTTCAGCGGCTTCGCGCTCCACCACCTGGCGGCAGATAATCAGATCACCCAGCAGCGGCAGTTCAATTTCCGGCGGCGCTTCAAACGGGAAGGAGAGGACGTTGGTTGGTTTATCCATGCCGCGGTAAGTCAGGTTCAGCTCATGGCTTTCTGCTTCATCCACCAGGCGGATGGTCACTTCACTCTCTTCCTGAAACATCGGCAGCACGCCGTCAATCCAGCGCTGAAACTGTGCCTCAGAAGGCAGATTGTCTGTATTTTCACAGACGATTTGTAAATCAAGAACCGGATTACTCATGGGATTGTTCCTGCTGCGCCTGCGCACGTTCGGCATCGCGCTGCTGTTTCAGTATCTGTTTGCGTTTCTGTTCTGCGGCTTCCCACGCTTCATAGGCAATAACCACTTTTGCCACGATAGGATGCCGTACCACGTCTTCACTGCGGAAGAAGTTAAAGCTCAGTTCCGGCACATCCGCCAGCACTTCAATGGCGTGGCGCAGGCCTGACTTATTGCCGTTCGGCAGGTCAATCTGGGTGATATCCCCGGTGATAACCGCTTTGGAGTTAAAGCCGATACGGGTCAGGAACATTTTCATCTGTTCGATGGTGGTGTTCTGGCTCTCATCGAGAATAATAAAGGCATCGTTCAGCGTCCGCCCGCGCATATAGGCCAGCGGCGCGACTTCAATTACGTTGCGCTCAATCAGCTTTTCCACTTTCTCAAAGCCGAGCATTTCAAACAGCGCGTCATACAGCGGGCGCAGATACGGATCCACTTTCTGACTGAGATCGCCGGGCAGGAAGCCGAGTTTCTCACCGGCCTCAACGGCAGGGCGGGTCAGCAGGATGCGGCGGATTTCCTGACGCTCCAGGGCATCCACGGCGGCAGCGACCGCCAGATAGGTTTTCCCGGTCCCGGCAGGGCCGATACCGAAGGTGATATCGTGGTCGAGAATGTGGGCGATATACTGTGCCTGGTTCGGCGTGCGCGGTTTCACCACACCGCGTTTGGTTTTGATATTGACCGATTTGCCGTAGTCCGGCACATGCTCGTCACTCTGTTCCAGTACACGGCTTTCGGCTACAGCGAGGTGAACCTGCTCGGGGTCAATATCGCGGATAACCCCGCGTACCGGGGCGGTTTCCACATAGAGCTGACGCAGGATCGCCGCAGCGGCTTTGACACAGTGCGGTTTGCCGGTCAGCCGGAAGCGGTTGTCGCGGCGGCTGATTTCGGTGCCGAGGCGGCGCTCAAGCAGTTTGATGTTATCATCGAAGGGACCGCAGAGGCTTTGCAGACGCTGATTTTCGGCGGGTTCGAGGAAAATTTCCTGTGTTGCTACCTGTGAAGGTGATGTATAGGTCTCTGTCACTGAATCTCTCTGTGTATTCTCACGCGCAGGTTATTCTGCGCGTGATCGTTAGTTAGTGTACGGTTGGCTGGTAGATGCCGACACCCAGTTCGTCTTCTTTACGGGTGCGGGCAATCACGGATGCCGGAGTTTCATGAACACGCAGGTTCATCTGATCTTCTGTCCGGATCACGCGACCGCGCAGTGAGTTGGTGTAGACATCGGTAATTTCGGCATCCACAAATTTGCCGATCATGTCCGGGGTGCCCTCAAAGTTCACCACGCGGTTATTTTCGGTGCGTCCGGATAACTCCATAACGTCTTTGCGGGACGGGCCCTCTACCAGGATGCGCTGAGTGGTGCCGAGCATCTGACGGCTGTAGCTCATTGCCTGCTGGTTAATCCGCTGCTGTAACAGGTACAGACGCTGTTTTTTCTCTTCTTCGGTCACGTCATCCGGCAGATCAGCCGCCGGGGTGCCCGGACGCGGAGAATAGATGAAACTGAAGCTCATATCGAAATTCACGTCGGCAATCAGCTGCATGGTTTTTTCAAAGTCGTCATTGGTTTCACCCGGGAAGCCGACGATAAAGTCAGAGCTTATCAGGATATCCGGACGTGCTTTGCGCAGTTTGCGGATGATGGATTTGTATTCCAGCGCGGTATGGGCGCGTTTCATCTGGGTCAGAATACGGTCTGATCCGCTCTGTACCGGCAGGTGCAGGAAGCTGACCAGTTCCGGGGTATCTTCATAAACGGCGATAATATCATCCGTGAATTCAATCGGATGGCTGGTGGTAAAGCGGATGCGGTCGATACCGTCAATCGCGGCTACCAGGCGGATCAGTTCGGCAAAACTGCAGATACTGCCGTCAAATGCCGGGCCGCGGTAAGCATTGACATTCTGACCCAGCAGATTTACCTCACGCACGCCCTGAGCGGCTAACTGTGCGATTTCAAACAGCACATCATCACACGGACGGCTGACTTCCTCACCACGGGTGTAAGGCACCACGCAGAAGGTACAGTATTTATTACAGCCTTCCATGATAGAAACAAAAGCGGACGGGCCTTCGGCACGCGGTTCCGGCAGGCGGTCAAATTTTTCGATTTCCGGGAAGCTGATGTCCACAATCGGGCTGCGGTCGCCCCGGAGTTTGTTGATCATCTCCGGCAGGCGGTGCAGTGTCTGCGGGCCAAAGACAATGTCCACGGCCGGGGCGCGGCGGCGGATAAAATCCCCTTCCTGGGAGGCCACACAGCCCCCGACACCAATAATAATGTCCGGATTCACATCCTTGAGGTTTTTCCAGCGGCCGAGCTGGTGAAACACTTTTTCCTGCGCTTTTTCACGGATAGAACAGGTATTAAGCAGGAGAATATCGGCTTCATCGGCATTGTCTGTTAAAGTGTAGCCGTGGGTGCTTTCCAGCAGGTCAGCCATTTTGGATGAATCGTACTCATTCATCTGACAGCCCCAGGTTTTTATGTACAGTTTTTTACTCGTCGACATTTTCTCAATCCGCTGTTTTCAGTGAAACAATACCCGCAACACTGAAAAGCATTGTGTGTATTCAATCAGGTTTGATGTAATCAATGGTCGATATTGTAGTCATTTGACACTCCGGTGACCAGACCCGGCAGCACGGATCTTCACCTTCCCCGGTGAATTTACGGCAATTGAACAAAAAATCAACGTATTAGAATAGGTATGTCATGGATAACCCGTTAGCACATTCTGAAGTCACCGTTATCGGCGGGGGAATGATTGGTGCCGCCACAGCACTGGGACTGGCTCAGGCCGGTTTTCGCGTCACAGTGGCTGAATTACAGGCACCGGCACCGTTCGATGCTCAGAGCCGCCCTGACGTGCGGATTTCAGCCATCAGCCGCGCGTCTGCTGAGTTACTGGAGAGTCTCGGCGTATGGGAGCGTGTGCGTGCCATGCGTTGTGTACCGTACCGCATCCTGGAAACCTATGAGGAACCGGGGTCGGAAGTGACCTTTACCGCAGAGAGCCTCGGATTACCTGAGCTGGGGTATATGGTGGAGAACCCGGTCCTGCAGCGGGCATTGTGGGAGATGATCACCGCTCATGAGCTGATCACCTGTCTGTGCCCGGTACGGTTACAGAGTATGACAAAGCAATCCGGTGAATGGTTACTGACGTTTGATAACGGTGGTGTTATGACCACCCGGCTGGTGATCGGTGCGGACGGCGCGAAATCACAGGTCAGAACGCTTGCCGGTATCGGCAGCCGCGGCTGGCAGTATCGTCAGTCCTGCATGCTGATCAGCGTGGATACCGGACGTGAGCAGCAGGATATCACCTGGCAGCAGTTTTTCCCGTCCGGCCCGCGTGCGTTTCTGCCGTTGTTTGATTCTTACGCCTCGCTGGTCTGGTATGACTCACCGGCGCGGATACGACAGCTCAGTAAACTGCCGCTGCAGCAACTGCAGGCAGAAATCCGCGCATCATTCCCTGAACGCCTCGGGGACGTGACTCCGCTGGCCTGCGGCTCTTTTCCGCTGGTGCGTCACCATGCCGCCCGTTATGTACAGGACGGGCTGGTGCTGATCGGTGATGCGGCGCATACCATCAATCCGCTGGCCGGGCAGGGAGTAAATCTCGGTTACCGTGATGCGGATACCCTGCTGAATACCCTGATCGCTGCGCGTGAGTGTTGTGAGGACTGGGGCAGTGAATCCGTACTCAGACGCTATGAGCGCCGCCGTCGTCCGGATAATCTGCTGATGCAGGCCGGGATGGATGCCTTTTATCTGACGTTCAGCAATACCCTGCCGGGATTACAGCCGTTGCGTAATCTGGCACTGACGGTGGCACAACGTGCAACTCCGCTGAAAAAACTGGCGCTGAAATATGCACTGGGGGTATAACCCGTTGGTTTTCCGTCCGGTCAGGTAACAGCGGACAGCGGGTAAAAGAAACGAAAAGCGTAAAGCGCCATGGATGGCGCGAATCGAGCGGACAGGGATGTGTTTACAGCGTCTTTTCGTTTTTACCCGCTGGCAGCAGAAGCACGAAATAACAGAATAAGGGTTTTATCCGGATTCACAAAAGCAAAAAGCCCGTCAGAGACGGGCTTTCAGAATTTGGCTGGGGTACCAGGATTCGAACCTGGGAATGCTGGAATCAGAATCCAGTGCCTTACCGCTTGGCGATACCCCAAAATAGACTTGCTGCAAAAGATGGTGGCTACGACGGGATTCGAACCTGTGACCCCAACATTATGAGTGTTGTGCTCTAACCAACTGAGCTACGTAGCCATCTTTTACTGCTTTAACAAAGCCGTTTTTCAGAATATGGCTGGGGTACCTGGATTCGAACCAGGGCATGCCAGGATCAAAACCTGGTGCCTTACCGCTTGGCGATACCCCACCTGAAAAACGACGCCTATCATACTTCATTTTTCCACTGAGTGGAAGATGGCTGGGGTACCAGGATTCGAACCTGGGAATGCCAGGATCAAAACCTGGTGCCTTACCGCTTGGCGATACCCCATCCGGAAATACAATAAGCAACAACGAATGTCACGAGAAATGGTGCGGGAGGCGAGACTTGAACTCGCACACCTTGCGGCGCCAGAACCTAAATCTGGTGCGTCTACCAATTTCGCCACTCCCGCAAAAAAGATGGTGGCTACGACGGGATTCGAACCTGTGACCCCAACATTATGAGTGTTGTGCTCTAACCAACTGAGCTACGTAGCCATCTTTTTTTGCGTGACCTTCATCGGCGTTGCGGGGCGCATTATGCGGATTACAGCCAAAAGCGTCAACTGCTTTTTGCAGATATTTTGATGAAATCCGTTTGTTTGCCTGCATAATAATCACTTTGAAGATAAACAATACAAAAAACAGGATAAAATCACGGAGTTGACGCATTTATCCGCTGACGGATTATTCCTCCGGAGCCGGTCTGTTTTCCAGTACATGCAGCAGCAGTTCACCGTACAGCATGGCCCGTTTTATCAGGGCAAATGCCCCGATAGCGGAGTTTGGCGGCAGCTGTGAAATCACGACCGGCAGATCATCGCGGAAATTTTTCAGCGCTTGTGTATTAATGCAGCTTTGCAGGGCAGGGAGCAGCACATTTTCAGCAGCGGTTATTTCCCCGGCAATCACCACTTTTTGCGGGTTAAACAGGTTTATCGTGATAGCAATGGCTTTTCCGAGGGAATTACCGACCTGCTTTATCACTTCTGCCGCGAGGGCATCCCCCCGGTTAGCGGCACGGCAGATGGCGCGGACAGAGCAGTTATCCGGCGTCAGTTCACTCTTAAACCCCTGAGCCAGCTGATGTTTTACCCGGGTTTCAATAGCGCCATCCGATGCGACCGTTTCCAGACAGCCGAAGTTTCCGCAGTGGCAGCGTTCACCGAGCGGATCGATCTGAATATGACCGATTTCGCCGAGATTACCACGCCGGTTAAGCAGAATCTGGCTGTTGATAATAATCCCCGCCCCGGCGCCCCGGTGAATACGTACCAGCAGTGAATCCGCGCAATCACGGGTGGCACCGAAATAGTGCTCAGCCAGTGCGAGACTGCGGATATCATGCCCGGCATAGCAGGGCAGTTTAAAATGCTGATGGAGGTTTTCGGTCAGCGGCCAGTCATTGACCGTAATATGCGGCATATAGCGGACAATACCACGATCAGGATCGACCAGGCCGGGCAGAATCACCGCAATAGCGATAAGCTCACGGATACGGCGCTGGTGCGTTTGTATGAAGTTGTCGATCAGCGCAATAAGTTTGGCTTCCGCATCGGCCTGAGACGTGGCTTCCAGGGGACAGGTCTCTTCTTCGAGAGCCCGTCCGCTGAGATCAAACAGTGCGATAGTGGCATCATGGCGGCCGAGACGCACGCCGATAGTCTGAAAGGCGCGGTGTTCGGAAATAATGGAGATAGCGCGGCGTCCGCCGGTGGATGCCTGCTGATCCACCTCTTTTATCAGGCCGCGCTCAAGAAGCTGACGGGTAATTTTGGTCACACTGGCAGGTGCCAGCTGACTCTGCTCCGCAATCTGAATGCGTGAAATCGGGCCGGAACGGTCTATCAGGCGGTAAACCACCGCCCCGTTCAGCTGTTTGACTAAATCAATATTACCTATCTGCGGAATTCCGTTACCCATCGGCGTCTTTTACTCATGATGTATGGACCACATTCCCGTTAACGATTGTCATACAGACAGAAAAATCAGCGGTGAAAGCGGTCAGGTTGGCAATGTTGCCGGATTTAATACTTCCCAGTCTGTCCTGAACACCAATTGCCCGTGCCGGATAGAGTGTGGCCATACGCAGGGTTTCATCCAGCGGAATACCGACATGCTGAACACAGTTTGCCACTGCGCGGATCATGGTGAGTGAGGAGCCACTCAGTGTGCCGTTTTCGTCCACACATAAACCATCACGATAATATATCGTTTTGCCGGCAAAGATAAAATGATCCAGCCCGCTGGTTTTCGGATCCAGCCCCGCCGGTGCGGTGGCATCGGTGACCAGGATCAGCTTGTCGCGCTTGAGGGCTTTACTGTTGCGGATGTTAGGCCAGGAAACATGCAGGCCGTCAGCAATAATTCCGGCATAGATTTCAGAGGTATCATAAATCGCGCCAATCAGTCCCGGCTGGCGGCCGGAAATGTACGGCATGGCATTAAACAGGTGTGTGGAGAGGGTGATACCGTTTTCAAACCCGGCGCGGGACTCTTCATAACTTGCGTTGGAGTGCCCGGAGGAGACCACAATCCCCGCATCCGTCAGTTTGCGGATAACAGCGGGATCCACCATTTCCGGTGCCAGGGTGAGTTTGGTTATCACGTCTGCATTGTCACACAGGAAATCAATCATTGCGGCATCCGGTTTACGGATATAGGCCGGATTGTGTGTGCCTTTTTTCACCGGGTTGATATAAGGCCCTTCAAGATGCAGCCCCAGCGCCTGGTTTTTATGGTTTTTCAGATAATCACGCATAGTGCTGACACTCAGTTTCATCAGCGAATCAGGGCTGGTGATCAGTGTCGGCAGGAAGCTGGTGCAGCCGGTGCGCTCATTGGCTTTCTGCATAATGTCCAGGGTGCGGACAGTGATATCGTCCTCATTGTCATTAAACTGTACGCCGCCGCAGCCGTTGACCTGTAAATCAATAAATCCCGGGGAGAGGATGGCCCCGCCCAGATCACGGGTGTCAATTCCGTCCGGTAACTCACTGACCGGACACACGCTGCGGATCAGTTCACCGTCAATAATGACCGCGTGGTTTTCCAGACGATCGTGACCGGTATAAATAATGGCATTGGTTAATGCGTACATAACGCCTCCTGGGGGAGAGAATACTTATTTAAAGATAAGACAACACAACAAAAACCGCCCGGATAAAGGGCGGTCAGCATCGGTTATTCAGCAGCAAATTGTCCGGTAATGTCAGATTCAAGATGACAGAAATACTTCAGGGTTTTCACTTTCAGCTCAAGTGTGGCCGGTTCATCACACACCACAATGGCTTTCGGGTGGATCTGCACACAGGTAATTGTCCACATATGATTTACCGAGCCTTCAACCGCCTGCTGTACCGCCATTGCCTTGTTATGACCGGTGGCGAGGATCAGCAGCTCTCTGGCATCCATCAGTGTGCCGACACCCACGGTGAGTGCATACTTCGGTACTTTATTGATGTCATTGTCAAAGAAACGGGAGTTGGCGATACGGGTTTCCGGTGTCAGGGTTTTGACACGGGTGCGTGAGGTCAGTGATGAGCCCGGTTCGTTGAACGCGATATGACCGTCATTGCCGACACCGCCCATAAACAGCTGCACACCGCCGTAAGCTTTTATCTTCGCCTCATAACGTTCACATTCCGCATCGGTATCCGGGGCATTACCATTGAGCAGGTTGATATTTTCTGCCGGGATATCAATGTGATTAAAGAAATTCTCATGCATAAATGAGTGATAGCTCTGCGGATGGGACGCCGGCAGGCCGATGTACTCATCCATATTAAACGTCACCACATGACGGAAACTGACTTTTCCGGCCTGATGCAGGGCGATCAGCGCCTTGTAGGTCGCCAGCGGGGTGCCGCCGGTCGGCAGTCCCAGAACAAAAGGGCGTTCTGCTGAAGGGCGGAACGCATTGATTTTGTCAGCGATGTACTGTGCGGACCACTGACCGACATCCTGCGCTTTCGCAAGAGGGATTAAACGCATATCGATTCTACCTCATTAAGTTATACCGGGTTATCCGCCCGGTATCTGCTGTGCTGTCTCAGGAAGATCCTTCCTGTCTCATCTATAGCATGAATACCCGGAATTTATTAGTCACGGGTGAGAATACAGCCGCCGGAAAAGATATTTTTTATCTTAAAATAAGTTTTGTGTGACTGCCAGCATTTTAACCATCCGGTGATGAATATTGGTGATAATAATCACAAATCACAGCTATTTAATTTGCGAAGCGAAATAAACTTTTTAGACTGTTACGTATCGCCGGAGTAAAATACGTGTTACGCAATCCGGTGAATACTCAGGCCGGTTGTTACAAATTCAGATGTACACAAATCAGATGTACACAAAAAGGCAGCCGCTCATGGCTGTGATAATAATGCAGTAAAACAAAAAGGCCGTTCGTCAGGGCGGCAAGGGGGAGTGAGTGGGTATACTGAACTATCTGCAGCGGATTGGCCGGGCACTGATGGTGCCTGTCGCCACATTGCCGGCTGCGGCAATTCTGATGGGGGTCGGCTACTGGATCGACCCGACAGGCTGGGGTGCGGATAACGTGGTTGCCGCGTTCCTGATTAAATCCGGTGCGGCTATCATTGATAACATGTCAATGCTGTTTGCTATCGGTATTGCTTACGGGATGTCAAAAGACAAAGACGGTGCGGCAGCACTGACCGGTTTTGTCAGCTTTATGGTGGTGACCACCCTGTGTTCCACCGCGACAGTCGGTATGATTCAGGGTATTCCGCCTGAATCCGTTCCGGCGGCGTTCGGTAAGATCAACAACCAGTTTATCGGTATCCTGGTCGGTGTTATTTCTGCTGAACTGTATAACCGTTACAGCAGTGTTGAGCTGCCGCTGGCACTGTCATTCTTCAGCGGCCGCCGTCTGGTGCCGATCCTGGCATCTTTCGTGATGATCCTGGTGGCAGCGGTGCTGATGTATGTCTGGCCGGTGATTTATGATGCACTGGTTTCCTTCGGTAAGAGCATTAAAGACCTGGGCGCGTGGGGCGCGGGGATTTACGGCTTCTTTAACCGTCTGCTGATCCCTGTCGGTCTGCACCACGCACTGAACTCCGTATTCTGGTTTAACGTGGCGGATATCAACGATATTCCTAATTTCCTGGCCGGTCAGCAATCCATTGATGCCGGTACGGCAATTCCGGGGATCACAGGCCGTTATCAGGCCGGTTTCTTCCCGATCATGATGTTTGGTATTCCGGGTGCCGCGCTGGCGATTTATCACTGCGCCAAACCGGAAAACAAAGCAAAAGTGGCCGGTATTATGATCGCCGGTGCATTTGCCGCGTTCTTCACCGGTATCACCGAGCCGATTGAATTCTCCTTTATGTTCGTGGCACCGGTACTGTATGTCATCCACGCCTTCCTGACCGGTATCTCTCTGTTTATTGCTGCAACCATGCAGTGGATTTCCGGTTTCGGCTTCAGTGCGGGGCTGGTGGATATGGCGTTGTCCTCACGCAACCCGCTGGCAACCAACTGGTATATGCTGATCCTGCAGGGCCTGGTTTTCTTCGCGCTGTACTATGTGGTGTTCCGTTTTGTTATCACCAAATTCAACCTGTTAACCCCGGGCCGTGAAGCGGCGATGGCAACCAACGATACCGTTGATGGTTACAGTGAGAATGTCAGCACTGATAATAAAAAAGAAGAGAAAAAATCCATCAGCAGCGAAGCGCGTCAGTATATCGCGGCTATCGGTGGTTCAGATAACCTGACCGGTATTGATGCCTGTATCACCCGTCTGCGTCTGACCGTGAAGGACTCGGCGCAGGTCAATGATGCTTATGCGAAACAAATCGGTGCTTCCGGGGTTATCCGTCTGAATAAGGAAAGTGTGCAGGTGATTGTCGGCACCCGTGCCGAACTGATTGCCAATGCCATGCGTGATGTACTGAAAGAAGGCCCGGTTGCAGCCGCTCAGGCAGCCGCGGCAGCTCCTGAAACCGTGAAAACCAAAGCGCAGGGTGACGGTAACGTGGTACTGACGCTGGTGGCACCATTCGACGGTGAAGTGGTTGATTTATCCGCCGTGCCGGATGAAGCATTCGCAAGTCGTGTTGTCGGTGACGGTATTGCCATTAAACCGGAAAGTGACATCGTATATGCCCCGGCAGCAGGTACTGTGGTGAAAATTTTCGACACCAACCATGCATTCTGTCTGGAAACCGACAATGGTGCGGAAATTATTGTTCACATGGGTATTGATACCGTGAATCTGAACGGTAACGGCTTTACCCGCCTGATTGAGGAAGGCGCGCAGGTCGCGGCCGGTGATGCGGTGCTGAAACTGGATCTGGCTTATCTGAACGAACATGCCAAATCAATGGTAAGTCCGGTAATTATCAGTAATATCGATGATTATGATCGTGTGGAGATCGTTGCCAGAGGTCTGGTGAAGGCAAACGAATCTGAGCTGTATCACATCATTAAATAAGTGATTGCGGTTGTGATAATAACGGGAGGCGTCTGCTTCCCGTTTTTTTTTATCTGTTTTTTGCGCGAAGGTCTCTGTCAGGCTGATATTTCTGTGATCAGGTGGTTGTATATGAGCGCATCATATCGGATGATAGGGGGTTATTAACGCGCATATTGCATTGAGGAATTATGACAATGAACGAGGCTGATGCCCGCCCGACAAACTTTATTCGTCAGATCATTGACGAAGACCTGGCTTCCGGAAAACATACCACGGTTCACACCCGTTTCCCGCCTGAACCGAACGGATACCTGCATATTGGTCATGCAAAATCAATCTGCCTGAATTTCGGCATAGCACAAGACTATCAGGGACAATGCAATCTGCGTTTTGATGACACCAACCCGGTGAAAGAAGATGTGGAATACGTTAATTCCATTGAAAACGATGTCAAATGGCTCGGTTTTCAGTGGAGCGGCAAAGTGTGCTATTCCTCGGACTATTTCGACACGCTGTACAACTATGCCGTTGAGCTGATCAATAAAGGCCTGGCGTATGTCTGCGAATTAAGTCCGGAAGAAATCCGTGAATATCGCGGTACCCTGAAAGAGCCGGGCCGGAACAGCCCGTACCGCGACCGCACCCCGGAAGAGAACCTCGCGCTGTTTGAAAAAATGCGTGACGGCGGTTTTGAGGAAGGTAAAGCGTGCCTGCGTGCCAAAATCGATATGGCATCCTCCTTTATGGTGATGCGTGATCCGGTTATTTACCGTATCAAGTTTGCGACTCACCATCAGTCCGGCGACAAATGGTGCATCTATCCGATGTACGATTTCACCCACTGTATTTCTGATGCGCTGGAAGGGATCACTCATTCACTCTGTACCCTGGAATTCCAGGACAACCGCCGCCTGTATGACTGGGTACTGGATAACATCACGATTGACTGCCACCCGCGTCAGTATGAGTTCTCCCGCCTGAATCTTGAATACACCGTGATGTCCAAGCGGAAGCTGAATCAGCTGGTAACAGAGAAATTTGTTGAAGGCTGGGATGACCCGCGCATGCTGACCATTTCCGGTCTGCGCCGCCGTGGTTATACTGCTGCCTCTGTCCGCGAGTTCTGCCGTCGTATCGGGGTCACCAAACAGGATAACAACGTCGAAATGGCGGCACTGGAATCCTGTATCCGTGATGACCTGAACGAAAGCGCACCACGCGCCATGGCGGTTATCGACCCGGTGAAAGTCGTGATTGAAAACATGCCGGAAGGCGATGTGATGGTCACCATGCCGAATCATCCGAACAAACCGGAGATGGGCAGCCGTGAAGTGCCGTTCAGCCGTGAAATCTGGATTGATCGCGCGGACTTCCGTGAAGAAGCGAACAAGCAGTACAAGCGTCTGGTGCTGAATAAAGAAGTACGCCTGCGTAATGCGTTTGTGATTAAAGCAGAACGCGCGGAAAAAGACAGCGAAGGCAATATCACCACTATCTACTGTACTTATGATCCGGAAACCCTGAATAAAGATCCGGCTGACGGACGTAAAGTGAAGGGCGTTATTCACTGGGTCAGCGTGAAACATGCAGTACCGGCGGAAATCCGTCTGTATGACCGTCTGTTCAGTGTACCGAACCCGGGCGCAGAGGATGATTTCCTGTCGACGCTTAACCCGGATTCTCTGGTGATCCGTCAGGGCTTTGTGGAGCCGTCACTGGTTGCCGCTGACAGCAGCAAACCGTATCAGTTTGAGCGAGAAGGGTATTTCTGTGCTGATGCCAAATTATCCTCAGCGGATAAATTAGTCTTTAACCGGACTGTCGGCCTGCGTGATACCTGGGCAAAAATGGAAAGTAAATAACAGATAACAGGCTGCCACTGTGACAGCCCTTATATAAATTAACTGTTTTCTGCCGGTAAAACGCCTGATGAATATCATCAGGCGTTTTTTATTTCAGGGCCTGAAATTTTGCGGAAGCTGAATAAAGGTCAGTCTTTTGCCTTATGTATATGTGTATATTCGCACGTTAAAATAGGTTTTCTTTTATCCCGGGATGAAATATATAAAACGGAAAATACAGATATTGAATTATCTTAATATATTATTTCCGGTTCACTTCTCTGTGTGGTTCTATCCTGAATTACTATTAATAATGATTAAGGTATTATATGTTTATGAATTTAGCGGGTTTAATTAGCTCAGCCATTCGTTATATTGGCCGGGGTGATGCTTTACCCGTAAATACACAGCTTGATAATCATTCAGCAATTACGCTCTACCTGGAAAATGCGAAATGTATTCATGTAATGACAATTGATGATATGCCTGTGATATGGAGTGTTATTTGTGAATATAAGAGAGTCGATACCCGGAGTATAAGTGAATCGTTATTAGCAGTAATGAATAACTACTCGCCATTTTTTCACTTCGGTCAGCCGGCGTTAGTGAATATTGATGGTAATATTGAACTTAGGGCAACATTCTCATTACTGGCTTTAAAAAACGAGGAGACAATGGCAGCAGCAATAAATGATTATGCACTGGTTATGGAAAATATCTTTAAAATATATAATATCAATTAACTCTCTTACCAGATGATTTTTCAACAAGCCCGTCCGGGTGCTGTTAATGCACAGTATTTTCAGTAACTCGTCATTTCTGAAGGTTATTCTTCTGACCCCTGTTAATGAAAGATTAAAGAATGAAATTATTGACAAACAGTAAAAATATACCCACTGCAGCACAAAGTCACCGAATAGCCATGGGGAATCGTGTTAATCATATTTATGATAAATATATTAAAGAAATTGGTGGTAATAACAAATTAGCCGGAGTTGGCCCCCGGCTAGGTAAGACTCCGGGATTAAATTAAGATAATATAAATCAGCAACAAACAGCATATGCAATATTAATGCTGGTTAATATGTCAGCGTTGGTTAATACATCAGTCACCCCTTCAGTTAGCACGATATCTGAAAGTAACAAAACGACTTTCGGTGATAGTTATACTATGCCTGCATCAGATATTGCCATTAATAATAGTCAGTATGATTCATCCATACTCAATACTTTGTTTAAAGTAGATCAGGATACGGAAAATAATACCGATTCATATTATCACAGGTCTAAACGTTATTTGTTTAATAATAAGAAAAATGTAAAATTAAAAAATCATCATTATGATGATATTATTACTTTTCCAAATCAAAAGGATAATAATTAATCAAACTTTTCAGGAACTGAAAAGCATAAAGGTGCCTGTTCTGACTTTATTACATATTCCAATCAAAATAGTAAAAATAATAAAGATTACTTATTATGCAGATTGGAACTTTTTATAAAAAATCATCAAAAATTTAAATTGCTGGATGATTATGACTTAGCAGTCTGTTTTTTATCAAAAAACAAATTTGAATATTTAAATATGTTTGAGTATTTAAAAACAGAAGAAGCAGAAAAGTATCCAAGACTTGATAATTTCTCATTGAAAAAAATAACAGTACTTACCAATAAGAATATTACAAGCGATATTAATCTGAGAGTTTATAATCTTGTTACAGGAAAGAGAAATCCAGATAAATTTATGCCCTTTATTGAACATAGAGGAAGTGCACCGGATGAAATGAAATTTTATGATACGTATCATCTTTATAAAAATGCAACTTCCGGATATTCTGCCGGTATGAAGAAAGATAAAGTTATGCTTGTACCTCATATTCGTGTGGTTTCTGATGAACTCTATGCAACAGATAAATCAAACATCATGCGAATAGAATATCTTAAGCTAGAGTTGTATCATCTAACAAAATTACTCCATAACAGAATTGATATTGAATTCAGACCACTATTTGTAACCTCTGTTTTAAAAGACGGATTTTATTATCCACCTTTTGAAGAAATATCTGCCGGGATAATACTTGAAAGTGTAGTTTATGATATACAATCTATTCCGGATGGCTATAAAATCATTTATGGCCCTGCATACCAGGCAAGAAAGTCTCTTTTAGCTTATACTTTATATATCTGCGGGATAAGTTCAAAGGAATCTTTTGATAACTCAATATTTAATGAAAGAGATAATGATGGAAAACGGGTAATGAGTGAGCAGGATACTTATGAATATCTGATTGATAAAATGACACATTTTTTATCAACGCCCGGAAATAATATACTGCAGGAGGTTGCGCAACATTACTTCTATTCTGTTGGTGTGACGTTAGGATATTCGCCTAATTCGGATATATTTCTGAATGTACGCGATGGTGAGGAAAAAAGGCTGAGAAATTTCACTTTGCGGGATAAGACTGACTCTCTGAAATATTACTTAAGTCAGGATATAGATGTTGAGAAAATAAGGGTGCGTCAGCAACTGGATTATTTTTTATCTATTGCATCTCTTATTACTATGTTTTCAAATATAATAAATGAAGTTGAGTCAATGTATACCAGCCGAAGAAACCTGATTCTTCCCGGCATAGATTCAAATAATTATAAAGGTAATGATGGAACTGAGAGACCAAATCAGGCTGATTATAACCGGCGGTATCAATATGATGTGAAGAGTGAACACGATATCCGTAAAGGGAAAGCCGTAAACAAAATAGACGCCTTTGACAAATTTAACAAAATAGATGTGGTTGAGGAATCGTATGGTCCATTAAAAGTATGGACTCAAGAAGGTAAAAGGGCTGAAACACTGGTATTGAGTGGACATGGATGGTATCTGAAACACGATAATGACCTTAATTTTGGTTTAATACCTAAAGATAAAGATATTATTTTTCTCGGTCCGAATAAGGACACACTACTTGAAGCGGAAGAACAATTTGGCCGCTCCGCCACCGAATCATTATTTGCATCGGGTCAATACCCGGAGATACATACCCGCATAACATCAGAGGGTATACAAGTATTGAAAAAAATAATGGGAGAGGCTTCGATAGATGAAGTAAAAAACTATAGGATTAAATATTACGAAAAAACACCGGATGAGGAATATATTGCTGCAGTAAAAGATAACAGAATTAATTTTAAAGATAATTTAATGGTGGATTTTTCATCAGTCATTAATTTGACAGAAGAAAAAAATTAAGCGATATAGTGAAATTAATGAAACCGGGTCAATTTCTGGCGGATTACAAAAGTATTGTTTTTTACGCATGTCGTGAATATAAGGGCTCGGGAACGCTGAGATCAGCAGCATCAACATCAGGACTGGGTGGTGGCTATAATATAAAATTTACAGAAACACCTTTATCTATGCAGGGAAGACCGGGAAGAGAAGAAGAGATACCTCAGCAAACGCTGTATCATCTGATGATTTGAGTTTCGACGGTCTGGTGATTATTGATAAATATACTGTAACTATCGGGAAATGGGTTAACGATGAGGAACCTGTGCTTAATTATACCGCAGATATAGCAAGAGTCGCACCTTACAAAAACAGAACGGGGTAAATAAGGGCCTGCAGGCGCGTCAGGAATTTTGTGTCATTCCGGTAATATTGACGGATCCTGATACTGGCGGACACTTTCAGCCTTAAAATGCCCGATGAATCTCATCGGGCGTTGTATATTTTAACGATGTATGGGGAGGAGAGCTGTCATCCGCCGCTATATCCTGGTAGTCTGAGTGTGCGGTAATACCCGAAATATAATCCGTTATTCAATCAAACCCAGTCGTCGTGCGCAGATAAGTAACTCGGTGATTTTATGGACGTCGAGTTTCCGCATAATATTTAACCGATGCGTTTCCACCGTTTTAACGCTGATACACAGCCGCTCAGCGATAAGCCGGTTGGTAAAACTATCGGCAATGAGTTTGAGAATTTGCCGTTCGCGCGGCGTGAGTATTTCCGTGCAATCATTTTTGGTGCGGAGTGCGGTCTCAATTGCTTCCCTGTTCAGCGCGGGGTCGATATAGTATTTTTTTACGGCAACGCTTTGTAATGCTGCTAACAGCACCTGGCGGCTGCTGTTTTTCATCACATAACCCATCGCACCCGCGCTTAGCGTGCGTATTGCCATCGTTTCTTCCATATGGGCGGTATAGGCCAGAATTGCCGTGTGTGGTAACCGGCGAAGCAGCTGCGGGATAAGATCCAGCCCGTTAATGCCGGGCAAGCCCAAATCAAGTACCACAATATCCGGTTCATGGATACGGCAGGCATTGTAAGCCTCCAGACCATCATCAATGTGGGCGACCACCTGAAAGCGGGGATAAGGGGAAAGCAGATTAATGATCCCATTCACAATCAGTTCATGGTCGTCGATAAGCAGGATTTTATGATCGTGCATTTGTATTACCTCTTGATAGACGGCCTCATTGGCCGGCACTGATTTATGCATCCAGTGCTGAATTCAGAATGTGGCGAAATTCGGTAATTTCCTCCTTAGCCAAAGTCAGGCCATGCTGTACGCGATTTTCCATATCAATGATGCTGCAAACCAGAGGGGTTAATCCCGCCTGACCGAGGCAACCTTTCAGGGTATGCAGCAATGTGCTTGTTTTGGGCAGGGAACCCAGGCTGTGCTCCAGTTCACAAAGTAATAAATGCAGCGAGTGGCGTATTTTGCGGCGCATAACGTCATCGTCCATGGGAAGCAGTGCCTGCTCTGAGCTGTGATCCTGCTCCTGAAGAGTGATATCGCGCTCAAGCTGGTATTCCGCCGCAAGGGAAATCGCATTGGCCAGTTGGTTGATATATACGGGTTTGGTCAGATAATGCTGCATTCCGGCCTCTTTGCTGCGGCTTATTTCCTCCGGCGTGGTATTCGCCGAGAGTGCAATAATCATGCAGTGAGGATCGTGATTCAGCGTGTCCTGACGCCAGCGCTGAGTGCACTCCATTCCGTCCGTCTCCGGCATACGAATGTCCATTAACACGAGGTCAAATCGCTGCTGCCGGCCTAATGTCAGTGCTTCTTCGCCGCTCTCCGCGAGGGTAAATTTCTGACCGAGTGAAGCCAGCATCATACCAAAAATATCCCGGTTGATAGCGGCGTCATCAACCAGCAAAATATGTAATCTCCAGGGCTGTACCGGAAGCGGAGCGGTATTCTCACTCACCACACCGGAAAGTGCGCGGACTGCGGTTTCACGCAGCTTGCCGGGCAGGAAGCAAAGATCATCGGCACTGAATACATTCTCTTGCCTGGCTATTTCACACGTCAGTCCCCAGGCGCAGAGCTGACGATGCAGTACCAGAGGCGCGGCAATTTTTCCCGTCAGGGGTTCGGGAGGCTGATATTTACCGAGCGGAAGCAGCAGAGATATGCAGGTGCCAAATTTCGGTGTACTGCGTACCTCAAGCCATCCTCCCATCATTTTTGCGAGGGTGGATGAAATCGTCAGGCCAAGCCCTGTCCCCTGGCTGTGTCCCTTACCCTGACTCTGGAAAAAGGGCTCGAATACCGCTTTTTGATCAGCAGGTGTTATACCTTGTCCGCTGTCGCTCACGGCGAAAATCAGAAAATCACCGATGCGTTTAACGCTGAGGTAAATGGCGCCTTTATCGGTAAATTTGAGGGCGTTGCCCAGCAGATTCACCAGAATCTGCCGCAGGCGGGTCTTGTCCGCCCCGAATACCAGCGGCACCCGGTGACCGACAAATGTTTTCAGTGTTAATCCTTTGCTTTGCCCGGGACCCTGGATGGTATGCATCGCCTGATCCAGCAGCGGGAGTATCGGGGTGTCTTCGATATGCAGTGATAGCTGTCCCGATTCAATGCGTGTGAAGTCGAGCAGATTGTTGATGATACTGAGTAACGAAAGCGTACATTGGCTTGCCGTCGTGGATAGCTGTGACTGTTTTTCACTCATCGGGGTTAGCCGAAGAAGTTCGAGAGCGCCCAGAATCCCGCTCAGAGGCGTCCTCAGCTCATGGCTTATTGTCGTCAGATGGCTGCTTTTACGCTTATTGGCCTGTTCGGCCAGCTGTTTGGCTATCGTCAGTTCACGGGTGCGTTCGGCAACCGTATTTTCCAGGCTGTCGTATTGTTTGTGCAGGGCATCAAGCAGCAGGTTATAGGTGCGGGCAATGCTTCCCAGCTCATCATGACGGTTTTCCGGCAGCCGGGCGGAAAGTGTGCCGGGCCCGGTTTTCTCAATGATACTGACGAAGTCCCGCAGCGGGCGTGCCAGATAGCGGTGAAGCAGCCAGAACAGCATCATCGCCAGCAGCAGCAGAGTCGTCAGGGCAAAAGGCAGCTGCTCCGCCACGATGTTAAGCGTGTGCTTTAGCATCCCGCTTGTCGGGTACAGGATAAGCTGCTGCCAGCCGGGGCCTTTTAGTTCGCTGCGAAGCACCAGATAGCCCGGGATCTGCTGCCATCCGTCGTGGAGAGATAAATTCAGCAGCTGTTTTTGCAGAATTTCGCTGTTGTTTTCCGCAAGAGCAGAGAAGGGCAGGATCTGATTGTGTTTATCAAGCCAGAGATTGATGCTCCCGCCGGAAACGTTATGGTCATAGGAGGGCAGATCATCAAGTGTAACCGCTAAACCAACCAGAATGTCATGAGAGCCTGCCGCCGCGACAGAGACGCTCCAGCCCGCGCCGGGGATATATTCCGGTTTACCCCAGAACAGATTATTATGCGTTGCGCGGCGCGGAAATTGCCACAGCTCATTTTGCCTGTGAATAAGATAATCGGGCGAATGATGGAGCGGAGGCAGAAGATAAATACCATAGCCCCTGTCAAGAATAAAGCTATCAAGATAGTATGTCTGGCCTGCAGTACCATAAATCTGAATGAAACTCATATCCTTAGCCTGCTTATCCTGCGGCGTACCGGCACCGGCATTGAAAGGGAAATAACGACACTCGCTTTTTGCGGTAAGAGGTGTATCTGCCGGTACATAGTGACGGTAGAGCCGGGCGAGTGCCAGCGCATCTCTTTCCGCACCCTGAAATCGATAGTTGCTTAACGCCATTCGCAGGCGCGATATATGGGATAAATTTTCAATAACCCGTTGTCTGTCGTTATTTAGTGAAATATAGGTAGTGGTGGATATAGTAATCAACCAAATGATTAACAAACCAACAGATATCAGTAGTGTTAATTTTCCCACCAGGGAACGCTGATTTTTCATTGATTGTTATCCTTGTGCTATTTCACAATACAAAACGTCGTCCGGTCTGTAATGTCAGAATATAAATGTATCAGCCTTATTCTCAATTCAGGTAAGAAAATCTAATTAATATAAAGCGTAATAAATGCCGGGTAAAATTATTGTGTGAATTTGTAAGTGAATATGATGGCAAGATGCGGAGGAAAAAATATCAGGTTTTTTGCTGATGTGCGCTCAGGTGGTTCTGAACGACTATAAACACAGTTCAGGAGGCCTGATTTATGTTTGAGAAATTAAAAAAAATCCCTGTAGTTGAGCAATTACGCATTGCACCTGATAAAGCAATCATACTGATGATATTAGAGGGCAGAATGGCGCGCGGATATTTGTGTTCGCGGTCTTTGGTTTTGTCAGTTTTTATTGACAGTACTGATAACCTTCTTCCTGAAACCGTGAAGTATATCACTCTGTTACTTGCGGCCTGTCCGGAAACTCATGATTATGCCTTGCAGTTAATACCCGATGGCGGGTGGCTGAGTTGTTATTATGACAAAAATATATCAGCTGAAAAAATGGCCACTGAAATTGAAAAGCATCTGGCGCTGACACGATATTTGGCAAACGTAATCGTCAGTCAGAAAAATAGTAATAAGATGTGAGGCCGGTATGAAAATAAAAAGAAGGGTGATATTTCCGGCGCTGTTTTTTTGTTTATGTGCTCACGCGCAAACCTTCTCCCGGAAGGGCGACAATTTTTCTCTGCGTACCCGGGAAATGTCACTGGTATCGCTGTTGCAAAATTTAGCGGAAAACACCGGCACACCCGTGGTCATCGACCCGGCAATTACAGAAACATTCAGTGGCACGATTGCGCCTGCCTCTCCTGATAACATTCTGAACAAATTAGCCATACAATATAGTTTAGTAACCTGGTTTGATGGTTATACGCTATTTGTTTACCCCTCATCACGTGTGGCGCATAGCGTCATCCCCCTGAAAACACTGCCGGCCGTCAACTTTATCCGTTATCTGCGTAAACGGGACGTACCGGAAAAAAGCAGCTGTGAAGCACGCACTATCCCCGGTGTTAATGCTGTCGATATCAGCGGGGTTCCCGCCTGCACCGCGCGTATTACTCAGCTGGCGTCAATGCTGGATGGCGAGATGACCCGCCGCCGGGATGATACCGTCAGTCTTGTGGTGTTCCCGCTCAAATATGCCACGGCGGTGGATGACCATTACCAGTACCGCGATCAAAATGTCGTCGTCCCCGGGATAGTCAGTGTGCTGCGTGATATGAGCCGTGGCAGTGCGCCGGCAGCAGCTGCCGGTTCAGCGGCAACAGAAGGATTACCGATGTTTTCTGCTGACTCACGGCAAAATGCCGTCATTGTGCGGGATCGTGCGGTCAATATGGCGGGTTACCGCAAACTCATCAGTGAGCTGGATAAACGACCACAAATGATAGAAATCTCGGTCACGATTATTGATGTTGATGCCGGAGACATCAGTCAGCTCGGTATTGACTGGAGCGCGGCGCTTTCTCTGGGCGGCGGCTCTGTCACCGTTAACGGCCCTGACAGTAACACCGGCGGGGGATTTTCCACTGTCATCAGCAACACGCCGGGCTTTATGGTGCGGCTGACGGCACTCGAGAAAAATTCCCATGCCTATATTTTGTCGCAGCCGTCCGTGGTGACGCTTAATAACATCCAGGCGGTACTGGATAAAAACATCACCTTTTACACCAAATTGCAGGGCGACAAAGTCGCAAAACTCGAATCTATCACGACAGGATCGCTCCTCAGGGTAACTCCGCGGCTGCTGGAAGAGCAGGGTAAGCAGAATATTATGCTGAGCCTCAATATCCAGGATGGTCAGCAAAGTCCGCCCCTGAGTCAGGATGAACCTTTACCGGAAGTACAAAACTCTGAGATAGCCTCTCAGGCCACACTCCGGCCGGGGCAGAGTCTGCTTCTCGGCGGATTTAAACAGGATAAACAGACGCAAACACAGAATAAAATCCCGTTACTTGGCGATATACCGATTATCGGACATTTGTTCAGCAGCGATCATGATGAGACCCACAGTGTTATCCGTCTATTTCTTATCAAAGCCACGGTAGCCAATAGTGACAACAGTCATGGATAACGGGTGGAAAATCCGGTTACTCGGCGGGGTGCTGCACGGACGTGAAGTCTGTCTGGCCGGCGGGTCTCTTTCGGTCGGCGAGCGCGGTTGTGATCTCTGTATTCCGTTGCACGGCGGCGACAGGCTGGAATTCACCGCAACACCGGCAGGACTGCTGATCAATACCGGGGGGGCGCCGGTGCGGATTAATGGCCGGCGGCATCAGCCCGGGAAGCCATTACCCGGGGAAGGTGTGGTACAGGCACTGGGGCTGACGATGGCGTTTGGTCAGCATCATGCCAACTTAGCCCGTTACCCGCTTCGCCGCACACGATCAGCCCTGTTATGGGGGATGGCACTCTCGTGTCTGATATTGACGGGAACTTCCGCGTTGATCCTGCTGGGTAACGGGAATCTGCCGCCACCGCAGCCGGTGACCTCCCGGGTGGCAGAACTGTTGCGGCAAACCGGATTGACACAGATCGCGGTAACCCGGGAAAAGAATGGCACACTCCGGCTCTCCGGTTACTGTGAGAAGAGTGAGCGCCTGCAAAGCGTGCGTCTGACGCTGGGCGGATGGGGAGTGCTGTACCGGGATAATGTGGTGTGCACCGATCAGCTTATCAGACAGGTACGGGATGTCCTGACCCGGGCGGGGTATGATGAGGCAGAAATCACCAGCAGCGCACCGGGAGAGATCAGCATTAATGCCGGTATCATGATGGGAAAGCGCTGGGCGGGCATCCAGCAGCAACTGATGGTTATCCCCGGCCTGAAACATCTGCATATCGAAAACCGCCATGAAACTCAAATCAACGCGCTGATTGACGGCCTGTTACAGCAGGGGCTGGCGGAAAAAGTCAGCGTAACTTCAGTTGGTCAGGCTTTCGTCATCAGCGGCATACTGAATATGAATGAGCGGCAATCTTTGAACCCTGTTCTGGCGCAATTGCGTCAGCAATTCCCCGGGATCGCGCTGAGTTACCAGAATGTGGCATCGTCCGGCGAGGGCAGCCGGCGTCTCCCTTCTCCGGTTGTCGCTGTTATCCGTGGTCAGCAGGGACTCTACCTGCTGCTGAAAGATGGTGAGCGCCTGAGGACAGGAAGCCGGCTGCCGCAGGGCGGGGAAGTTGCGGCCCTGACAGACGAGGCAGTAACGCTCAGGTTTCCTGACGGACTGATTAACTATTCTTTTGGTTTTTGAGCCTGTAACACTATGTCAACGCTGACTTATTTAGAAGATAGTGTGCGCGATTCTGTCAGCCGGGCGCAGGACAGATTAAACATATTGCGGGCAGCAAAAATGCGGCTGCAGCAGTCGATGAACGAACCGGTTACCCGGGAACAACATCAGCAGTTCACCTTATTGCTGGAGGCAGTCATTCAGGCTGAAGATATCATCAGGGTGATCGTATACCGCTATCACAATCAACCGGTAAAACCAGATGATGAAAACGAATATTGATGCGGAACTGAAAAGAATGGAGCGGGAATATTCCCGGCTGTGCCGGTTCTACTCAGACTTCAGGAAGCTGAAGCTGGCAGCGGCTGAACTCAGGGATCGGGCTGCAACTGACCCTGCTGCCGCGAAAAAGCTTAACGACCTGCAGGCTCTGATACCTCAGGGGGCTGAGGAGGCGGGACGCCGGGCTGAGCGGGATATTCAGGTGTTGAACGCAGCCCTGAAGCAACTGCAATCGCGGCTTAAACACAGTGTTAATAACCAAACCAACAGTATTTGCTGAGGTGAAAATATGAGCGGAAATCTGTCAGTAAGTCATCGTATTGATTTTAACATTCCGGGTTTGACAACGCCGGATATTTCATTGGGTACAGGCGATAATAATACCGTTGCGGATGACCAGGATATTAATAATCCATTCGCCTACGGATTTGTTGTTCTAAATAATTTGCAATTGGCTTTACAGAAAATTGCTAATTCGCTTTTTTCCAGAATAAATACCAGTACAAATCGCGCACGTAATACACAGGATATGGCTAACCGAATGGATGAGATTATTGCTGACGCTGCAAAAGGTGATGATAAAACCCGTAAGCCGGTACCCGATGATGTCATCAGCTATATGCGCGATAACGGCATTCTCGTCGACGGTATGACGATTAACGATTACATCGCTGAGCATCAGGATACAAACGGCCTCGATAAGGGCGCGCTGCAGGCGGTTAAAGCAGCTCTTGATAACAGTGCAAACCGCGATACCGACCTGATGACCCAGGGACAACTCAGCATTCAGAAAATGACCCAGGAGATCAATGCGGCTGTCACCCAGATGACCGGATTACTCAGTAAATGGGGTGACTTACTCAGCATGATTGCGCAGAAGATGTACTGATGATGAAAACGGACGCCCGGGAATCAGACGTCGTGCTGCGGTTTTTTCAGCAGGGCGGTGCGTTGCGGATGCTTTTTGCTGAGGATATCAGTGCTGATTTGGATGTTTTGCAGCGTTATGCACGGCAATTGGCAAGCGCAGGGGAGTACGGTGCTGCCGCCCGCATCTTTAAGATACTGACCATCTGTGATGCGTGGTCTTTTGAATACTGGTTTGAACTGGGAGGCTGTTGCCGGGCGGGGACTGCCTGGAGTGATGCCATCTATGCTTACGGGCGTGCCGCGAAAATAAGAGTATCGGAGGCGCAGGTACCCTGCGCCGCAGGGGAGTGTTATCTCGCCTGCGGTAATCTGCCGATGGCGGCCAAAGCCTTTCGTGCCGCATTGCTGGTATGTGGTGCAGAGCATCAGGGAGGTAACCATGAAAACAGGGAAGTGGCGGATATACGCCGGCGCGCGCGCGCCGGCCTGAGCAAAACAGGAGAAGATAATGAACCGGATGCAAATTAACGGTACCCCGTTCGCCGGTGATGAGTTTTTCCGCCGGCCTCTCACCGCCCGGGTTCAGCCTGCCCGGATACCCAGCGGGGCATTAGGTGAGCACTTTTGTGCCCCGGCGCAATTTGCTGACGAAGATAAAGGCGTAAAACGCCGGGGGTATGTCAGTCAGCAGGAGGCCGATAAGGCGTTATGCAAGCTTATGGGCATTCAGTCTGAAGGTGACGGTACACGATGTGCTGCGGTGCGCGATGTGCTGGAAATGGATCCCATGATGTTATCCATAATGATGACGCAGTTAGTGCTGAAAGCTTGCGGGAACAGCGCCGATGCCCTGTGCAGGCAGCTCGAACATGTGAGTGAGGTTCAGGCTGAACTGCGTGATAAACAGGTTGCGGAATACCAGGAACAAATCAATAAAGCGGTTGAACAGGCCGATCAGGTGCGCAAAGCCGGGATCGCCAGCGCGGTTTTTGACTGGATCGTCAGCAGCGTTGAGGCCGTGACCGGTGTACTGAAGATGGCTGAAGGTGTTTTAACGGCTGATCCGCTGGCGATTACCGATGGTGCGGCGTATTTCTCGGCCGGGATGGCCGGTATGGTTAAAGCGGGCGCAGAGACCGCGGAGGTGCTCGGGGCTGATAAGTCGGTTTGCGATGACATCATCAATGCAGCAGGGACAGGGCAAATGGCCTGTGAAGGAGTAGCGCTGACGCTGGATCTTTTTCAGATCGGTCGCGGTATCAGAGCCGCCCGCGCTATCACCAAAGCCACTGAAGAGGTTCTGGATACGGGCGCAGGTAAAGCGCTCACCGATGCCATTGTCAAAGGTACAGAGAGTGAGCTGAAGACACTGGCAGAGAAAGCCGGGCAGGAAGTCAGCCGGATGATGAGTAAAGACGCCGGCATGGCGCTTGAGTGCGGGATGGCTGAGGTGAGTGAGATCGCGGCAGAAACTGCCGCTCATGAGCTGGAGGCTGAATCGGACATGGTACGCAGCATCAGTAAAAGTTTTACCCGCAAAGGTGTCGGGAAGCTGGTGGAAACCGCTATCGAAGGTGCCGGTAAGGATCTGCTGAAAAAAAGTGAAGAGGTGGTGGCGAAAAAACTTCGCGATGCCATTTTAAAAAATCTGCACCGCAGCATAGTGAAAACGGTTATCAGTGATTATACCCATAAAGCCCTGCTTTTCACACGGACTGTGACCGGCAGCGTGAATCGCATTTCGGTATCTGCTGTGGCCCTCGCCAATGCAAAACTGCAAAGAGATATTGATCACCTGATGGTACAGCAGGGCTATATCGATTTTATGCAGAACTGGACAGAAGACCGCAAGAATACACAGCAAAAGCGGCTCAATGAAACGTATCAGAATGGCGTAAACACGCTGAGAATTTGCTCGGAAATTATCGATAACAGCGGCACTGTGCTGGCAAATATTGCCGGAAAACGGGCCTGAGGAGGAGGTATGTGCAGAGTGGTTTTTTCTGAAAATTACGTTGTATCTCATGACGTTAATTTAGATATTAAAAAGGCCGGGAGCCCCGTAAACCAGCCGTTATCTGTTAATGGCGGCGTTAACGTTCAGGACAGCAGCAAAGGAATGCCGGATGTGAATGATTTTCTTGCTGTGTTTGATGAGATTTTTAGCAGGCTGCTGCTGCTTATGAAGCAACTGCGCGACACGCTGCAACTCTATAACCAAAAGAAACAGGAGCTGAGCTGGGGGCTTGAAATCAACACCCTGCAGCAAAGTGTTAAAGCCATTGACGATAGCTGTAATGCCGCTGAGTTGGCTGCAGGGGGCGGAATTTGTTCCGGGGTGCTGATGGGCGTTGGCGCAGCTATGGGGATTCGTTACGGTGAGATCTGGGGGATTGCAGGTAAAGCTACAGGAGAGAGTATCAACGGTATTTTCACCTGGATTTCCGGAGAAAAAAACCGCAACGCGGAGCAGGAGAAAGCCATTGCCGAGCTGCAGAACAAAGGGGCGCAGTCATATGCCAAAACGCTGGACGACACGTTGATGAAGGGCCGTGAATTCTGGCAGCAAGCGATGGATCGGTTCAGCAACTACATCGAGGCAAGTAACCAGATGCTGCGCGCGCTTTTTCGCTATTAAATGCCGGAGGATATCGTATGGATGAAATAGCGCGGCTGCTGCGTAAAGAGGGACTGATTCCGTGCGCTGCCTGTCTGCCCGGCTGCGGGTTGCTGCTCGGGGAGCAGGTGGAGTGGTATCCCTACCGTCTCGTTTATCGCGCGGATGAAGATACGTTGATCCTATGCGGTCTTCATCGTGTACCGGACAGTCAGCCGTTGCCTTCATCGCTGATGGCACTCCGGAGGATCCTCCGGAACCTGTTTCAGCAAGTCTCGTGGCTGCGTGCCGTCAGAATGCTGGTGATAACCGCAGTATGGGATCGCCAGCCGGCGATACAGCGCCATAAACTGGTGCGGTTGTTGTACAGGCTGGGGGCGGTCAGGGTGTTTCACAGCGGCGAGAGCTGGCTGGAAATAACCGCCGGTACACTGCGTAACCATGGAAAGCAACGTTCATCCCGCTATTGATTGAATGAGTTGGAGAAGAATATGGAACCGACAACTCTTGAGCAGGCGCTGTGGGACGACCCGGTTATCAAAAAAGCGCTGGAGCTTTCCCCGGATGAGGTTTATGCCAGAGGTTATGCCGCCTGGCAGCAGCGGGATTATGACCGTGCGCTGGTGGATTTTTCCTGGCTGGTGATGACTCAGCCCTGGAGCTGGCGGGCGCATATTGCGCTTGCCGGCGTGCTGATGATGCAAAAGGAATATGTACAGGCGATGAACTACTATGGTTACGCGCTGATGCTGGACGCCTGCCATCCCGAGCCGGTGTATCAGATAGCCGTATGTCTGAAAGCGATGGGGGAATTGTCTGAAGCCAGAGTCGCGCTGCAGACAGCGCTGACGATGAGCTACGAAGATCCTTCTTACAGTACTGTGCGCGCCAATGCAGAACAGATGCTGAGTCAGCTTCTGGCGTAGCATAACCGGATGAACCGATGGAGAATAGCCATGTTAAGAGTAAACAATTATTCCCGTCCGCCTTTACTGACAAAGGCTTACAGTAAGGATCACGGGGGCAGGGATACCGGAATTACCCATCCGGTGTTGCTTCCGCCCGGTGCGGTGCCGCCGGTTCCCGCTATGCCGCTGAGTAAGGAAACCCTGCTGAAGCGGCAGGCTTATAACGGGTATTTTATTCAGCATCTGTTGCGTTTTGCCGTGTCCGGTTCCGCCTTCCTGATATCGTTAGCCGCTGCGGCAATCTCCGGCGGCGCCGGGATCCCTTTTGCTGTCGTGACCGGTACCGCCATGATTATTGCGGCAGGGGATGCCTGTTGTGCGCTGTATAACCTGATTCAGGTGAGAAACGATCGTGAACCGCTGAAAACAGGAAATGATTCTATTGTGCTGGCGACAAAGAAGCTGATGACATCCTTCGGTATGAGCGACTCACATGCGGAAACCACCGGTGACGTCACTTCCTTCGTATTCCGCATCGGTATCGCGGTCTCCTCTGTCCTTTTTCCATCTGTGCATCTGCCGGGAAGTACCGCTCATAAACTCTCTTATATTTCGTCGGCCATCACGGTGTGCCTAACCATCCTGGGTGGCGGGACTAACATATACACCGCACGGATTGAGCGGATGCAGGGCAATCTTGCGGTATCAGCCACTCCGGCGCCCGCCGCAGGAGACGGTGATGATATCGGGAAACTCAGTCAGGAAGAGATCCTGAGGATGGTTAAGCCGCTGGTCGCTGCCTATGAACGTACCCGGGCGAAGCTGAACGCACCCGCAGGCAGTCCGGCATGATAGATGCAGATATCAGTCGCACCGGCCGTGAAGAGGTGGTCAGTGCAGAGATGCAACAAATAATAAAGGAGATAGTTGCGGGGCTGCCGGTTCCGGTTTTGCCCGCCCCCCGGGATGATGCAGCTCATAAGGAGAGGAAGGATACCTGCAGGCAGGGGCAGAAGAGGATGCTCGCCAGACTGACTGAACGGGCGGCAGGCATGATCCCCGCAGAGCTTTTTAGCCGGCAGAGTGTTGTGCTGGGAGGACAGATTTTTTGCTGTAGTGCGGCGATTGCGCTGGCGGTATCCTGCGGTGGCGCGGTACCGCTGCTGCTGTTCGCCGGGGCAGGACTGTCCATCGCCGTTGCCGATATCGCCTGTCTGATTTACCACCGCAAACATACCCTGCCGATGGGGCACGACAGTATCGCTAACGCAGTGTACCTCATTGCACACCGTTTTTATGATGTGAATAAGAGCAAAAATATCGGTGAAATAGTGTCGCTTGGGTCACGTACGCTGCTCACGGCGGCGGTTATGGGGCAGTCGTTTATGATGACTTCTGCCGGCCTGAGTCACCCGTACTTTCGTCTGGTACACAGTGCCGCCTGGGGTACGCTGAAATTTTTGCGCTACGGGGCGGCAGGTTGTCCCGTAACCGGACAGCAGGCGGGCGCCCCCTTTTTTCGCTTACTGAAGTGCCTGTTTCCGCCGGCGGACAATCCTGCAGAATCTGTTGTTACTTTCAGGCCATCACCTGATAGGTAATCGCGCCGCAGCGGTCATAATCAGATGTGTAACAGCTCATGTAACCGGAGGCAGCAATGAATGTTGAGCAACTTGTTGACAACTTATCGCGCCTGGCACATCAGGCCGGGCAGGCGATTGAGGACAAAATGAACGGACAGGACATCTCTAATCCGGAAGCCATGCTCAAAGCCCAGTTTGCTGTACAGCAGTACTCCACTTTTATTAACTATGAGAGTGCGATGCTCAAAACCATCAAAGATATGCTCAGTGGCATTATCACCAAAATATGATGCTGACGGAGAAAGAGAGGCAACTGGTGGTGGAGGCGGCTTTTGCCGGGATAAACCATGGTCTGCAACGACAAGTCCGGGCCATTCTGCCGGCGCTGCCGTTGCTGGTTGAGAATACCAGCCTGCAGGCGCTGTGCCGCGCGGTGCTGCTGGCTGGTCTGAATGAATCCGTCCTGGCGCACCGGGCGCTCGCAGACGTTGCCCTTCCGGAGGCTGAGGCTGTAAAAACCTGGCTTAAATAAGCTTAACAGGAGTGACTGATGAGTGTGATTAACAGCGTAACCGCGATGAACGCCGCCACTATGAGCGCTGCGCCACCGGCAACTGCCGTGTCTGCGCCGGATAACGGGCAGATTGCCGCCTTCAATAATTTACTGTTTGCCGGTACGCCGCAGGGGGATGCGGGTAGTCTGACACCCTCTCAGATGCTTGTGCAACAGGCCGCAATACTCGGGACGACCGTGAGCGTGGACCTGGGCGCTAAGGTGGCGGGTGCGGTTTCCCAGTCGGTTAATAAACTGGCCAATATGACATGAAGTATCTGCGTCTGGCTGTGGTCATCGGGTTGGCGTTGCTGTTGGCTGGTTGCCGCGTTGAGCTCTGCAGTGAACTGCACGAGGAGGATGCGAATCAGATGCTGGCTATCCTCATGCAGCACCATATCGATGCCGATAAGCAGCCCGGGACCGGGGGCGTTACGCTGCGGGTGGAACAATCGCAGTTTATCAATGCCGTTGAACTGCTGCGCCTGAATGGTTTCCCCCGGCGCAGCTACGTTTCCGCTGAAACCATGTTTCCCCCGAATCAGCTGGTGGTATCACCCGCTGAGGAGCAGCAAAAAATTGTTTTCCTCAACGAGCAGAGAATTGAGCGGATGCTGAGTCAGATGGATGGCGTGATCCGCGCCGATGTGACCATTGCGTATGGCAGTGCAAACGATGACGGATCCGCCGGAACGGCTTCCGTGGCGGTATTTATCAAGTATTCACCCCAGATTAACCTTGAAATGTTCCGGGTGCAGATAAGCAGCCTGGTTGAAAAATCGATCCCCGGCGTGCAGAAAGAAAATATCAGCATTCTGATGCAGACGGCCGAATTTCGTATGCAAAGCGCGGATAACGCACCGGCAGAAACTCAGTGGAGGGCAATCGCATGGATAAACCGGCACCGATGGATTTTGATACCCTCGTTTCTGCTGGCAGTGCTGCTGCTGGCTTCTCTGATGCTGATAGTCTGGCGCAAAAAAACATAGCCTGCCGCAGACCTGATGAAGCCCTGCTGCGGATGCACCGTTATCTCCGGACACCCGCGCGTTATGCTCATCCCCGCTGGCTGACACTGCTTGGTTTTGCGTCTGAAGCAACATGGCGCTACGGGGCTAACCCTCCGCTCGACCGTTGTCTGAACAGAGCATTGCGGGCACGAAGAGGAACACCGCTCCTGCCCGTCATGCTCAGCCCCCGGCAGCAGCGGATGGTTCAGATTGCACCCCGTCTTCAGGCCTTTGCACTGGCTGCGGGGTTGCTGGTGCTGGACTGCAGCGACTATTTTCTGCTGCCGGACTACCGGCGGAAGTTATTGCATTTGCTTGAGGACGGACTTATCCGGCAATTGTTCGGACTTTGCCGGGGCAGCAACCGTGCTCTGTTTTCACCGGCACAACTGGCGGAAGTTGCATTGCAGCTGGGGACTGCCGTACTCAGCCGCGCCGGGCGGGACGATCCCGTACTGCATGCGCTGCTGATTACGCTTGCCCCCTGCGAACGTGCGTTATGGGTGCCGGTACCGGCACCGGCGATGAATTTTCTGGAGCGAACGTTATGTACCGGCTTCCGCTGATTGAACTGACCGTGCCACTGCCGGAAGGGCGGATTATCCCGGCAGGGCAGCTGACGGAGTTACTGCAACAGGCCGCTGGTGTGCGTCATGCGGATCTTGAGGCAAAAGGGGTTATCAATGCTGCCCGGCGTAAAGCAGAGAGGATCCTGCAGGAAGCGAAGAAAAACTGCCGCGAAACGGAAGCCTCCCGGCGCCGTGAGTTCCGTGCATGGCAGCGCGATACGCTCAGGCGTCTGGAAGCCCGCTGGCTGCGAAAGCATGTCATCCGCCTGGTGCGTGATGAAGCCCTGGAACAGGCGCTGGTCAGTGCGGTATCGGACAGGATCCATCACTGTATTGAACAGGTATTGAGCGCATGGTTCGGGCAGCAGCCTCCGGATAAAACGTTGTGTGCCCGGCTCGCCTTACAGGCAGAACAGATGGCGGGTGAAGGGGTTTTAACCCTGCGGTGCCATCCTGATCTTCAGCAGAGTATAAAGGAGGCGTTCGGCTCGCGCTTTGTGCTGCTCGCGGCGCCTGAGCTTCCCCCGGACAGTGTGGTTTTGGCATCGTCACAGCTGTCGGTGGCATTTTCGCCCGAAGGTCATTTTCAGCAATTGCTGCAGTGGCTGCGTCCGTCTGATGCTGATACGGGAGATGAAGATGAAAGCCTCTGAAATAGCGGCGCTGCACAACCATGACGACGGCCTCCGGGAACCGGGGTGTGTGAAAGACGCGCCATCGCCGATGGCGCAGGCGCTCATTGAGCTTGAAGAAACGTTCGGGTGTGCGCTTACAGAAACGCTCGGGGATATAGGCATGTCGCTGAGCGGACAGCTCAAAGATTTTCAGCGTGCAGAACTCAGGGACAGACAGAAACAACAGGACGCTTTGTTACGGATGGTACAGCGGATGCAGGAGCAGGCGGGCGGTATACCTGCTCAGCTGACACAATATTCCGGTTCGTTCCCCGGTCAGCAGCTGTTAGTTATTGCGATGTTACTGCTCGCTGAAAAAACAGACAGGAAAAAACGTAAAATACTCAGCGACAAACTTGCTGAACTGATGAGTCAGGAGGGCTGGGAGATATCACTGTTTGGCATGCTGGAACTGGGGCAGGTGAGTAAAGGCACGCTGGCGCAAATCAATCGTTTATTCCAGCAGGCAATGGATGAAGAGGTTGCCTCACTGGCTGCATGGTTTCAGCGCATCATGGACTGGTCGGATCGACGGCGGCGGGTGAAAGTGTTGCTGCGCATGATGGTGTTTGAGCTTTCTGCCTGCGTTGCCGGCTCTCAGCAGCGACGGCTGGCGGCGGTGCTGGTACGCTTACGCCGCGTATTGTTGTTTTTAGGGCTTGAACAGGAGTGTCAGCGAATCGAATCCGTGTGCGGGATGGCCCCGGACACGCTGCTTCCGTTGCTCGTCGCGATGACGAATGAAAGCTGGTTATTTGATGAATGGCTCGCGCCGCGTCTGGCGCAGTGTACTGCGTCTGTGCGTTTATACAACCGGCTTTTGCAACATCTTGATGGGTTATTTTTATTGATGCCGGATCACTGTTTTAACGATGAGGATCAGCGTGAGCAAATTCTCGGCGTACTGCGCAGCATGAAGGGAGATAGGGCTATCACCTGATTACCTGTGCGTGTCTTATCTGGAACTCTGTAGCTCTACGCAAGCGGGAGGTTGTATGGAGTTAGACAGGGTGACAGAGCTTAATATTTTGCTGTTTATACAGCTGGCCGGACTCCCGGTGCGGCAGGCCGCCGCCGGAATGTACTGGCAGGGTGAGAAATTTCAAACCTGGATTAGCTGGCAAAATGACCGGATCCATATCAGCCAGTGTATGCCGCTGGCCCCCTTTGATGACAACCTGCTGCCGCTGGCTCTCCGGTGCTGGCAGCCCGCAGACTTTGCCGGTATTCCGCAGCGTATTTTTCAGCTGCGCGGCGGGCTGGCGATGAGTTGTTGTCCTGCAGCCGATAGCACGGCGGAACTGTGGCTGCGGGTACATCGCCGTCAGCAGGCTTTTCTGGAGTCACTATGCAAATCTCAATGATGAAAAGTATGAGTATCCGGGGTCTGCAAAAAGTGCTTGCCGTTTGCGCCGGGCGTCAGGACATCATTCTGGCAGTGGTGATGCTGATTGCTATCGTTATGATGATCCTGCCGTTGCCGGTATTCATGGTGGATATATTGATCGCTGTTAATATCGCTTTTTCGATCATTTTGCTGCTGATTGCCATCTATATTAATGATCCGCTGGATCTGTCGGTTTTCCCTTCTTTGCTCCTGATTACCACGTTGTACCGTCTGTCATTGACCATCAGCACCTCACGGCTGGTTTTGCTGCAGCATGATGCAGGCAATATTGTGGACGCATTTGGCCACTTTGTGGTGGGGGGGAACCTGACAGTAGGGCTGGTTATTTTTACGATTATTACCATTATTCAGTTTATCGTTATTACTAAAGGGACTGAGCGCGTGGCCGAAGTCAGTGCCCGCTTCTCGCTTGACGGTATGCCCGGAAAGCAGATGAGTATTGATGGCGACATGCGGGCCGGGGTGATTGATGCGGTTCAGGCGCAGCAGTTACGTCAGCAGGTTCAGCAGGAGAGCCGCTTTCTTGGCGCCATGGATGGCGCCATGAAGTTTGTTAAAGGCGATGCGATCGCCGGCATTATTGTGATTCTGGTCAATATTATCGGCGGCATTATTATCGCGGTAGTACAGTACGGTATGCCGCTGGGTGATGCCGTACAAACATACAGCGTGTTGTCTGTTGGTGACGGGCTGTGCGGGCAGATCCCTTCGCTGCTTATCTCGCTGAGCGCCGGTATTATTGTTACCCGTGTTCCTGGGGAGAAGAAACAGAATCTTGCCGGTGAATTAACCACCCAGCTTGGCCGGCAGCCGCAGGCACTGATGCTTACGGCGGCTATTTTGATTTTATTCGCTCTGATCCCCGGTTTTCCCTTTCTGGATTTTTTTGTCCCGGCGATATTTACCGCGCTGCCGTTCTTTTTATTCCGGCGTCGTGCCGGGCATTTACAACACGATGTATCACCGGGAGGGGAGATGAGCGAAGACCGGATGCAGCCGGGAGCGAGGCCGTTAACACTGTGCGTGATGCCATCGCTTATTACCGATACGCTGGCCCGGGATATTGATGCCTTACGCCGGATGCTTTTCGAAGAGTACGGTGTGCCGTTGCCGGAAATCACGATCATGGCGGATCACGGGGACGGTGTGCAGGGGATGTCGGTACTGCTTTATCAGGAGCCGGTTTTTTCATTATCCATCCCCGGGGGCGCGTATCTGCTGCCGGAGCCTGATAAATATCCGGGCTGCGAAGTACAGCAACTGCCCGGCGGGATGGGATGTATCGGCTGGCTGGATCCGGCGGCTGAGAAAAAAGCGCAGGGTATGGGGCTCGCGGTTGCCGGGGGAAATCAGCGTATCACAGCATTACTGCGTCAGGTATTGCTGCGTCATATGGCCGAGTTTATCGGTGTGCAGGAGGCGCGCTATCTGATGGATGCCATGGAGAAACGCTATTCAGAGCTGGTTAAAGAACTGCAGCGGCAACTGCCGATAAGCAAGATTACGGAAACGCTCCAGAGGTTAGTGGCGGAAGGTATCTCGATCCGCGATTTACGTGCAGTTTTTGGCGCCCTGATTGAATGGGCGCCGCGTGAGAAAGATGTACTGATGCTGACCGAATATGCGCGCATGGCGCTGCGCAGGCATATTTTGCACAGACTGCAACCGGATGGCGGGGCACTGCGTGTACTGCGGGTGGGAGAGGGGATCGAAAACCTGATACGTGAGTCTGTCCGTCAGACCTCGGTCGGGACCTATGCGGCTCTGAGCCCCCGGCAGAGTTCGCGCATTCTGAGTTTAATTCAGGAGGCACTGGATGAGCACGGCGATCTGAACATTGTGATCTCCGTTGATGCGCGCCGCTTTCTGCGCAAAATAACGGAAACGAGACTATTTCATGTTCCCGTGCTCTCCTGGCAGGAGTTGGGGGAAAACTGTACGGTGCAGGTTGTGCATAGTATCGACCTTATGCAACAGGAGCTTGCCGATGACGAAGATTAAAGCAGAAATGCTGGCCGCCCTCGAAAAATCACTGACACCGCTGCGGGATGTACCGCAAGGTTATCTCAGAACCGGCCGGTTACTGCACGTTGGTGCAACGCTGATCAAAGCTTACCTGCCGGGTGTTTTTATGGGAGAGATGTGTTGCCTGCTGCCGGAAGGCGGGCTGGCGGAAGTTGTTGGTATCGACGGTTCAACAGCGCAGCTTTCACCTTTTGCCAGTACGGCTGGTCTGCATTACGGGCAGCAGGTGCGTTCCCTGGGACGGCGGCATCGTGTTCCGGTCGGGGAGGATCTCCTGGGGCGGGTACTGGACGGTATGGGATTGCCTCTTGATGACGGTCCTGCTCCGCAGGGTCCCTGGCGGGATTACGATGCGCCGCCGCCTTCGGCGCTGCTGCGCCGGATGATTGATAAACCGATGTTTACCGGTATCCGTGCCATTGACGGTCTTCTGACGTGCGGTGAAGGACAGCGTGTGGGGATTTTTGCCGCGGCCGGGGTGGGGAAAAGCACGCTGATGTCGATGCTGTGCCGCAGCCCTGACAGCGACATTAACGTATTGGTGCTCATCGGTGAACGTGGCCGGGAAGTCCGTGAGTTCATTGAGAAAACACTGGAGGAAGAGACCCGGCGGCGCTGCGTGATAGTGGTTTCAACATCTGACCGGCCCGCGCTTGAGCGCATGAGGGCGTTGTCGGTGGCGACCACCATCGCCGAAGCGTTTCGCGATCGCGGTAAGAGAGTCATGCTGTTTGCCGATTCGTTAACCCGCTATGCCCGCGCCGCCCGTGAAATCGCGCTCGCCGGTGGTGAGGTTGCGGTTTCCGGCAGTTATCCGCCGGGCGTTTTTGCGGCATTACCGAGGCTGCTCGAACGGGCGGGCAGAAGCACCCTTGGCAGTATCACTGCATTTTATACCGTACTGGTGGAAAGCGACGATATGAACGAACCGCTGGCAGATGAAGTGAGGTCGTTACTCGATGGTCACATCGTCCTTTCGCGCCGCCTGGCGGAAGCAGCTCACTTTCCTGCCATTGACATATTAGCCAGCATAAGCCGGCTGATGACGATGGTGGCCGGCAGTGAACATCAGATGCTGGCGAACGCGATCCGGACGTTGTTGTCGACGTATCGTGATGTGGAGCTTCTGGTGCGGGTCGGTGAGTTTGTACGGGGAGAAGACGCGCTGGCCGACCTGGCGGTAGACCGTTATTCCGCTATTTGTCACTTCCTTCAACAACAGAGTAATGAACCATGCGATCGCGACGAACTGCTGGCACAAATGCGTTATCTGACGGACACCTGATGCTGAATTGTTTACTCAGGATAAAAGATCGCCGCGGGGAGCGGCTGCGGCGGCAAATAAAGGAACTGGATCAGCAGCGACAGCAAACGGAGCTGCTGGATTTTCAGTGTCAGAGCTGTCGTCACGATCTGATGCAGAAGCTCAATCAGCTGCTTCTCTGGTCCGGTACATTGTCCGCAGGCGAACTGATGATGCAGAAACAGGTTATGCATGATTTATTTCATGAGGAATACGACCTGGCGCAGCAGCAGCGCCTGCTTGCGGACGAGCAAAAACAGTTGCTGGAGAAACTCAGCGGGTTACAGCAGGCGCTGGTGAGCGTGATGAAAAAAAAAGAAAAACTGAGGAGTCTGCTGAGCAATGAACGTTAACCGGACAGAAGGTTGCCTCTGGCATAACCTGTTGCCTGAACAGGAGAAACGACAATCAACGAAAACCACCGGATTTATTCAGCTGATGGCTCAGATGGCGGAAATGCCTGACGGCAGAGCGGGAAAAGCGGCGTTAAGGCAGAAAAAACAACGCTACCGGCTGGAGGGAGGATCTGTGACGGGGCTTATTTGCGAAATTGAAATGCGGGAAGGTATCACCCTGCTGAAAGTTCTGGTGCCCCGGCGTGACTTATATTGCAGGCTGAAGGATTTTTTCACCCGGCTGAATGCCGGGCTGCTGGCGGCCGGGCACAATGTTACGCTGGAGGTAGAGTATGATGCGGATCTCTGCTGAGGAGAGCAGCCTTGCCGGGATATTACAAACAGAAGGGATGGCGTTTGGCGCACTGCATGTTGCGGCTCAAAGCTGGACCGGCAGCCCGGAGGGGAGATTGTTTTCAGTCACAGCCGAAGATATCCCGTGCGGTATCTGGTTAGCCGAAAGCGACTGGCAGCAGTGGTGTGAGGGAACTCTCGGTACCGCTTCAGATCAGGAGGCCGATCCCTGTCTGCTGGCGGGTATTGCGGAATGGGGGTTGTCGCCGCTGTTGCAGGCAAGCGGTGCGAAATTACACAACCTGCCGGAAACGCCCGGACATTGCAGCATGCTCAGTCAGTATATTGCGGTCGTGTTTGCCTGGCAGATAGACGGCTATGCGTTCCGCTGTGTGCTGTTTGGCTGGCCCGCCACCTGGTTCCGGACCATTGCTCAGCAGATAAGCCCCGGTGTCCGGCCGGTACGTTTATTACCACCGGTGGCGTTCGCCTGTTATGCCGGGTGGTGTCAGGTATCGGTGCAGGAGATGAAGGGCATCGGCCCCGGCACAGGGTTGCGGATGAGCCCTTTTGGTCATCTGCGGGAGGGGGAGTTGGTTGTACTGCCGTCAGCGGGAAGTGCGGTACGAATCCGGATAGAGGAGGGAGGAGAAGTGAAAACTGAAGCGCTGATCAATGATATGGAAAGCCTGTTAGCGGAGGACTGCGATCGTGCGGATACTGCCCCGCCGTTATCGTATCACCTTGATTCCCTGCCGCAAAAGCTGTTGGTAGAGGCGGGACAAATTGATATCGATCTTGGCCGGTTGCGGACGCTGCGTGAAGGTGATCTTATTGCGGCCGGCGCCAGGCTCTCACCCGGTGTGACGTTAAGGCTGAATGGCTGCGTGATAGGTCAGGGAGAACTGATAGCCTGCGGGGACAATTTTCTGGTGCGAATCACCCGATGGTTTGTGCATCCGTCTGATGATTTGAATATTGAGGATACGGCTAACACCTGATGGAAGGCGGGTGATGGTACGGCTATAACTGTTTTATAGCCGAATAAACAGGAGATAATATGCCGTTACCTGACTCGCCATGGCAGCTGATAGCATTGCTTTTTTTTCTTTCCCTGCTGCCGCTTGCCATTGTAATGGGAACCTCATTTCTGAAACTGGCAGTGGTGTTTTCTATTTTACGCAATGCGCTGGGTATTCAGCAGGTGCCGCCCAATATGGCACTTTATGGTCTGGCGCTGGTGCTCTCGCTCTTTATCATGGCCCCGACAGTCATGGAGGTAAAAGCCGGGTGGCATCCTGAGAAGGAAGACGGGACTGTACCCTGGTTACAGGGCTGGGACAGCCGGGCGATTGATCCTTACCGCCGGTTCCTGCAAAAAAACGCCGATGAAAAAGAAGCACATTATTTTCGTCATCTGATAGCCGGAACCTGGCCGGAAGAGGCACGGCGCCGTATTAAACCGGATTCACTCCTGATCCTGCTGCCTGCCTTTACCGTCAGCCAGTTGTCGCAGGCGTTTCGCATTGGTCTGCTTATTTATCTCCCGTTTCTGGCCATCGATCTGCTGGTATCCAACGTTCTGCTGGCGATGGGAATGATGATGGTGTCCCCGATGACTATCTCTCTGCCGTTCAAGTTATTAATTTTTCTGTTAGCCGGCGGCTGGGATTTGATCCTTTCTCAGCTGGTGCAGAGTTTCAGATGACGGATGCAGGCATAACCCACCTCGTCACAGAGCTGCTGTGGCTGGTGCTCATGACGTCATTACCGGTGGTGCTGGTCGCGGCAGTGGTCGGCGTGACGGTGAGTCTCCTTCAGGCACTGACCCAGATTCAGGATCAAACGCTGCAGTTTATGATAAAGCTGCTCGCCGTGGTGTTAGTCATTATGGCGACTTATCATTGGATGGGCGGACAGCTTCTCGCCTATACCCGTCAGGTGTTTTTGCAGATAGGAGTGCACGGGTGATGATCTCTTTCAGTGACGGACTGGTCACCTTAACGCTGATGTTAATGAGGCCGCTTGGACTGACACTGCTTTTTCCGCTGCTGCAGACCGGCAATCTCGGCTCGGCGCTGATTCGCAATGGTGTGCTTCTGGCGCTGATGCTGCCGGTGCTGCCCGTTTTTTATACCCGGCCGGTTATTTACCGGGGATGGGACTGGCTGAGTGAGATCCCGGGAGAGCTGATCATCGGTCTGATGCTGGGATTCTTCGCTGCAATTCCTTTCTGGGCTGTGGATATGGCAGGATTTCTGATTGACACACTGCGCGGTGCTACCATGGCAACCGTGTTCAACCCGGCGCTGTCGGTACAAACATCCATTTTTGGCCTGTTGTTCAGCCAGTTCCTGTGTGTGCTTTTCTTTATTACCGGTGGATTCAGTCAACTCCTGACTGCTTTATATGATTCATACCACTATTTACCTCCCGGCAGGACACTGTTTTTCAGCGGATCATTTTTACACTTTCTGCTGATGCAGTGGAGTGTGTTGTACCAGTTATGCCTGAATTTTTCTCTGCCTGCCGTATTCTGTATGGTACTGGCGGATTTGGCGCTCGGATTGATCAACCGATCCGCACAGCATCTTAACGTATTCTTTTTATCCATGCCGGTGAAAAGTGTGCTGGCGCTCCTGTTATTGCTGCTCTCATTGTCATATGCCTTCCGCCACTATGCACTTGAGAGTGAATCCCTTTACCGGCATGTGAGTCAGTGGTTAGCCGGTCATGAGTGAAAAAACCGAGAAACCTACCGCAAAAAAGAAGCGTGACAGCCGCCTGAAGGGACAGGTTGTCAAAAGTCAGGAGATAATTTCCGGCGTTCAGTTGCTGACGATACTGGCTTTTTTTCATTTTTTTGCCGATGAGGTTATACAGCAGATTGCCGGCCTGATACTGCTGGCTTCACGACTCATCAATCAGCCCTTTGACTTTGCCTCCGGACTGATGATACAGGCATTACTGCATTCAGGAGGCGTTTTTCTCGCTCTGTTCGGCGGCATGCTGGCGGCGGCAACCATAGCGGGTTTGGTTGCGCAGGTCGGCGTTATGCTTGCCACAAAGGCGATAGGTTTCAAAAGTGATAAAATTAATCCGGTGAATAATTTTAAACAAATTTTTTCCGTACACAGCCTGATGGAATTGTTTAAATCCTGTCTGAAAGTCATTCTGTTATGTTCTGTTTTCATCTTTCTTTTCCACTCTTTTTTGTCAACATTTCAGGCGCTGCCATATTGTGACGCAGGCTGTGCTATCCCGGTTTTCACTGTTATGATCCGCCGGATATGGTATGCACTGCTGACGTTTTATGTGGTATTGGGCGTTATTGATTATGCCTTTCAGGCACACAACGTAATGAAAAAACAGCGAATGAGTAAGGAAGACATTAAACAGGAAGCTAAAGATATTGAAGGCAACCCGCAGGTAAAAAAACGGCTGCGTGAAGTACAATATGAAATTCAGAGCGGCAGCTTAGCGCAGAATATTAAGCGATCCGCCGTTGTTATCCGCAATCCCACGCACATTGCTGTTTGTCTGGGTTATGACCCTGCAGAGACACCTATCCCAACGGTTCTTGAAAAAGGTACAGATGCGCGGGCTGAACATATTGTTGCTTTTGCCACCAGACAGTCTGTGCCTGTGGTGGAGATTATTGCGCTGGCGCGGCAGCTGTTTTTCAGTGTTAACACGGGTGATGTGATCCCTGAATCGCTGTTCGAACCCGTTGCCGCTCTGCTGCGCATGGTACTGGAACTTGATTATGATGCTGATGTGTGACCGGCGCAGACAGAGACATTAATCCGGTAAGCCACGTCACACAATGAATTCAGCTAATTAACGTTCACACTTATCCGGGTCTGCCCGTCCCTGAAGTAGCGTATGGCTTACCGGGGACTCCCGGGGCAACGAGGTGCGGGACATTAATTGTGTTGTTGTCCGGTTTCCTCCTCTGGTGATGCTTTTTGATAAGAGATGAGAGCAGGGGAAATAAACGCATCAGTCTGAATATTCAGAGGATGTAAATTCAGGCAGGCTGAAGGTACAGGGCTCTGCCAGTTTTTTGGCAAGGGATTCTGAATGTTGTGAGGAGGCGGGGCGAAGCCCTGTCAGCGAGAGAATGAAATCGATTAACCGGGCAACAGGAGACATCTGTTCACGTCTTTCGGATTCAGTGAAATCAGATACAGGTTTAAAAGCAGATGGCGTAATTTCCATGGCATCATTTTTCCATCGTGAGGGTTTTGACAGGCTATGTTGCGTCAGCGATGGCAAATCAACCGAAGTCATCCGGTGACCGCCGGGGCGGTCACCATAATATTCACAACGAAGCGTAAATTGTTTCCGCTATTCAATAAAACCCAGTTTAAACTGTGACTTGCCAGCCAGTGATTCTAGGTCCGGGCTTTCCGGATAAGCGGCAAGCAGGGGTAAAAAAACGGCACCGCCAATAATACGCCGGCTGCCGGCATTTGCCGGTCGCAGTCCCCATATATTCTGGTATGTCATTGGTACTGTCTGTCCGTTAATGACCGTGTTACCGATATACAGCATGATATGTCCGGGAATATAGACAAGCGTGGTAAAAGGTTTGCCATGCTCCGTAAGATAACGAAGACGGGTGGCGGTATTTTCCCGGCTGAGGTCGGCAATTCGTGTGGCCGACTGTATCTGTGCCGCAGAGTTTCTGGGAAGAAATATACCAAAAGGCATTATGAGGCTGCGCATTTCGGCAGAGCAGTCATTATAAAAATTATAGTTTCCCCATCCGTAGGGTCTGCCGCTCATCGACTTCATCAGCACAGCCATATTCGCGGGTATCATTTTCCAGGGCATGGCAACAAACTCACCTTCCTTCACGCTGACCCGGTGAATTTGTGCGCGGCCATCACTTTTACGCACCGGCACAATAACGTCAAAAAAGCCGGGCCGTCCATTCCTGAATGGCAGAAGGGTTCCGGGACGTGCAGTAAAATAGTATTGTCCTCCTCCGTGAACGGAAACCGGTTCTTTAATAAACGCCCCCAGGTTGTCTGCGGCCAGAGTCAGCCATTCGGTAACAAACTGATTATCCGCCTCTGCAATATCTTCGCTGTGCACCCACCCGGTAACGGTGGGGGATAAAACGTATTTCCAGCGGCTGTCGCGGCTGGCTGCCAGTACGTATACAGGGGTGCCGGGACGGACAGAGGACATCTGTAAATTATCAAAAGGGTAGCCTTGTCCGGCCTGACGGGGGTCACCATAAGCCGGGTCGTTTGTCGGAAGAACCCTGACCAGCGTTTCCCTGACGGCAATCCCCCTTGCCGACGGGGTATAAACACGGTTAATGCTGGTCGTCATGTTATCTCTTATCTGTTGTTTCCAGGCGGCGGGGTGGACTCTGAAGTTTCCGCCCCGGGAAACACTTTGCTTACCCAGGTACATCCTGATGCTGGTATCACGGCTAACATCCGCCCCTTTGCGCAGAACTGATGCGATATAAGATGGATTCCAGGGCGACTTTTCGCCCGCACCCATACCAAAATAGCGGGATTTCAGGTCAGAAAAGTGGCGCTGCTGTGCTGCGACTGCCATGACAGGAACGTGCATATCCGGGCCGGGAGGGAACCATTTATCGGCGGATTGCGGGTAATTGCTCAGCGGGAACAGTGATTTGGTTGGATCAATATAGTCTGCCGGTACATGACCGACCGTTGTCACTTCATTTGACGCCTGTCTGAGCGGGGCAGAGTGGCATGCCGATAACAGCAGGGGAACAACCAGACAGAGGGGCTTTATGCTTGCGGGGATCCGGATTCTTTTCATTGCGCATCTCCTGTCATGGCGGGCGACTCAGCCCGCAAAACAACGATGCCCGGTTTCGTGCGCATGTATTCCGCGAACGGAGAGTCCACCACTTTTTTGTTTTCGGCCAGCGAAGAGGCATTTCTGAACCATACTTTGCCATCGTGACGGACCACGATACCCACATGCGAAACGTCCAGACCATCCAGCGCAGAAGAGTAGACGCCGACATAATCCCCGGTTTTCAGATTATCCAGCACCTGCTGACTGATGGCTTTTCCCGGAATATACTTTATTTTACGGTGATGAATGCCCAGACCCGGGATGTACTCACTTCCATCCGGTTTGCGGTTAAGTTGTTTGTCTGCAACGGCATAGTCAGGGCTGATATCCGGTGTGACGTCCCGGGCGTTGTACGGCTTTGTGGCGGACCAGTCGGAGAAGAAGTGCCGGCGGCTGAGATAGCTAACATTCCCTCCGGTGTAACGAACCGCCGCCAGATTGCGCAGAAATGATACCTGGTCATGGCTGCGGGACAGGGCTTCGGTGTAATCTATAAGCGTAAAACAGTCCACACCGTTAAAATTCGCGACAAGCGATTCGGGCGTGTCAGGTCCGCCGATAAGCGTATCAGCCTGGTAAGGCGTACCGAGAAAGGCTGATGATACCCGGCTTATCACTTCCCCGTGCTCTTTACCGGAAAGCGCTAAAACATCTGTGCTGATAATCAGGCTGACTTTTCCCGTTGTAACACTGTCCATGATGGTCTGATATTTCTCTGTACCGGGTGCGGCACAGGCCGTCATCAGATACACCAATATCAATGGTACTATCCATACTTTTACTTTCATAACACATTCCCTTAAAGGTAATAAAATTTTAAGGTATATGATTGTAATTGATGAAGAAAAACGCTATCAGCTGATCACCTGATTCAACAATCAGGAACCGGATGGAAAATAACGTGAAGGGCATGATGTGGCCTGATTTTCTGTCTTCCCTGATAGACTCCGCCTTAATATATTATGGTTTGAGAAGTGCTTTATATTCAGTCACTCTCTTTTTATGCGCTGAGACGGATAATTCTTTTCCGTTTATAACAGATTTATTGTTATTAAACCGGCAAGGATAGTTTCATTTTTTTTGTTAATAACAGTACCAACCGCCTGCGGGTTAGTATTTAAGTATGCAGAAAGACGTCTTTTACCCTGAGTATGCTTGTAAAAAGTCACCGGGAGATACGGATCCAGCTCATTGTAGGGTAAAAACAGTTTACCATCATGTAATATACCGTTGATATTATCTTCATGTATTTTTAATAGTTTATGTCTCTCTGTACAGAGTTTTTTTGCCAGTGCCAGACTAAAAATACCACATTCAGATGAGCTTCGCTGAATATCCATTTCCACTATGGAAAAATGGTAATCAGGTAATTGAGAATGCTTAATAGCTGTTTTTATCCTGAACGCCAATATCGCAGACCCGTCCCCAATAAATTTTGATGGTTCAAATAATATCAGAGATGTTTTCCCGTTTATTTTTTGCAATCAATGACAAAAAAATGTATTCCATCTTTCCCCATATTAACGATGAGTCGGAAATGTTCGATCTCACATTTTGTTGCTTTTTTTATTTCTGCAAAAAATATCCCATGGCGATTTAACAAAGTTAAGATTCATTTCAGGATATTTATTATTTGCCTGTGTTACCAATGCTGGCATGATATCCATGTCTATCGCTGAATAATCTTTATGGTACCATGAATTATCCGCTATATCAGTTTCCAACTGTATTATAATATTTTTAATTTCATCATTACTGATTAACGAATGTGCATCTTTGTTTGGTAAATTCCCGGAGGGATTTATTGATGATATTGATCCAATCATTTATTTTATCTTCATTTAATGGAATAATAGCGATCCTGCCACAGACCACATACAATTATTTTCATCCCCCGGCACTGAATGACCAGGGGGATAAAAAATTTTTCCCTGCTGTTATCCTTGGGTGTTTACGTTCAGTTAGTATGGTTCTGCGCCGATAAGCGCCCGGTACTGATTTGGTGAAGAGCTTTCGCAAATCATTTTACGAATAGCATCAGCACGATTAACAAATATATCAAGCATATTATACAAACTATCCTCGTTATTATCACAGGCTTTTCTCAATACATATATAATTACATCTTCTTCTTCAGAAAAACACAATACACCAAACCCAAACCTGTGTTCGCTCATATTTATTGCAAGCATTTTTTTATAGTGAGAACTTGAGTCTGTTATATCACGGGAATAACAAATTTTTGCATGAAAATACCATTTCTCCTCCAGTAACCGTATAATAAAATAATGACCATCGATAATCAGTAAAAACTGCTGTTGAATATTAGGAATAATGTCAACACCTAATTTTTCTGCCAAAAAAGATATTTGTTTTTCTGTGTAATACATATTTAATCATCCCATTGAATATTGTTTTCACTCTCATTATTGTAAATTTTTGCAGAAATATTCTGGTCGTCCGTGAGACTTAATTGATCTATCTTATGCCCTAAGAAGGCAAGTATTGGGTTTTGATTGCTGTATCCAGCACCAGGCTTACAACCATCAAGGTTCTCTGAACTTGGTCGTCTGGTACGTCTCCTATTATTTAGCGCCATTGTTAGATCATTCTCCTTATTAGTATCCGGATTTTTCGGCACGGGCTTTAGGTTCTTTTTTGCATCCTTCCACTCCTGCGAATTTACAATATTTACAAAAGGACTCTGCTGGGGTTGCTCATTTTTGGGTAACTGTGACGTTGCGGCGGCATCGGTATTTACTTGTGGCAACGGAGGCGGAGGCGGAGGTGATGCCATATTTCCCGGCACGGTGATATCAGGCTTACGATCCTGTTCAGAATTATTAACATTCGCTGTACCTGACCCGGTGATAGCCTGCCTCATTTGTGTATTCTGCAATGCCGCCGGATTTATCCGATGAGGTTGGTCACTTTCGGGTAACTGTGACGTTGCGGCGACATCGGTATGTATTTGTGATGACGAAGGCGGTTGTGGTGGTGGTACTATATTTCCCGATGCGGCGGCATCGGTATGTACTCGTGGCGGCATCATATTAACCTTACGAAAATTATCTGCATACAGCTGATGACGACATTGATTCGGGTCATGTGAATCGATTAATTGAGCTTTAAGCCTGCCCGCCTCAATTAATATCTGGTTAAGGTCTTCTGATGTAAAATTAGGATCTGACGGGCCATAAATATTAATCTTATTTATATCATATTTTGGTCCGGTTGCAATGGCTTCGGGACTGGCTTTACCAGCGACTATATTCATAAATACGTGTGATGGTGCCGGCATAGCGGTAACAAAGTTCATAACCGCACTCTTCAAAGCAGACTCAAACTTCTTGCTGGATGACTTCTTGTTAGTGACAGCTGTTACTATTTTATCAACGTCCTGATAAGTCTTGGAAAGTAAATTAAAGTCGGAATTATTTAATTGAGAAATATCAAAATCACCAAATCCGTTATGCTTTAGTAAAGATTCGAGATTCTTATCTTTTTCAATATATTCTTTGCAAATATCCTCATGAATATCTCTGATAATTTTACCGGCAATAAACTTTACTTCTGAGGTCGTTAATTGTTTTTTGGAAACATCTAAATATATATTAATTATATTTTTGTGATCTTCACTATAAACTTTCGCTATTGCGTTACGAAATTCATTCACTGCTTCTTTGTCCCTATCTTCCAGTTTTTCATGCAGTTCTTTAATAAAACCAATATTTTTCAAGGAAGAGTTATGTAATGCAATAATAAAACGGTCGCCTAATGAACGTCCGGAGGTTAAACACATCTTTTTTCCGTTGGTACTTAATGTTAATATTTCGTCTTTATTACTTTTTTCCGCGACTGTATAGAAGTGATTGAAGCTTACAGAATCTGTGATTTTTACTGGATTTATCATAATATAGCTCCTTTATTTACTTAATTTATTTGTTTATTTTTTCCGGGACGCATATAAATATATACAGAGAAATATCGTCGTATTTAATGGGGTAATAACCTTATTTCAGATTGCTGCAGCAATCGTATTGAATTTGCTAAGCGAGCCAGGCCGGCAACAGGGCAATAACCCGATGCACCAGGTGGCATTTTAAGGGTATAACTTATTTTTCTTATGTAACTTACTATATGGAGTCTATTTATGTTATCACCTGTTTCAAACTTTATTTCTGTAGACGCTATCCCGGTTTCACGCCAGGAAATTTTAGGGAAAATTAATCTTCTGAAGAAAAAATTAAATGAAATAGAACCCAGAGAAATAGATCATGAAATCACATACTTCAAAACATTCATTGAGAAGAATGAAACAAAAATGAGTGATATCCCGGCAATCAATGACAAATTGTCGACCACACTAAGTGTGGTAAATTCGATAAAGGATAATATCGCAATGCGTGAGGATAATAAGGATAATTTAAGCCAGCTTAGTAACCTGACACGTGAAATGGAGGGCATGTTAAATTCAGGTGAATGTAAAAATACGCATGGGCGCATCGCAGCTGAAGTGAGCAGAAGTGCTAAAAAGGTTGATAAAGAAGCACAGAGAGTTACCGAAAGAGTCACTAATGAAGCAGGAAGAAGTGCAGATAAAGTGAAAAATGAACTTCACAGAGTGAGAAAAAAATGGAAGTTGTAATATTTTTCATGATTAACGTATATTCCGGACGATTTCCTCTGACGCAAAGTGGTGGTGCCCTGTTACCGGCTATCTGTTAGCTTTTTCCCGGTTTCATACAAATTCCAATCCATTACATTCAATGGTGGTCACTATGGATATCCATCTTACCGGCGGGTTCCGGTATCATTGCGTAATAAACGAAAATGATATTTCCGCTTTATAACCGCTAATCATAATAAAGATGTGACCAGTCTGCGTGGAAAAATCTCAGACTGGTTCCTTTTTTGTCTGGTTCATGCGGACCGGCACAACAATTGCCCTTATTTGCTGAACTGAAGCAGTACGCAGCACCTGCATGGCAGGATTCATTAACCCGGCAATTCGATAACAATAATGGTTCCTGTTTTAAAATAGGGGATAGTGAAATCAGGTGTCACGATACGACTCAGGACATCGTCCCGGAAAACCACAGTGCTGTTAATCCCGGCGATGTATGCCATCTGCTTTTGTCGATGAAGTACGCCGGGAATGATATTGTCTCTGAGCTTCATCATTTTGCTGTCGGATCTGAGCCTGACAGAACGGCTGATTCAGTACTCAGTAAGGAAAACGAGTTTCTGAAGCAAAATCCGGCTCTGCTCGGAGCACTAAAACTGATTGGTTTAAACCAAAATGATGGTCAGGGTGATTTTGCGTTTGATATTTATCAGTATGTCGAAAAATGGATCTATCAAATAACAAGAGATGACGATAAATCTGCCCGGCCTGGCCGGGGGTTTTCTGTGTACAATAAAAAAGGCGCAATAGCGCCTTTTTTATTAAACGGTCACCGGTGAGAATTATTTTTTCTCGTCGTGGATACCTTCATCAGAACGGCAGTCACCATCTGCACAATGGCCGTACAGGTACAGGCTGTGGTTGGTGAGTTTGATACCGTGGCGTTCCGCGATATTTTTCTGACGTGATTCAATGGATTCATCACTGAACTCAATGACTTTACCGCAATCCAGGCAGATCAGGTGATCGTGGTGGTGCTGCTGTGTCAGTTCAAAAACGGATTTACCGCCTTCAAAGTTATGACGGGTGACAATACCGGCGTCATCAAACTGGTTCAGAACGCGGTAGACAGTGGCGAGTCCAATCTCTTCACCGATATCGATCAGCTTTTTGTAGAGATCTTCCGCACTGACATGGTGGCACTCCGGATCCTGCAACACTTCCAGAATCTTCAGGCGGGGAAGTGTGACTTTCAGTCCTGCATTTTTCAATGCTTTATTGTTATCGGTCATGCGGATTTAGTCCTATATTGTCGCTGGTGAGCGTACGCTCAGGAAAACGCTCAACGGCTGAACACAATGCCCGGCTATCAAAAAGTGTCAGGTGCGATACGCCTGACCGATACCGGACCGGATAATAATATCATTACATAAATAAGCAGAATTATCATTCGCAATTTAAGGGAAAACCTTAAATTGCCAGAATCTCATCGAGACTCATTTCTTCGCGGATCTGCTCAACCCATTTTGCCACGCGCTCGTTAGTCAGCTCCGGCTGGCGATCTTCATCAATGGCCAGACCAATAAAGTGACTGTCATCCGCCAGGCCTTTTGACTCTTCAAAGTGATAGCCTTCCGTCGGCCAGTGACCCACAATGGTTGCGCCGCGCGGTTCAATGATGTCACGGATGGTGCCCATGGCGTCACAGAAATACTCCGCGTAATCCTCCTGGTCACCGCAACCGAAGATAGCCACAATTTTACCGTTAAAATCAATTTCTTCCAGTGTCGGGAAGAAATCATCCCAGTCACACTGTGCTTCGCCGTAATACCAGGTCGGGATACCCAGCAGTAAGAAATCAAATCCTTCGATGTCCTCTTTGCTGCACTTGGCAACATCCCGGACCTCAGCCACGTCATCGCCGAGTAATTTCTGAATCATTTTAGCGATATTTTCTGTGTTACCGGTGTCACTACCGAAAAATATACCTGCGATTGCCATAAATAAGCCTCTCAACCGAAAATCTCTGTGCCTGCAAAAGGACGCCGCAGCGACAACAAGCAGAAATTATAACTATTTCATCTTAATAAATACTATTCTGACGAAAACAGTATTTGAAGTCTGTCAAATTTGTGTGGTGTGTCGTCTCACAATTTGGTGCATAAATCTGAACGCTGAAGGTAATCAAGCAGAATTTGCTCGATAAGTTCGCCCCGGTTCACGTTTTCTTCGTATGCCAGCTGATTCAGGGCATCGACAATATCCGCATTCAGTTTGAGCTCAACGCGGCGTAATCCGTTAACTTTGTCACGCCGCAGCTGATTGCGTTTGTTAATCCGCAACTGCTCATCACGGGAGAGCGGGTTTGTTTTCGGGCGTCCGGGCCGGCGTTCGTCAGCGAACAAATCCAGCGTGGTACGATCCGTTTGTTCTTTGGCCATAATTTTACTACGAAAAGGCGGATTACAATGATAAACGCGCAATGATACACCGCCATCCCGCTTACCGCCACCGCTTCGCGGCCTGTTGCTGCGGATTTTGTGACGATTGATTAACATCGCACCGCATGGCGGCAGTGTTACTGCGGGTTATAGGTTGAATTAATGCATTTGTGACTGCAATTATCATTATGAATATATTAGAAAAAATAGAGGTTTCACCTCAGGATAACAGAGTGTTTTTGAGGGAAGGTATTCCGTAGTATGTATTTTCAGCAAGGGTGTAACAGAGGACACGCACATGGATCGTATCTCAAAACCGGCGGTGTTATCGCAGATGTCGCACAAAAAGTGTCAGTACGGCCGCAAAGTAAAGCAGATGCTGGTGGTGCTGATTCGTCCGCTTCAGTATCTGTGTCTGATTTTATCCGGTTGCTGCCTGCTGGATATCTGTTTTGATCTGCCGGGACAGGATGTCAGACACCAGGTTCGTGCGGTCGTCGCCTGGTGGCAGGAGAGTGACAATGACAGCCGGATACTGAGCTTTCGTCAGTAAATAATGCCACCGTGACGGCGGCACTGCTGTCAGGCTTTATCCGGGAGGAAACGGCTGATGGCGCGTAAAACGGCCTCCGGCTTTTCGGCGTGTACCCAGTGGCCGCATCCGGCAATCACATGCGCGGTTGCCTGCGGGAACTGCGCCATAATTGTGTCGCGGTATTCCGGTTTCACATACGACGAATTCCCTCCCGGGATAAGCAGCAGCGGAACCTGTTGTGGCGGCAGGGTTTCCCAGCCGATGATGGATTCATACTGTGCTTTGATAACCGGCAGGTTGAATTTCCATTCTCCCTGCTTAAAGGATTTCAGCAGAAACGGAATGACACCGTCCTCACGGATACGCTGAGCCATGATTGTGGTGGCTTCCGTGCGGGTAGAGACACCGGCGGCGGTAACGTCTTCCAGTGCCGCGATAATCTCATCATGACGGCGCACACCGTAAGCGACCGGCGCCATATCAATAACAACCAGTTTTTCAGTCACATCCGGGGCCAGTGCAGCCAGCGCCATGGCAATTTTTCCGCCCATCGAGTGACCAATCACAATGACTTTCCCGAAATGCAGGGTGCGGATAAGGTCGAGCACATCCTGCGCCATTTCCCGGTACGTCATGGTTTGTGCGCGTGGTGAATCGCCGTGATTACGGACATCAATCTGTACCACGGTATGCGTTTTCCGCAGTTCACGGCCGAGCACCCCGAGATTATGCAGATCCCCGAACAAACCGTGGATCAGAACAATGGGTGTGGTGTGATGTGATGTTTCAGGCGTGAATATTTCATGATGAAGTAATGCAGGTAATTTCATATTAACAACCGATCCGCAGAGCAAAACAGGTGGCTATGATGACACGGCAGCCCCCGGAAACCAACGTGTTAAGTAAATGTTTCTGTGACTGATTGTGTGTCCGGAAACGATAACTTACTGATTTGTTTTTTAAATGCCGGATGGGGAAAACCGCAGTGATTTTTAGTTTAAGTTATTGAAATTTTACTTGTTTTGTTTTGCGATTTTCTATCTTATAATAACGTGTTTCGCGTTAACGAATAAAAGAACCGGGTAGAAATGAAAACAATCGATGTAGATGAAGAACTTTACAGTTATATTGCCAGCCACACACAGCACATTGGTGAAAGCGCATCGGTAATTTTACGCCGTATGCTGAATTTAGGGCCGCAGACGCCGGATACCACCTGCGCACCTGCTGCAACTGACCGCGCTGAGAATAAAACCCCGCCGGTTACCCCGCGCCCGGTAAAAACCGTTTCTCAGGATCCGGTCAGGGTCATGCGCGAACTGCTGTTATCTGACAGTTATGCAGAGAAAAAGAAAACCATCGACCGTTTTATGCTGGTGTTATCCGCACTGTATAATATTGATCCGCAAGGGTTCAGCAAAAGCACTGATGAGCTCCATGGCCGCACCCGCGTCTATTTTGCCGGTGATGAGCACACGCTGCTGGCCAGCGGTAAGACCAGCAAGCCGCGCCACATTCCGGGCACGCCGTTCTGGGTTATCACCAACACCAATACTCAGCGCAAGCAGAGCATGGTAGAACAGATTATGCAGGGAATGGGCTTCCCGGCAAACACTGTCGAGAAAGTCTGCAATACCCTGTAAGGGGTATTTATCTGCCGGTGACGGCGTAATCAGGGGAGAATGACACAGTGGCTCATACGCACCCGCGGGCTGGCCAGCCTGCGCAACAATCCGATTTAATCAATGTGGCGCAGCTAACCTCTCAGTATTATACCCTTGCACCTGATGCGGCGGATCCGGCACAGCAGGTCAAATTCGGGACTTCCGGCCATCGCGGCAGTGCGGCGCGCGGCAGTTTCAATGAAGCACATATTCTGGCGGTCACTCAGGCAATCGCAGAAATCCGTCAGCAGCAGGGCATTACCGGGCCGTGCTATGTGGGCAAAGATACCCACGCTCTTTCGGAAGCGGCGTTCCAGACGGTGTTATCCGTACTGGCAGCAAATGGTGTTCGCGTTATTATTCAGGAAAACAATGGCTTCACTCCGACACCGGCGGTGTCCCATGCCATTCTGACTTACAACCGCGACCATACTGATAAAGCGGACGGCATTGTTATCACGCCATCACATAACCCGCCGGAAGATGGCGGCATCAAATATAACCCGCCGACCGGCGGCCCGGCAGATACTGACCTCACCTCTGTGATCGAAAAGCGCGCCAATGTGCTGCTGGCCGGTAATATGGCGCAGGTGAAACAGGTGCCGGTGTGTGAGGCGCTGCGCAGTCCGCTGGTTAATGCGGTGAATCTGATTGAGCCGTATGTCAGTTCGCTCAGTGACGTTATCAACATGGATGCTATCCGTAACGCGAAACTCAAAATCGGTGTGGATCCGCTGGGTGGTGCCGGAATTGAGTACTGGAAACGCATCCGTGATTTTTATGATCTGGATATTGAGCTGGTCAATGAACAGGTGGATCAGACATTCCGTTTTATGCCGCTGGATCACGACGGGGTTATCCGTATGGATTGCTCCTCAAAATGGGCGATGGCGGGGCTGCTCAGCATGCGTGACCGCTTTTCACTGGCTTTCGCCAATGACCCTGATTACGACCGCCACGGGATTGTGACGCCGAAAGGGCTGATGAATCCGAACCATTACCTGGCAGTGGCGATTAACTATTTATTTCAGCACCGTCCGGACTGGCCGGCTTCTGTCGGTGTCGGCAAAACCCTGGTATCCAGCGCAATGATTGACCGCGTGGTCGCAGATTTACGGCGTGATCTGGTGGAAGTGCCGGTCGGGTTCAAGTGGTTTGTGGACGGGCTGTATAACGGCACGCTGGGCTTCGGCGGTGAAGAGAGCGCGGGGGCTTCTTTCCTGCGCTTTGACGGTACACCGTGGTCAACCGATAAAGACGGTATTATTCTCTGCCTGCTGGCTGCGGAGCTGACCGCTGTGACCGGCAAAAATCCGCAGCAGCATTATGATGATCTGGCGGAAAAATTCGGTTCACCGTGCTACAGCCGGATCCAGGCTGCGGCCAGTCATGCGGAGAAATCCCGGCTGTCAAAACTGTCTCCGGAAATGGTGACCGCTGATACCCTGGCCGGTGATCCGATCACCGCCCGCCTGACAGCCGCGCCGGGTAACGGCGCGTCGATCGGCGGTCTGAAAATCATGAGTGAGCAGGGGTGGTTTGCCGCTCGTCCTTCCGGTACGGAAGATGCCTATAAAATCTACTGTGAAAGTTTCCGGGGTCCGGAACATCTGGCACAGATAGAAAAAGAAGCGATTGAAATAGTCAACCAGGTGATTGCGGACTGACGTATTCACGGAAAAAGCAGCGCGGAGCGGATCTTCCCCTCCGCGTTTTTTTTGCCTGTTTACCCCAGCGCAACCATCAGTGCACCAACAGTGATCAGCGCAACGCCACCGGCCGCAATCATAGAAATTTTTTCACCGAACAGGATCACGGCAAAAATCACAGCAAAAACCACACTCAGTTTATCAATCGGGGCAACCTGTGAAACCTGACCATTTTTTATTGCCATAAAATAGAACAGCCAGGAAAGTGCTCCGGCAATCCCGCTCAGAGCGATAAAGAACAGGGCTTTACGGTTTTCGATTATCTCACTGATAAGATTAAGTTTTCCCTGAACCACCACCACGCCGACCAGAAATAGTGCCATAATCACGGCACGGATCGCGGTTGCGGTATTGGCATCCAGATGCTGCAACCCCATTTTCCCGAAGACCGCAACCATGGCGGCACTGATGGCAGACAGCAGGGCATAGATCAGCCAGGCACTCATAATAAATAATTCCCATTATCAATTAGCGGTATGAATATCATAAAGTAATTTCATTACTGTGGTAGCTTAATTTGGGAAATATAAACATGTTAATGAAATGATAAAAAATAACAATTATGTAATTAAATTACCTAAAAGGGGCATTTTGTGCGTATCAGACAGGAGGTAAGTGGTCAGATGAGTGGTAAAGTTTTACCAGCCGGGTTAATATGAAAACGAAATACATTCGGTGATTATTGCCATTTTGCGATAATCCGTTATTAAGGAGGGTCTCAATGTCAACATTTCAGGCATATCCGTTGCATAAGGTTCTCTTGCGCCGTACCGGTGCAGTATCTTTAGGTATCCTGGCGTTCCCGTTTATGCTGTTTTACCGGGATCGCGCCCGCTTCTGGAGCTATCTGTACCGTGTGTGGTCCAAGACAAGTGATAAACCGGTCTGGCTGGCACGTTCAGAAAATGCGGTAAGCAGCACTCAGCAGCACTGATACCGGTATCCGGAAAGCAAAAGAGACGCCCGGCGATGTTATTGCCGGGCGTTTTTTTATGTCTGCAAATTGCTATTGGCGGGCAGGGAAGGTATGGTAAATCTATCCGTACGGACAGGAAAAATGTATGAATCATATTGAATTAGAACAGATTATTAACGAAAAACTGGCAGTACAGGAATTTCAGGATTATGCCCCGAACGGTCTGCAGGTTGAAGGGCGTAAACAGGTTCAGCGCGTGGTGACCGGCGTGACCGCCTGTCAGGCTCTGCTGGATGAAGCGGTGAGACTGAATGCCGACGCAGTGCTGGTACATCACGGCTATTTCTGGAAAAACGAGCCGGTCAGTATCCGGGGTATGAAGCAGCGCCGGATCAAAACACTGCTGTGTAACGATATGAATTTATACGGTTATCACCTGCCGCTGGATGCGCATCCGGAGCTGGGTAATAACGCGAAACTGGCACAACTGATGGGGGTCACGGTCACCGGACAGATTGACCCGCTGCTTCCGTGCGGCGAGTTCGCGCAGCCGGTCAGCGGTGAGGAACTGGCGCAGCGTTTACAGCAGGGGCTGGATCGTGAAATTCTGCATTGCGGGGATAATGCGCCTGTTCAGATTAAAAAACTGGGCTGGTGTACCGGCGGTGGTCAGGGTTTTATTCAGGCAGCCGCAGATGCGGGGCTTGACGGTTTTGTTACCGGCGAGGTGTCAGAGCAGACAATTCATATCGCCCGTGAATGCGGGATGCACTTCTTTGCTGCCGGTCACCATGCCACCGAGCGCGGCGGGATCCGTGCTCTGGGTGAATGGTTGCAGAAAACTCACGGGCTGGATGTCATTTTTGTGGATATCCCGAATCCTGCATAACCAGTAACATAAAAAGCCGGTCAGAAGACCGGCTTTTTACTGCGTTGCTTATGTAATTTGTACAGCCTTGCGCGGTGCGCAGAGCAGTGTCCCCGCAGCACAGACACACAGTGACATACCGAGATTCTGGCTCAGCCCGGCCAGTGCCAGTCCGCCGCCAATCAGCAGGTAATACATCAGACCGAGCAGCGCACCGGCAGTGCCGAGGCGGTCACGGTAATCCTGTAACACACCGGCCAGAATATTCGGAATGGCGAGCCCGTAACAAATCACGATACCTGTCACCGGCAGCACAAACAAAATCGATCCTGATGACAGCCAGACCGCAGCAGCACTGACCATACCGATGATGGCAGCAAGGCGGATCAGTGAATGGTTGTGCCATCCGCGTTTAAGCAGGGCACGGTTGATCACAGAGCCTGCGGCCACACCAGTCGCGAGCAGTAATCCGCTGTAACCGAATTCCTGTTGTGTAAAGCCCAGCCAGCTGAAATAAAACGGTGCCAGCTGGTAGTAGCTGAACAGGCTGATATTCAGAAAGGCAATCAGCAACACATTGCGCAGAATAAAGCGGTCACACAGCATACGACCGGCTGTTTCCGGCAGTGAAACAGACGTAATATGTGCCGGACGTGTTTCCGGTAACCGGAGTGCTGTCCATGCCAGCAGCATCACCGCCAGTACCGCAAGCCCGGTAAATACGCCCTGATAACCGGCAAAACCGGTCAGTGCCGCGCCGCTGAACATCCCCAGTGCCGGACTGACAGCCAGTGCTATCCCCATGACAGAGAACACTTTCGCCAGCTCATCACCACGGTAACAGTCGCGCATGATGGTTTGCGTGCCGACTGAGCCGACCGCAGCCCCGAAGGCAGACAGCATCCGCAGGATCAGCAGCACACTGAAATCCTCTGTGATAACCGCGCCACAGGAGGCGGCAGCGTAAAGTATCAGGCCGCTCAGCATGGTGCGTCTGCGCCCGGCGATATCACATAAACGTCCCCAGGTGACCACGCCGAGTGCGAAGGCGAAAAAGTACAGGGAGAGTGTCTGTCCTGCCTGAGCCGCACTGACGCCGAATCCCTGTGCGATATCCGTCAGCGCCGGGCTGTAGATGGTTTCCGCTATCTGCGGGAACATCATCAGGGCAACGGCAAGTGTTAATGCGGGTTTTTGTATTGTCATTTTGTCCCCCTTTTTGTAACTGAAATGAACGGGATGCAGATTAGCAAAAGGCGGGATGTCTTATTATAATAATAAGGACATTCTTTTTATCAAAAGGGACAATATGGCGTGGCTGAAGCAAAGTGATGCATTTGATGCGGACAGCTATTCCGCACCACTGATTGGCATTGCCGCAGAGATGGCGGCACAGCATGATTCCGGTTTTCACCGCCATCAGCGCGGGCAGTTATTGTTTACCGAACGCGGGGCGATTCAGATCACCCTGACGGACACTCTCTCTGTTCTTCCGCCGACGCGGGTGGCGTGGATCCCGCCGCAGATGCTGCACCGCGCGCAGATGTTTGAGGCTGTCGGCTACCGCTCACTGTATCCGGATGCACAACTCAGCGCCTGTCTGCCGCCGACCTGTGAAATTTTCGGCGTATCGCCGCTGCTGCGTGAGATCCTGTTTCTCTTTGCCGGACTGCCGTTTGACAGTGACTGGACACAACCCCGCTTACAGCATCTGCTGCCGGTGTTTCTGGATGAGCTGGCGCTGGCCGGGCGGGAAGATATGCAGTTACCGCTGCCGTCTGACCGGCGGCTGAAAACCCTGGATACGCGGATGCTGCCGCCGCCGCTTAACGAACTGGCGTCCCGCTGCGGTGCTGGGGAAAAGACGATCACCCGGATTTTCCGGCGGGAAACCGGTATGAGTTATCAGCAGTGGCGGCAGCAGTGGCGATTAATAAAATCTGTTGAACTTTTGGCGAAAAAATACCGCAGCAGCGATATTGCACAGGCGCTCGGATTTGCCAGTGACAGCGCGTTCGTCTCTTTCTTCCGTAAGATGACCGGAAAAACACCCGGTGAATATATGGGTAAATGAATAACCGGGAGTTAAAAATGCATAAAAAAACCCTCCGCAGAGGGTTTTATAAGGATTGATACGGTATTGTTACGATGAACAGCGTTTGGTGACTTTGGTTTCAAACGGACGCTCAGTGTAACCGGTATAAAGCTGACGCGGACGGGCAATTTTGAGGCCGTCGTCGTGCATTTCGCTCCAGTGGGCGATCCAGCCGATGGTGCGGCCGATAGCAAAGATCACCGTAAACATATTTGACGGAATACCCAGTGCTTTCAGGATAATACCGGAATAGAAATCCACGTTCGGGTAGAGTTTCTTCTCGATAAAGTACGGGTCGTTCAGCGCGATACGCTCCAGCTCCATCGCCACTTCCAGCAGGCTGTCATTCAGTCCCAGTTCGTTGAGCACTTCGTGACAGGTTTCACGCATCACTTTGGCGCGCGGGTCATGGTTTTTGTACACGCGGTGGCCAAAGCCCATCAGGCGGAAAGAGTCGTTTTTATCTTTCGCGCGCTCAATAAAGGCCGGGATGTGATCGACGGTCTGGATCTCTTCCAGCATACGCAGGCAGGCTTCGTTCGCGCCGCCGTGAGCAGGTCCCCACAGGGAGGCAATACCGGCTGCGATACAGGCGAACGGGTTGGCACCGGAAGAACCGGCGGTCCGGACAGTGGAAGTAGAGGCGTTTTGTTCGTGGTCTGCGTGCAGAATCAGGATTCTGTCCATGGCACGTTCCAGCACCGGATTGACCACATACTCTTCACACGGGGTGGCAAACATCATACGCAGGAAGTTAGCGGCGTAGGAAAGATTGTTCTTCGGATAGACAAACGGCTGCCCGACAGAATATTTGTAACACATTGCCGCGACAGTCGGCATTTTGGAGAGCAGACGGTAGGCCGCAATTTCGCGGTGGCGCGGATTATTCACATCCAGCGAGTCATGGTAGAACGCCGCCAGCGCGCCGGTGACGCCGCAGAGCACGGCCATTGGGTGAGAGTCACGGCGGAACCCGTTGAATAAGCGGGTGATCTGCTCGTGAATCATGGTGTGGCGTTTAACGGTTTCTTTAAATTCGTCATACTCTTTCTGGTCAGGTGCTTCGCCGTACAGCAGGATATAGCACACTTCCAGATAATCAGATTTCATCGCCAGCTCTTCAATCGGGAAGCCGCGATGTAACAGGATACCTTGATCACCGTCGATATACGTGATTTTTGATTCACAGGACGCAGTGGAGGTGAAGCCGGGGTCAAAGGTATAGTAGCCTTTCCCGCCGAGCGTCCGGACATCAACCACGGGCTGGCCGAGAGTCGGGCTCAGGATATCCAGATCAGTAACCCTGACGCCGTTTAGTGTCAGCTCCGCCTTTGTATTAGACATGTAGGTCTCCTTAGCGCATTTATTATTTGTTTTGCAATCTTTTGTGATAACCACTGATGCGTTACCTGAATGGATACCGTACCTGGTATTACGTTATCCGGTACGGCGCATGATGGGTTATCAGATTGTTAATGAAACTTTGTGTTGCGATAAAAGTTATGTTGTACAGCAAGATATTGTGCATTTTTTGCAAGTTACACTTTTGCATAAGTTTGCACTTACGGGAAGTCTTTCTTGCCGGTAATTGTCGTTTTAATTTTTGTATTTAACCATACTTTGTGACCCAAATGTTGTCAAAATGTCACAAGTAATAATAATGGGCGTTTTTATTGTGTGAACCGTGATCTTATTCACTGTTCTGGCTAAATCTGACCAAACATTTTGTATGGGAATTGTAATCATATTGTGAAGTCCATATACTGCCCCAAGGTCTCCGGAATTCCCTGAAGCAGGAGCACCCAGCGTAACTGAATCATTACTTTTGTAAAACAATACGGATGTGGATTTTACTTAAGGATTGTTCTTATTACCCCAGCGCTGTCTGATTTCCGCCCGGGTCCGGAGGAAGGAAAAATAATAAAGAGCTGTGTGGGCAAAATTGTGAAAAAACAACGACCTGTCAATTTAGACTTGCAGACGATCCACTTTCCGATCCCTGCAATCGCTTCAATTTTACACCGTGTCTCAGGCGTCATTACCTTTATTGCTGTAGCGATTCTGCTGTGGCTGTTAGGGCTGTCGCTGTCCTCGCCGGAAGGGTTTGCGCAGGCTGCTGATATCATGAGCGGTTTCTTCGCGAAGTTTATCCTCTGGGGCATCCTCACTGCATTGGCTTACCACATCTGCGGTGGTATTCGTCACATGTTAATGGATTTCGGAGTTGTTGATGAAACGCTGGCTGCCGGCATTTCATCCGCGAAGATTTCCATGGTTCTGACTGTGATTTTAGCCGTGTTGGCGGGGGTTCTGGTATGGTGAAAAATTCAAAAATCAGTGCGACCACGCTCGGCCGTAACGGGATACAGGATTGGTTAATTCTGCGTGCCAGCGCCATTGTGATTACACTTTATGTACTCTACCTCATCGGTTTTGTGGCTTTTACCTCCGACATCACTTATGACGTCTGGTACGGCTTCTTTACCGCGTCATTCACTCAGGTGTTCACCACCCTGACACTGATCGCCGTTCTCGCCCATGCCTGGGTCGGGTTATGGCAGGTACTGACGGATTACGTCAAGTGCCTGAGCCTGCGCCTGCTGCTGCAATTTATTATCATTATTGTGCTGGCAGCTTATGTCATTTACGGTTCAATCATTGTGTGGGGTGTCTAAATGAGCTTACCTGTCAGAGAGTTTGATGCAGTTGTTATCGGTGCAGGCGGCGCAGGTATGCGCGCGGCACTTCAGATTTCTCAGTCCGGCCTGTCCTGCGCCCTGTTATCCAAAGTGTTCCCGACCCGCTCTCATACCGTATCCGCCCAGGGCGGTATCACGGTGGCGCTGGGGAATACCCACCCGGATAACTGGGAATGGCACATGTACGACACCGTAAAAGGGTCGGATTACATCGGTGACCAGGACGCTATCGAATACATGTGTAAAACCGGCCCGGAAGCGGTGCTGGAACTGGAGCACATGGGGTTACCTTTCTCCCGTCTGGACGACGGCAGTATTTATCAGCGTCCGTTCGGCGGACAGTCCAAAGATTTCGGGGGCGAGCAGGCAGCCCGTACTGCCGCTGCGGCTGACCGTACCGGTCACGCACTGCTGCATACGCTGTATCAGCAGAACCTGAAAAATCACACCACGATTTTCTCCGAATGGTATGCCCTCGATCTGGTGAAAAACCAGGACGGCGCCATTATGGGTACCACCGCTATCTGTATCGAAACCGGTGAAGTGGTCTATTTCAAAGCCAAAGCCACCATTCTGGCAACCGGTGGTGCAGGGCGTATCTATCAGTCCACCACTAACGCCCATATCAACACCGGTGATGGTGTCGGTATGGCAGTCCGTGCCGGTATTCCGCTGCAGGATATGGAAATGTGGCAGTTCCATCCGACCGGGATTGCCGGCGCCGGGGTGCTGGTTACTGAAGGCTGCCGTGGTGAAGGCGGTTATCTGCTCAATAAAGACGGTGAGCGCTTTATGGAGCGCTATGCACCGAACGCCAAAGATCTTGCCGGGCGTGACGTGGTTGCCCGTTCCATTATGATCGAAATCCGAGAAGGCCGTGGTTGCGACGGCCCGTGGGGACCGCATGCCAAACTGAAACTCGACCATCTGGGCAAAGAGGTGCTGGAATCCCGTCTGCCGGGTATTCTGGAACTGTCACGGACATTCGCCCACGTTGATCCGGTCAAAGAGCCGATTCCGGTTATCCCGACCTGCCACTATATGATGGGCGGCATCCCGACCAAAGTCACCGGTCAGGTTGTGACCATGAATGAGCAGGGTGAGGATGTGCTGGTGCCGGGTCTGTTCGCGGTCGGTGAAATTGCCTGTGTTTCTGTTCACGGCGCAAACCGCCTCGGCGGTAACTCACTGCTTGACCTGGTGGTCTTCGGCCGTTCAGCCGGTCTGCATCTGAAAGAGTCCATTCTGGAGCAGGGCGCAATGCGTGATGCCGGTGAATCGGATGTTGATGCGGCGCTGGCGCGTCTGAACCGCTGGAACAACACCCGCAGCGGTGAGGATCCGGTTGCTATCCGCAAGGCCCTGCAATCCTGCATGCAGCACAACTTCTCGGTATTCCGCGAAGGGGATGCGATGGCCAAGGGACTGGAAGAACTGAAAGCCATTAAAGAGCGCCTGCAGTACGCGCGTCTGGATGATACCTCATCAGAATTCAACACCCAGCGCATTGAGTGTCTGGAGCTGGATAACCTGATGGAAACGGCGTATTCCACTGCAATGGCCGCCAACTTCCGTACTGAAAGCCGTGGTGCGCACAGCCGCTTTGACTATCCGGATCGTGATGATGCGAACTGGCTGTGTCATTCCCTGTACCTGCCGCAATCTGAAACCATGACACGTCGTGCGGTGAACATGCAGCCGAAGCTGCGTGACCCCTTCCCGCCGAAGATTCGTACTTACTGATGTGTGGTGATGAGGCATTTGCGGAGAGAATACTATGAAAGTTGAATTTTCAGTTTATCGCTATAACCCGGATGTGGATAACGCACCACACATGCAGAATTATCAGCTGGATGTGGAAGAAGGCCGGGACATGATGGTGCTGGATGCACTGATTCTGCTGAAAGAGCAGGATCCGAGCCTGTCATTCCGCCGCTCCTGTCGTGAAGGGGTGTGCGGTTCTGACGGCATCAATATGAACGGCAAAAACGGTCTGGCCTGTATCACACCGTTGTCGGCGCTGATGAAAGGCGGTAAAAAAGTGGTGATCCGTCCGCTGCCGGGCTTACCGGTGGTGCGGGATCTGGTAGTGGATATGGGGCAGTTCTATGCGCAGTATGAAAAGATCCGCCCGTATCTGATCAACGACAACAAAAACCCGCCGGCGCGTGAGCATTTGCAGTCACCGGCGCAGCGTGAAAAGCTCGATGGTCTGTACGAATGTATCCTGTGTGCCTGCTGCTCGACATCCTGCCCGTCCTTCTGGTGGAACCCGGACAAATTTATCGGCCCGGCCGGTTTATTAGCCGCGTACCGCTTCCTGACGGACAGCCGTGATACTGAGACAGAATCCCGTCTTGACGACATCAGTGATGCTTTCAGCGTATTCCGCTGTCACGGCATCATGAACTGCGTCAGTGTCTGTCCGAAAGGGCTGAATCCGACAAAAGCAATTGGTCATATTAAATCAATGTTACTGAAACGCAGTGCATAATTGACTTTATTCTGCTTAAACGATTGATAATAATAAGATGCCTGCCCGGCAGGCATCTTTTACTAACCCGTAACAATAGGCATAATCTATCGCAGTAAGTGTTAGAAGCGGCAATAAATGTAGTTAATTGTGATTAAGATGTGAGTTTTTTGGTTTAAATGTAAGTATGGTTATAGACAGCACAGGGATCTTCAGCAACGGTTATTCCGTTGCTAAAGGTTCCTCAGGGATACACAGAACATAAGATGCATAAGCACCACCCGGGAATCCTTTACGCACCGCAATGTATCGCGGTATTAGTTATCACGGCGAAAACTAAACCCGGCCTCATTCAGGTTGCAGGGCAGCGGCAGACGGGGTAATCCGCAGAACAGAGTCACTCTGTTTTCCGGACAGACACGCAGCCGGTATACCGCAGCCGGGAAGACAACGGGAATGAAGCTCTAAGCTTAAGGGATCATAATGCAGAACGGCGCACTGAAGGACTGGCTGGATTCCAGCTTTCTGGCTGGAGAAAACCAGGCCTACATAGAAGATATCTATGAAGATTATCTGAACGATCCGTCCTCCGTCGATGGAAGTTGGCGGGAGATTTTCGACTCACTGCCGAAAGCGGACATCACAGAACAACCTCATTCACAGACGCGCGACTACTTTCGTCGTCTGGCCAAAGATTCAACCCGCTACCACACCTCGGTCAGCGATCCGGCAACGGATTCCAAGCAGGTTAAAGTCCTGCAGCTTATCAACGCATTCCGCTTCCGCGGTCATCAGAATGCCAATCTTGACCCGCTCGGCCTGTGGAAACAGGAACCTGTTCCGGATCTGGACCCGGCGTTTCACAACCTGACCAAAGCCGATTTTGATGAAACCTTTAACGTCGGTTCTTTTGCCATCGGCCGTGAAACCATGCCGCTGGGTGAACTGTTTGATGCATTAAAGCGTATTTACTGCGGCTCCATCGGTGCCGAGTACATGCACATCACCAATACCGAAGAGAAACGCTGGCTCCAGCAACGTCTGGAATCCGTTGACGTCAGTAAACTGTTCAGTGCTGATGAAAAACGGCGTTTCCTGGCAGATCTGACTGCCGCTGAAGGGCTGGAGCGCTATCTCGGGGCGAAATTTCCGGGGGCAAAACGCTTCTCACTGGAAGGGGGCGACTCCCTCATTCCGATGCTGAAAGACCTGATCCGTCATGCCGGTAAGCAGGACACCCGCGAAGTGGTGCTGGGTATGGCACACCGTGGTCGTCTGAACGTCCTGGTTAACCTGTTCGGTAAAAAACCGGCGGATCTGTTTGATGAATTTGCCGGTAAACACAAAGATCATCTGGGTACCGGTGACGTGAAATACCACCAGGGCTTCTCGTCCGATTTCGTGACAGAAGGGGCTCAGGTGCATCTGGCGCTTGCCTTTAACCCGTCTCACCTTGAGATTGTCAGCCCGGTAGTGATTGGCTCTGTCCGTGCCCGCCGTGACCGTCTGCCGCAAAATCTGAGCAAAATGGTTCTGCCGATCACCATCCACGGTGACTCTGCGGTAACCGGCCAGGGGATTGTTCAGGAAACCCTGAACATGTCGCAGGCCCGGGGCTATGAAGTGGGCGGGACTGTCCGCATTGTTATCAATAACCAGATTGGTTTCACCACCTCCAACCCGAAAGATACCCGGTCAACGGAATACTGTACTGACATCATGAAGATGGTACAGGCTCCTATTTTCCACGTGAATGCGGATGATCCGGAAGCCGTGGCCTTTGTGACCCGTCTGGCGCTGGATTTCCGTAATACCTTTAACCGCGATGTGATGATCGACCTGGTCTGCTACCGCCGCCACGGCCATAACGAGGCGGATGAGCCGAGTGCAACTCAGCCGATGATGTACCAGAAAATCAAACAGCATCCGACGCCGCGCAAAATCTACGGTGATAAACTGATTGCGGAAGGTGTGGTGGCTGCCGGTGATGTGACTGAAATGGTCAATATGTACCGTGATGCCATGGATCGCGGTGACTGTGTGGTGGAAGAGTGGCGTGAAATCGGTAAAGCCGCGCTTACCTGGGAACCGTACCTGAATCACAACTGGAATGATGGCTACGCCAATAAAGTGGAACTGAAACGCCTCAGTGACCTGGCGCGCCGTATCAGCACCGTGCCGGAAGAAGTGCATATGCACCCGCGTGTCGAAAAAATCTATACCGACCGCGCGGAAATGGCGGAAGGTAACAAACTGCTCGACTGGGGTGCGGCGGAGAATCTGGCTTACGCAACACTGGTGGATGAAGGTGTTCCGGTGCGTCTGTCCGGTGAGGATGCGGGACGCGGTACCTTCTTCCATCGTCATGCGGTTATCCATAACCAGAGTAACGGCTCCTGCTATGTGCCGTTGATGAATGTCCATAACGCCCAGGGACGCTTCAATGTGTGGGACTCTGTCCTGTCTGAAGAAGCAGTACTGGCCTTTGAATACGGCTATGCAACCACGGATCCGCGCGGTCTGACTATCTGGGAAGCGCAGTTCGGTGACTTTGCCAACGTGGCGCAGGTGGTGATTGACCAGTTCATCAGCTCCGGCGAACAGAAGTGGGGCCGGATGTGCGGACTGGTGATGTTACTGCCGCACGGCTACGAGGGTCAGGGGCCGGAACACTCCAGCGCCCGTCTGGAACGTTATCTCCAGCTTTGCGCCGAACAGAATATGCAGGTCTGTGTTCCGTCAACCCCGGCTCAGGTTTACCATATGCTGCGCCGTCAGGCACTGCGCGGTATGCGCCGTCCGCTGATTGTCATGTCACCGAAGTCACTGCTGCGTCATCCGCTGGCGGTCTCTTCTCTGGAAGAACTGGCTGAAGGCCGCTTTGAAGCGGTTATCGGTGAAATTGATGAGCTGAATCCGGCAGATGTGAAGCGCGTTGTGCTGTGTTCCGGTAAGGTTTACTACGATTTACTGGAGCAGCGCCGTAAGAATAATCAGACGGATGTGGCGATTATCCGTATTGAACAGCTCTATCCGTTCCCGCATGAAGATATCCATGCGATTCTCGCACCATTCAGCCATGTGAAAGATTTTGTCTGGTGCCAGGAAGAGCCGCTCAACCAGGGCGCGTGGTACTGCTGCCAGCATAATTTCCGTGATGCGGTTCCGGCAGGTGCGGCACTGCGTTATGCGGGCCGTCCGGCATCCGCCTCTCCGGCCGTGGGTTATACGTCTGTTCACCAGCAGCAACAACAAGAGCTGGTTAATGATGCACTGAACGTTGAATAAATTAAGGAAAAGCAATGAGTAGCATAGAAATTCTGGTTCCTGATCTCCCTGAGTCTGTTGCCGATGCCACGGTGGCAACCTGGCACAAAAAACCGGGTGACAGCGTCGAACGTGATGAAGTGCTGGTGGAAATTGAAACAGACAAAGTTGTGCTGGAAGTACCTGCCAGTGATTCCGGCGTTCTGGAAGCGGTGCTGGAAGAAGAAGGGGCGACGGTCCTCTCTAAACAACTGCTCGGACGCATCCGTCTGGGCGACAGCACCGGTCTGCCTGCAGAAATAAAAGAAAAAGTACAGTCCACACCGGCACAGCGTCAGAACGCCGGTCTGGATGAAGAAACCAACGATGCGGTAAGCCCGGCTGTGCGCCGCCTGCTCGCAGAGCACGGCCTGAAAGCGTCAGATATTACCGGCAGTGGTGTCGGTGGTCGTCTGACCCGCGAAGATGTTGAGAAATATTTGTCTCAGCAGCCGAAAGCGCCGGCAAAAGCCGCCGCTGAGCCGGTTTCTCAGGCCGGTTTACCGCACCGCAGTGAAAAACGTGTACCGATGACCCGTCTGCGCAAGCGTGTGGCAGAGCGTCTGCTGGAAGCGAAAAACAACACCGCAATGCTGACCACCTTTAACGAGGTGAGCATGAAGCCGGTGATGGATATGCGCAAACAGTACGGCGAATCGTTTGAAAAACGCCACGGTGTGCGCCTCGGTTTCATGTCTTTCTATGTGAAAGCGGTGGTTGAGGCACTGAAACGTTATCCGGAAGTGAACGCCTCTATCGACGGTACGGATGTGGTGTATCACAACTATTTCGATATCAGTATTGCGGTCTCCACACCGCGCGGTCTGGTGACCCCGGTCCTGCGTGATGCGGATGCGCTGAGCATGGCAGAAATCGAAAAACGCATCAAAGAGCTGGCTGTCAAAGGTCAGGAAGGCAAACTGACAGTGGAAGATCTGACCGGCGGTAACTTTACCATTACCAACGGCGGGGTATTCGGCTCACTGATGTCCACACCTATCATTAACCCGCCGCAGAGTGCAATTCTGGGGATGCATGCGATTAAGGATCGTCCGATGGCGGTAAATGGTCAGGTGGTGATCCTGCCGATGATGTACCTGGCACTCTCTTATGACCACCGTCTGATTGATGGCCGTGAATCTGTCGGATTCCTCGTGACCATTAAAGAGATGTTAGAAGATCCGGCACGTTTACTGCTCGACGTGTAGTCAACCCTCATCCGGGCGGCATCGCGCTAAAACCGCCCGGCTGAACTCGCGACAGTGAATCTGTGTCCCTGCGCCGGGAAACCGGCGCTATCCAGGCAACAACAATAAGAGAGTCCGCTCTCATCAGACAAATTATGGATAGAACATCATGAATTTACACGAGTATCAGGCAAAACAACTCTTCACCCGGTATGGTTTACCTGCACCGGCAGGCTATGCCTGCTCCACACCCCGTGAAGCGGAAGAAGCAGCATCCAAAATCGGCAGCGGCCCGTGGGTCGTGAAATGCCAGGTTCATGCCGGCGGCCGCGGGAAAGCGGGCGGTGTGAAACTGGTTAAAAGCAAAGATGAAATTCGCGCGTTTGCCGAGCAGTGGTTAGGCAAGCGTCTGGTAACCTATCAGACAGATGCACTGGGTCAGCCTGTGCATCAGGTGCTGGTGGAAGGCGCAACAGATATCGCCAAAGAGCTTTATCTGGGTGCCGTGGTGGATCGCGGTTCACGCCGTGTGGTCTTTATGGCCTCCACTGAAGGTGGTGTCGAAATTGAGAAAGTGGCACATGAAACACCGGAACTGATCCACAAAGCGGTGATTGACCCGCTGACCGGCCCGATGCCGTATCAGGGGCGCGAACTGGCCTTTAAACTGGGTCTGACCGGTAAGTTAGTCAGCCAGTTCACCAAAATTTTTATGGGACTGGCAACCATGTTCCTGGAACGTGACCTGGCAATGGCGGAAATCAACCCGCTGGTGATCACCACACAGGACGAACTTATCTGCCTCGACGGCAAATTAGGTATTGACGGTAACGCCCTGTACCGCCAGCCGGAACTGCGTGAAATGCATGATCCGTCACAGGAAGATGCCCGCGAAGCACAGGCTGCACAGTGGGAACTGAACTATGTGGCACTGGACGGCAATATCGGCTGTATGGTGAACGGTGCCGGTCTGGCTATGGGCACCATGGATATCGTTAAACTGCACGGCGGTGAACCGGCAAACTTCCTGGATGTCGGCGGCGGCGCAACCAAAGAACGTGTGACGGAAGCCTTTAAAATCATTCTGTCTGACGAAAACGTCAAAGCGGTCTTCGTCAATATCTTCGGCGGGATTGTCCGTTGTGACCTGATTGCGGACGGGATCATCGGTGCCGTTGAGGAAGTCGGTGTCAGCGTGCCGGTGGTTGTGCGCCTGGAAGGGAACAACGCGGAATTGGGTGCGGAAAAACTGGCGAAAAGTGGTCTGAATATTATTGCGGCAACCAGCCTGACGGATGCTGCGAAACGTGTTGTTGCAGCAGTGGGAGCGAAATAATGTCTATTTTAATCGATAAGAACACCAAAGTTATCTGTCAGGGATTCACAGGTAGCCAGGGGACTTTCCACTCTGAACAAGCAATTGCGTACGGCACCAAAATGGTCGGCGGTGTGACGCCGGGCAAAGGCGGTACAACACATTTAGGTTTACCGGTCTTTAACACCGTGCGTGACGCGGTGGAAGCCACCGGTGCGACCGCCTCTGTTATCTATGTTCCGGCACCGTTCTGCAAAGACTCCATTCTGGAAGCGATTGATGCAGGCATCAAGCTGATTATCACCATCACTGAAGGTATCCCGACTCTGGATATGCTGACCGTCAAAGTGAAGCTGGATGAAGCCGGTGTGCGGATGATCGGCCCGAACTGTCCGGGTGTTATCACCCCGGGTGAGTGCAAAATCGGGATCATGCCGGGACATATCCATTTGCCGGGTAAAGTGGGGATCGTTTCCCGTTCCGGTACGCTGACTTATGAAGCGGTGAAACAGACGACGGATGCCGGTCTGGGACAATCCACCTGTGTGGGTATCGGCGGTGACCCGATTCCGGGCTCTAACTTTATTGATATCCTGCGTATGTTCCAGAATGACCCGCAGACAGAAGCGATTGTGATGATCGGTGAAATCGGCGGCAGTGCGGAAGAAGAAGCGGCTGCCTTTATCAAAGACCATGTCACCAAACCTGTCGTGGCGTATATCGCAGGTGTGACCGCACCGAAAGGCAAACGTATGGGCCATGCGGGGGCGATTATCGCAGGCGGAAAAGGCACCGCAGATGAGAAATTTGCCGCCCTTGAAGCTGCCGGTGTGAAGACGGTCCGCAGTCTGGCTGATATCGGTGATGCGGTAAAAGCGATCCTGAATAAATAATTTCTGCCAGTATTACACAGCCGGGGCTGGTTTCATGCCGCTTCCGGCTGTTTTTTGATCTGAACACAATTCCGCCATTTCTGCCTGATTACGCGCTTTTACTCACTGCCTCCTGTTATTGCTGTCGTTTTAATCAATTTTCTGAATTGTCCCGAAACGCCTGCTGTATCGTTTACATAGCAAAAAGTCTCAGGTATAAAAGGGCGTTTTTTATCATCTTGATTTATACTTAATTTTTGCGCCGTAAATGACTATTGTCATGCGTTAATACAAACAGACAATAACAGTTTTAGTGATAATTTATTTATAATTGAATTATCCGGCTCATAAAATTAACCAGGATTGCTGATGAAAATAAAAGGTTAATAAAAAGCGCATATATTATTGGTATTTTTCTGTTTGGTTGTATTTATGTGTACATTGCATTAACAATAAAATAACGCAATTACCATATCCGCGACCTTAATTAACACATAACGGGAAAATTGACGTAAATCAATATATTGCACTGGCATTATTTCGGTAGTTTGTTTAAATTGTGGCAGATCAAAATAGCCGAAAATGACTACACTGCGCATTATTTGATATATCCTCAGAATTCCAATCTGAATCACGCAAAAGCGGTTTATTGTGTGCAAATATAAGCGTACTATTATTAGGGTGTCTATTTAGGTGTTTTTTTGTTGCTAATTTGTTATTGCATTTAGAGGCATTTATTGCTGGTAGTTATGTTGCTTTTCTTTCTTCAGGAAAGCTTGGGTTGCCGCATGTCGGTGTCTTCCTGCTAGGAGCAAGGAGTCAAGATGTTTGATATTGTCGAACTGTCGCGATTACAGTTTGCCTTAACAGCGATGTACCATTTCTTATTTGTACCGCTAACATTAGGGATGTCCTTCATGTTAGCGATCATGGAAACGGTCTACGTCCTGTCCGGTAAACAAATCTATAAAGATATGACGAAGTTCTGGGGTAAGTTATTTGGTATTAACTTTGCTCTGGGTGTTGCTACCGGTCTGACCATGGAGTTCCAGTTCGGGACAAACTGGTCATACTATTCTCACTATGTCGGTGATATCTTCGGTGCGCCTCTGGCAATCGAAGGTCTGATGGCATTCTTCCTCGAATCCACCTTTGTGGGGCTGTTCTTTTTCGGCTGGGATCGTCTCAGCAAGAAACAGCACCTGATGGTGACCTGGTTCGTTGCACTCGGTTCCAACTTCTCTGCACTGTGGATCCTGGTGGCAAACGGCTGGATGCAGAACCCGATTGCTGCTGACTTCAACTTTGAAACCATGCGTATGGAGATGCTGAGCTTCTCCGAACTGGTTCTCAACCCGGTTGCACAGGTTAAATTTGTGCACACAGTGGCTGCCGGCTACTGTACCGGTGCGATCTTCGTACTGTCTATCAGTGCGTGGTATCTGATGAAAGGCCGTGATATCGCGTTTGCAAAACGCTCTTTTGCGATTGCAGCAAGCTTTGGTATCGCCGCCGTGTTATCTGTTATCGTGCTGGGTGATGAATCCGGTTATGAAATGGGTGACGTGCAGAAAACCAAACTCGCCGCGATTGAAGGTGAATGGCATACCCAGCCTGCGCCTGCATCATTTAACGTGATCGCATTCCCGAATCAGGAAAAAATGGAAAACAGTTTTGCGATTGAAATTCCTTACCTGATGGGTCTTATCACCACCCGTTCCATTGATACGCCGGTTCTCGGTCTGCGTGACCTGATGGTGCAGCACGAAGCGCGTATCCGTAACGGTATGGTGGCGTATGATCTGTTACAGCAGCTGCGCGGTGGTAATACCGACCCGGCAGTCCGTGATGCCTTTAATCAGAGCAAAAAAGACCTTGGTTACGGCTTACTGCTGAAACGCTATACCGACAACGTCGGTCAGGCAACGGAAGAGCAGATTCAGGCAGCAACCAAAGACTCCATTCCGCGTGTTGCACCACTGTTCTGGGCGTTCCGCCTGATGGTGGCAGCCGGTGGTCTGATGCTGATCGTTCTCGGTCTGTCATTCCTGAGTGTACTGCGTAACCGTGTCGGCAAATCAAAATGGCTGCTGCGTGCTGCTTTCCTCAGCCTGCCGTTACCGTGGATTGGTGTTGAAGCGGGCTGGTTCGTTGCAGAATATGGCCGTCAGCCATGGGCAGTTGGTGAAGTATTACCGACCGCATATGCAACGTCACATCTGGCAGCCGGAGACATTCTGTTCTCTATGGCGCTGATTTGCGGCCTGTATACTTTATTCCTGATTGCTGAAATGTTCCTGATGTTCAAATTTGCACGTCTTGGTCCAAGCAGCTTAAAAACCGGCCGTTATCATTTCGAAACGTCCCCGGCACAAGACGCTAAGTAAACAGGAGCCCACTTATGTTTGATTATGAAATATTACGGTTTGTATGGTGGATCCTGATTGGCGTACTGCTGATTGGCTTCACTGTAACTGATGGCTTTGATATGGGCGTGGGTGTTCTGCTGCGTGTTATCGGCAGAAATGATACTGAACGCCGTATCATGATTAACGCGATCGCACCGCACTGGGACGGTAACCAGGTATGGCTTATCACCGCAGGTGGTGCACTGTTTGCAGCATGGCCGATGGTCTATGCGGCAGCATTCTCCGGTTTCTATATCGCAATGATTCTGGTCCTGGCGGCATTATTCTTCCGTCCGGTCGGTTTTGACTATCGTTCAAAACTGGAATCACCAAAATGGCGCGGTATGTGGGACTGGGGGATCTTTATCGGCAGTTTCGTACCGTCATTAGTGATCGGTGTGGCCTTCGGTAACCTGTTACAGGGTGTACCGGTAGAAGTTAACTCCCAGCTGCAGGTGTCTTATGCAGGGAGCTTCTTCGGCCTGCTGAACCCGTACGGTCTGTTAGCCGGTTTAATCAGCCTGATGATGATCGTGGCGCACGGCGGGACTTACCTGCAGATGCGTACCACCGGTGATCTGCATGTGCGTGTGCGTAAAGCCACCACGATCACGGCTCTGCTGACATTTGTTCTGTTTGCGGCGGCTGGTGCATGGCTGATGTGGGGCGGTATCGAAGGTTTCCGTGTTGTCTCTGACATCGATCATTTCGGTGCGTCTAACCCGGTCAATAAAGAAGTGGTACAGGAAGCCGGCGCATGGATGGCAAACTTCAATGCCTATCCAATCCTGTGGATCCTGCCTGCTATCGGTCTGGTATCACCACTGCTGGTTGTGATGTTCACTGCAATGGATAAAGGTGCATGGGCATTCCTGTTCACCTCACTGACGATTGCCGGTGTGATCCTGACCTGCGGTACAGCGATGTTCCCGTTTGTTATGCCTTCAAGCATCGACCCTAACGTCAGCCTGACCATGTGGGATGCAACCTCCAGCCTGTTTACTCTCCAGGTGATGACAGTTGTTGCGATTATCTTTGTGCCGATTGTTCTCCTGTACACCATCTGGTGTTACGTGAAGATGGCAGGGCGTCTTGATAAGTCCTTCATCGAAGAGAACAAACATTCACTGTACTAAGGAGCAGACGAATATGTGGTATTTTGCATGGATCCTCGGAACGCTCCTGGCCTGCAGTATTGCTGTTATTGCAGCACTGGCTATTGAGCACAACGAAGATAAAGCCGCTTCAGGCGAGTAAGACGGATGCTTGATAAGTCTTACCAACTACTGGATAAGGGCCCCATCCGGGTCCTTGTCCTGCTGATGGCGCTGGGGCTGGCATTGAGTGTGATCTGGGATCCGTCGCGTTTTGCGGCAAACACCAGCTCATTACAGATCTGGCAGGGACTGCTGATGATCTGGGCTGTATGTAACGGTGCAATTTTCGGTCTGGCATTCCGGCCGGAGCGCACAATCTGGAAGATTCTGTTCCATCCGCTTCCGGCGGTGGTGATTCTGGGTTACGGCCTTTATCATTTTTTCAGCTGATGCAAACGTTTATGACTAAAAAGCCGTTCATCTGAACGGCTTTTTTCTTTTCTGCTTCCGCCCGGTTCACGGATAGCCCAGCAATGCGGCATTACCGGCAAAAAAACGGGCAAAATAATCAATAAACACCCGGACCTTCTGCGGCAGATGCGCAGCGGGCGGAAATACCATATTGATGCTTTGATCCGGAACCGGCTGACGGGTGAACACCGGAACCAGCTTCTCCTCTGCTAATTGCTCCCGGATATACCAGACCGGCAGCAGGCTGTAACCCTGATGTGCCAGTGTCATGGTGCGGATCGCCTGAATCGCGTTAGAGATAAACACCCGGTTGTCCGGTGCGGTCAGATACTGACGCCGGTTGATACGGGCGGTCAGGTTGCTGTTGGCGATAAAGGGCAGAGCGGCGGGGTCACTGCTCTCCGTCAAACGGTGCTGCCGGATAAACGCCGGCGTTGCCACATAACACACCGGAAAATCCGCGAGTTTGCGGAACCGCAGACCGCTGTCACTCAGTGTCCCCAGCCGGAACACCACATCCAGTTTCAGAGCAATCAAATCACTCAGGCTGTGATCGACACGGTAATCTGCTCTGATCAGCGGATAGCGCTCTGTAAAAGCAGGCAGCTGCGGCAGCAGAAATTGTCCGCCGAATTCTGCTGCGGCACTGAAACTCAGCGGCCCCTGTGGCTGCGCTGTCCCCGTTCTGACGGCATCCATCGCACTGTCAAACTGCTGTAACAGCGGTTTGAATTGCTGATACAGCGCCAGGCCGGATTCCGTCAGGGTAAACTGCCGCGTGGTCCGGTGCAGTAATGTGGTGCTGAGTTCGGATTCCAGGGCTTTGATATGCAGGCTGACCACCGATTTGCTCAGATTCAGGCGTGCAGCGGCACGGGTAAAGGAACCGGTATCCACAACATAAATAAAGGTATTGATCTTCTCAACGGATGTCAGCATAAGATTGTTTCTTTTTTTCAAACAGTATTGTCTATTTTGATGCATAGACGGCTGCGGTCAACAGCTTTTACACTGCTGGCCGGAGGAAACCATGACTTATCGTTACCGTATCGCCCTGATTTTTTTACTGGGCTTTTTTATTGATTGCGTCAATATCTTTATGTCGGCCATTACATTGCCTGCTATTGCGGAGGCCATGCAGGTGTCATCGCTGTCGGTGACCTGGGTGGCAAACAGTTATATTCTCGGGCTGACACTGATTATCCCGCTCAGTCCCCGGCTGGCGGCCCGTTCCGGGATCCGCGAACTGATGACGGCTTCCATGCTGCTGTTTGCCGCAGCGGCTGTGCTGGCAGGCAGCGCAGAATCCTTTGCTTCGCTGATTTTCTGGCGTTTTTTACAGGGCGTGGCAGGCGGATTACTGATCCCCGCCGGGCAGTCACTGACTTTTCAGTATTTTCAGGGGCGTGAGCGAAGCAAAATATCCACCATTATTATGATGATCGCGCTGATTGCCCCCGCGCTTTCCCCGATGGCCGGGGGGATCATTGTTGATCTGGCCGGATGGCGGCCTGTCTTTTATGTCAATGCGCCGGTGGCACTCTTTACAGCATTGCTGGCCTGGTGCTGGATCCGTGAACCGAAAACCGCTGCCGGAGATGCGCCGGATCTCAAAGGGCTGCTGCTGGTCAGCCTGACGCTGGCATCCCTGCTGATTGCCCTCTCTCTATACGGGGAATATCACAATATCACCGGCGCACTGGCGCTCGGCGGGCTGATGCTGTGCAGTGCCGGGCTTTATTACCGCCATTACCGGCAGGCCCCGCAGGCGATTATTGATTTATCGCTGCTGAAAAATACCCGGCTGTGGCTGTCGGTGGCGGTGTATTACGCAGTACCGGGCGTATTCACCGGGGCGAACATCCTCGCTATCTTCTATCTGACCACGGTTTCCGGCCTGAGTACCGCCGTCACCGGTGCGTTTATGCTGCTGTATGCGGCGGGGGCGATGGTGGCGATGCTGATCAGCGGCGCAGTGTATAACCGGACCGGTGCCGGGCGTCTGTTTATTATCAGTCTGCTGCTGCACAGCGGCGGTATCGCGCTGTTTGCCCTGACAGACAGCCACACCCCGCTGTATTTCATCGGTCTGATTTACCTGCTGACCGGCACCGGTGGCGGTATCGCCGCCAACTGCGCGCAAACCACCGCGCTGTATGATTTTCACGGCGCACAACTGAACAAAGCCAGTGTGATCTGGAATATTAACCGTCAGGTGGTGTTCAGTATTGGTGCCGCCGTCATGATGACGCTGTATCAGACCCTGAATTCGGTTGTTCCGGGGCAGGCATTTGCCCTGACATTTCTGGGGGGCGCACTGGCCGGGTTAATCCCGCTGATTTTCCTGATCCGCCCGCAGTTCCGTACTTCATTAAAACCCGCAGAGGAGATTATCCGTGAGTAATACGATGTTGTTTCAGCAGGCGTGTGATGAAATTCATCATGTTCATGACCTGATTTTTAAAACCTTTACGGTTGCGGGAGCAGAAGGGCGGGCAGCACTGTCTGAATTGCTGACCCACTTCACATCTGAGTTTTCCATGACCGGTATCAGCGGGGCTGTTATTGACCTTGCGGCGGTGACGGAGATGTTCACCCGTATACAGGGTAAGAGGCAGGGAGCACCGATTGAAACATCGGAATATCACTGTGTCAGCCTGACAGAAAACACCCTGTCAGTGCGTTATCTGGAGACACAGCATTTTGCCGGAAGCACCACCGTACGGCGCTCGCTGGTTATTCTCCGCCGGGAGGATACCGGAAAGTGGCGGTGGCATTATTTACATGAAACGCCGCTGTCTGCATAAAACAACACCGGCGGGTTGACGGCCGGTTTTTCAGCCGGTAAACGGGGGTTATAAATCCTGTTTTCACAAAATAAAAATAAGGTGATTTAATATATGAAATTACAATAAGTTAGATTATCCGGTAAATAAATCGGTAGCACAAAAATCCGGATAATTCCGGATTTTTGCGTGTTCATGAGGAAAAATGTCTTTTAATAAGTGTTTAATGATAGCTTTCTGAGCAAAAAATAATGCCGCTAAGGCATTGTAATACGTAACAAAATATTTTTTCATCTCAACCCTTCCGGGGGCTTGCGTGTTGGATAAAGGCGAGTATGATTAGCGCGCGGACAAACGGGCTTTTCTTATCTTTACGAACTAAGCATTTTCAATACGTTTGCTCTTCACGTATAGTTTGCAAGGCATGTTGTCTGATAAAAGTAAGTTGCGGGATATTCAATGTTCAGTTGGCCGATACGGGTTTATTACGAAGATACCGATGCTGGTGGTGTGGTATACCACGGGCAGTATCTGGCATTTCTTGAGCGTGCCAGAACCGAAATGTTACGGGAACGGGGCTTTCACCAGCAGCGTCTGCTGGAAGAGCAGCTCGGCTTTGTGGTCCGCAAATTAACTATCGATTACCACCATCCGGCAAGGTTAGACGATCTGTTAGAGGTACGCAGTGAGATCACCGATATCCATCGTGCGTCTCTGACATTTACGCAGACACTTATGCATAAAAACGGAACTCTTTTGTGTCGCGCAGAGGTACTGGTCGCCTGCGTGAATATTTCTTTAATGAAGCCGGTAGCGCTTCCTGAGTCTATTGTCGCGGAGTTTAAGCAGTGACTGACATGAATATCTGGGATTTATTCCTGAAAGCAAGTTACCTCGTGCAATTTATCATGCTGGTATTGCTGGGCTTTTCTGTTGCCTCGTGGGCCATTATTATTCAGCGCACCAAAGTCCTGAATGCGGCCACCCGTGAAGCAGAAGCGTTTGAAGACAAATTCTGGTCAGGAATCGAACTGTCCCGTCTGTATAAAGAAAGCCAGGCCCGCCGTGATGAACTGAGCGGGACTGAGCAGATCTTCTACTCCGGTTTTAAAGAATTTGCCCGCCTGCATCAGGCGAATGTGCACTCTCCGCAGGCGGTGGAAACCGGCGCGGCGCGTGCAATGCGCATCTCCATGAACCGTGAGATGGAAAATCTGGAAAACCACATTCCGTTCCTTGGTACTGTCGGTTCTATCAGCCCGTATATCGGCCTGTTCGGGACAGTCTGGGGGATCATGCACGCCTTTATCGCCCTGGGTGCGGTAAAACAGGCAACATTACAGATGGTGGCACCGGGTATCGCGGAAGCCCTGATTGCAACCGCAATCGGTCTGTTTGCCGCAATTCCTGCGGTTATGGCATACAACCGTCTTAATCAGCGTGTGAATAAATTAGAACAGAACTACGACAACTTCAGCGAAGAATTTCTGGCGATTTTACACCGTCAGGCCTTTGCTACTGCTGATAAGAAATAAGGCAGGAGATTATCATGGCACGTCATCGCGGACGCCGGCGGGAGCTGAAATCCGAAATTAACATTGTTCCTTTACTGGACGTGTTACTCGTGTTGCTGCTGATCTTCATGGCAACAGCGCCGATCATCAGTCAGAGTGTGGAAGTGGATCTGCCGGATGCCTCCGATTCTCAGGCCGTTTCCACCAATGATAATCCGCCGGTGATCCTGGAAGTCTCCGGTGTCGGCCGCTATACCCTGGTGGTGAAGCAGGATCGTCTGGAACTGTTACCGGAAGAGCAGATCATTGCGGCGGCAAAACAGTATCTGGCTGAAGATCCGAAGACTGTCTTCCTGGTCGGCGGCGCCAAAGATGTGCCTTACGAAGAGATTATTAACGGCCTGAATATTCTGAAACAGGCCGGAGTGAAATCTGTGGGCCTGATGACGAAGCCGATGTAAGGTTTGTTATGCAGATGTTTTCAGTCAGAAGGTTAGGGAATTAAGCGTGGGAAAGCTGAAAGAGCGTAAAGATAAATTAAATCGTTCTGTCATCACCTCTGTGGTGTTGCATCTTTTGCTGATTGCGCTTGTGATCTGGGGATCATTTGTAACCAAATCAGGGCTGACCGGCGGCGGTGAGGGCGGCCAGGTGATCGATGCCATTATGGTTGATCCGAACGCCATGGTTGAAAATTTTAACCAGCAGCAACAGCAGCAGGCCAACGCAAAACAGGCTCAGGCGCAGCGCGAGAAAAAAGCGAAGCAGCAGGAAGAAGAATTACGTCAGAAAGAACTGCGTGAGCAGGAGCGCTTAAAAGCAATTGAAGAAGAGCGCTTGAAGACCGAACAAAAAGTGGAAGATCAGAAAAAACAGGCTGAAGAGCAGCAAAAACAAGCTCAGGAAGCCGTGAAGAAAGCCAAAGAAGAGCAGAAGCTGGCGGAAGAAGCCGCAGCCAAAGCGCAGGCTGAAAAAGAAAACGTAATTAAAGAGCAGGCACTGGCGAAGAAACAGGCTGATGAGAAAGCCGCCGCACAGAAAGCCGCTGAAGAAGAAAAAGCCAAAGCCGAAAAAGCGGCTCAGGAAAAAGCCGCCAGGGCCGAAGCTGCTAAAGCGGAAGCAGCCAAAGCAGAAGCAGCCAAAGCAGAAGCCGCCAAAGCTGAAAAAGCAGCAAAAGATAAAGCCGCTAAAGAAAAAGCGGCCAAAGCTGCCGCGAAAAAACAGGCCAGCGAAGTGGATGACCTCCTCGGCGGACTGGCATCCAACGCCCCGGGCACAGAAAGCGGCGGTGCATCCGCTGCCGGTCAGGGTGGTGGCAAGAAGAGCGGAACAAACTCGGATGGTGATATGAACGGTTATATCGCACAGGTCCGGTTAGCGATTCAGGCGAAGTTCTACAATGCGGATCTGTACCGCGGTAAGACCTGTACGCTGGAAATTAATATCACGGATAAGGGGACACTTATCAGTGTGAATGCGGTTGGTGGTGATGACGGTTTATGTCAGGCTGCACTCGCGGCGGCGAAGCAGGCACGTATTCCTGCTCCGCCGAGCAAATCGGTCTGGCAGCAGTTTAAGAATACTAAACTGGACTTTAAGCCGGAATAAGCTGTAATACAGTGTGACTAACCAAATATATCCGGTTGTTAGTTTTTATTGCGGTATCTGGTTTTGGTTAGGAACGTTTGTTAAAATATGAGTCTGATGCGGGCATTGGCACAACGAGGGAGAGAGAATGAAGCAGGCAGTGAAATACATGCTCGGTTTTCTGATGCTGTGGGCGGCAGTTGCTCAGGCTGAAGTTCGTATCGAGATTACTCAGGGTGTTGATTCAGCACGTCCTATCGGCATCGTACCTTTCCAGGTCGCCGGCGGCGGCGCGGTACCGGAAGACATCGGCGCAATCATTGCCGCTGATCTGCGTAACAGCGGGAAATTTAACCCGATCGACCCTAATCGTATGCCGCAGTTACCGGGTACCGCATCTGAAGTGGTTCCTGAGTCCTGGACGGCGTTAGGCATTGATGCTGTTGTTGTCGGCCAGGTTCAGCCGGGTGCTGACGGCAACTATCTGGTGAGCTATCAGCTGGTGGACACCTCCGGTGCTCCGGGCAGCGTACTTGCACAGAACCAGTTTAAAGTCACCAAACAGTGGCTGCGTTATGCGGCACATACTGCCAGTGATGAAGTGTTTGAGAAATTAACCGGTATTCGTGGTGCATTCCGTACCCGGATCGCGTATGTCGTGGTTAAAAACAGCGGTGACTATCGTCACGAGCTGCGTGTGTCTGATTATGACGGCTACAACCAGTTCACCGTTCACCGTTCACCGGAGCCGCTGATGTCTCCGGCATGGTCACCGGATGGCGAGAAACTGGCGTATGTTACCTTTGAGAGCGGAAGTTCAGCCCTGGTTATTCAGAATCTGTCCAGCGGACAGGTGCGTCAGGTTGCCTCATTCCCGCGTCACAACGGTGCCCCGGCATTTTCACCGGACGGAACCAAACTGGCATTTGCGTTATCAAAAACCGGTAGTCTGAATCTGTATGTGATGGATCTCGGCTCAGGCCAGATGCGTCAGGTAACAGATGGTCGCAGTAATAACACCGAACCTTCATGGTTCCCGGACAGCCAGACGTTAGCGTTCACGTCTGATCAGGCTGGTCGTCCGCAGATCTATAAGGTTGGGATTAATGGCGGTGCGCCTGAGCGCCTGACGTGGGATGGGACTCAGAACCAGAATGGTGACGTCAGTGCTGACGGCAGTTTCCTGGTAATGGTCAGTTCAGGCGGCGGGAAACAGCATATCGCCAAACAAGATCTAGTAGCGAACAATTTCCAGATTTTAACGGATACGTTCCTAGATGAAACGCCAAGTATCGCACCTAACGGCACTATGGTTATTTATAGCTCCTCGCAAGGTATGGGAACTATATTGCAGCTGGTTTCGACCGATGGGCGTTTCAAAGCGCGTCTTCCGGCGACTGACGGACAGGTAAAATTCCCTGCCTGGTCGCCGTATCTGTGATGCATTAAAAATATGTATGGCAAATTATAAAAGGATCAAAGAGATGCAACTTAACAAAGTGCTTAAAGGGCTGATGTTAGCTTTACCTGTTCTGGCTGTTGCTGCATGTAGTTCTAACAAAAACGACCAGACTGATGCGGGCACTGTCGATAATGGCGCAAACGCTGGTATGTCTGCGGAAGAACTGGCACGCCAGCAGCTGCAGGAACTTCAGAACAACAATATCGTATACTTCGGTTTCGACAAATACGATATCTCTCCTGAATTCCAGCAAATGCTGGATGCACACGCTGCATTCCTGCGTAACAACCCGTCTTACAAAGTGACTGTAGAAGGTCATGCTGACGAACGTGGTACTCCGGAGTACAACATCGCACTGGGCGAGCGTCGTGCTAACGCAGCGAAAATGTACCTGCAGGGTAAAGGCGTTAACGGCGAACAAATCTCTATCGTTTCTTACGGTAAAGAGAAGCCGGCAGTTCTGGGTCACACCGAAGCTGACTACGCTAAAAACCGTCGTGCAGTCATCGTATACTAAGAGATATACATGAAAAGTAACTTCAGACGCCTGATGGTGAGTCTGTCGTTATTGATAGGTGTAGCGGCCCCCTGGGCCGCTATTGCTCAGGCACCCATCATCAATATCGGCTCAGGCTCCACTGATGACCGCCTCACGCAGCTCGAGCGTATTTCTAACGCTCATGGTCAGCTATTAACCCAACTTCAGCAACAAGTCATGGACAACCAGCGCGATATCGACATGCTGCGCGGGCAAATCCAGGAAAGTCAGTACCAGCTGAATCAGTTGACAGAACGCCAGCGCGAACTTTTCTCACAGGTGGATTCCCTCACCGGTGGCGGCAGTGCATCAACAGATAATACATCCGCAGCATCCGGTAATACGGGTTCTGCGGATACTGCCGCAACTTCCGCTCCTGCTGCTGCAAGTAAGGGCAATGAGAAAGATGACTATAACGCTGCGGTAAACATGGCGATGAACACCAAAGATTACGATGGTGCGATCAGCGCATTTCAGCGTTTTATCCAAAGCTATCCGAAATCCGGTTATCTTCCTAATGCCAATTACTGGTTAGGTCAGATGAACTACAACAAAGGCAAAAAAGATGACGCTGCGGCGTATTTTGCTTCTGTGGTAAAAAACTGGCCGAAATCCCAGAAAGCAGGGGAGTCCTTCTATAAAGTCGGGCTGATCATGCAGGAGAAAGGGGATAAAGCGAAAGCGAAAGCGATTTATCAGCAGGTTGTCGCACAATACCCGGGCTCTGCCGGTGCGAAGCTGGCTGAGAAAAAACTGGCTGGTTTATAACGGCCGGTTTGTTTTTTTGCTCAGAGTATAGCCCCGACCGGAGAGTTTTTTGCTCAACCGGGGCTAAGTGAGTGAATTCTAAGCGTTTGAATAAGTTAATTTGAAAAAATCGTTGCACCGGACGGATAAATCAGTATTATATCGTGCCGTTGGCAAGAGAGTACGGGTCGTTAGCTCAGTTGGTAGAGCAGTTGACTTTTAATCAATTGGTCACAGGTTCGAATCCTGTACGACCCACCATTCTCTTTTGCCCGAAATCTGAAACGGGTCGTTAGCTCAGTTGGTAGAGCAGTTGACTTTTAATCAATTGGTCACAGGTTCGAATCCTGTACGACCCACCATTTCAGACCTCCCCCAGCAGTATTACGATGGGTCGTTAGCTCAGTTGGTAGAGCAGTTGACTTTTAATCAATTGGTCACAGGTTCGAATCCTGTACGACCCACCATCGTCACTATTTTCCCTCTGATTTTTTGTTCTCACCGGCATCACACCGGCGATCACCTGTTTGTTATTATTTATTCTCCGGCGCGGGTAAATCATCGGCATTCAGCCGGTCAGTGACCAGTGCAATAATTTTATCTGCCAGCGTTATATCGATATCAAATTTCTGTGCTTCAATCACGCGGAGTGCCACATCGCGGTAGAGTGTCAGCATCGCCATATGAGCCCGTGCGGCACGGACACGATCACGGTTGTCCAGTGTTGCCATAAAACGCCCGTACAGGCCCGGAGGCAACCAGGTGCTCAGATGACGACCCGCATACCAGACATCCTGTGTACCGTCACTGCGCAGCAGCACATGCCACTCCAGCAGGGTGATCAGCCACTGTTTCATAGCGGTATCTTTCAGCCGGGCAGTCCAGAGTTCATTGCGCAGATAATAAACCGGTACCTGTGAGGCTTCCAGCCAGAAATTCTGCCAGTTTGCCAGGAATGTCTGCTGATCCGGCGGAGTGAGCACGGCAGCCGGATCGGCATACTCAGGCAACCCGGCAGTTAGACCGGTTTTATCCAGCAGAACGGCATAACCGCGCTGATAGATGCTGTCCAGCCCGTGTGCAGCCATCTGTGTGATACGTTCGCGCCCGGCCAGCATAAAATCAACTTTACGGCCTTTTTCATACAGAACCAGACAAGACGGCCAGCAGAGGCTGTCGTCATCACATGAAGCCTCTTTGCGGATAATCAGCGGCACACCAAACCGGCTCAGCCAGCGGTTGTCCTGAAATAAATCATCATGACTGCTGCCGATCAGTTCGGCATTAATATCCGAAAAACGGTCTGCCTGGTTCTGGCGTGCCACAGAGCCGGTGATAATAACCGCATCGATACGGGGATCTAATAGGGCAAAAGAAATTATAGTGTTTATAATTTGCTCAATTGATTCCATCTTACATCTCATTCATATAATTAATCGCTGGGCTGATAGTACGTCATAATCAAAAATAGCGGGAGAGTTCAGGTTAAAAAAACGTTATTATGTTTAGCATATTAAACAAATGCTGTTACGATGGGACGATTTTACCGGAAACAGCAGGGCAGGATACAGTCAACTAAACCTGGTCTCAGTGGCTGACCACCGATGACAGGAAACAGACTTAGTACAGGTGACGGAATGGAATTTTTTGATATTCATAATATTCTCGTGGTGATCCCTTACTGGAAAGAAGGGTCTTATGCGCTGTCCTGGATTGAAGCGGTGGGGGCAACCGCCGGGTTGCTGTGTATCTGGCTGGCAAGCCTGGAAAAAACAATCAATTATCTGTTTGGCCTGATTAACGTCACGCTGTTTGCGGTGATTTTCTTTCAGATCCAGCTCTATGCCAATCTGCTGCTGCAGATTTTCTTTTTCGCTGCCAATATTTATGGCTGGTATGCCTGGAGCAGACAAAATGATAAGGCTGAAGCAGAGCTGAAAATCCGCTGGATGCCGCTGCGGCAGACGGCTGTCATTGCGGTGATTTCTCTGGCGGCGATTTTACTGCTGGCACGTTTTATCGACCCGGTCTTTACGTGGCTGGCGCAGAGTATGGTCAGTATACTGAATGTCGCAGGGGCTGACCTGGCGATACCGGTATTGCTGCCGGATGCTTTCCCGTTCTGGGATGCGGCTATGACCGTGCTGTCTGTGGTGGCGATGATCCTGATGACCCGCAAACTGGTGGAAAACTGGCTGCTGTGGGTGGTTATCAATATGATCAGTATTGTGATTTATGCCCTTCAGGGCGTGTACGCATTGTCGCTGGAATATATCATCCTGCTGGGTGTGGCGCTCAACGGCTCGCGGATGTGGATAAAAGCAGCGAAGCAACCGTAAAACTATTTTCAGTGCAATAACCGGGTGATTATAATGAGAGTCCGGTAATAATCGGATTCTCATTAATCAGCAACAAAAGGAAATTCCTGTGGCCGGTGGCAGCTTACTCGCACTACTCGATGATATCGCAACCGTACTGGATGATGTCTCTGTGATGACCAAAATGGCCGCCAAGAAGACATCCGGTGTACTGGGGGATGACTTGGCGCTGAATGCACAACAGGTGGCCGGTGTCCGCGCTGAGCGGGAAATCCCGGTGGTCTGGGCGGTGGCGAAGGGATCCTTTCTCAATAAACTGATTCTGGTGCCGCTCGCACTGCTGATCAACGCCTTTGCCCCCTGGGCTGTCACGCCGCTCCTGATGGTCGGCGGGGCGTTTCTGTGTTTTGAGGGGGCGGAAAAACTGGCGCATAAGTTTCTGCATAAAGCCGGTGACGAGCCCGGAGAAACAGCACCGGTGGAAGATATTCAGACACCGGAAGCGCTGGCTGCATTCGAGAAACGCAAAGTCAAAGGCGCTATCCGCACCGATTTTGTGTTATCGGCGGAGATTATTGCCATCACCCTCGGTATTGTTGCCACCTCTCCTTTTATTAATCAGCTCGTGGTGTTGTCAGTGATTGCGGTCATTATGACTATCGGGGTATACGGCCTGGTGGCGGGGATTGTCAAACTCGATGATCTGGGATTTTACCTGCAAAAGAAATCAGCTGCGCTGCTGAAAAAACTGGGTGACGGACTGATCCACGCCACGCCGTATTTAATGAAAACGTTATCAGTCGTCGGAACTGCGGCCATGTTTATGGTCGGCGGCGGCATTCTGACTCACGGTATTCCGTTTATTTATAACCTGATTGAAAATCTGGCTCAGCACAGCGCACAGCTTCCGGCATTCGGCAGCGTGCTGCACTTTATCACTCCGCCGGTCGCCAATCTGTTGTTTGGTCTCGTTGCCGGTCTGGTGATTGTTGCGCTGATTTCCGCTGTTAAGCGCATTAAAACGGGATTAGCGGCATAAATACCCTTCTCACGCGCAGCGGCTGATGAAGCCGCTGTTTTCCTTCTGGTTCATAATAATTTGTCCTGTTGATCTGAATATTTTCGGGGCGAAAAATTAATTTCAGTTCCGGCGGCAGCTAATTGTTTACAGCTTGTTGGCAAGCAGTTAGATTAAAATAACGACAATAATGAAACAGGACACCGGAAGAGACGGGTTATGAATTATCAGAACGATGATGTAAAAATAAAAGAAATTCGGGAATTATTACCGCCAGTGGCGTTATTAGAGTCGTTTCCCGCGACTGAAACTGCCGCAGACACCGTTCGCCGCACCCGTCATGCAATCCACGACATTCTGGAAGGCCGGGATGACCGCCTGCTGGTCGTTATCGGGCCATGCTCAATTCACGACCCGAAAGCGGCGGTTGAATATGCGGATCGTCTGCTGACATTGCGCAATGAACTGAAAGGTGAGCTGGAAATCGTTATGCGCGTTTATTTTGAAAAACCGCGCACCACGGTCGGCTGGAAAGGGCTGATCAACGATCCGCACCTCGACCACTCTTTTGCCATCAATGATGGTCTGCGTATTGCCCGCAAACTGCTGCTGGATATCAACGATAAAGGCTTACCGGCAGCCGGTGAATTCCTGGATATGATCACCCCGCAGTATCTGGCGGATCTGATGAGCTGGGGTGCTATCGGCGCCCGCACCACGGAATCTCAGGTACACCGTGAGCTGGCCTCCGGGTTGTCCTGCCCGGTCGGGTTTAAAAACGGTACAGACGGCACCATCAAAGTAGCGATTGATGCCATCAATGCGGCCGGGTCGCCGCACTGTTTTCTGTCCGTGACCAAGTGGGGACATTCGGCCATTGTGAACACCACCGGTAACGGTGACTGCCACATTATTCTGCGCGGCGGTAAAAAACCGAACTACAGCGCGGAAGATGTCAGTGCGGTAAAAGACGGGCTGGCACAGGCCGGTCTGGCTCCGCGCATTATGATCGATTTCAGTCACGCCAACAGCAGCAAACAGTATAAGCGTCAGATGGATGTGAGTACCGATGTGGCACAGCAGGTCGCCGGGGGGGAGAAAGCCATTATGGGCGTGATGGTGGAAAGTCACCTCGAGGAAGGGAATCAGAACCTGGAAGGTGATGCTCCGCTCGTGTACGGCAAGAGTGTGACAGATGCCTGTATCGGCTGGGAAGATACCGAAACTCTGTTGCGTCAGCTGGCAGATGCGGTAAAAGTCCGCCGCAGCTGATAGCACCTGAAACCCCGGTCATAGAAAATAAAAAACCCTGACAATGTCAGGGTTTTTTTCACCAAAGAAAGCGGATTATTTCGCTTTACCCTGGTTAGCAACAGCAGCGGCTTTGGCAGCAATCGCATCCTGGTCGCCCAGGTAGTAGCGGCGCAGCGGCTTCATGTTTTCATCAAACTCATACACCAGCGGCACAGCGGTCGGGATGTTCAGCTCAAGAATTTCATCTTCGCTCATGTTATCCAGGTATTTCACCAGCGCACGCAGAGAATTACCGTGTGCAGCGATAATCACTTTCTCACCGGACGCAACACGTGGTTTGATAACATCAGTCCAGTAAGGCACAACACGGTCAATGGTGATCGCCAGGCTTTCAGTGGCAGGTAATTCGCTTTCTGCCAGTTTGGCATAACGCGGATCGTGGCCCGGGAAGCGTTCATCACTTTTTTCCAGTGCCGGCGGGGTGATGGCAAAACCACGACGCCACAGTTTGACCTGCTCGTCACCGTATTTTGCTGCGGTTTCCGCTTTATCCAGACCCTGGAGTGCGCCGTAATGACGTTCGTTCAGTTTCCAGCTTTTCTCCACCGGCAGCCACTGCTGGTTTACCTGATCCAGGATATTCCACAGTGTGTGAATAGCGCGTTTCAGTACAGAGGTATAGGCGAAATCAAAAGAGAAGCCTTCTTTTTTGAGTAACTGACCAGCCTCTTGTGCTTCAGCACGGCCTTTTTCAGATAACTCAACATCAGTCCAGCCGGTAAAGCGGTTCTCTTTGTTCCACTCACTTTCACCGTGACGTACAAGCACCAGTTTAGTTACTGCCATAGCGTAAACTCCTGTTGTGTTTCAGATAGGGGGTTTCAGAATTGAAACAGACCCGGCACATTGCCATTATATTGGTCACCGGCGCCTTTCGGCAAACTTTCCGCACAGGTATTTCCGCCCGGGCCTGTGCGGAAGCTATCAATTCCGTCCTGTTTACCGGATAGTGTATACCAAAACTGAATCGATTCCGCTATAAATGTTTACGCAAAGTGTGATACACAGGAAAAAACGGTTTTTTTACGCCACCTTAAACGGCCAGGTAAAAAACAGCAAATGGCAGAGGTTCAGCGCGAAGTGAAACCCTGTCGCCACCCACAGCCGTCCGCTCCACATCCAGGCCAGCCCGTAGATAACCCCTGCCAGACCGGCAAAGACAACCAGCAGCGGCCCTCCGGCAATATGTGCCAGACCGAAGACAGCGGCTGCAATAAACAGCGCGGCATACGGCGGCAGATACCGGGAAAGCACCTGCTGAATAGCCCCCCGGAACAGCGCTTCCTCTGCGAGGGAGACAAAAAACAGATTTGCCAGCATAAACGCCGGCAGCCAGCGCGGCAGATGCGGTTCAAACCCCAGTCCGCCGGGGACGGTTGCCAGTAACAACAGCGCAGGTACGGAGAAAGCCAGTAACAGCCAGTGCAGGCGGGTGACCCGGCGCAGTGGTGCTGTGACAAACAGCTGCGGAATGATGATGATCAGCACAAACGGAAGCAGTGCTTTATCGGCATTAAACCAGAATGAATAGGGCGGGCTGTGCGGCCCGGCGGCTTCCGGCGGCATCCAGCGCAGATTGTGAAATCCCGGCAGCAGATGAAACGTCAGCCCCAGCGCAACAGTGATCACCAGCAGTGTCAGCAGCGCGCGCTGCCATGAACGCGGCGCGGTATAAGGCCGTGCAACAGCCAGCAGGACAGCAAACCACAATGTGATCAGCGCATGCCAGTCCATCACACCACTGAACAGGGCACTGAGGGTGGCAGCCAGAAGTGCTGTCAGTGACAGCGTCCGGTGAAATTGTAATAACAGCAGAGATAATGCAAGTAAAAGCCAGGTCATGGAATTGTGTCAGAAAATCAGAAAAGGAGTACGCAGGGTAAAAGAGAAATCAGTGATGTGCCAGTAAAAAAGCGGACTGATAATAATTCTTAATCGGATTATTCTTAATAACAGGCTGAATATATTCAGAAAATAACGGCTGTTTCCGGTGCAGTAAAAAAGTAAAACAGCCGTTTAATAAAAAAATCACAACGTATTGATTTCGTAACGATAACTGCCGTTATCAGGAATAAACGCCAGCCGCCGGTTAATACAGGCGGGGGTATCTTCGCTGTGATGGCTGACAAACAGCAGCTGGGTATCACCACGGCTTATCATAATATCAATAAAACGCAGCACCAGCAGACGGTTGAGTGTATCCAGCCCCTGTAACGGCTCATCAAGGATCAGCATTGCCGGGTGTTTTACCAGGGCCCTGGCAATCAGTATCAGCCGCTGCTGCCCCCACGACAGGCTGTGGAACGGGGCGTCACGGTACGCCTTCAGACCGAGCAGCGCCAGCCACTCATCTGCCAGTTTTATCTGCCGGTCTGACGGTTTCTGATAGAGCCCGACAGAATCGAAATAACCGGAAATCAGCGTGTTACGCACACTGATATTGACGCGGTAACTGAGGTGGATGCTGTTGCTGACATACCCGATATGGCGTTTGATATCCCACACCGTTTCACCGCTGCCACGGCGGCGGCCGAACAGCGTCAGATCATTGCTGTAGCCCTGCGGGTGGTCACCGGTGATCAGGCTGAGCAATGTGGACTTTCCCGCGCCGTTTTCGCCGGTGATTTGCCAGTGCTCACCGGGCAGCACCTGCCAGGTCAGATCATTGAGGATGGGCTTGTCGTTATAGCTGACGCAGCCGTGATTGAGGATCACCCGCGGGATGTCCGGCGAAAGGCGCTCTGCGGACGGGTCATCCCGCTCCGGCAGCGTCAGATGCTCTGTCTGCTCACTACGGGCCAGCTGTGCCTGTAACAGCGCGGATAAGGTATCCGCCGGTGCCAGCACACACTCTGTCAGCAATCCGGCGCGGGTGATAAAGTCCGGAATATCACTGAAACGGTTGAGGATCAGAATAACCGTCAGTCCGCCCTCTGCAAGCTCTGCCAGCATCTCACTGAGCATACGGCGGGAATCGGTATCCAGTCCGTCATAAGGTTCATCCAGCACCAGTAAATCCGGCTCCGCCATCAGTGCCTGACACAGCAGCGCTTTGCGGGTTTCACCGGTGGAAAGGTATTTAAAGCGGCGTGACAGGCGATCAGAAATCCCGAACTGCGCCGCCAGCTGCAGACAGCGTTCATTATCACGGTGTTCTGCCTGAATAATGTCGGCAGTGGTACGCCCGTTGTCGGTGTCATCGCCGTCCATCAGATCGGTATTATTGCGGTTCCATTCTTCATCAATCAGCGCCTGCAATTTTTCAAACGCGACCAGAACGGGACGGCGGAAAGTGGTATTTATCTCCCCGGAAAGCAGCGGAAGCTCCTGAATCAGGGCACGGGCAAGAGTGGATTTCCCGCTGCCGTTGGTGCCGATAAAAGCATGATGCTGACCGCTTTCCAGCTGTAATGACGGAACAGAAAGTGTTTTATCCGCGCCTGACCGGAAAATCCCTTGTGTGATGTGCAGATGTGCCATAGTAAACAGCCTTATTATTAGTTTAATTATTCCTCAGAAATAAGCGGAACCGCCGGGGATGTCAAGATATGGTCACGGTGTTACATTTCGTATCATGAAAAGAAGATCTGCTTCACAGAAACGCCATTATTCAGTCTGCTGTTTTTGTTATACTTTTTGGTACAGAAATCACGGCATCACGGAAATCATACGAAAGGGATATGCTGATGAAAAAAAAGGTTATTGCAATACCCGCGCTGTTGGTTATTGCGGCGGGAATGACATACTGGTTTTCCGGATATGAGGAAAAATTACCGGAGCCGTCACAGGAAACCCTGAATTATATAACAAAAGAGTTTAACGACCTGACGCCGGAAGAAGCAGTAAAAAAAATACAGGCACAGAAAGATCAGTTTGATTTTTTTCTCGGGATAAGAGGAAAAGATGAGCTCTATAGCCAGCGGAAAACGGTTTTATCTGAGGATGAAGAATACGAAAATGCATTTTTTGTTCTTACACCTGAAGAATATAAGAATAAATTTAATAAAGCACTTAAGGAAATAACATTTGTTCAGAATATAGAACATGGCTATTCCACTCTTGATTTTGTCATTCCTGTCGTGCCGACAGAAAAACAACTTGTGGTGAAAATTAAAAAGATCACCTATATGGATGGCATTGAAGAAATAAAAGATATAAAAGTCACCAATGCAGATAATAATATAAGTTTAAATACACAGAAAACCGTTAAAAGTATTGATGCCAATGTTACATTCCGGTACATCAGTGACCTTGGCCGTTATCATCTCACGCCGGATAATCCGGAGATTTCACAAGATAACTATAAATTAACGCTGGCAAAAAAAGACAAAAATTATCTGAAATATTCGCTGGATGGTGAGCTGAATATTGTCAGCGAAAATGTTACTGATAAAAAGGGTAAGATATTATCATCATCTTCCTGTTCAAGAGGGGAGGTCGGCCATATTGAAAAAATGGAACGCTTTATTAATGGCACAGCAAAAGCGGCTGAAAAATATGGCAAGAATAAAGATGAATTAATAAAAAGAGTTGCCGGTTATTATGAGCAGTTTGAACAGGAAACCGGTGAACCGGCAACTTATCTGGTTGAATGTACCTACTATGGTACGCCGGAATCAGTGACTGTTTACACTGCAAATAAGCGGGAACGTGAAGAACGGGATATTATACTGACGCCTCGTTATACCAGTCTCTATCCGGTCATTGAAGATGAGAAGACACAAACCTATTATATCATCGATCAAAACGGTAATGAGATGATTAATCATGGTAAAGAGGGCGTGTACAGTGTGGGGAACGGTTATTTCTTTACCCGCCATACTGAGAATAAAAAAGATGACAATGACGGCGAAGAGTATGAATCAACGTACTATCAGATTCATAAACTGGATACAGCAAATAAAAAGCTGGATTATATTATGCGTGTCAATCGGGTATACAGTTTATCTGATGATGCGTTTGTTGTCTCTGATGGTAATAATATTCTGATATTTAATGTTAATTATGCTGAACCGATAGTCATTTCCGGTAAACATACGGAAGCGGACATCGTTAATAGTCATGATGGCAGTTTTGAGTTTTTCTATTATGAAGACAGCAAAGGAACACATGTCCTGAATGATAAAGGTGAGGAAATTCTTCCTGTGTCTGATTACCGGCTGGAAAAAGGCGGAGACAATACAATAAAAATCAGAAACAGTATCTTTACGGATGATATAGCAACAGAAGATAAAAAAATCTATTTTATTAATGAGGATGCAACAATCCGCCTGACATTAAAAGGCTATGATAAAGCCGGTGAAATCAGTAATGAGATGATAAAGACAGAGAGAGATAATTTATACGGGTTTGCTGACATAAAAGGAAATGAAGTAGTCGCTCCGGATTATCAGGAAGCCCGTGATTTTGATAATGGTTATGCTCTGGTGAGAAAAAATGATCACTGGGGTGTGATTAATAAACAGGGTGACGTGGTTATTCCGTTTAAATACAGCCGTCATACTGCCATGTCATCCATGAACGGACGGATATCTTACAGTATTGATGATAAGCATTACACCATGCAGGAATTACTGGACGCAAACGGTGTGAAAAGAGACAAAATAACAGCAGCAGAACATTAACCGGAAGAGGGGGTCAGAGTGAGAACAGGATTACAATATTCGGTACTGGTATTACTGGTCAGCGGAACGGTCAATGCTGCAACGGTGGATCTGAGGGTGATGGAAACCTCGGATATTCACAGTAATTTAATTGATTTTGATTATTTCAAAGACAAACCGACAGATCAGTTTGGTCTGGTTCGTACCGCCGGTTTAATCAAAGCGGCAAAAGGTGAAGTCACCAATGCTGTATTAGTGGATAACGGGGATTTAATTCAGGGCAGCCCGCTGGCCGATTATATGGTCAGCAAAGGACTGAATGACGGCGAGGCACATCCGGCACACAAATTAATGAATACCATGGGCTATACCGTCGGAAATTTCGGTAACCATGAATTTAACTTTGGCCTGGATTATCTGCAAAAAGCCATTGCCGGTGCGGATTTCCCGTATGTAAATGCCAATATTATTGATGAAAAAACCGGTAAGAATCTGTTTACGCCTTATATTATCGTCGATACCCCGGTAAAAGATCGCGACGACAAAGAGCATGTGATTAAAATCGGCTATATCGGTTTTGTACCGCCGCAGATCCTTATCTGGGATAAAGCCAATCTGGAAGGAAAAGTCCGCGTCAATGATATTACGGAAACCGCGAAAAAATTTGTACCTCAAATGAAAGCAGAAGGTGCAGATTTAATTGTCGCTATTCCGCACTCCGGTTTTTCTCAGGAGCCGTATAAAGCGATGGCAGAGAACTCGGTGTATTATCTCAGTGAAGTCCCGGGGATTAATGCCATTATGTTCGGCCACTCGCACGGCGTATTTCCGGGTAAAGATTTCGCGGATATCAAAGGCGTTAATATTGAACAGGGAACCGTTAACGGTATTCCGGCAGTGATGCCCGGACAGTGGGGAGATCACCTCGGCGTGGTGGATCTGGTGCTGAATAATGATGACGGTACATGGAAAGTGACGGACGCCAAAGCACAGGCGCGTCCGGTTTATGACAAAGTCAATAAAAAGCCGCTGGTGGCACGGGATGACAAGCTGGCCGCTGTGATTGATGAACAGCACAATGCGACCCGGGCCTTTGTCGGCAAGCTGATTGGCAAATCACCGGATAATATGTACAGCTACCTCGCGCTGTTGCAGAGCGACCCGACGGTTCAGATTGTGAATAATGCACAGACGGATTATACCCGCCGCTTTATTCAGGGTGATCCGGATCTGGCGGATTTACCGGTGTTGTCAGCCGCCGCGCCGTTTAAAGCGGGCGGACGTAAAAATGCCCCGGCGGATTTTGTCGAGGTGGAAAAAGGGGATATGACATTCCGCAACGCGGCGGATCTCTATCTTTACCCGAATACGCTGGTGGTGGTGAAAGCGACCGGGGCGGAAGTGACCGAATGGCTGGAATGCTCCGCCGGGATGTTTAATCAGATTAACCCGCAGTCAGAGGCACCGCAAAGCCTGGTCAACTGGGATGGGTTCAGAACCTATAATTTCGATACCATTTCCGGGGTCAATTATCAGATAGACCTGACCCAACCGGCAAAATATGATGCGGACTGTCAGACGGTCAATCCGCAGGCCAACCGCATCAAAAATGTGACGTATCAGGGTAAACCGATTGATCCGAAAGCCGTTTTCCTGATCGCCACCAATAATTACCGCGCTTACGGCGGAAAATTTGCCGGGACCGGTGACAAACATATCGCGTTTGCGTCACCGGATGAAAACCGCAGTGTGCTGGCAGGTTATATTGCAGCAGAAACCAAAGCAAAAGGTGCGGTATCGGCACTGGCTGAGCAAAACTGGACGTTTGTGCCGGTGAAAACGGATAAAAAATTAGATATCCGCTTTGAAACCTCGCCGGGTGATAAAGCCACGCAGTTTATTAAAGAGAACGCGCATTATCCGATGACCCGGGTGGGCACGGATGATGTGGGATTTGCGGTTTATCAGGTTGATTTAACAGCGAAGTAAGCAGTTACTCACGAAAGCCGCCGTCAGTGGCGGCTTTTATCATCATTTTTATCAGCACAATGTGGCAATAATCACCTGGTCGGCGTTAAACAGCGCGGTGACCTCATCACCTTCTTTCAGCTGCTGCCTGTCAGCATCCTGATTATCCACGGTAGCGCATAACTGTGCCCCGCCGGTCAGCGTCACCATCACTTCACTGTTCTCCGCGCCTCTGGCAACGGAACAGATGCGTCCGCTCAGGTGATTATCATAATCCGTGCTGTTTCCGGCGGATTTACTGATTTTCACCCACGGCGCTTTAATCAGAGTAAGTACTTCTTTACCGACAGATAACCCCAGCCGGTTGGCACTCTGCTCTGTCAGGGCAACGGCAAGTTCGGTTTTTTTATCCGCCAGCAGGACATTCACATGCTGCTGCACATGGGTATGGTCGCGCGACATAATCGTGCCGAAGAACTGGTTGCGGGCGCTGGTCTGCAGGGAGAAGCGGGAGATGGCCGCCAGCAGGCTGTCGAGCGGCAGTGAGTCCTCTTTGAGGACATCAAAGGCTTTCTGCTGGATTTGTGCCAGCAGATCATAAAGCTGAAGTAAGCGCTCACCATAGCGCGTGAGTGTCGCACCGCCGCCGCCTTTGCCGCCGGTGGCCCGGTCAACAATCGTTTCCTCGGCAAGCTGGTTCATCTCATTGATGGCATCCCAGGCACTTTTGTAACTGATACCGGCCAGCTTTGCCCCCTGGCTGATGGAGCCGGTGGCTCTGACCTGCTTGAGTAAGGAAATCCGCCGCGGATCGGCAAATAAATGACCTTCTGATTTTAGTGTTAATAAAATATCCAACGGAAAATACCCCGTATAGTAATCAGACAGAATCACCGGTGCAGTTTCTCCGCCCGGTGCGGCTTGGCTTTCCGGTTAGTGTAGCAAACTGCGTTTTTTTTTCATCTGCCAATATGGCGGTTTAATTTTACTTAAAAATTCATGAACCTGATAAAAGCAGGTATGGTATGGCTATGATTTATTAAACAGAGAATTTATATCATGGAAAATATCTTATTCAGCCTTTACCGGGCTGTCAGGGATAATCCGGACAACGGTCCTGAGACGGAGGAGTTTACCCGTTCACTGGCAATGCAATCATTCTGGGTGGAATCGCAGGGACAGGCAGGCGGCGGTAAAGTGGGACTGGCATTTTGTCAGGGGGAAGATGATAAAGAGCCTGTACTGCTTGCTTACATGCGTGATGACGGCAGTAATGAACCACCGCTGGACGTGGCGGAGCAGATGAACGCCGGGGAACGTGACTATGCGGAATTACCGGGGGCGTTTTTGCTGACGATGACTGCGCAAATAAATTATACGTTGTACATTGTTGCCGGGGATGACGAAACAATTGTGCTGGACAGTGATGCCCTGAAAACCCTGCTGACCTATCTTCAGATACTTTACAACGAAGATAACGAAGATAATGATGAAGAGGCCGGAAGCCCGGCCGCGTATTCTGCGGATATCAGGACAATGAGCGGCGGTAATATTGTCGAAAAACCGGGCGGTGCCGGAAAGGTGGTCGGTTTTCTCATCCTGGCGGCAGTGATTGTGGCTGTTGTTTATTTTATGCAGACCTGACCACCGGCTGACCGCACGAATCGCTATGCTTTCTGTGGTATGATTTATATAGAATAACGGGCATTATGACGTTATGATAGTCACGCTGAATATCCTTTTCGCCTGATATAAAGAGATTAAGTGCTATGTTTGAGTTAGTTAAAAGTTTAGGTTTCGCACTGTTAATGGTGCCTGTTGTAATGACAGGTCTGGCGGCTCTGATCTGGGGATTAGGTGAAATTTTCAATCTGATTTCAAAAGGCGAGCACCACGAAAAGCAGCACTGATTCTGCCGTATTCAGGGTTACCTGCGTCTGCGGGTAATCCGTTTTTGCTTCTGTTTTCCCGCTCACTCCCGATGTAATTTCCCTCATTTTATCGTGTTTTCCGATTAACTGACGATAGTGGGATAAACCTCCTTTCATTTTTCGCTGTATCTTGTTATATACAACGGGTTAATCCTAATCTATCCTGGTGGAAAAAATGAAAAAACAGTTCAGTAAGTTATTGGCCGGTGTTGTTATCTCTGCTGCTGTCATGGGTCAGGCATGGGCCGCTGAAAAAGTGACCGTATTTGCGGCGGCATCACTGACAAATGCGGTCGATGAAATCTCGGCAAAATATAAGCAGGAGAAAAAAGGTGAAGTGGTCGCGTCTTATGCGTCTTCTTCCACGCTGGCCCGTCAGATTGAAAATGGTGCTCCGGCAGATATCTTTATTTCTGCTGACCAGAAATGGATGGACTACGCTCAGGAGAAAAACCTGATCGTTAATGATACCCGTAAAACCCTGCTGGGTAATGAGCTGGTGCTGATTGCCGCGAAAGACAGTAAGATTGATAAAATAGATATTAATAAGCAGACTGATTGGGTTAAATTACTGGATGGCGGTCGTCTGGCTGTCGGTGATCCTGATCATGTGCCGGTCGGTATTTATGCGCAGGAAGCACTGGAAAACCTGGGTGCCTGGAAAGTTGTTGACCCGATGCTGGCCCGTACCAATAATGTGCGCAGTGGCATGGCGCTGGTGGAGCGCGGTGAAGCTCCGCTGGGTATCGTATACGGTTCTGATGCGGTTGCCAGTGATAAAGTAAAAGTAGTCGGTATTTTCCCGGCTGATACGCATAAACCGGTTGAATATCCGATTGCAATCCTGAAAGATCACAATAATGCCGATGTAAAAGGTTTCTACGATTATCTGCAGACACCGGAAGCGAAAGCGATCTTCAAACGTTACGGTTTCAGCCCTATGTAATAAATAAGGACTAACAGACAGCGATGTTGAATGAGTATGAATGGCAGGCGGTTATCCTCAGCCTGAAAGTATCAACAGTCGCCGTGGCAGCCAGTCTGCCGTTCGGCATACTGATGGCATGGGTACTGGTGCGCTGCCGTTTTCCGGGCAAGTCGCTGCTGGACAGTCTTATCCACTTACCACTGGTGTTACCGCCGGTGGTAGTGGGTTATCTCCTTCTTATCAGTATGGGCCGCAAAGGTTTTATCGGTGAATGGCTCTATAACTGGTTCGGTTTCAGTTTTACCTTCAGCTGGCGTGGTGCCGCGCTGGCTGCGGCAGTGGTGGCTTTTCCGCTGATGGTGCGGGCTATCCGCCTGGCGCTGGAAGCGGTGGATATGCGTCTGGAGCAGGCGGCACGGACACTCGGTGCCTCTCCGCTGCGGGTCTTTTTTACTATCACACTGCCGTTGTCGCTGCCGGGTATTATTGTCGGCACAGTGCTGGCCTTTGCCCGTTCGCTGGGGGAATTCGGCGCGACAATCACCTTTGTTTCCAATATCCCGGGGGAAACCCGGACTATTCCGCTGGCGATGTACTCCCTGCTTGAAACTCCGGGCGCCGAAATGGACGCAGCACGGCTCTGTATTATCGCCATTGTTCTGGCACTGGCGTCACTGCTGGCTTCGGAATGGCTGACCCGCTGGGGACGTAAACGCCTGGGGGTTGCCGCATGTTAGTGCTTGATTTTGAACAGCAGCTCGGTGATTTATCGATGGTAATCAACACCGAACTGGCCAGTGACCGTATTACCGCTGTCTTCGGGCTCTCCGGGGCAGGGAAAACCTCTTTTATTAATGTGATCGGCGGGCTGACAAAACCACAGAAGGGGCGGATTGAGCTTAACGGGCACACACTTGTGAATATTGAAAAACGCATCTGTCTGCCACCGGAAAAACGCAAAATCGGCTATGTCTTCCAGGATGCGCGCCTGTTTCCCCATTACCGGATTAGAGGCAATCTGCGCTACGGTATGGCGCGGGAAATGGAAGATCAGTTTGACAGCATTGTGGCGTTGCTGGGTATCGGACATCTGCTGAACCGGCTGCCGATGACGCTTTCCGGCGGGGAGAAGCAGCGGGTGGCGATTGGCCGCGCATTGCTGACCGCACCGGATATCCTGCTGATGGATGAACCGCTGGCCTCGCTGGATCTGCCGCGTAAACGCGAACTGCTGCCGTATCTGGAAAAGATGGCACAGGATATCAGTATTCCGATCCTGTATGTCAGTCACAGCCTGGATGAAATCCTGCGGCTGGCGGAAGATGTGGTAATTCTGGAAAAAGGACGCATTCTGGCACAAGGGCCGCTGGAAGAGGTGTGGGCAAGTGCAGCACTGCGGCCGTGGCTGACACAGGAAAGCCTCTCAAGCGTGTTAAATGTCACGGTGCTTAAGCATCACGACCGCTATGCCATGACTGCTGCCGCTATCAGCGACCAGGTGCTGTGGATACCGCGTATTACCGGTGAGTCTGATACACCGGTGCGTGTGCGTGTCAGTGCGGATGATGTGTCAATCGTGCTGGAAAAACCGAAAAGCAGCAGTATCCGCAATATATTACGGGCAAAAATCACGGAAATGTATGATGACGACAACGGTCAGACAGATGTGCGGCTGGCAGTCGGCAATCATTTTCTCTGGGCACGGATTACCGGCTGGGCGCGGGATGATTTGCAGCTGAAACCCGGACTGTGGGTGTATGCACAGGTAAAAAGTGTGTCACTGAGCCGCGAATTATAACCTGCCTGAATATACGTATTTTTCATTAATAAAGCGGGCATTCATATTATTCCGATTGCCCTTCTGACACACCGGCGATATATATTAACGCCGGTGCATCACTGATCCTGCCGAATTATCACAGAATATTCTCCGCACACGGAAACAAGTGTAAGACGTGCGTTATTGCATAAAAAACCACTGAGTCAGAGGGATAAAATGAAAAAAGCATTACTCTTTTTATTACTGGGTATTTTCTCCGGCGGTCAGGCGCTGGCGGCAAATCAGGTGATGTGTTACACCTATCTGAAAAAAGTCAAAGACGTTGAAATCGAAAACTTAAAAGTCTGGTGTATCGGCACCACTGACGGCTCGCAGGGCGGAATACGTATCCCGGAGCTGCTCAGTATGGGATATAAAGTGGTGGCAACGGAAAGTTTCCCGTATCAGTATTCTGAGGGTGGCTATACCTATGACGGATCCAAATTACTGCTGATCGTCGAAAATGCAAAATTCCCGAATCAGAATCCGGCAGAAAAACCTAAAAATAACTGGAATTTTGATAAGTATAAATAACTAAATTTATTTGCGGGTCAGCGGGAAATAATTAAAAAAATGCCTTTATTAAAAGGCATTTTTTATAGTTCAGAACACGGTATTGATCAGCTGAGAATATGACGGCGGATCGCCTGCGCAATACCCGGCTGTGTATTATCCCGGATAATCAGATCAGCGTGTGCTTTGACTTCGTCTGCTGCATTGCCCATTGCCACACCGAGACCGGCGGCAGAAAGCATGCTGATATCATTATGGTTATCACCAAATGCCATCACATCTTTCATCGACATTCCCTGAGATTCCACCCATTCCTGCAAGCGGCGGCCTTTGCTGTTACCTTTGCGGGCGATATCCACCTGGTTTATCCACGACCACTCGCAGGACAGCCCCATATCCGCTTCCACGGCATCGGTGAATTCGCGCAGTTTATTCAGGTCATCTGAGCAGGTGGCGAATTTCCAGATAGTGTCAGCGCGATCAACCTCATCAAGGAAGTTGTCCACTTTGCGCATCACCGGACGCTGGTGCGCCGGCAGAGAAGCTGACCAGTTCAGGGTCCGCTCAATAGTGCTGCTGTCAGTGTGATACAGCATGGCATCGGAGATATACATCAGATGTTCAATATCCGTTTGTGCCAGACGTTCAAGCAGCTGACGGGATTCACTGACACTCATCGGATCGGCGGAAAGCACTTTTTTCCCCGGATAATCGTACAGATAGGTACCATTACAGCAGATAGCCGGTGTATCCAGCTGCAATGTCTGATAAAACGGATGAATAGCAACGTGATGACGGCCGGTGACAATCAGCACCTGCACCCCGGCACGGCGGGCTTCGCGGATAGCATCCAGCGACTCCTGTAATATATGTTTATCCGGATCGAGAAGTGTACCATCGAGATCAAATGCGAGGACGCGGTAAGACATAACAGGGAGCCCCTTGTATGAGTGTCAGAACCGGAATAACGGCGGGCATCAGGGAATATTATTACACCCTGACGGCATCCTGACTGATTCCGGGCGGAGATAACTGATAATATAGCATGTTAATTGTTTCGCGATAAACGCTAAGTGCGGTATTATTATACAGAAATGCTTACATTACCTGTTAAAAATCAAACGGGTAAGTGATGATATTAAGGAGCGCGAATGAAGCAGGTGGTTTATGTTGCCAGTACGGAAAGTCATCAGATTCATGTCTGGCAAATGAATGAACACGGTGAAATGTCACTGTTACAGACAGTCTCAACGCCTGATCAGGTGCAGCCGCTGATCACCGCGCCGGATGGCGGTCATCTTTATGCTGCGGTAAAACCGGGCAATGCGGTGGCGACTTATAAAATCGCAGAAGACGGCAAACTCACACAAACCGGCCTGACGCCGCTCCCGGGCACTGCCGCTTATATCACGCTTGATAAAGCAGGGCGCACACTGTACGCCGTGTCTTATCATCAGGGTAATCTGGCGGTACTGCCGATCCGCGATAATGGTCTTCCTGAGCGTGCTGTACAGGTTATTGAAGGGTTAAAAAATCCGCATTCCGCCAATATTGCACAGGATGGCTGCACACTGTTTGTGCCGTGCCTCGGGGAAGATCATATCCGCGCTTACACTATCGGGGAAGACGGCCGCTTAACTGAACGCCATGCCGATATGCTGACGGTTGCTGCCGGTGCCGGGCCGCGCCATATGGCATTTCATCCTGAAAAACATGTGGCGTATTGCCTGAATGAATTAAATGCGACCATCAATGTTTATCGCGAATGGGTGAAAGTCCGTGAAATTCAGTCTGTCGATATGATGGCGGATGATTATCAGGGACGCCGCTGGGCAGCTGATATTCATATCACACCGGACGGGCATCACCTCTACGCCTGCGAGCGGGCATCAAGTATGATTAATCACTACCGGGTGTCGGATGACGGCGGCCATCTGCAACTGGCAGGACGTTACCCGACAGAAACTCAGCCGCGCGGTTTTGCGGTGGATAACAGCGGGCGTTTCCTGATCTCAACCGGACAGCTTTCTCACCATGTGGCGGTTTCCCGGATTGATGAGATTACCGGCGAACTGCATTTTATCAACCGCTATCCGGCAGGAAAAGGCCCGATGTGGGTGACAGTGCTGACGCTGAAGTAATCTGTTTTTTTCAACACAGAGTTTGCCGGTCAGGTAATAAGCGATAACGGGCAGGCGAAACGAAAAGCATGCGCGTCATGGATGACGCGCCTGAGCTTACAGGGAGGTATTCACAGCGGCTTTTCGTTTTTACCCGTTATCAGCGCTTCACCGGTTCTGATGCTATCACCTGTTTTTTATCCTGCCGTTACCTTATCTATCGCCTGCGTCAGTTTTTCCAGTTGTACCGCTGTAATAATGTATGGCGGCATAATGTAAATCAGCCGTCCGAACGGGCGGATCCACACCCCGGCGTCAACAAAGCGGCGCTGCAGTTCCGCCATATTGACCGGCTCTTCCGTTTCAATAACACCAATGGTGCCGAGCACCCGCGCATCGCGGACGCCACTGCGGGATTTCAGCGGCAGCAGGGCGCTTTTCAGCTGTGTTTCGATAGCCTTCACCCGTGCTGCCCAGTCTCCGGACAACAGCAGATCAATACTCGCCACTGCCGTGGCACAGGCCAGCGGATTTCCCATAAAGGTCGGGCCGTGCATAAAGCAGCCTGCATCCCCCTGACTGATGGTGTCGGCAATCTGGCGGGTGGTGAGGGTGGCGGAGAGTGTCATGTAACCGCCGGTAATCGCTTTGCCGAGACACATAATGTCAGGTGATATGCCAGCGTGTTCACAGGCAAACAGCTTTCCTGTGCGTCCGAATCCGGTCGCGATCTCATCACAAATCAGCAGGACATTGTAGTGATCGCACAGCGATCTTACGCCTTTCAGATATTCCGGATGGTAGAAACGCATTCCGCCCGCACCCTGGACAACCGGCTCCAGGATCACCGCCGCGACCTCATGATGATGCTGTGCCAGCAGGCTTTCCACGGAGTGAAGATCCGCCGGCTGCCATTCCTCATCGAATCCGCACTGCGGCGCATCGGCAAACAGGTGATCCGGCAGATAGCCCTGCCAGAGTGAGTGCATGGAGTTTTGCGGATCACACACTGACATCGCACCGAATGTATCACCGTGGTAGCCGTGACGCGGGGTGATTATCCGGTGACGCTTTTCCCCGCGTGCCTGCCAGTACTGCAGCGCCATTTTCAGCGCCACTTCTACTGCCACCGAGCCGGAGTCAGCAGGAAACACGCATTCCAGCGGCTCAGGCGTGATTGCCACCAGACGCCGGCACAGTGCAACGGCAGCCGGATGGGTGATCCCGCCGAACATTACATGTGACATTTGTGACAGCTGTTCAGTCACCGCCGCATTCAGTACCGGGTGATTATAGCCATGGATAGCTGCCCACCACGAGGACATACCGTCAACCAGTTCGCGGCCGTCTGCGAGTGTCAGCACCGCACCGTGTGCCGATACCACCGGATAGACCGGCAGCGGCTGAGTCATTGATGTATAAGGGTGCCAGATGTGGCGGCGGTCAAAATCCGCATCATCAGCCGAAAAGGCGTGACCTGAAATATTCCCTGAAAAAGTCATTATGTAAACCATTTAAATGCAAATAAAGTTGACATGATAATGCTGATATTTAAACTGGCAACACTTTTTTATCGGGAGTTACAGTTATGAGTCAAGGTCGTCAGTGGACATTAAAAGAAGCCAATGCATTGTTTGAAAAACCGTTTTTTGAACTGTTGTATGAAGCTCAGACCCTGCATCGCCAGCATTTTGACCCGCAGCAGGTGCAGATAAGCACACTGCTTTCCATCAAAACCGGGGCGTGTCCGGAAGATTGTAAATATTGTGCGCAGAGTGCGCGATACAAAACCGGGCTGGAAAAAGAGCGGCTGATGGAAGTACAGCAGGTGGTGGAAACGGCGCGTAAGGCGCGAGCAGCCGGTTCGACCCGGTTCTGTATGGGGGCGGCATGGAAGAATCCCCATGAGCGCGATATGCCGTATCTGGAAACCATGGTGAAAGAAGTGCGGGCGCTGGGTATGGAAACCTGCATGACACTTGGTATGCTGAACAGCTCACAGGCGGAGCGTCTTGCCAAAGCCGGTCTGGATTACTACAACCACAACCTCGATACTTCACCGGAATTTTACGGCTCGATTGTCACCACACGGACCTATCAGGACAGGCTCGACACCCTCGACAATGTGCGGGATGCGGGGATCAAAGTGTGTTCCGGCGGAATTTTAGGGCTGGGTGAAGCGGTGCGTGACCGTGCGGCCATGCTGGTGCAGCTGGCGAATCTGCCGAAAGCGCCGGAAAGTGTGCCGATCAATATGCTGGCAAAAATTAAAGGCACGCCGTTTGAGGATAATGAGGAGGTTGATCCGTTTGATTTCATCCGCACCATCGCGGTTGCCCGCATTATGATGCCAACGTCTCATGTGCGCCTCTCCGCCGGTCGTGAAATGATGAATGAACAGACCCAGGCGCTTTGCTTTATGGCGGGTGCGAACTCCATTTTTTACGGCTGTAAACTGCTCACCACGACTAACCCGGAAGAAAATACCGATATCGCACTGTTTAAAAAGCTGGGGATCAAACGCGAAGCCATCCATGTTACCCGTGGTGACAATGAGGAGACGGATTCTTTACTGGATGCCATCAGCCACAGCGATGACGAAAAATTCTATAACGCAGCCCTGTGAGCCGTACCATGTGGCAGACTTTTCTTTCTGAGCGCCTGCAACAGGCGCAGGAACAGGATGCGGTACGCCGCCGTGACGCCAATGACGGCGCGGACGGGCGTACCCTCCTGATTAACGGCAGACGTGCCGTGAATTTCTCCGGCAATGATTATCTCGGCCTCAGCCGCCACCCGGCGGTGATCCGCGCCTGGTGTGACGGCACTACACAATACGGCGTGGGCAGCGGCGGATCCGGTCATGTCACCGGCTATACGGCGGCACACCGGGATCTGGAACAGATGTTGGCGGAGTGGCTCGGGTTTGACCGCGCAATCTTATTTGTCTCCGGTTTCTGTGCCAATCAGGCGGTGATCACCGCACTGATGCAGCGCGGTGATCACCTTATCTGCGACAAACTCGCTCACGCTTCCATTATGGAAGCGGCAATGCATTCACCCGCTGAATTCAGTCGTTTTCATCATAATGATACTGATCATCTCAGTACCCGGCTGGGCCGGACAGAAAACAGTACCGGTAAAACCCTGGTGGTCACGGAAGGGATCTTCAGTATGGACGGGGATGCCGCGCCGCTGGCGGCGATCCTGCCGCTCACCCGGCAGCATAACGCCCGGCTGATGGCGGATGATGCGCACGGTATCGGTGTCTGCGGCCGTGAAGGGCGGGGCAGTTGTGATGCGGCGGGGATTCGCCCTGATATTCAGATTGTCACCTTCGGTAAAGCGGCCGGGGTCAGCGGCGCAGCGGTGCTGTGCGATACACAGACGGCAGATTATCTGACGCAATATGCCCGTCATCTTATCTACAGCACCACCTTCCCGGCGGCACAGGCGTGTGCCATTCAGGCGGCGGTGCAGGAAATCCGTCACGGCGACGGGCTGCGGGACACACTGGCGGAAAATATCTGCTTCTTCCGTGAGCGGGTGGCGCATCTGCCACTGCAATTACTGCCGTCCGCCTCGGCGATCCAGCCGCTGATTGTGGGGGATAACCGCGCTGCTCTGGCACTGTCGCACTATTTACAGGAGCGCGGCCTGTGGGTGAAAGCGATCCGCCCGCCGACCGTGCCGCCGAATACCGCCCGTCTGCGCATCACGCTGACCAGCGCTCATCACCGCGACGATATCACACAGCTTACGGAGGCGCTGGATGCATTCTGCCGTCACTACCGTCCCGGTGAATAAAGCCGCCGTTGCCGCTGCTTTCGGGCGCGCAGCCGGACACTATGACACCGTGGCGCACCTCCAGCAAAAAACCGGGTACCATTTGCGGCAACTGACCACACAGGCACTTTCCGCGCCGTTATTATCTGAACTGCACGGGCTGGATGCCGGCTGCGGTACCGGGTTTTTCAGTGAGCAGTGGAAAGCAGATTGCCGCAGTGTGACGGCGTTTGATCTCTCCCCTGACATGCTGGTGCACGCCCGGGCGCAGCAGCGGGCGACCCGTTATGTATTGGGGGATATCGAACAGCTGCCTTTTGCGGATAGCCGGTTTGATTTCTGTTTCAGTAATCTTGCGGTGCAATGGTGTGATTCGCTGGCAGAGGCGCTGGCCGGACTGGTGCGGGTGACCCGGCCCGGCGGGGTGGTGGCGTTTTCCACTCTGCTCAGCGGGTCGCTGGATGAACTGAATCAGGCTTTTGCCCGGGTGGACAGCAACCGTCACGCCAACGGTTTTCTCAGCCGTGAGGCGGTTTCCGCTGCCTGTCAGCCTTACCGGCATACCTTGTCAGACGTTTGTTACCGGCTCTCCTTTGACTCTCTGCCCGCGCTGTTGCACTCCCTCAAGGGAATTGGCGCCACCCATGTCCACCAGGGGCGTGCTGCCGGGCTGATGACACGCAATAAACTCATTCAGCTGGCGAATCATTATCCCGCCGAAGACGGTGTATTTCCGCTCAGCTATCTTATTCAGTACGGAGTCATACATGTTGAAAAATAACTGGTTTTTAACCGGCACTGATACGGATGCCGGTAAAACCGTGGTCAGCTGCGCCCTGCTGCAGACCGCCCGCAACGCCGGGTTCCGCTGTGCCGGGTATAAACCGGTAGCCTCCGGCAGTGAGATGACAGCGGAGGGACTGCGTAACAGTGATGCGCTGGCATTGTGGCGGCATACCGTGCCGCCGGTCAGTTACGCACAGGTTAACCCGTATACCTTTGCCGAGCCGACGTCGCCGCACATTGTCAGCGAACTGACACAAACCCCGCTGGAATTTGCGGTGATGACTGACGGGCTGCATGCCTTAAATCAGCAGGCCGACTGGGTACTGACCGAAGGGGCGGGGGGATGGTTTACCCCGCTGTCGGCCACGCAGACCTATGCGGACTGGGCAGCACAAATGCGGATGCCGGTGATCCTCGTGGTCGGGGTAAAACTCGGCTGCATTAATCATGCGTTACTGACCGTGACGGCGATACAGCAGGCCGGGCTGAGCCTGGCCGGGTGGGTGGCTAATGAGGTCACACCGCCGGGTCTGCATCAGCAGGCGTATCTGGCGACACTGAACAACCTGATCCCGGCGCCGTGCCTGGGCGTGTTGCCGCATCTGCCGGATCCGCTGAATCAGGACTTGTCCGGTTATCTTTCTCTGCCGGTTTCCGCACACTGATCCTGCCCCCGGCCGTGGTGTGAAGCCCGATGAGGTCACACCGCCGGGTCTGCATCAGCAGGCGTATCTGGCGACACTGAACAACCTGATCCCGGCGCCGTGCCCGGGTGTGTTGCCGCATCTGCCGGATCCGCTGAATCAGGACTTATCCGGCTATCTTTCATTGCCGGTTTCCGTGCACTGATCCTGTATCCGGCCGGATCGTTCCGGGATCACGGCAAATCTTCCGGCCGGGTGTTTTTTATCAGGAAAAAATCCTGAATTATTTTTTCTCTTTGTGCAGAAAGTGACAATTTTATGACTGTGCAATGTCACGCAACCATGCACCGGTAAACGACTTTATTAAGTTATCCACTATTCCTGTGGATAACCCTGTGTATTAACTTTAGAAAACTCACGCCATCCTTGCAGGAACGGGGCTTTCGCTGACATTGTTGTAAAATCGGGCTTTTATGATTTTTACATAAATAACAAATAGATAAATAAAATCAAGGGTCCTCCGGCGTGAAAAATAGCAATTGGTCAGAGGGGCGTCAGATTTCAGCATAATTTAAAATTGCAAGTGCTTTTTTTTGGGGATAACTGTGGAAAGCCAATAAAATTTTCCCCGGTTTTGCAAGCAAAAAATCACAAAATAACGGATTTTTTCTGCCGGGGGTTGAAGCTGGTTTTTTATCCAGTATCATAGTGACCCTATTCGCGCAGGGGGGCTCATGAGCAAACTATTTAAACTGCATTCTGACTTTAAACCGGCCGGTGACCAGCCGCAGGCCATTGCAAAACTGGTTGAGGGCCTGGAAGACGGGCTGGCGCATCAGACGCTGCTGGGGGTAACCGGCTCAGGGAAAACCTTTACTATTGCCAATGTTATCGCCACACTGAACCGCCCGACCATGATCATGGCGCCGAACAAAACCCTTGCCGCCCAGCTTTACAGTGAGATTAAAGATTTCTTCCCGGAAAACGCGGTGGAATATTTTGTCTCCTACTACGACTATTATCAGCCGGAAGCCTATGTGCCGAGCTCTGACACCTTTATCGAAAAGGATGCCTCGGTAAACGAACATATTGAGCAGATGCGGCTCTCAGCCACCAAAGCCCTGCTCGAACGGCGGGATGTGGTGGTGGTGGCCTCCGTTTCTGCTATCTACGGGCTGGGTGATCCGGACAGCTATCTGAAGATGATGCTGCACCTTACCGAGGGGATGATTATCGATCAGCGCTCGATCCTGCACCGGCTTTCTGATCTCCAGTACACCCGTAACGACCAGGCCTTTCAGCGCGGTACATTCCGTGTGCGCGGTGAGGTGGTGGATATTTTCCCTGCGGAGTCGGATGATTACGCACTGCGCGTGGAACTGTTTGATGATGAGGTGGAGCGCCTGTCGCTGTTTGATCCGCTGACCGGCCATATCCATTATCAGGTGCCGCGTTTTACTGTTTACCCGAAAACCCACTATGTGACGCCGCGTGAGCGTATTCTTGAGGCGATGGAAGGGATCAAAACCGAGCTGGCGGAACGGCGAAAATTCCTGATCGACAACAACAAACTGGTGGAAGAGCAGCGTCTTGCCCAGCGTACTCAGTTTGATCTGGAAATGATGAATGAGCTGGGTTACTGCTCGGGTATCGAAAACTATTCGCGCTATCTCTCCGGACGCAAATCCGGCGAATCCCCGCCGACCCTGTTTGATTACCTGCCGGCGGACGGCCTGCTGGTGATCGACGAATCCCACGTCACTATTCCGCAAATCGGCGGGATGTACAAAGGCGACCGTTCGCGCAAAGAAACGCTGGTGGAATATGGTTTCCGTCTGCCGTCCGCGCTGGATAACCGTCCGCTGCGTTTTGAGGAGTTTGAATCTCTCGCGCCGCAGAGTATTTATGTGTCCGCCACACCGGGCAAATATGAAACGGAGAAATCCGGCTCTGATGTGGTTGAACAGGTGGTCCGTCCGACCGGGCTGCTTGACCCGGAAGTGGAAGTGCGTCCGGTCACCACTCAGGTGGATGATCTGCTGTCTGAAATCCGCATCCGCGCACAGAAAAATGAGCGCGTGCTGGTCACCACGCTGACCAAACGGATGGCGGAAGATCTCACTGAATATCTGGAAGAGCACGGCGAGCGGGTGCGTTATCTGCACTCGGATATTGATACTGTGGAGCGGGTGGAGATTATCCGTGACCTGCGTCTCGGGGAGTTTGATGTGCTGGTGGGTATCAACCTGCTGCGTGAGGGGCTGGATATGCCGGAAGTGTCACTGGTGGCGATTCTGGATGCGGATAAAGAAGGCTTCCTGCGTTCCGAACGCTCTCTGATCCAGACCATTGGTCGTGCTGCCCGTAACCTGCACGGTAAAGCGATTCTCTACGGCGATAAAATTACGGACTCGATGGCGAGGGCTATTGAGGAAACTGAACGCCGCAGAGAGAAGCAGATGGCGTTTAACGAAGCACACGGTATTGTGCCGAAAGGGCTGAATAAAAAGATTGGCGATATCCTGAAAATCGGCCAGCCGTCAGCCGGGGCGAAAAATAAAGGCAAAGGCAAAGCGGCTGCGAAAAGCAGCGATTATCAGCGCATGTCGCCGAAAGAGCTGGAAGTCAAAATTCAGGAACTGGAAGCGCAGATGTACCGCCACGCTCAGGATCTGGAATTTGAACAGGCGGCAGCGGTACGGGATGAGTTACAGGGGCTGCGTGAGCAGTTTATTGTCAACTCCTGACAGGATCAGGGCAGCAGGCCGATGGTTTTATCCAGCGCATTCAGCAGCAGGCTGCGGTCATGGCGGTACGGGACATCCTGTGCCTCGAGGATCTCTCTGACAATCAGGCGGTCGCCGAGGTCGCCGGTATTGATATGCGGTGCGCACACCACCGCATCTATCCGTTTGCGGCCGATACGTTTTTCAATCACGGCGATTTTTTCACTCAGGCTGAGGGACGCGGCCGCCGGGCTCAGTTCTTTGCCGAGATTTTCAATGTAAATCATCGGCGCCTGATTGAAATTAATCGCTTTGGTGAAATCGGGCAGCAGCATCAGCGGCATCAGGCTGGTAAAGAAACTGCCCGGCCCGATAATAATCAGTTCTGCACGGCAGATGGCATCCAGCGCCTCTTTGGTGGTTTTCACCGGCGGGGAGAGCTGCAACTCCTGCGGCGGGCAGGTCAGCTGATCGACATTCACTTCGCCGTACACTTCATGACCTTCACTGTCGATAGCCATCAGATCGACCGGTGTTTCTGACATCGGGATTAATTTGGCTTTGACTTTCAGCATATTGCGGATCAGGTTGATCGCATCCAGCGGGCGCACACTCATATGATCCAGTGCCTTGAGCATCAGGTTGCCGAGGTTATGTCCCGCCAGTTCGCCGTTACCGCTGAAACGGTATTCAAACATGGTGGAGGCAATCGACGGCTCCGTGATCATCTGATTGAGACAGTTGCGCATATCCCCCCAGGCAATTCCGCCCTCCGCCCGGCGGATCCGGCCGGTGGAGCCGCCGTTATCCGTGGTGGTGACCACGCCGGTCAGCCGCGATCCCAGACCGTTCAGGCAGGACATCACCCGTCCCAGCCCGTGGCCTCCGCCTAAAGCAACAACATGTTCCAGCGACGTGAGTGTGCGGTTCCCCATAGTGTTTATGCATTCCCTGAGTTTTCATATTTATTTGCGCGGTAATCTATCATAAAAACCAATTTTTCGCGTCACGATACTGAGATTTATCAAACTCCGGTCAATCATAAAGGTGAATTATCTTTTTGCTGCGTACTTTTACGTGTGATTCAGAGATGGCAACGGCGGGGAAGTCATGCTATGAGTGAATGCGGTGACTGAAAGCATCATAAATAAACATGAATAACAAAAATCAATAAGTGACAGGAAGAACATCATGAATGACCTGACGTGTACCATTCCGGTACTGGAAACCGAACGCCTGATCCTGAGTGCCCACCGCCGAGAAGATCATGCAGCAGTGGCTGACATGTGGTCGGATACCGCAGTGACACATCATATTATGGCAGGACAGATTTCCACACCGCGCGATAGCTGGATGCGGATGCTGGCGTATCTCGGATTGTGGCCGCTGCTGGGTTATGGTTACTGGGCGGTCAGGGAGAAAAGCACCGGAGAGTATATCGGGGATATCGGTTTTGCGGATTTTTACCGTGAAATGGAAAAAGACATCAGCCACTATCCGGAAGCCGGCTGGGTGCTTGCAGAGCGGGCACACGGTAAGGGCTATGCCGGTGAAGCATTGGGAGCCATACTGAACTGGCTGAAAGAGGTGCGCGGCATTAATGAATGCGTGTGTATTATCGCTCCTGAGAATAAACGCTCTGCCCGGCTGGCAGAGCGTTACGGCTTCCGTCCGCAGGAGACACTGAGAATGAATCACAAATCTGTTATTTTCTATCACCTTACACTGGACTGACCGGGCCTGCTATACCTGTGTCAGATCAAGAAAGCGGTAAATAATTTTCCTGTCAAACCGCCGTGTTTCCGGCGGTTTTCTGTTTATTATTTATTCAGTGATCTATAATTGATTTGCTAATCAATTGAAAAACTGTGTGAAATTTTCGTTATCCGGTGTATCCGTTTCTTTTCCCGGAAGCCCGGTAACTCGTTGTATAATAAGATATATAGCGTATTTATCATGGTAATTCCCGCAGGGCAACGCTAGAATCAATTCACTTAGCGTGGTTATTAACAGCATTAATGACAACGATTAACTCCTAGCCTTCACACCTACGTTTCAGGTCAGAACCGGAAATAGGGTGAGCTGGCCGTGACACTCACGAGTGCCACCAGGGTGCAGGATAGAAATGTCCGCATCTCCCGTATTTGGAAAGGTGTTATGACTGAACAACTGACAGATCCCTTTGCGCGCAAATTTTACTATCTGCGCCTCTCCGTGACAGACGTTTGCAATTTCCGTTGCAACTATTGTCTGCCTGATGGTTATAAACCAAACGGACACAAATCCTTTCTTTCCCTCGGCGAAATCCGCCGGGTGACCCGCGCGTTTGCTCAGCTGGGCACGGAAAAAATCCGTCTGACCGGCGGCGAGCCGACCATGCGCCGCGATTTTACCGATATTGTTGCCGCTATCCGCGAAAATGAGAATATCCGCACCATTGCCGTGACCACCAACGGTTACCGCATGGCACGGGATATCCGCGACTGGCGCGCCGCCGGGCTGAGCGCGGTGAATGTCAGCGTTGACAGTCTCGACCCGCGCCAGTTTCACGCTATCACCGGGCAGGATAAATTCATGCAGGTGATGAGTGGTATCGATGCCGCGTTTGAGGCCGGTTTTGAGAAGGTAAAAGTGAATGTGGTGCTGATGAAGAATGTCAATGACATCCATCTGCCTGCATTTCTGAACTGGATCAAAGACCGCCCGATCCAGCTGCGTTTTATCGAACTGATGGAAACCGGTGACGGCAGCGATGTGTTCCGCCGTTTCCATATCTCCGGCAATGTTATCCGTGCCCGTCTGTTACAGGCAGGCTGGCAGCAGGTGGCACGTGCCCGCAGTGACGGCCCGGCACAGGTGTTCAGTCATCCGGATTATCAGGGTGAAATCGGCCTGATCATGCCGTATGAAAAAGACTTCTGTCAGAGCTGTAACCGTCTGCGGGTGTCTGCGGTCGGTAATCTGCATCTGTGCCTGTTCGGTGAGCAGGGGATCACGCTGCGTGACCTGCTGGCGGAAGACGGACACGACGACGAGCTGAAAGCTCGGCTTCAGCGCGCATTGCAGCACAAACGCGAAACCCATTTCCTCCATCAGGGGGACAGCGGTATTACCCCGAATTTATCCGTTATCGGCGGCTGATCCGCCGGTCATATCAGGAGTTTACATGTCTCAACTCACCCATATTAATGCGGCGGGCGAAGCCAACATGGTGGATGTGTCCGGAAAACAGGAAACGGTCCGCGAAGCGCGCGCCGAAGCCTTTATCACCATGGATGCCAAAACCTTACAGATGATTATTGACGGCAACCATCACAAAGGGGATGTCTTTGCGACAGCCCGTGTCGCCGGTATTCAGGCCGCCAAACGGACCTGGGATCTGATCCCGCTGTGTCACCCGCTGATGCTGAGCAAAGTGGAGGTTCAGCTGAGCGCGGAGCCGGACACGTCCCGTGTGCGTATTGAATCCTGCTGCCGCCTGACCGGTAAAACCGGGGTGGAAATGGAAGCCCTGACAGCGGCTTCTGTGGCTGCACTGACGATCTATGATATGTGCAAAGCGGTGCAGAAGGATATGGTTATCGGCCCGGTGCGTTTACTGGAAAAAAGCGGCGGGAAATCAGGACATTTTAAGGCGGGCGCATGATTAAGGTACTGTTTTTCGCGCAGGTGCGTGAGCTGGTGAATACCGATGAACTTTCTCTGCCGTGTGATTATGCCTCCGCAGACGAATTGCGGGCCGCATTATGTGAGCGCGGTGAGCGCTGGGCGCTGGCGCTGGAATCCGGCAAACTGCTGTGTGCGGTGAATCAGTCTTTTGTACCGCTGTCGCAGCCGCTGACTGACGGCGACGAGGTCGCGTTCTTCCCGCCGGTCACCGGAGGCTGAATCATGAATAATACCCGGATTGCTGTTCAGACCGGCAATTTCAGTGTCGGTGAGGAATACCAGTGGCTGGCCGGTTGCGCGGATGACGGCGCAGTGGTCACGTTTACCGGCAAAGTCCGCAATCATAACCTGGGTGATAATGTGGCGGCTCTGACGCTGGAGCATTATCCGGGCATGACCGAAAAAGCGCTGGCGGATATTGTCGCACAGGCACGTGAGCGCTGGGAGTTACAGCGGGTGACACTGATCCACCGGGTCGACAGTTTGTACCCGAATGATGAAATTGTATTTGTCGGTGTCAGTGCTGCTCACCGCGGTATGGCATTCGAAGCGGCGGAATTTCTGATGGATTACTTAAAAACCCGCGCGCCGTTCTGGAAAAAAGAGACATTACCGGAAGGCGGCACCCGCTGGGTGGATGCCAGAGAAAGCGACCAAAAAGCCGCAGAACGCTGGTAATTTACCGCCAATCACGCCCGTATCGCCGGATTTTTTCCGGCGGCGGCACATCAGGTTAAAAATATTTACTGTTTGTAAAGAAAAGGGGGGGATTCCTGACAGTTTGCCTGCTGGCAACACCCTTTTTATGTGATAATCTATAGGCCTTGGTCGTTTATCATCCGATAAACAATTTGATACAGATGAAAGGGTTATCCATCATGGACCGATTTCCTCGTTCTAACGGCTCGATAGTTTCACAGGCGGGCTCCGGTATTCAGGCTTATATGGCCCAGGTTTACGGCTGGATGGCATGCGGTCTGCTGCTGACGGCCTTCGTCGCCTGGTATTCGTCTAACTCAATGGCGATTATGAGCTTTGTTTTCTCCAGCAAAATCACCTTCTTCGGGCTGATTATTGCTCAGCTGGCACTGGTCTGGGTTATCTCCGGCATGGTTGAGCGCCTGAGCGCGTCCATGGCGACCGGGTTGTTTATGCTCTATTCCGCACTGACAGGGCTGACGCTCTCCAGTATCTTTATCGTGTATACAGATGCATCTATCGTCAGCACCTTCTTTATCACGGCAGGGATGTTCGGTGCACTGAGTATCTACGGCTACACCACCAAACGCAGCCTGTCCGGCATGGGTAATTTCCTGTTTATGGGGCTGATTGGTATTATCATCGCGTCACTGGTTAATATCTGGCTGAAAAGCGAAGGTATGACACTGATCATCACCTATATCGGTGTGATTGTGTTTGCCGGTCTGACCGCGTATGACACCCAAAAACTGCGTGAGCTGGGTGAGCAGATTGACAGCAGCAATAAAGACACCATGCGCCGCTATGCGATTGTGGGTGCGCTGTCGCTGTACCTGGACTTCATCAACCTGTTCCTGATGCTGCTGCGCCTGATGGGCGATCGCCGCTAATCACAGACAGAACAGGATGTAACAATGAAAGGCCGGTGAAAACCGGCCTTTTTACGTTTACTGCTCTGCATCTGCAATAATCTGTTCCGGTGTCCGGATCTCGTGGTATTTTTATTTTTCATACTTAGCATTATATTTTTTCATCTTATTATTTCCTGACTTTATGCACTCAGCGGTATTTCCCCCGGATTCTATACAATTATTCACTTCCTTTTCTGTATTTATTCTGAATAGGATATAATCCCAGTTATCAATATATTTCTGATATTTTTTATTTCCGTAGCCAGCGACGGTGGCAACATGTTCTCTTGCTTTATCGATATCTTTATCTATGTTTTCCTCACCATTTAAAAATGCTGAAAATACAAAATCACAGGCAGAAATCAATCTGTTTCTGCCAATGTGACACGCTTTTTCATAGTAAGTTATAGCGTTCTTCATATCTTTTTCTTTCCCGTAACCATGGGATAAAATAAAACCATAGTGGAATAAAGCAAGCGGGTTTTCAGGATCTGAAGAAAGTAACGCTTCCAGATGGTAAACAGCGGTATTACAATGTTCTGAAATGCCCGTGTTACCACTTAATTGCTGCAGGTGGTAGCAGTTATTATAATAAAAGGAGAATAACGTATAACGACTTGTTAAATTACCACTTTTTGCTCTATTAATCAGCAAGGTCAGCTCATTTTTATTTTTTGGATAGGGGGCATATTCTGGTAATGCCGGATCATAGCGTAGTTCAATTGGGTTGTATTCATACACAGTAATGTTGTTATTCCACTGACTTTCTGAGTAAGCACAGAGACTGAAACCAGGTAATAACAGCAGGAAGATTAATTTTTTATGCATTTTTTATCCGGATAAATATGGCGTGATTGTTGTATCCTTTAAAAGGATGGTTTTTATTTTTTATAATAATTGTTATATCGGACCGGACTAATATTGACCTTTTTTATAAAGATGTCAAAATAATCAATTATATTAATTTCAAGTTTTATTATTATTTACGCAATCTTCCGCCGGAATAATGCATAGGCGGCGGTTCCGGTGGTCACGGCGATCACCAGCAACGGCCAGAGGCTTTGGCGGATAACACTGAAATCCGCATCTTTGAGGTAAATCTGTTTGGTGATTTCATTGAAATGGCGGATAGGATTGATCCAGGTAATATGTTGCAGCCAGACCGGCATATTCTCCACCGGGGCAATATAACCGGACAGCAGCACGGCAGGCATCATAAAAACAAACACACCGATAAAGGCCTGCTGCTGAGTGGCGGAAAGGGCGGAGATTAACAGACCGAACCCGACCAGCGACAAGCCGTACACCATCATGGTGAAATAAAACAGAAGCAGTGAACCGGAGAAGGGGATGCGGTAAGCAAAAATGCCGATCACCAGCACGATACTGGCCTGTACCGTGGCCACAATCAGTGCCGGAACGGCCTTGCCGACAAAGATTTCACCGGTGGTCAGCGGCGAAACCAGCAGTTGATCCAGCGTACCCTGTTCCCGTTCACGGGCAACCGACAGTGAAGTGACAATCATTACGCCGATAGTGGTGATCAGCGCCACCAGCGACGGCACGATAAACCATTTATAATCCAGGTTCGGGTTATACCAGTTGCGCACCACCAGTTCACTGGTGACCGCCTGCGGCATCCGTTCCTGCTGATAATGTGCGGTGATCTGCTGAACATAATTGGCGGCTATCTGCGCACTGTTGGAATTCCGCCCGTCGAGCAGAATTTGCAGCTGTGCCGGTTTCTGCGCGGAAAGCTGCGCACTGAAATTCTGCGGAAAATGCACCAGCAGCAGGGCTTTGCGGTTATCAATCACATCCTGTACGTCATGCCGGTTCTGGATCAGCAGCACATCGGAGAAGGCACTGGCTTTGGCAAACTGCTGAGTCAGTTCAATGGATGCGGGACCTTTGTCCTCATCGTAAATCGCGATAGTCGCGTTGGTAACTTCCAGCGTTGCCGCCAGCGGGAATAAAATCATCTGAAAAATTACCGGTACGATCAGGATCGTCCGGGTCTGACGCTCACGCAGAAGAAGTTGCAGTTCTTTGATAATTAAGGTGAATATCCGGTGAAACATGGCAGTCTCCTTAATCAAGCCGGCGGCGGGTTTTCAGGGCGGTCAGGCCGATAAACACAATCGCTGACAGGATCAGCAACACCAGGTTACTGATAATCACCGGCATAATATTGCCCGCCAGGAACAGTGTCTGCAGGCTTTCCACAAAGTAACGCGCCGGGATTACATAAGTCACCACCTGTATCGCCACCGGCATACTGTCGATTTCAAATACAAAGCCGGACAACATAATTGCGGGCAGAAACGCCGCATTCAGCGAAATCATGGCGGCGTTAAACTGATTGCGGGTTACCGTGGAAATCAGCAGTCCCATACCGAGCGCCGTGGCGAGATAAAGTGACGTTACCAGTGCCAGCAGCCACAGCGAGCCGTGATACGGCACATCCAGCACATAGACGGTTACCACCATACACAGCACCATGACAAAGCTGCCGAGCACCTGATAGGGCAGCAGTTTGGAGAGCAGCAGTTCCGTTTTGGTCACCTGTGTGGAAAGCAGGGCTTCCATGGTGCCGCGTTCCCATTCCCGCGCCACCACCAGTGAGGTCAGGATCGCGCCGACCACGGTAATAATGATGCTGATAGCCCCCGGGATAATAAAATGCTGGCTGATGGCCGCCGGGTTAAACCAGTAGCGCAGCCGGACATCAATGGGTGGTTCACTGCTGATCCCCCGATCCTGTGCCCGCTGCTGCTGCCAGATCTGCCAGATACCATTAGCGTAACCCTGCACAAAATTGGCGGTATTGGGTTCGCTGCCATCCGTAATCACCTGAATCTGTGCGATATCGCCCTGACGAGCCAGACGTTTGTCCAAATCCGCCGGGATCACCACAATACCGCGGATATGTCCCGCCTGAAGTTTATCGATTAATTCATGGCGGTTATCGCTGAGGGTGGCATCAATAAACGGAGAACCGGTAAATGAGCTGATCAGTTCCCGCGCCGGTTCACTCTGCTGATTAACCAGAATCCCGAGGCGCAGTTTTGATGAGTCCAGATTGATGCCGTAGCCAAAAATAAATAACAGAATCAGCGGAATAACAATGGCGATCAGGGCACTCGACGGGTCGCGGACAATCTGTTTGCTTTCTTTGATGCACAGCGCCCGCAGACGGCGCCATGAAAAACCGGAAGGTGTGCTCATGATGCGGCCTCCTGTGCGCTTTCTTTGTCATATTCCTCGACCAGTCCGATAAAGGCATCTTCCATTGACGGATCCGGATGGGTGTCATCCGCCACTGAGGCTTTCAGCTCATCGGGGGTGCCGGCGGCAATGATTTTGCCGTGATAGACCAGCCCGATGCGGTCACAATATTCCGCTTCATCCATAAAGTGAGTGGTCACCATCACGGTTACGCCTTTATCCACCATACCGTTAATATGCAGCCAGAATTCACGGCGGGTGAGCGGGTCAACCCCGGAGGTGGGTTCGTCGAGAAAGAGAATATCCGGCTCATGCATCAGGGCGCAGGCCAGCGCCAGCCGCTGTTTGAAGCCGAGCGGCAAATCTTCGGTGGTCTGGCGCAGGATCGGGGTGAAATTAAAGGCATTCACCATATCGTCGATTTTCTGCTGTTGTGCTTTGCCGCGCAGGCCGTAAACGCCGGAGAAAAATGTCAGATTCTGAGCGACCGTCAGATTGCCGTAGAGGGAAAATTTCTGTGCCATATAACCGAGGCGGCTGCGGGCTTTGGCTGAGCTGGTTTTCAGATCCAGTCCCAGCACCAGGGCTCGGCCGCTGCTGGGGATCATCAGGCCGCACATCATTTTGAAGGTGGTGGATTTGCCCGCGCCGTTCGGGCCGAGCAGGCCGAAAATCTCCCCGCGTTTGACCTGAAAATCTACATGATCGGTTGCAGCGAAATCGCCGAATTTTTTGGTCAGGCTGACGGCTTCAATCACGGTTTCATCGGGTGCCGCCGGGATCTGCGGCATAATCTGCGCCAGTTGTGAGCGGTGAGAAGGGCCGCCGCCGAGCAGATCAATAAATGCATCCTCAAAACGGGGCTTAGCGGGCAGCAGTTCGGTATCATGACATTTCAGTGCGCTGAGCAGGGCGCGGGTATCAGCCTGTGGTTTCACAATCAGCCGGACATAACGCCCCTGAATAACACCGTCAGACACCTGTGGCTGAATCAATGCCTCCTGTAAGAGGCGGCGGCGTTCCCCTGGTGCGGCAGCCAGCAGAAAAGAGCGGCCCTCCATGGTTTCTGTCAGCTGTGCCGGTTTGCCTTCATAAATCACTTTTCCCTGATTGAGCAGCAGCACATCACGGCACTGCTCTGCCTCATCCAGATAAGAGGTACTCCAGAGGATCAGCATGCCGTCATCGGCGAGAGAGTGCACCATCCGCCACAGTTCGCGGCGGGCGATAGGATCGACCCCCACACCCGGCTCATCGAGCAACAGCACCTGCGGCTGCCCGAGCAGCGTACAGGCCAGCCCGAGCTTCTGTTTCATGCCGCCGGAGAGTTTGCCTGCCATACGGCCGGTAAAACGGGTCAGATCGGTAAAGGTCAGCAGGCGGTCAAAAACTGCCTGTTGTTCATGGTGCGGCAGGCCGCGCAGTTCAGCGTATAAACGGAGGTTTTCCATCACGGACAGATCTTCATACAGCCCGAATTTCTGCGGCATATAACCGAGCTGTGCGCGCAGAGCGACACTGTCTTCAATCGGATCAAAACCGGCCACGCGGATTTCCCCGCTGTCCGGTTTCAGTAATCCGGCCAGCATGCGGATGAGCGTGGTTTTTCCGGCGCCGTCCGGCCCGGCAAGCCCGGTCACACCGCCGCCCCTGATGGTGGTGGTCAGCCGGTTAACCGCCGGATTATCAAGGCCGGGAAAACATTTTTCGACGGCACTGAGGGAGATAGTGATGTCTGACATCGTCTCTCCTTACGGCTGCTGCTCTTCATTATCAAAGCGGATGGTCACCGGCATTCCCTGACGCAGCAGCGGGTCGGCATCCGTCACCACAATACGCAGCCGGTAGACCAGATCTGTCCGCAGTGCAGGGGTTTCAACGGATTTCGGGGTAAACTCGGCGGTCGGGGAGACAAATCCGACATGCCCGTGATACGGTTTGCCCGGGCGGCTGTCGGTTTCCAGCAATACTTTACGGCCGGGCTGCGCCTGTCCCAGCTCACTTTCACTGACATACGCCCGCACCCACACCGGATTGGTCAGTGTCAGGGTGAACACGGTGCTGCCAGCCGGTAAAATGGTACCGGGTTCGATGGCGCGGGTCAGAATAGTGCCTTCTGCCGGTGCGGTCAGCCGGGTATCCGCCAGGTCAAGCTGCGCCTGCTCCACGGCGGCTTCGGCCTGTTTCAGCTGCCCGCGTGCTTCGGCAATCTCTTCTTTGCGGTAGCCGTTTTCCAGCTGGTTCAGTTTGTCCTGTGAGGCTTTCAGTGCCGCATCGGCCTGATTGCGCTGATTACGGGCATTTTCCAGGTCATTGGCGGAGATAGCACGGCTTTTCATCAGTCCGGCCTGGCGCTGATAAAACTGACGGGCAAATTCCGCCGCTGCCGTATTACGGGCAACATCGGCTTTTGCCTGCGCGATTTCTTCCGGCCGGTAGCCAGTTTCCATCATCAGTAATGCAGCCTGCGCGCTGTCCCGTACCCCTTCCGCTTTCAGCAGGGCGTGACGGTACGGCGTATCATCCAGCATACCGAGCAGCTCACCGGGCTGAACGGCCGCCCCTTCATCCGCATTCAGGGATTGCAGTTTGCCGCCGACACGAAAACCAAGGTTCACCGTCCGGATATCCACATTACCGTACAGCAGAGCAGGCCCTGACGGGCGTGACTCCCACCAGTACCAGCCGCCGGCACCGGCCAGCAGGATCAGAATAATGATAAGTATCCCGGTTTTTTTCATTGGCTTCATGAATGGATTCCTGGTGAGTTATCAGAGACAGTGGTGTATCAGTTCCGGTAATGCTGCTTTAATCCGCTGAGCAGCAGCCGGATATGTTCCCGCAGTACCTCGTTGATCATGTCATACTCTTTCGGGCCTATATTATCCCAGCCGGTCTGACGCAGCAGATTTTCCCGCGCCAGACGGAAAGACAATATTTCACCCATCAGGGCGTGTGTGTGGATAAGGGTATTGATATGTCCGTCCGGCAGCCCGGTATAACGGGCAACTAATCTGGCCTGACGGGTAAAAATCGCGGACAGCGCCTGTTCGTGGATAAGCGTATAAGCTTTGGTCGGAATTAATTGCTCGCGTGACATAATCCGGCTGATATTAATATTACTTTTCTTCAGCACCAGTTCATTATAGGCGAGAAAACTCAGCTCAATCAGTTGCAGACAGCGGTTTTCGTCCCGTTCGTCAGTCCCGTTTTCCAGAAACAGATCAATTTCTTCAATGACAGGACGGAATTCATCACGGATAATGTCGGCAATATGCTGTGCAACGGCCAGATACAATCCGTCTTTTGAGCCGAAATAATAAGCAATAGCTGCGATATTTTGATCCGCACGTTGTGCAATCTGGCGAGTAGTGGCACTATTTGGGCCGTTCAGTCCGAAAATCTCAATAGCGGCTTCCAGTAAAGCGAGCTTGGCTTGTTCGCCTCGCGGCGTATTAGTCGTATTGACTGACATGGCGTATATCCTTATAGGTGTGTCGGCATAAACGAGAGATCAATCATATGATTAACTGTATGCTCATCAGTATCTGTTGTAAATGAGCAGTAAGCAACGGATTGATCACAGGCGTATTTTATCGATATTTCTTCCGGAGTGACGGATTAATTTTCGACATTCAATTATCAGCAGGCCCCGCAGACAACAGACCGGGGCGGAGTCTTAACAATTCATGAGTTTTTCATCATTACCATTATGCCCGGAAATTCAGAAGGCCGTCGCAGAGATGGGCTACGAACAACCAACCCCGATTCAGATGCAGGCCATTCCGCAGGTGCTTGCCGGACATGACTTATTAGCCAGCGCACAAACCGGTACGGGAAAAACCGCCGGTTTTACCTTACCTATCCTGCAATATTTACAGGATAATCCGCGCAAAGGCGGCGGACGCCCGGTACGCGCGCTGATCCTGTCCCCGACCCGCGAACTGGCCGCTCAGATCGGCGAAAACGTCCGCGAGTACAGCCGCCATCTGCGTACCCGTTCTCTGGTCGTCTTCGGCGGGGTGAGTATCAACCCGCAGATGATGAAACTGCGCGGCGGCGTGGACATCCTGATTGCCACCCCGGGCCGTCTGCTGGATCTGGAACATCAGAATGCCGTGGATTTATCCAAAGTCGAAATTCTGGTGCTGGATGAAGCCGACCGCATGCTGGATATGGGCTTTATCCATGATATCCGCCGTGTTATTAAAAAATTACCGGTGAAACGTCAGAATTTACTGTTTTCCGCGACATTCTCCAACGGGATCAAATCACTGGCGAATACTATTCTCAATAATCCGGTGACGGTGGAAGTCTCCCCGCGCAACAGTGCCTCACAGCAGGTCACGCAGTTTGTTCACCTGGTGGATAAAAAACGCAAAGCAGAACTGCTGGCACACCTGATTGGCCGTGATAACTGGGAGCAGGTGCTGATTTTTACCCGCACCAAACACGGTGCCAACCGTCTGGCGGAATTCCTTAACGGCAGCGGCATCAAAGCTGCTGCTATCCACGGTAATAAATCCCAGGGGGCTCGTACCCGTGCACTGGCGGATTTCAAAAGCGGTGCTATCCGCGCGCTGGTTGCGACGGATATCGCGGCACGCGGCCTGGATATCGAACAACTGCCGTATGTCGTGAACTATGAACTGCCGAATGTGGCGGAAGATTATGTCCATCGTATCGGCCGTACCGGGCGTGCTGAGGCTACCGGCCTGGCATTATCACTGGTATGTGTCGATGAGCATGATTTATTACGCGACATTGAAAAACTGCTGAAAAAGCAAATCGAACGGATGGCTGAACCGGGTTACGATCCGGATCCGTCCATCAAAGCCGAACCTATCCAGAAAGCGAAGCAGGGTCGCGGCGGTAACGGCCGTTCCGGCGGCGGACGTCAGGGCGGACAAGGGCGCAGCGCCGAAGGCCGCGGTAACAGCGGTGGCGGCGACAAACGCCCGTCACGTCCGCGTCAGCACAAACCGCGTTCCGGCAACAGCGACTCCGGCAGCCCGTGGGGTAACCGGGGTAAATAACGGAACCGGCTCATGCGTGTTCTTTTAGCACCGATGCAGGGGGTCCTTGACCCCCTCGTCCGTCATCTGCTGACGGCGGTGAATGATTATGATCTCTGTATCACCGAGTTTGTCCGTGTGGTGGATATGCTGCTGCCGGAGAAACTGTTTTTCCGTCTCTGTCCGGAGCTGGAACACGGCGGTCTGACCGAATCCGGTACGCCGGTGCGGATCCAGCTGCTGGGGCAGTTCCCGCAATGGCTGGCGGAAAATGCCGCGCGGGCGGCGGAACTCGGCTCGCACGGGGTGGATCTCAACTGCGGCTGCCCGTCCAAAACAGTGAACGGCAGCGGCGGCGGTGCGACGCTTCTTAAAGACCCGGAACTGATTTATCAGGGCACCAAAGCCATCCGTGAGGCGGTACCGGCACATCTTCCGGTATCGGTGAAAGTGCGGCTCGGCTGGAGCAGTAATGCACATCAGTTTGAAATTGCCGATGCGGTGGCACAGGGCGGGGCAACCGAGATCACGGTGCACGGGCGCACCAAAGAAGCAGGCTATCGCGCGGATCTGATTGACTGGCCTGCGATCGCGGCTATCCGCCAGCGGCTCGCCATTCCGGTGATTGCCAACGGCGAAGTCCGGGACTGGCAGAGTGCGCAGCAATGTCTGACTGTGACCGGCTGTGATGCGGTGATGCTCGGGCGCGGAGCACTCAATGTGCCGAACCTGAGCCGGGTGGTTAAATATAATGTGCCCTTTATGCCGTGGCCGGACGTGGTGGCATTGCTGTACGGCTACACGCAGCTGGAAAAGCAGGGGGATACCGGGCTGTACCATGTGGCACGTATCAAACAGTGGTTCAGCTATCTGCACAAAGCCTATCCGCAGGAAGCGGATGAACTTTTTGCTGTGATCCGCCCGCTGAAAGATTCTGCCGCCATTGCACAGGCGATTGCCCGGGCTCAGGGCGCATAAAATTTGCTTTTTTTACCATATCGCACTTTAATTGACAGGTGAGCCGGATTTTTTCTTAACCCGTTAATACAGCAGGAGGTGCTGATGAATTTTCTGTCCTGGATTATTTTTGGCCTGATCGCCGGTGTGCTGGCGAAATGGATTATGCCCGGAACCTATAGTATCGGCATTATTATGACGATTGTGCTGGGTGTTGTCGGTGCTGTTGTCGGGGGATATATCAGTGTTTTCTTCGGCAAGGGGCGTGTCGACGGGTTTAATTTCGGCAGCTTTGTGGTCGCGGTGATCGGCGCGATGGTGGTGCTGTTTCTCGCCGGGAAGTTTGCGGGCTGACAGCCGTATAACTGATTTAAAAAATGCCGGAGCAACTGACGTGCTCCGGCATTTTTTTATGGTTCAATCGGCAGGGTGTCTGAACCGCCCCATTCCGCCCAGGAACCGTCATACAGACGGACATTCTGATGGCCGGTGAGCGTCAGCGCCAGCAGCAGTATGGCCGCTGTCATACCGGAACCGCAGGACACCACCAGGTATTTGCTTAAATCCACACCTGCATCACGGAATATCTGCTGAATCTGTGTCGGGGATTTGAAGATCCCGTTTTCCACCAGGGTATTCCACGGTACATTGCAGCTGCCGGGAATATGGCCGGAACGCACGCCGGGACGCGGATCCGGTGCCAGCGCCTGAAAACGGTCGGCAGAACGGGCATCGACAATCTGAATTTCCGGGTCCGTAATCGCCAGCAGCACATCATCTTTATTCACCGCATTATGACGCTGAAATTCCGGCACAAAGGTTTTCGCCTGCGGCAGCGGGATATCACCGCTTTCAGTGGTATAACCGGCACCGGCCCAGGCACTCAGCCCGCCCTGTAAAATGCGCAGATTTTTCACACCGAAGGTTTTCAGTGTCCACCAGGCACGCGGGGCGGAGAACAGGTTACCCTGATCATAAATAATCACCATGGTGTCATTATCGATCCCGGATTCACCGGCAGCCTGTGCGAACACCTCCGGTGACGGCAGCATATGCGGCAGCGGCGAGGAGAGATCAGCGACTTTATCCAGATCAAAATAGTGTGCGCCCGGAATATGGCGCTCAAGCCATAACTGACGGCAATCTGCGGGCTGACCGGGCGGCGCTTTGCTGACATCGAGCACAACAAGATTGTCGTCATTCAGGTGCGTGTGCAGCCAGTCTGCGGTCACAAAATAGTCTCGGTACATCGCAATTAACCTCGTTAGCAGGACGCAGAGTGCTACCGGGTTTCACCGGTGGTCGTATCCTGCGCCGTGGATGGAGTTTCAGGGGCAACCGAACGATTATACATATTCATTCCGGCAAGAAAAACGCCGCCGAGGGAGCCGAAGGCAAAAATAAAAATGAAAATAATCAATAATTTCTTCATAGATGTATTCTGGTCTTATCTGATGGAGCCTGTCTGCCGGACAAATCCGGGGCTATGTTGATTAATTGTAACAAACTATTGAAGCAACCGTATGCAGAAAATGAGCGGTATCGGCCCGGATATGCTGATTTTTTTTCTGTAGTGTGAAACAATAGCACCCTGTTTATTTATCCATAGGTTTTCAGATGCCCCTTTCCGCCACCGTCAAACAACAAATCAGCGCCTGGTACAAAGCTCTGCCGGCGCAGATTGACGGCTTTGTTCCGCGCGCGCCGCAGCGGGAAATGATTGCAGAAGTCGCCCGGACGATGGCGGGTGATGAAGGGCGGCATCTGGTGATTGAAGCCCCGACCGGGGTGGGGAAAACTCTCTCTTATCTGATCCCGGGCATTGCGGTGGCGCGGGAACAGCAAAAGCTGCTGGTGATCAGCACCGCCAATGTCGCGTTGCAGGATCAGATCTACAGCAAAGATCTGCCGCTGCTGGCAAAAATTATCCCTGATCTGCGTTTTACCGGTGCGTTCGGACGCGGGCGCTATGTGTGTCCGCGCAATATGGCGGTGATCGGCGCGGCTGAAGGGGAACAAATCGATCTGATGCTGTTGCTCGAAGATAAAGCGGATGTGGCAACGGCCTCTGAACGCGATACCGTGCGCAAGCTGCAGAATGATTTTACCTCTTTCGGCTGGGACGGCCTGCGTGATCACCACAAAACCGCTATTCCGGACAGCCTGTGGCGCAAAATCAGCACTGACAAACTCAGTTGTCTCGGGCGCAATTGTCAGTATTACTCGCGCTGTCCGTTTTTCCTGGCGCGGCGTGAAATTGAAAGTGTGGATGTGGTGGTCGCCAACCATGCGCTGGTGATGGCGGCAATGGAGAATGAATCGGTTCTGCCGGAAAGCAAAAAACTGCTGCTGGTGCTGGATGAAGGGCACCATATCGCTGATGTGGCCCGTGATTCTCTGGAAGTGGAAGGGGATATCACCCTGGTATCCCTTCAGGCGCAGCTGGATAACCTTTCCCGTTTTGTGACTCAGTATCTGCAACAGTTCCGCCCGGTAAAACCGCCGAAACTGGCAGACAGTACCCGTCTGCAGAAACATCTGGACGCGATGTCAGACGTGTACCGTGATGTGGCAATGTATACACAGGCGCTGCTGCCGGAGCAGGCGGCAGATCCGCATTATCTGTTTCCGCTCGGGGAATTGCCGGAGCCGCTGACGGCGGCGGCTCAGCAACTGTCAAAACAGACGGATGCCCTGCACAGCATGGTGGAGGGGATACTCAGTGATCTGAACGAACAGACGGCAAAACAGGATATTGTCCGTCTGCATAAAGCTATCCTCACCGCCGGTAAGTTTCTCGGTGCACTGGAAAACAGCGCCAAACTGTGGCGTCTGGCGGCGCTGTCGGAAATTTCACACGCGCCGGTCTCGAAGTGGCTCAGCCGCCGCTATGAAAAAAATCAATCTCACCTCTGGTTCCACTGTGCGGGCATCCGTGTCAGTGAACAACTGAGTCACCTGTTATGGCGTAATGTGCCGAACATTGTGGTGACCTCGGCAACCCTGCGTTCACTCAACAGTTTCAGCCGGTTGCAGGAAATGACCGGGCTGAGTGAAAAGGCGGATGACCGCTTTGTGGCACTCGATTCCCCGTTTGATCACTGTCGTCAGGGGCGCCTGGTGATCCCGAAAATGCATTATGAACCGACACCGGCAGATGAAGCCGCACATATCGGAGAAATGGCACGTTATTTCCGCTCACAGCTGGCGTCCGGTGAACACCGCGGCATGCTGGTGCTGTTTAACAGTCAGCGGGCAATGGATCTGTTTCTCACCCATGTGACGGATTTGCGCCTGCAACTGCTGGTGCAGGGGGATCAGCCCCGTTACCGGCTGGTGGAAACCCATTGCCAGCGGATCCGGGACGGGCAGACCAGTGTGCTGATCGGCCTGCATTCTTTTGCCGAGGGGCTTGATCTGAAAGGGGATTACCTGACTCAGGTACATATTCACAAAATCGCGTTTCCGCCGGTCACCAACCCGGTGATTATCACGGAAAACGACTGGCTGAAATCCCTGAACCGCTATCCGTTTGAAATCCAGAGCCTGCCGGGCGCGTCATTTACGCTGATCCAGCAGGTCGGGCGGCTGATCCGCAGCCATCAGTGTCACGGGGATGTGGTGATTTATGACCAGCGCCTGCTGACCAAACGGTACGGCAGCAGGTTGCTTAATGCATTACCGGTCTTTCCGATTGTGCGTCCGGATATTGAACCGGAAAAATAATATAAACGGATAACGGTTATTCTGCCGTGGCGGTAAAGGTCACATTACCGCCATAATCATTGATATTGCTGACAGTCAGATGGTCACCGCGTTTAACCGCTCTTTTTACCGTAATTTCCGAACGGCTTTTCGGTGTCAGCATAAAGGATTTATGCAGTATTTGTTTTTTATCCGCCAGCGTTATTTCCGTAATGGTAATGTGGTACGGCGAATTATTATTGACCCGTATTGAATGACTGCCGGACTGAAATGTAACCTGCTGTGTGGCGGTATTTCTGTCACTTAATCCGGCAGGGCGGTAAAAGACTTTAAACCGTGAACGGACGGCAAGTTGTATGGAATCTTTTGCCTCCGGTGAAGCTGTTTTACTGATCGGCGGAATATCCAGAACATTCAGCCACCACAGACTTTCTCTGTCAGACGGTATACTGCTTTTATCCATCAGCCGTATACGTAAATTTTGTACCACTCCCGGATTAATACGTGAAACCGGCGGGGTCAGTTCAAATGGCGTGACCGGCAGGTTCGCGGGCAGAGCGTCGGAATCTCCCGGGTCGAGCCAGTACTGAACAAATGCCGCAGTGGCGGATTTATTATCTATCCGTGCCGTAATATCGTGAGCACCTTCCGGATAAATATACCGTGTACTGTTCGCACTGATACCGTCAGCGAAAGAAAAGGCACTGATAAAATACACAATTAATAACAGATATGATTTCATTTTATTTCCCCGTTACGCACGAAGGAATACACGGACAGGTATTATTACTGAGATAATGGCCTGTCATGATTACGTATTAACGTATTCCCTTTATTTCATTTAATTTTATGCATTTTTTTTGTTTTTGAAATACGTATTTTTTCGCGATTCTGCGTATGCATCAGCAAATGCCATCGGAGTGTGATACCGGAAAGTATTTGAAAGAGGCCTGGCTGTGACCGGTATCAGGGTGAAACAAATCTCTTTGAGAGGAAAAGGGATTTTTTCACCTGCGGATTCCCGATATACTCTTCTGACAGATAATCAGTAAGTGACCGGTTTGCTGAAAATCATGGATAAAGGAAATATCATGAACGAAGAGAAAAAAGATTTGCAACTGGAGAAGGAACTACTCTCTTGTGGTTTTACCCAAAATGATGTGGCTAAAATTTATGAAGCGGCTGATAGCCCGGCACCCCATGATGTAATTAAAAGGGTCAGAGTTTTAAGTTCAACATCCATTGTTATGTTTATTCTGATTATCATTGCTATGACAGGAATGATATGGACTTTGGATAGTGATGAATATTTTATGACTGACTTAATTTCGTCAGTAGTTGTACTGATTTTAATGGCATCAGTCATTAACTATATGATGCCATTTAAAATAGGTATGAGGTCTATAATTTTTTTAATAAAAGAAAACAAATAAAGGCATCGGTTATTACACTGTCCTGATTTATTTTCCATATCATGTATTTCTGTTGTAAGTTATTTTCCCGGTCATGGTGTTAACTCAAATATATATTCGATATTATTAATATGATAAAATGACTGATCGGCAATGAAGTATGGAATTATTCTTTTCGCTGCTGAAAATAATAAAAAAACCGCCCGGAGGCGGTATAAAGGGTAGGATTGACTCACTAAGTCTTACTGTTTTTATTGTTGCGACACATACTCACACACGAGATGTTAATTTCAGACCGCAACCTGCCGGTTACGGTGCTGTATTTCTGATATTTATTCGATATTGGCTTCAATAAACCACAGGTACTGGTCGAGGTCACGGGAGGCGGCAGTAAACATATCTGCGGTATTTTCATCCTCAACGCGGCTGACGGCACGGCGGATATCGTTGGCGACGATAGCATAACGGTCGGCCAGTGCTTTCAGGTGATCCTGCACAGTGTGGATATCAGTCGGATAAGCCGGTAAAGCAGAGGCTTTACTTATCGCCTGCGAGGTACCGAGTGCCACACCACCGAGCTGAACAGCGCGTTCGGCAAAGGTATCCAGATGGCTGTTAAGGCTGTCGCGGAAGCCGTCCAGCATTTCATGTACAGCAATGAAATTGCGTCCGCGCAGATTCCAGTGTGCCTGTTTGGTTATCAGCGACAGGTCGATAAACTGCAGAACCTGATGATTCAGTTCATCAATGGTTTCCTGCTTAATATCATCAGTGACATCGTTACGGGTGTACACTAAGTGAGAAGCGGTGGTTTTCACTAATTTTGCGGTGCTCATTATTGTTCCCCTTATTTATTCCGTTAAACATTATTCAGTTAAACATTTCTGTTTCGATGGGGTTACTATAGGGCAGCACAGATAATAGTTAAATTCGATTAAAACTATAGAATCGATAGGCAAACCGGCACAAGGCCGGTTTCAGTATGGCAGGTGATTACTCAACAGATTTGATTTTTGACTTCGGTTTGATGGTCAGAGCCGCGCCCATGGAGGCGATGACAATGCAGCTCAGCGCCAGCCATTGTGCGAATGACAGATGCTCATGCAGGAAAATAATCCCGACCATTGCCCCAATCACCGGTTCAAGGCTCATCAGTATACCGAATGTCCGTGTCGGCAGACGGGTCAGTGCCACCATTTCCAGTGAATACGGAAAGGCCGTCGATAAGATGGCCACCGCCACCCCGACCGGCAGTACCGCCCAGCTGAACATCACACTGAGATCACTGTGATAGGCCCCTACCGGGAAAAAAATCAGCGCGGCGATAAGCGAACCGGCGGAAACGGTGGCTGCACCGTAAAACCGTCCGGCACGCTGGCCGAAAATAATATAGAGCGCCCAGCCCGCCCCGGCACCGAGGGCATACAGCATCCCGATCGGATCCAGTTGCTCAAGATCTCCGATCTGCTCACCGAGCGGCAGCAAAAAGGCCAGACCGGCGATCACCAGAATAATCCAGAGATAATCCGTTATTTTCCGTGCGCCGAACATGGCGACCGCCAGCGGCCCGGTAAATTCCAGAGCGACCGCAATCCCGAGCGGAATGGTGGACAGCGCCAGATAGAACAGATAGTTCATTATCCCGAGCGAGAGGCCGTATCCCAGCATCGGCAGCAGTGACTCCCGGGTAAAACGCAGCCGCCAGGGTTTAAAAATCACCAGCAGAATCGCCGTCCCCAGCAGTAAACGCAGGGCGGTCACCCCCGGGGCGCCGATAACCGGAAACAGGGTTTTCGCCAGTGAGGCGCCGCTCTGAATAGAAATCATCGACAGCAGCAATAAGCCGATCGGTAACCACGGAGAACCATTTTGCTGGCGGGGAGACGCAGACATGAAGAACCTCGGGAGCAATAAAAATGCGTTGAGACAATTAGTTATGTTGAATTGCATGCAAAAGGCAGCACTCATCATGCAATCTTAGCGGGGCGGCTGACGGATAGCAATTACAGATTTTAGAGGATATGAATCCGCAAACAGAGATTGCCTGATAACATAGCGAAATCTGACGAGTGCTATCTTCAGACCGCTTGCGTATACTGACTGCCGGTTTTTCATTTCATCACGATAAGGACAGGGCAGATATGCGGGATATTAAACGAATTGCGGTCTATTGCGGATCAGCAGCGGGTGCATCAGAGATTTACCGCCTTGAGGCCGTGAAATTTGCCCGGATTCTGGTTGAGCAGGGAATTACCCTGGTTTACGGCGGTGCCAGTGTGGGGATCATGGGGACGGTGGCGGATACCGTACTCCGCGAAGGCGGGAAGGCCATCGGCGTGATCCCGGCATTGCTGGAAGGGCGGGAAATTGCCCATAAAAATCTGACGGAGCTTCACCGCGTCAGCACCATGCATGAACGCAAAAGCAAAATGATTGAACTGGCGGACGGCTTTGTCGCCCTGCCGGGCGGCTTCGGCACTCTGGAAGAGTTTGCCGAGGTCTTTACCTGGAGCCAGATCGGGCTTCATCAGAAGCCGGTCGGGCTGATGAATATCAATAATTATTATGACCCGCTGCTGTCGCTGATCAGCAAAATGACCGATGAGCAGTTTATGCAGGAAAAATACCGCCATATGGCGATAGTCGAAACGGAGGGTAACGCGCTTATCCGCCGCTTCCGTGATTATGAGGCACCGGCGGTCAAAACTTACGATTAACCGGAGAACTCCATGATAATCCGCCCGGCCACACTGAATGATACTGACCGTATTGCTGAGCTTTATCAGCAGTTATTTACTCTGATGGCGGATTATCTCAGCCGGTGATACACACACTGGCGATTAAGCACTGATAATCAGGGCTGTTGCAGCGTCAGCATAGTGAGAAAAAATCAGCGGAAAGTATTACTGCTGCCAGAATCACAATCACCGCAACAACGGCTATGCCGGTCAGGGCAAACAAAAACAATTCTGCCGCAATCACACTACCGCCGCACAACAGGGCAATACGTGCGGCGATTTTATTTTCTTTTCGCATAAACCCGGCCCCGGCAAAAAACAGCGTCAGCAGTGCCAGTGCTGTTCCTGTATAGCCCGCATAACGGGCTGACTCCGATAACGCGCGCCGTTCTTCATCCGCCGGCGTGGTTTCCGCCTGATACTCATATCCCCGCAGTGCCGCTTTGGCAGCCTGTTTCATCGCACTGATTTTGTTATAAACCACCTGTTCGGCAGGCGGACGGCTTTCAATGTATTTATCGGTCTGATATTGCGCAAAAAAGAAGGCTGCCATGGCGAGCAGGCCGAGTAACATACCGGAAAAGCTGAACGGGTTTTTTCTGATAATCCGTTTCATGGTGAATATCCTTATAAAAAGAGCCTCTGACAGAGGCTCTTTAACTGTATACCGGAACGGTGTTTTTGTCAGTTGGTCAGATGAACGGTTTTACCACCGACAATGGTGCGCAGCACTTTCACATTGGCGATATCATCAGCAGGTATCTGAAACACATTGCGATCGAGCACAATCATATCCGCCAGTTTGCCCGGTTCCAGGGAGCCGAGAATATCTTCCCGGTGCTGGGCATAAGCCGAGTCAATCGTGGCGGCACGCAGTACTTCCGTGACAGTCAGATCACGGTCGGTGTCCAGACGCGGTGCAGGCTGGCCGTTGACCGGATGACCACGGCGGGTGGCTGCCACTTTCAGATCATACCATTCATCAAAATCATCAATCGGCCAGTCACTGCCGAACGCAACGACCGCACCGGCATCAACAAACTTACCGATAGGCTCCAGCTGCTGAAAACGGGTTTCACCGATCATATTGCGGGTGAATTCCGCCAGTTCCGCAGTCGGTGCCGCCCACTGGAAAGAGAGACAGGCAATGGTGCCGAGTCTGGCGAAACGCGCGTAATCTTTGGCATCCACCAGCTCATTGTGAGCCAGTCCCGGACGGATATCTTTGCCCGGATGCGCAGCCCGCATTTTTTCGATGCCGTTGAGTACCATATCAACCGCACCTTCACCGACAGTATGCAGATGCGGATCGTACCCGGCCGCTGCGATACGTTCGAGCAGGGCATCGATCACCTCTGAAGTAAAATAGAGATCACCGTAATTTTCCGTTTCACGCCAGTCCGGCTGTGCCGGGGTGCCGTGATTGATGCGGTATGGTTTCAGCAGGGAGGCGGTCATGGTCGGGAACTGAAGCACACCATCAACAAACATTTTGATGTTTTTTACCGCGATGCCCGGTTCCGGGCCCCATTGCGGCTGATGATAACGCTCCGCAAAGGCAACCGCGTTTTGCACGGCCTGCGGCACGGATGCCACATCCGGCGCATCATCCGGGGTGATTTCACGGGCAGCCTGCACACGCAGTGTCAGTTCACCCTGTTCCTGTAATGCACGGAACGCATCCAGCTGTAATTCCGCCACACGGGCATCCATGACCATGGTGACGCCCTGTTCATTGAGGACTTTCTGTACCAGACGGGCAACATCCACCGCACGGTCGGCCTGAATGGACGGAATACTGTCCGCCGCACGCATGGCCGGGGCATCCTCAAGGATACCGTTCAGTTCACCATTGGCGTGTTTGCCGATTTTACCGTCACTCGGTGCCGGGGTCTCTTTGGTGATCCCGAACAGGTCCAGCGCGCGGCTGTTGGCAAGCAGTGTGTGGCAGTCATTGGAGAACAGCACGACAGGGCGGCGGGTATTGAGTTTGTCCATATCTTCACGGTACATATCAATACCGGCCGGTAACATGCCCTGACGCAGCCAGGCGGTCACTTTCAGCCAGTCGTTTTCGCCGGTGCGCGGATCATTATCCAGATGCGCCTGCACACGGGCGAGGATCTCATCAATGGTCAGGGATTCATAATTCAGATGGCAGCCGAACAGCTGAATACCGCCCCAGAACGGGTGCATATGACCATCAATAATCCCCGGCATCATCATTTTGCCGTCGAGATCGATAAACTGCGTATGCTCACCACGGAATGCTGCCATGTCATCATTATCACCACAGGCAAGAATACGGCCATCAGCAATGGCGATGGCCCCGGCGACGCGGTTTTCCGCATCCGCAGTATAGATATAACCGTTGTGATAAATAATATCAGCGGCAGTCATGTTCATTATGCTCTCCAATCCTCATCAACAGAGTTAATTGATAATTAAGTGAGTTTCTTCTTCTGTGATTGACGGCGGACGGCGGGTAAAGAAGCGGGTGATCACACCGAGGTATACCACACCGATCCCCAGCCAGATCAGGCCGACAGTCAGTGCCTGAGCATCCAGGCTGGTCCACAGCCACAGGGTCAGCAGCACCCCGATCGCCGGTACCACCAGACAGCGCAGGATCACAGCAGCTGTCAGCGGTTCTTTCCGGTCAATAATAAAGTGTTTGATAACACACAGATTTACAAAGGTAAACGCAATCAGTGCGCCGAAGCTTATCATGGACGCCACCAGGCTCAGGGAGAGCACCAGTGCCATCAGTGAGGCGAGGGCGACAAACAGGATCGACAGCACCGGCGTGTTGAACCGGGCATGCAGACGGGCAAACACCGAGCGCGGCAGCACCCCTTCACGGCCCATGGCATAAAAAATCCTCACAATACTGGCCTGGGATGTCATTGCGGAGGCAAACACGCCGATCACATAGGCCGTAATAAAGGAGGATGCCATCAGTGCGCCGCCGACTTTTTCCATCACCTGAATACTGGCGATGTCGGTGTTCGGCAGGAAATCACGCCACGCCGGATAGCTCAGATGTGCGGCATAAGAGATAATGATAAATAATGTCCCGGCAATAAACACGGTATAAAGGATCGCTTTCGGCAGCGCCCGTTTGGCATCTTTGGTCTCTTCCGCCATGGTGGAGATGGCATCAAACCCGAGGAATGCGAGACACAGAACCGCTGCACCGGCAAACAGCCCTGACACCTGATCGGACATCACCGTCAGCGGGGCGAGCAATGCTTCTTTATCGAGCGTGAACGCGGAACTGAAGCTGAGATACAGGAACAGCGCGATAAATATCAGCTGCATCACAATGATCAGCATATTCATCGAGGTGACCAGTTTGATCCCGAGAATATTCAGCACAGAGACAATCACAATGGTGGAGACGATAATCAGCTCCATCGGCACCGACGGCAGGGCTTCATGCACAAAAATACCGATGGCGATATAGTTGATAATCGGCAGAAACAGATAATCCAGCAATTGCGCCCAGCCGACCAGAAACCCGGTATTCCCGCCGAAGACTTTCTGGACATAGGAATACGCAGAGCCGGCCAGCGGCAGTGTGCTGGTCATTTTACAATAGCTGAGTGCGGTAAACAGGACGGCTGTCAACGTAATAATATAAGCAACCGGTAAATGACCTTCACTGAGGACGGTAACCTGTCCGTAAGTTGTGAAGATACCAAGGGGCACCATATAGGCGAGCCCGAAGAAAACCAACGCGGGGGTATTTAAGACGCGTTTCATCTGCACAGTATTCTGTTGCATTTTTACAGCCCTTCCCAATAGCCTGAAACATGCCGCGGACATGGCGTCCCGGCACAGCACTTATTTTCCGGCCGTCAGCGGATGACGGTCAGTCTGCATTTATTTTCAATAAACCTCGCACCTTGCGTCTGCATCGTGCGCACTTTACTGAAACGTCAGTGATAAACGGGCCATCACCACACGCTGGGGTAAATGCAGGCGGCGTACAATATATGAGTTATCTGTATTTGGCAATAAAAGTTGAACAGGATAATGACAAGGATAAACCCTCCTTACCGGTCGTGCTTTTCCGGCCTGTTATCAGCTGTACCGAAAACATCGTTATCGGGTATATATTCCATTAAATTCAATGCAATACCTGTTTCATTTAATAAATTAATGTGATTGGCAATACATTACGTGACATAACGTAATAAACGGCGGATAACCGATAAATAAAGATAAAGTAATCGCGCGTCATGTTCCTGTCATGATAACGGGTGTGGCCTCTCCGTCTGTCAATAACGGATCCGGCAGTCAGGAACAATTTCCCCGCATTTTTGTCCTGTTCGTTTGGTCAAAATGCGTTTTTACCGGGATATTAACGATGCGTTAATTCTCTTAAAGTATGAACGAAATCGTTTGCTTTTGTTTTTTGCGGCTATAGAATTCGTCAGATTTTTTTGGCCTGAGAAAAGCAACAGGAGGTAATTGTGTCCGGGGATAAAAATTACAGTCATGGGCCTGTGCCCATATCCGCGCGGAAAGGCGGGCTGGCATTAACCTTTGTAATGCTGGGTTTGACCTTCTTTTCCGCCAGTATGTGGACCGGAGGTGCTCTCGGTACCGGTCTCAGTTTTAATGATTTCTTCCTCGCAGTGCTTATCGGTAATCTTCTTCTTGGTGTCTACACCGCTTTTCTTGGTTTCATTGGTTCCAAAACCGGCTTAACAACCCACCTTCTCGCGCGTTACTCCTTCGGTATTAAAGGCTCCTGGCTCCCTTCATTCTTACTCGGCGGCACACAGGTCGGCTGGTTCGGTGTCGGCGTGGCCATGTTTGCCATTCCGGTCGGCAAAGCAACGGGCTGGGATATCAACTGGCTGATCGGCATCTCCGGGGTGCTGATGACGGTGACGGTTTTCTTCGGCATCTCCGCGCTGACCATACTGTCCGTGATTGCGGTCCCGGCGATTGCCATTCTCGGCAGTTACTCGGTTTATCTCGCGGTAACCGGGATGGGCGGCATGAGTGCATTGCGTGATGTGATCCCGGCACAGCCGATTGATTTTAATCTGGCGCTCGCCATGGTGGTCGGTTCGTTTGTCAGTGCCGGTACGCTGACAGCGGATTTTGTCCGTTTCGGCCGCAAACCGAAAATTGCGGTGCTGGTGGCGATTATCGCCTTCTTCCTCGGTAACTCACTGATGTTTATCTTCGGTGCCGCCGGAGCTGCGTCTCTCGGTATGGCGGACATCTCAGATGTGATGATTGCCCAGGGTCTGTTATTACCGGCGATTATTGTTCTCGGCCTGAATATCTGGACCACCAATGATAACGCGCTTTATGCCTCCGGCCTGGGGTTTGCCAATATTACCGGGCTTTCCAGCAAAACCTTATCTATCGTCAACGGGCTTATCGGCACACTGTGTGCCCTGTGGCTCTACAATAATTTTGTCGGCTGGCTGACCTTCTTATCCGCCGCTATCCCCCCAATCGGGGGCATTATTATTGCCGATTACCTGATGTACCGTCACCGTTATGAAACCTTTGACCGCAGCAAAATGCGTGATGTGAATGTCAGCGCACTGCTGGCGGTGGCGGCAGGTGTGATTGCCGGACACTGGCTGCCGGGGATTGTGCCGGTGAACGCAGTTCTCGGCGGGGCATTAAGCTATGCTGTCCTCAATCCGTTACTTAACCGTCGTCGTACAACCAACCCGGAGATGACCCGTGCTTAATCAAACCGTAAAACATATTTTTAATGCCCGTCTGCCGGATCGCGATGGCCTGTGGCGTATCGACATCGATAATCAGCGTATTACCGCGATTGTGCCGCAGCCGGAGGGGGAAGTACTGCCGGAGAGCCTGGACGCCGGAGGCGGTCTGGTCACCGCGCCGTTCGTCGAGCCGCATATTCACCTCGATACCACCCAGACCGCCGGGGAACCGGCGTGGAACCAGTCCGGTACCTTATTTGAAGGCATTGAACGCTGGGCGGAACGCAAAGCGCTGCTGACACACGACGATGTGAAAACCCGCGCCTGGCAGACCCTGAAATGGCAGATTGCCAACGGCATCCAGCATGTCCGCACCCACGTTGATGTCTCCGATGCCACCCTGACCGCGCTGAAAGCGATGCTGGAAGTGAAGCAGGAAGTTGCGCCGTGGGTGGATTTACAGATTGTTGCGTTCCCGCAGGAAGGGATTATGTCCTATCCGAACGGTGAGGCACTGCTGGAAGAGGCGCTGCGTCTGGGCGCGGATGTGGCGGGGGCTATCCCGCACTTTGAATTTACCCGTGAATACGGGGTGGAATCCCTGCACAAAACCTTTGCGCTGGCACAGAAATATGACCGCCTGATCGACGTGCATTGTGATGAAATCGATGATGAACAGTCCCGTTTCGTGGAAACGGTTGCCGCGCTGGCACACCGCGGGGGAATGGGGGCGCGTGTTACCGCCAGCCACACTACGGCGATGCACTCGTATAACGGTGCTTATACTTCCCGCCTGTTCCGTCTGCTGAAAATGTCCGGTATTAACTTTGTGGCGAACCCGCTGGTGAACATTCACTTACAGGGGCGTTTCGATACGTATCCGAAGCGCCGCGGGATCACCCGTGTCAAAGAGATGCTGGCGGCGGATATTAATGTCTGCTTTGGTCACGATGATGTGTTTGATCCGTGGTATCCGCTGGGCACTGCTAATATGCTCCAGGTGCTGCATATGGGGCTGCATGTCTGTCAGCTGATGGGGTACGGTCAGATTAATGACGGGCTGAAACTGATCACGGAATACAGTGCGCGCACCCTGAATTTACAGGATTACGGCGTGGCGGAAGGCAAACGCGCCAGTCTGCTGATCCTGCCGGCGGAAAACGGGTTTGATGCTGTCCGCCGCCAGGTGCCGGTGCGCTACTCTGTCCGTGACGGTCGTGTGATAGCAGAAACACAGCCTGCCGTCACACAGATCCATCTGGATAAACCGGAGACTATCCGTTACAGCCGCACACCTCGCACTGAGGATCAGGCTTAAGGTTAATGGTGCGGAACTGCATGCGCATCGCATCAAAAAGCACCACTTTTCCGCTGCTCACCTGCCCGTAACCGGTGAGCAGTTTAATGCACTCCATCGCCTCCAGGGTGCCGATGGTGCCGACCAGCGGTGCCATCACACCCGCTTCCACACAGGTCAGACTGTTCTCCCCGAATAACCGGCTCAGGCAGCGGTAACAGGGTTCCCCTTCCTGCCAGGTAAAAACGGAAATCTGTCCTTCCATGCGGATAGCGGCACCGGACACCAGCGGGATCTTCAGCTGATGACACGCGCGGTTCAGCTGTTCGCGGACGGCGACATTATCGGTACAGTCCAGTACCACATGGTGAGACTGAATCAGGGCGGTCAGCTCATCATCATCCAGCTGTTTGGTGACCATTTCGGTATGACAATGCGGATTGACCGCTTTCAGCGCAATGGCGGCGGATTCTGTTTTTGCCATCCCGATGCGGGCATCGGTGTGCAGGATCTGGCGCTGAAGATTGGAGAGCGACACGGTATCAAAATCCAGCAGGGTGAGATGCCCGATACCCGCCGCTGCCAGATACTGTGCCGCTGCACACCCGAGTCCGCCGAGGCCGGTGATCAGCACCCGTCCGGCTTTCAGCGCTTCCTGACCATCAAAATCAAAGCCGCGCAGTACGATCTGACGGTTATAACGCAGCGTTTCTTCATCACTGAGCTCAATATGTCCGGGTTCAGTCGCCATCAGTCGTTCTTCAGTAAATGATTAAAAAATTCGATTTCAACGGTTTCACCGGCAGCAACCGCACCGCGCTCACGCTCCAGCACAATAAAGCAGTTGGCGAGGCTGAATGAACTGAAAATATGCGAACCCTGATCGCCGGTGGTTTTGACCACCATCTGACCGGATTCATTCACCCCGGCAATTCCGCGCTGGAAATCCAGACGACCGGCGGATTTTTTCAGCGGCGTGGTGGCGACGGCTTTAAACCGCATCGGCGGCTGCCACTGACTGAAACCGGACAGGCGGGCGATCAGCGGCTGCACCAGCTCATAAAAGGTGACGGTGGTGGAGACCGGGTTACCCGGCAGACCGCAGAACCAGGCGTTATTCAACTTACCGAAAGCAAACGGCTTGCCCGGTTTGATCGCCAGTTTCCAGAAATTAATTTTGCCGATCTCATCAAGAATCTGCTTGGTGTAATCCGCTTCGCCGACAGACACGCCGCCGCTGCTGATCACCAGATCAGCCTGTGAATCTGCTTTCTCAAAGATGGCGCGCAGAATGTCCGGATTATCCGGGATCACGCCGAGATCAATCACATCACAGCCGAGCTTTTCCAGCATCAGACGCACCGCAAAGCGGTTGGTATCATAAATCTGTCCGTCCCCCAGCGGCTGGCCGACAGCCTGTAATTCATCACCGGTGGAGAATACCGCCACTTTCAGTTTATGTACCACGGACAGTTCCGCCAGACCCAGTGAGGCGATCAGCGGAAGCTGGGCGGCAGCCAGTTTGGTGCCTGCCGGTAAGACTTCGCTGTGTTGTGCGATATCCTCACCAACACGGCGGATATTCTGTCCGGCGGTAATCCGGGCGGTAAAGGTGACCCCTGCATCGGATACTTCCGCTTCTTCCTGCATCACCACAGTATCCACACCAGCTGGTACCGGTGCGCCGGTCATAATACGGACACATTGTCCGGCCGGTAATTCACCGTTAAACGGCACACCGGCCAGGGCGCGACCGGCAACCGGCAGCGGGGTTTTTCCGTCCCAATCGGACAGGCGTAACCCGTAACCATCCATTGCGGAATTATCAAATGGCGGTACATTGATAGGCGAAATAACAGGGGAGGCAGTGATCCGCCCGGCGGCATCCGTCAGCGCGATAGTTTCAGTACCGGTGATCGCGGCCGGGGTCGCGAGCAGCTTATCCAGTGCTTCCTGTAAAGAGATTAACGAAGAGGTGTGACTTTCTGTCGGATTAGCCATGATGCTGTTTCACTCCCGGCGCCTGCTGGGCGCAGATAAAACGGATAATAAAGAGAAGGGCATTATGGCAGACTTACAGCACAAGTTGAATGATGTGGCACAAAAGCGTGAGCAACAGATCTGATTCCGGAAGTCATTATTGTATTTTAAAGGCTTCTTTTGGTATAACGAAGTTACAAATTATTAACATATCATATTTCCTATGACGACATCTCACTCCGCCCGTCAGACAACGGCGCTTCATATTGCAGTCAGTGGTTTTCTTGCGCTGGTGGTAGCCATGGGAATAGGGCGCTTTGCCTTTACCCCGCAGGTGCCGCTGATGATTGACGAGCACCAGCTTGACCTGACAACCGCCGGTATTGTGGCTGCCTGGAATTACCTCGGCTATCTTGCCGGATCCTTTGATGCCATGCGGGCAAAGCGCGGTATTGAACTGCGGCTGTGGACCGGTTTATGGGGGGCGGTGATTATCACATTGCTGTCAGCGGTGATTTCCGGTGCGGTACTGCACAGTATCGCACGGTTTTTTATCGGCTGGGCGAGTGGCTGGACACTGGTGTTAGCGGCTGCCTGGACCAATGACGCGCTGGCAAAACTCAACCGTCCGGCACTGAGTGTCGCTGTTTACGGCGGTACCGGCACCGGCATTCTGCTGTGCGGACTGGCGGCCATCGGTATTCAGGGGTTATCACTGACCGCCTCACAGGGCTGGTGGATCTATGGTGCTGCGGCACTGGTATTCAGTCTGTATGTCAGCCGCTATCTGCCGCGTCCGGGGGAGCTGAGCAGCAGCAATTCCCCGCACAGTAAACCGCTGATGACACCAAAAATCCGCCGTTTATTGTGGAGTTATGCGCTGGCCGGATTCGGTTATATTCTGCCTGCCACGTTTTTATCACAGATGGCGGCGGCACGTTTTCCCGGCAGCCTGTTTGCTCAGTTTGTCTGGCCGGTATTCGGGATAGCGGCCGTGGCCGGTATCGTGGCTGCCATTGCCGCGCGGCGTTTTTTCACACCGCAGCGGCGGCTGGCAATCACCCTCTGGGCACAGGCAGCGGGTATTCTGGCGGCGGAAGTCATGCCCGGGATCAGTGGCCTGGCAGTCAGTGCCTTTCTGGTCGGCGGCGGGCTGATGGCGGTGGTGCAACTGGCATTCCAGTGCGGGCGCGAACTGGCACCGGAACACGGTCGTTATATGGCCGGATTGCTGACCACCTGGTATGCCGTCGGGCAGCTTGGCGGCCCGCTGGTATCCTCTGTCTCCGCGTATTTTACCGGTAAGCTGGAACCAGCGCTGTGGGTCGCCTGTGCGGCACTGATTATCGCTGGTTTGCTGGTTTTTCGTGACCGCAGTGATATAAAAGAATAATTATCTCAGTGATAACAGGGTTATTATTTATTAATCCTGTTATCTTGATTATTCATTAAAAATAAAAAACGGATAACTAAAAAAACGGTTTTATCACTTAACCGATTTATGCTTTATTTAATTTTCAGAGCATAAAGTCGTTATGATGAAAAATAACCGGTAGTCATTCCTGATGAGAAAGAAGAATATTATTCAGAAGGCAATCAATGATCTGAAAGATATACGATTGTGGTCTATAAATATCAGCATGATACTGACATCTCTGGCCGTAACGCACTCGTCACTGCGCATTGTCAGGCCGGATAATGTGATGACCTATGTCTTTCTTATCCCTGTTATTTATCTGGGGTTTTATATTCTGATAAAAAAGATACTGTACTTTATAGTTGAATAATTGAGAGGTTAATCATGAAGGAATTAAATCAGGAACAATTAATGTCTGTTTCAGGTGCAGGGTTTATTTCTGCAGGAATGATTTTCGCCGGTATTGCATTTGATGTCAGCGCTGCAATGATTTCAAATATCACCCGGAACAGCGAAGAAATTGTTTTTGCTGAACATAAGGATATTTCCCGTCTCCGTTATGAGGTTATATAACACATCCGTTATCCGGCTCTTTTCCGGTAATGGTGCCAGTTGCGTTCATTCCGGCTCATATCCGTAGTATTAACAGGGGTTTCCGGTGCAAACTTTTCATCACCAAAACCACAAAATGGATTAACAAAACGGCGTATTGCTCTAAAATAGCAGGGCGGCGGGTATTGACCCGCCGCCGGGTGCAACACAGCACCGGGAGTCACCTGAAAAATAGTCGGAGAAGGTATGTCATCATTAAGCCGGGAAGCAGAACTTGTCCACGCCGCGCTGATCGCTCGCGGGCTGGAGACACCATTGCGGGAGCAGACACTGCCGCCGGAAACCCGTAAGGTTCAGATTGAAGCGCATATGACAGAAATTATGAAGCTGCTCAATCTCGACCTTAGCGACGACAGTCTGGCAGATACCCCGAAACGTATCGCGAAGATGTATGTGGATGAAATTTTTTCAGGACTGGATTATCACAATTTCCCGAAAATCACCCTGATTGAAAATAAAATGAAAGTGGATGAGATGGTGACGGTCCGTGATATCACGCTGACCAGCACCTGTGAACATCACTTTGTCACTATCGACGGTAAAGCCACCGTGGCCTATATCCCGAAAGACACGGTTATCGGGTTATCGAAGATTAACCGGATTGTGCAGTTCTTTGCTCAGCGCCCGCAGGTGCAGGAGCGACTGACACAACAAATTCTGCTGGCATTGCAAACATTGCTCGGCACCACCAATGTGGCGGTATCCATTGATGCGGTGCATTACTGTGTTAAAGCGCGTGGTATCCGTGATGCGACCAGTACCACTACCACCACCTCTCTGGGCGGGTTATTTAAATCCAGCCAGAATACCCGCCAGGAATTCCTGCGCGCGGCCCGTCATATTTAAAGATGAATATGTCTGTCACATCCGCCTCTGCCCGTATTGATGTCCTCGATATGGTGCGGGGGCTGGCTGTTCTCGGTATTTTTATCCTGAATATCAGCGGATTCGCGCTGCCGTCGGCAGCATACCTGAACCCGCTGTATACCCCGGCGGCATCCGCAACAGATATCGCCACCTGGGCGGCACTGAGTGTGCTGGTTCAGGGGAAATTTCTCGGCATGTTTGCACTGCTGTTCGGTGCCACCCTGATGATACTCAGCCGTTACAGCCAGCCCTGGAATATGGCACGGTTGCTGGTACTGGGCATAATCGGTGTACTGCATACGGCACTGCTCTGGAGCGGGGATATTCTGCTGATGTACAGCCTGACCGGCGTGGCCGCCTGCTGGATCATCCATAATGTTTCCTCCCGCTGGTGGCTGAAGCTGGTACCGGTGCTGATCCTGACCGGATTGTTTTTATTGTTTTTCCTGTTATCGGAAGACGGCGAGCTGAAACTGCTGTACTGGCAGCCGTCGCAGGAAATGCTGGATTATGAAGTGCTGATCGCCAACACCGGTGGTATTGCCGGTATGCAGGACAGAATCAGCACCATCAGCGGCATGCTGATGATGATGGTGGTTCAGTATGGCTGGCAGTTACTGGCAATGATGCTTCTGGGTGCAACACTGATGAAAAACGGCTGGCTGAAAGGGGCATTTCCGCTGTCTCATTACCGGCGGCTGGCGGCGTGGCTGCTGATCCCGTCACTGTTGTTGCAGGCGGTTGTCATGTGGCTTGAATACCTGAACGGCTGGAGTGTCTTCTGGATGGGCACTGTCGGTTATCCGCTGGCGGATATTTTGCAGCCGGTGCAGACCACCGGGCTTATCGCGCTGTTTTATGGGCTGCAACCACAGTTAAAACCGGTTGCCGCCTGTCTGCAGCGGGTCGGACGCACAGCGCTGAGCAGTTATCTGCTGCAATCGGTGTGCGGGGTGATACTGTTTGAGTACCTGGGGTATTTTAACCGGTTTGATCGTCTGACACTGCTGGCGTTTGTGCCGCTGATGTGGCTGATCAACATCCTGTTCTCAACCCTGTGGCTGCGTTATTTTTCTCAGGGGCCGGTGGAATGGTTATGGCGGCAGGCCGCCAATAAGCTGGCGGCCCGCTGAAGCCGGATTATTGCGCGGCGGGTACCGGTTGTGTGGTGTCCGCCGGTTTTTCCGGTGTCTCAGGCGGCTCCGGATAAAGCGCATTCAGTTCTTCCGGTGTCACTGCCGGATATGACGGCACATTCTCCGGTAAGGTCTGTGGTGCAGGAATAGACTCCTGCGGGCCGAGGAAACGCGGTTCGCGGTTGAGAATATATAAATCCGCCAGTGCACCCAGCCGGGCAATCACTTCCCGGGCCCGGACAGTGAACATATTCTTCGGGGAGGAAACGGCGTAACAGCGCGCCTCAATGCCTTTTTCCATTGCGATATACAGTGCCCGTTCACAATGGAAGCGCTGGGTAATAATCGTAAAGCCATTGGTATCAAAGACTTTGCGGGTACGTACCACCGAATCCAGCGTGCGGAACCCGGCAAAATCGAGCACAATTTTACTGGCCGGGATCCCCGCATTCACCAGATCCTTACGCATCGTGCTCGGTTCATTGTAGCTGTGCTGCGCGTTGTCGCCGCTCAGCAGCAGATATTTCACCTTGCCGCTGTTATACGCATTCACGGCACCCTGAATACGATACCGGTAATATTGGTTAATTGTCCCGTTTTTATAGTACTTAGCGGTACCGAGTACCATACCGACTTCACTCGGTGGCAGGTCATTGATATTTTCATAGATATAAGGCGCGGTTTTCCAGCTAATCCAGCGATCTGCCGCAATAGCCGCTGCGGCTGCCAGAATAATACCTGCCAGCATCCACAGAATGATCCGTTTCCATATCCGCGCTTTTCCCATTATTACTGAGGCCTTTATCACTATATCATTACCATAAGGCTAAGATTACTTGAGCGCGGAAAGGCTGGCAAGGGTGAAAAAAAGAATAAAACCCGCACGGTGGCGGGTTTTCAGCGGCAGAACAACGGTTATTCGTCAGAAAGATGTCCGGCGGTAAACACGATATTCCGGATGCCAGAAGTTGCGTTCGATGGCTTCATCGAGTGCACTGTCAGAGGTCACGGTAGCGACTCCCTGGATCTGGGCTTCTTTGGCAACCTGTTTGGCGATGATACGCGAGACTTTCTTGATGTCCTCAATGTCCGGCAGCAGAGAACCTTCGCCGTTGATCACCATCGGTGAACATTCCGCCAGCGCGCGGCTTGCTGTCATCATCATGCCGTCAGTCACACGTCTGGCACCGGCGGCCAGCACACCCAGACCAATTCCCGGGAAAATAAAGGAGTTGTTGCACTGGGAGATAGGATAGGTTTTATCCTTATAAATCACCGGATTAAACGGGCTACCGGTCGCCACCAGTGCATGGCCGTCTGTCCAGGCGATAATATCTTCCGGACGGGCTTCCACACGGGAGGTCGGGTTGGACAGCGGCATGACCACCGGACGCGCACAGTTTTTGTGCATTTCACGGATAATCTCTTCCGTAAACAGCCCCGGCTGACCGGAAACACCGATAAGCACGGTCGGTTTGGCGTTGCGGACCACATCTTCCAGCGAAATGGCATCATTCTGTACATCCCAGTCTGCAATGATGTCACTTTTGGTGATCAGTTTGCTCTGGAAATTCAGCAGGTTCGGCAGTTTATCGGTCAGCAGACCGAATCTGTCCACCATAAAGATACGGGCACGCGCCTGCTCTTCACTCAGACCTTCGGATTTCATCTGCGCGATAATCTGCTCGGCAATACCGCATCCGGCTGAACCGGCCCCCAGGAAGGTAACAGTCTGATCTTTCAGCTGTCCGCCTGCAGCCCGGCTGGCGGCAATCAGACTGCCGAGGGTGACTGATGCGGTACCCTGGATATCGTCATTAAAGCAGCAGAGCTGATCACGGTAGCGTTCCAGCAGCGGCATGGCATTTTTCTGGGCGAAATCTTCAAACTGTAACAGCACATCCGGCCAGCGGCGCTTAACGGCATTGATAAATTCATCAACAAATTGATCATACTCTTCGCCGGTAATGCGCGGGTGACGCCAGCCCATATAGAGCGGGTCATTCAGACGCTGCTGGTTATTGGTGCCGACATCCAGCACGATAGGCAGGGTATATGCCGGGCTGATGCCGCCGCAGGCGGTATACAGAGAGAGTTTACCAATCGGGATCCCCATCCCGCCGATCCCCTGGTCACCCAGACCGAGGATGCGTTCACCGTCGGTTACCACGATGACTTTTACATTCTGCTTGGTGGCATTCTGCAGCATGTCATCAATGTAAGCGCGGTTCGGATAAGAGATAAACAGCCCGCGCGCACGGCGGTAGCTGTCCGAGAAATGCTCACAGGCCGCCCCGACAGTCGGGGTGTAAATGATAGGCATCATTTCTTTGAGGTGAGCATTGAGCAGGCGGTAGAACAGCGTTTCATTCGTATCCTGAATGTTACGCAGGTAGATATGTTTATCCGTATCGTTTTTAAAATCAGAATACTGACGATAGGCGCGTTCAGTCTGCTCTTCGATAGTCTCCACTGCTTCAGGCAGCAGGCCGTGGAGGTTGAAATTACTGCGCTCTTCTTCAGAGAAGGCGCTTCCCTTGTTCAGCAGCGGGAACTCTAACAGGATAGGGCCCGCATACGGGATATATAATGCACGTTTGCTTTCGTATTCCAGTTCCATGTATGACTACTCTTTGCCAATTGACATTTTAAGACAGGACGCACTGATCCTAAGTTATCTGAAAAATATGTACAGTAATTGTTACGAAATTAGTGATACCGATGTGTGAAAGTGAGAGGCGGGATAGATTTATATTGAGTAATCACGTAAAGGCTGATACCCGTAACCAATAGGTATCAGCCTCAGCAAAGCAGAATCAATAGCTGAACAGAGAGATATCCTGACACCCCAGGGCGCTCAGTGTGGCAGAGGTACTTTCCCACTGTGACAGCATGGCGTTACTGCCTTCCACCAGCACGGCGCGGTGGATATCGTGCAGGTCACCACCCGCCATATTCATAAAGATCAGTGCGGCCTGTAACGGCGGCAGTCCCGGGTTAAAGGCGGCATTTTCAATATAAGCACCGCTGTAGATGCGTCCGCGGCTGTCCTGAAGAGCGACGCCGCTGTGGGAACGGGAATACGGCGCATGGCTGCGGTTGGCAGCTTCCAGTGCTTTTCCGACCACCGCATTGGTGGCGGGGAAATGATAACCGTGATGCACTCGGTCAAATAACCGGGTTTTAATCCCCAGATCCACCGGCCCGAAAGCATGCGGCAGCAGCGTTTTCAGCGGCATGGCAGCCAGTTCCGGTAACTGAATCAGCAGGTCTGTGCCGCTGTTCAGTTCATTCATAAACTGACGGCAGTGGCCGCACGGTGTGTAATTGACGGTGACTTTACGCAAACCGTTCTCGCCGCGCAGCCAGGCATGAGTAATTGCGCTTTGCTCCGCATGCACTGTCTGTTGTAACGGCACATGGCAGAATTCCATATTGGCGCCGAAATAGAGGTTACCACTCAGTCCGTGTGCAATCGCGCCGACATTAAACCGGGACACCGGCGTCACGGCACAGGCTGCGGCCAGCGGCAGCATGGCCAGCGCGAGTGCATCCTCATCAGTACCTGCGGCGTTGCAGAGTGCGCTGACCTGTTTGGCGGATAAGTATCCGGGGAAAGTATCAGCACAAACGATGTCCGTCAGCAGAGTCTGTAACGGGGAAGGGAGTGTGTTCAGGGCTGTATGAAAGCGGTTTTGCATAAAATGACCTCCATTATCAATGAGATCATTCTAGCGGGTAGTCAGAGATAATGAACGTGATTTTTATCACGTTCATTATGAAACGAATGAAACAAATGTTGGATTTGCGAGACGAGACTCAAATTTTTAAGTCAACCGAATAGCGTCAGCAGAACCGGGAAGATAAACGGCGCCATCAGAGAAGTAATAATCCCGCAGGTCATTAATGCCAGTGAGCTGTAAGCCCCTTCCACATAATCTTCTTCCGCGCAGCGGGCGGTGCCGAGGGCGTGAGAGGCTGTACCCATTGCCAGACCGCGTGAGGCTTTGGTGGTGACCCGCAGACGTCTGAACAGGGTATGGCCGAAAATCGCGCCGAGGATCCCGACAAAAATCACACACACAGCGCTGATTGCGGCGACACCGCCGATGGAGTTGGATACCGCGATAGCAATCGGGGTGGTCACCGATTTAGGCAGGATAGAGGCCGCTATTTCAGGCGTTGCACCCATCATAAAGGCAACAGCAGTGCCGGTAACCATGGCAATCACACTCCCGGCAAAGCAGATGGTGATAATGGATTTCCACTGTGCGCGGATCTGATGCAGCTGTTCATACAGCGGGAATGCCAGTGCCACCACAGCAGGTTGCAGCAGATCGTTGAGGATGCGGCTGCCCTCAAAGTAGTGGTTGTATGAGGTTCCGGTGAATACCAGCAACGGAATGATAATCACGATGGATATCAGCAGCGGGTTTAATACCGGCAGCTTAAATTTGATATAGATAGCTCTGGCGAGAAAATAGACGCCGATGGTTAGCGGGAGCGACCACCAGATATGCGTTAACATTTGCGTTTCTCTTGTTGTTCAGTGTGTTCTGCGGCGGCAACGGCATCGGCTTCCTGTTGTTCAGGAACCGGAACATGGCGGCGGTGAATAAATTCAGAACTCAGGGCCACGGTACACATGGCGATAAAGGTACTGACGACACAGGCGACCAGGATTGGCAGCAGCTGGGCGCTGAGGGTATCGTAATAGTTCATCACACCGATACCGATCGGCAGAAATAACATTGTCATGTTTTTCATTAATAAGGTGCAGCCGGGCTGGACCCAGTGCGCCGGAATAATCTGCAGTGCGAGCAGCACAAAAAGCAGCAGCATGCCAACAATGCTGCCCGGGACGGAAAACGGCAGTAACACCGCGATAATATTGCCGGCAAACAGGCACAGATACAGGATCAGAAATGCCCGTAGATAGCGCCAGCCGGTTTCCGCTATCTGTTTTGGTTTCATGATAATGTTCCTTCTTGGATGAACCTATTCATCATACAATTAACTTTTTATTTGTGCTACATGTCACGAAAAAAATAGTGCACAGGCGCGAACAGCCCGCTCGTTTTTTATGCATTTTATAATCGTAAAAGACAGATTGTAACGGACGTGGAATAAGATATCAGATACAATAGTGTCTGTTATCAGGGTTATTTGTTATTTTTGGATACCATAATGTCTACAGGAGGTCTGATGCTATCACGGCTGTTATTAACCGATGCTGATGTCAGCAAAGCATTTGCCGTCTGGCTGCGTAAAAAACGCGAAAGCCGGAAATGGTCACGTGACATTCTGGCTGCCCGCAGTCTCGTTCCCGCATCCACGATAAAAAAATTTGAGCTGACCGGGCGCATATCATTCCGTCAGCTCCTGACATTATGGCAGTGTCTGGATGATATCGGTGTACTTTATGATGTTGTCGATCCGAAAAAACGCACTGAGGTGAAGATACCACAGACAATAGAAGAGGTATTGAAAGATGAATTTTAAGCCTGTTCAGAAACTGACAATAATACGGACATTGTCAACGGGAGAGACAACAGAAGCCGGAACGCTGGTACAGAACCGGACAGGTGTTTTTTTTCAGTATCACAGTGATTATCTCCGGCGTTTCGGCAACAGTTCACCGGTAACTCTGAAAAACAGCACTGAACTTCAGCGTGCACCAATCAGCCCGCACAATGGTCTGCACGGACTTTTTGCAGACAGCTTGCCGGATGGCTGGGGGCGTTTGCTGCAGGACAGAGTATTCCGGCAGCAGGGCATTGCACTGCATAATATTACGGCGATGGACAGACTGGCATTTGTCGGACATCGTGGTATGGGGGCATTTTCCTATTATCCGGAATCAGACTATCAGCCTGAAGAAGAGGGATATGCAGACCTTATTACGCTGGGAAGAGATGCTCAGGCGGTATTTGAAGGTGAGACGGATGTTGTTCTGTCTGCTCTGGTGGCAGCGGGAAGTTCCGGCGGAGCCAGACCCAAAGCACAGCTTTATTTCAGACCCGGGGATTTTTCTGTCTGTTCAACCGGTGAAATGCCGGGCAGTGAAGCCTGGCTGGTAAAATTTACGTCAGCATCACTGCCGCTGGGGCATGATGAGGGATTATGTGAAGCTGTTTATCTGGATCTTGCCGGACGGGCCGGACTTAATCCGCCACAGTGGCGATTGATCGATACCGGAAGCCGGGGAGCAGCAAAAGCCTGGCTGGCCGTAAAACGTTTTGACCGGACAGATAATGGTACAGATGAACGTCCCGGTCGCTTGCTGATGCACAGTATATGCGGGTTATTGGATGCAGATTTCCGGATACCGTCTTTAGATTACGAGGATCTGATTCGTCTGAGCAGGATGCTGTGCCGCTCAGTTCCCGCCGGACAACTGCAATTCCGGAGAGCTGTATTTAACCTGCTGGCTGCAAATCAGGATGATCACACTAAAAACTGGTCTTTTCTGCAATCAGACGATGGTCAGTGGCAGCCGGCTCCTTTTTATGATGTGACTTATAATCCGAATGGTATGAATGAGCATACAATGGCTTTCGGCGGATACGGAAGAACACCACCGGCAGGAACAATGAAGCATCTGGCTGAACTGGCTGGTTTTGATAACTGGGAAACCGCGCGTCAGGCAATTGCGGAGATCGCGGATGTTGTGGCCGGTTTTCCTGAGCTGGCAAAAACAGCCGGTGTTTCACCGGATATCCGGCGGGAAATAGAAGGCACGCTGACACAGCGGCGGCAAAGCAATCAGCATTTATTGTCGGTATAAAAAACGGCAGCGGATCTGAATGATGCGCTGCCGTTATTTTGACTGGTGAACGACAGGATTTACTGCACCTGCTGGCCCGGCTGTGCACCGGAATCCGGGCTGAGCAGGAAAATCTCTTTTCCGCCCGGGCCTGCGGCCATCACCATGCCTTCAGAAATCCCGAAACGCATTTTGCGTGGTGCGAGGTTGGTGACCATCATCGTCAGGCGGCCTTCCAGCGCTTTCGGATCCGGATACGCCTGGCGGATGCCGGAGAAGACCTGACGGGTTTCGCCGCCGAGATCCAGTACCAGTTTCAGCAGTTTGTCCGAGCCGTCCACGAAATCGGCAGACATAATCTGTGCGATACGCATATCGACTTTGGCAAAATCATCAAAACTGATGGTGTCCGCAATCGGGTCATCTGCCAGCGGGCCGCTGACCGGTTTGGCGGACATGGCTTTGATATCCTCTTTGGAGGCTTCAATCATCTCTTCCACTTTCGCCATTTCAATACGGCTGAACAGGGCTTTGAAATCCGCAATCTGATGATCGAGCAGTGGTTTGGCAATACCGTCCAGTGTCAGTTCCTGATTCAGGAACGCTTCACTGCGGGCCGCCAGTTCCGGCATCACCGGTTTCAGGTAGGTCATCAGCGCGCGGAACAGGTTGATACCCATGGTGCAGATGGCGTGCAGCTCATCATCTTTACCTTCCTGTTTCGCCACCACCCACGGTGCTTTCTCATCAATATAACGGTTGGCCACATCAGCCAGCGCCATGATTTCGCGGATAGCTTTGCCGAACTCACGGCCGGTATACTCTTCGCTGATGGTTTTTTCAGCATCAATAAACTGCTGATATAACTCAGGTTCAGCCAGGGTGGCACTCAGGCGGCCGTTAAAGCGTTTTTTGATAAACCCGGCGGTACGGGAGGCCAGGTTGACCACTTTGTTAACGATGTCACTGTTAACACGCTGAACGAAATCTTCCAGGTTGAGGTCAATATCATCAATACGTGAAGAGAGTTTCGCCGCGTAGTAATAACGCAGACTGTCCGCATTCAGGTGATTCAGATAGGTGCGGGCCTGGATAAAGGTGCCGCGTGATTTGGACATCTTGGCGCCGTTCACTGTCACATAGCCGTGGACAAACAGATTGGTCGGTTTGCGGTAACCGCTGCCTTCCAGCATGGCAGGCCAGAACAGGCTGTGGAAGTACACAATATCTTTACCGATAAAGTGGTACAGATCCGTGTCAGAATCTTTTTTCCAGAACTCGTTAAAATCGAGATTACCGCGTTTGTCACACAGGTTTTTGAATGATCCCATGTAGCCGATTGGCGCATCCAGCCAGACATAGAAGTATTTACCCGGTGCGCCCGGAATTTCAAACCCGAAATAAGGCGCATCACGGCTGATATCCCACTGCTGCAGGCCGGAATCAAACCACTCCTGCATTTTGTTGGCAACCTGCTCCTGGAGCGCACCGCTGCGGGTCCATGCCTGTAACATGTCAGCGAAAGCCGGCAGATCAAAGAAGTAGTGCTCACTTTCGCGCAGCACCGGTGTGGCACCGGAGACCACGGAGCGCGGGTTAATCAGCTCGGTCGGGCTGTAAGTTGCGCTGCACACTTCGCAGTTGTCGCCGTACTGGTCTTCTGCTTTACATTTCGGGCAGGTGCCTTTCACAAAGCGATCCGGCAGGAACATGCCTTTTTCCGGATCGTACAGCTGGGAAATGGTCCGGGTTTCAATATAGCCGTTCTTTTTCAGCGCCAGATAGATGTTCTCGGATAACACCCGGTTCTCCTCGCTGTGCGTGGAGTGGTAGTTATCAAAGCTGATGGCGAAATCGGCAAAATCTTTCTGATGCTCAACGCTCATGTTGGCGATCATCTCTTCAGGGGAGATCCCCTGCTGCTGTGCCTTGAGCATAATCGGGGTGCCGTGAGCATCGTCGGCGCAGATGAAGTGAACCTCTTTGCCGCGCATTCGCTGAAAACGGACCCAAATATCAGCCTGGATATGTTCCAGCATATGACCGAGATGGATTGAACCGTTTGCATATGGTAACGCACAGGTTACCAAAATTTTATTAGCGATCTGAGACATAGAGTATTTCACTTCCTCAAATAATAAAGGGTCTTTGATGTTAACCGATCCCGTCCCCCCCTGCCAGCAGTAATCCGGCTTTGTGTGTGGTTTTCCGGACTTTTTTCTGCCGTGAATATCCGGCGATAACCCTGCTGATTGCAGGGGATTTGTTTTGTGCGGGTTTGCGCGGAATGACTAAATTAATCAGTTGGCTTCTGCTATCATTGAAGCCGATAGTTACAGGCAATAAAAACGATAAATCTAAGGAGCCGGGATGAATGTGAAATCCCCCGGGGAGATGAACCCTGAATTGCTGAACGACCAGGTCGCGCAGGTACTGGCGACATTTGAGCATCCGACACTCAAACGCAACCTGATTGCCATCAAAGCGCTGAATCACTGCGCAATGCTGGATGATGTGCTGCATGTTGAGCTGGTGATGCCGTTTGTCTGGAAGCGCCCGTTTGAAGCACTGATTGAAGCAAAAACCAAAGAATTACGCAAAGTAACCGGTGCGGCGGCGGTGGACTGGAAACTGCGCCATGATATCGCCACACTGTGCCGGGCCAATGATCTGCCGGGTATTAACGGTGTCCGCAATATTCTGGCGGTCAGCTCCGGCAAAGGCGGTGTGGGTAAATCCAGCACGGCGGTTAACCTCGCGCTGGCACTGGCGGCGGAAGGGGCGAAAGTCGGTATCCTCGATGCGGATATTTACGGCCCGTCCATCCCGAACATGCTGGGCACCACCAAAGAGCGTCCGACTTCACCGGACGGCCGGCATATGGCCCCGATTATGGCTTACGGTCTGGCCTCCAACTCTATCGGCTATCTGGTTACCGATGATAACGCCATGGTCTGGCGCGGCCCGATGGCCAGTAAAGCCCTGATGCAGATGTTACAGGATACCCTGTGGCCGGATCTGGATTATCTGGTCATCGATATGCCGCCGGGCACCGGTGATATCCAGCTGACACTCTCACAGAACATCCCCGTCACCGGTGCGGTGGTGGTAACCACACCGCAGGATATCGCGCTGGTGGATGCCATGAAAGGTATCGTCATGTTCAAGAAAGTGAATGTGCCGGTTCTGGGAATTGTGGAAAACATGAGTGCTCACATCTGCAGTAACTGCGGCCATGTCGAGCCGATTTTCGGCACCGGCGGGGCGGAAAAACTGGCGGAGCGCTATCACACCAAATTGCTGGGACAGGTGCCGCTGCATATTTCGCTGCGTGAAGACCTCGATCGCGGTCAGCCGACCGTAATGCGTGACCCGGATGGCGAATTTGCGGATATCTACCGTGAGATCGCGGTGAATGTGACAGCCGAAATGTTCTGGGAAGGGGATAAGATCCCGACAGAGATCGCTTTCCGCGCCGTATAAGCGGAATTTATTTCTGCTCCGGTGTATCCGGAAAGTCAAAAAGACCTGTGCAGTGATGTACGGGTCTTTTTTTCAGAGTGCCGTAAGCGCGGTTACCCTGAAATAATGAGGCGGAATGCCCGATTCTGCTGGAATCTCACGCCGTTACTCCCTATAATTCAGCGCTGGGCGGACACGTTTTGTTACTCCCGGCCGTATAAGCACTAAAAGAGGCCGCAGCAGACCGTTTCGGTTTTTTTCTCTCCTATTTTCAAACCAGGTTATTTCAATTATGGCTGACACAGCACAGCAGCAGTGCACTATCATCGGCATCACCGGCGCATCCGCGTCAGGAAAAAGTCTGATTGCCAATACGCTTTATCACGAATTACGTGCTCAGGTGGGCGATCACAATATCGGTGTGATTCCGGAAGACTGCTACTACAAAGATCAGAGCGATGTGCCGATGGAAGAGCGCATCAAGGTCAACTATGACCATCCCGGCTCGATGGATCACGAACTGCTGTTACAGCACCTGAAAGCACTGAAATCAGGTAAGTCTATTCAGTTACCGCAGTATGATTATGCGGAACATACCCGCAAACCGGAATCGGTGCTGTTCAGCCCGAAGCGGGTGATTATTCTTGAGGGTATCCTGCTGCTGACCGACAAGCGTCTGCGCGAGCAGATGGATTTCTCTATTTTCGTCGATACCCCGCTGGATATCTGCCTGATGCGCCGTATCCGCCGCGATGTGAATGAGCGCGGACGCACACTGGATTCGGTGATTGCACAGTACAATAAAACCGTTCGTCCGATGTACCTGCAATTTATTGAACCAACAAAACAATATGCTGATATCATAGTGCCGCGGGGCGGTAAGAACCGTGTGGCGATTGATATTCTGAAAGCCAAAATCAGTCAGTTCTGCGAGTGAACCGCCGACAATAATTAACCTGCGTTTATCCGCCGTGATAAACGCTGAGTTTTATAAGGATGATACCATGCGACTTTGTGACCGTGACATTATTCAGTGGCTTGATGACGGCAGACTGACCATTTCCCCGCGTCCGCCGGTTGAGCGGATTAACGGGGCGACGGCGGATGTCCGCCTCGGGCATCAGTTCCGGGTTTTCCGGGGCCATACGGCAGCGTATATTGATCTCAGCGGCCCGAAAGAAGAAGTCAATGCGGCGCTGGAAAATGTCATGAGTGATGAAATTACCCTGAGCGAAGATGAAGTGTTCTATCTGCATCCGGGGGAACTGGCGCTGGCGGTGACGCTGGAATCGGTCACACTGCCGGATAACCTGGTCGGCTGGCTGGACGGGCGTTCATCACTGGCACGCCTCGGGCTGATGGTTCACGTGACCGCACACCGGATCGATCCGGGCTGGCACGGGCAAATCGTACTGGAATTTTATAACTCAGGTAAGTTACCCTTGGCACTGCGGCCGGGAATGGTGATCGGTGCCCTGAGTTTTGAGCCGTTATCCGGCTCCGCTGACCGGCCGTATAACCGCCGCAGTGATGCAAAATACAAAAATCAGCAGGGAGCGGTGGGCAGCCGTATCAGCGAAGATTAAACGGCGGACAGTACTGTCCGTCAGCGGGTTCAACAGAGAATGGGTAAGGAACAGGGATTATGAAACGATTTTTCACCACGCTGATTATTCTGCTTGTCGTGATAGCGGCGGGCCTCGCGGCCTTAATCCTGCTGGTGAACCCGAATGATTTCCGCGATTATATCGTTAACAAGGTGAAGGAAGACACCGGTTACGAACTGGTGATGAAAGATGATATGCGCTGGCATGTCTGGCCGAAACTGAGCATCATCACCGGTAAGATGTCCCTGACAGCTCCCGATGCCGCCGAACCGGTGGTGACCGCTGAGAATATGCGCCTTGATGTCGAACTTTGGCCGCTGTTATCCCATCAGTTATCGGTCCGTGAAGTGATGCTTGACGGCGCACTGCTGAAAATCCTGCCTGAAACCGAATCGAAAGAGAAGAAAAGTGCCCCTGTTGCACCGGGTAACCAGAAAGCCCGGCCGGTACCGGTCGAACAGGAAAACAAATGGTCGTTTGATGTTGATCGCATCCGTATTGCCAACAGTCTGCTGGTCTGGCAGACAGAAGACGGTTCGCAGATTAACATGCGCGACATTAACTTCTCCCTTGAGCGCAATACCCCTGAACGCTATGTGATAGCGCTGAACAGTAATATTCTGCGTAATCAGCAGGAACTCTCTTTCAGCCTGAGCTCGGATATTGATCTCTCCCAGTACCCGGTACAGATCAGCGGTAATATTAACCGCCTGAATTACCGCCTGTCCGGTGCCGGTCTGTATGCCAACGGCATCAACGGTAACGGCACAACCACCTATACCTGGCATGAAGCGGTCGGTCAGGCACCGCAGTCCCTGATCCTGGAAAACCTGAAACTGAGCGCGAATGAAAGCCAGCTCAGCGGTACAGTGGAAGCGGCACTCGGTGAAACCCCGCGTTATGATATCCAGCTGGCCTCCTCAAAACTGAATCTGGATAACCTGCTCGGTTATGAGCGCGCGGTGCATTCAGAAAACGGGGAGAAAACCCCGGTAGCCACCAAACCGGCCGTGGTCACCACCGGCAGTAATGCGGATAAATATGATCTGACCTTTATGAACCACTTTAATGCCACCCTGGCACTGAATGTGGATTCCCTTATTTATCAGGGAATGGAAATTGGTCAGCTGACGGTGAAAGCCGAAAACCGGGGCAGTATCACCGAAATATCGAAAATGACCGGTAACGTGTTCGGCGGTCGTTTCTCACTGCCGATGACGATTTATTCCGAAAAAGTGCCGGCACAGCTGCGCATCAAACCGCTGTTGCAGAATATTGATGTCAAACCCTTGCTGGCGGCGTTTAAAATGCCGGAAAAATTCACCGGACGCCTGAGTTTTGACGGTGATCTGCGCGGTACCGGTTATGACCAGGATGCGGTATTAAACAGCTGGCGTGGTGATGTGGCGCTGACTATCACCGATGTTAAACTACTCGGCCTGAATATTCCGTATCTTATTCAGCAGTCGCTCTCCCAGGTGACAGATAAAGTGGCGCAGCCGCAATCGATGGATGCCATGACCGAGGCGAAGAAACTGGAAGTTATCGGTACCCTGAATAACGGTGAAGTGAAAATCAGTAAAATTCTGGCGGTATCCGACGCCTTTAATATTACCGGCAGCGGGCGGACCAATCTGGTAAAACAGAATCTGGATGTGAACCTGGGGGTTCAGATCTTAAAAGGCTGGGGGAAAACCAACGATCTGGTGACCTGGCTGCAATCCATCCGTATTCCGGTGGTGCTGTTCGGCAACTGGGATAATATTCAGTATAAGTTCGAAGTGGAAACCCTGTTGCGTAATCAGATACAGCAGCGGGTAAAACAGGCAGCCGGAGAGCTGCTGAATGAAAAAACCGGGGGTGACCTCAAAGCTGTGGAATCCTTGCTTAACCGGTTATAAATTCGCGGACGATTTATACAAACAGAGCAGTGACGATAATTTATATTGTCACTGCTTTTTTAATGCCGGAGGCCGGAATACTTAAATGATACGGGTAATAACCCCGGTTCATTGACACATATCATTTAATCTGTTCCCGGTTTTCGGCAGAGTGCATTAATCATTTTTATAAATAAAAATACCAGACAGGAGCAGAAATGTTAGATCTTCTTATTGGTGCTGTCGTCGCTGTCGGCGTCGGGCGCTATATTATTAAAGGGTATTCAGCCACAGGAGTGCTGATGGTCGGGGGCTTACTGCTTCTGATCATCAGTGTCATCATGGGGAAAAATATCCTGCCGTCCGCCGCCACCTCCACCGGATGGGGACCGACAAACATCATTGAGTATGTGAAGTACCTGCTGATGAACCGCGGCGGCGATCTCGGTATGATGATCATGGTTCTGTGCGGCTTTGCGGCTTACATGACTCACATCGGTGCCAACGACGTGGTCATCAAAATGGTCTCCAAACCGTTACAGGTCGTGAACTCCCCGTACCTGCTGATGATCGTGGCCTACTTTATTGCCTGTCTGATGTCTCTGGCGGTTTCCTCCGCCACCGGTCTTGGTGTGTTACTGATGGCAACCCTGTTCCCTGTCATGGTGAACGTGGGGATCAGCCGTGGTGCGGCGGCGGCTATCTGTGCTTCTCCGGCGGCGATTATCCTGGCACCGACCTCCGGTGACGTGGTGATTGCGGCTGAAGCCTCTATGATCCCGCTGAAAGAGTTTGCGTTCAGCCTGACTCTGCCGATTTCTATCGTGGCGATTGTATCGATGGCGATAGCTCACTATTTCTGGCAGCGTTTCCTCGATCGCAAAGAAGATATCAAGTCGGAAATCCTGGACGTCAAAGAGATCACCACTAATGCGCCGAAATTCTATGCCATTCTGCCGTTTATGCCGATCATCGGCGTATTGCTGTTTGATGGTAAGCCGTTCAGCATCGGTTTTCTGAGCCACATCGTGCTGCCTGAATTACACATCATCACGATTATTGTCGGCTGTATTATTCTGTCTGCCATCATTGAATTCGTCCGTGGCTTTGACGGCAAAAAAGTCTATGCCGGGCTGGATGTCTGCTACCGTGGTATGGCGGATGCCTTTGCCACCGTGGTGATGCTGCTGGTTGCCGCCGGTGTGTTTGCTCAGGGTCTGAGTACCGTCGGCTTTATCTCCGGTCTGATCAGCCTGGCGCAGTCTTTCGGTTCCGGTGCGATCGTGATGATGATTGCTCTGGTGATTATTACCATGCTGGCGGCGATGACCACCGGTTCCGGTAATGCGCCATTCTATGCGTTCGTGGAGCTGATCCCGCGCCTGGCACAGCAGATGGGTATCAACCCGGCGTACCTGGTGATCCCGATGTTACAGGCATCCAACCTCGGCCGTACCATGTCACCGGTTTCCGGTGTGGTGGTGGCGGTTGCCGGTATGGCGAAAATTTCACCGTTTGAAGTGGTTAAACGGACATCGGTTCCGGTGCTTGTCGGTCTGCTGGTGGTGATTGTCGCCACGGAGTTCCTGGTACCGGTGACACTGTAAAATGACATGAGCCGCACCGGTTATCCGCTGCGGCTTTTTTGTATCAATACGGAAAGTGTGAGGTTGGCTTTGGATAAGATTTTTACCGGTGTGGTGCAGGGCACGGCACTGATTTTAAAAATTGAAGAAAACAATGATCATCTGATTCATATTGTGCAGTTCCCGGAGGCATTATTACCGGGGCTGGCGATTGGTGATTCCGTGTCGTATAACGGCTGCTGCCTGACTGTCGCAGCGATTGATAACAGCCATGTCGGTTTTTATCTTTTCACCGATACATTACTGAAAACCGCACTCGGGCGGCTGGCTGCGGGTGATAAAGTGAATATCGAAAGAGTGGCGGTCTGATGATATAAAAAAACCCCGTATATTCTCACGGGGTTTTTGCTCTGTGAGGGGCGTTAATTACACACGGTTAAATGCAAGAATACGGACTGAACGCAGGTCAGCCTGAGACTCGTCGGCAATTTTCTGAGTAGCTTGTTCTAATGCATCACGGGGGGACACACCGGCTTCGGTTTCTGTGATCTGATGCCCCTGTAAAGTGTCTCCGTTACGGGCACGCACTTTGTACGATACAAACCAATAATCCATATCATCACCTGCTTCTAGTCATTAATCGTTTAATCACCATAGCGGTTTACGGCACGGATTAATGTGACCGGAATCAATCATTTAATTGTTTTTCTGCCTGTGCGTTAACCATGATACCGATCTCGTCGAGGATCATTTCCCGTTCAAGCATCAGACGCCGGTCATGACTGCCGGAACCGGCGGACAGCAGCAGGATAATCAGCCCTGCTGAAACGGCGGAAATCAGACATGACCAGCGATCCATCCCTGTTTTGTGTATCCCGGAGGCGGCAGCGTAAAGCCATCCCATCGTAGCGCCGCAGATAAAGCCGCTGATGTGTGCCACATTATCGGTGGCGGTATCATCATTGTTGTGCAGTGAACTTAATAATGTCAGCAGGAGTAGTGAAATGATGGTTATCAGCAGATTTTTGTAACGCAGACGGTCAGCAACAGAAACCGAAGGATCTGTCCGCGCCCTTATCAGGTACATCATGACGGCACCGGCGATCCCCATAATGGCGCCGGAGGCGCCGACACTGACGGTGATCGGAATTTCATACGCACTGAATCCGCCGCGCTGAGCCCACAACCATGTGGCGCTGACAAAAGCGGCGGCAATACCGCTGACCAGATAGATAAACAGCATCCGTATTTTACCGGCCATGGCTTCACAGTTAATACCGATGACGATAAGCGCGAGGGTATTGATGACCAGATGCACAGGGTCAGCATGCAGCGTCATGCTGGTCAGATAACGCCACCAGTCGCCGGTCAGTGACAACTGATACACATTCGCACCGGCCAGCAGCAGGTTATACTCCTGCTCCGGCAGTGGTGAGGCACAGTGCAGCTGCCAGAACCAGACCACGATATTAATCAGGGCAAAAAGCAGGGTAAGCCACATGGCGGAAAACCGGTATGCCGGCCGTGAAGGCAGAACCACATCACCCCAGGGATTTATGTTATTCATGATTATGCTACGGATAATTTGATTTGATTAAGCCTGTTTAAGCGTCAGGCGGGCTGTAAACAAGAAAAAGCCGGGATCATTATCCCGGCTCCGGCAGATGCGGATAACCGCAGCAATTAATTATTTTCCAGCCATTCGGTGTGGAACACACCGTCTTTGTCGGTACGTTTATAGGTATGCGCACCGAAATAGTCACGCTGCGCCTGGATCAGGTTTGCCGGCAGTACCGCACTGCGGTAGCTGTCATAATAGGCGATAGCGGCAGAGAAGGTTGGTGTAGGAATGCCGTGCTGAACGCCGTAGCAGACCACATCACGCAGCGCCTGCTGATACTCATCGGCAATCTGTGTGAAGTAAGGGGCCAGCAGCAGGTTAGCCAGTGCCGGGTTTTCCGCATAAGCGTCAGTGATTTTCTGCAGGAACTGCGCACGGATGATGCAACCGGCGCGGAAAATTTTCGCGATTTCGCCGTAGTTCAGATCCCAGTTGTACTCATCAGAGGCAACGCGCAGCTGTGAGAAGCCCTGTGCATAAGAGACAATTTTGCCCAGATACAGGGCGCGGCGGACTTTCTCGATAAATTCCGCTTTATCGCCGCTGAATGCAGCCGCTTTCGGCCCTTTCAGTACGTTGGAAGCCGCAACGCGCTGGTCTTTCAGGAACGAGATATAACGGGCAAATACGGATTCGGTGATCAGTGTCAGCGGCACACCGAGGTCGAGCGCGCTCTGGCTGGTCCATTTACCGGTACCTTTGTTGGCGGCTTCATCAAGGATCACATCCACCAGATAGTTGCCGTCTTCATCTTTTTTGCGGAAGATATCTTTTGTGATATCAATCAGGTAGCTGCTCAGTTCGCCGTTGTTCCACTCACTGAATACCGACGCCAGTTCATCATTGCTGATGCCGAGGGCATTTTTCATCACGGAGTATGCTTCCGCTATCAGCTGCATATCGCCGTATTCGATACCGTTGTGAACCATTTTGACATAATGACCGGCACCGTCAGCACCGATGTAGGTCACACACGGCTCACCTTCGGCCTGTGCTGCGATCTGTTTCAGGATCGGGGCAACCAGTTCGTAAGCTTCTTTTTGTCCGCCCGGCATAATGGACGGCCCTTTCAGTGCGCCTTCCTCACCACCGGAAACGCCGGTGCCGATAAAGTTAAAGCCCTGTGCGGACAGCTCTTTGTTACGGCGGATGGTGTCCTGAAAGAAGGTGTTGCCGCCGTCGATCAGGATGTCGCCTTTATCGAGATGCGGGGTGAGAGATGCGATGGTTTTGTCAGTGGCTTCACCGGCTTTGACCATCAGCAGGATACGGCGGGGTTTTTCCAGGGAGTCAACAAACTCTTCAATGCTGTAGCTGGGAACCAGTTTTTTCCCCGGGTTTTCAGCAATCACTTCATCGGTTTTATCAGAAGAGCGGTTAAAAACAGAAACAGAATAACCGCGGCTTTCGATATTCAGCGCGAGATTACGGCCCATAACGGCCATACCGACAACACCAATTTGTTGTTTGGACATGAAGACTCCTTCAGGAATTGACCCGTGACTAACGACGATTTCGTTAGCTGACTGTTAATTTCGTCACAGTTTAACGCATGTAAAGGCTGCGTGGTAGCGATTGATGCAAACGGTATCGTCATTGCGCACAACAGGAACAGCGGCAAAGTGCGGAATTTTTTATTGCTATTTGGCCGGACAATCCGCATTATTTCATCTGCAGCATAAGCTGTGCGAATAAAAGGTAAAACTAACCGTATGGAATGGATCGCTGATCCGTCGATTTGGGCCGGCCTGGCCACATTAATCGTACTCGAAATTGTTCTTGGTATTGATAACCTTGTTTTCATTGCCATTCTTGCCGATAAACTTCCTCCTGCACTGCGTGATAAAGCCCGTATAACCGGTCTGCTGTGCGCGCTGGTCATGCGTATTATTCTGTTGTTCAGCCTTTCCTGGCTTATCACGCTGACTAAACCGATGTTTACGATGTTCGGCCATCCGTTCAGTGCACGTGACTTAATTATGCTGATCGGGGGTCTGTTCCTGCTGTTTAAAGCCACGATGGAGCTGAACGAACGGCTGGAAGGCGGTGAGCATCACGACGGGCAGCAGCGGAAAACCTCAAAATTCTGGGCGGTGGTGGCACAGATTATTGTGCTGGACGCCGTCTTCTCGCTGGACTCCGTGATCACGGCAGTCGGGATGGTGGATCACATCGGTGTGATGGTGACAGCGGTGATTATTGCCATGCTGCTGATGATCTGGGGCAGCCGTCCGCTGACCCGCTTTGTCAATGAGCACCCGACCATTGTTATCCTGTGTCTCAGTTTCCTGCTGATGATCGGTTTCAGTCTGGTGGCGGAAGGGTTCGGCTATCACATTCCGAAAGGTTACCTCTACGCGGCGATCGGCTTCTCCATCATGATTGAAATGCTCAATCAGGTAGCGATGTTTAACCGCCGTAAGTTTCTGCGCGGGCGAAATTCCCTGCGCCAGCGCACTGCGGAAGCGGTGCTGCGTATTCTGAGCGGTAAACGCGAATCCTCAGAACTGGATAACCGCACGGCAGATCTGATTTCGGATAATCAGGAAATTTTTGACCCCGAAGAGCGGCAGATGATTGTCCGTGTGCTCGGGCTGTCGCAGCGTAACGTCAACAGTATTATGACTTCGCGTCATGATGTGGAGATGCTGCGGATTGATGCCACCAGTGATGAAATCGCGGCGCTGCTGATTAAAAACCCGCACACCCGCGTGGTGATCAAAGGCTCGGCGGATGATGATGAACTGCTGGGCGTGGTGCATGTGATTGACCTGCTGCATCAGCGTTTACAGCAGGACACGCTGGATCTGCATGCGCTGATCAAACAGCCGCTGGTGTTCCCTGAACAGCTGTCATTACTGAAAGCGCTGGAGCAGTTCCGTCAGGCGCAGACACACTTTGCCTTTGTGGCCGATGAATTCGGGTACGTTGAAGGGGTGGTGACACTGACAGATGTGATGGAAACCATTGCCGGTAACCTGCCGGTCAGCGGTGTTGAGAATGATGCCCGCCATGACATTCAGTTTACGGATGATAACAGTTGGATCACCAACGGTTTTATGCCGCTGGAAGACTTAATCAACTATATTCCGCTGACGCTGGATGAAAAGCGCGAGTATGAAACGGTAGCCGGTCTGCTGATGGAGCATTTACAGCGTCTGCCGAAAGTCGGTGAGCAGATTGAAATTGACGGCTGCCTGTTTGAGCCGCTGGAAATTCAGAATCACCGGATTAACCGTGTGAAAATCACACTGCCGGAAAATCCGGAAGACCTTGATGATTAACCGTTAAAATAATGACGCCGCCGGAAACGGCGGCGTTGTTCTCTTACCGTGCCGGTTATTCCGCCGGGCACACTCAACATCACTGAAAATTTTCTGACTGTTTTTGGCACGCGGTTTACACTTCCGCGGGCATCAGCACCACTGCGGGTCGTGGTGTTTTCAGGAATATAACAGGCCTCATCATCAATCAGGAAAGAGATGTCACCGTCAGGACTCTGGTCATTGCTGTATTCAGTAAAGCCCTGAGCGGTGCTCATTGACCGGCACTGGGAACAACCCCGGCAGATATTCAGATTTTGACACACAATAATTTTACATTCCCTGCTTTCTCTGCTTTATTTTTACTGTCAATCGTATACCCTGCAAACCCTGAATTGTGGTTATGTATCAGATTTCTGAAAGGATAAAAAAACCGCCTATGTCTGTTGTTACACTGATCCTTGTTTTTTTGCTGGCCGTGATTGCCAGCGTGTTTATCTCCCGCCTGCTGGGAGACAAAATCCCGTTACCTTTTATTCAGATTGCCATTGGTGCGGGGTTGTCACTCTTTGGTTTTGATGTGGAGTTTGAGCCGCATCTGTTCCTGTTCCTTTTTATCCCGCCGCTGCTGTTTCTTGATGGCTGGCGTATTCCGAAAGAAGCGCTGTTCAGTGATATCAAACCGATTTTCTCGCTGGCCATTGGTCTGGTGTTTTTCACCGTTGTCGGCATGGGGCTGTTTATTCACTGGCTGATCCCGGCGGTTTCTCTGGCTGTTGCTTTTGCATTAGCGGCGATTCTGTCACCGACAGACCCGGTGTCTGTGGCGGCAATGACCGTCAATGCGCCGCTGCCGTCCCGTATGGCGCATATTCTGGAAGGGGAATCCCTCTTTAATGATGCCAGCGGCCTGGTGTGCTTCAGTTTTGCGGTAGGCGCGGCACTGACCGGGACGTTCTCCCTGCCGTCGGCTGCCGGGAAGTTTATGCTGGTGGCGCTGGGCGGGATTATGGTGGGCCTGCTGATTGCCATGTTTATCGGGAAAGTGAACCAGTTCCTGGTGCAGCGTACCGGGGAAGACCCGGCGATTCAGATTATGATCAGTCTGCTGATCCCGTTTGTCTCTTATCTGGCAGCGGAGCACATGGACGTGTCAGGGATTCTGGCGGCAGTGGCGGCCGGTATTGCCATGCACTATGAGCGTATTGTCGGTCGTATGCAGTCTGCCACCCGCATGCAGAGCAAAGCGGTCTGGGATACCGTGCAGGTCGCGCTGAACGGCATGATCTTTATTCTGCTGGGTGAGCAGTTACCGGAAATGTGGCGCTCCGTGCCGCAGGTGGCAGCGGATGCCGGTGCCTCCGCGCCGTGGGTGCTGCTGCTGTATGTGGTAATTATCACTGTTGGTCTGGCGCTGCTGCGTTTTGCCTGGGTATGGGTTGCCATGACACTGACGGTTTTCCGTCAGCGCCGCAAAGGTAAGCAGTCCGATATGCCGCATCTGCGCCTGATGGCGATTATGGCAACGGCGGGTGTGCGCGGGGCGATTACCCTTGCCGGTATTCTGACTCTGCCGGTACTGATGAATGATGGTTCACCGTTCCCGCACCGGGATCTGGCTATCTTCCTCGCCATGGGCGTGATCCTGTTTTCACTGGTGATTGCCGCCGTTGCACTGCCGGTGCTGACCAAAGGGCTGAATACCGACTTACCGCACGATAATGAAGAGCTGAACGCCCGGTTCACCCTGAATGAAGCCGCAATGAACAATTTGCGCGGGCAGATGGCTGAACCGCTGGAAGACATTGATGAAATGACACTGCGCACAGAAGTGGGGACTCATCTGCTGGAGATCTACGGTCGTCATCTTGACAGTAACAGTGATGACCAGACCGCCGGATTTGACTGGCACAATGTGATCCGCATGGAACGGCGGATGTCACTGACAGCACTTCAGGCGGAGCGTGATGCGCTGAAACAGCTGCGCAAAAGTAAGAATATCAGTGAGCACACTTACACGCGGCTGGTGCAGGAGCTGGATCTGAAGGAAGAGGCGCTGAAACTGGCGCTGCACTGACAGTCACAGAGTAAGAATCAAAAGACCCGCGCTGCGGGTCTTTTTTTGTACACAGAAAACC